>NZ_CP152412.1:1112500-2469163 GCF_038957035.1 Bradyrhizobium sp. B097
TCCGGTGACCCAGGTGAAGGTGTCTTCGGACGCGGCCTGGATCGCGGCTTGATAATGCTTCGGCAGCGCGTTCCATTTGTCCTTGTTCAGCACATTGTGGCCCTGTCCGGTGCCTTCCCACCAGCCGGGGTAGTAGTAGAATTTCGCGACCTTGACGAAGCCGAGCTTCTCGTCGTCATAGGGCCCGACCCACTCGGCGGCGTCGATGGTGCCTTTCTCTAGCGCCGGATAGATGTCGCCGCCGGCGATCTGCTGCGGCACGCCACCGACCTTGGCGATGATGGTGCCGGCGAAGCCGCCGACGCGGAATTTCAACCCCTGCAAATCCGCCATCGACTTGATCTCCTTCCGGAACCAGCCGCCCATCTGGGCCCCGGTCGAGCCGGTCGGAATGCCGACGCAATTGTATTCCGCAAGCAGGTTGTTGATCAGCTCGCTGCCGCCGCCCCATTGCAGCCAGGAAATATGCTGGCGCGTGTTGAGGCCGAATGGCAGCGCCGTGCCGAAGGTGAAGGCGGGATTCTTGCCCCAGTAATAATACAGCGCGGTGTTGCCCATCTCGACCGTGCCGTTGGACACGGCGTCCAGCACCTGCAGGCCGGGCACGATCTCGCCGGCGGCGAAAGACTGGATCTGGAAACGGTTGTCGGTGATTTCGGCGACGCGCTTGCAGAAGAATTCACAGCCGCCATAGAGCGTATCGAGCGCCTTCGGCCAGCTTGCCGCGAGCCGCCACCTGACCTCCGGCATCGATTGCGCGACCGCGGGCGCAGCGACCGCCGTCGCAGCCAGCCCGACGCCGCCTGCCCTCAAGAAATCACGACGCTTCATGCGTATTCCTCCTGTGTGCCGATGCCTCGACAAGGGGAACGATCTTGATGCCGTCTTTCTTCGCCGATCGATCGACGTTGCTGTGATGAATGTGTCCGGTGGCCCTCGACGGGCTCTTGTGTATGGAAATCCGAGCTTTCGGTTCCACAGGTCAGGATGATCGTTTGCCGGAGGAAATCAAGCGCCCGCCTTCGTTGCAGTTGCGAAGGAAAATCGACGCTGCTGGTCTCATCTGATACCTGCCGGTCATGCCGTGATCTGCTACGCAGTGCAGGTGAGTTGATGGGAGTTCAAGGACATGGCCAACAAGAAAGTCGTGGTCGCCGGCGCGACCGGCCTCGTGGGCAACGCCGCCTTGCGACACTTCGGCGCATCCGGCGATTGCGAGCGCATTGCGCTGTCGCGGCGCAAGCCGCGCGATCTCTACGGTGCGCAGCACGTGCGAATCGACCTCACCGGCGCCGAGGATTGCCGCCGCGCCGCGGCCGAGCTCGCCGGCGCAACGCACCTGATCTATGCCGCGCTTTACGAAGCGCCGAGCCTGGTCGACGGCTGGCGCGATGCCGGGCAGATCGAAACCAACGACCGGATGCTGCGCAACCTGATGGGCGTGCTCGAACCCGTCGCGCCCGATCTCAAGCACGTTGCACTGTTGCAGGGCACCAAGGCCTATGGCGTGCATGTCCGGCCGCTCACGGTGCCGGCGCGCGAGGGCCGTTCGGAAATGTACGAGCAGCCGAATTTCTACTGGGCGCAAGAGAATTTTCTGCGCGAGCTACAACGCGGCAAGAGCTGGCACTGGAGCATCCTGCGGCCGGTGCTGATCATCGGCGAAGCCATGGGCGGTGCGATGGATCTGATCCCGCCGCTCGGCGTCTATGCGGCGGTGCTGCGCGCGCAGGGCAGGCCGCTGGATTATCCCGGCGGTGCGCCGCGCGTCGCGCAGGCGGTCGACGTCGATCTCCTGGCGCGCGCGATCGCCTGGTCGGGCGAGGCCGAGACCGCGCGCAATGAAGCCTTCAACGTCACCAATGGCGACGTCTTCACCTGGGAAAATATCTGGCCGGCGGTATCGGATGCCCTCGAGATGGCGCCGGGCCGCCATGTGCCGCTGTCGCTGGCGCAGGAGTATCCGAAATGGATCGCGCTGTGGGACGAACTGCGCAGGAAGCACGATCTGATCGCACCTGGCTTGGAAGAGTTCGTCGGCCTGTCGTTCCAATATGCCGATTACAGCATGCGCTACGGGCAGACTGAATCCGGTCCGCCCTCGATCGTGTCGACGGTGAAGATCAACCAGGCCGGCTTCACCGAGATGATGGATACCGAAGCCATGTTCCGCAAATGGTTCAAGCTGGCGAAGGCGAGGCACCTGTTGCCGTGAGTCGTTCGGCGGTGCTCTCTCTTCTCCCTCGCCCCGTTCTTACGGGGAGAGGGTTGGGGTGAGCGGCCTCTATCCGGCGAGCACCTTGCTGCTTGTCGAGCACCGCGCCTCGCCCCTCACCCGGATCGCATCTTTCGATGCGACATAGCCGAAGCTACGCTTCGGCGTTCTTGAGAACGGCCGCCAAAGGCGGCCTACGCCTCTCCCCGCAAAGCGCGGGGAGAGGTGAAGGACGTCGCTCCGCTGGAATGAACAGCAAAAAAGCGCTACCGCGAAAACGCCTGCTCCATCGCCTTGCGCGTCTTGATGGTGTCGTTGCTCTCGTCGACCTCGACGTCGCTCCAGCGCACGACAGCGCCATGGGCGATGTCGTTCTTCAGCTTGACGCGATGCGCGAGCCCGATCGGCAATGCGCCGGCGGCGAGGCTGGCGGAGGCGGGCATCAGCTTGCCCCATACCGTGTAGCCACCTTCGCCGTCGAGCATCTCGCCGGCGCGCAGATTGCGTTTCGCCACCGCTGCGACGTCGCCGCGGAAGCCGCGCGGCTGCCCGGTCGGCTCGTTGCGCAATGCCACCGAGAGGACGGAGATATTCAGCTCGAGCCCGATCAGATGATACGGCTTGTACATCGCCGCATAGCGGCCGGACGCGTCGGTCTTGAGGCCGTACTGCCTGAAGCAGTCCGCGGCATAGTCGTTCGGCGCCTCCAGCACCACATAGACACCCCAGCGCAGATCACGAAACACCGGACGCCCGTCGCGCTCCAGCGACGACACCACCTCGACGATGCCGGATTTCTCCAGCACGCCGCCTTTGTCGCGCGGCCGCATCACATGCGGCAGGTCGTCGACGCCGCAGGGCGGAAACAGCAAGCCCTCCGACGGCACGTCGAGCGTGCAGGCATTGGCGATCGCCGCCATCTCGATCGCGGATTTGGTGCCGTCGAGGAAGGAGTTGAACATCTGCGGATTCATGCCGGCGGATTGCGCCTCGCCTGATGTGAGCCCGTAATGCTGCCACACGCCTTCCGGCGTCACGTCGTGATAGGCCGGCAGGTATTTGGTACCCTTGCCGGCGGCGACGACGCGAAAGCCAGTCGCACGCGCCCAATCGACCATCTCCGCGGTCAGCGCCGGCTGGTCGCCATAGGCGAGCGAATAGACCACGCCGCCCTTGCGCGCCTCCTCGGCGAGCAGCGGGCCCGCCAGCACATCGGCCTCGACATTGACCATCACGACATGCTTGCCGGCCGCGATCGCCGCGCGGGCATGGCGGATGCCGACGGCGGGATTGCCGGTCGCTTCCACCACCACGTCGAACGCACCGCCGGCGATCGCGCGCGCGCCGTCATCGGTGAAGGTGGTCGCGCCGATCCGCGCGTCGTCCCAGCCGACCGTGCGGCACGCCTCGCGCGCGCGGTCGCGGTCGAGATCGACGATCACGGGCACCTCGAGCCCCGGCGTGTGCGGCACCTGCGACAGGAACATCGAACCGAATTTTCCGGCGCCGATCAGGACGACGCGAACCGGCTTGCCGGCGGCGGCGCGGGTTTTGAGGAGGTGGTGCAGGTTCATTTTGCTTTCCAAACAAAAGGGTCATTCCGGGACGACGCGCTAGCGTCGAACCCGGAATCTCGAGGTTCCCCGATGCGCGATTGCGCATCTGCGGTTCGCGCTTCGCGCGCCCCCGGAACGACATCAGGGAGATTACTCCGCCGCCTGCCGTGGCGCACGCGCCAGCCGCAGCAGTGCGTCGTCGGCAACGGTCTGGATCGGTGCGAAGTCGCGGTGCGCGATGTAGTCGGGCCGCGTCGGGGTGCGGATGTAGTTCGAGACCGCGTTCAGCGTCAAATAGACGATCTTGCGCGGGTAGGGCGTGATGTTGCCGCTCGAGCCGTGCACCAGATTGCCGTGGAACATCAGCATACCGCCGGGCTTGCCGGTCGGCGCGACGATGCCGCCCTGCTTCACAAGGCGCGTCACCGTCTCTTCGTCCAGCGTCCACAGTGGGTAGGATGTGGTCTCGAGATCGTGCGACGCTTTCAGATCGCCGGCGGTCTGGCTCTGCGGCACCAGCATCAGCGGGCCGTTGATCGGCATCACCTCGTCGAGGAAGATCGCGATGTTCATCGCGCGCGGCTCCGGCATGCCGTCGTCGCGCTTCCAGGTGCCGTAGTCCTGGTGCCACTGCCAGACGTCGCCGGTGAAGGCCGCCTTCGCGTTGATCTTGAACTGATGCATGTAGACCTTCTCACCAAACAGCTGCTCGATCGGGTCGATCATGCGCGGATGCGCGCCGAGGAGGCCGAACGCCTCGTTGTAGAGATGCGCGGCGAAGGCCGTGCGCGGCGCACCGCTCTTCTCGCGCCACACCTCGGGGCGATTGGCGTCATAGATCGAGACCGCCTCGCGGGCGAGGAAATCGACCTCTTCCTGGCTGAACAGCTCGGGCAGGAACAGCCAGCCTTCGCGATGGAAAAATTCGATCTGATCCGGCGTCAGTTTCATGGTGCTTTCCTCCTGTTGTTGTTCTCTCTTCGTCATGGCCGGGCTCGTCCCCGACATCCTCGTCTTTCTGCCAGGCGGCGAAGCAAGACGTGGATGCCCGGGTCAAGCCCGGGCATGACGGCTTTGTTTGCTCACGCCGCCACGTCGATCGCCCTCAGCTTCTGTTCGGTCATCCGCCCCGCCGTCTGCGCATGCGCCAGCGCCGCAGCCTCGGCGGCGGCGGCGTTGCCGGAGAAAATATGCGCGGCGATGGTCTCGTGTTCGGTCCAGGCGCTGTCGCGGTAATCGAGCTCGGCGAGCACGGTTGCCATCGAGCGGCGCATATGCGGCCATTGTGGCGCGATCATTTCCTCGATCGCGGTATTGCCGGCCAGCCGGTAGATCGCGCTGTGGAAGTCGACGTCGAGTGCGATCAGGCGCGCCAGCGGCGCGTTGTCGTCGATCGCGCGCCCGGCTTCCAGCGCGCCTTCGAGCTGCCCACGTGCCGCGGAATCCTCTTTCACACGCGTCGCGGCAAGCCGTGCCGCCAGCGCATCGATGGCGCCGCGCACTTCATAGAGCTCGCGGATGCGCTGCGGATCGAGCTGCGTCACCTCGAAGCCGCGCTTGCCGCTCTCCGCGACGAGGCCCTGGCGATGCAACAGGTGCAGCGCGTGCGAGATCGGCTGGCGCGAGACGCCAAGCCGATCGGCAAGTTCGTTCTGGGTGATGCGCTGGCCGGGCAGCAGCGTGCGGTCAATGATCGCTTCGAGCAATCGCCCGTAGACCTGGTCGATCAGGTTCGGAAGCGGGTCCAACGGGATCATATGCCGACTGTCCAAATTGAAATACGGAATTCCGTGTTCGAAAATGGAAACTACTGCGGGTTGCAGAGGTGGTCAAGGCGGGAGTTTCCGGAGACGTTAACCGATTGAGAATTCGACATTTCTCCCGAGGTTCCGATGGTCGTTATCACATCGGTTGCGGCGATCAGTCAGCCTCAATTGCTCAGCGGAGCAAGCGGCACCCCCCTCCCTGACCCTCCCCCACAAGGGGGGAGGGAACGGAGAGAGAGCCGCGTCGCGTCCGAGAGGTGGCACCGCCGCCCCGCGAACCGGGGCGGAGGTTTAATCAAGTGAGGTGAGCACACGGGTCAGGCTCCCTCCCCCCTTGTGGGGGAGGGTTGGGGAGAGGGGTGGCCAAGGGTGGCGGCGCCAAAGATTGGCGCTGCTGTTTCAACGGATGCTGCTGCGCGCTCCCGCTACTTCGCCTTGCCCAGCTCCATCAGGATCCGCGTCATCAGATAGAGCCGCGGCACGATCGAGTTGGTGTCGATATATTCGTCGCGGGCGTGATAGCCCCAGCCGGCGAGGCCGAAGCTTTCGACCACGATGGCCTTGCCGCTGCGCGCGGCGTAGCCGGCGTCGGTCGCGCCGCCGGTCATTTCCGCGATATCCAGCGTGCGGTCGAGTTCCGCATAGATCGCCTGTCCCTGCTTGGCGAGCGCGCGGCCGCCATCGTTCGCGACGAAGGGCGGGCGGCCCGCGGCGACCTTCACGGTTACCTCAGTGTCGGGGATCAGCTTGTCCTTCACCTTTTCGTCGAGTGCCGCCTGCAGTTTTTGCACGCCGTCCGGAATGGTGAGGCGGATGTCGGCGCCGGCGCTGGCGTGATCGGGGATCTGGTTGCGCACGGTGCCGGCCTTCGCGGTGGTCCAGTTCAGCTGCGTGCCCGGGATGGATTTCGCAACGTCCTGGGTCTGCAGCAATTGATGCGCGAGCTCGATCAGCGCGTTGCGGCCGAGCTGCGGCGCAGCGCCGGCATGCGAGGCCTTGCCCTTCACGTCCATCGTGCCGGTCGCGGTGCCGCTGGCGCCGAGCAGCAGGCTTTCGTTCTTGGCCACCGGCGGTGCCACCGTCGGCTCGCAGGACAGCACCACATCGTGCTGGTCGGCGAGCTCGGAGATGATCTCGCCGGAGCCGATCGAGCCGACCTCTTCATCCGGATTGAACGACACGGTGAGTTTTGCGTAGTCGCGCCAGCCGGTATCTTGCAGGATCTTGAGCGAATGCAGGATGACGGCGATGCCGCCCTTGTCGTCGGCGATGCCGGGCCCGTAGATCCTGTTGCCGTCGACCTTGTAGGGCTGGCTGTCGAGGATGCCGTGCTCATAGACCGTATCCATATGCGCGATCAGCATCAGCTTCCTGCTGCCGGTGCCCTCAAAGGTGCCTATCACCATATCGGCGCCGGCGCCCTTCGTGGTCTTGCGCCGCTCGGTCTTGGCGCCGAGCGCCTTCAGCCGCGCTTCGGTGTAGTCGGCCATCTTCTTCAAGCCTTCGACATCGCTGGAGCCCGATTCGATCAGCACCATGTCGTGCAGGCTCTCGATCACGGCCGGCTGGGCCTGCTCGGCGGCCGCGCGCAGCTTTTCATCCGCAGCGGCAAAGGCGGAAGAGGGGGCGAAAGCGAGCGAAAGCAGGCCGGCCGACGCAAGCAATTTGATGGATAGTTTCATGATTGTCCTCCCTGTATAGCGCAGGGAAGACACTAACATCGCAGCCTGTTCGCCTCTAGCTGCGATCAACTCGGATCGAGCACCTCGACATCGAAGGTCTCGATCTGCGCGGGCTCGGCGGTCGCGTCGATCGCCGCGATACGGTCGCCTGAAATCGTGACCCGCAGCACGATGCGCAGCGCGCCGCCAAAGATGACGGCAACGCCGATCTCGCCGTCGACCAGCGCTGTCTTCGCGGCCTGCGCGCGTCCCTTGAAGCTTTCGGCGACCGCTGCGGCGCCGCGGATGACCGGCAGCGAGCCGAGCCGCTGCGCAGCCTGATCGGCGCGTACCACGACGTCGGGCGCGAGCACGGCAAGCAGCCCCTCGAAGTCGCCGTTGCGGGATGCCGCGAGGAAAGCCTCGACGATGCCGCGCTGCCGGCTTAGATCGGCATCCGGCGCGGGCGGCGCGCCCTGCACGCGGCGTCTGGCGCGGCTCGCCAGTTGCCGCGCGGCGGCCGGCGTGCGTCCGACGATCGGCGCGATCTCCTCGAACGGCACCGCGAACATGTCGTGCAGCACGAAAGCCAGCCGCTCGGCCGGCGCCAGCGTCTCCAGCACCACCAGCAGCGCCGCGCCGACCGAGTCGGCCATCTCGGTTTCGCGCTCGGACGGATTGTCCGCGATCGGCTCCGGCACGTGCGGCCCGATCGGCTCCTCGCGGCGCGATTTGCGCGAGCGCAGCATGTCGAGGCAAATCCGCGCGATCACCGTGGTCAGCCAGCCTCCGAGATTGTCGACGGCAGCAGTGTCGGTGCGGCCGAGCCTCAGCCAGGCCTCCTGCACGGCGTCGTCGACCTCGGCAGTCGAGCCCAGCATGCGGTAGGCCACGGCCCGCAGGCGCGGCCGGTTGGCCTCGAACTGTTCGGTGAGAGAATTTTTCTCGTCCATCGGTCACATTCCCTTTGTCCGCTCCGTCATGGCCATGACGAACGAAAGTGGGCCGATGTGACAACAGATCGGCACGGCTTCGTCAAAAGGCAAATCAGGAGAGTGACATGATGAAAGCCCGCATGAACCACCCGGTGATGGTTGTTCCCGATGCCATGAAGGCGCTGCAGGCGCTCAGCGAGAGCACCAAACCGGCGCTGCCGGAAAAGCTGCTCGAATTGGTCCATCTGCGCGCCAGCCAGATCAACGGCTGCAGCGTCTGCGTCGATATGCATCCCAAGCTCGCCCGCCGGGCCGGCGAGACCGACGAGCGGCTGTTCGCGGTCGGGGCCTGGCGCGACACGCCGTATTTCACCGAAGCCGAGCGCGCCGCGCTGGCGCTGACCGAAGCGGTGACCCGGCTCAGTGACCGCGAGGATCCGGTGACGGATGCGGTGTGGGACGAGGCGGCGAAGCATTTTGACGAGCAGCAGCTCGCGTCCCTGGTGCTGGGGATCGCTGCGATCAATGTCTGGAACCGGCTGAACGTCGCCGTGCGGCAGCCGGTTGGTGTTTGGAAGGTGTGAGCACTAGAGACGCGCTGCTCGTGCCGCTTGCTCACTGCACCTCTCCCCTTGTGGGAGAGGGATAGGCCGCCATCGGCGGCCGTTCTTAGAGGGACGCCGAAGCAGAGCTTCGGCTATGTAGCATCGACAGATGCGATCCGGGTGAGGGGTCTGTCTCCGCGGAGAGAAACCCTTCACCCGGCACGATGTCGCTACGCGCCATCGCGCCACCCTCTCCCACAAGGGGAGAGGGTGCACTACCTATGCGGCCAAGAACTCCAGCACGATCTCGCAATAGCGTTGCGGGGCCTGCTCGAACATCGGGTGCGTGGTGCCGGGGATCATCTCGGTGCGCGCGCCCTTCACATTGGCGGCGAGTGCGTGCAGCACCTTCGGCAGCACGCCCTTGGTGTTGGCGCCGCCGATGAACAGCGTCGGCGTCTTGATCGCCTCCGCGTCGGCCTTCGAGAACGGCGGGCGCTGATCGCGGGTCTGGCCGATGAGCGTGGTCGCGTTGTCGCGCAAGAGCTGTTTGGAGGTTGCCGGAATCCGCTTCCACGCGCCGGGCCCTTCGAGTGCGTCCATGAAGATCTGCAAGCCGCCGTCGATGTCGCCCTTGGCGATTTCAGCGGCACACGCCGCGAAGCGCACTGCTAGCGGCGAGGGGCCCGGCTTGAAATCGGGATCAAGGCTCTCGTCGAGCTCGCCGCCGGGCTCGGCGAGGATCAACTTGCGCAGCAGGTCGGGCCGCCGCTGCGCGACACGGAAGCAGATATGGCCGCCGCGGGAATGCCCCATCAGGTCGACCGGTTTGGTGTCGAATGCCTCGATGAAGGCGATGACGTCGTCGACATGCTGCGCGATCGAATAGGTGTCGCCAACGCCGTCCCAATGCGCCGGGAAGAAATGCCGCAGGCTGACCGCGATCACGCGATGCCGCCGCGTCAGCGGGCCGAGCACCGCCGACCAGATCCGGAAATCGCACAGTGAGCCGTGTACGCAGACCAGCGGCGGGCCCTCTCCGATATCGAGATAGGGCATGTCGAAACCGTTGACGTGGAGGCTGTGCATTTGGGGCTCGCGGAGGGGAGGAGATGTTGTTGATTTAGCCCAAGTTCCCACGGAATTCGGGTGGATAGCAACATTCTCCAAGCCTAGATTTCAGATCAGCAACAGGCTCGCATGCGTGAGCCCAAACGATATGAAGGAACATCTGGAGCGAGCCATGACCGGCCAGCATTTTGCAATCTTCGAAACCATGATCGGCGCCTGCGGCGTCGTCTGGGGCGAGCACGGCGTCACCGCCGTGCAGCTGCCGATGGGCACCGAGGAAAAGGCCCGCAAGCGCATCTTCCAGCGCAACGGCGACGTCACCGAGGCGGCACCGCCGGCCGAGGTGCAGCACGCGATCGACGGCATGATCGAGCTGCTCGCCGGCAAGCCGAACGACCTCGCCGACATCGTGCTCGATCTCGACGGCGTGCCCGAATTCAACCGCGGCGTCTACGACATCGCGCGGAAGATTCCGCCGGGCAAGACCGTGACCTATGGCGATATCGCCAAGCAGCTCGGCGGCGTCGAGCTGTCGCGCGATGTCGGCCAGGCATTGGGCCGCAACCCGTGCCCGATCGTGGTACCCTGCCACCGGGTGCTGGCGGCCGGCAACAAGCCGGGCGGCTTCTCGGCCAATGGCGGCGTGGTGACCAAGCTGAAGATGCTGCAGATCGAAGGCGCGGTGGTGAACCACACGCCGAGCCTGTTTGATTGAGCGGAGGTCACCCTCCCCTGGAGGGGGAGGGTCGGCTCACACGAAGCGTAGCGCAGTGTGAGACGGGGTGGGGTGATCTCTCAACACGGGCAGCACCCGATACGAGAGACTTTCACCCCACCCCGCCGCTCATTTCATTCGCGTCGACCCTCCCCCTCCAGGGGAGGGTGACGCGAGCAAGCGGCTTCAGCTACACCGTCTCGCACACAAAGCCGTTGCCCTTCCGCCTGATCTTGCCGACCGTCGGCGAGGGGAAGTGCGCGGGGCAGCACAGCGTGTCGGTGTCGCAGTAGCGCTCGAGGAAGCTGCGCCGCGTCTTCGCGGCCTGCGCCGGGTCGACGTCGAACTTCGGCGACAACTCCGGATAGAGCGTCTGGATCGGCGAGTGCATCAAATCGCCGGAAAACACCGCATCGTCCTTGCCGCGACCGAAGGTGAAGGCGACGTGGCCCGGGGTGTGGCCGGGCGTCGGCAGAATGCGGACGTGATCGCCGATCGCAAAATCATTGCCGACGAGGTCGGCCCGCTTGGCTTCGACCACCGGCAGCACGCTGTCGACGAAGGGCGGGACCTCTGCCTTGGCGTTGGTCTCTGTCCAGTAGTCGAACTCACCCTTGTCGAACACGTAGCGCGCGTTCGGGAAGGTCGGCACCCAGCGGCCATTCTCGAGCCGGGTGTTCCAGCCGACATGGTCGACATGCAGATGCGTGCACATCACATAGTCGATGTCGCCGACCGAAAAGCCCGCCGCCGCGAGGCCGCGCAGATAGTTGTCGTCGGTCTTCATGTTCCAGCTCGGCCGCCCCGGCCGCGGCTTGTCGTTGCCGATGCAGCTGTCGATCAGGATGGTGTGGTGCGGCGTCTTCACGATGTAGGACTGGAACGCCAGGATCAGCGTGTCGCTGTCGTCGAGTGCGCCGGCCGCTTTCATCCAGGCGCGGTTCTCCGCGAGCAGCTCCGGCGTCAGTCCGGGCAGCATGTCGTGCGCGGGCAGGAACAGCCCTTCCTCCTCGACGATGCGATGAATGGTGAGATCGCCGGCGGAAAATTTCAGGCTCATGATGATTCCTTGGCTGAGGTCAGTGCGCGTCGCGCACGGCGGGAATGTTGATGTTGGCGAGGATATCCATCGCCGCAAGGTCTTGCTCCGGCGGGCTGTACCGGGCTGCCGTCATCATCATCACAAAGTCGAGATCGGAGACAGTCAGCGCGAGCACCAGGCTCGCGCTGAAAATCGAGAGGTGGGGACGCATTCGCGCATCATCATTCTCCCCGCGCTTTGCTTTGCTACGCCGCAGGCGGTGCTGAAATCTTCACCGACGGCCGCTCCAGCATTCTCTGGTAGAACGCGTCGAGCTTGGGATAGGCCTTGCGCCAGCCGCAATCGGCGAAGCGGAAATCGGCGTAGCCGAGCACGCAGACGAGGCCGATCTGCGCGATGTCGAACGACGAGCCATCGAGAACATCCGGCCGGTTCTCGAACCGCGCCATGCCGGCCCAGGCCCGGTTCCAGTGATCGTCATACCAGGCCTGCCACAGCGAGCCCTGCGGCCGCACCATCTTCTCGTAGCGGCACAGCAGCATGGAATCGAGCATGCCGTTGAGCAGCGAATGATCGGTCTTCAACTGCCAGCGCCGCGGACCGTAGCCCGGGATCAGCCGGCCGCCGCCGATCTCATTGAGATATTCGACGATGACGTAGGAATCCAAGATGACGTCGCCATGGTCGAGGATCAGCACCGGCAGTTTCTTCAGCGGCGAGATCCTGGAGTATTCGTCGTTGGCCGTGCCCGGCGCGACGCTGGCCGGCACCAGCTCGATCTTGTCGATCAGGCCGAGCTCGATCGCCGCGATGCGCACCTTGCGGGCGAACGGGGAGGCGGGAGAGAAGGTGAGTTTCATGGGAGGCCCCTCTTCTGTCGGATTGGATCGTCATTGCGAGGAGCGAAGCGACGAAGCAATCCATTGATCCGCTCGTGTGGACAGATGGATTGCTTCGCTTCGCTCGCAATGACGGGTGGTGCTAGCCGAGCCTCACGCCGCGACGATTTCCTGGCGCTGCTCGCCGAGGCCTTCGATGCCGAGCGTCACGACGTCGCCGACATTGAGGAAGGTCTGCGGCTTCATACCGAGGCCGACGCCGGGCGGGGTGCCTGTCGTGATGATATCGCCGGGCAGCAGCGTCATGAACTGCGAGACGTAGGAGATGCATTTCGCCATCGTGAAGATCATGGTCTTGGTCGAGCCGGTCTGGCGGCGCTGACCGTTGACGTCGAGCCACATCGACAGGTTCTGCACGTCGGCGATTTCGTCCCTGGTCGCGAGCCATGGGCCAACCGGACCGAAGGTGTCGTGCGACTTGCCCTTGGTCCACTGTCCGAGGCGCTCGGTCTGGAAGTTGCGCTCGGAGACGTCGTTGCAGACGCAATAGCCGGCGACGTGGTTGAGCGCGTCGGCTTCCGAGACGTATTTGGCGCGGGTGCCGATGATCGCGGCGATCTCGACTTCCCAGTCCAGCTTGGTCGAGCCGCGCGGCTTCTCGACGGCATCGTTCGGGCCGGACAGCGAGGTATTCGCCTTCATGAAGATGATCGGTTCGGTCGGGATCTGAGCGCCGGTTTCCTTGGCGTGGTCGGAATAGTTCAGGCCGATCGCGACGAACTTCGAGATGCCGGTGACCGGAGCGCCGAAGCGGGGCTTGCCGGAGACGGCGGGCAGGGAGGCGGGATCGAGGGCGGAAAGCTTCTTCAGCGAGTCCGGCGTGTAGGCGTCGCCGGTTAGGTCCTTCAGATGGGCCGAGAGGTCGCGGAGCTGGCCGGATTTATCGATCAGGCCGGGCTTTTCAGCACCCTTTTCGCCATAACGAACAAGCTTCATGTTGATCACTCCCTACGATGTCTTGAGGATTGTTACTGGTATACCTCGACACGCTTCATGGAACAGCGCGCCGGGAAATTCAACCGCCTGTCGCCTCAGGCATTGCAGCCATCACCTGCCAGCGTAGCCGTTTTGGGCCGGCTCTTTCAAACGCCGGTCATGATCGCGGACGCGGCGCGGCTAGCATCCGCGTGAACATCTCCTCCAACAGCCGGCACGGCGGCTCGGGATCGCGGGTGCCCGCGACGATCGCGTCGTCGACCACGGCATGCATCCCATCGAACACGATCAGCGCCGCGCTGCGGGCGTTCGGGAACGCCCAGACGCCGGCTTTCCGGCCGTCTTCCAGCACGGCGACGACCTGCGCGATCACGTCGTCCTTTTCCTGTGACTGACGCTGATGATGCGGAAAGTCGTGAAACACGACGTCATGCAGCTCGACATTGGCAAGATAGGTTCCAACGGCGCCGCGCAGCCAGGCGGAGAGCCGCCCGGCGTGATCGTCCGCGGCACGCTCACTGATCGAGGCGGCAACACGGGCAACGAAATCCTGCGTGAAGCGCGCGCGCAGGGCGATGATCACATCCGCCTTGGTCGAGAAGTAATGGTAGAAGGTGCCCTTCGCGACGCTGGCCCGCCTGACGATGTCGTCGATCGTGGTGGCTTCGATGCCCTTCGCGATGAACAGCGCCGCTGCCGCCGACATCAGGTCGTCCACCCTGACCTCGGCGGGCCGCGTACGCCGCCAGTGTTGCGATGTACCGCGCGTGGCCGCCGCCTGCCGCTTCCCGATCATCCCGTCAGCATCCATCCAGACCTGATATCCGATTCTGAGATCGCATATTTAGAATGACTTTGAAATAGCTTAGATTCGTTGACCGACCGTCAGTCGATAGATATTTGAGCCCCGCTGCCGTCCTGATCGACCCGATCAGCACGGTCAGGTGTCGTCATCATGAGGAAGCTTGCATGAAATTCTTTCGCGAAGCCGAGCCCGGCATCTTCATCGCAACCGGCCGTCTGCAAACCGAGCAGGACGGCTGCGACTGGACCGCGGAATACACCGAGCTGCTTGCCGCGAACCGTCCGCTCGCCGTCATCGTCAATATCAACGATCAGCCGGAGGTCGCGGCCGGCAAGCCGATGGTGCTATGGATGAAGGCGCGCAAGGCCGAGCTCGGCCGGTTGATCCGGGTCACCGTCTACATCGCCGATGACGACGAGGAGCGCGCCGAGCTCGAGCGCAACCTTCCGGGCAGGGCCAAGGCCTTGCCCTATCCAGCCGCGATCGCCGCGAGCGAAGCCGACGCGCTCTTCCTCGCGCGCGCCAGCCTGATCTAGGAAACGAGGCTGGATCGGAATAGTAACCGCGAAAAAACTGCGCTCCCTCTCCCGCTTGCGGGGGAGGGCCGGGGTGGGGGTCTCGCCGCGAGTCACCTAGTGGAGAGAGCCCCCACCCGCCGCGCTACGCGCGTCGACCTCCCCCGCAAGCGGGAGAGGTGCAGCGAATCTGCAGCCCCACTGATTCAACCAAGAAGCTTTACGCTCTATGCCTCGAGCGCGATGAAGCTGAACGCGTCGCCGTCGCGCTTGATGTGGCCGGCATTGAAATGCCCGCCGATCACCAGCGTCGGCGTGTCGGCAAAGCGCGAGAACAACTCGCGTCGTGTCACCGCCGACTGCTTCTGGTCGGAGTCCGCGGTCGAGGACCAGTCGAGGTGATACATCTGGCAGGGATGATGCGCGACGTCGCCGGTCAGCAGTCCTTCCGCGCCGCCGGACTTGATGTGGATGCTCATATGGCCGGGGCTGTGTCCCGGCGTCGGGATCAGCGTGATCTCCTCGGTCAGGCGATGATCGCTCGGTACCAGCTCGGCCTTGCCGGCATCCGCGATCGGCTTCACTGAGTCGGCGAACACGGCAGCATGCGCTCCATCGTTGCTGTGGTCGCGCCAGTGCTCGAATTCGGTCCTGCCGAACACGTAGCGCGCATTGGCGAAGGTCGGCACCCATTTGCCGCCGGAGAGTTTCGTGTTCCAGCCGACATGGTCGACGTGCAGATGCGTGCACAGCACGGTGTCGATGCTGTCAGGTGCAAAGCCGGCCGCGGTCAGCTTCTCCAGGAATGGATCGCTGCGGTTGTTCCAGGTCGGCACGTTGCGGCCCTGCTTGTCGTTGCCGAGCCCGGTGTCGACGATGATGCGGTGCTCCGGTGTCTCCACCAGCAGCGAATGGATCGACATTTTCAGCCGGCCCTCCTCATTGGCGAAATGCGGGATCAGCCAGGGCAGGCTCTGGATCTCTTCCCTGCCGGCCAGCGGCAGGATGAAGCGTGTGCTGCCGACGGTCTCGAGCTCGACGACTTTTGTGATCTTGACCTTGCCGATCGTCCAATGCATGCGGCGTGTCCTCGGTTTTTGTTTGTGGCCGGATCATGCGGGTTTCCGCGCGCCGGGAGAAGAGAGCGCGTGCCTGTCACCGCGCGCAGTCGACGATCACGGTGCCGATCTTGTCGCCCTTCTCGACGGCGAGATGGGCCTCGGCGGTCTCCGCCAGCGAAAATTGCCCGGCGATGTTGTGCACGCGGGTGCCTGATTCCAGCCATTTGGTGATGTCGGCCTGCGCGGCGGCGAGCAGCGGCGGCGGCAGCGCGAACAACACCAGCGAACGCACCGTGATGCACTTCTCCATCAATTCGCGCACCGGCAGGGTTGGCGTGCGGTTGCCGTTGGTGGCGTAGACCGCGATGGTCGAGTTCAACGCCATGATCTTCAGCGTGGTCGTGAGGTTGCCGCCGAAATCGACGTCGATCACGCGGTCGACGCCGCGGTTCTCGGTGAAGGCCATCACCTTGGAGACGACGTCCTCGGTCCGGTAGTTGACGACGGTGTCGGCGCCGGCAAGCCGCGCTTCGACGTCCTTGACCTGCGAGCTCACGGTCGCGATCACGCGCGCGCCGCCCCACTTGGCGAGTTGCACGGCATAGTGGCCGACCGCACCGGCGCCGCCGGTGACCAGCACCGTTTGCCCGGCGACCGGACCGTCGGCAAACAGCGCGCTCCACGCTGTCATGCAGGGGATGCCGAGCGTTGCGCCGGCTGCGAACGACACGTCCTGCGGCAGCAGCGTCACCAGGTAATCGGCGAGCGTAATGTATTCAGCCGCCGTGCCGAAGGCGCGGCCATTGCGCTGGCCGTTGAACAGCCAGACGCGATCGCCGACGGCAAAACGCGTCACGCCTTCACCGATCTGGTCGATGATCCCCGCGCCGTCGCTGTTCGGGATCACGCGCGGAAATTCCATCGCGCGATAGTTGCCGTTGCGGCGGCCGACATCGGCCGGATTGACGCCGGAGGCCTCGAGCCGAACCCGGACTTCGCCGGGGCCGGCGTCGGGCGTCGGCATTTCGCCGACGGTGAGCACCGTCGGCGCCGCGCCGGTTCGTTCGTACCAGACCGCTCTCATCTAGCGCCCCTTTCCGAAGTTCGTGAACTCATCCAGCGACCTCTTGCGCGAACTTCGGAAAGCAAGAGGGCGCTAGCAAGAGTCATGAGTCTCTAGTGCCGCTTGACCGATTTGAAGTTCCCAATCGGCCTCGCCGCATACAGTGCAGGAACTTCAAATCGGCGGCACTAGAGCGTGCCGGGGAAGGCGCCGCCGTCGAGCAGCAGGTTCTGCCCGGTGATGAAGCCGGCCTTGGCGCCGCACAGGAAGGCGCAGGCGTAGCCGAATTCGTCGGGATGGCCGAAGCGGCCGGCGGGGTTCAGCTTGGCGCGCTCGGCCAGGACCTGCTCGGTCGAGATGCCGCGCTTCTCGGCCTCGGGCTTTGCGGTGCCGCGCAGACGGTCGGTCTCGAACGGGCCCGGCAGCAGGCCGTTGATCGTGACGTTGTTGATCACGGTCTTGCGCGACAGGCCGGCGACGAAGCCGGTGAGGCCGGCGCGGGCGCCGTTCGACAGGCCGAGGATTTCGATCGGCGCCTTCACCGCGGCCGAGGTGATGTTGACGATGCGGCCGAACTTGCGCGCCATCATGCCGTCGACGGTCGCCTTGATCAGCTCGATCGGCGTCAGCATGTTGGCGTCGATCGCCTTGATCCAGTCGTCGCGGGTCCAGTTGCGGAAATCGCCGGGCGGCGGGCCGCCGGCATTGTTGATCAGGATGTCCGGATCGGGGCAGGCCTTGAGCACGGCTTCGCGTCCCGCCACCGTCGTGATGTCGCCGACGATCTCGGTGACGGTGATGTCGGGATGGCCTTTACGGATCTCGTCGGCGGTCTGCTTCAGCGCCTCGGCGCCGCGCGCCGTCAAGGTGACGTGCACCCCCTCATTGGCGAGCGCAATCGCGCAGGCGCGGCCCAGTCCCTTGCTCGATGCGCAGACGATGGCGCGGCGGCCTTTGATTCCAAGATCCACGAGTTCACTCCCTGTGATGTCGGGTTGGTTTGTAAAGCTTCGATGGCGCCAGTCTAGCCAAGCCCGGCGGCGCCGGTAAGGGACGTGCAATGCATAAGTGCATGCCGGGCAGGAACAGAGGGGCGAACGCGATGGGTTAGATGCGCTGCTCGCGCCGCAGCCGCTCGATCGCCATGGTGGCTTCGGGGGGCAGCGACCGGAAACCGGCCTGTCCGGCCGCGGAGAACAGCGGACGCAATTGCGATCCGTTGAGGAATTGCGGCTGCCTCGCCAGCGGCACCAGCTGATCGAACACCAGCACCAGCGTGGTCACGACAAGTCCGACCCTGATGGCGCCGAGCAGCGCGCCGCCGAGCCGGTCGCCGATCCCGATCTCCGAGCCGATCGTGTCGTCGAGCATCGTCCGCGCCATCTTTCCGAGGATGACGCCGATCAGAAGGAACAGGCCGAACAGCAGCACCCCGTTGGGCGGGAACGGCGAGGACGGCAGCGTCGCGATGTGCGGCCCGATTAGCGCCATTGCCGCGACTGCGAGCGGCATCGCGACGAGATAAGCCAGGATGGTGACCGCGCTGCGCAGCAGGCCGGTCGTGAAGCCGGTGACGACCGCGAACAACAGACCGAGCGTCACGACGATGTCGAAGAGGTTCATGGATAAGGATTCCTGCCCCAATCTCCTGCGGTCCCCTGGTTGATCAAACCTGCTTACATCAGGGACAATTGTCGCTATCACTCGTCCGCTTCAATCCGGGAACCTGCCGATGTCCGACCTATTCGATGTCAGTAAAGAAATCATCCTCATCACCGGCGCCTCGCAGGGGCTGGGGCGGCAATTCGCCCGCGTGCTGGCGGCGCATGGCGCTGCGGTGGTGCTGGCGGCGCGCCAGACCGCGAAGCTGAAAAGCCTCGCAGAGGAGATCAAGGCCAAAGGCGGCCGCGCAGCCGCGGTGCAGATGGACGTTGCGGATATTTCAGGCATTGCGAAGGCACTCGACGCCGCGGAAGCCGCGCTCGGTCCGGTCTCGGTGTTGATCAACAATGCCGGCATTGCGATCGAGAAGCTTGCGACCGAGCAGACCGAGGCCGATTGGGACGCCGTGATCAACGCCAATCTGAAGGGCGCCTATTTCCTCGCGACCGAGCTTTCGCGGCGCATGATCCTGCGCAAGCAGCCGGGCAACATCATCAATGTCGCGTCCGTGCTCGGGCAGGGCGTGCTCAAGGCGGTCTCGCCCTATGCGATCTCCAAGGCCGGCATGATCCAGGGCACCAAGGCGATGGCGCTGGAACTCGCCGGCAACAACATCCGCGTCAACGCGCTGGCGCCGGGATATATCGACACCGAGATGAACCATGATTTCTGGTCGACGCCGGCGGGCGAGCGGCTGTCAAAACGGATTCCGCAGCGCCGCGTCGGCGCCGAATCCGATCTCGACGGCGCGATCATGCTGCTGGCGTCGAGCGCGTCGCGCTACATGACCGGAACGGTGGTGACGGTCGATGGCGGGTTTTTGCTGAACTGACTTCGCAGCCCGGATGACGCTGCTGTCATCGCCCGGCCTGTGCGCAATTGCGCACATGGACCGGGCCATCCAGTACGCCGCGGCCCTTCGGCTCAAGCACCGCGGTCTCTGGAATACTGGATCACCCGCATGCGCGGGTGATGACACCACGTGATGTGGCGCCTTGAATCGAGAACCATCCTCATCGTCGTCCCTGCGAAAGCAGGGACCCATAACCACAACTGCCAATTGTTGGCCGATGTCGGAACGGCGAGTCCCTGCAACAAGGTCCGCCGCGGCGTATGGGTCCCTGCTCCCGTGCGCAATTGCGCACCAGGCAGGGACGACGTGTCGCAGACTCACATCACGATTTCGGAATAATGGAAAATTACCGCTGAGTTGCCCGACGAGTCAAGCTGCTATGTCGAACGCCGGCAGCCGCCGGCTACTGTGCATGGGGTTGTTTTCGATATTTTGGCAGTGCGTCCCTGCGACGGCAGTCTCATAGAGTGGGCAAGGGCGCTCTCGCGCCGTGCCCACCCTGCGCATTTAGTCATCCAGCCCGCATCTCCGCCTTGATCATGTCGGCGGCCTTCTCGCCGATCATGATGGTCGGCGCGTTGGTGTTGCCGCCGATCAGGGTCGGCATGATCGAGGCATCGACCACGCGCAAGGCCTCGAGCCCGTGCACGCGCAGCTTCGGATCGACCACCGCAAGCGGGTCGCCGGTGCCCATCCTGCAGGTGCCGACCGGATGATAGACGGTGTCGGAGCGCGCCCGCAGGATGCTGCGGATGTCGTCGTCGGTGCGGACATCTGCTGTGAACATGTCCTTCTGCTGCAGCGCGCGCAGCGCCGGCGTGTCGAGCAGCCGCTTCGTCATCTTGAAGCCTGCGACCATGGTCTCGACGTCGCTGTCCTCGCCGAAGAAATTCGGATCGATCGCGGGGGCTGCAAGCGGGTCGGCGCTGTTCAGCCACACGCTGCCGCGGCTTGCCGGGCGCAGCAGGCAGACATGGCAGGAGAAGCCGGTGCCCCAGCGCGGCTTGCGGCCGTGGTCTTCCACCATGGCCATGCAGAAATGCAGCTGGATGTCGGGGACGTCGAGCTCAGGTCGCGTCTTCAGGAAGCCGCCGCATTCGGCGACGTTCGAGGTCATCGGGCCGCGCCGCTCGCGCCGGTATTGCCCGATGCCCTTGAGGATCCGCCCGATGCCGCTCCACGACAGCCCCGAGAAATAGGGTGCGTCGGAGGCGAAGCCGAACACGAAATCGGGGTGATCCTGCAGGTTCTGTCCGACACCCGGCAGGTCATGCACGCTGGCGATCCCGTGCTTGCCGAGCGCCGCGGCGTCGCCGACGCCCGACAGCATCAGCAATTGCGGCGACTGGAACGCGCCGGCCGAGAGGATGACCTCGCGCCGCGCGCGCAGCACCTTCTTCTCCTTGCCTTGCATGTATTCGACGCCGACGGCACGCTTGCCCTCGAAGATGATGCGGGTCGCCTGCGCCTGCGTCTCGATGCGCAAATTGGGCCGGCGGCCCATGTGGGGATGGATGTAGCCGCGCGCCGCGCTCCAGCGCTCCCCATTCCTCTGGGTCACCTGGTAGATGCCGAGCCCTTCCTGTTCGGCGCCGTTGAAATCGTCGCGGATCCGGAACTGCGCCTCGCGCGCGCCCTGCAAGAACGTCTCCTTGACCGGATTGTCGGACTGTAGGCCCGTGACGTTGAGCGGCCCGCCCTTGCCGTGATATTCGCCGTCGAGCTCGGTGTTGTTCTCCGAACGCTTGAAGTAGGGCAGCACGTCGGCGTAGCTCCAGCCGGTATTGCCGAGCGAAGCCCAGTGATCGTAGTCGGCGCGATGGCCGCGGATATAGACCATGGCATTGATGGCGCTCGAGCCGCCGAGCCCCTTGCCGCGCGGCTGATAGCCGATGCGGCCGTTCAGGCCCTTCTGCGGCACCGTGTCGAACGCCCAGTTGTTGAGCTTGCTCGAGAGCATCAGAATGATGGCGCCGGGCGTGGTCACCACCCAATTGTCGTTCTTGCCGCCGGCATCGAGCACCGCGACCGAGGTCGCCGGATCCTCCGACAACCGCCCCGCCACCGCGCAGCCGCCGGAGCCTGCGCCCACCACCACGAAATCGAATGTGTCAGTCACGTATGTTTCCCCCTGGTTATTCTTCTTTGTCATTCCGGGGCGCGCGCAGCGCGAGCCCGGAATCCATTTATCCGCGTCACTGCGGCGCGATGGATTCCGGGCTCGATGCTCCGCATCGCCCCGGAATGACGATTACGACAACAGCCGCATCAGCTTCTCCAGCCGCGCGATCTTCGCGCCATAGGGTGGATAGAGATCGGCAAGCCGGTTGAAGCGCGAGCGGTAGAACACCGGCTTCAGCTTGGTCAGCGTCTTGAATCCCCATTCGCCGTGATAGGCACCAGTGCCGGACGCGCCGACGCCGCCCATCGGCTGATAGGCCTGCGCGAAATGGAACAGGCAATCGTTGACGGTGACGCCGCCCGACACCGTGCGCGCCAGCACCGCATCGCGGGCGGCATTGTCGGTGCCGAACCAGTACAGCGCCAGCGGGCGGTCGCGCCGGTTGATGAAGGCGATCGCTTCGGTTGCGTCGCGGGTGCCCATGACCGGCAGCAGCGGTCCGAAGATCTCCTCCTGCATCACGGTCATCTCGGGCGTCGCATCGACGATGACGGTCGGCGGGAATTTGCGCCTTGTCTTCCACTCGGGATCGTTCGGCGCCGCCGGCTGCATGATCGTCGCGCCCTTCGCGGCGGCGTCGGCGACGAGGCCCTCGAGCCGGGCATAGTGCCGGTCCGAGACGATCGAGGTGTAGTCGGGATTTTTCGGATCGGTACCGAACATGTGCAGCATGTGGCCCTGCAGCCGCATCGCAAACGGCTGCACCGAGGCTTGCGGCACCAGCACGTAATCAGGCGCGATGCAGGTCTGGCCGGCATTGAGCAGCTTGCCATAGGCGATGCGCTGCGCGGCTTCGTCGAGGTCGGCGGAGCCGTCGACGATCGCGGGCGATTTGCCGCCGAGCTCGAGCGTCACCGGTGTCAGGTTGCGACCGGCCGCCTCCGCGACCAGCCGGCCAATTCGGGTCGAGCCGGTGAAGATCAAATGATCGAACGGCAGGCCGGCAAAGGCCCTCGCGATCTCGTCGTCGATATCGGTGACCGCGAGCTCGGTGGTGTCGAATTTCTTCTCGATCACCTCGGCCAGCAGCTCGGCGAAGCGCGGCACCAGCTCGCTCGGCTTGATGATGGCGCGGTTGCCGGCGGCGATCGCGGCGACCGCGGGCGCCAGGGTCAGCTGCAGCGGATAATTCCAGGGCGCAATGATCCCGACCACGCCGAGCGGCTGCGGGATCAGCCGGTTCCTGGCCGGCGCGAACTGCACCGTGGTCGGAATCCTCTCGGGCGCCATCCAGCCCTTGAGGTGCTTGGCCGCATGCTTGATCTCGCCGAGCACCAGCATGGTTTCGGCGATTGCGGTCTCGACGGTGGAGCGGTGGCCGAAATCGGCTGAGATCGCCGCCTCGAACCGCGCCTCGTTCTCGGTCAGCGCGGCGCGCAGGCGGCGCAGCCGGTCGAGCCGCGCCTGCAATGTCGGCGCCGGCTCGCTGCGCGACAGCTCGAACTGGCGGTGAAAGGTGTCCTCAAGCGCATGCAGCCCCGGGCTCTTCAACGGCCGGTCCATGGCGTTTCCCCTCGAATGACGTGTCCTTGATGGATTTTGTTGGCGCCAAGCTCCGCTTTTGCGCGCGATCTGGCAAGAGCCCGGTTCCCGGCGGTAAATTTGCCAGAAAACCACCGATTTCAGCGTCACAAAATCCTCAAAAACCCGCATCCGGGGCTTTCCAAACCGTACTCACGTTGATACATACCCCTCGCACCCGACGGCTTCGGCCCGGGTCGCCTTCTCAGGAAGCCTCCGGACGGATCGATCGGCGCCATCTGATGCGTTGGCCGACCGGCTCGGGCACTCTTTCTGCAAGGCATGCAACGGTTTAACGCGGGGTGGAGCAGCCCGGTAGCTCGTCAGGCTCATAACCTGAAGGTCATAGGTTCAAATCCTATCCCCGCAACCATCTCAACTTGCGATCGGCCCGCCCCTCCGGCGGGCCTTTTGCTTTTAAGCGAAATCGCAAGGATTCCGGCCAGATCGCCCCGCACGTCGATCCGAAGCTCGCCGTCTCCTGGCGTCAGAATGATCTCCTTCACAAGCGATCGGGTCAGGTCGGCCGCAGTCATACGCTTTTCCTCCGAATCCCCCTGAAGCGCTGCGTACAGCTCGTTGACCTGGACGCGATAGTGATGCGCCATGTTCGGGTGCAGGAGGGGTGGTGGTTCCTCCGCCTCCTGCAGGAACGTCTTTAGCTCCTTCTGGCGGCGTTCGAGCATGACCATCTTCTCGTTGAGGCGGTCGGCTGCTCCGCCTTTCAGGATCACGTTTAGGAGCGTATCGAGCTCGCGGTCGATCTTCTTGGTCTCCGCCTCGGCCGCATCAATCGACGCTCGGCCTTCTATGCGGAGCCGGTTCATCTCGCGGGTGAACTCGTCGCAGAATTCCTTGAACAGGGCCGGGTCCATCAGGTGATGACGCAACGCATTTAGGACGCGGGCCTCGAGCTGGCCGCGCCGGATGTTATTGCGATTGTCGCAGGTCCCCTTGTTGCGTGCCGTCGAGCACCCGATTAGATCGGCCGAGATCATCGAGTAACCGCCGCCACAGCAAGCGCACTTGGTCAGCCCCGAAAAGAGATATTTGGGGCGTCGTCGTTCCCGGAAATGGTTTTCGGGCTCGCCGTCGTCGCTGCGGTTCTGTTTGACGGCCTTCTGGCGATCCTTGACTGCTTGCCACAGCTCATCATCGAGAATGCGCCACTCCGGCACGTCCTGGTTGATCCACTCAGATTCCGGGTTCATTCGCGCTTGGCGTTTGCCCGTATCCGGATCCTTGATGAAGCGTTGGCGGTTCCAGGTCAGCTTGCCGACATACATCTCGTTGTTGAGGATGCCGTTACCCCGCTTCGGATTGCCGTTGATCGTGCTGAAGCCCCAGTCGCCACCGCCCGGCGCGGGGACGCCCTCCTTGTTCAGCTCGAAGGCGATCCGCTTTGCCGATTTGCCTGTCACGTAATCGCGGAAGATACGACGGACCACTTCGGCCTGAAACTCGTTGATGGTCCGGTCGCCACGCACCGGCTCGCCTTTCCCGTCGAACTTCTTGACCACATCATAGCCATAGGCGTTACCACCGCCTGACTTGCCCAATTCGACCCTGCCGCGCTGACCGCGGCGAGTCTTGTCGGCCAGATCCTTGAGGAACAAGGCATTCATCGTGCCCTTAAGGCCGACATGCAAATGCGTGACCTCACCCTCGGACAGGGTGACGATCTTCACATCGGCATAGGCCATGCGCTTGAAGAGGCCCGCAATGTCCTCCTGGTCACGCGAGAGGCGATCCATCGCTTCGGCCAGCACATACTGGAAGCGACTGCGTGTCGCATCGGAGATCAAGGCCTGGATGCCGGGACGGAGTAGCGAGGCTCCCGAAATCGCGTGGTCGGTATACTCTTGGACCACCTGCCAACCCTGCTTCTCGGCATGGAGACGGCACACGCGGAGTTGGTCGGTGATGGAAGCGTCGCGTTGATTGTCAGACGAATATCGGGCGTAAATCGCGACCTTCACAGCACACTCTCCCGTGACGTCAGGAGCGCGTCGTGCGACGTCCCTTCGTTTGCTTCTCGAACACTTCCCGCGCTGCACGACGGGCGAGCAAGCGTATCAACTCGACCAAACGCTGGTCGAGACCATCGCCATGCCGTACGAGCGTCAACTCCGGCTCGACGAGCCGAAGCGCGCTTCTCTGCTTTGGGCGGTTGCCATGGTCCATCGCTACGATGTTCGATGCCGGTTACAAGGTGATAGGCTTCACGATCGCTGCGAGCCGAAAGATAAGCAACTGGAATCAAAGGCGAATATTTTGCGGCGTCCGGCTCGCATCTGTCGGCAATGGCCAAGTCTCGCGTAGCCAGGCGTGCCGCAGCATATGGAAAATACCGGCGCTGCTCCGGGCCGTTGCCCGTCCCCCTGAGAAAGTCGGGAGCGCACGTCGTCATCCTGCCATCCCTTGCCATTGTGACAAATCTGGACTATATATCCAGATATAACATGGAGATCGGCAATGGGCAATGCCGCGCAGAAGAGAGCTACTCAGAATTACCGTGCGCGGCTGACGCAGCGCGGCTTCACGCGCTTCGAGGTGATGGCGCTCGACTCCGACCGTGAGCTGATCCGTACCCTCGCGCGCCGCTTGGCGGAGGAAGGGCCAGAAGCGGAGCATGTTCGCTCAGCCGTGAAAACGGTCGTCGCGGGCGAGCCGCCGAAGCCCGGAAATATCCTCACTGCTCTACGTCGCTCACCTTTGGTCGGTGCCGATCTCGACCTTTCTCGCCCGCGTGAAAAAGGGCGCAAGGTCGATCTGTGACGCTCTATCTTCTCGACACCAACATCATCAGCAACATCGTCAAGCCGAAGCCGTCTGAGTTACTATTGGCTTGGATGGGGGAGCAACGCGATGAGGATTTGTTCATTGCCTCGCTGACAGTGGCCGAAATCCGGCGCGGCATTCTAGAAAAGCCGCGCGGCAAAAAGCGCGACGCGCTTGACGCCTGGTTCGCCGGTCCAGAAGGACCGCAAGCGCTGTTTGCAGGGCGCATCCTGTCGTTCGACGAAAGGGCTAGCTTAGTTTGGGCGCGGCTAATGGCGGAGGGGAAGGCCGCCGGTCGTCCTCGCAGCGGACTCGACATGATCATTGCAGCCGTCGCCGGTGCCAATGATTGCGTGGTGGTGACGGATAACGAGAAGGATTTCGCCGGGGTCCAACTCGTCAATCCTATGCGCGGTGCGGCGGGAGATCACTTTGGGCGCTAGTTATCCGACGAGGATCATCCTAGCCTTTAGGAGCGGTGGCGTCTGTGCTTTTCCGAAGTGCGGCAAACACCTCACTTATGATGCAAAGGTGGGGGATGACACCTATGTCGGCGAGGCAGCTCACATCCGCGGCGAGAAACCGGGGGCAGCGCGGTACGACTCGTCCATGACCGACACGGAGCGGGATAATGTGCGGAACCTCATTTACCTCTGCACCGATCATCACACGATCATCGACAAGATTGAGGCTGATTGGCCGACTACAGTGCTGCATGAGCTGAAGGAGACGCATGAGAAACTGGTCCGGCAGGCGATGGAGGAGGCCTTTGCCGACATCGCATTTCCAGAGCTGCAGAACGCTGTGTCGTGGGTAGCCAATCAGGTGCCGGCGGCAAACGGTTCGTTCGAACTCACCGCGCCGGACGAGAAGATCAAGAAGAACGCGCTTTCGAATGGCTCGCGCCATATCATTGCAGCCGGATTGATGTCGCGCGCCACCGTTGCCGAGTATGTCGAGGCCGAGGCGCAGTTGGACTCTGATTTCCCGGAGCGTCTCAAGGCTGGATTCCTCGAGGAATATTACGCACGGCGCAAGGAGGGCCATCAGGGCGATGAGCTGTTTGAGCTCATGTGCGCATTCGCGCAACGAGGCCTTCGCCGTCAGTCTGACAAGACGGCCGGCATCGCCGTGCTGGTTTACCTCTTCGAAATCTGCGATGTATTCGAGAAATGATCCTGCCCACCAAGCATATTCCGCAGAATGAAGCGCTGATCGGCGTCGGCGCGACGCTGCTTGAGCATTTGAATGAGCCGATGACCGTTTCCGGCCTCTGGGAGCGTCTCCGTTCGGAGCCGAACGTCGGCACCTTCGAGCGCTTCGTGCTCGCGTCAAACCTTCTTTACCTGATTGGCGCCATCGAGATGGAAGATGGCCTAATAGTCAGGACGGCTCCATGATCCGGACGGTTCGCGCCAACAAGAGAGGTTTCCATACCGTCCATTTCGAGCCCGGCGTGAATCTCATTCTCGCCGACCGCTCGACGTCGGCCGGCGAAAAGGACACGACCAATGCACTGGGCAAATCGACACTGATCGAGATCATCGACTTTTGTCTGGGAAGCAACACCCCGCCCGGTAAGGGGCTGCGTGTGGATGCCCTGCAAGGTTGGGCATTCACACTGGAGCTCTCCCTGGCCGGCCAAAACGTCGCTGTCACACGCGCGACGCAAGCGCCAGGATTTTTCGCGATCGAGGGTCTAACCGATGGATGGCCGTTCAAGCCGGCGCCAAACAAGGAAAACGTTCCCGGCCTCGACACCAAGAAATGGCGCTCCGTTCTCGCTTGGGCGTTGTTCGGTATCAGCGAACCTGCGTCAGATTCCGGGTACAAGCCGTCAGCACGATCACTGATTTCCTATTTCGTGCGTAACCAGGCGGCTGCCTACAACGCGCCCTTCAAATACTTTGATAACCAAAAGACTTGGGACATCCAGCTCCACAATGCTTTCCTTCTCGGACTGAACTGGGAAAAGGTTTTGTGTTGGGATCGGCGGCTGGCCTGCTCGCTATCGGCGCGGCGCAAGCGGCGGATCTTCCAGTGAAGGCCAAGGCGATCGAGTATGTGAAGATCTGCTCTCTGTATGGCCCAGGGTTCTATTACATCCCTGGTACCGACACCTGCATCAAGCTAGGCGGCTTGCTTCGCATGGATGTTGTCGTGAACTCAAACGTGGACAACACAGGTAACACTTCGGGGGCCGGTGCCGCGAACAACCGTTTCACCAACGGTTATACTTGGCGCTCTCGTGAAGACCTGATCATCGATACACGTTCCGCTTCCGAGTACGGCATGGTTCGCACCTACTTTCAAGCGGCGTTCAGCTGGGCGTCGGATAGCTACGCAGGGACCGGAACCGGCGCGACCATTTACTCGCCAATCGGCACCGCTCAGGCGCCGAACAACGCGGGCAGAGGCGCTGTAGCCGCGGGAACGGTCGGTGTCTACTATGCTTTCATCCAGTTCGCCGGTTTCACGATGGGCAAGGCGGTCTCGCAATTCTCGGCTCCGTGGGCCAACTATCCAGGCAACAGCTTCGACGGACTCGTTGGTGGTGGCGGTACGATTACTGGTGTCAACCAGTTCACGTACACCGCGCAGTTCGGCAACGGCGTGTCGCTATCCCTGTCGGCCCAAGATCAGACGCAATACTATCAGGCTGGTGTGAATAACATCAGCGCCGGCGGTCCTTACGGCACAAGCGACTACGCTGGAACGATTGCTCCGGATCTCGTTGCGATGTTGCGCGTCGACCAGGCGTGGGGCCTGTTTCAGGCGTCGTTCGCTGCACATGACAACCATGCTGCTTACTACGGCGCCCTCGGAGAGTTGAGTGGCCATCCGGACGACAAATGGGGCTGGGCCGGTCAGTTGGCCTTGTCGATCAAGAACATCCCGACCGGGCCTGGTGATACGATCAACCTCCAGGGCGTGTATACCGATGGTGCAACCGGTTACAACATCCAAGACCTAGCTGGCTCTGCAGGCGCCAATACCATTTACGGCGGCACCAACCTACCGGGTACTTACCAGAGCGTCGGTCTCGGTATTGCGCCTGACACGGTGTTCGCTGCTGGAACTTCCCAGCAGGCCGTCAAGACTTGGGGCTTTGATGGCGCCTATGTTCACAACTGGAATCCGTACTGGAACACCAGCATCTACGGCGCCTATGCTCAGGTCATGTACAACGACACGGCTAAGGGCCTGCTCTGCGGCGTTGGCGGTGTCGGCGGTTCGGTCCAGGCCACCCTCAATGCTCTTGGTGGTGCTATCACCAGGTGTAACCCCGACTTCAGCATTGCGCAGATCGGTACGCAGACCCAATGGACTCCGGTCAAGAATCTGACCTTTACGGCCGACTTGACCTACACTCATCTGGACCAAAAGTACGCTGGCACGGTCGTGGCGTCTAGTGCGGCAATCGGCAAGCCTGCAGCGCTGTACGAGTTGAAGAACCAGAATACGCTGCTCTTGCTCCTCCGCGCCAATCGCAACTGGTAGTGGAGCGCACGACAAACAATAGCATGACTCCATCTTCGCCAACTTCTCCGAAGGCCTCCGGCATGCCCGCCGGGGGCCTTTCCTTGAAGGACGGGATTGCTGGCTAGAGGACCCGTCACTTCACCGCAGAGTTCTTCACACAAAGCCTGCTGAGCTTTGTGGCAGAAGTCTTTGCCTGAGCCAAAATCTGGTCCGCCGACTTTGGCCATTTGATGGGCTTTCGGCTTTAGCCGTGTCGGTCGATGAAGGTACGAAATATCGAGCTCTAGGTCTCTGACGAAGTGTGAAGGCCTCGCTCGTGGTGTCAGAACGCGCGCCGAAGAGTTTGGCAAGCGTTGATTGCCGCTACGCGACAATCAAGCGTGACTACCCGCGTCAATGGTAAGGTGCGCGGAACGCCTAGCCTTGCTGTGCTGAGTGATGTGTTTTTGGCGCTCCGACGGACCCGTTCATGCTGACGCCACCCGCGGGCCTCATGATTTACGTTGCGACCCAGCCTGCGGACTTCAGAAAGGGCGCGGATGGCTTGGCGTTTCTCGCGAAGGAGACACTAGGCCATGACCGATGAAAGGCGCGGCGGTGGTCTTCCGTGCGAAGCGTGCTGAAGATTGTCGTCTGGGATGGCAGCGGCCTTGTGATGTATTGGAAGCGGCTCGATAGCAGCGGCTTCAAATGGCCACCCGTTGTGGCCGGCGTCATGCAGTTGAACGCGGCGCAGCTATCTGGCACTGGTCATTCAATATCCGTGATCAGCTCTGGCATGGCACGACGCACACGCGGCTTGACCTCCTTGCGCAGCGACGCGTTCGCATGATCATCGATCGGAGGTTGAAGAATGCGAAACGAGCCGAGTCGCCAACGTCCGAATAGCTAGCACAGTCGTCGGCGCGCATTTGCCTGCGGCATCGCTATCACTAATGCGCGCGCCGGGTGCCTTTTTGTCTCGTCGCCGCTGTCGGTCCCGCATGCCGCTTCGCGGTCGCTTTGCTGATGCCCTTGCGGCTGCATTCCTGTCGGCTTCCGCTTTGCTTCAGGCTTCGGAATGGTGGCGCAGGTCCATCGAGGTCGGCGACCAATGGAGCGGCTTGACTCATATCATTTTGGTATTTTGGCGCGATATCGCGGCTCAATTCCGCAAGGTGCTATCTGTTCATGAGGCGAGACCAACAGGTCGAGCGGGTGATTGATTTGTGAGTTTGATCGAGACACGCTGTCTCCTCGGTCCGCTGGCCATGACGACGAGGACCGGTTCTTCGTCGACAACCCGGTCAAGCGCTGCGCGGTGGGCGATCGCGACAAGCCTGCCTTGCCTCCTCCGGCCGCAGCGGACCGGTCGAAGATCGACGTGAAGCTTGAGGACGGCGATGAGAGGCCGCCGGCAGCCGGAACTGGTCTGGCATTGGACGCTTTGCACAGACGTCTTTCGGGTCCGCCTTCACCCCGTCATCGAGCCAATGCTGAATGTGCTTGTATCAACTAGGATTGGGGCAGGTTCCGCAGAGCACGGCAATGTCGCCCGGGGCAGGACAACGTTCAGGACGGCAACGCCGAGGTCGCTTCGCTATCTCGCGATGCCGTGCCGCAGATATCCAGCGCCTTCTTCGACGCAGGCGGGAGGCCGCGCAGCGCGAAGCGACCGCCGGCCGACCGCGATACCGCGCGCGTATCGCGCTTTCAAAAATGGATTATTGCCGGCGCCCCGGTCCGGATTGAAAAGAACAAAGCAAGCGAAGTTGCTCGGCGTCAAGACACCCACTGCCCTGCGAAGCCGGGCCTGCAACCGAAGCATACGACGGAGACGAGGAATGCCCGAGTACAATGCCGGAAAGGTGACGGACTACGCGAACGGCGACCGCAGGGTGATCGTCTGCGGAGACAAAGAAGTCGGCGTCTTCAAGCTCGATGGCAAATTCCACGCCTGGCACAATCGTTGTGCTCATCGCGCGGGGCCGATCTGCCAGGGGCGGATCATGAAGCGTGTGCTTGAGCCGGTTGCCGAAGACCGTACCGTGCGCGCAATGGAATATGACGAGACCGAGACCAATATCGTCTGCCCATGGCACGGCTACGAGTACAGCATCAAAACCGGCGCCCATCAGGGCAACCCGAAGATCCGCCTGCGCAAGGCCGAGCTGACGATTCGCGATGGAGAGCTCTATGTTGTTGTTTGATCAGGATCGCCGCAACGATCAGTACGGTTGGATCGACGCCATCGCGCCCGATCTGCTGCGCGCTTCTCGCGAGTTGGTGGAGACCGGGCAAGCCAGCCGCGTTTCCGACGAATCCGTCGCCAACATCCTGACCGCTGCGATCCGCCTCTATGTCGCGAAGTCGGACGGGGAGGAGCGGACATTCAAGCCGATCGCCGGCGAGCGCGACAGCGAAATGACGCCAACCGAACTTCTGTCCGCCGTGGCGGAAATGCTGCGTGCACTGCACCTCGGACCGATGGAGCTGGCGCTGTGGTATCGCCGCCGGCCTGACGAAGACACCTACGTTCAAGGATAATCACGATGAACAAGCGCGAAACCTTCGGATCCGAACAGGCCAGAATTCAGCAGATCGACGTCTATACTGACACGCGCGATGTGCTCGCGCTGGCGAGGAAGAACGCGATTAAGCGTGGACTTGAGGACTGGTTCATCGTCGACATCGACGCGCACCACGTCGAGACCGTGTCCTGGAAGGAGATTGTCACCTACATCGAGGACCCGGTCCTTCGCGACAACGCCATGCGCTACCAGGCGGAACGCATCGGTGCGCCGCCGTTCGGGCTGAATGGCGATCTCGGTCTTCGCTACCAGTCGGTGGGCGGACGCATTCCGCATCAGGACGATCAGCGCGAAAAGGTCACTGAGACCGACGTGCACCGCGACGTTACCCTCACGCGTCGAGCGATGGATTCGCTTGGCGTTGACAGTATGGTGGTGTTTCCGACGCCGATGTTGTTTCTGGGCATGCATCCCCAGACGGACATGGAGGTGTGGCTGGGGCGTGCCTACAATCGATGGATGGCGGACAGGATCCTGTCGGCCGACGATCGCATCAAGACGCTGATCTATCTTCCGTTCAATACGCCCAAGGAAGCCGAGCGTGCGGTCGAGGAGTTCGGCGACAACAAGAACGTGATCGGGTTCTGTGTCACAAGCACGCGCTACAAGCCCGTGCATCACAACGACTATATGCGTCTCTATTCAATGATCGAGGAGCGCGGCAAGCCGATTGCTTTCCACGCCGGCTATCATTGGCAGGACCCCTCGCTTGCCACCGTGAACCGCTTCCTCGGCATGCACGCGCTAGGATTCGCTTGGTGCAATATGGTGCACATGACAAACTGGATCTTGAACGGGATCCCGGAGCGCTTCCCCAGGCTCAAGTCGATGTGGGTGGAGAGCGGCCTGGCGTGGATACCCTTCCTTATGCAGCGGCTTGACGATCAGTATCTCATGCGTCCCTCGGAGGCACCGCAACTCAAGCGGATGCCGAGCGAGTACATGAATACCAACTGCTGGTACACGACGCAGCCGATGGAGACGACGCACCCGAAGGCGCTGGAAACGACCTTCGAGATGATCAAGGCCGAGACGCAGCTTCTGTTCGCATCGGATTGGCCGCATTTCGACTTCGATCTCCCGCAAGAGATCTGTGACCTGCCATTCCTGAGCGAGCAGGCCAAGCGAAACATCCTCGGGCTCAACGCGGCACGATTGTTCAACCTCGATCCGGTCCCGGTGAAGAAGCTGAGCCAAGGCTGAAGCGATAGGTAGCGATTGGGCGTGGGCAGCGTTGCTGTCAAAGTGAGCTCGATGATTGCCGGTTTGCCTTGATGCGGGCCGGCTCGAAGAAAGAATATCAAGCGGGGGGACGATGACGACAATAGCTTCGGTCGACTATGCCGTTGGCCAGCGGGGAGCCCAGGAGGCCGTCAGGAAAGTGTGGCGGCGCCTGATTCCCTTTCTCTTTGTGCTCTACATCATCAACTATCTTGATCGCATCAACATTGGCTTTGCGGCCCTGTCGATGAACAAGGACCTGATGCTGACGGCGACCGTGTTCGGTCTGGCCAATTCTATCTTCTATGTCGGATATGTCGCCTGCGAGATTCCGAGCAATCTGCTGATGGTGCGTTATGGCGCGCGTGTCTGGATCGCGCGCATCTTGATCTCTTGGGGATTGGCGTCCGCAGCCACGATGCTGGTGATGGGACCAAATAGCCTCTATTTCGCGCGTTTTCTGGTCGGCGTTCTCGAAGCAGGCTTCGTGCCTGGTGTTCTGCTCTATCTGACGTACTGGATTCCCAATTCGCATCGCGCGCGCGCCAACGGGCGGCTCATGATGGCCCAGCCGGTTGCCATGGCGATTGGGGGTGGTATCTCCGGCTTCATCCTCGAGCACATGAACGGTGTGATGGGCCTTCAGGGCTGGCGCTGGATGTTCCTTCTCGAAGGGGTTCCCGCCGTGTTTCTCGGTGTCGTGGCCTACTTCTACCTTACCGACAAGCCGAAGGATGCGACCTGGTTGGATGAGACGGAGAAGAGGACGCTGGCAAATCTCGTCAGCAGCGGTGACACGACGCAGAAGAAAGCCCCGAAGGCATCGGTCTGGAAGCAGGTGATGGAGCCGCGAATCGTTCTGCTTGCGCTGGCCTATTTCTGCCTGGTGAACACCATCAATGCCAACGCGACCTGGATTCCGACCATCGTGCGGGAGGTATTGGCGACCTATTCGCTCTCCTATGTCGGACTGGTGACCGCTATCCCGGCGCTGTGTGCCCTTGTTCTGATGCCGCTTTGGACGCGTAGTTCCGACAGGACCCTGGAGAGAACCTGGCACGTGATTGTGGCGCTCGCGATGGCGGCTGTGGGCTGGTTGATCGTGATTTTCGTTCCCGAACCGGTGCTGCGTCTGGCCGGGCTGGTATTCACGGTGTCGGGCGCGTTCTGTGCGATGTGTGTATTCTGGGCGTTGCCGCAGGGAATTCTGTCCGAAGAAGCGCGACCGGCCGGAATTGGGCTCATCAGTGCGGTAGGGCTGCTAGGGTCGGCGATCAGTCCGGCGGTGGTGGGCGTGCTCAAGGATATGACTGGTAGCTTTGCAGCTGGCCTGTTCTATGTGACCGCTCTTCTGATCGTCTCGATGATTCTAATCCTGGCCGTTTCATCCCGTGCCAAGGCGTGAAGCCGCATCCCGTCCTCCATTGATGCAGGGTCGTCCGCATCAATGGAGTGGCACCTTACGGCCGGATCAACTTGGCGCGCAATCGCGTGGCTGCGACAAATGCGTCCAGCACCGGAGACGACGCGCCATAGGCGATCGCGAGTTCATATTCGACCGGTGTGCCCGGGCCACTGAGCTCACGAAACACGACGCCTTCGCGCCTGCCGGCCAGCGCTCGGGAGACCAGGGCAACGCCCATGCCGCCGGCCACGAGGTTGACGATCGTGTCCATCTGCGGCGCTTCCTGGCCGACCTGCGGTGCAAAGCCTGCTTTGGCGCAAGCCTCGAGGATGATGCGATGCAACCCGGGACCTTGGCGCGCCGCGAACAGGATCCATGGATCCTGGGCAAGATCCGAGAGCGCGATATGTTCGGACGTCGCGAGCGGGTGCGCTTCGGGAACGGCGGCAACCAACCGGCTGCGGGCGATGACCTCCACGTTCAACGCTTCCGCATTCTGAAGCGGGGGGATCACAAAACCAAGGTCACTCTCGCCGCTTCCGAGCAGCGTGATCTGCTGTGCTGTCATAGCCTCGCGCAGCTCGAGTTGAACGGCGGGGTAGTGCTCCCGGAAGCGAAGCAGGATCGATGGCAGAATGTCGCGCGCGGCGCTCGCCACGAACGTCACGCGCAATGTACCAGTAAGGCCAGCGCCGGCCCGCTGCGCCGCGAGAACGGCGCGTTCGGCTTGATTGACTGCCTTCCGGGCCTCTTCGAGAAAGACCCTGCCGGCCTCCGTGAGGCGCGTGATCCGATTTGTGCGCTCGATCAGGGTGGCGCCGACCGCGTCTTCGAGGCGTTTGATCGTGGCCGTCAGCGGCGGCTGCGCCATATTCAGCCGTTCCGCGGCGCGCCGAAAGCTCAGCTCCTCCGCGACGGCAATGAATTGTCTGAACTGGCGCAGCTCGATCATGGATCGTCCCGGTCTGCCAGGGATGGGCGAAACGGAGCCGAAATTTGAATCTCCTCCTTATCGCGGATGGTTACGCATGCTGCTGGTGGCGCCGACGAGGCTAGACGAAGGACATCTCTTCGGCCGACTCCAGGATTCTTCGGAGCTCGAACAGCGCTTTCTTCAAATCGTCGATCGTCGGATGGCCGAGGCAGATGCGCACACCCAGCGTGCCGCGATCGATCTGTTGCAGGGCGCCGGGCGGGGCGATTGTGATGCCGGCCCGGGCGGCTTGTGCAACCAGCGCAATCAAGGTGCGGCCGGCGGGGATAGGCAGCCAACGGTGGAAGCCGGGCGTGTCGGACACCGTTGGAAGCCAGTCTCCGAGCACCTCGTCGGCGGTGGCGTTGCGGCGCGCGGCCTCGGCGCGCTTGAGGTGGACCTGATGCAGCAGGTCGCCGCTATGGATCAGACGCGCAACGGTTTCGGCCATGATCGGGGACGCCATCCATCCTGTCGCGCGAACTGCGTTGATGCATCTGTCGCGGAACTGGTCGGGCACCATCATCGCCCCGATGCGCAGACCGGGCGCCAGGCACTTCGCAAAGCTCGTGACATAGAAGGTCCGCTCGGGCAGCAGCTGCGCGATCGGCTTTGGAGGCGTGGAGAACAGGAAGGCATAGACATCGTCTTCCAGAAGAAATCCGTCGTGCTTGCGGATGACTTCCGCAATGTCCCGCCGCCGCTCCTCGGGCATCACCGTCCCCGTTGGTGTCTGCAGCGTCGGTGTCGCAAACAGGGCCCGTGCGTTCGTCTCGGCAAACGCGCGGTCGAGGGCCTCCGGCAGAAGGCCGTGTCTGTCGCCGTCCACGCCGTGCAGCTGGTAGCCGTTCTGGGCGGAGAGCGCGATCATGCCCGAGTAGGAGAAGCGCTCCGTCAAGACCACGGCGTCCGGCGTCGCGACCATTCCCAGCGCGATCGACAGGGCGTGCTGTCCGCCGTGCGTGATGAAGAGACGGTCGACGTCCGCGGGGATGCCGAGCTTCGCGAGCCAGGCCACCATGGTCTGGCGATGATGCAACAGCCCCTGATGCGGCAAATAGCCGAGCATCGGCTTGAGCGCTCCATCGGCGACGATCTCCTGCAGGATCGACCCGATCAATTCGTCCTCGCCGGTGGAGGGAGGCACGTTAAGCGCAAGATTGATCGTCGCCGGCTGGCTTTCCGCATTGGTCGACGGTCGTCGACGCTGGACGAACGTTCCCCGGCCCACCTCGCCGGAGATGAGGCCGCGGGATTCCGCTTCGGCATAGGCTTTGGAAATTGTTCCGACGCTCAAGCCGAGTTGCGCGGCCATATCACGCTGGGGAAGCAGGCGCGCGCCAGGCTTCAGCGCTCCGGACTCGATGTCGTTCTCCAGCGACTGGACGAACGCCAGATAACGCGGGCCTGGAGCCTCTGCGATAACCGGAATCCATTCGGCAGAAATGTCTTGAGACAAGAGCGCTAATCCTCAACGGGAGAAAGTTGAATAGTTCAATTTCATGATTGTTTCAATATCGGTCTCAAAAAGTTGTGTTTCCCGCAGTCTCGACGGATATTTCGGCTAACAATCACTATTGTTGCGGTGCAATACGATGAAATCTTGAATATTGAACTATAATAAGTTTGACATTGCTCACGCCTTTGCTTTTATCGGCCGCGCCTGCAAGCAGGATAGGAGCGTGTGGTGATCTATGAAATTCGCGTCTACGAGGCGGTGGAAGGTAAGGCCCCGGCGATGAGGGCCCGGTTCAAGGAGCACGTCGCGCCGCGCTTGCCGCGCTTCGGCATCGAATTGCTCGGAGTGTTCGAGGGGCCGGTCGAGGATGGCCGCCTCACCTATCTCACACGCTTCAACTCCGAGGATGACCGCACTAGGGCCTGGGCGGCGTTTGGGGCCGACCCCGAGTGGCGCGAGATCAAGACGGCCTCCGAGAAGAATGGCCCGCTGTTGAATCGCCAGACCGTATCGGTGTTGTCGCCGGCCGTGGCCGGTCTGCTGCTGGCGTAGCCGCTCTCGCATGACGCTGTTCGAAGGCATCAAGCTCGGAAGAAGCAGATGAAGCCAGCTCCGTTTGAATATGTCAGGCCGGGTTCGGTTGCCGAGGCATGCGCACTGCTCGCATCCGATGAGGACGCGCGGCTGATATCCGGCGGCCAGACGCTGATTCCAATGCTGGCGATGCGGCTCGCGCGCCCGACGAGGCTTGTCGACATCTATCGACTACCGGAGCTGAACGGCATTCGTGTCGAGGGCGATGTCCTGGCGATCGGTGCTACGACGCGTCAGGTGCAGGTGGAGCGCAGCGCGCTTGCGCGGCAATCGCTGCCGTTGCTCGCCAAGGCCTTGCCGTGGGTCGGCCATCCCCCGACGCGCAATCGCGGCACGGTCGGCGGATCAGTCGCTCACGCCGATCCATCCGCCGAGATTCCCCTCGTTGCCGTCACACTTGGCGCAGACATCGAGATCACCAATCCGGAGGGCGTGACGGCGCTGGCCGCCGATGACTTCTTCATCGGACCGATGGTGACGTCAGTCATGCCGGGGGATTGCGTGACGGCGGTTCGCTTTCCGATCTGGTCGCATGCACGGATCGGCACCGGCTTTCACGAGGTCAGCGCTCGCAAATCCGACTTCGCGTTCGTCGCGGCGGCCGCGCAGGTGGCCCTCGACGAGAGCGGCAGCTGCATCGATGCCGCGCTCGGTATTGGAGGCGTCGGCGACCGTCCGGTGCGTCTGGACGTGTCAAGCCTGATTGGCACCGGCCTCGACAAGCAATCGATCACCGAATCAGTTCGTCAGGCCGCAGAGGTGCTCGAGCCGGCGAGCGACCTCCACGCGTCAGCTGCATATCGGCTACGGGTCGCGGTAGCTCTGGGCACGCGCGCCCTTGAAGATGCGATCAACGATGCGCGGGCCGGCGACGGCCAAACTGCGAAACGAGGCGCATAATGAAGATCATCCTCAAGGTCAACGACCGCGCCCGTGACGTCAACGTCGAGCCGCGCAAGACGCTGCTTGATACGCTCCGGGAGGATCTGGCGCTGGTCGGCAGTCACGCGGGATGCGAGCATGGTGTCTGCGGAGCTTGCACCGTCCTGCTGGATGGCGAGCCGGCGCGCGCCTGTCTGATGTTTGCGGTGCAAGCGGACGGCTACGAGATCACGACGATCGAGGGGCTTGCGCCGGCTCCAGGCGAGCTGAGCATTGTCCAGGATGCGTTCTGCGAGACGCACGGACTGCAATGCGGCTATTGCACTCCCGGCATGATCCTGACCGCGCATTCGCTGCTCCGACGCGAGGCGAATCCGACGCGCGAGGAGATCGTCGATGCTATCTCCGCCAACATCTGCCGCTGCACCGGCTATGGACAGATCATCGAGGCGGTTCAATTCGCCGCCGAGCGTTTGCGCAAGGCCAACTCGCAGCGTTCGCCGACGGGTGCGGACGCTGACCTGCAGGATGTCGAGGCAGTCGGGGCCAATGCTCTGCACGGAGGCGGGCGATGAGTGGGGAAGCCTCTGCTTTGAAGTTTGTGTCGTCAAACCGGCGTGTTCGCGAAGACCGGCGCTTCGTGGTTGGCCGTGGGCGCTATGTCGCCGACATCGTGCTCGATCGAATGCTGCACGTCGCGATCGTTCCGTCGCAGCATCCGGCCGCGCGAATCGTGTCGATCGATACGAGCGGCGCCGTGGGAATGCCGGGCGTTGTCCATGCGCTGACCGGCGAGGACCTCGTCAAGGCAGTCGATCCGTTGATGAACGGCCTCGATACGCCAAAGGTTCGGCGTTATCCGCTCGCGGTGGGGCAGGTGCGCTATGCGGGTGAATGGGTTGTGGCTGTCGTCGCGGAAACCCGGGCCCAGGCAGAGGACGCGCTCGAGAAGGTCCGTATCGAATACGAGCCGCTGCCGTTCGTCATCGACGCTGAAGAGGCCATCACCGAAGGTAGCGCCAAGGTACACCGGGAGCACGGCACCAACGTGCTCCTCGACAAGACCTTTGTCTGGGGCGACGTCGACAGGCATTTCGCGGAGAGCCCCCGGCGTCTGAAGTTTCGGGTGACCTGGGGACGCAACTCGACCGTGCCGATCGAGACCTTCGGCGTGGTTGCCCAGTGGGATCCATGGTGCGAGATGCTCGATGTCTGGGCATCGATCCAGATGCCGAAGTACCCCGACCAGATCGCGCGTGCGCTCCGCATTCCCGCCAACAACGTGCGTGTGCATCATGACGTCGATGTCGGAGGGAGCTACGGGGTCAAGCGCGGGATCAAGCACACGGTCCTGGTCTCGCATCTCACGCGTGTTCTCGGTCGGCCGGTTCGGCTCATCGAGGATCGGCTCGAGAATATGCGTGCCGGCGATGCTCACGGTCCGGAACGCATCTTCGACGTCGAGGTCGCCTTCAGTGACGACGGTCTCGTCAAGTCGATGAAGATGCATGCGCTCGACAATGTGGGCGCATACGCAGGGCGCTCGCCGTTCCAGCTTGGCAAGCCGATCGGTGCGATCGTCGGCCCGTACAAGATCGCGAGCGTGCAGTATCGGGCCACGGCGACACTGTCGAACAAAGCTGCGCAAGAGGCGGTGCGGGGCTTCGGTCAATCGCCGACGAACTATGCGATCGAGACGGCCATCGACAAGGTCGCGGCCGCGGTGGGGCTCGACCGCATCGAGATTCGCCGCCGCAACTTCATTCGCAGCGACGAGTTTCCGTATCTTATTCCAAGCGGAAGCCACTACGACAGCGGCGACTACCACGCCGTGGTCGGTAAGGTTGTTGCCAGCGCCGGCTATGAAGCGCTGGTTAGGGAACGCGACGAACTGCGCGCCTCCGGCATGATGGCAGGGATCGGCGTCGCCGCCTGCCTCGAGCCCAGCGGGGGAAATTCGTCTTTCGAGCCGCTGCTCAATGAAAAGAACACCACCACGACCTGGATGGACTCGTGCCGGATCAACGTCGACGGCGCCGGATCCGTCACCGTCACGATCCACAACACTTCGGCAGGGCAGGGGCATGAGACGCTGGCCGCCACCGTTGTGGGTGAGGTATTGGAGATCGATCCGGATCTGATCCGCATCGTGCGGCCGGACTCCCTGGCCAGCCTTCCGTCCAACTCCCCTGTCGGCAGCCGCATGGCGATTATGTTGGGTGGTGCCTGCTATCACGCCGCTCAGAAGCTCAGGCACAAGCTGACGAGGATCGGTGCGCATCGGCTCGGTATCCCGGAAGGCGATGCGACCTACGCCCAGGGCAGCGTGTCCGATCCGAAATCGAGCGCGCGCTTGTCGTGGATTGATCTGGTGAACCTCGGGCATCGGCATTTCCACGCGTTGCCCGAAGGCACCGAACCGGGACTGGAGGCCACGCATGTGATGCAGGTGCCGACCGGCACCAAGCTGCCGGAAAACGGCCGCGTGCAAATGTACCCCTGTCATTCCTTCGAGTTTCACCTAATCCTGCTCGCGTTTGATCCGGAGATCGCAAAGCCGGAGATCCGGCGTTACGTCATCGGGCATGACTGCGGCACCGTGATCAATCCGCACATCGTGAAGGGCATGACGCTCGGCGGAATCGCGCATGGCATCGGGGCAGCCCTGCTCGAGGAGTTTGTCTATGACGAGGAAGGGCAGATTTTGACCCAGAGCTTCATGGACTATCTGCTGCCATCGTCGCACGAGATGCCGAATGTCGAAATCGTGCATCACTGCACGCCATCGCCGTTCACGGTGTTCGGCCAGAAGGGATCCGGCGAGAGCGGCTACCTCGGTGCGCCTGCGGTGATCTCGGGCGCGATCAATGACGCGGTCTCCCCGCTCGGCATCTCGTTCTCGAAACTTCCCATTCGCATCGCGGCAATCAGTGATGCCATCGCCGCGGCGGAAGACGCAAAGAAGAAGGGTACACAATGATCATCGACTGTCACGCTCATTTGGTGCCTCCGGGCCTGCTCGACGCGATCCGCGCGAACGCGGCGAAGTTTCCGTCGATCAAGGTGATCGAGGACGGCGGGAGCCTCGGATTTTCGTTCGCCGGTGCCAAGCCGACGCGTCCCGTCTCCAAGCCGTTGAGCGATATCGCGGCGCGCCTGAAGTGGATGGACACGCAGAAGGTGGAACGCCAGGTGGTCGGTGGCTGGCTCGACATGTTCGGCTATGAAATTCCGGCAGAGGAGGGAGCCGGGTGGTCGCGTCTGATCAATGCGCATCTCGCGCAGACGGCCAGGGAGGAGCCCCGCTTCGTCCCGCTGGCCACGGTTCCGCTGCAGGACGGCGCGCTTGCCGCCGAAGTGCTGCGCGAGGCGCACCAGTCCGGCTTCAAGGGGGCGATGATCGGAACGCAGCCGAAGGGAAAGGGTGGCGTTCTCGACGACCCCGCGCTCAAGCCGTTCTGGGAAGCCACGAACGACCTCGGTTCGGTGATCTTCATCCATCCCGTGTTCGAAAGCGGCGACGATCGCGTTCACGACTACGGAATGGCCAATGCGGTCGGCCGGATCACCGACACCCTGATCGCGATGTCTCGTCTGATCTATGCGGGCCACGTCGGGCGCTACGCGAATGCCAGGATCGTTGCCGGGATCGGCGGCGCGGCGCTGCCTTACGTCATTGGCCGGTTGCGCCGGAACTATCAACTCGACAAGGACAAGCTGGGCGATCCCGATGCCGCGCTTGCCGCAATGTATTACGACACCATCGTGCAGGACCCCCGTGCCCTGCGCTTTCTCGCGGACGTGGTGGGTGCCGACCGTATCATGATGGGATCGGACATGCCGTTCCCGATTGGCGATCTCGCGCCGCTGAACATTGTTGAGGACACGCCGCTCACGCCGAGCGAGCGGATCTCGATCAATGGCGGCCTCGCTCAGCGCTTGTTCGGTCTCTGAGGGGATGACATGAAGCTTGATATCGGTGGCAGTGAAACCGTGCCCGCTTCCGTGGAGGCGCTTTGGGTTGCCCTTAACGATCCCGTTGTCCTGACCCGCTGTATCCCGGGTTGCAAGAATATGACGGAGACTGCGCCGGATACCTACACGGTGGAGATGCAGCTTCGCGTGGCCGCGGTTGGCGGGTCGTTCGAAGGCGCGATCAGCCTCTCGGACAAGGCGGCCCCGAGATCCTGCAACATCAAGGTATCCGGGAGCGGATCGCTGGGGCACGGCACGGGCATCGCGCGCTTCGACATTGAACCAGATGGCGAGCGCGCCTCCAGGCTCATCTACAAGGGCAACGGCGAAGTCGGCGGACTCGTCGCTGGCGTGGGGCAGCGGATCCTCGCAGGAGTGTCAAAGCACTTGATTGGCCGCTTTTTTGTCGCGCTACGCAAGGAGTTTTCCGCAACTCAGAGTGCGGCGGAATGACGTGGTGAAGAGCCCAGCCAATCACATCGAGCGAATAGCCGTCGAGCCGGGCGTGAAGCTGGCCGTCGAGGTGCCGCCGCCGTCCAACAAGCCGGTTATGGTGTTGAGCAACTCGATCGGAGCGACGATGTCGATGTGGGACGACATCGTCGCACGCCTTACAGAGCGGTGGCGGCTGGTTCGCTACGATACGCGCGGCCACGGGCAATCGGATGTGCCCGCTGGTCCCTACACCATCGATCGGCTGGGGCTCGACGCCGTCGCCATTCTTGACGTATTGGAGATTCCGCGCGCGACCTTTTGCGGGTTGTCGCTCGGCGGACTAATGGGGCAATGGCTCGGCGCCATCAGGGGCGAGCGGCTGACTGGCCTTGTCCTTGCAAACACGGCGCCAAACTTCCCGCCGCCCTCGCTGTGGCTGGAGCGTGCTGCGGCAGTGCGCGCCCACGGTATGGCCCCGATGATTGTGCCGACGCTCGATCGCTGGCTCACCAGATCGTTTCGGGAGCTGCATCCGGAGCGGACCGAACAGCTCGGCAAGATGATTGCCGCCATTTCGCCCGAAGGATACGCGGCCTGCTGTGAGGTGCTGGCGGTTGCCGATCTGAAGCCGCGTCTGCCCGACATCGGTTGCCCAGTCCTGGTGATTTGCGGCGCAAACGATCCCTCGACGCCACCTTCGCGTGGAGAGGAGATCGCGGCCGGCGTCCCGGGCGCGCGCATGGTGACCCTCGATGCGGCGCATATCTCGGCGATCGAAGCATCCGGCGCATTTGCAGAAGAGCTCTTGCAATTCGCGGTCCGCACAGTCGGCCCAGCATAGGTTTACCGGGAGGAGGAAGTGTCGTGAAGAAGGTAGCATTTGCGCTGGGTCTTCTTTCCGCGATCGCCTCGACTTCAACGCCGTCGGCCCAGGATCTTCCCAAAGTATCGATCGTCGTGTTCGGCGCGCCGTCGCTCGGCGCATTCCTGCCGCCCGTAATCAAGGCGCAGAAGCTGGACGAGAAGAACGGAATCTCGATCAAGTTCGAGGAGCGTACGCCCGACGCCTACACGGCGCAGTTCAATTCGGGCGAGTTCCAGGTCGGGGGAAGTGCGGCGCTGCTGACGGTCGGCCTTGCCGATGTCCGCGGGGTGAAGGTCACTTACCTCTTCAACCTGTTCGATTTCTGGGGTGCAGTGGTGACCTCACGGCCGGACATCAAGTCGCTCAAGGACGTGGAAGGCAAGGACCTCGCCGCTGCAAAGGGCACCACTAACTATGTGATGTTCGACTGGTTTGCGCGGCAGCTCGGGGTCGATACCGCGAAGCTGTCCGTCGTCAACACGGCTACGCCCGGTCTGGTGGGCTATGCGCTTGCTGACCGGGCGACCGCCGTTCAGCTCTGGGAGCCGGCCTATACCACGCTGCACGCTAAGAAGCCGGGCATCAGGACGCTCGACCTCAATATCCCGGAAAGCTGGAAGAAAGTGTCCGGCAGCACGAGCATCCCCTATCTCGGCGTTGCCGCGCATGTGTCGTGGGCGGAGAAGAACAAGGAACTCATCCCGAAACTCTATGCAGCCTACAGGCAAGCCGCGGAATGGGTTGCTGCAAATCCCGACGAAGCGGCAAAGCTAATCGCCGGCAAGGGGACCGACGACGACCGGAAGGCCATTTCGGAGCTCATTCGCGCGAACGATCGTTTGGGTATGAATGTCCGGACGGCGGCCGAGGTCAGTAAGGAGATCAATGCGGTCTACGCCGCAGGCAAGTCCATCGCGTTCCTTCCCTCCGATCCCGCCGCCTCCACCATCTATCAAGGGGCGATGAAATGACGGCCACGCGATACGAGAATTCTGCGGCGGCGCGATTCGGCTTGTCGGTCATCCGTGGTGCGGCGTCGTACATTGTACCGTTCGTGGTCGTTGCCGGCGTCTGGCAGTTCGCCGCGCTGTTCTTTCCGCCATTCCTGTTCCCCTCGCTCGTCGACGTGTTCTGGCGCTTCGTCGGCATCGTCACCGATTGGGCTCAGTTCGCGGACGTTCTCGCCACCGTGCTCCGCATCCTCGCTGGGCTCGCCGGCGCCTTTCTGGTTGGCGCGTTGCTTGCCGTGATGATGGCCCGCTCGCGCATGGCCCACGATTTCCTCTCGCCGATCCTCACGCTGTTCCAGGGAATTCCGGCACTGTCGTGGGTCGTGTTCGCGATCATCTGGTTTCACGGCATTGAGCCGCGCATATTCTTCATCATGGCGATGACGACGCTGCCGGCATTCTCGTTCCAGGTGCTGAGCGCGTTGCAGGCGATGTCCCGCGATCTCACCGAAATGGTCATGAGCTTTCGCCCGTCGCGCACGAAGCTGTTCACGGCGATGATCATCCCCGCCATCCTCCCCGATGTTCTAACCGCCTGGAAGGTCAATCTCGGCAACGCCTCACGCGTGGTCGTCGTGGCCGAGTTGGTCGGCGCCACCGGCGGCGTCGGATACCAGCTCCTTCAGCAACAGCAAGTGTTTGACATGGCCGGCGCGTTAGCCTGGACGCTGCAACTCGTGTTCTTCGTGCTGATCGTTCAAGCCATCCTAACACTGATCGAGAGCTCCGTGTTCCGCTATCGGGCAGTCTCGGAGCGCACGCTATGACGAACAGCAACTCCGCACAGATTGCCATCTCTCTCGAGAAGGTCTCGAAGGTATTCGGCAAGAGCAATGCTGCGTCGTCGTACACGGCCGTCGACAATCTGGACCTCCAAATCGGTGAGGGGCAGATGCTGGCCTTGCTCGGCAAGACCGGGTGCGGCAAGTCTACCATCTTCAACATGATTGCCGGATTGACCGCGCCGTCCAAGGGGCGCGTGACCGTCGATGGCCACGATCCCTTCAGAGAGTTCGAAGCATTCCGCGGTAAGATGGCGATCGTGTTCCAGGGCGATCGTTTGCTCCCGTGGCGAACGGCGATCCAGAACGTCGAGCTTGGGCTCGAAATACTCGGGAAGACCGTCGATGAGCGCAGGGCGATCGCGCAGCGCTGGCTGGAGACGCTTGGGCTTCGCGGCCACGAGCACGATTATCCGCACGCCTTGTCGGGAGGAATGCGGCAGCGCGTCGCGATCGCGCGCGCATTCGCCACCAATGCGAACATCCTGCTGTGCGACGAGCCGTTTTCCGCGCTCGATGAAATGACGGGCCGCAAGCTGCGCGCCGAGTTTGTCAGGTTGGTCAAGGACAACGGAAAGACCGCGGTGTTCATCACGCATTCGATCAGCGAAGCACTCGCGATCGGCGATCGGATCGTGGTTCTGAAGCGCCCGGCCAATATCGCAATCGATATCCCTCTGGCAGATCCGGTCGACGCGGACAGCGAAGAGAGTATTCGCGATCAAATTCAACGTGCGCTAGCGGCCTGACTCACGCCGGCGGGCAAGATCGCCGTAGCATATGGAAGGCGCAGGTGTGCCTGGGCGAATGCTCTGGGCGGATCGTTGATGCATTGAGGTTCGAAACGAGGAGTTACTGCGTGTATCCGCAAGTTGAATTGTTCATTGACGGGCGGTGGCGTCCGAGCCTGTCCGGCGAGACGATCGCGGTCCTCAACCCCGCCACCGAAGAACGGATCGGGTCGGTGGCATGCGCTGGGCGGGAGGATCTCGCGTCGGCCGTAGAGGCCGCCGTACACGGGTTCGACGTGTGGCGCAAGACGTCGCCGATGGACCGCTCGCGAGTCATGCGCGGCGCGGCCGAGCTGTTGCGTCAGAGGATCGAGACGATCGCCCGGTTGATGACGCTGGAGCAGGGCAAGCCGTTGGAAGAGGCGAAAACTGAACTGCTCGCGTCCGCCGACATTCTCGACTGGTGCGCGGAGGAAACGCGCCGGACCTACGGCCGGATCATCCCAGCGCGCTCCGCGGGCGTGTACAATCTGGTCGTGAAGGAGCCGGTCGGTCCGGTCGCCGCGTTTACGCCCTGGAATTTTCCCGTGAGCCAGGCGGCTCGCAAGCTGGCCGCGGCGCTGGCCGCCGGCTGCTCCGTGGTGATCAAACCGCCCGAAGAAACCCCTGCCTCTCCCGCTGAGCTGATCCGCGCCTTTGCCGACGCGGGCCTCCCGGATGGTGTGATCAATCTGGTCTACGGCGTTCCATCCGGGATTTCGGAGTACCTGATTGCGCATCCGTCGATCCGGAAGGTCTCGTTTACCGGCTCGACATCGGTCGGGAAAACGCTCGCCGCCCTCGCTGGAGAACACATGAAGCGCATCACCATGGAGCTGGGCGGTCACGCTCCGGCGATCGTGTTCGCAGATGCGGACGTGAAGGCTGCGGCCGCAATTCTGGCTCAAGGCAAATATCGCAACGCCGGCCAGGTGTGCATCGCGCCGACACGGTTTCTGGTGCACGACGCAGTGTTCGACGAATTCGTCGGGGAGTTCATCGGGCGAACCCAGGCCCTGAAGCTGGGGGACGGGCTCGATGCCGGCGTGACCATCGGGCCGCTTGCGAACAGCCGTCGTCTCGCGGCGCTCAACGCGATGCTGGACGATGCGTTCGAATGTGGCGCTGAGATCGCGGTGGGCGGCAGGCGGGGCCGGAATAAGGGCCATTTCTTCGAGCCGACCGTCTTGATGAATGTCCCGAAGATCGCGCGTGTCATGAACGAGGAGCCGTTCGGTCCGATATCGACGATTTCGCGCTTTCGAGACTTTGCCGATGCAATGACTGAGGCCAATCGGTTGCCGTACGGTCTTGCCTCGTATGCGTATACGCGTTCGGTGCAGAATGCGACGGCAGTGGCCCAAGCCATCGAAAGTGGAATGGTCTCAATCAATCACTATGGCCTCGGATTGCCAGAGCTTCCATTCGGTGGCGTCAAGGACTCCGGCTATGGGTCCGAAGGCGGCCTCGAGGCCGTCGATGCTTACCTGGTGAGCAAGTTCGTTTCGCAAGGCCCCCTGTGAGACACCATAATCACGGGCCCCGCGACGAGGCGGAATTTGTGCCAAGCCTGCCATCTGCAAGCCTACGCTGGCGAATGCGGTTGGATCAGCGTGGGCTAACTTGCGACGTTGGAAAATGCGCGACAGCCCGAGACGTTTGAAGGCAGGACCTCCGACTACGAAAGCGGCCTGCAGTTCTGCCTGCGGGTTGCTAGATCCTCAATCGCACGATACCTAATTATCAGATCGCGTGCTTGGTCTGCGTGCAGCAGCTCAACCATTTTGCCATTCAGCTGAATGACCCCCCTGCCTGCGTTCTCCGGGCTGTCAAACGCAGCTACTATCGCTTCGGCCCACTCAATCTCAGCAGCAGTAGGGGAATAGACTTCATTGCACGAGCCGATCTGCCGTGGGTGGATAAGGGTCTTACCATCAAAACCCAACACGAGACCTTGAATACATTCAGTTTCAAATCTCGCGAGCTCAGTAAACTCGTTACAGACGCCGTCCAAAACCGCAAGCCCATATTGCCTCGCAGCGAGAATGGTGGTCGTGAAGATCGGCAGAAATGCCGCACGTTCACGAGTTATTTGCGCTCTCATTTCCTTGGCAAGATCGTTGGTTCCAAGTACCAATCCGCTCAGACGGCTGTTGCTTTCCGTCATTGCGATCTCACGCACCGAATTCACCGCGGCGCAGGTCTCTATCATGATCCAAAGAGCAAGGTCGTCCTTCGCTCTTCGGAGGCCTTCCTCGGTGACTATGATATCCCTAGGGCTACAGACTTTCGGCACCAAGATCCCTGCCGCATCGGAAGACGCAATCGCTTCGAGGTCGGCCGGTCCCCAAGGGCTGTCCAGCGGATTGCAACGTATCAGGACCTCGCGTTTACCAAAGCCGCCTGCCTTGACCGCTTCAATGGCTGTAATGCGAGCAGAGTATTTTGCCTCCGGAGCAACCGCATCTTCAAGATCTAGAATGATGATGTCAGCTGGAAGAGCTTCGGCTTTCGCGATCGCTTTCGCGTTCGATGCGGGAACGTAGAGCGCACTGCGCCGCGGCCTTGACGGAAGTCGCATTACAAATCGTCCTGTTTCAACGGTCGTTCGCTCGGATCAGGTTCCAGTTGGGAAAGTTAGTGCCGAGAGGGTCGACCGAGAAGTTGATCCGAGATGATACGAAGCTGAATCTCGCTCGTTCCCTCGAAGATCTTGGTCAGGCGCGCGTCACGCCAGTATCGCTCGACGGCATAATGCGTCGTATATCCAGCTCCGCCAAGAATTTGCAGTGCATCGCTGGTGACCCTCTCGGACATCTCCGAGGCGAGGTATTTGACCATCGCAGCTTCAGTATCGCAGCGCTTACCAGTATCGATCTGATCGCAGACGTGGTACATTAGCTGTCGACAGGCTTCAATCTCAGTTGCCATTCTCGCGATCTTGAAGCGGATTGCTTGAAAGTCCGCGATAGGCTGTCCGAACTGGTTGCGCTCCTTGGCATAGGCGATTGCGTCCTCAAGTGCTCCTCTGGCAAGGCCAATTGAACGCGCAGCAGTATGTGCGCGCGCACGCTCTAAGCCACGGGCAATCATCTGGAAGGCAGCGCCTTCCTGGCCGAGTATCTTGCTTGCTGGCACCCGAATGCCGTCAAACGCGAGCTCCCAGGTTTTCCAACCGAAGTACCCGATCTTGGGAATCGGGCTTCCGTGAACACCGGAAGGTAACTGGCCCCGCGGTTTTTCCAGCATAAACGCCGTGAGTCCGTCGTGTCGACGCGTCGGATCCTCATTGACGCCTGTACGCGCAATGACTGTAATGAAATCCGCACCATCCGCGAAAGTGCACCAGTATTTGTTTCCCGTGATAATGAACTCGTTGCCGTCTCTAACAGCCCGCGTGCTGATATTGGCGACGTCAGAACCGGCATTTGGCTCCGACATCGCGAAGGCTCCGAGCAACTCTCCGCGTGCAACCCTTGGCATCACTTCGGCGCGCCATTCCTCGCTCATCGTCTCCATGCCAATCATGGAGTTGCCTCGGGCGATCAGGCTGCCGACACTCATCCACGCTCTAGATAGCTCTTCGGCAACGAGGCAGTATTCGAACGCGCCAAGTCCGAGACCCCCATATCTCTCATCGACCACAATGCCGAAATAGCCTAGGTCTGCCATCTTTCGTATGAGATCGTCGGGAATTTCTCCCTTGACCGGATCTAGCTTGTTGGCGACCGGAAGCACCTCGTTCATGGCGAACTCGCGGGCGCTCTGTTGAATCATCACCCGTTCTTCAGTCATCCATCCCATCGGTGCGTCCTCATGTGGTTTTTATTGAGCTCCAACGTTCTGGCTCGCGTTGGAGCATCCCGGGCGATTGTTATTTGATTGCACAAGGCCAGAACAGGTAGGACCCATTACATCTGTAATGGTGTTGGGATCCAACGCGAGGTTGGACGGCAGAACTGTCGCTCTGAGAATCTTGACCTGAAGAGAAGAACCAGGTGGCGCCGGTTTACGGGGCGGCCATCGACCGATTCTTGATGTATTGAATACCGACGCCTCAATCGCGCAACGTAGACTGACATCGTCTTGCTACACATCGATACGGGTGTATGCCAGTTATCTCCAAGCGGCGCCTCCAGAGGTTGCGGAGGGGGTGGCACAGCAGATTGAGGGTGCAGAGTTTCAATTCATTCGGGCGCTTCCCCAATGGCGGAGATCTCAATCGGTTCTGACTCGCCCCCGTCTAGTTTTTGACGAGATCAAACGGACCGGGTGAGTTTTGTAGAAGTTACTGGCTGCGCGCTAGCACTATCGTCCAGGGAGGGATTGAGCGTAGGGATCGATTCTAGCGACTTCTTGAAGTCTCGAAGAGCCTCAACGATATCGTCACGCTTTGCCTCAATTCGTTCCAGCGGAACGCCGGTCCCGACCGCCATTGGCATCAACTCCGATGGCGAGCGAACCGTGACTGCGATCGCACCGAACGTGGGTGTGATGTCTCCCTGAGTTTGCGCAAATCCACAGCCACGGATCTCGGAGATGATTGCCATGAATTCGCCGTTGGTGAATCGCAGTCGACGTTCGGGTGCCTCTGCATTGCAGCGATGCAACCAACTGCGGATTTCCTGGTCCGTCATCAACGACATCAACGCTCGCCCGACCGCCGAACCCGTTAGAAGCCTGTAGGTGCCGCTCTCGGCACGCAGGCTACGCGGCTTCTTCTTGTAGATTCCAAGCAAGTACTGGGCGTATGGTCCGTTCTGAATACCCAGAAACACAGTTTCGTCTACGCGACGCTGCAGCTCTGCGAGACGAGAGGAGAGTGAACCCGCAGCATCGAACTTACGACTAATCCAGATGCCGAGTAGAGCGACGCGAATCGTCGGCGTATATGTTCGACTTCGAACATCATAGCTCACATATCCGAGCTTGCGAAGATTGGCGAGCAACATACTCACGCTCGGTTGCGGAACATGCAACTCGTCCGCGATCCGCCCAACTGTTAGCGGATGCTGCCGTCGCGAGAACAATTCAAACAGCGCTAGCGTTCGTTCCGCGGATTTGATGGATCGTGTCATCCTATGTTCTCGATCTGCATCGCTCTTCGAAACCTGTTGGTCGTTGAGCGCAGGTTTGACTTGGGAAAGGATGGATAGTCCGCTTACAAACCATACCAATTGCCCCTCGGCAGCTGAGTTGCCGTGCGATTTGCATGTTTCATCTTTGAAGCTTGCAAATTTGCTGTCAATGGCATCGGTACCATTCGCTCGATCGGTTTGCGAAAGCGAGCATCGAGAAAAATGTCACCGGGATAGCTCGCTGTTGATCCGATTTCCGGCGTCGCGATACCTTGCATTCCCAATGGTCGACTATCCCGGAAATCCGCGGTTCAGTCCGGTTGCTGCAGCCCGCAATGGCCTTGGTATTCTGCGGCACCCGGCTGTCACCAATCAAGGCGCCAAGTCCGTGGCCGGGCGTGACATTTTGCGGCAAGTACGCCGAACGTCAGTGCTATGGTGCGCTGCCGCTCAGCTCGATCGCTTTCTGTCATCTCTCAAACTCGAACTTGTGGATCGCATCAATAAGTGCCCGCAATCCCGCAGAGACATGACGGTGCCCGGGATAATAGAGGCAGACGCCAGGAAAAGCCGGGCACCAATCGTCGAGGACGCGCTCGAGGCTGCCCTCGCGAAGGGGAGCGGAAACCAGAAAGTCGGGCACGAATGCGATTCCGACACCGTCGATAGCCGCCTCCACCATCAATATCTGATCAGTCAGGGTGAGTAGACCGTTGACGTTGATCGTTTCGACGACGCCGTGGCGCTCGAACTCCCAGCGGTAGATCGCGCCGCTCTCGAATCGAAAGCGAATGCAATTGTGCCGATACAAATCCTGGGGAGCTTGCGGCCAACCGCGCGCAGCAAAGTACGTTGGGGAGGCGACCGCGGCGAAACGAGCGGTTTCGGTTAAGCGCACCGCGATCATGTCCTGCGGCACCGCCTCTGCTAGTCGAATGCCAGCGTCGAAGCCCTCGGCAACGATATCGCCGAGCCGGCCGTCGGTCACGATGTCAAGATGCACCTGCGGGTGATCGCGCAGAAATTGTGCGAGTATTGGCCGCAAGATCATGCGGATCGCCACATCGCTGGCATTGATCCGTACTGTGCCGCGCGGCGCGCCCTGAAAGCCCTCAACTTCCTGCATCGCCTCCGCAACAGACGCAATTGCAGGACGTAGTTTCGTGGCAAGGCGCTGGCCAGCATCCGTCAACGAGACGCTGCGGGTCGTCCGATTGAACAGGCGTACGCCAATGCGTTCTTCAAGCTTCTTGATTGAATGGCTGATCGCCGAAGGTGTCACGTCTAGCTCAACGGCGGCGGCACGAAAGCTGCGGTGAGTTGCTGCCGAAAGGAACACCGTTAGCGCGAATAGGTCGCCACCCTTCAATTGGTGAAAGTCATTCATCTTGGCATCAAGTTTCACGAGATTGTGTCAATGATGAGCAATCCCTAGCTTTGTGCAAGCTGAAAGGAGAAGCCTCATGGCCAAACACGGTAACTACACCCTCGAGAAAGTGACCTTTCCCTCGCACGGCGAGGACGTTGTTGGCGTCCTGTATCATCCGAGGGGCGAGGGCCCGTTCCCGACCGTTGTTGTGCTTGGGCCCTATTCCTTCCAGAAAGAACAAGCACCGACCCAGTATGCCACGCGGCTTGCCGACGAAGGGTTCTTGGCGCTCGCCTTCGATCCGCGCACGGTTGGCGAGAGCGGAGGTATGCCGCGCCGACTTGAAAATCCAAAGATGAAGAATGAGGACGTCGTATCCGCGCTCGACTACATGCTTGCGCGCGAGGATGTCGACCCGAAGCGCACCTTCTTGCTCGGCGTGTGCCAGGGTGGCCCGGAGATGCTTGACGTCGCTTCATACGACGACCGCGTGAAGGCAGTCGTGTCGGTGACCGGCTACTATCGGGATCGTGAGACAGACCTCTTTATGATCGCGGCCGGCGTCACCGAAAATCCATTCGACGCCACGACGGCGCCCTCCACAAAGCAACTGGAAGCGCTGCTGGCAGCGCGGCTTGAACGCGCGCGTGATGCCAAGGCGCGATATGATGCGAATGGCGAGATCGTTTACAAGCCGCTCGTTTCACCCGATCTCGGCAACCCGAAAGCTGGTTCGGACGCCGGCCTCCCTGGGCCACTCGTGTGGAGCTGGTATGGCCCTTGGACGCTCAGAGGTTGGGAGAACCGCTACGCCATCATGAGCGATCTGGATCATTTCGAATACACGACTGCTCCCGGGGTTGCGAAGCTTAGGAAACCCGCGCTGATCATTCATTCCGACAGCTGCATGAACCCAGCCGCGGCGAAGCGACATTATGATTCGATTCCGACTCCTGACAAAAAGCTGATCTGGGAAAATGGCACCAGCCACTTTCAATACTATGATCAGCCCGACGTGGTGGACCGCACCGTCGGTCATGCTTCTGACTGGTTTCGCCAACATATGGCATGATGTGACGTCTTGCCGGTCCTGGGTTGTATGAAGGACGGCGGCTATCGTCGCCGCCAACACCAATCATCCTTCGACGCAGCTCATGTGGTCGTTGGTGATGCGTTATGAGCGCCGACGCCTGATAGAATTTCTTGCACGTGCCGCGCCCTGACAACAGCGAATGCTGTCAGGGCGCAAGGACGAACAGCTCGATGTCCCAGAATCCGGCACTTTGGTCAGCCATATCGATAGGAACTCGCGGCTCGATTCGTGGCCAAACTCAAAGCGGTGCGGCAAGGGCGCTGCGCCCCGACATCATGATCGATCTTTATGATCGATCTTTCCGAACTCAACGCATAACTCGGAACAGACCTAGCCAACAAGCAGGCCCAAAGTGGGCACGACATATGCACCCGGCAGTCGCGTGCGCCCCACACACTTGGTCAAATGTCCCGGCAGTCTCGTCGCGAGAGCTTTAGCCGCTCGGTTGCGCCATTTGATCGATTACGTCATTTGAGATCGGGTGCAATGCGGCTGCTCGATACTCTGCCTTCAGCCGCCGGCACAATTCCGCCGTCGTTGGAATATCATCGATGTTGCCGACGCCATGGCCCGCGGTCCAGATGTCTTTCCAGCGCTTGTGGGTTTCGGCTGCGGCAATGACTTTTCCCGGCCGAGTTGTGCGCAGCACGTCAAGGTCGATTCCGGCTGCTGACAGACTCTTCGTCAACCAGTTGGCGGGGGCTCCGTCAACGGATGCGCTGAAGAAAATATCGGTCGCAATCGAATCGACGATCATCTGCTTCTGACCAAAGGGAGCCGATGACTCAGCCGTGGCGATGAATCGAGTCCCTACATACGCGAAATCCGCGCCCATGACTTGCGCTGCGAGGACATCGCGGCCGGTAGTCATTCCGCCAGCGAGCGCGATCGGACCATCGTGAATCCGACGAATCTCGTTCATAAGTGCAAACGGGTTGATCGTCCCAGTGTGCCCGCCTGCGCCCGCTGTCACGGCAACTACACCATCGACTCCAGCTTCGAGTGCTTTCTCAGCATGGCGCCGGTTAGCCACGTCGTGGAGAACGACGCCTCCGTAGTCGTGAATGCGTGCAACCGCGTCCGGCGGCGCGCCCTTCGACGTCAACACGACCGGAACTCGGTACTTGATGCACTTTTCCAGATCCCCTTCCATTCGGGGATTTGAAGGATGAACGACCAGATTGACTGCGAAGGGGGCAATCATCTTGCCATCCGACTCGCCGCGAAGACGCTCCAGCCCCTCGGTTGTCTCAATCAGCCATTCCTCGAAGACTTCGGGCGTCCGAGTACCGTGCGCCGGAAAACTGCCCAGGAGGCCCTCCGAGCAGGCGGCCAGCGTCATCGCCGGCGTCGAGACGAGGAACATGGGAGCCAGGATGAGAGGAATTTCAAGCTGTCCGGCTAACTCTTTGACGTTCATGCAACCTCCTGTCCGATCGTCATGTGACCGGTTCGGCCCGCGTGACGCCAAGTGCGGCAAGGTGCTGAATAGCGGTCTCGTCGAGCCCGAGTATATTCCGCAGCACTAACTCCGTGTGCTCACCAAGTGCCGGCGCATCGCAGTTCACCTTCAACTCCTGGCCGCCGAAACTGTAAGGTTGCCCTTTCACGATTTCACCATTCGGGCGTCGCACGAGGGTATGACCCGCGAGCTTGTGCTCTCGGCTCAACGCGGTTCCATTGTGTACGAGCCCGGCGGCCAATCCGCCTGCGGCGAGCGTATCGCAAGCCTCAACCGCCGAACGCTTCATACACCACTCTACCAATCGACCACGGATATTCTTGCTGTGTCCCACGATCGCAAGGCAACGTTCAACGTCTGCTTGGTCCTCAAGAGTGAGCGCGATCCATTTCTGGTCCATGGTCCGAAAACAGTCTTGCAGCATGACGCCGTCTTCTGCGTTACCTCTCCGGGCCAACCTGGATCGCTTATGATCTACCGAACTCGCCAGAATTTCTTCGCCGATAAGAAAACTCGTCACCTCTCGCTGCGAGATGTCCAGATGGGCGCCCTTTCCGGTGCGCCGAGCTTCCCGCAGTGCGGCAATAATGATTCCCGCTGCAAAGAGAGAGACAACTTGATCCGGATAGTTGACGTGCGGTCCGCTTACCACTGGCTTGTCGTTATCATATCCCGTGAGGGCGGCAATTCCGCCCATGGCTTCAAGGGTCGAGCCAAATGAGGTGTGAAGCCGATAAGGGCCCGTCTCGCCCTGGCTCGATATGGACGCAAAGACGATTCGAGGATTGCGGGATGCAATCGTGGCATAACCGAGCCCCAACCGCTCCATTACCCCTCGGCGAAAATTCTCAACGACGATGTCGGCACCGGCCATCAAATCCTGCAAAAGGCGGCGACCCTCGGGCTTCTTCGCGTCAAGCGCCACTCCGACTTTGTTGCGGTTGGTGAAGCGAAATTGCGGTGATCGGTTCCACCATCCGTGGGCATCTCGCTGATTGCTGCCCATTGAGCGGAAGAGATCCATGAAACTTGCCGACTCGACCTTGATGACCTCTGCGCCAAGATCCGCCAGCATGGCCGAGGTGTTGGCGCCAGCGGTCAATTGTCCGAAATCGACGACTCTGACGTTTGCGAGCGGCTTCATGGGGCAAATGAGGTTGGGGACGAGGGTTCGCGAGGAGCAGGCGGCGCGAAACCGCGACCGTTCCACAGCACAGGCAATCGCGGTAAGCGAAGTCCTTCAAGCGAAGGATCGTTCAACGGAACGATGAAATCTCGCGCGGCATTTTGCTGATCATCCAGGAGATCAGAAGGCCCGCAAACAGGCCCGAGCGGCACACCGCGCGCCTGCGCTTCGGCATAGACTTCGGCTCGCGTCCGTACTGCAAACCATGGTGATAGGTATTCATACAGCTCCCGAATGTGGGCCACGCGCCCGGCTCGGGTAGCGAACCTTTCATCGTGCAGGCACCGGCTACCCACCAGGTCACGCAAGTTATTGAACTCAGTGACGGTGAAGACTACCGCGATCCAGCCATCGAGGCAGCGGACAACCTGGAATTCCGAACCGTCGCCTTCACGTGTCGGCGCACCACCCGTGTCGTCGACGCCCGCGATGGCTTTCCAGTTCACCCACATGACGCTCTCAATCAGGGAAATCCGAGCGGGCGGCGCCGCATGGCCCGCATCGCGCTGGGTGAGCAGCGCCATGAACGCGGTGAAGGCGGACAAGCCCGCCGAATAGGAGGCCTGATGGCCGCCGAGCCGCAACGGTTCGCGCTGTGGGCTTCCTACCATATCCAGCAGACCACCAAGTGCGAGAGCGGTGAACCCCGACAAGCGTCGCCCAGTCGGCATCGTCGTCGGCCATCCTGCGACCTCGACAACAGCGACCGAACTTTCGTCGAGAGATGCTCGGATAGGGTCGCCTTCCTCCAAGAAAACACCGTCGACGCGGCCGCTCAAAAGTGCCTCCAACGATCTCCTCATCGCGGTGGATTCGTTCGGCAGTATCAACGATGTCTTGCCCGCATTCAAAAATCTGAACAAGGCGCTGGGCTCGTCCCCGGAAGCATCCGGCAGCAATGGGGGCTTATGTCGAACAGGATCGCCCCCGAAGGGCTCGAGTTTGATCACCCGAGCACCGAGATCAGATACTATTTTGGTAGCAAGGGAGGTCGCCAAACGAACACAGGTTGGTGCCCGCGCATTGCCGATTTCCAGCACGACTGTCCCCTCCAGTGGAGGTGGCTCGGCAGGAACAGGGGCCGTCGAATTTGTCTCGTTCATGAAACCGAGTTAGCTTCTTTGGTTCGATTGCGGTTGTGCCTCACGTGCAAGCTCCCGAACCTAGTCTGTCGTCATGTGATCGAGCGGGATGCCTTCGTGTGTCCAGTTGCGGTGAGACTTGGTCCAGTGTCCAGTGAGTCTCCGCGGCTCGATGCGACAAATTACGGATGCAATTTCAACTCGAACGAGGCCCGGTACGAGGTCTTCGTCGTATCATTACAACCATGATAGTTCTTGGCGCTGAAGTCGAAACGAGTTGATTAGACGACGCGCTGCCGCAAACCTCCGGATCTTCAACGCCGCTATCGCATCTATGAGAATAAAGCGGCCTCCGGAGGAACGATATGTTGTCCAATTTTTCGCGCTTCGCGGCTATTGCGTTGCTTTGCGTGTCCTGCGGTATCGCCGCACCGGGTCAAGCGCAAAAGAAGTATGATCCCGGCGCGAGCGATACCGAGATCAAGATCGGCAATACGGTCGCATATAGCGGCCCAGTCTCATCTTACGGAACTATCGGAAAAGTTGAGGCGGCTTATTTCAAGAAGATCAACGAAGAAGGCGGCATCAATGGCCGGAAGATCAATTTCATCTCCTATGACGACGCCAACAGTCCGCCGAAAACCGTCGAACAGACCCGCAAGCTGGTGGAAAGCGATGAAGTGCTGTTCGTCTTTAGCGCAATTGGAACGGGGCCAAATGGGGCGGTACAAAAATATCTGAACGCGAAGCGGATCCCACAGCTCTTCGTCGGAAGTGGCGCGGCCAAATGGGGCAAGCCGGAGAGTTTCCCTTGGACAATCGGCTTGCAGCCAACATACCAAAGTGAAGGCCGCGTATTTGCCAAGCACATCCTCGAGCACTACCCGAATGCAAAGATCGCCGTCCTTTCGCAGAATGAGGATTTTGGTAAGGACTACGTGAAGGGGCTGAGGGATGGCCTCGGTAGCAGGGCGGATTCCATGATTGTCGCAGAAAAGACTTACGAGGTGACCGATCCTACGGTCGATTCGCAAATCGTCGCCCTGAAGGCTTCCGGTGCAAACGTCATGATGTCGTTTGTCACTCCCAAGGCTGCTTCGCAAGCGATTCGAAAGATGGGTGAAATTGGCTGGTCTCCCGTCCACTTCCTTGCTGGCATTTCGAACTCGGTTGGTTCAGTCATCAAGCCTGCGGGATTCGAAACCGCTCAGGGAATCATTTCCAGCGCATACATGAAGGATCCAACGGACGCAGCATGGGCCGAAGATGCGCCCATCCGCGAGTGGATTGCGTTTATGGAGCGATATTATCCAGAGGGCGACAAGACGAACAGTCTTAATGTTTATGGCTACCTTGCCGCGCAGACGGTCGTCCAAGTCCTAAGGAATTGCGGAGAGGATATATCGCGCGTTAACATCATGAAGGAAGCGGCGAACCTCAAGGAGTTTGAGCTCGGCCTTCTGCTACCGGGCATTAAGATCAACACGAGCCGCACGGACTATTATCCAATTGAGCAACTGCAAACGATGCGCTTCGAGGGCCAAGGCTGGCATCGATTTGGACCAGTAATGGTCGGTGAGATCGGAAGCGGGCAGTCGCAATAGCTACCCGCGCATTCAAAACCGGTCCATTGAGAGACTACAATAGACCAGGTTGGGCACGACCGACGCTGTCTGTCTCACTCCAGGCGGCGAGCGAAATCGGTGACCGCAAGATTGAAGTGTTCGGGCGCTTCCAGATTGATCGAATGCCCTCCTTCGATATCGGCCACTTCCAGCGCTGGCAGCCATTTCGCCGCGATGTTGCGCAGTGGCTGGAATTTCTTCTCCCAGAGGCCGTTCACCAGCAAGGTCGGAACGGTGAGATTCCGGAAGAAATCCGCCGTGGACAATTCCGCCGCGGTGTAGCGGATCGCATTGGCTATCGCGATCGGAGAGATCAGCGCCGCATCATCGAGCATCTCCTGCCTTACGTTACTTGAAATCCGAAGAGCAAAACGTGGATGGAACGGCAATGCCTCAACCGCGGTATGCCCGCCGCGTTCGATGCCGTCGGCTCGGGCCAGGCGGATGGCAGCATCCTGTGCTTGGTCTGGCATCGACAGAGCTGACATCGAATTGGTGAAGACTTGGCCGACGACCCGATCTGGATGACGATGGGCGTACCGAATCGTCAAGCCCGCTCCAAAAGACTGACCGCAGATCATCCAGCGATCGATGCCGAGACCGCGCCGGATAGCCTCGAATGCGTCGATGTAGCTGGAAGCGCGATACGCTTCAGGGTCGATCGGGGCAGGTGAACGGCCGTGTCCCCACAGTTCGACCACTACCGGCCGGAAACTGCTCTTTAGACCCTCCAGGTTCAAACGCCATTGTGCTCGGCTTGATAGGAAGCCGTGCACCAAAAGCAGGTAGGGGCCCGTGCCCCCGGCATGGACGTCCACATGAGGTTTCATAAGCGTCAGGTTCGCGCATTGGCTCCGCGGTGGCCTAAACCGTCGTGAGGAGATTGATGCGGTGTTGTGCGTTCAGCGTCGCTATATTGTTCCGTAGTTTATCGGCGCGATCGGCGCCGACAACAGCCGACGCCAGGGTGGTGAACTTATCTGCCAATCGCTTGCCTTGACGCGTGAGGTCGGAATCCGGAAGCCCAACATCGCATGTGAGTTCGGCGGATCGACCGCTACGTGAGGTCATGATGACGCGTGCGTCCTGCCCGGGCGGCCGATCGCCATAAACGGTCACGCGTTCTCGAACCTCCGCCAGCGAAGGATCGACAGCATACCGATCCGAGTATGAGGTGACCGAAGCCGTATCTGTGCCGCACGCCGCAAGCGCTGCCGTGTGGCGCAAGCTGAATTTGGTTTCGAGTCCGTTTCGCGGGGCGGGAATATTACAGACGGAAAGATGGCCAATCGGAACGTGCACGTCGATACTGGCAATATCGGGCCCGCTCAACTTGAGCTCGCGCCGCAACGCGGCGACAGCCTCGATGGTGGAGTGGGTGAGGTAGCATGCGGCATGATACTTGAAACGAGTCGTGACGACCACGCTTCCCAAGGGGAGCGGACGAACGTCCTTCTCCGGGCGCCCGTCGCATTGTGTGGTGACGAATCCCTGTGCAACATCGAGAACTGCCGGATTTGCGGAGAAGCCTCGTGCCGCCAGACGGGCCGCGATAATGCCGTTCGATGCTGCCTTGCCGGCATGGAATGGCTTCGCCATCGTACCAAACATTGACTTCAGGCCAGCGGCTTGGGTTCCGGCAAGCCCGAGCGCCACCGCCATTTGCGTCTCATTGAGTTTCATCAACACGCCGGCAGCAGCTGCGGCTCCAAAAGCGCCTAAGGTCGCCGTGGAATGAAAGCCGCGATCATAGTGCGAGGGCATCACGAGCGAGCCTACGAAAGCCGCTACCTCGTAGCCGGCGACAAACGCGCGAAGAACGTCGTCGCCGCTACAGCTTTCCGCCTCACCAAGGGCAAGAGCGGCAGGAAGAATTGCAGCGGTGGGATGACCGACGAGTGGGTGAACATCGTCGTAATCAAGCGCATGCGATGTTGCTCCATTGATCAAGGCGGCGTCGGCTGGAGCGCATCGCATATCATGTCCGATTATCGACGACATACCGCGTGAGCCAGGAGCAATTTCACTACGTAGAATTCGAGCCACTGGCTCGTCCATTCCGGCCAGCGTGACGCCAAACCAATCCAGAACGCACTGCTTTGCGACTGTAAGCGTCGACGTATCAAGTGCGGCAGTTCGGTATTCGATAGCATGGCGAGCCAAACGAGCAGTTAGATCATGCATTGCGGTTCCTCGCCTTAAATGATCGGCATCATCATGGAACGAGTATCCGCATGCAAGAATGATCTGAGGGGATACTCGACCATCTCATATGTGATGAGTTCGCTTACCATGATGACCTCACCTGGCCGAGGAAGATGAACTTCTGATATCGATACTTCTGCATGCAGCGCCCGATGACCGTGCCTTGGAAGCGGGCTCGCGCTGATACCAGCCACCGTCGTCATCATTGCGGCGCCGTGCCCAGTCTCGGTCGGAGGGGCAGTTTTTGTGAGAGGCACCATGCGGGCGACAACGTCCGTTCGGAGCGGTCCAACACGCGGGAGCGTATCTTGTCGCGTTTGCGAACGCGACCGGATCGCATGCAATCGGCTCCAAAGTGATTCCGCACCGAGATTCGAACATCAGATTTGATCCACGAGGAGAGGCCGTGATGAACGATGATTTGCTGCATTTCATTGGCGGAGAGGAGATGCCTCCCAGCTCGGGCGCTTACCTGGACAACTATGCGCCGGGCAACGGCGCACTCATCGGGCGGCTCGCGGCGGGGAACGTCGCCGACGTCGAGCATGCTGTTGAAGCGGCTAAGACTGCCTTTTCCGCATGGCGCGATCATCGCCCAATCGTCCGCGGTCGTGTCCTTGTCGAAATCGCACGGAAGATTCGAGAACAGATCGAGCGGATTGCGGCGATAGAGGCCGAGGATAGTGGCAAGCCGCAATGGCAGGCGCTGACAGAGGTCGAGGGCGCCGCGCAGTATTTCGAGTTCTATGGCGGTCTGGTGAATTTGCCCCAAGGTGACGTGATCAATCTTGGTTCTTCATTTCACAGTTTCACGCGCCGAGAACCTTTTGGAGTGGTGGCAGCCATCCTTCCATGGAATGCACCAATAAACCAAGCAGCTCGAGCAATCGCGCCCGCGATCGCGATCGGGAATGTCGTTGTTGTCAAGCCTTCTGAAGAAACGCCACGCTCAGTCGTGGAGCTGGCTCGAATCGCGACCGAAGAATGCGGTCTAGCGCCCGGTGTACTGAATATCGTACTCGGGACGGGCAAGGGTGTGGGAGAGCCGCTGGTATCGCACCCTGCGGTGAGGAAGATCATGTTCACAGGCAGCGTTCGGGCTGGTCGGGAGATCGGCCGAATTGCAGCGGAGCGTATCATTCCTTTGACCCTCGAACTCGGCGGCAAGTCGCCCAACATCATCTTCGAAGATGCCGATCTTGATACCGCGGCCGCGGTCGCGGCGCGTGCTTTCACGATTAATGCTGGCCAAGTTTGCGTCGCCGGGTCCCGACTTCTCGTGCAGGACAGCATCTACGATGTGGTTCTCGAGCGTCTCGTGCACCGTGTCGAAGCGCTGAAGGTCGGCTTGGCCTCGGATTCGGCCTTCGGAGCACTTACGACCAGGGCGCAGTTCGAGCGCGTGGAGGCCATCCATGGCATTGCCGAAGCTGAGGGCGCAAGACGGGTCACCGGAGGTCCCGGTAACCCGAATGAAGGATCTGGTCTGTTCGTCCGCCCTACCATCTATGCGGACGTAAAAGAGAGCATGCGCATCGCACGCGAGGAAATTTTCGGCCCGGTGTTGGCAGTCATCCGGTTCGGCGACGAGGAGGACGCATTGCGCATCGCCAATGACTCCGACTATGGTCTCGGCGCGGCTGTCTGGACGCGGGACATCAGTCGGGCGCTGCGCATGGCTGCTCGGCTTGAGGCCGGCCAAGTGTACATCAACGACTATATGGCTGGTGGCGTCGAGACGCCCTTCGGGGGCTACAAGAACAGCGGATATGGTCGGGAGAAAGGAATCGAAGCGCTTCTCCAATATACCCAACTCAAATGCGTGACAATCAAGCTGTAGCGGTACCGCATTCGACGATACCGGTGTAGGATCTCAAGGTACAAAATCGGACATATCGCACCATTCCGAGGTCAACGGTCGGGACTGTGTCGCCCGACCGTTGAAGCTGCTTCGATCTCGACGCACCTACACGCGGTAGAGCTCTGCTTTTGAGAGCGTTCCACGAACGAGACGCAGGGTTGCAGCATCGATCATGTTGCCCTCGAACATGGCGGCGCCAAGTCCCTCGTCCTGGGCTGCGAGGAATGCGGTTTCCATGCGGCGCGCGCGATCAACCTCTTCGATGGTGGGCGCGAAGATTTCGAGGGCGGGAGCGATCTGCGAGGGATGGATCGCCCATTTCCCAACCATTCCGAGAGACTTCGCCATGCGAGCTTGAGCGCGATAACCCATCTCGTTTTTGACATCCGCATATGGGCCGTCGATCGCATCGATCCCCGCCGCGCGGGCGGCCATCGTGACCCGAAAGCGAGCGTAGTGGAGGATATCCCCCGGGTAGACAGCTTGATCCCCAATCGCTAGCCAGTCGAGGCCTTGGGAACAACTATAGTCACCCATTCCGAAGATAAGCGCCTCCATGCGATTGGAGCACGTGGCGATGGCTTCCACATTCTGTAGAGCCCCGACTTCTTCGATCAAGACCTCGATGCCGATCCTGTAGTCGAGACCGAGCTTGGCTTCGAGTTGCCCGAGGAGACGATCGAGGAAGATCACGTCGGCAGCTGTATAGGGCTTGGTCAGCATGATTGTGTCGACGGATTTTCCTGCCTTCTCGACAATCGTGATAACGTCGTCGTGGCACCATTGCGTCGTTACATCATTAATCCTGACGCAGCGGGTCTTCGTGCCCCAATTGAGGTTATTGAGAGCCCAAGCGATTTTGTCACGAGCTTCCACCTTGGCGCTCGGGGCAACCGCATCCTCCAGGTCACAGAAGACGTGATCAGCATTTGATGCGGCAGCCTTGGCCAGCATCTTTTCACTGCTACCAGGCACCGAAAGCTGCGAGCGCCGAGGACGCGCGGGGCGAATAGTCATAGAATGGACTCCTTGGGGTTGCATTAATTCTTTGCGGCGCTGGCTTGGATTGCCGCATTGATCTCGTCGTCGTTCAGGCCAGCGTCGCGCAGACACGAGACTGTGTCCTCTCCAAGCAGCGGACTTCTGCTGCGAACGCCGCCAGGCGTGTCGCTCATCTTGATGGGGACGCCGGCGATGCGAATGGGCCGGGCGCCGGGCTGCTCGACATCCACGATCATGTTGCGAGCGATGTAGTGCCGATCCTTGACGATCTCGGCGATATCCATGACTGGTCCGAATGGAATCTCGCCGCCCAACCTGTCTTGGAGTTCGCGTTTAAGAAGACGTCGCGTACGCGAACTGATGGCTTCGATGAGCGTGGTTCGATTCTCCACACGCGAGGCTTCGCTGGCAAAGCGTGCGTCATCAAGGAGATCAGTGGCGTCAAGCCGCTTGCACAGTATTTCGAAGAAATTATCGCGCATGGCCGCGATGGTCACAAAGCCGTCCTTTGCCGGATACACGCCGAAAGGGCAGAAGTAGGGGTGATGATTGCCTTCTGGCACGGGCACAACGTTGAGAACAGAATGTTGCCAGACCAAACGCTCGCTCAGTGCGAGGATTGCGTCGACCATCGCTATGTCAACATATTGCCCATGTCCCGCTACACGCGCCCGGTGGATGGCAGCGAGCACGCCAAAGGCGAGGAACATGCCTGGAACGATGTCTCCGATTCCTGGCCCCACCTTCGTTGGTGTAGCGGTGTCGGGTCCAGTAACCGCCATGATGCCGCCCATGGCCTGCGCGGTGACGTCGAATGCCGGCCAATTGGTGTAGGGTGAAGCTCCGGACCGGACGTCGCCGAAGCCGCGGATGGCGCCGTATACTAGCCGAGGATTGACGTCCCGCAGGACCTCGTACGAGAGGCCAAGGCGTTCCATAACCCCCGACCGGAAGTTCTCGACCAAGGCATCGGCATTCCGAACGAGCGCGATCAAGGCAGCCTTTCCCTCGGCCGTCTTGAGGTCGAGAACAACGCTTTGCTTGTTGCGGCCGATGCTTTGGAAATAGCCGCCGAGCGCTTTCACTTCATCATCGGGACGAAATGGGCCCGCGCTGCGGCTCATATCTCCTTCCGGAGGTTCGACTTTGATGACCTTAGCCCCCTGGTCCGCGAGCATCATAGTTGCATAGGGGCCGGAGAGAAGTTGAGTAAGGTCGATGATTCTAAGATCGCGAAGCGCGCCAAAGCTCCTCGGGTTCGTGTCCGTCATATCTGCGCACCTCTGCCTATTTACCTTCGAAACGGCCAGCGATCTCCTCGCGGGCGTGGGCGCAGCCGTCCTCTGAAGGATGCGTCGGTGGAGTAAGGCGGGCAAGTGCGCAGCGCGCCTCGGGAAGATTCATTGCAGATGTAGTGAAATGGCGAGAATGTGATGAAGTTAAACTCGTGGACCAGCGGCTAGTGCGATCCGCCTCCTAGAGTGTATTGCGTGATTACGCCGTCGACGTTCACGCTTGTGGCTGTTGGATACCCATTCGCCGAGCGAGAAGCGCGTCCGGGTGCCGCAGTTCGCACAGAAGTGCCAATGCGCAAGCCGGGGATGGTCTGAGTACGTTCAGAGGTCAAGATGCCCGACATTCCTGACCGGGTCGCAATCTTTTCGAGGCAGCCAAGGCCCATACGCGTTTGCCGCGAGGCGTGTGTCGCAATGTCTCGAGGCGCGGAAGATCCATGATAGCTCTAGGATATGCGGGAGGGCATCGTGGATCGCCCGCTGACAATTCATTCAATTGAGTGACTATCGAGACAGAGTCGTTGAGGTCTATGACCATGTCGCGGCTCGAGCTTCGCGCTCTTAGAGAGCCGGTGGTCAGCTCTTCGCTGGATCGGCTGTCTCTCGCTATCGATCTCCTCGCAATCGTTGCAACTATCATACGGGAGGAATGGCGGGACACGGTCGGGAAGTGACTAGTGGCCGCAGGATGGAGCCACTCGCTCAAGCGCGCATCTTGCCGACGTTAATAGGCCAATTGTCATGCGGGCACACTTCGCATGCGACAGTTCTAGACGCGCGAGGCGTGATGCCATCTCATATGTAATCAGGAGGTGCGGCTCGGTAGTTTCCTGTTGTCGCTACGGCGCAGGACGATCAAGTTAGGGGACCAAATTCTTGGAGAGAGATGCAGTGAGCGACATTCGAGAGCGCGCGACGCTGTGGGCGAAGGGTCGGTTGTTTGAGGACTTCGTGGTCGGCGCCCAGTTCAAGCACCATTGGGGTCGAACGATATCGGAAAGCGACACATTGCTTTTCTCGACGCTTACGCTGTCGTTCAACCCTCTATATTTCAACCGTGACTATGCTCAAGAGCATGGACACCCCGACATCGTGGTCAATCCCCATCTTCTGTTCAACGTCGTCCTGGGGTTGAGCGTCGAGGACCTAAGTGAGATCGGTGGACCGTTCCTCGGGGTGTATGATCTCGTCTATCATCGGCAAGTCTATCCCGGCATCACCGTGCGGGCCGAGAGCGAGACCACGGAAGTCAGACTTTCCGAGAGCAACCCTGCCAATGGCATCGTAACGTGGTCAACCCGCGGCTTAGATGCCGGTGGCGAAACGGTGGTCAGCTTTCGACGGTCCAACCTCATTCGTCGTCGCCATCCGCAGGGAGAAGTCGAATGACTGGCGTTGCCGCACTGACAGCCACCAACAACTATTTCGAGGACTTTGAGGTCGGAACGGCTATTCGCCACGCGCGGGGAAAAACAGTCACGCCCCTCGAGAATGTGTTGATCACCAACATGGTTATGAATACCGCAGCCGGTCATTTCAACGAACATCAGATGCAGAACTCGCCCTTCGGCGGGATCCTGAGCTATGGGGGCGTAAATTTTTCGCTGATCCTGGGTCTGAGCGCACAGGACTGCTGCGAGAATGCACTCGCTGAGCTTGGCCTGGACAAGATCCGGCTGTCGAAACCTGTGAGGCATGGCGATACGCTCTATGCCTACAGTGAAGTGGTCGAAACAAGCGAAAGCGATCGCGCAGACGCCGGGATAGTTCGCTTTCGGCATTACGGCTTCAATCAGCGCGACGAGCAGGTTCTGCAGCTGGAACGGGTCGTGCTGATGAAGCGGCGAAGCCATTGGCTCAATGAGCGACCTCGATAAGCAAGCAAAAGTCCATCGGTGTCCAAAATAACAGACGGGAGGGTGATGATGTCGGCATTGAGTGAATTTGGTTCTGCGAGACTGGTCGAATTGTGCGCATCTGACGGAGAGTTCTTGCTTGCGGCTCGAGGATGGACCGGCGGCTTGAAGTTCGAAGGCGAAGCCGGCGCAGTCTCTCTCACCGTCAGCGATGGTCGACCTACGGCAGGCGACCCAGGAAACGGCCAAGGCGTGATCATGATCTCTGGTCCCGACACTCTCTGGGGCGCGCTTTTAGCGGCGGTGCCGCCGCGGCTCGAGAATGATCTGTGGCCGCTGGTCGGGAAGGGACAGCTCGCGCTCAAGGGAGACAATCTCACTTTTGCCCAGTATTTCGCGGCAGCCGCTCGTGTGATTGAGTTGATGCGACCGGCGAGCCCTTATGCCTCGCGTCAGGTTTCCGAAGCGGCTCGCACTGGACAGTTCGATAGCCCGACCGGCCGCTATATCCATCTAGATCTCGGTGGGCAGGACTATCGGATCTATTTCGAAGAAGCCGGCGAGGGTATTCCGCTGGTGCTCCAGCACACCGCCGGGTGCCATGGTTCTCAATGGCGGCATTTGTTCGAAGCAAAAGAGGTCACGGACCACTTCCGCCTCGTCGCCTATGATCTTCCCTTCCACGGCAAGTCCCTACCTCCCGTTGGACCAAAATGGTGGACGGAGCAGTACAGGCTAAGGGCGGACTTTCTACGCTCGGTTCCTGTTACGTTGTCGCAAGCTCTCGGTCTCGATCGACCCGTGTTCATGGGCTGCTCGATTGGAGGCATGCTGGCGTTGGACTTGGCGCGATACTATCCAGATAGTTTCCGCGCCGTAATTTCGGTTGAGGGCGCGTTGAAGACACACATCCCCGTGGAGCATCCTGCAGTCCAGACGATGTGGGACCCAAGGGTCAGTAACGACTACAAGGCGCGTATGATGGACAGCCTCATGAGCCCAACCTCGCCCGAAGCCTATCGTAAGGAGACGTCGCAGATGTATGCGGCCGGCTGGCCGCAGACATTCATCGGCGACCTTAACTATTATTGTTCGGATTATGATCTGCGAGAGGAAGCCCATCTCATCGATACGAGCAGGGTCGGAGTGCATATCCTCAACGGCGAATATGACTATAGCGGTTCCATTGAGGCCGGGCGCGAAGCCCATGCGGCAATTGCCGGGTCGACCTGGGCAGCGATGGACGGGGTTGGACACTTCGGAATGTCGGAGAACCCGGAAAAGTTTCTGGAGCATGTATTGCCGATATTGCGCGAGTTGCGGATGCGCAGCGACAAACGTTCCGAGAAACTGTCTGCATAGCGGCTTGGAAACTTGAAGCCGGAGGGCGAGCCCATCTGTCGCCCCTCTTGCGCTGGCTGCGCCGACCCTGCGTCGAGCGGAGATTACGCGACGTCGTCGCGGCCGGTTTGTAACTACCGAACCGAAGCTGCATGGGGACATTCCGACGGCTGTCGAAGTCAAGAGGAGCTGCGTTCCGCAGCTTCTTTTCGTCGGCGGACGCTATAGAGAATACCAACGGTTGGGAGACGCCGCCATTGAGCTATCGGCAGTTTCATGCCGCTCTTCGAATGGATTTCCATCGAGGAGGCCCTGCCGACGTTGCGGCTTGCCACCATCTCTTCGGCGCGCCTGCCGAAATTGCGACAGCAACCTACCAGCGCCTGCAACAATTTCCTCACAAGTCGCCAAGCCTGACGTGATGAACCTCGTCGATTCCGACATGGAAATGGCATTTCCTTTGCTGCTATCTGGTCTAGCTCATGAGAGGATGCGCCAAATCGCGAAGGCGCGGCCAAAATAAGCGCGCTGACTATCGAGTAGCTGTCAAAGACACCGGAATGGTCGGCTGAACGGTTGCTCGATCTCCGCGTCAGGAGAGAAACGCAACGGGGTTGGCATGGAATCGCGAGCGCCTGGAAATCGAGGCGTACCGCCGGACTGGCTCCGTTGGAGCGCAAGCGCGACAAGCCAAGCCGTACGACACGCACCTTAGCCACTAGCGACTTATTAATCTCCTGTTGTTTAGGTCCACTCGTTTGTCGAGCGTGCGGCTGCAAATGATGTGGTCCTCGACCGCCCGCAAGACCTGAGGTGTCATTCGGCCTGCAATATTGACCCCCTAAGCCGGGGGATCGGCGTCCAAAATTGACCCCCTGTAGGTTGGTCTGTTGCGCTGCCTGCTTTGGAATGAAGCAGGTGGTCGGGGATGCTGGTCGTGGAGACGATTGCGCGGATTCGGCGCGAGCACTTCATCAAGGGCAAGACGATCAAGGAGATCGCCCGCGACCTGAAGGTGTCGCGGAACACGGTCCGGAAGGTGCTGAGGTCCGGAGAGACCTCCTTCGAGTACGAGCGGCAGGTGCAGCCGCGGCCAAAGCTGGGGCGGTGGGCATCGGAGCTCGATAGGCTGCTGGCGGCGAACGCGACCAAACCGGCTCGTGAACAGCTGACGCTGATCCGGATCTTCGAAGAGCTGCGCGGGGGCGGCTACGACGGCGGTTACGATGCCGTGCGGCGTTACGCCAGGCGGTGGAGCAAAGAACGCGGGCAATCGACCGCGGCCGCTTATGTCCCGCTGTGCTTTGCCCCCGGCGAAGCCTACCAGTTCGACTGGAGCCACGAGGTGGTCTTGCTGAGCGGCACCACGGTGATGGTGAAGGCCGCCCATGTCCGGCTCTGTCACAGCCGCATGCTGTTCGTGCGGGCCTATCCGCGGGAGACGCAGGAGATGGTGTTCGACGCCCACGACCGGGCGTTCGCCCTGTTCAAAGGCACCTGCACCCGCGGCATCTACGACAACATGAAGACCGCCGTAGAGACGATCTTCGTCGGTAAAGGGCGTCTCTACAATCGCCGCTTCCTGCAGATGTGCAGCCACTATCTGGTCGATCCGGTCGCCTGCACGCCAGCGTCGGGCTGGGAGAAGGGCCAGGTCGAGAACCAGGTCGGGCTAGTCAGGGAACGCTTCTTCACGCCGCGGCTGCGGTTCAAAAACCTCGACGAGTTAAACGCCTGGCTGCTCGACAAATGCATCGCCTACGCCAAGGCTCATCGCCATCCGGAACTGGTCGATCAGACGATCTGGGAAGTGTTCGAAGCCGAACGCCCCAAACTCGTTCCTTATGCCGGCCGCTTCGACGGCTTCCATGCGGTGACGGCATCGGTCTCCAAGACCTGCCTGGTGCGCTTCGACAATAACAAATACTCGGTCGCAGCCAGCGCAGTCGGACGACCGGTCGAGGTTCAAGCCTATGCCGATCGCATTGTGATCCGTCAGGATGGACGCATCGTTGCCGAGCACCCGCGATCCTTTGGCCGCGGCGATACCGTCTACGACCCCTGGCATTATGTGCCGGTGCTCGCCCGCAAACCCGGCGCCTTGCGCAACGGTGCTCCCTTCAAAGACTGGGTGCTGCCGGCCGCGATCGAGCGGATCCGGCGCAAGCTTGCCAGCACCGACGATGGCAATCGGCAGATGGTCGACATCCTCAACGCGGTGCTGACTGACGGTCTGCCCGCGGTGGAAGCAGCCTGTGCCGAAGCGCTCAGTCACAGCGTCCATTCCGCCGATGTCGTGCTCAATATCCTGGCCCGTCAACGTGAACCCGCCCCACCGGCCAACATCATGACGCCGGCCGCACTGACGCTCCGTCATGCGCCGATCGCCGATTGTGCCCGCTACGACAACCTCCGGAGGACCATCTAATGGAACGAACCCAAATCTTCGACCTCATGGGCGAACTCAAGCTCTACGGCATGAAGGCTGCCTTCGACGAGATCATGGCAACTGCCGTCAAACGCCAGCACGAACCTCAGCGCATTGTCGGCGACCTGCTCAACGCCGAGATCAACGAGAAGCAAGCCAGGTCGATCAAATACCAGCTCACCATTGCCAAGCTGCCGCTTGCCAAGGACATTGCCGACTTCCAGTTCGACGGCACGCCGATCAATCAGACTCTCGTCAATGATCTCGCTGGCGGCGGCTTCATCGCCCAACAACGCAACGTCGTGCTGGTTGGCGGCACCGGCACAGGCAAGACCCACCTGGCCATTGCCATCGCCAGAAGCTGCATCCGATCCGGAGCTCGCGGCCGCTTCTTCAACGTAGTCGACCTCGTCAATCGCCTCGAGACCGAGACCCGCAACGGACGGCAAGGACGGCTCGCCGAGCATCTGACCCGGATGGACTTCATCGTGCTGGATGAACTCGGCTATTTGCCCTTCGCCCAGTCCGGTGGCCAGCTTCTCTTCCACCTCGTCAGCCGGCTCTATGAGCGCGCCTCTGTCATCGTGACCACCAATCTCGCCTTCGGCGAATGGCCGAGCGTGTTCGGCGACGCCAAAATGACCACCGCGCTGCTCGACCGGTTGACCCATCACTGCGACATTGTCGAGACCGGCAACGACAGCTGGCGGTTCAAGAGCCGAGACGACGATCACGCCACCCGCGCTCGTCTCGCCTCCGCTATCCCGGCCAGCTCCGACGAGACGAGCGCTACCAGCAAAGCCCGCCGCGCAAAGGGGTCAAAATTGGACGCCGATGAGGGGTCAAATTTGAACGCCGATTGACACGCCAGGAAAGCCTGCGGCCGGCATCGTCGTGCTCAAAGGGGTCGAAGTTCAGATCGTCGAATCGCGACAGGCGGATTGGGGAACTGCTGGCAAGCCGGCCGCTGCCCTTCTGCAGGCGATGCGGAGCGAGGGATTGACCGCATTCGCAAGACAAGTTCCGAACAATCAAGAAAGCTCCGACGCGATCCATATCAAGATCGGTGCCAAGCCATAGCAAAGTGCGGCCGGTCATCAGCCCGCATATCTGGACTCAGAATTCAGCGAGAATCCGCCAAATTCGCATGAACCCGCACTATTCATAACGATCAAGGCTGAAACAGGAGTTCGATTCCCCTAGGGAGCGCCACTCAAAACTCAGTTGCACATCAAATCGCAACCGCACCGAGTGTCGGTATCGGTGGTTGCGCCTCCCCGCAACCACTTTTGTTATGACTCACTCACCGTCCCAGTCTAACCGCCGGAACGGATTTAGCCTTTCCGGGGAATCCGGAGTCGGGTGGAGCAAGTCCTGCGACCGCGTGCAGCGTTACAGAACATCCAGAGATGCTACTTTCGCGCGCACGCTCAACTAAAGAGTGAGGCAGCGGGATATATGTAGAAGACAAAATCATCGCCGAATATTTTTACTGCGAATCTTGGGGGGCGAATCTCCCAGGGCGCGCCACTTCAGCATACCCTATCGACGCCAAACTGCGCCGATTTCCCGATGCAAGAACACTCCGCGCGCAACCACAGGCCCATCGATTTTCTGCAGGAAAGCGGCGATTCGAATCTAATCCAATCGGCAACGGACGACCATCGCTCGCCGAAGCGTCGGTCAACCGCTGTCGAACTGATACACGCCGCCCATTCCAAACGGTGCGCTCGACGTGCGATTCTGATGACAATCGGAAGGAGGCGTAGGCAACGTCCACAGCTTCATTTTATGGGTTTGAGGCTGTCCGTTTCACTTCCGCTTTAACTCGAAAAGCGGCGCTATAGCGGACATCGCGGCATGTCTCAAACCTGCACAGATTCGGACTCCTGCACCGCAGCAAACAACTATTCGATCGTTTCGTCGGCGCCGGCGAGTAAGAAATGCGGCACTGTGAACTCGCTGAATTTACCCCGAGTGACGGGAGTAAATTTCCCGAAAGCAATTTGCGCATGAGCGACAGAGATCACCCCAAAGTTCGCGCCCTTGCATTAGTGCAACTGGAACACGCCGTCGACGGCGTGCAATTCGGCTGGCTTGATCAGTTTCGAGTGCGCAACGCTAACTGCGAACAGAGGTCCTTCGAGTGATTTTTCCCAGAACGCGAGAAAATCCTTTAGCGCCGGGAAATTTGGAAACAGATCGTAGTCCTGCCAGACGTAGGTTTGTAGCAGCCAGGGACGATCCGGACGGCGATAAACGATTTCCGCCGTTGTCAGTCCGTAGCCCAAGACCTGCTTCCTGAAATCCTTGGAAGGGGCATCTTTCTCGACCATGGCAACCTCCAGCCCAACTAAAGCAGCTGCATGATTCTCAATTCGCCAAAAAAGAAAACGTTCAATAGATCATAGCAATCAACGCGCTAGCAGCTTATTTAGTTCGCCTGCTAGCGATCGCCCCAGACCTTCCTCCTGAAGAGACTGAAGTTGAAGTCTAACATCCTGGGCCGACGCCCCTTGCGCCCCAGTGTCACACAGCCCTTGCGCCTCAGTGTCGCAGTCTTATGTGAAGAGCGGCTAGCACTCGGTCATCGCGACTGCCAATCCAGAAATAATCACAAAAGCCAAGGAGGATTGCATGAAATTCCGTCCGCTCCACGACCGCGTCGTGGTCAAACGCATCGACGCCGAAGGGAAGACCGCAGGCGGCATCATCATCCCGGACACAGCCAAGGAAAAGCCCTCGCAGGGCGAAGTCATCGCGGTGGGCCCAGGTGGCCGCGACGAAGCCGGCAAGCTGATTCCGATCGACCTCAAGGTCGGCGACCGCGTGCTGTTCGGCAAATGGTCAGCCACTGAGGTCAAGATCGATGGCCAGGAGCTGTTGATCATGAAGGAAAGCGACATCATGGGCGTCCTCACCGACGTTCCCGCGGCCAAGAAGAAGGCCGCCTAAGCGCTAGCCAGTTTTCCTTATCCTGAGGATTCGGCGCAGCCGAGTTCTCGAAGGATGAGGTCCGCAATCAAATCTCATCCCTCAAGAGCCGACCCAGTCGCGCGGTCATGGGATCTGACCAGTTGAAAACGGAGACCATTATGTCAGCCAAAGAAGTCAAATTCGGCGTCGATGCCCGCGACCGCATGCTGCGCGGCGTCGAAATTCTCAACAACGCGGTAAAGGTGACGCTCGGTCCCAAGGGCCGCAACGTCGTGCTCGACAAGTCGTTCGGCGCACCCCGCATCACCAAGGATGGCGTCACCGTCGCCAAGGAAATCGAGCTTGAAGAAAAGTTCGAGAACATGGGCGCACAGATGGTTCGCGAAGTGGCCTCCAAGGCGGCCGACGCCGCTGGCGACGGCACCACCACCGCGACCGTGTTGGCCGCAGCCATTGTGCGCGAAGGCGCCAAGGCGGTTGCCGCCGGCATGAATCCGATGGATCTGAAGCGCGGTATCGACTTGGCAGTGGACGCCGTGGTCGCCGACCTCGTCAAGAACTCCAAGAAGGTCACCTCGAACGAGGAGATCGCCCAGGTCGGCACCATCTCCGCCAACGGCGATTCCGAAATCGGCAAGTTCCTCTCCGACGCCATGAAGAAGGTCGGCAACGAGGGCGTCATCACGGTCGAGGAAGCCAAGTCGCTCGAGACCGAACTCGAGGTCGTCGAGGGCATGCAGTTCGACCGCGGCTACATCTCGCCCTACTTTGTCACCAACGCCGACAAGATGCGCGTTGAGATGGACGACGCCTACATCCTCATCTACGAGAAGAAGCTCTCCAGCCTGAACGAACTGCTGCCGCTTCTGGAGGCTATCGTGCAGACCGGCAAGCCGCTCGTCATCGTCGCTGAGGACGTCGAAGGCGAAGCGCTCGCCACCCTCGTCGTCAACCGTCTGCGTGGCGGCCTGAAGGTCGCGGCCGTCAAGGCGCCGGGCTTCGGCGATCGCCGCAAGGCCATGCTGCAGGACATCGCGATCCTGACCGGCGGTCAGGCGATCTCGGAAGATCTCGGCATCAAGCTCGAGAACGTCACGCTCGCCATGCTCGGTCGCGCCAAGAAGGTGATGATCGACAAGGAAAACACCACGATCGTCAACGGCGCCGGCAAGAAGGCCAACATCGACGCCCGCGTCACCCAGATCAAGGCGCAGATCGAGGAAACCACCTCGGACTACGACCGTGAGAAGCTGCAGGAACGTCTCGCCAAGCTCGCGGGCGGCGTCGCGGTGATCCGCGTCGGCGGCGCGACCGAAGTCGAGGTGAGGGAGCGCAAGGATCGCGTTGATGACGCGATGCACGCGACCCGTGCGGCAGTCGAGGAAGGCATCGTCCCGGGCGGCGGCGTCGCCCTGCTGCGTGCCTCCGAGCATCTCAAGGGGCTGCGCACCAAGAACGATGACCAGAAGACCGGCGTCGAGATTGTGCGCAAGGCGCTGTCCGCGCCGGCCCGCCAGATCGCGATCAATGCCGGTGAAGACGGTTCCGTGATCGTCGGCAAGATCCTGGAAAAGGACCAGTACTCCTACGGCTTCGACTCGCAGACCGGCGAGTACGGCAACCTGGTTGCCAAGGGCATCATCGACCCGACCAAGGTGGTTCGCGTGGCGATCCAGAACGCGGCCTCGGTCGCGGCTCTCTTGATCACCACCGAAGCCATGGTGGCCGAAGTGCCGAAGAAGAGCACCGGTGCCGGCATGCCCCAGGGCGGCGGCGGCATGGGCGGTATGGGTGGTATGGATTTCTAAGTCCAACCGTTCAGCGCTGGTTCAAATCAGCAATGCCCGGCAGCGATGCCGGGCCTCTTTGCTGTGTGCCGAGTATGAACGGCAGCTTGGAGGTGGAAGTCCTCTGTCCAGCCTATGGCGGTGAAGGATTAGCGAAGCGCAAGGGCATCACCGCGAGGTGGGGTCTGAAGAAAGCGTGGAGCAAAGCCGCGGCTCGATGAACAAACACCGGATAACGAGGCCTACCCGGCCGGACGAGCGAGCAACTGATCGCGAAGTCCATGGTCATGAAGGACCGGGGTGGTAAATCCGGCGGGGATGCGGCGAAGGCGGTCGGTCTTACCTCGGAAGGTCTGCTCTGCGTCAGTAAGCGGTCCGGCGATTATTCGTCGCAAATCCGCCGGTTCATGCCGGCGTGCCTTACTTCGGTGGGTGCAAATCGCCTTGAAGCCAGCGTCCAAGACCCTTGGACCGCATAGGGTCTTCATACGCGGCAAGGGTCTTATGTACGCGATGGCAGATAGCGCATTCAAACGTATGCAAGTCGACGCCCGGGCGTGCCAGTTCGATACTGATGAGCATCATCGGGGCCTTGCACTTCGGACAAGCGGGGCGCTCAATTGCAACGAATGGAATGACGGACGACAGGCGTTGAGACTGGGGCATGATGCTTCCCTCGAACAGGCGGGAGCGCAACACTCTCTGTCACCGGTAATGCCCTGGAGGCGGAGCGGTGATTGTCTGAGTATGCGCCTCCAGCGATCTCGAAAGCGAGTTAATTCGCGTATATTTGAAAGGAAGGTAAGCGCCTCGCGGAAAACGCGAAACCCGACGCTCCCGCCCGATGCGGTGAGCTTCCTCCGCCAATTGCCAGTCTGGGGCCTGTGCGTGAAAGAGCTTAGCGTGCTCGCGCGTGAGTGGCGATATTCCCCCCCCCCGCGACAAGGGGGTACATGTCCTGCTAGCAAGAGCTTCGGTCATGTTCCTTGCCCCTCGTGTCAACCTTCGCCCGCATAAGGCTCGCAAACTGCGAGGTAAATGTTGCGGCGCGGGCACTGTCCGCCTCAATCACTCGCGCCGGGATTTGGTGAGAAGTATTGGAGTTTGTCCGGCTTCCCCTCCCACTCCTTGGAGTCGGGCGGGGGGCTTTTTTGACCGTAATATTTGGCCAGAGTCTCGCGTATTCCGCATTCAGCGACAGCCATTTCTCAAGCCCCGGCTCGGTGTCAGGCTTGATCGCGTCGACCGGGCATTCCGGCACGCAGACCCCGCAATCGATGCATTCGTTCGGGTGAATGACGAGCATGTTCTCGCCCTCGTAGAAGCAGTCTACGGGGCACACGTCGACGCAGTCCATGATTTTGCAGCGAATACAGCTCTCGTTGACGACGAAGGTCAATTAAGCGTCCTTTCAGCGGATCGCAGCGGTGAACTCATTCATGGTGTCCGTCCTCGCGGTGCTCGTTCATAGGTTGAAAATGGACGCACAGAAGACCTACGTCCTCTGGCTGAATCGGAACACCGAGGAGCAGGCATTCAGCGGCCGAGGGGTCCGTGCTCGGCAGGTTGCCGCACACCCCTCTGCCGAAGTACGTGCAGTCCGGGCAAACACCGAAGCGCCGATGCGCACCACTCGTAGCTAGAGTGGACAGCACTTGGTGCAAGGCTCGACGCATCGCAGTTTGCTCTGTCGCGTCGAGCGAATCCACGGCGCGCACTAGAACCTCGAACGGATCGCGTGCAAGCGCTTTTTTGCCCTTGCTCGTCAGTCGCAGACTTACGCTTCGTCCGTCCGTCTTGAATGGCTGTCGGACCAAGTACCCACCTGCTTCAAGCGCCTTAATGGCTTGTGTTGCAGTGCCGCGGGTTGTCGCTTGAAATTCCGCGAATGCCGACGGGGTCCGCGAGAACGGGTTGGCACGCGCGAAGAAGCGGAGCGCCATCCATTGGGCCGGACTGAGTTCGCCGTCATAGCCCTCAGCTTGTACGAGCCGTCCCACCTGCAGCAGGAGCTCTGCCGTTTCGCGCGCTGACATGACTGCCTCTTTGGAAATATAATAGTGTTTCGAAATTAACTTGACAATCGATAATCGGGTATAGATAATTCTGTTTCGAAACTAGTTAGAGGGCTTGATCATGGCCCGCAATGTGGCTCTGCCGATCCTCACGGCCGAACCCGGCCTCACCCATTATCTTGCGGAAATCCGGCGGTTCCCGATGTTGGAGCGCCAGGAAGAATACCTGCTAGCCAGGCGCTGGCGCGAGCACGGTGATCGCGACGCGGCGCACAAGCTGGTCACCAGCCATCTGCGGCTCGTGACCAAGATCGCCAGGGACTATCGCGGCTACGGCCTGCCGATCTCTGAGGCGATCTCCGAGGGCAATGTCGGCCTGATGCAGGCGGTCGAGCGCTTCGAGCCGGAGAAGGGCTTCCGGTTCGCCACCTACGCCGTGTGGTGGATCAAGGCGGCGATCCAGGAATACATCCTGCGGTCGTGGTCGCTGGTGAAGATGGGCACCACGGCCAACCAGAAGAAGGTGTTCTTCAACCTGCGCAAGGCCCAGAGCAAAATCTCCATCCTCGACGATGGCGATATTGCGGCTGGACCAGGTGAAGATCATCGCCCGGCGGATCGGCGTCACCGAAACGGACGTGATTTGCATGAACCGGCGGCTTGGCGGCGACGCCTCGCTCAATGCCGCGATCCGCGAGGACGGCGATTCCGGCGAGTGGCAGGACTGGCTGGTGGACGAATCCCCAGACCAGGAGACGACGCTCGCCGCGAGCGAGGAGTTCGATAACCGCCACAAGACGCTGTCCGATGCGCTCACCGTGCTCAACAAGCGCGAGCGGCGCATCTTCGAGATGCGCCGGCTTGCCGAGGAACAGATCACGCTCGTGGAGCTGGCCAAGGAGTGCGGCGTCTCGCGGGAGCGCCAGATCGAGGTGGGCGCCTTCGCGAAGGTGCAGAACGCAATGATTCAGAGCGTCGCGTCGATGGCGACCCCGGCGCCTCTGCAGGTGCGTTAGCTTCCGACCCTCTCCCGTGGTAGGAGAAACTGACGGTGGACGTCGCTATGGGTACGTTTTCACGGCAGCCGAACGACGCGAGGGGGGCGCCGCTCACCGGGTGCTGATCGAGCCCTCGGTCGACGATCCATGCACGGCACTTTGCATCATCGATCGGGCGCCCAAGCCGCGCGCTGCAGATGGAAAGTTATCCGACGTTTCATAATGAAGTCGGGGTGCCGATCGTGCGCATTGGCTGCCGCGAGTTCAAGTGCATTGGGGATAAACCGCCGCAAGATCACCCACACATCTACCTCAAGATGGGCGATGCCAGTGAGATCGTCTGCCCCTATTGCTCTACGCTATTCCGCGTCGATCCGAGCTTGGGCGCACACGAAGCTAACCCGGCAGATTGTGCTTACGGTGATACGGACTGAGTTGAAAAGCAGTAACGCTGTTTCCTTCGTCATGCCGGCCGGCGCCAGGCGCCATCGTCCTGCAGTTTCGGGGCGGCTCACGATGGCCACGAACGATCCTAATTCGGCAGGATGCAAGCGTCTCGACGGCCGAACCAGCGATAGCGGTTGCGCGCGATCAAGTCATAGATCGCGTCGCGGATCATCCGTGGGATGAATTGGAAGATCCACGTCCACTGTAGAGTCAGGAACGAAAGTATCGGCTACATAGTTTTTATCGGCCGAACCAAACCGGATAATAGTGTGCGTATAAATCCAACCACCCGGCACTCTGAAACGAAATATGGTTTCGTCATACTGACCGGAGACATGATCTTTAAAGACTTCTTCGTGCGCGTGAAGCTTTTGCTTGGGCATGAACATCTTTCGAGTGCCGCGGCCGGTAGCTGCCAAAATCAATTGACTCGCCACGCTTCAAAGACAAAGCTGCGAGGCGGTTGACTTGCTCACCGTTCGACAGACGGCCGTTGTCCCTCTCCAAGACCGCTCTTGAGCGTACTGCAAAAGGTACGCACCGGCGATGTGGTGATGGATGCATTCCAGTTCATCCATCCAGGTTGTCCATGGTAGCGGAGCTGAATTGCGCATGCCACTTCCAAACCAACATCCGGTCATAGTCGTCGTGCCGAAATCCTCCTCGCGTGAGCGCCATGTCACGCTTCTTACGGAACATCCGTCGTCTGTTCGCAGTGCAGATCTCAAGTCAGCCTATGAAATGCCGGCGGCAAGGGCTCACGGACGAGTTCACTCAAGTTCAGGACCTCTCCGCTTTCCGTGATGTCCGAGAACAGGACCTCGACAAAGGGATGCTGGCGGTTGGCCGCGGTGCCGCGCTGGTATTTCGCGCTCACGATCCGCTCAAGCGCCGCAAGGTTCAGCTTGCCAAGCGCGTTGTATTGACTGCGGAACAGACTTTGTCTTCCTCCAAGGTGCTCAATCGACTCGGCCCAGACGTCCATCACCTTGCGGCCTATGAACGCTTCGACCGATTCAGTTCCATCTCGGGCAAAAAGTCGTAACCCGTCCATGGCATGCAGTCCGTCATCGACGCGGAATTGTGTAAGCGACATGGAGTCCTCCTCTTGTTGGCGTACGTTCACACCGCGACTCCTCGCGGAACGGGTCTTTGCCCACCACGACGGTGCGGCGGCGCCTCAATGGGGCGTCGCGCCGGACATCCGCTGCCGCGGCATCACCACTGGATAATGACCGCTCCGGCAATCATCAGACCGAGGAAAACCGGCACCATAACTGGAGGGACGATCCACTCATGCAGTTTGAATTGTGGGATGGTGGACATACTGACCTCCCTCTCTGTGGCGGGAGTACAGGTCTCTCAGTCACCGATAGCAGCCAAGGGTGGACGGTGATAAGTGCAGCAGACGCCCTTTCTTGCACGATGTCGAGAGAAATCGCCAAGGCAATTGCTGTAAGCACTGTTTCTACTGTAGCGACCGCGCATCGCGAAAAGCTTGCTATTGGATGCACCAGTCTCCATATGATCGATAGCGTCACCGGCTTCCTGCAAGAACGCGTGTCCGGAGACGCGACGCCTTAGCCAAGCAAATCGTAATCGACGAGATCGAGCAGCGGCACGTCGCTCCGGCGTGCGCGTCACGCGTCAGGACAACCATGCCCATCGAACACGCATCCGTGCGGGCCGTGCACAAGCCCTGGGGCGTCAGCGATCTTCAGCCATGGAGCGACATCGACGGTACGGGTGACGCCGTGGGGGAGCTGTGGTTCGAGCGAGCCGACGAGAACGCTCCTGTCCCTGCGCTGCTGCTCAAGCTGTTGTTCACAAGCGGGCCATTGTCCATCCAGGTCCATCCGGACGACACCTTCGCGCGCGCGAAGGGGATGCCGAACGGCAAGAGCGAAGCTTGGTATATCATCTCGGCGAAGCCGGGCGCGCAGATCGGCATCGGTTTGAGGCACCGGGTGACGCCACAGGAATTGCGGGCGTCAATCGCCAACGGCTCGATCGTCGACCTGGTTCAATGGCGTCCAGTTGCGAAAGGCGATGTCATCTCCATTCCCGCCGGCACCATTCACGCCCTCGGCGCCGGCATCGTGCTGGCCGAAATTCAGCAGCGCTGCGACACCACGTTCCGCCTGTTCGACTATGACAGAGCGCGTGAATTGCACATCGAAAACGGCGTCGCGGTTGCCAACACCTGGCCGCTTCGACCCCGAGCCGGCCCGACCTGCCTCACCGATGAACGGACGGTTCTCGTCGCCAGCCGGCATTTCGTGCTCGAGCACGTTGACCTGCAGGAGGCTTCAAGCTGGGCGCTGGTTGCGGAACCCGAGACGTGGGTTCTTGTTCTCGACGGCCATGCGGCGATCGGATTGGCCACGGTATCGATCGGGCAGGCGGTATTCGTCGGCGGTGGCCGTAGCAGCATCGAGGTTGGCGCCAACGGCTTGGCCGCCCTGATTGCGTATCCGGCGGCTCGGCCAATTGCTTCGCTCTTGCAGAGACTCTGCGAGCCCTCAACCCAACCCGCTCAATCAGCGGTGCCCGATGATCCGATCGTCCTGGCAGAGGCTCGTACGTGACGCCGCCCCGCAGGATTGCGCTGATCGGCAATTCGCTGCCTCGCCACTGCGGCATTGCGACATTCACGACCGACCTGCTACGCGCGATCTCGAATTCAGGACCACACCTGCAGGCCTGCGTCGTGGCGATGACCGACCGCGATCAGACCTATGACTATCCTGCGTCGGTCGTCCTGCAGATCAGGGACGACAACCTTCAGGAATATGCCCGCGCCGCAGCTTCCCTGAACGCTGGTCGATTTGACGTCGTCTGCCTGCAGCACGAATTCGGGATTTTCGGCGGCGACGCCGGCGCCCACATCCTCGAATTGCTGACACGCCTGACCATGCCGGTCGTCACCACATTGCACACCGTGCTGGCAAGCCCCAGTGCGATCCAGCGCACGGTAACGGAGCGAATCGTCGAGGCGTCCGCGAGGGTCGTCGTGATGGCCGACAAGGGCCGTGAGCTGCTGCATAGCGTCTATCGGGTGCCGCACGAGAAGATCGAAGTCATTGCCCACGGCATCCCCGACTTTCCGTTTGTCGCGCCGGACACGGCAAAAGCAAGATTGGGATTCAGCGGCCGCTCCGTCATTCTGACATTCGGGCTGTTGTCGCCCAGCAAGGGCATCGAGGTCATGATCGACGCCATGCCTTCGATCCTGAAACGACGACCGGATGCGGTGTATGTCGTGCTCGGCGCGACCCACCCCAACCTGGTTCGCGATCAAGGCGAAGCCTATCGCGAAAGCCTGACGGCACGCGTGCGCGAACTCGGCGTCGAAGATCACGTCGTATTTCTCAATCAGTTCGTTGACCAAGCCACGCTGCTCGAGTTCATCTCGATGTGCGATGTCTACGTCACGCCCTACCTCAACGAAGCACAGATGACGTCGGGTACGCTGGCCTACAGCTTTGGCCTCGGAAAACCGGTCGTCTCGACACCTTATTGGCATGCGCGCGAGTTGCTGGCCGATGGGCGCGGCATCCTCGTTTCCTTTGGGGATGCAGCGGGGATCGGCCACGAAATCGCGGAATTGCTCACCGACGCCCCCCGCCGGCAGGCGATGCGCAAGCGGGCCTATGCCGCCAGCCGGTCGATGACATGGGAGCGCGCCGCCGAGCATTACATAACCGCCTTCGAGCATGCGCGGCAGGGCCACCGACTGAAGCTGATCGCGCGCGCCGCGCCTGAGGCGATAGCGCCGCTCAGCCCCGCGGGAGCGCCCGACATGCGATTGGAGCACTTTCTATCGATGTGCGACGATACCGGCCTGTTCCAGCACGCCGTGCATTCGGTACCCGATCGCGCGCACGGTTACTGCGTGGACGACAACGCCCGCGCGCTGCTACTGGCTTGCGCGCTCAATGAACCGGGCGAGCAGCCCCTTCCGGAAATTCTGACGGGCTGCTTTGCGGCTTTCGTGCAGCATGCCTGGAATCCTGACACCAGACGATTTCGTAACTTCATGGGCTTCAACCGAACCTGGCTCGAAGACAGGGGGTCCGAGGACAGTCACGGGCGAACGTTGTGGGCCCTGGGCGGTTGCGCGCGCAAGGACGCCAGCGCGTCACGGCGCCGCTGGGCCGCTACCCTGTTTGCCGAAGCACTACCTGCCGCGGCGTCGTTTCGTTCACCTCGCGCATGGGCCTTCACGTTGCTTGGTCTGGACGCCTATTGTGCGACCGCTCCCGATGATCTTCACGCCAGGGAAATCCGTCATCTTCTTGCCGACAGGCTGATGTCCGGTCTGTCGTCGGTCGAGACGCCGGACTGGGTGTGGTTCGAGGAGGGCCTCGCTTACGACAATGCGCGCTTGCCTCAGGCTTTGATCGCAACGGGCATGGCGACGCAGACACCCAGCTACGTCGAGGCCGGGCTGAGATCCCTGCGCTGGCTGACGACCCAACAGGGGGCAACGGGCCATTTCAGGCCGGTCGGTACCGCCGGGTTCGGCGATCGCCGAAAACCCCCTCGCGCGTTCGATCAACAGCCGTTGGAGGCCACAGCGACGATTGCGGCCTGCCTGACCGCGTGGCGCGCGGACGGCGATGCGGAATGGAAGACGCTCGCAACACGGGTGTTCTGCTGGTTTCTCGGCAGCAACGATCTGTCGGTTGCGCTCGTCGATTCCGAGACTGGCAGTTGCCGCGACGGTCTGCACCCCGATCGTGCCAATGAAAACTGCGGAGGCGAGTCAGTCGTATCCTATCTCCTGGCGGTTGCCGATATCCGTCAGCTTGGGCGCGCCGACGTCAACCCAAAAAACCCGGTATCGCTTCGGGCCGTCGGCACCTGATCTGGCATGACGCGGGCGAACAGAGGAACTTCATTGCAAGCCACTTTTCTGAATCGGCAGGCACTCCATCTGCGTCCTGATCCCGCGCGCGTGATCGTGCGCCCGTTCAAGCCGGCGACCGAACCGCGCGATCTTAACCCGACCGACAAGACGCGCGCCAACCATATCGTCGAACGCGTTCTCGATCTCGACTCGAAGGCCGCAGCCGCCCAGCTGGCGGACGTGCTGGATAACTTCCAGGGCCGGCATCGCAACCTGCTGGAGACGTTTGAACGCCGCGCCGATGAAATGGAAGAAGCTCTCGCGGCGCACGGTACGTTTTCAGTCGTTCAGCGTCAGCTTGTCGGCGCCTATTTCATGAACGAGTACTCATTCGAAGCATCGGCGCTGTTCAATCCCAGCATCGTTCCGCACCCCGACCAGTCAGGGACAGCGACAGGCAGCGTGCGTTTTGTTCTCAGCCTCCGTGCCGTTGGCGAAGGCCACGTGTCGTCACTGACGTTTCGCGCCGGCATCATCGCGGCCGACGGCAGCATTGCCATCGACCCGACAGTTCGGCTCGCTTCAAGCCCCCGGGTCAAATACTTGATACCGGGACCAATCGGCGACGAGGTCGAGCTCACCTTCGAGCCGGATCAGGACATCAGCGAACGCGTCATCTTTCCGATAACGGACTCGCAATCGCACGGCATAGAGGACGCCCGCTTCGTCGAATTTGCCGATGGCGCCCAGAAAACCTATTATGCGACCTATACGGCGTATAAGGGAACAGCGATCCGATCGGAGTTGATCGAGACCCGCGACTTCCTGTCATTCCGAATGTCGGCCCTGCAAGGCGCTGCCGCGCGCAACAAGGGCATGGCCCTGTTTCCGCGCAGGATCGACGGCAAGTACGCCATGATAGCTCGGCAGGACAACGAGAATCTTTATCTGATCTATTCGGACGACCTGTACAGATGGGATGGCGGTCAAGCCATCCTCAAACCGCAATTTCCGTGGGAGTTCGTGCAGATCGGAAATTGCGGATCACCGATCGAACTGGAAGAGGGCTGGCTGCTGCTGACGCACGGAGTCGGTCCGGTGCGAAAATATACCATTGGTGCGGCACTGCTCGATAAGCGCGACCCATCGAAGGTGCTGGCGCGTTCGAGCGAACCGTTGTTGAGGCCCGAACCATCCGAGCGTGAAGGATACGTTCCCAATGTGGTCTACACCTGCGGGGCGATGACCCACAACGATCAACTCATTTTGCCGTACGCCGTGTCAGACACCTTCTCTAACTTCGCGACCATCAAGATTTCTGCGCTGCTGCAGTCGATTTCCTGAATCCGAAGTGGCCCGGCGTATCTGCGCGCAAAGAGGCGCCACAAGGAGACGCGCATGGCTCGCGGAATAAGTTACTTCGTCCAAGCGTTCAACGCCGGTCGGGGAGGATATCTGAAAGCCGATGTTCCGATCGCCTGCAAGACGGCGAGGGGCGCACTGCAGACGGCAGAGAGACTGGCGTTGAGCAAGCTCGGCGTCATTGCCTTCTCATCCACCGGCGATCCCGCTCTGAGGTCGTTTCCCTGGCGCCCTTGATCGACCGCGTCCCCTCCGGCAAACAATGGATTCACGAAATCAAGTTCGACGGTTACCGCGTTCAGAACACATCGCCAATCTCGCGGCGATGGTGCTCACGCGGCGCGGAAGGACTGGACGGACCGGAAGATCGCCAGGAGCCGAGGAAGATCGCCAGCAGCCGAGCCGGCCTTGCGCTGCTCCAATTCGGAGACTGTCAATGTAGCCACACTAGAAGCGCGCCGCTCAAGACGATTGGCGACACGCCGAAGGCCATTGCACTCCAAAACAAGGCGTCTTTGAAAACATCGAGGTTGCGATGCATGGCAGTTCCTTTCCACCTGCGTCGCTTAGTCAAGGATTAAGACCGAAGCGCTTGCCGGCTGTAACCGTCATCAACATTCTCGGCACTGGCGATGTCGTGGCGGCGGCGGGAGCACTCGCTGGTCACGCCCTGTTCAGGACACCGTGGTGTTACGGACGTCTACTGTCGCTTTGTGCATCGACTGCAGGGTCGATACGCGTTAGTTCTATGGATTGTCCGTCTTCGAATATGTTTCCGATCAGCCCGGCCCTCGTGGCCGGGCTTTTCGTTCTAGGAGGCATCGCGGCGGTGCAGCGACCCGTTTGAACCTAGTGTGCTCAGCCCCGGGGCGAGGAAAGCCACTCGTTCATCTGGGAGGCCGTATCGGCTTGTTGGGCTCTGCAGATAAGGCGCTCGCGTTTGATGCGCGGCAGAGTGCCCGTCGCTTGTTGGCGCAAGCGAACAGCCGCTTGTGTCAGTCTAATTTGACGCGTTTCAGATCGTTGAATACGACGATGCCTATGCATGCGCTGCTCCATCCCTTCGGGATTGGCGGGAGCGCGACCGGCGTTCTCATCACCGATGTTTGCCACGGTACCGGGCGGTGACATCGTCATTGTGCGCCGTAAATCCGGGACATGCCACAAAATAAGCCAAGGCGTGGAAGGGAACCAAACCCGAAACGCTCCCCAAGAGCGGGTAGGCCGCGCCATGTCCAGGGGTTAGCGGGGGCCGATGCGAACTGCTGAAGTCCGATGCGCCACGATGGGCCCTATAACCCATTGCGACCTTGAAACTCCCGACGGCCGCTAAAATCGCTCCAGCGAGGCACAGCGTCACAAAGGTCCAATCGCGTTTCTTCATGTTGATCGCGGATCCCACGTTGAGCAGATAGGAGTCGTTGGCGATCTTTTTGAAGCGGCGGGTCCAGTCGTTGCCGCGGCGAGAAGACCTTGCCGGTAGACCGCGTAGCTTTGGCCAATCCACAGAATCTCCTCGCCTTCGTTGCCTAACTTATCGCTCTTACCCTTTACAAGATCGCGCAGTAGAAATGGTTTTGTGCAACGGCCGCTTCCATCTGTGCCCGCTCAGCCAATCCTATCGCAGTGTGGTCGTCCATTTCGTACGCGTCCGGCGAAGACCCCGGCCGCGGAGCTTGAGCGCGTTTAGGCGGCGGCGGCAGTCTTGGATTGTTGAGCGGCTTTCCAAGTCCACGGAAGCAGCTGGGCGACTTGGCTGGCGGGATGATCAGGAAGCCGCGCCAGCACGTCGGCCAGCCAAGGTTGCGGATCAACATCATTCATTTTGCAGGTCTCGATCAACGTATTGATCACCGCCAGCGCCCGGGCCGGCAAGAGTCTCCGATCGCGATGCCACGCAAGGCACGTTCGGTTGCGTTGTTTGACAAGCAGCCACGACCGTCGTCGAGGAAGCGGGTGAACACTGTCCAGCGGTTGAGAAGGTAGTTGATCGCCTTGGCGGTATCGTTCTTGGTGCAGAGTAAGGCTCGCTGCTGGCGCATCCAGATTTCTCGCTCGGAAAAGCGGACCTGACGCTGGGCAGCAACCCGCAGGCGGTGAGATTGGCCAGAGGCCTTTGCTTCAAACTCCCGAACAACTGGCTAAACTCGGCGACGAATTCTCCTGATTGCTTACTCGCTCGAATGGGGCAGAACTGCAATTTCGGTTCGGGCGCGCATATCGCGCTGTAAATCAGAGAAAGACTGGCGCGCCGCACCGGGGTGATGATGAGAACTATATCTCTCCTCCATAGCCCTCTAAGGCCCTCCATAGACCTGGTAAGCCTGGCAAGCACGGTGACACGTTAGTTCGAATCCCTCCCTCTCCTGCGGCCCTGATCAGTCTGATGCCGCGTTCGCGTCGGAGGCGAGCGCTGCGCGCCATGCTTTCAGCGTGGCGAAGATTTGCCAGGAAATAAAGAGCCCGAGCACGGAGAGCAGTGTCGCGCTGATCGGATGCTCGAAGAAGGTCAGGAAGTTGCCACGGCTGATGATCATCGATCGCCTGAAATACTCCTCCAGCATGGGCCCTAGGATGAAACCGAGCATCAGCGGTGCCGGATCGAAGGACAGCCGCATCGGGATGTAGCCGATCAGCCCGAAAGCCGCCGTCGTGTAGATGTCGTGGAGACTGTTGTTGATGCTGAAGGTGCCGATGCAGCAGAAGAAGAGGATCGACCGAAACAGCACGTTGTAAGGGATCTTGAAGACCGACAGCCAGAACCGCACCAGCGGCACGTTGAGCAGCAGCAGGAAGCAGTTGCCCACCCACAGCTCCAGCATTGGTGCTCCGTCTGCTGCTGCATGCTTACGTCTCGCGCATAGGCCTCACAAAGTCACTGCAGATGCAACTCCTACTGCACCATAAAGCGCGAGTGATACGGTAGGTTGGCTGCTCCCACAGCCTTTGGTGCAACAGAGTTCGCGCCGTAGAGGAAGTCTACCTCGGGTACCTCCTCATGAAGTTCGGAGCATAGCGTCTGCCCGAGTTTCGGCGGTGCGTAACTTGATATGACCACTGAGTTGAAACTGACAAAGCTCAGGAGTGAACGGACAGCCCCGACGAGGTGGCGGCAATACAGGCGACGCCATTCGGCGTAGTACTCTGCGGCAGCCGGCGGCAGGGTTTCCCGTCCGATGTCACTCAGCACGAGCCCATGCCGCTTCAATTCCTCGCGCAGGCGCAGCAGTCCGACGTCATGACTCATGCCGAACCTGCCGCTGTGAATTTGATAGTTCAGGACGAGTCGGCTGTGCAGGTGAGAACCCAGATAAAAGAAGAGAAAATCGGGCAGCGAGCGCGCTACGCCGAACAGGCTTTCCCCGCCTGCAGCCGCCGTTATGTCATCCTGGATGTATACGGAAAGATTAAGAGCGCTCTCAATGCTAGCCTGTAGACTTGGCAGGTCGCTCCCCAAGAGGTCTCTCACATGACGTGGTGAGCCTGCTTCGTTGGGAGCCGCCAGTCCGATGCCCGCAACTCGGGTTCGGCTCGATGGCGGAAGCGCCGCGAGAGTCTCCTCGATCTTCGCAGCGAGCGCGCCGGATCCCTGCAAGGCCGAATATGGATGCGCAGCGTGGTGCTGCACCTCGCCGACGAAATCGATGACGGCAATATCGACCGCGCTCTCGCCGAAGCTCACGCCGATTGAGAATGCTCCCTCGGGATTGAGGGAGAGGGGAATCGTCGGCGGCCCGACGCGACCACGCTGGGCCTCACCTTTCGAGACAAGGCCTTCCTGCTCGAGCGAACGCACGATGACAGATACGGTCTGTGCGGAAAGACCGGTTTTCTCGCCGATCTCGAGGCGAGAAATTCCAGAGCTCTGCAACAGCAATGAGAGCACAAGGCGTTCATTGTAGCTTCTCACGCTAGGCGCATTGAGGCCGCTCGCCCGGTCTGCAATCCGCAGCGGGTTCGGTGGCGCAAATCGCATGTCAGGCAAGGAACTGCTCCTCTCTGAAGAACTCAGGCGCGATTTCACTCAGCGCGGAGCCTCGCTAGGCCATCCGATCGCCTCGATCTCCTGCGCCAGCGCTGCCCCCAGTGCACGATGCGCCTCGGCGTTCAGGTGAAATCCGTCTGCCTCATCGCATTGGCATATGGCCCCCGCGTTGAAGAAATGCACGCCCAGGGAATCCGCCATGATTTCGAATTCTAGGGCAAGCTGTCGTGACTTCTCCGGTCCCCCTGCAAAGATTGATTTCCACTCCTTGATGTCGTCGAGCATTGGAGGAGGTGCAACGATCATGATCTCGGGTACGCTTCCTCCGGGTCCTGGCGCCAATTCTCGTATGTCGTAAATCAGGCACCCCATTCCCATCGCGACCTCGGAAGGTGGCTTGTTGAATCGCACCTTGAGGTCATTGGTGCCCAGCATGATGATGACGAGGTCGAGAATGGTGTGGCTCTGGATGCACGGGCGCAGATAGGTCCGGCCGTTCTTGTGCGCTCCCTCGATGGGATCGTCATGAACGGTCGTCCTTCCGCTCAGACCCTCCTCGACGACGTACCACTTCGGCCCCAGCTCGGCCTGAAGCACACCCGGCCACCGGGTGTGTCGATCGAAGCGTTCAAGCGGCCCGCGACCCGGTATTTGGCCGTGGGTATTGGAGTCTCCGAAACATAGAACCGAACGCACCCGCATCGTCCTGAATCCCTGTGCTTTTTCGGTGCCATCATTGTCTCCGCAATCCAGAGTCTGCAACAGACCAATTGATCATTCAATCTGAATAACTATTGACACCGGGAGTGACGCTGTGCATCGTAGGCTCGCGGCGGACTGAAAAGCCCGCCAGCACAGGGAGTAGAACGCCAACAGGCAAGCTCTTCGTCGAGAGGAGCTGATCCATCAACTTAAATGGATGCGACCACGTACGCCGTGCTGCGGCGGACGCGCGCTGACCTGCGCTCTGCTTTCCCTACCGAAGAGAATTGGGGCTTCAACTGCGTTGAAGGAGGGATTCATGCACCAGGGACTTAAACTTCTCGGAATTGGACTTGTCACCGCGACGTTGACTGCCTGGACGCAGGTTCGCGCCCAGGAAGTCAACTTGATGAATGGCGTCACGCCACGGCCGGGCGATGAGCGCACGACGGCACCGAACCAGTTCAAGAAGGACGGGCCATGGAAGATCGGGATGAGCCATTTTGGCGTGAACGCCAACACCTGGACGGTCCAGATGGCGCATGACGCGGAAGCGGCCGCTAAGCTCGACAAGCGAGTTGGTCAATTCATCCTGCTCGACGCCAATATCAGTCAGGCCAAGCAAGTCGCCGACATCGAAGATCTGGTTGCGCAAAAGGTCGATGCGATCATCGTGACACCGCTGACGCCAACCTCTGCCGATGCCGGCATTGAAAAAGCCGTCGCCGCCGGCATTCCCGTTATCGTCCACACCGGCCTAACCGAGACAGACAAATACACTGTCGACATCCAGGGCGGAGGTGTCCACTTCGGAAAGGTGATGGGAGACTTCCTTGTCAAGCAGCTCGGCGGCAAGGGAAAGATCTGGGTCTTGCGTGGACTTCCGGCGCACCCCGAGGACATCAACCGCTACAAGGGGCTTCTGGAAGCGATCAAAGGTACCGACGTCAAGATCATCGCGGAAGATGCCGGCAAGTGGCAATATGACGTCGGCAAGCAGGTCTGCGAGACCCTCTATCTGAATGATCCGCAGGTCGATGGCATCTGGTCATCGGGTGCCGATATGACCCGCGCCTGCGTCGATGTCTTTCAGCAATATGGCGCAAAGATTCCGCCTATCACCGGTGAAGGCAACAACGGCTTCTTTGCCAGGTGGATTGAACTCGGTTTCCCTTCCATCTCGCCGGAGTATGGTCCGGAACAGGGCGCTGCCGGCGTGCGCGCCGCGGTCGCTCTGCTCGAGGGCAAGCAACTCCATAAGCGCTACATCTATGAGCCCGAAGGCTGGGATTTGGAGAAAGCCAAGAAATATTATCGCAAGGATCTGAGCGCGAATGCCTGGTTCCCAACAAGCCTGACCGAGCAGGATCTGCAGAAGTATTACGGCAAGCACTGATCTCCGTTGGTGCCGGCGCCCATTTGGTGCGCCGGCACCCCCTTCCACTTATTCCGCCTTGGATCGAAGCGATGACCATGCAGCCGCTTGTCCAGATGACATCCGTCTCGAAATCTTTCGGGGGGACTGCCGCGCTCGAGAACGTCGATTTTCAACTGATTCCCGGATCCGTTCACGCGCTCGTGGGAGAAAACGGGGCCGGCAAATCGACCCTCATGAAGATCTTGGCTGGCGTCGTTCAGCCTGACGGCGGCATGATTCGGAAGAACGGGCGGATCGTCCGCTTCGCCTCGCCTCGCAAGGCGCTCGATGCCGGTGTATCGACAGTGTTTCAGGAGCATTCGCTGCTTCCCAATCTGTCGATTGCCGAGAACATGTTCCTTGGCAAGGAGCCAGTTGCAAGGTTCGGCGTAACCGACAGTGCCCGGATGGAGCGGGAAGCGAAGGAGGTCTTGTACGGCCTAGGCCTGAAACTCGATCCAGCGACCCTCGTCGGAAATCTCTCGATCGCGGAGCGGCAGTTTGTGGAGATCGCCCGCGGCATTTCGGCACGCGCAGACGTGGTCATTCTCGACGAACCAACGGCCGCGCTCAATGCCGCGGACGTCGAAGTTCTCAATACTCAGATTCTGTCGCTCAAGAAGCAGCAGAAGGCCGTCGTCTACATCTCGCACCGCATGGAAGAGATATTCAAGGTCTGCGACACCATCACCGTGCTGAAGGATGGTCGCAACGTGGACACCGTGCCAGTCTCGTCAATCCGTCCCAAGCAGCTGATCGGGATGATGGTCGGCCGCGAGCTGAGCGAGCTATTCCCGCCGCGGCCGGATCAAACGCAGGGCGAGGTCGTTCTCTCGATCGACGGTCTTCGACTGACTCCCGACGCGACGCCGTGTTCAATCGTGCTCCGGCGCGGCGAGATCGTCGCACTTGCAGGTCTGGAAGGGCAGGGGCAGAGGGAGCTTGTCAGGTCGCTCGTCGGCGAATACGTGCCCCACGGCGGCAAGGTCGCCGTCAGAGGACGCGAGTTCGCCTTCCCGCTCTCAGAAGAGCGCGGCATTCGCGAGATGCAGGCGCTAGGCCTCGGCTTTGTGCCCGAGGACAGAAAGCTCGAAGGCTTGTTTCTTGATCTCTCGCTCGCGCACAATCTCACCATCGGACTGCACAGCCGGCATTTTGAACTGAAGCCGGCTGCGGCTCATCGCGAGGTGATTGCAAACTCGATGAAGAGCCTTTCCATAAAGGCTGCAAGGCCGTCGCTGCCGGTGAACGCGCTCTCTGGCGGAAACCAGCAAAAGGTTCTTCTGGGACGATATCTGGCCCTGGGGGCCGACATATTGATCATTGAAGAGCCAACACGAGGTGTCGACGTCGGCGCGAAAGCAGAGATCTACAAGCTCCTTCGCGACTATGCGAACGCCGGCGGTTCAGTCGTTGTCCTCTCGCGAGAGACCCTGGAGCTGATTGGGCTTTGCGACCGGCTGTACGTCGTCCATGACAAGCATGTGGTTGCCGAGATGCCCGCCAAATCGGCTACCGAGCACGCCATTCTCGAAGCCGCTCTGCATGGTTGAGGGGAACACAACAGCGATGAGCCAACTTGGTCGCATGTTTCTAGGAGCAAACTCACGGGACGGGTTGTGGACGGTCCCGTTGATCGTCGCTCTAGCCTGTTGTGCAGGCCTGGCCTTCTCGACAGCTGAGTTCGCGAGCTCACAGAATATTCTCAACCTGATCGCACAGGCGGCGCCGCTCATCCTCGTGAGCATCGGACAGATGATCGTGATCCTTGTCAGAGGCCTCGATCTATCAGTCGGCTCTGTCGTAAGTCTGACCACGGGGATTCTGTCGCTTAATGTCCCGGTCTACGTTTCGGTGCCCGCGGTCATGCTCGCGGCAGCAGCGATCGGCCTCCTGAACGGGATCTCGGTAACCACGTTCAGAGTGCACCCAATCATCGCAACCCTCTCCATGATGGGCATTGTGCAGGGCGTTACGATGTTTGTCAGGCCCTCCGCTGGAGGCATGGTCCCACCGGAGATTCTTGCTCTGGTGAGCGGTCGGCTTTTGGGCATCTACATGCCGGTCATTTGGGTGATCGTTGCAATACTGGTGGCGTGGAAGGTGGTGCACGGCTCCCGTTTCGGTTTGCACCTCTTCGCGATCGGCGGAGGTGAAACGGCAGGTACCTTCGGTATCGCCGAACAGCGCAATGTCCTCGCCGCCTATGTCCTGAGTTCCTGTTTCGCCGCCGTGGCCGGCATCTTTCTGGCGGGTCGCATCGTTTCGGGGGACCCAAACATCGGGACGCAATATGCGGTCGACTCGATCACCGCCGTTGCGCTTGGCGGCACCCAACTTGCCGGGGGAATCGGCAGCCTCCACGGCACTGTCATCGGCTGCGCGCTTCTGGCGGTCATCGCAAATGGCATGAACCTGCTCAACGTCTCGGCCTTCATCCAGACGATCGTGAAAGGTCTGATCCTGCTTGCCGTGATCTCGCTCCAGCCCCGCAAGACAATTGGCCTGTAGGTCATGAACAGACTTTCGAATCTGTCCCGCGCGGCTTTGCGAGTACCGCCTTCCTATGTCGTTTTCGCAGTGCTCCTTGTCACCCTGTGGGCGATGCGGCCCAACCTGATGAACGTCGCGATCCTCGGTACGTTTGCGCGCCAGGTCGTGCCGCTCGGCATCGTCGTTCTCGGACAGCTCCTTGTAATCTCCTCGCGCTCCATCGACCTGTCCGCGGGCGGTGTCATTCTGCTCGTCAACTATCTGATATCTTCCGGCCTTCTTTACGACTGGCCCGTTTGTCTGGTCATTCTTCTGTGCCTTGGTGTCGGGTTGTCGGTCGGCCTTGCGAATGGCCTACTCGTGGGCAAGCGCAGAGCCTCCGCCGTCATTGTGACGCTCGCGCTGAACATCATTCTTATCGGATTGGTCGAATATCTCGCGAACGGCAAGCCGCCGGGAGATGTGCCGAAGTATTTCCGCGAGCTCTATAACCTAAGGTTCTGGACGCTGCCGGCCCCGGTCATCTTCTGGTTCGCGCTCGCTGGACTTATGAGCGCGTTTCTCGGCAGATCCGTGTTCGGCAGATTCGTCTGGTCGATCGGGAGCAATCCGATATCCGCTCATTTCTCGGGCGTGCCCGTCGAACGCACGGTCGTGCTTGCGCACACGATCTGTGGGCTCATGTCTGCCGTGGCCGCGCTGGTTCAGACGTCGTCGATCGCGGTCGGGAGCGTGCGATTCGGACCCGAGCTCGTCATGAACTCGATCGCGGCGACCATATTGGGCGGCGTGGTCTTCGGCCGACCTGCGCTTGTGTGGGGCCCGTTCGTCGGCGTCCTCTGCTTCGCCCTTCTGTTCGTTGTCATGACGACTATGGGCGTGCAGGAGCCAGGCAAGCTCATCGCTCAGGGGCTGATCATCCTTCTCGCCGCGATTTTCTACGGCGTTCGTTCCAAATCAAACTCATGAGGGACCGATGACGAAACGTATCCTGTGCTTTGGAGACTCGCTCACCTGGGGATGGGTTGCCGTCCCCGAAGGCTCGCCCACGACCCGTTTTCCCTATGCGGAGCGATGGACGGGCGTCATGGCTGCGAAGCTGGGACCCGACTACGAGATCATCGAGGAGGGGTTAAGCGCACGTACGACATCGATCGATGATCCGGCTGATCCGCGATTGAACGGTTCAGCCTATCTTCCATCAGCTCTCGCAAGTCATCTTCCGCTGGATCTCGCCATCATCATGCTCGGGACCAACGATACCAAGAGCTATTTCCACCGCACGCCCTACGAGATTGCGGTCGGTATGTCGAAGCTGGTGGGACAGGTGCTCACTTCGGGCGGCGGAGTCGGCACCATCTATCCCGCGCCCAAAGTGCTCATCGTCTCGCCGCCGCCACTCGCCAAATTGCCGGACCCGTGGTTCCAGGGAATGTTTGAGGGCGGGCACGAGAAGACCATCGAACTCGCCAATCAGTATAGTGCGCTCGCCGCCTTCATGAAGGTCGACTTCTTCGATGCTGGTAGCGTGATCTCAACCGACGGTGTGGATGGAATTCACTTCACCGCCAAGAATAACGCGGACCTTGGAAGAGCGCTTGCCGGGAAGGTAGCGGATATCTTTGCCACGACCGCGAAACGCGAGAAGGTCTTAACGTAGTCTGCATTCACGCCAGACAAGATGGTGCCTCAACCTCAAGGGATCAGTTGCCATCAGCTGCATTTGCGAATTGCGTCGCGGTCGCGCCGCGTGCGCTCCGTGGTCCCGCATGGGACGTTCCTCCCGAAACTGGTCATGACCTTCATGACCGGGCCCGCACTTCCCACAAGTGCGGGCTTTTTTCGGAACGCCAGCCGAATATGCGGTTTTGGCCACCCTGCATTCAAAGGTGCGACCGCCTCTTCGAGGAGCGTATCCAGCTCAATCAAGGCATCTGTCCACAGACCATCCAACAACTCCGCCGATCTTTAACTGGCCGATCCGGATTTGACTTAGAAGGGAGCTGGCATAAGATCGAATGAAGGGCGTTTTGTCGCCCGGTGCCCATCTGCCGTGAATTTCGCCAGGCGTAGGCCCGCGAGATGGGAAGTCGGAATCGGGAGGAGTTGTTGGGCACACAAAGCCAGGAAGCGTGGCATGCCCCCGCCCTTGCAGAGGATATCCGCGAGGATGTCTTTGCAAAGCAGCGGAAGCTGCGCACCCGGCTTCTTGATCGTGGTGCAATCCGCTACGCCCACGCGCGCGATCTAGCCGCACACATGCTTCTTCATCTTGATGACCTGTCGGGCTGCTGGTCGATTGCCACCAACTGGCTGCGGGCCGAACTTCGATGTCAGCGCGTCGACACCGGTTTCGGAATGCGCGAGGCCAGGGACTATTTCCCCGGCTTTGCGGAAGCAAAGGACGCAGGCTACGATGTTCCCTCGTTCGGCGGCAAAGCCGTCGACAATCGGGATGCCGCGATGCAGGCGATGTGGCTGGATCCCCGCCCGGTGATCTTTGCCGATATCAAGCAGGACAGCCGCATCACGATGCGACTGCGGCAGAGGCTTTCGGGGGCGCGGACGAAATCAAAGTTCGCTTGGGCGCTCCGGGCCGGACGCGGCAGCTACGGCCTGATCTGCGCCGACTGGACCGAGCATTTTGCCCCTTGGGAATCCGGCCTTTATGATTGCTTCGAGCAGACGGTGGTCGATGTCCTTAGCCCGATCGTTGCCGTTGCCAAAGAGATTGCCGATCGAGACCCGACGAGTCGGAATGGAGAGGCGCAGGGTAGCTATCCACTGACCTTATCCATGAGCCTTTCAGCGACTGCGTGGCTAGCAACCCTTACGGATTCAGAAGTCGAGGTCGCCAGACTGGTCGCGAAGGGCCTGAGCTACAAGGAAATCGCTAGAATTCGCCGCAGGTCCTTTTCCACTATCGATCATCAGCTCAGAAGCATCCGGCAGAAGACCGGCGTTTCAAGCACCTCCGCCTTGGTCAGCCTGCTGGCGCGGACCGGCTTGCCGCTGGCCTGAAGAGCAGCGGACGTCGCGCCGACCACATTCGCAACGTCGGGGAGCGAACGTCTACTCCTGACGAAAACCAGCATTCCCAAGATGTTGGATCGATGAAGCCATGCTTCACCGATCCTGATCGGTATCGCGAACCTTCGCGATAGATGGCTCCGCACGTCTCTTGGTAGACCCGTATTGCACGCAAATCATCGTGCCGCGCTGAACCATCTCAGATGGGGGGTTTTGCGAAGGGCGGGGGAGACGAGATGACCAAGCAATTGCTTGCGGCAACAATGCTCATGGCTTGCCTGCCAACGCTCGGCATGGCCGAGGGCTTAAAAGGCAAGCCCATACTTACCTACGGCGCAGCCGAAAAGATGATTGCGGCCTGTTTCGCTGCGCAGGCGGCCGCCGGGTATGCGAAGGTCAATGTCGTCGTGGTCGACGACGGGGGGCGTCTGATCGCCGCCGCGCGACAGGATGGGGCCTGCAAGGCCTGCACCGGCATTGCGGAGAACAAGGCGATCACGTCGTCGCTGTATGCCGCACCAACCCGGGCATTCGCCGATCTGTCCTTTGGCGCTAAGCGCGATGGCGTGAACGCCCTATTGCCAGGCGCGGCGTTTGTTCCTGGCCTTGTGGCGTTTGCAGGCGGCCTACCGATAAAGACCGGGACGGGCGATGTCGTCGGCGGGATTGGTGTCAGCGGCGGCAGCGAGGACCAGGACGAAAGCTGCGCGCAAGCGGGCCTTAATGCAGTTTCAGAAAGCCTGAACTGAGTGGCGCCATGATCGAGAACCCGTTTTACGGCCGCGAAACGCAGGGCGAGTTCAAGCTTTACGAACTCGGCAACCTCATCCTTGAAAGCGGCGAAACGCTGCGTGGCGCAAAGCTGGCCTATCGCACCTTCGGCAAGCTGAACGCAGAAAAATCCAACGCCATTCTGGTGACAACCTGGTTCTCGGGAACCGGCAAGGTGATGCAGGACGTATATGTCGGCCAGAGCCACGCGCTTGATCCGGACCGATACTTCATTGTCATTGTGGATCAGCTTGGCAGCGGCGTGTCGTCGTCGCCACAGAACACCCCCGCGCCACAGGCGATGGCGAAGTTTCCGAAGCTTACAATTGGCGACGATGTCCGCGCGCAGCACCAGATGTTGACAGACCTGTTCGGAATCGAACGGCTGGTGCTTGTGGTCGGCGGGTCGATGGGCGGGCAGCAGGTCTATGAATGGGCGGTCGCCTATCCGCTGATGGTTGAACGGGCGGCGCCGATAGCTGCGACGGCCCGTATTTCGCTGCACCAGCAGGTCTTTGTCGAAACTCTCAAAGAGGCGATCACGTCCGACCCCTGCTGGAACGGCGGCTGGTACGCCTCGGGCCTCGTCGTGCGCGAGGGCATGGACCGGATGGCGCGGATCGTGGCGACACTCGGCTGGTCTACGCAGTTCTACCAAGAAGAACGTTGGCGCAGCGTCGTTGGCATGTCGTCGCTTGACGATTTCATCAACGGCGTGATGAAGGCCTATTTCGAGCCGATGGATCCCAATGTCCTATTGTGTGAGATGCACAAATGGCAGCGGGCTGACGTGTCGCGGCACGCAGGGGGCGATCTTGCTCGAGCGCTGGCTCAGGTCAAGGCAAGGACAATGGTCATGCCCATCAGTCATGACAGTTTCTTCCCCCCGCAGGAATGCGAGGCCGACTGTCGCCTTGTGCGGGGCGCTCTGTTTCGGGTGATCCAGTCCCCTGAGGGTCACATGGGCCTGAATGGGTTCGAGCCGGGATACATGGAGCAGGTGGACCGCCATCTGAATGAACTGCTAGCCACCTGACGACTTCCAAAATCAATTTTGACCGCCCCCGAGTGCTGTGGCGCCGGGGAACGGAGGGGCATGCCCCGACGACCGCGCCGGAGGACGCGTTCAAGATGCAACAGATCAAGAGCAAGGCTCTCAACGTCAGAGCTGCCACCAAGACCTACACGACCCAATCGGGCGAAGTTCATGCCCTGAAGGACGTCGATCTGACGGTGCGGCCGGGCGAGTTCATCTCGGTCGTTGGACCCTCCGGTTGCGGCAAGACCACGCTGCTATGGTCGATCGCAGGATTGCACAAGCTAACCTCCGGCGCCATCGCTCTTGGCGAGGAATGGATTACCGGCCCACATCCCAGCATCGGGATGATGTTTCAGGAGGCAAACCTTCTGCCTTGGCGGACGATCCGCAAGAACATCGAGCTTCCGTTCGAGATCCGGGGACATCGCCCGGATACCGCGCGGATCGATACATTCCTGCAGCGTGTGGGGCTGGGCGGTTTCGGCGACAAGATGCCCCGCGAACTGTCCGGAGGCATGCAGCAGCGCGCGTCCATCGTGCGCGCGCTGGCCAGTGATCCCACGGTTCTTTTGATGGACGAGCCCTTCGGGGCGCTTGACGCTTTCACCCGCGACGAGATGAACAAGCTGGTCGAGGAGATCTGGCTGGAATCCCGCAAGACGGTGATGCTGATTACCCATTCCATCGCTGAGGCGGTGTTTCTGGCCGACAAGGTCTACATCATGAGCGCCCGCCCCGGTCAGATCGCGCGAATGGTGGACATTCCATTTCCGCGGCCACGGTCGCTGGACCTGATGGAAACGCGCGAGTTCTTCGAACTCGTCAACATGATCAAGCACGACATCCAGCACCAGCCGCCGGCCAGGCTTGCGGTTGCTGCGGCGAGATGAGGGCAACACCATGAGCCAGACAACTCAGACCGGTTCGGGCATCGCGGGTGCAACAGGAATTGCCAGCGGACTTGGTGACCAAGGGGTCAAGGAAGTGGCCGCGATCATCGCTGTGGCTCTGCTTGTCGTCGGTGGCGGAGAGCTGCTTTTGCGCCTGTTTGGCGTGCCGCAATACATTCTGCCCACTCCATCGGCTATCGCCAGCGTGTTCTTCTCGCACGAAATCTCGACCATCTGCGAACACTATTCCTACACGCTCATCGAACTGTTGGCAGGCTATGCCATCGGAGCGTCGATCGGGTTGGTCCTGGCTGCGGTCATCACGCAATTTCCGTTCGTGGAAAAGGTGATCACGCCGTACATCCTGTTGCTGGTGACCACGCCGATGCTGGCACTGGTGCCGCTCTTGATCCTGAACTTCGGCTTCGGATTCACACCGAGGATCATCGCCGTTGCTCTCGCGTCCGGTCCGATGGTGATGATCAACGCAGCCACCGGATTTCGGCGCGTCGACACGATGAAGATTGCGCTGGCGCGATCCTGCGGAGCATCGACCCTGCAGATATTCACAAAGATCCGCATTCCGATGGCCATGCCGATGGTAATCGTAGGCCTGATGATCGGAGCGATCTTCGGCATGATCACCGCGGTCGGCGCCGAGATGTCGGGCGGTGGGTTCGGGCTTGGCAGCCGCCTGACAACCTATTCTTCGACGCTTCGCATGCCGGAATTCTTTGCTTGCATCGTGATCCTCGCTGTCACCGGGATCACGATCTACGCCTTTTTCTTCTGGCTCGGGAAAAGGCTGGCCGGCTGGGAAAGCTGACCAGAAACGGGCGAAACGCCGCGCTCGACCCGGGACATACCAACATCGCGGCCTAACCAACGAGGGAGGAGATCCTATGACTCACCAAATGATGACGCGTCGGCGGCTGCTGCAAGTCAGCGCCACCGGCCTTGTGACAACCACCGTTCTCGGCGGCGGACTGCTGACCTCGGGCGCGGCCCAGGCCAGGCCCTACAAGTCTCCCTTCACCTGGATTTCGCCACGGGGCACCGTCGAGGTGATGGACGACTACCCTTACTGGGTCGCCAGGGAGAAGGGCTACTTCGGTGATCTCGGAGTAGAGACCGCTATGGAGCCGGGCCCTTCGGACGGGACCGCGGTGGTGAAATTCCTGGCGGTGCAACAGGCCGATATCGGTTTTCCCTCGCCGGGCGTTCTTTCCTTTGCGGTCAACGCGGGGATGGACCTTGTCTCGGTGTTCGGCAGCGGCTGTCTCGATCTCTTCAACGTCGCCTTCCGCAAAGGCGAAGGAGTCAAGGATCTGAAGCTACTCGAAGGCAAGACCGTGCTTGTGGGGTCGGCCGCTTGGCAGTCGATCTGCGACCCAATGTTTGCCGCCGTCGGTGTGAATCCCAAGAAGATCACCTATGTGGAGGCGGGCTGGCCGACCTGGACAACTGCGCTTGCCAGCGGACAGGGGCATGCCTGCCTCGCCTGGGAAGGCCTCAGGGCCGATCTGGGCGCAAAGGGTCTCAATTTCGACTACTGGCTGGGCATGCGCGGCTCACCTCTGCCGTCGAATTCGTTGGTCGTGCGGCGGTCCGATCTGGAGGATCCGGATCGGCTGAAGTTCCTGAAGAAGTACCTGAAGGGCTGGGCCATGGGCAGCGAGTTCGCCGACCGCAACCCGCGCGCCGCCGCCGATATCGTGTTCAAGGCGTTGCCGACGACCAAGGCCAACTACGGTCCGCGAGCAGGCACGGAAAGCCTCATGCAGATCCACCGCACCTTCAAGGGCAATATGGCGGCACGCGCAGGCTGGGGCGAGCACAACATTCCGGCTTGGGACAAGTTCTTCAAGACACTCAAGACCATCGGCCAGTCGAGCATCGACATCGATACCACCCGCTATGTCACCAATGAATTCATCGCGGGAGCGAACGACTTCGACAAGGCGAAGGTTCATGCCGATGCCGATGCTTATGCGCTGCCCAAGGAACTCGCGGCGATCGACATGGCTGACGTCGAAGCGAAGTTCTACAGCAACGTGATCAACTGACAGAACCGCGGCGCTGGCGGCGTGCGCACCGAAGCATGGCGCGATCTCGGTCACGTGAAGGACCGGGAACAGGCATCAACCATGCCACCTCGCCGGGCACCTACCTCCCGGTGCCCGGTGAGGAGTTGCATTCGGGTTGATGTCGCAAACAAAGAGACGATCAGAATGGCGCAGTTCATCAATTCCAAGGAAGACATTGTTCAAGAGGCGATCGACGGCCTTGTCGCCGCTTCCGGTGGACAACTCGTCAGGTTGAGCGGGTATCCGTTCATCCGGGTCGTCGCTCGGTCGGATTGGGACGGATCCCGTGTGGCGGTGATCTCCGGCGGCGGGGCGGGGCATGAACCAGCACATGCAGGCTTTGTCGGCCCGGGCATGCTGACGGCGGCAGTCTGCGGCGACATCTTTGCCTCTCCATCCGTCGAGGCGGTCCTGGCAGGAATCCTTGCTGTGACCGGACATGCCGGCTGTGTCCTGATCGTCAAGAACTACACCGGCGACAGGCTGAACTTCGGTCTTGCCGCTGAACGGGCTCGGGCCCTCGGCAAGAAAGTCAACATGGTCATCGTCCAAGACGATATCGCCATCCCGGACATCAGCCGTCCTCGCGGCGTCGCTGGAACTCTCTTCGTGCACAAGCTTGCCGGCGCGGTGTCCGAGCGCGGAGGCGACCTGGATGCCGTGACTGCAGCAGCACGCCGGGCGGCCTCCAATGTCATGAGCATCGGCATGTCGCTGGATACCTGCACGGTGCCCGGTTCGCGCAAGGAAAACCGAATCCGCCCGGGAGAGATCGAACTGGGGCTTGGCATCCACGGCGAAGCCGGCGCTTCGCACATCCCGTATCTTGGCGCACGTCAGGCTATGGCGGATGCTGCTGCAAAGCTCCTCCCAAGAATGAACGGCAGCAGCAGCTACGCAGCGCTCCTGAACAACCTCGGCTCTACGACCGAGCTTGAAATGTCCATCCTTGCCGGAGAGTTGCGGCAGTCCGCCATCGGACCCGCGATTTCCCATATCGTCGGTCCTGCCTCGATGATGACGGCACTGGACATGCACGGCTTTTCGCTGACGCTCTATTCGCTGAACACTGAGGACGAAAAGCTGCTGACCACGGAAACGCCACTGCGTACCTGGCCGGGGCTTAAGCCTTTCACGGCGCCCCGCATCGTGCCGTTGCCCGATGGGTTGGCTCCCCTGCGTCCAACGCCATCCGCCGATCCAGCAACCGAGGCACTCCTCATCCGGTGTTGCAAGGCGCTGATCGCGGCTGAGGCCGATCTGAATGCGCTCGATACAAGAGCGGGAGACGGCGATACCGGAACAACCCTGGCCAGGGCGGCGCGAGCCTTGATCCAAAACATTGGTCTGCTTCCGCTGTCGGACCCCACGCAACTCTGTCGCGCGCTGGGGCAAGAACTCAGCCAGACCATGGGCGGCTCTTCGGGGGTCCTGCTCGCGATCTTCTTCGCTGCCGCAGGGGATGCGGCATCAAGCGGGCACAGCCTGATGGGTGCGCTGAAGGTTGGATTGGCAAGGATGCAGGATGTGGGTGGCGCGCAACCGGGTGACCGAACCATGATCGACGCGCTGCTGCCCGGCCTTGATGCCTTGCCACGGGGGTTGGCCTATGCAGCCCGCGCAGCAAGAGAGGGGGCGAACCGGACGGCCACCATGTCCAGGGCGCATGCTGGAAGAGCCACCTACATCAGCGCGGAACAGCTGCAAGGACATGCCGACCCGGGCGCAGAAGCCGTTGCGAGATTGTTTGAGAGCTTGTGCCAAGTCGGTGTTGAATGAGTTGTTGTTCGCATTGACCAGGCGCTTCAGTAGGCCTTCTTCCAGCCGCAGTTGCAGTGCGTCGGCAGTTGGGAAGCCTAATCCTCACGGGCGCTCGCGCAAGCGTTTGTAGTCCAACACTCTTTCTTCGTCACTTTCACACCAGCCGGCTTGACGCGTGCCTTCGCAGGGCAACGGTTCTGCGTCGGCAGGACATCCTGCGATCGATGATCTTGGCCCCGAGAGCATTTTTAGGCCGCTGCACGAAAGAGCCCGTTCTTCAACGCCAGAGCCCCCACTGCCAGGGTCGAAGGAAGCAGGGGATTGTTTCGCAATTTGAGATGGTTGCAGGTCCCCGCAACCAAGTTCGGACCAACCGGTTCCGATAAAATGGCCCGCATCGCGCGGGCCATTTTTGTTTTGAGATGGATTCGCGCTCACGTTGCCGATTGCCCGGGTGCGGATCACTGCGTCCCCCAACCCGGCGCGCGTCCTAGACGATGAAATGAAATTCCTGCCAGGCGCTCCAGATCATGCCGTCGTTGGCGCGAACCCAGAGGTCGTCAGACACGGTGCCGCCATCGAAAGTCGTGCTGGCGAGCTGGGCCGCACTGACGTTGATTGCGGTGTTGGTGGGCTGCGCATTGCCGCCGATGCTCCAGTGGCCGCTGCTTGCCGACGCCGTCGAATCCCACAATTGATACTGGCTCATGCTGTCCCCGTCGGCATCCGAGACCGAGAACAGGCTCGTTGCGGCCACGCTCTGGTTGGCGGTCGCGTGGAAGTCGGATGCGGAGACGACCGGAGCATGGTCAATCGGTGCGGTGACGTGAAATTCCTTCCACGGTCCCCAGGCGAAGCCGTCATAGGCCCTCGCCCAGAGATCGTCTGAACCGGAGCCGCTCTGAAAGCTTGTGGTCGAGAGCTGGGCTGCCGTCACATCGATTGCAACATTGGTGCCCTGAGCTACTCCCCCGACCACCCAGTGCCCGCTGCTGGGATCAGACGTCGAATCCCACAGCTGATAGTTGGCGATAGTGTCTCCATCCGCGTCGGTGGCCGAGAACAGCGCGGAGGCCGCGATATCCTGGCCGTGGCTCGCGGAATAGTCGGTGGCCGATACGATCGGAAGGTTGTCGGCTGGCGCGTTGACGTGAAACTCCTTCCAGTTGCTCCAAGTCATGCCATCGAAGGCTCGCACCCAGAGATCGTCGGAGCCCGAACCGCTCTGGAACGAGGCATTCGTCAATTGGGTGGGCGTAACATCGATGGCGATGTTGGCGGCCTGCGCCACGCCGCCGACCACCCAATGCCCGCTGGCAGGATCGGCGGTCGAGTCCCAGAACTGATAATGGGTGAACGTATCGTTGTCGGCGTCGCTGACCGAGAACAGGCTCGACGCGGCGATGTCCTGACCGTGCGTTGCGGTCATGTCCGATGCGCTCACCACGGGCGCATGGTCGATCGGCGCGTTGACGTGGAATTCCTTCCAGGCTCCCCATGTGATGCCGTCATTGGCTCGCGCCCACAGGTCATCCGATCCGGAGCCCGATTGAAACGAGGTGCTCGTCAATTGAGCGGGCGTCACATCGATGGCGATGTTGGTGGCCTGCGCCACTCCGCCGACCACCCAGTGGCCGCTGGCGGGATCGCTCGTTGAATCCCAAACCTGATAGGCGGTGATCGTGTCGCCATCGCCGTCGGTCGCGCTGAAGAGACTGGATGCGGCGATATCCTGGCCGTGGGTCGCCGAAGAGTCGGTTGCGCTCACGGCCGGCGCATGATCCGGGCCTGGCGTGACCGTGAACGGGACCCATGCTCCCCACAGCGTTCCATCGTAAGCCCTGACCCAGAGCTGGTCCGGAGCTGAACCGAATTGGTAGGTGGTCTGTGCAAGCTGCGCGGCAGTGATGTCGATCTCCGCATCGGTGGCCTGAACGGCGCCATTCACCACCCAGGCGCCGTTTCCGTTGCTGTCCCAGAGTGCGTATTGGGTGATCGTATCGCTATCCGGATCGGTGGCGCTGAACAGGCTCGAAGCCGCGACCGACATTTGCCCGTGTGCTGCCGTGAAGCCGGAAGCCGAAGCAACCGGAGCATGATCCGGAGTTGGCGTGGCCGTGAACGGGACCCATGCTCCCCAGAGATATCCGTCATAGGCCCGTACCCAGAGCGTGTCCGGGGCCGCACCGAACACATAGCTCACTTGCGAGAGGCTGGCGGCCGCGACGTCGATCTCGGCGTTGGTGGCTTGTGTGGCACCATTGATCGCCCAGTGCCCGTGGCCCTCGGTGTCCCAGAATGCATACTTGGTGATGCTGTCGCCATCCGCGTCGCTGGCTGAGAACAGTGAGGATCCAGTTGCCGAGAGCTGCCCGTGCGACCCGGTCACGTTGGTTGCCGTGACCAGGGGCGCATGATCAGCCGGAGAAATCACGAAGGATTTCCAGTCGCTCCACAAATAGCCATCGAAGGCTCTCACCCACAGCGTGTCCGAGCCGGGGCCGGCCTGGTAACTCGCTTGGGCCAATTGCGACGCGCTGATGTCGATCTCGGTGTTGGTGCCCTGGACTGTTCCTCCCACCGTCCAGTGACCGTTGCCATTGGTGTCCCAGAAGGAATATTCGGTGATGGAATCGCCCGTGGCCATGTTCACCGAGAACAAGGATGAGGCCGCATAGATCTGATTTCGGGCGGCGGACTGATCGCTGGCGGTTACGACAGGTGTCGTCCGGATGCTGTATCCGAGGTCCTTCAGAACTCCGATGTCCAGGTTGGAGATCGCGTACTGGTAATTGGCGTAGAAGACGATCCCGTTCATCAGGTCCAGCGTAAGTGGATCCTTCACGGTCGACGGGGTGGCGTAGAGGTCGGATTGCTGGTTGCCGAAATGGTAGTAGTTCTGGGTGGTGCTGTTGGTGGTCAACGGTACCGGGCCGCCGTAAGCGGCCTCGGCATTCGCACCAACAAAGTTGGCGCCGGTTGCGGTCTTTTGAATCAGGGTGTCGAACGTGGACTCGTATGCGCCGGGCAACTGGCCGCTCTGGTCGTACCAGCCCGTCATGCCGAAGCCGTGCATGAGCTCATGCAGAAAAACGTTGATCGGATTGATCACGTTTCCAGGCACCTGACTGGACCAGCTCAGGCCGTAGTCGAGGTCGATGTACTGGAAGTAGCCGGGATCGATGTTGATGGTGATGTCGCTTGTCGTTCCAGGCACGTGCTGTCCGGTGGTCAGCTCGTACTGGCTTGACGGCTCATACACCGCGAGCCCGCCATTCGTGCCGATGTAGTAGCTCGAGGTAGGCCCGCCGTCGGCGCGGCCGACGGCGGTGGGCAGGATGTTGAGGGACACCGCCACGGTGCCGATGCCCAGGATATATCGCTGCCAAATATTGAGGGCCTGCTCGAGATCGTAAACGAGAGACGTGTCGGCAGATCCGCCTACGTTCGATGAATCGTTTAATGTTACGGAATAATTCCAAGTCATCTTGGTCGGGCCTTCAATCTATGGTAGCGTAGCAACAATCAGTAGTATTCATGCTGACCAGTCACGGCGTAGTCAACAGGCGCCAAACGGCCGGCACCGGACAAACCGCACGTGAGGCTGTTCATCTCCAGCGCCTCGGGCGCGATAGGCTTGGAGCATGGCACCGAGGCCCTGGCTATTCTTGCATGCTGCAAGATCGGAAGGGCATGACCCCCTTATACGCGATAAGGCCGACGCGATCATCCCTTCGATCCCGGTGACAGCCATATCGCGTGCCGCGATCCGTAAGACTACGGAGCCTGGTTCGGCTTTCCGAATGGTTCCGCGATGGACTCCATGATCGGCATGATGTTGCTCGCGAATTCGGCTTGGCCGTTGATAACGCCAATTGCATCTCGCCGAAGAGCCATAGTACTCTAACTGTCATATTCATTTGCTGCTCTGTCGTTTCGTTGCGAATAGCCAGTTTGCGCTGATCGCGAGGCCGACGGGCGGGGGCGGGGCGCGCTCACGGCAATCTCGGCTCACCTTCGACTGCAATTATTTTCAGCTACTGAGCAGATTAAATCGCGAGATGATTGAAACGCGGAGCGGTACGACAGCAGACAGCGGGATAGTTGGGCTCGCGATGCTGCTGCGTTTTCACGGCCTCCCGGCCGATGTCGACCAGATTCGTCATCAAGTCGGCAACGGCCCGTTCGGAACGCCGGAGATGCTGCGGTACGCGCGCTCGACCGGCGTCAAGGCTCGCGAGCTGAGCACCAACTGGTTAAGGCTCGAGAAGGTCCCGCTTCCTGCCATCGCGCTGTTGCGCGACGGCGGCCATCTGATCCTCGCCAAGGTGGGCGCAGACAAGATCCTCGTTCAATCGCCTCTGTCAGAGCGCCCGGAGTTGATCACGAGGGCCGAACTGGAAGCGGTGTGGACCGGCAAGCTGATCCTGGTGAGCCGGCGGGCGGGACTGGTCAATCTTGCACGCCGCTTTGACCTGTCGTGGTTTCTGGGGGCAATCCACAAATATCGGTACCATTTCGTGGAGGTGTTGATCGCCTCCTTTTTCTTGCAGCTGTTTGCATTGGTGTCGCCGCTGTTCTTTCAGGTGGTGATCGACAAGGTCCTGGTTAATCACACACTCAGCACACTCGACGTGCTCGTCGTGGGGTTGATCGGCATCGCGGTTTTTGAGACGGCCCTCGCGATACTGAGGACCTACCTGTTCTCCCACGTGACCAACCGGATCGATGTCGAACTGGGAGCCCGCTTGTTTCGACACCTCATCGGGCTGCCCATTGCCTATTTTCAGGCTCGCCGGGTCGGCGACTCGGTTGCGCGGGTCCGCGAGCTGGAGAACATTCGCAACTTCCTGACCGGCTCCGCGCTGACGGTCGTGATAGACCTGTTCTTCACCGTCGTTTTCATCGGTGTAATGTTTATCTACTCGCCGATCCTGACCTGGATCGTGCTTGGGTCCTTCCCGCTTTACGTCGGCATCTCGGCCGGCGCGACGCCGATGTTCCGTCAGCGGCTGGATACCAAATTCGAGCGCGGGGCCGAAAACCAGGCCTTTCTCGTCGAGAGCGTGACCGGGGTCGAGACCATCAAGGCCATGGCGCTCGAACCGCAGATGCAGCGCCGCTGGGAGGAGCAGCTTGCCGGCTACGTGGCGGCCAGCTTCCGCGTGCTCAGCCTGGCGAATGTCGCGAGCCAATCGGTCCAGTTCGTGAGCAAGCTCGTCACCGCGGTGATCCTCTACGCCGGCGCCAAGCTGGTGATCGACGGAAGCCTCACGGTGGGCGAGCTGATCGCCTTCAACATGTTCTCGTCACGCGTGAGCGCGCCGGTTCTGCGGCTGGCGCAGCTCTGGCAGGACTTCCATCAGGCCAGGCTCTCTGTCGCGCGGCTCGGCGACATCCTGAATACGCCGGCGGAGCAGACGTTCAGCCCCGGTCGCGCCGTGCCGCCGCCCATCAAGGGGCAGGTCACCCTTGAACACGTGTCCTTCCGCTATCGGGTCGATGGACCCGAAGTGCTGCACGACATCAACATCAGCATTCCGGCCGGCCAGGTCGTCGGCATCGTCGGTCCGTCCGGTTCGGGCAAGAGCACCTTCACGAAGCTCGTTCAGCGGCTTTACGTTCCGGAGAAGGGCAGGGTCCTTGTCGACGGGGTCGACCTTGCGATGGTCGATCCGGCGTGGCTGCGTCGCCAGGTCGGCGTCGTCCTGCAGGAAAACGTGTTGTTCAATCGCAGCGTACGGGAAAACATCGCGCTCGCCGACCCGGCCGCTCCGATGGAGAAAGTGGTCGCCGCGGCTCAGCTTGCGGGAGCGCACGAATTCATTCTGGAGCTGCCGGAAGGCTACGACACCGTCGTCGGCGAACGCGGCTCCAGTCTGTCGGGAGGGCAGCGGCAACGCATCGCGATCGCGCGGGCCCTTATCACCGATCCGCGCATCCTGATCTTCGACGAAGCGACGAGTTCGCTCGACTACGAAAGCGAAAGAGTCATTCAAGACAATATGAACCGGATCGTGAAGGGACGAACGGTTTTCGTCATTGCACATCGCCTGTCCGCCGTCAGGCGCACCGATCGGATCATCACCATCGATCGCGGCCGGCTCGTCGAACAGGGATCCCACGAGGAGTTGCTCAGCACAGGCGGAAGATACGCGTCGCTGTACCGGTTGCAGGCGGGGATCCATGAAGTCGGCTCGTGAAGCGCTTGCGGTCGGGGGCAAAACCCGGGACGAGCTGGCCTTCCTGCCGGCCGCCCTCGAAATCGTCGAGACGCCGCCATCTCCCACCGCCAGGCTGACCGCCGGCTTGCTTGCTGCCTTGTTCTGCTGCGCCGTGGCGTGGGCGGGTCTCGGCAAGATCGACATCGTTGCCTCGGCACCCGGAAAGATCGTGCCGGGCGACCGTGTGAAGCTGGTTCAGCCGCTCGAGATCGGAGTGGTGCGCGCGATTCACGTCCGCGACGGCCAAACCGTCAAGGCCGGCGAGATTCTGATCGAGCTGGATCCGACCAGCAATCAGGCGGAGCTTCAGCATCTGAAGAACGATCTTCTCTCGGCACTGCTGGATATCTCACGCACCCGTTCGGCGCTTGACGGAAATACCGACGCGCTTGAGGGCGTGCCGGACGACACGCCGCCCGCCTTGATTCAAATGCATCTGGAGTACTTGCGCAGTCAGGATTCCGAGCAGCGCGCCAAATTGTCCGAACTGGATCGGCAACGCCTGCAGAAGGTCGCGGAGACCAGGACGATCGACGCCAGCATCGCGAAGATTGAAGCTTTGCTGCCGGTGCTGCAGGAGCGCGTCGGGGTTCGCAAGTACCTGGCGGACCGGGAGTACGGTTCAAAGCTGCAATATCTGCAGGAGCTCCAGGAGCTCGTCGGGATGCAGCAGGACATCCTGGTGCAGCGGAGCAAGCTCCAGGAGGCCAACGCGGCCGTCGCCGCGCTCGAAGAGACGCGCGCCAAGCTTGTCTCGGAATACCGCCACCGCCTGTACGATGATCTGGCCAAGGCGACGCAGAAGGCCGGCAGCCTCAAGGACGAGGTGTCCAAAGCCGAGCACCGGACCAACCTTCAGAAACTTGCAGCCCCCATCGATGGCGTGGTGCAGCAATTGGCGGTGCACACTGTCGGCGGTGTCGTCACTCCCGCCCAGACGCTCGCGGTCGTCGTACCCAGCGACAATCTGATTGAAATCGAAGCGATGGTTTCAAATCGCGATATCGGCTTCGTGCACCCGGGCCAGGACGCCGAAATCAAGGTCGATACCTTCAACTTCACGCGCTACGGCCTGCTGCACGGCAAGATCGTCAGCGTCTCGCCCGATTCCGTCTCCCGCGACAAGGCGCGGGATCCGGCCCGCGAGCCCAATGGCGGAGCGCCGGACGAAAGCAGCGAGCCAAAGGGGCAGGGGCCGGTGTATGTCGCGCATGTCTCGATCGACCGGACCAAGATGGTCGTCGATGACAAGGAGATCAATCTTTCGCCGGGAATGACCGTGACTGTCGAGATCAGGACGGGCGCCCGCAGCGTCATGAGCTATTTGCTGTCGCCGATCGTGCGCTACCGGAAGGATGCTCTCCGCGAGCGGTGAAGGAATTCGGCGGTCAGGCCGTCATGACGTGGTTCGCGATTCGACGTGGCTCAGGGTCGGGTCGGATTCATGGATCGCAAGGCAGTTTTGCCCCGCGTCGTAGGTCCGGTATCCATGATCGTTCAGCTTGCGAACCAGTGCGGCCTTGTCGGTCTTGATGAATTCCGCATGAATGACGGGTTGATGTTGCCGGATCGTGGCGCTGGCTCCTTCCAGCACCTTCAACTCCATCCCTTCGACGTCGATCTTGATCAGATCGCAGCGGCTCAGATTCAGGGAGTCCAGGGTGATCATCGTCGTCTCAGAGCCTTTGGCCTCGGAATAATCGATCTTCTGGCCGATCTGCTCGGTGCCGGGGCGTTGCGTCACCTCCAGACTTCCGAAGCTGGCGGGCTCCTGATGGCTTAAGGTCGGCACCCAGGTCTTGCCGGTTTCCGACGAAATCACCGCGTGCATCGCCCGCGCGTTGAAGCAGTTGTTGATGGCGATGTTGCCGGCAAGCGCGTAGTAGACCCGCTCCTGCGCCTCGATGGCAAGGATTGAACCCCAGCCGTCCATGTGCTTGGACCATTCGATGGTGTGAACGCCGATGTTCGCCCCGCAGTCGATGGCCACCACGCCGTCCCCTCGGTAGGTTCTTCGCAGTGCAAGAAGACCCTTGGTCAGCTCGATTTCTGTGACGTCGAACGCGCCGTGCTCGAGAATCTGAATCCCAACGCCAAAGGTGTGATCGCCCGCGGTGTGGTAGTCCAGCCGGTTGACGATCAGCGGGCCATGCGCCGACGCTGCGATCACAAACGGGACCTTGCTGGGATTGCGGCTCATCGATTCAGTTTCTTTGTTTCTGCCGGTCCGGGACGAGCGGCTGCAAGGGGGTACTCGCTAAAGCTTTCGTCCGTTGACGCGGTTGTCAATCTCGCTTACCTTCTGCCCGCATTTTTAGCGGTCTTTATATTTTTAGGGCAGGGGATATTCGTGAATGCGATTGCCGTCGCGCCGGCGATCGGGCTGAAGCGTCCGATTGACCATGTGGCCGACCAACCCAAAGTCATCGTTGATCGGTCGACCGACGGCGTACCTGCCAAGTCGGAAGCGGTTGCGCCGGATGCCGAAACGCCCAAGCGTGCCTATCCGGCGGCCGCCGAACTGCCCACGCAAGTCGGTCCCAAAGGACTGCGATTCGACTTCAACGACGGCGCTCGAGTCGTTTGTCCCGAAGCCGAAGGCCCTTGGCGCGTGCGTCTTTGGGACGCCGAGACCGGCAATGTTCTGTTTGAGACGCAGTTCGCGGGCGGACGCGTCAACAGCTCAAAGCGCTACTACATTCGTTTCCGTATCGAGGTCTTGCAGGGCGAGGATGTCATCTTCTCGCATGAGTACAACGCGACGGATCGTCACGTCCTGATCCAGCTTCCGGTCGGCACCCTGGGCGACACGATCGGCTGGTTTCCCTATGTGGAGAAGTTCAGGAAAGCTCACAATTGCAGGCTGACCTGCGCAATGGCGGAGAAGCTGATTCCGCTGTTTCGCGATGCGTATCCGGAGATCAACTTCGTCACGCATGAGGAAATCCAAACCGACCGATATTACGCCACGTACAGCGTCGGATTGTTTTTCGACGACAAGAATTTCGTCTACCAGCCGTGCGACTTCCGCTTCGTGGGGCTGCACCGCACCGCCGGATACATCCTCGGTGTCGATCCGACCGAGGTGGCGCCACGCATCTCGCTGGCAGATGATCAAAGGCCCATCCCCGAGCCTTACGTTTGCATTGCGGTGCAGAGCACGACGCAGTGCAAGTACTGGAATAACCCCAACGGCTGGCGCGAGCTGACCGGCTTTCTCAAGCAGGCCGGCTATCGCGTGATCTGCATCGATCAGAAGCCGACGCACGGCCACGAGCTGGTATGGAATCACATTCCGAACGGCGCGGAGGACTGGACCGGTGACCGCCCGATTCAGGAGCGGGCGAATCTGCTCAACCATGCGGACTTTTTCATCGGCCTTTCCAGCGGGCTTGCTTGGCTGGCCTGGGCGGTCGGCACCCCGGTCGTGATGATCGCGGGCTTCACGCATCCGACAAATGAATTTGCTACGCCCTACCGCGTGATCAACTATCACGCCTGCAACAGCTGCTGGAACGATCCGGCCGTTCGATTCGACCACAAGGATTTTTTCTGGTGTCCCCGCCACAAGGGGACGCCGCGTCAGTTCGAATGCACAAGACTGATCACCGTGGACCATGTGAAGTCGGTGATCAGAACGATTCCCGGATTCAAGCTCTAGCCTATTTCAAGAACTGACATTTTTTTGGGGGAGCGCTGCCATGAGCACCACTGTTGTAAGCTCGGGTGTTACCAGCTCAGGATTGATCGAAACGGGCGGCAATACGCTCGAGGTCCTCAGCGGAGGCTCGGCAGCCTCGACGACGCTGAGCGGCGGCCAACTCCTGGTCGATGCCGGCGGCTACGCGGTAGGGACCACGATTTCCAGCGGCGGCAGTGCCGTCGTCGGCGCGGGCGGCGCGGGCGATCGCTTCGCCGTCTCGAGTGGCGGCACGCTCAACGTGGCGGGGACCGTCAACAGCTTCACCGCGGTGTTCACCGGCGGCGTCGAGAACATCGAGGCCGGCGGGTTCATCTCCGGAGCCATCGGCTCGGGGACCGGCATTTCCGGCGGCACCGTCAATGTTCTGGCAGGCGGCTCGGCTTCATACCTGTCGGTTTCGAGTGGCGGCGTCTTCAACGTAGCCGGCACGACGCTCAGCATGATCGGGGTCCGTAGCGGCGGTGTCGAAAACGTACTGTCGGGCGGTCTCATTTCGGGGGCGATCAGCTCAGGCACCGGCGTTTCCGCCGGCGGCATCCTGAACGTTTTGGCCGGTGGCTCTGCGGCGTTCGTCGGTGTTTCGAGCGGCGGCACGTTCAACGTATCGGGCACCGTGCTCAGCAATGTGTCCGTCTACGACGGCGGTGTCGAGAACGTGTTCTCCGGTGGTGTCGTCACCGGCGTGACCGGCTCGGGGACCGGCATATCCGGCGGTACCGTCAACGTCCTTGCGGGCGCTTCACTGGATCACCTGACGGTTTCGAGCGGCACGCTGAACGTCTCCGCTGGCGGTACGGCGCATAACATTACGGTGTCGGGCGGCGGCACCATGAATGTTGCAGGCGCGATCACCAGCAACACGCTGGTCTCGAGCGGCGGTATCGAGAACATCCTGTCGGGCGGGTCGATCTCCGGAGCGATCGGAGCCGGGACCGGCGTTTCGGGCGGTACGTTGAACCTTTCGGCTGGCGGCTTTGCGTCCTATGTGGGTGTGTCGAGCGGCGGTATCTTCAACGTCGCCGGTACGGTGCTGAGCTCTGTCGGCGTGTATAGCGGCGGCGTCGAGAACGTGCTGTCGGGCGGCGTGGTCCAGGGTGTGTCCGGAGGCTTTGGCACCGCGATCTCCGGCGGCACGGTGAACGTGCAGACGGGCGGCACGGCGACCGCGATGTTCGTCTATGCCAGCGGTGCGCTGAACGACAGCGGCATCGTCACCAATCAATTCGTGCTCAGCGGAGGCGTCGAAACCGTTTCGTCGGGAGGTCTCGCGTCGGGCGTGCAAGTTTCGGGCGGCGGTCTGCTTGACATTCTCGCCGGTGGTTCGGCGACGGGTGTCGGCGATGCCGGGCGGGTCATCGTCGAAGCCGGCGGCACTGCCGATCACATCCTGGTTTCGTCCGGCGGTGTGCTCAGCGTCGGGGGCACCATCACCAGCAATACAGGCATCCTGGCGGGCGGCGTCGAGACCGTGCTGTCCGGCGGACTGATTAGCGGAGCTAGTGGGTCGGGGACCGGCATTTCTGGCGGTACGCTGAACCTTCTGGCCGGTGGCTCGGCGGTCTTTGTCGGCGTGTCGAGCGGCGGCACGTTCAATGTGGCGGGCACCGTGCTCAGCAATGGGATGGTGTTTGCCGGCGGTGTCGAGAACGTGCAGTCCGGTGGATTGATCACCGGAGACGTCAGCTCGGGGACCGGAGTTATCGGCACCTTGAATGTTCAGGCCGGCGGCTCGGCGGCGTTCGTTGGGGTGTCGAGCGGCGGCATCTTCAACGTGGCGGGCACCGTGCTCAGCAGGGTGGCGGTTTGGGACGGCGGCGTCGAAAACGTTCTCTCGGGTGGCGTTGTCACCGGCGTGACGGGCTCCGGGACGGGGATATCCGGCGGTACCGTCAACGTGCTTTCGGGCGGTGCACTGGATCACCTCACGGTTTCGAGTGGCACTCTGAACGTCTCCGCTGGTGGTACGGCACACAACATTGCGGTGTCGAGCGGCGGCACCGTGAATGTCGCAGGCACGATCACCAGCAACACGCTGGTATCGAGCGGCGGTATCGAGAATGTGCTGTCCGGCGGATTGATCTCCGGAGCCACGGGCTCCGGGACCGGAGTGCTCGGCACATTGAACCTTCTTGCCGGTGGTTCGGCCGCTCACGTCGGTGTGTCGAGTGGCGGTACGTTCAACGTGGCCGGCACCGTGCTCGGCAATGTCGGCGTCTATGACGGCGGCGTCGAGAATGTTCTCTCGGGTGGTGTCGTCACCGGTGTCCCGGGCTCCGGGACGGGCGTGTCCGGCGGCACCGTCAACGTCCTTTCGGGCGGTGCGCTGGATCATCTGACAGTTTCGAGCGGCACTCTGAATGTCTCGGCTGGTGGCACGGCCCACGACCTTACGGTGTCGAGCGGCACCCTGAATGTTGCAGGCACGATCATCAGCAATACGCTGGTGTCGAGCGGCGGTACCGAGAACGTGCTGTCCGGCGGGTTCATCTCCGGCGCATCGAGTGCGGCGACCGTCATTTTCGCCGGCGGTACCGTGAACGTCCTGGCCGGTGGTTCGGCCACGCACGTCGGCGTGTCGAGCGGCGGCATTTTCAATGTCGCAGGCAAGGTACTGAGCAACACCGGTGTCTACGCCGGCGGCGTCGAGAACGTTCTGTCCGGTGGATCGATCTCGGGAGCGAGCGGATCGGGGACGGGAGTTTCGGGCGGTACGTTGAACCTGTCGGCCGGCGCCACGGCCGCCTTTGTCGGCGTGTCGAGCGGCGGCACCTTCAATGTTGCGGGCAATGTGCTGAGGAATGTCACCGTCAACAACGGCGGCGTCGAGAACGTGCTGTCCGGCGGGTCGATCTCCGGAGCCATCGGCTCCGGCACGGGCGTTACCTCTGGCGGCATATTGAACATTCTCGCCGGTGGCTCGGCGTCGTATGTCGGTGTTTCGAGCGGCGGCACATTCAACGTGTCGGGCACCGTGCTTAGCATGGTCGGCGTCTATGCCGGCGGCGTCGAGAATGTCTTCTCGGGCGGCGTCGTCACCGGCGCGGCGGGCTCCGGGACGGGTATCTCCGGCGGCACGGTCAACGTATTTTCGGGCGGTGCACTGGATCACCTGGCGGTGTCCAGCGGCGGTGTGCTGAACGTTGCGTCCGGAGGCACGGCGCACAACATCGGGGTGTCGAGCGGTGGCGTGCTCAATCTTGCAGGCACGACGACGAGCAACGTCTTCGTGTTCGCTGGTGGCAGTGAGATTGTATCTTCCGGCGGCTCCGCAGGGGCGGTGACGATCTCCGGCGGCGTGGTCGAATTGCAGGCGGGAAGCCTCGCGAGCGGCATCACCTTCAGCGGGTCCGGCGGGCAGCTCAAGATCGACGGCACGTCTTTGGCCGGCACCACCGTCAGCGGGCTGGTGCTGGGCGACAGCATCGATCTCGCAGGCCTCAGTTTCGTATCCGGCGGGTCGGCAACCTTGCTTCCGGGCAATGTCCTGCATGTCACGGAGGGGGCTTCCTCGTTCGATGTGCAGCTTGATGCGACGCCTGGCGTGCGGTTCAGCGTCGGCGCGGATTCCGGCAGCGGCACGCTGGTCACGGCGCGTGCCGATGTCGCACCGGTCACGTCAGCACCCAATGTAACGGCAATCTTTGGCGAGAGCTCTGCGCTCGCCTCCAGCCTGTTCTCGGTCACGGACGCCGATGGCGATCCCATCACCCAATATGCGTTCTGGGACACCCAAGGTAACGGACATTGGGTCGTCAACGGCGTCGCGCAGGCGACCAATGCCGAGATCGATATTGGGGCGGCCAACCTGTCGCAGGTGAGCTACGTCTTCGGTCCAAGCGGTTCGACCGATACCCTTTACGTTCGCGCCAATGACGGCACGGTTTGGGGCGCCTGGACTCAGTTTACGGCAAAGGCGTTTGTCGACACCGCGCCGACCGTGAACGCAGCCAACGTCACTGCGGCGCACGGCCAGACGTCGATTGCCGCATCCAGCCTGTTCACGGTGAGCGATCCGGATCCCGACACGATGACCCAGTACGCGTTCTGGGACACCGGCGGAAGCGGCCACTGGGTGGTGAATGGTGTGGCTATGCCCGCCAACACCGAGATCGATATTACCGCATCGCAACTGTCGCAGGTGAGCTACGTGTTCGGGCCGACAGGGTCGGCCCCTGATACGTTGTACATCAAGGCGAACGACGGAACGTTGTGGGGAGGCTGGAAGTCGTTCACGGCAACACCGGGGCCCGAAACCGCTCCGGTCGTGACGGCCGCGAACGTGACGGCCGCCCATGGGCAGACGTCGGCTCTTGCATCGAGCCTGTTCTCGACCTCGGATGCCGAGAGCGATCCGATCACCCAGTACGCGTTCTGGGACACCGGCGGCAATGGCCACTGGGTGGTGAATGGTGTCGCCCAGGCCGCCAATGTCGAGATCGATGTCGCCGCGGCGAACCTGTCACAGGTGAGCTACGTGTTCGGCCCCGGTAGCTCTCCAGCCGACACACTCTATGTGCGGGCGAACGACGGGATGCTGTGGGGCGCTTGGACTGCGTTCACGGCAACGCCGGGACCCGATCAGGCTCCGGTCGTGACGGCAGCGAACGTGACCGCGGTTCATGGTGAGACGTCGGCGCTCGCCTCGAGCCTGTTCTCGACCTCGGACCCCGAGAGCGATCCGATCACCCAATATGCGTTCTGGGACACCGGCGGCAATGGTCACTGGGTGGTGAATGGTGTCGCCCAGGCCGCCAATGTCGAGATCGATGTTGCCGCGGCGAACCTGTCACAGGTGAGCTACGTGTTCGGCCCCGGCAGCTCTCCAGCCGACACGCTCTATGTGCGGGCGAACGACGGATCGAAGTGGGGCACCTGGACCGCGTTCACGGCAACGCCGGGCCCCGATCAGGCTCCGGTCGTGACGGCATCGAACGTGACCGCGGTTCATGGTGAGACGTCGGCGCTCGCCTCGAGCCTGTTCTCGACCTCGGACCCCGAAAGCGATCCGATCACCCAGTACGCGTTCTGGGACACCGGCGGCAACGGTCACTGGGTGGTGAATGGTGTCGCCCAGGCCGCCAACGTCGAGATCGATGTCGCTGCGGCGAACCTGTCACAGGTGAGCTACGTGTTCGGGCCCGGCGGCTCGACGCCCGACACACTTTACGTGCGGGCGAACGACGGATCGAAGTGGGGCACCTGGACCGCGTTCACGGCAACGCCGGGCCCCGATCAGGCTCCGGTCGTGACGGCATCGAACGTGACCGCGGTTCATGGTGAGACGTCGGCGCTCGCCTCGAGCCTGTTCTCGACCTCGGACCCCGAAAGCGATGCGATCACCCAGTACGCGTTCTGGGACACCGGCGGCAATGGTCACTGGGTGGTGAACGGTGTCGCCCAGGCAGCCAATGTCGAGATCGATGTTGCGGCGGCGAACCTGTCACAGGTCAGCTACGTGTTCGGACCCGGCAGCTCTCCAGCCGACACGCTCTATGTGCGGGCGAACGACGGATCGAAGTGGGGCACCTGGACCGCGTTCACGGCAACGCCGGGCCCCGATCAGGCTCCGGTCGTGACGGCATCGAACGTGACCGCGGTTCATGGTGAGACGTCGGCGCTCGCCTCGAGCCTGTTCTCGACCTCGGACCCCGAGAGCGATGCGATCACCCAGTACGCGTTCTGGGACACCGGCGGCAATGGTCACTGGGTGGTGAACGGTGTCGCCCAGGCAGCCAATGTCGAGATCGATGTTGCGGCGGCGAACCTGTCACAGGTCAGCTACGTGTTCGGACCCGGCAGCTCTCCAGCCGACACGCTCTATGTGCGGGCGAACGACGGATCGAAGTGGGGCACCTGGACCGCGTTCACGGCAACCCCGGGCCCCGATCAGGCTCCGGTCGTGACGGCATCGAACGTGACCGCAGTTCATGGTGAGACGTCGGCGCTCGCCTCGAGCCTGTTCTCGACCTCGGACCCCGAGAGCGATGCGATCACCCAGTACGCGTTCTGGGACACCGGCGGCAATGGTCACTGGGTGGTGAATGGTGTCGCCCAGGCCGCCAACGTCGAGATCGATGTCGCTGCGGCGAACCTGTCACAGGTGAGCTACGTGTTCGGGCCTGGCGGCTCTCCAGCCGACACGCTCTATGTGCGGGCGAACGACGGATCGAAGTGGAGCACCTGGACTGCGTTCACGGCAACGCCGGGACCCGACACGGCTCCGGTCGTGACGGCAGCGAACGCGACCGGGATCCACGACCATTCGGTGGTGGCCTCGAGCCTGTTCTCGACCTCGGATGCCGAGAGCGATCCGATCACCCAGTACGCGTTCTGGGACACCGGCGGCAATGGTCACTGGGTGGTGAACGGTGTCGCCCAGGCCGCCAACGCCGAGATCGATGTTGCGGCGGCGAACCTGTCGCAGGTCAGCTACGTGTTCGGCCCCGGCGGTTCGACGCCCGATACGCTCTGGGTGCGGGCCAATGACGGCAGCATGTGGAGCGCCTGGAAGAGCTTCACGGCGACCGCCACCAACCAGGCGCCGACGGTCGCGGTCTCCAACGTCGTGACGGTCTCGGGGCAGACCTTTGCTGCTGCGAACCTCGTCACTGCGACGGACGCCGACGGCGATGCCATCACGAAATATGCGCTGTGGGATTCCAACTCGAACGGGCGCTGGAACGTTGGCGGAGTGAACCAGCCGGCGAATACCGAGATCGACGTGACGGCGGCACAGCTTGCCCAGGCGACCTATCAGGCCGGCTCGGGCACCGACCAACTCTGGATCCGGGCCAATGACGGCACCGCGTGGGGAGCCTGGCAGTCGTTCAACGTGACGGGAGAGAGCCCGAGCAGCGCCACCATCGTCCCGAGCGGCACCCTCGAATTGCCGGGGGCGTCGAATGCCGCCGTGGCGTTCCAGGGCTCGACGGGGACGCTGAAGCTCGACAATTCCGCGAGCTTTAGCGGGACCGTCGCCGGGATGACCGGTTCGGACGCGATCGATTTCGCGAACATCAATTTCGCGAACGTTCACACGCCGACCTTCAGCGGAGACTCAACGCACGGAACGCTCACGGTGACGGACGGCACCGTCACGGCGAGCATTGCGCTGCTCGGCAACTACATGGCCTCGACCTTCACGACCTCGAGTGATGGCCATGGCGGTACCCTGGTTGTCGATCCGCCGGCGATGCAGGTCAGCCAGCTTGCGCAGCCACAGCATGCGTGAGGCTTGAAGATAGGGCATGCGGAGCCACCAAGATAAGGTGGCTTCGCCTGCTGCCGATACCCGCGCAGCGATCGTGGCGCTCGAGCGACAAGGCATGTTGCCGTCCTGCGGCACGGCCGACATGGCGCTCGTGCGCCACGCGGCAGCGCGAAATAGCCGGGGCGCTCTTTAGGTCAGGCTGATCCGCCCGGCTGCTTCATCAAAATTTTCTGACGCCTCGCCGTCCGCACAGGATGGAGGGTTTTCAAATGGGGGGACTTTCATGCGGCTGGCGATCGGCGTTTTCACTTTTCTGCTCTCGGTCCATTCCGCGTCGGCACTCACGGACACGGAAAGGCAAATCATCGTCGAGAGAGTCAAGTCCGGAGACATCGCAGGTGGTGCGTACAAGCTCGAGATCAAACCGGAATACGCGGCCGATCTCAAAAAGAGGTCGCTGTTCGTTGAGCAAAGTGGTGGCAAAACGTACATAAATCGCGATCTGGACCCGGCCTGGCAGGACTGCATGAGCAAGGCTGGCGCGACATGGATGGTGAATCTTGTCGCAGGATACACCCCTGCCGGCCCGCTGGTTTCCTCCACCATCGATCTCACGGACCTTCCCAAGGTTGGCGATTGCAACAAGGACTGGCATCAGACGCTCTATCAGGCGGCCGTCGACATTCGGTTCGATGCAATATCGGCAGACGTCAAGATCGGCGACCAGCTCGTGAGGGAATACGTTGACCTCATATTTGGCAGCATCAACACCGACGTTGTCCAGCTTGAAAAGGACGGCAAGGTCATCAAGGCCGAGGTCAAGGATCTAAAGGGGGGCATGAAAACCCTTCAGGAGCAGGTCACGCAGCTGACGGGCGATCATAACAAGCTTGCCAAGCTTATTGTCGATGAGAACAAGAAACAGGTCGAAGCGGCGCAGGTTGCCGCGCAACATGAGCGCATCGCTGCCGGCGTTTCAACGGTTCAGCTGCTCGGCCGGATCGTTCTCCGAAATAACCCCGACGCACAGTACAAGCTCTCAACCGGCGTGAAGAGCGTGGGCGCGATCGCCGACGCGGTGGTGGAATTGGGGCGCAATGGCGTAACCGATGCTGCGAAGATTCTGCTCAGCGGTAACATAGCAAATGCGGCACTTTCCATCGTCGGGCTCTTTGGACCGGGCGGGCAAGATCCGACCATAGCGCTGTTGCAATCCGGCTTTGCTTCCGTGAGGGCGGATATTCACCAGCTCGAGTCTGAAATGAACGACAGATTCGACCGCGTCGATCGCGCCCTCGATACGATCTATTCGTCAATGCAGACCCGGTTCGACGAGATCACCGACCGTCTGGATGTGTTCAACGGCCGGCTGGACGGCCTCTCGATCGTCCAGAAGCAGGAATACGATCTGTCGATCTCGGCATTCCAGGCCTTGTTGACGCAACAATACAAGATGCGGATCCAGACCTGCCTGAATCCGGAGGCGCCGAAATATCTAACCTATGGTGATTTTGCACAATGCTTGACGGCTATCGCGTTGTACGGAACCGGCGATGCAGCGAACGATGTCTTTACCGGAGCCGTGTTTTTCGATGCGACCCTCCAACCTGAACAGACGGTCGACAATCTGGACGCGCTCGATCCGGACTACTGGCGGGGCCTTCTGGCGGCCTCGCTCAAGAGCCCAAAGGCATCGGTCGCCGAGCCTGGACTATCTGCTATTCGGGTCGAAAGTCCGAGCCCGATGGGCTGGTCGGGGGCCGTCGACACCTACTTTGCGATACGGGCGCTTGCGCCAAAGCTGAAGAGTGCCAAAGAGATCAAGCTGTCGTCACTCACAGGCGGTTCGCTCAAGCATCTTGAAGAGACCGGAAACAAGCTCTTCGGCAGCGTGGTCGCACTCCGAAAATATGGTGCACCCGTCGCAATGGATATCTACTTGCGGGACGCAAGAGCGGCGGCCAAGCCGTTGGCCAAGGCCATTGTCGCGCACCTGGCCGAGAGCAACCTCGGCGTCGTGGCGATTGGCGACTACCGCAAGAATACCGCCTATTTCTACCACGACGGAAACGACGTCGACTTCGACCTCTATCGAGGTTCGGCGGAGTACGTGACGGTCGGTCCCGACAAGGGTACGCTCGTCACGAACGTCTCGGTTCAACATCGCCACGTTGTGACCGGCTATCAGGCAACAGCGGCCAATGTCGCCTGGCTGCAGAAGTCGATGGACGACGCTTTGCATGATGATGCCAGCTTCGGGTTGGGCACCTACGAGCCTCCGGTCGTCACGCCTGCCGATGATGTGAAAGCGGCCGTCAAGCAGGCCAACGCGACCTATCTGAGCAAGGTGAAGATGACAGAGTGGCCGGTGCAGGCCATCTCGGCCCTTCAGACAAGCCTTGCCGACTATGCCGGGACAGCGGAACTCAAGACTGCATGTTCGAAAATGTCCGAGAGCAAACGTTACCTCGACGCTCTGGCTACACTTTATCGAGGCCGAATCGATCTCACCAAGGGATGGCCAGCAGAATTGCAGGCGCTCCCGACCGGCACAGCCTCCGACGCCATCTGCGGCGACGTTGCAAGGGCCGTCTCGCAAGCCGGTCCGATTGAGGCCAAGGACGGACTTGCCGCGGACATTCTCGCCGATATCATCGCCGATCGGGTCAACGCCCGTCTGACGAAGCTGCGAAACGCATACGCTGCTGCGCCGATGGACGACAGCAAGCTCCCTGAGATCGAGCTCCGGCTGCAGCGCATTCAGCGCTGTCGGAAGCATACGGACAATCCCGTGTGTCTCTGACGAGAGAAGCGGCCGGCATGACGTGCTCAGCGCGCGATCACAGCGACGAGCTGTTGGAGACCGCTTCCGCCGGCGCTTCGTCGGCATTCGGGTCGGCCGCGGCCGTGGCCCAGGCGAGCTCGACGAGTGTCACGATCCGCCGGCCGGCACCGTCAAGCTGGCAGACAATGAGGCCTTGCTCCTCGATGTAGGTCAGAAGATGCCGGGCGCGGCGCAGCGAGTGCGTGCCATAGGCGCGGGCGATCGCTGCATCGCTCGGGCAGGGCCAGCCTTCCTTCGCGGCACGGGCGATCATCATGAAGACGCCCTGCATGTCCTCGGGCAGGATGGCGGCACGCAGCGAGACATCCTGCCACGCGTCGTCCTCCGCCATCTCGGTGCCGAGCCCGGCGCGGGCGCGCGTCAGCATGCGGCGAAAATCGGTTAGCTCGGGCACGACGGCACCGAGACCCTCGATCCGGCAGCGGACCACGAACTCCTGATAGAGCACGCCGATGGCGCGGAAGCCGGCGTCGGGCTCGGCGAGGATCGCGCGCAGGATGCGATCCAGCCGCTCACGCCGCTCGGCCAGCTGCTCGGCGCTCGGCGGCGGCTCCGTGGCTTCGGGATCTTGCTCCGGTGCCGGCTGCTTGGCGGCCATCAGCTGGCTGAGCAGGTCGGGCGGCGGTGTCCGGCGCGGCGGCCTGGCCGCCGTTTCAGGCGGCGGCGCAGCCAGGATAATCGCGCGCGCGTCTTCGAGCGCCGCTTCAGGCAGCGGCATCAGCCGCGGCGCCGCGTTGCGCGGTTGGGTGTCGGTTGGACCGATGCGCAAGCCCAGCGGACGGCGGGAGAGCGCGGGCCCCAGCGCCATGAATTGTCCGCGCTCCAGGTCGCGGAACGCCTCCGCCTGCCGCCGCTCCATGCCGAGCAGGTCGGCGGCGCGCGCCATGTCGATGTCGAGGAAGGTCCGGCCCATCAGGAAGTTCGATGCTTCGGCGGCGACATTCTTGGCGAGCTTGGCCAGCCGCTGGGTCGCGATGATCCCGGCAAGCCCGCGCTTGCGGCCGCGGCACATCAAATTGGTCATCGCGCCGAGCGAGAGCTTGCGCGCCTCGTCGGACACTTCGCCCGCGATCGCCGGCGCGAACAGCTGCGCCTCGTCCACCACCACCAGCATCGGATACCAGTGGTCGCGGGCAACCTCGAACATGCCGCCGAGGAAGGCCGCGGCGCGCCGCATCTGATTCTCGGCGTCGAGCCCCTCGAGATTGAGCACGGTCGAGACGCGATGGATGCGCACGCGCTCGCCGGCGACCTGCAGGCTGCGCTCGGTATGGTCCTCGGCATCGATGACGAGGTGACCGAATCGCTCGGCCAGGGTCACGAAGTCACCCTCGGGATCGATGATGGTCTGCTGCACCCATGGTGCGCTCTGTTCCAGCAGCCGGCGCAGCAGATGGGATTTGCCGGAACCGGAATTGCCCTGCACCAACAGGCGCGTCGCCAATAGCTCCTCGAGGTCGATGGCCGCCGAAGCGCCGGCCGTCGTCTGTCCCATCTCGATCGCTACGGTCATGTCCCGACTCAAATTGTCATTGCGGGACGCGGCTTAACAAGCCGATCGCGCCCCGTCGAGCGAACCGCGGCATGATCCCCAGGCACGACCGGGACTTCGACAATCTGGAAACCATTGCCGAGAAAGCGTCGCGCGACGATGGCCGCCGGATGCCAGCTGAGGTCGAGCGGTATGAGCTCGCTGATTGCGAGCCGAAGTCCGAGATCAATTGTGCGCAGACACCTCCGCTGGTTGGCGAGACAATCCGGGTGCCTGACACGCCGCCATTGATCCGAAAAATCACAGTCTTTACGCACACTGTTTTAGGAGTACAACTATGTGGCGAGCATGCTGCCGGAGCAATTGCTCCAAGGGGAGGTCGAGGTGCATCGCTGGTTCATCAGTTATCACTCGCCGGAACGCCCGCTTGCGGAACGCATCAAGCAAGGGATTGAAACGCACGATGCGACTGCCAGCATTTTCTTTGCCCCGGCAAGTATGAGGGCTGGAGGATTCTGGACCAACCAGCTTGCCCAGGAGATCGCGACCTCAACTGTTTTTGTTCTGGTCCTGGGAGAATGCGGAATTGGGCCATGGCAAGTGCTGGAATATGGTGAAGCGCTCGATCGGAAGGTAGCGCACGACGATTTGCCGATTATCGTCCTGCTGCAGGAAGGACAGACCGCGCCGGGACTGCCGTTTCTGCGAAGACTGCACTGGATTGTGAGTGCGGATCTATCGTCTGCAGCCACAATAGCGCTCCTGTTTAGAGCAGCCGCGAACTCCACCGAAACTCCGCAAGCCCTCTGGCGTTACACTTCCCCATATCGGGGTCTCTCCGCGATGGAGCAAAAGGATAGCGATTATTTCTTTGGCCGTGCCAAGGAAACCACTCAAGTCCTTCGATCTCTGCACAATTATCCGGACAAAGTACCAATTCTGCTCGGTAACTCTGGCGTTGGAAAGTCGTCTGTAGCCCAGGCGGGGGTGCTCGCTGCGATGGTCAGACAGCGGTGGCCCGAGGAGAGTGCCGAAGCCTGGCCAGCCAGCTTCAGCAACAGCCGGCGCTGGTGCGTCTTGTCGTTTCGGCCGGGTGCGACGCCGATCAAATCGCTGGTCGAAGCATTCCTGGCAACCTGGCAGCTCGATGGCACAACCACCGAATGGCCTGACCGCCGGAAGCTGTGGATCGAGAAGCTGCTTGAAGAGAAACTCGATTTGCAGGACCTGATCGATCAGACCTGCCGCCGGTATGTCGAATTGAACCAGGTCCCACCTGCGTCCTTCTTTCTCTACGTCGATCAGGGTGAAGAACTATACCTGCGTTCGGACCCCAACCAGCGTCAGTGCTTCTCGAAATTGCTGGAACGGGGAGTCGCCGACGGCCGCATCCGTGCGCTCATGAGCATGAGATCGGATTTCCTCGGCGAACTGCAGAGCGACGCGCCGCTGTACCGGGCTCATATTCAGATCAATGTTCCCCCTCTCCGCGAAGATCAGCTTCTTCAGGTGGTGGGCGGTCCGGCCAAATTGCTGTCCGCACGCTTCGAGAGCGATACCCTGGCCGATGACCTGGCAAAGCGCGCTGCCGACGATTCGATCAAGGATGCCGGCGCCTTGCCGCTTCTGTCATACTTGCTCGACGGAATGTGGAAGCAGATGGTTGAGCGCGGCGACGGGATCCTCCGGCTTCCGCACCAGTCGATCGATCTGGGACGGGTATTGGTCGATCGCGCCAATCTGTTTATTTCGTCCAATCCAGAGTCGGAAAACGCGTTACGTCGGATCTTTACACTCCGGCTTGCAACAGTTCGCGAAGACGGTGAACCAACCCGCAGGCGCGCGTCCCGTTCTGAATTCTCGGATGCCGAATGGCGCCTGGTTACTCAACTTGCAAACGATCCATATCGTCTATTGAGCACCTTTACCCCGGAAATGACGACGACTGCGTCGGAGCCGCAGGATGGGGAGCGCATTCCTGGCAGGACGTTCTACGCTGAAGTCGCTCACGAAGCGATTTTCCGGAGATGGGACAAGCTTCGCTCGTGGATTTCATCGGAACGAGAGTTCCTGACATGGCGGACGGGGCTTGAACTGGCTCGTCGCGCATGGGATTCCGCGCCCTCCGACTCCAAGGATGAAGCTCTGCTGCTTGGCTTGGCTCTGAAGCAGGCCCTCACCTGGTTAGCCAGCCGCGCGGAGGATATTCCGGTCAAGGACCGCGAGTTCATCACCCGTAGCCGAAGCTCGCTGAGATCACGAAGGCTTCGTACGCAAGCGGCACTTGTTGCGACAGTCGCCCTGATCCTTTCGGCGGTCGGATTATGGGAATACGGCAGGAGCGAGTACCTTACGGCGATCAAGGAGGCATACTTTCGATTTGCGAAAGCCTCTGCCAAGTCAGATCAGCAAGTCCTCGCGCTGGGCCGAGGGCAGCCATTTGCGGACTGCATTGGTTGCCCGGAGATGGTCGCGATCCCGGTCGAGCCGTTCCTGATGGGGGCGCCCGGAACGCAAGGACTTGCTCGTGAACGTCCCCAACACCGGGTATCTCTAACCAAGCCGTTCGCCGTCTCCACGAATGAGATCACCTTCGACGAATGGAATCTCTGTGTTGCGAACGGTGACTGCGAAGCGCGCCATGCCGCATGGGAAGACGGCAATCGGCCGGTCATCAACATTACCTGGAATGACGCGAAGCAATACACCGGTTGGCTTTCGAGAGTGACCAGGCAGCGTTATCGATTGCTCTCGGAGGCCGAATGGGAATACAGCGCGCGCGCCGGGGGACAAGGCCTCTATTCCTTCGGCAACGACGACGACGCGCTTCTGAAGCAATATGCTTGGTATGATGCCAATTCGGACGGGCGCACCAATCCCGCTGGCAGCAAAAAGGCCAATGCCTTCGGCCTGCACGACATGCATGGAAATGTCGCCGAATGGGTCGAGGATTGTGCCTTCTATGAATACTCCACGAAGGAACCGGATGGCTCGCCATGGGTGGCGGCGAACTGCGGCAAGCGAGTGATACGAGGAGGATCCTGGCGCTACGGACCGTTTGCGCTCAGGTCGGCGGCACGAGATTCCGCAGGGATCGACACGTTCGATGACGATCGCGGGATGCGAGTCGCGCGTGAACTGTCGGATTGACGCGCATGTCTTCTACGTTTGATGCGTCCTTGTCATTCGTCATCGTCGCAGGTGCGCACACTGTAGTCTCCAGCCAATCGCCCTCGCGCATCGTCCGCGTGGCGCGTGAGAGTAAATCGCCTGACGATTTCCTGGTCCATCTTCTTTGCTTCCTCGCCCTTGCCGGCGCATGCGAGTGTTTGGGCCATGATCGAGTAGGCGTTATCGACGGCGTTTCCATTCGGTGAAACTTCTAGCAGGCGCTTGAAGGTCGCGCGCGCCGCCGCCAGGTCCTTCTTGCGAAGACCCTCCGCATAAAGCTGCTCGGCTAACGCATCGTCCAGCAAGGTCGAGTTTGGGAATTCGGCCTGCATGCTATTGACGGTCGCCGCGACGCTGTCGGGGGCAAAGCTGGCCGACAATCGCGCCTTCCGATAGTAGAGCCATTCGCGCAGCTTGTTGTACGAGGGAGCTTTCGGCGTGCTGGACAAAGCAATATCGGCCATATGAATTGCCTGCCGCAGGTCGCGATGCGTAAACGCCAACAATCCATATTTCTTCAGATTCTTCCGCTTGGGGTTCTCATCGTCGATGATCGTTGAGTACTTTATGACTATGGTTCGGGTCCGCTGTATGACCTCGGCCGGCTGCTTGCCCTGAATCGTTGTGGTAAAATTGATGAAGTCGATGAATTCTCGCGATGCCTGAAGTAGGTAGGGCAATTCAACAAGATTCGGATCGTCTCGCTCCTCAGCGTCGAACTTCTTGAGAGCCGCGTCTATCCGTTCCGGACTTGTCGTGGACGGCAGGCTCTCGGGCGTGATGCCCATGAGCTTCAGGTACCGGTTGGCCAGCGTGATGGCGAGCGGGTAATTGAACTCTCGATATGCCGATCTAGCGGCGACATAAGCGAGGATCGGCTGCTTCGGGAAGTTGGCGTCCTTGTCGACGATTGATCGCATTTCGGTCGTTGGAAGACCCGAGACGGCGCGAAGCACTGCTCTCCTTGCGCCCGGATCCTTATAATCTCCGTTTCCGACAATCATCGCCTTGGAAAGATAGGGCAGTGCTTGGTCGAGTTTCCCCTCGTTGATCTTCAGCCAGCCCAGCATGAAGGCGGCATCGTCGGCATGGGCTGTCTTCGGATCAGCAACAACGGCCTCGAAATGAGGGTAGATCCGGCCTACGCGTGCAGAGTAGTCAGGCAGCAGGTCGACCAAATACCTGCCCTTCACATGATCGGTATCTCGTATCAGGTCGCTGACCCGCTCGACCACCGCATCCGGCTCGTCAACATCGGCCTTCTCTTTCTTCAGGGTCCCGTAAACATCATGCAGCACGTTGCCCATTTCTCTCAGGCCAATCGCGTAGTGCAAAACGGCCCTTATCGGAGAGTCGTCGGAGCTCTTCTTGAGCGCTTCGTCGAGATCGCCGATCACATAGTAAGGGAATTCGACAAAGCGATCTGAAGGGTTTTTTGCGAGAAAATCTTCGATGGATTTCCGAATGTTCGGAAAGTCGGTCTTCGGTCCGTATATGTCCAACGCGTAGTGCATGTGATCGGCAAGGTGTCCGATGGCGCCGGACGGAAGCATCGGCCAAACTCGCGTGCGATACTTCTTGGACGGATATCGATCAAAGACGGTGTCGACACCCGCAATTGCTGTTTCGACCGACGTATCCCGCGCAAATCGCCGGAATGCTAGGGCAACTTCAGGCCAAAGAGAGTAGTCGTTGCCTGACAGGCGGCGGTCCTTGTCGAGCGCCGAAGATACGGCCGCTTCCAGGAGCCGTTGGCTGATCTCCGCACCGTTGATCGCGATATACTGTCGGTGTCCTTGCCCCTTCTTGTCAAAGCTCGCTGTATAAACATAGCCTTTCCCCCCACCCGTACGATAGACAGGTAGGCCCTTGTTCGCGGACGCTTGGGCGTCACCGAGAGGATCGACGAGTACGCCGGAATGTATCTCTCGTCCTTCTGCCAACGCGCCATACTCGAGAGAGGCAGGCGTAAGTTCCTCGAACTTTAGATCCCCCCACTTCGCGATCACGGATTGACCGTCGCTGGTCCAATCCGCTGCGTCTGGCGCGCCGCCACGTTCGCGCGAGAGCTCGTCAATCTCTCGCAGGATCTCCTTTTTTGTCAGCAGGACAGGAGCAACCTTGATGGCCACGAGCAGAAGATTCCGGTCCTCACCGAATAGCAATATGCTGTCAGCGGTGTAATTGTAGCCTCTGTTTCTGGTTTGCGTGCGATTGCAGGACGTAAGACGCGCAAAGTCCGGGCTCGAATTGCAGGTGAATGATTTCAGCCTGGAATCGCTCGCGGAAACGGACGTCCCAAGCGTCCATCCATCGACCAGAAAGTCCGGTGCCGCTTCGCCGCCTTGAACGCAGACCGTTAGCAGTATTGCTATGATACAAGCTCTGAAAACGCGAAGCATTGAAATCTCCCAATCGAAAATAATTGCGCAGGAGGGCGATCAATAGTATTGATACTACTACTGCGAGCATCTATTTCAATGGTCTCGCGGTCTGGATAATCCGGGGGCTGTTTTTGCGGTGCAGCTGCGCATCTGCTGAGCGCCAGATGCGCCAGTGGCGAGGTCTTTCGCCGTCACTTGCTCCGAGTTTCTTCCCGGCGCGAAGACGCGGATGACGCCGAGGCGGGCGTTCGTGCCGTCGCCGTGACATCGATGTGAACGGCGCCGCCATTCTCATGCCGGATACCTCCGTCCCGTTTGCCGGTGGTGTCCCCTCGCTCAAACCCCGTCATAGTCCTCAGCACAAAAGAAACGTGCGAGGAAACATGACTGAGAGCATCGTTGATGCCGTTGCGCCGTCGGTGGCGGCGACTGGTGCGGTGTCGCCGCGAAAGGTGTTTTGGGCGACTTGGTTCGGCTGGATGCTCGATGGCTTCGATTCTTCCATGTACGGCTACATCCTGGTCAGCGCGCTGAGCGAGCTGTTGCCCGCCAGCGGCATCGAGCCGAGCAAGGCCAATATCGGCATCTATGGCGGGCTGCTGTTCTCGATCTTCATGCTGGGCTGGGCCTGCTCGATGGTCTGGGGCTGGGCCGCGGACCGTTACGGGCGCGTCAGGATCATGTGCTGGACGGTGCTGGTCTACTCGCTGTTCACGGCGCTAAGCGGCCTTGCGACCGGGATCGTGATGTTCGCATTGTTTCGCTTCGTTGCCGGTTTCGGCATCGGCGGTGAATGGGCTGCGGGCACGCCGCTGCTGCAGGAATCCGTGCCGGAGAATACGCGGGTGCGGCTCGCGGGCTGGCTGCACACGGCCACGCCGACCGGATTGTTCCTCGCCGCTGCCGTGACGCTCGTGATCGGCAGCACGCTCGGCTGGCGCGGCATGTTCCTGCTCGGCATCCTGCCGGCGCTGCTGATTGCGTATCTGCGCAGCAACATTCCCGAACCCGAGGGCAGCGCGTCGCGCGAGCGGCCTTCGGTCTCGGCCCTGTTTGCGGGAGATCAGGCGCGCACCACCTGGGCGGCTGCGCTGATGATGGCCTGCATCATCTTCGGCCTGTGGTCGTCGAACTTCTGGGCGCCGACCGTGATTTCGACCAAGCTGGTCGCGGCGGGGGCGACGCCGGCGCATGCGCAGGAGATGGGGGCGGTTGCCGGGCTGATCACCAATGTCGGCACGCTGATCGGCTGCCTTCTTGTGCCATGGATCACCGGCTGGCTTGGCAGCCGGCGCCGCACCGCGGTGCTGTTCTTCATCGGCGGGCTGATCTCGGTCGTGGTCTGCTATGAAGTCGCGATCGAATGGCTCGATAGTCTGGTGCTGTTCATGGCTTTGCTCCCGGTGCTCGGCTTCTTCACCAATGGCGTGTTCGGCCTGTTCACGATCTGGCTGCCGGAGATGTTTCCATCCGCGCTGCGCGGCTCGGGTTCCGGTTTCGCCTTCAGCATGGGCCGCGTGCTCGGCGCCGCCGGCCCGACCCTGATCGGCGTGCTCGCCGCTCGCACCGGAAGTTTCCCGCTGGCGATATCGATGCTGTCGCTGATCTATCTGATCGGTCTGCCGTTGATCCGGCTCGCGCCGGAGACGGCCGGCAAGCCGCTCGCCAAATAGCAAGCGCGGGCGGCTTGGGAGAGCCGGTCAGACCGCAACCTTGATCCGGCGATTCTGGCGGCCCTTGTTGTCGATCTTGACGATACGCGCGGGTCGCGCGCGCCCGGTCGACGCCAGATGCGTCCCGCCGCAGGCCTGGCGATCAAGGTCGAGGATCTCGACGATGCGAACGAGTCCATCCTCCCCGGCCGGCGGGGCGACGGCCTTGCTGCGGAACAGGCCGGGCACGGCCTGCGCTTCGTCGTGTGGCATGAAGACGCTGTGCACCGGAAGATCCCGCCGAATGACCTCGTTCAGCGGCGCCTCGAGCGCCCGCAGCGTGCCATTGTCGGCTCCCGGCAGATCGAAATCGACGCGGAACGTGGCATCGGCGTTGAGCTGGGCGCCGGTGAGAAGGGCGCCGCCAAACTGCGTGTAGACGAGTGCATTGACGACATGGGCCAGCGTGTGCAGTTCGCACATCAGGGCGCGAAATGCCGGCTCGACCTCGAGCGTCACGTTGCCGGAGGGCAGGGCTTCGCCGGCAAACAGATGCCACAGGCCGCGTTCGTCGCGCTCAAGGCCGGTGATGGGCAGCACGCCGCCGGACCATCTCAGGACACCCTGGTCCGGAAGCTGCCCGCCCCCTCCGGGAAAGAACGGCGAGCGTTCGACGAGGACGGCGCCGTGCCGTGCGTCGCGCACCTCGGCTTCGAGCTGCAGGATGTCAGGATGATCGTGATAGAAGGCACGCGACATCGATGACGCGCCTATTCCGCCGGCTTCGCGGCCGCCGGCGCCTGCGCCTGCGCGGCCGCGGGCGGCTTCGGCGCCTTGTCGACCTTCTTCGACCAGGAGCGGTAATAGGCGAGCACGGTCATCAGCACGATGCCGATCGCGCTGACCAGGATCTGCATCCAGAGGCTGCCCGAGACCTCGACCAGCACCACATGCGCGACCACGGCAAGGAACACGCCCGAGCAGAACACCTCGAGCGACTGCTGGCCGCATTTGATGATCGGCCGGAATATCGGCCATTCATATCCGGGCCATTCGCGCGGCAGGAAGCGCGTGACGAAGAAGGCCAGCACCACGAAGTGAAGCACGCGATAGGGCGCGAGGTTGGTCTTGTCGTTCGGGTTGAAGGCGTCATAGAGCCAGGCCGGCATCGCCTGGCCCAGCTCCGGGAAACGGCCCGCCAGCGTCATGACCAGCGCGAACAACAGATAGGCGCCGCCGAGCCAGAGGAAGGCGCGCGAGCGGATGAATGTGATCGATTCGCTTGCGCCGCCGAGCGCGAACCAGCCGCCGAACACGAACAGGAACTGCCAGCAGAACGGGTTGAAGTACCATGAGCCGCCTGGATAGGCCGGCAGATTCCAGCCGAAATGGCGCGCGGCGAGATAGAGCAGGAACGAGGCCGCCAGCGTCAGATTGAGCTTCCGCAGCATCGCCCACAGTACCAGCGGATAGACCAGCATCAGCGCGATGTAGAGCGGCAGAACGTCCATGTTGACCGGCTTGAACGCCAGGATCAGGCCTTGATAGAGCGTCTCGGCCGGGTTCTGCATGAAGCCCGCGACGTTGAACTCGTTCTCCAGGTTGGGGTCGTGGTAGCGCTGGGCGAGATAGCCGATCTCGGCGATGTAGATCACGAACAGCAGGACATGCGCGACGTAGATCTGCCAGGCCCGCTTGATCAGTCGGGTGGCGCCGATCACGGTCCCGCGCTCGAGCATCGTCCGCGCATAGACGAAGGATGCGGTGTAGCCGGAGATGAACACGAACAGATCGGCCGCGTCGCTGAAGCCGAAATTCTTCTGGGTGATCCAGTTCACCGCGTTGTTCGGGATGTGATCGAGATAGATCGCCCAGTTGGCGAAGCCGCGTAGCAGATCGAGGCGATAGTCGCGGCCACGCGGCGGCAGAACGGCCTTGACGTCCATCGGTTCGCTCCCGTCCCCAGTGCCCGCGAGTCCAACCGCGGGTCGCCCATGGCGTCATACTAGAACAGGATTTCGACGGTTGTGTATTGGTTTTCTGGGAAAGGGATCGCCTCTGGGGCCGGCCAAAACAACGATGAATTTGGATCAAATCATGAGGGCCGCCGAAGCCAAGGCCGGGCATGACGCTTCCTGGTGTATGGGATGGGCAGTGCGTAGGATGGGGGAAGCGCAGCTAACGCTGAACAAACCCGTTGTGCAGCGTGGTGAACAGCGTCTTGCCCTTCTTCACCAGATCGTATTTGCGGCCGTACAGCAGCCAGACCGCGGTCAAGTGACACATGCCGCCCATCATCAGCGACATCGCGGTGTAGGGATCGAGATTGCGGCGATAGGTGCCCGCGCGGATCGCCTGCTTGATCAGCTGCACATAGCGCAGCGCATATTTGTCGACCGCCTTCTTCACCCGCGGCTCGGCGGCAAGGACGCTTGGCCATATCTCCAGGAAGAACACGCGGCCCCAGCCCGGGTTGTCCTTGATGTACTGGAAGTTGGTCAGGAAGATGATGCGAAGCTGCTCGACGGGGTCGCCGCCCTTCACCAGCAGCGGTTCGGTTTTCTGATACAGCGCTTCGAAATTGCCTTCGGGCACATCGAGCACCAGCGCGCGCTTGTCCTCGAAATAGTCATAGATGCTGGAGAGCGGTACTTTCGCCAAGGCAGCGATCTCGGTGAGCGAGGTGCCGTCGATGCCCCTCTGGCCGAACAGCTTGGTCGCTGCCGAGAGGATCTGCTCGCGCCGGTCGCGGCTGCGTTGTTGCTTGAGCTTGAGCGTCGTCCCCGAAGCCACGTCCTTCTCCAAGAGCGTTTTCGAGCGAAGTGGATACCGGTTCGCGCAAAGAAAACGCGTCAGAATAAGAATCTTGCGTCGCGCAAAAACAGTAAGACAGCGGCAGTGGATCACCAAGAACTATTGCAACATGAAGTGGAAGAGGCGGTTGTCAGATTGGCGCGTTCCGCCGTTCATGGTTGCGGAACGCGTTGCGGGCGATGATCTGCCGCATGATCTCCGATGTGCCATCCAGAATGCGGACCACCCGCGTTTCCCGCCAGATGCGCTCGATCGGCAGGTCCCTGGAATAACCGGCACCACCGAACAGCTGCATGGTCATGTCGGCCAGCCGCTGCACCATGTCGGCGCCGGTATATTTGGACAGCGCCGCGGCGGCGGTGCGGGCGGCGGCGTCGCTCTGGTCATAACGCCAGGCCGCCTCATAGGCGACAAGGCGCGCGGCATGCAGCGCGCTCGCCATGTCGGCAATCTGCCACTCGATGCCCTGGTGGTCGCGCAGCTTGCGTCCGAACGTTTCGCGCTCCGAGACATGTTCGAGCGCGTAGTCCAGCAGCTGGCTCGCTGCGCCGACGCAATAGGCACCCCAATGCGTGCGCCCGGCATCCAGGCACCGCATCGCGATGGCGAATCCTCCACCCTCCTGGCCGAGCAGGTTTTCGCGCGGAACGCGGCAGCCCTCGAAGATCACCTCGGCATGATCAGAGCCGCGGCCGGCGGCCATCTCGACCAGGCGGCCGATGGAGATGCCCGGCGTCTTCGCGTCCACGATAAACGCCGCGATGCCCTTCGCGCCGGCGGAAGGGTCGAGCGTGGCGAACACCGTAAAGACGCCGGCGACCGGCGCATTGGTGATGTAGGTCTTGCGGCCGTCGAGCACGTAATGATCGCCGTCCCGCCGCGCCCTGGTCTGGATGCGGGCGACATCCGATCCGGTGTTCGGCTCGGTCAGCGCGAAGGCGCCGATCATCCGCCCACTGGCGAGCTCGGGCAGATACCGGTCGCGAACCGCAGGCAGCGCGAAGAACTCGATCGCCTTCGAGCCGATATGAACATTCACCCCGCTCAGATAGTAGAAGGCGGTGTGCGCCTTGGCGAGCTCCTCGATCGCAAGGCAGCTGCCGAGCATCGAGAGGCCGAGCCCGCCGAATTGCCTGGGCGTGTTGGTGCCGAACAATCCCATCCTGCGCAGGCCGGCCATCGCGCTCTCCGGCACCTCGCCGGTTGCCTCGATCGCGGCATCGTGGGGCTTGAGCTCGCTGCGCACGAAGTCGCGCACCCGGCCTTGCAGAACGCGGAGGTCGTCGGGAAGCTCGAAATGCATGGCGGGCTCATATTTCGAATAATCTTCGAAAAATGTGCGCCGCCATTCCGGCGGTGTCAACATTTTGCAGGAGCGCCGGCGAACGAGGCGGTGTGAGCAGGGTACCGGGTGGGAGCGGCCGGGAAGGGCGGAATTCCGTCCCCGATGGTTTCCGCCGCAAGTTTGTCCATTTCTTGCGCGATAAAACCACGAGTTGTGAGTACGCAATTTGTCACTGGGGGAAGAAATGACGCTGCACTCGCTTCGATCGGCTCGTTCCGTACGCATCATCGTTGGCCTTGCCGCAGCCCTCGTGATCGGGCTCGCGTCGCCGGCCATCGCCCAGCAGTCGCCCGCCGGCGGCGCGCTGGCCCGCGTGCTCGTACTCGGCACCGGCGGCACCATCGCGGGCCAGGCCAATGCACGCGCCGGCAATGCCTATGATTCGGGCAAGGTCAGCGCGGCGAACCTGATCGCCGCCATTCCGGGGATCGACAAGCTCGCCCAGATCTCGGCCGAGCAGATCTCGTCGATCGGCTCGCAGGACATGAATGACAAGGTCTGGTTCGATCTCGTCAAGCGCATCCGCACCGCGATCGACAACAAGGAAGTCGACGGCGTCGTCATCACGCATGGCACCGACACGATGGAGGAGACGGCGTTCTTCCTGCAAAACGTGCTGGATACCGACATGCCGGTCGTGCTGGTCGGATCGATGCGGCCATCCACTGCGATCGGGGCTGATGGTCCGGCCAATCTGTACGAGGCGATGCGGGTCGCATCGGCGCCGGAATCTCGCGGCCGCGGCGTGCTCGTGGTGCTCAACGACACCATCCATGCCGCGCGCTGGGTGCAGAAGACCAATACCACCAGCGTCGAGACGTTCCGTTCCCCGGATGCCGGTCCGGTCGGTTATGTCGACACCGGCTCGCTGCGCTTTCTGCAACCGGCCGCACCGGTCAAAACTGCCAAGCTGAAGCTGCCGGACGCGCCGCCCTTGCCGCGGGTCGACATCATCTATTCGCACGCCAACATGGATGCCGCGGAGGTCGAGGATGCGGTCAAGCGCGGCGCCAAGGGCATCGTGCTGGCCGGCGTCGGTGACGGCAATTCATCGAAGGGCGCGATCGATGCGCTGGCGGCCGCGGCGAAGCAGGGTGTCATGGTGGTGCGTTCGACCCGCGTCGGCTCGGGCTATGTCAACCGCAACGTCGAGGTCGAGGACGACAAGCTCGGCTTTGCGGTCGCGCTCGATCTCAATCCGCAGAAGGCGCGCGTGCTACTCCAGCTCCTGATCGCCAACGGCGTCACCGAGTCCGCGGCGGTTCAACAGGCGTTCGCGCGGTAGATCGTGGGTTTCGATGTGCCGCTTGCAGGGCTCGCCTCCGGCGCCGCCCTGGTCGCTGCTCGCCGCGCTGCGAGCAGCAGGCCGCGGGCCTCCGCGATGCGCGCCATCACAGTGGTGACGGGAACGCCGGTCACCTCAGCGATCTCCTTGTAGGAGAGATCGATCATTTCGCGCAGGGTGATGACCTCGCCGAGCGGTGCGGGCAGGTCGTCGACGAGTTGCCGGATCGTCGGCGAGGCGCGCCGGCTGGACTTTTCCTTGGTGCCGGCATCGTCCGTCGGCGAGCCGCGGCGGACCAGCATCTCGCCGAGTTTTTCCTGGCAGACGGTTTTGAGGATCGCGAGCAGCCACGGCCTGACGGCGGTGCCGCGAAAGCCGTCGAACTGGCGCTGTGCGTGCAGATAGCAATCCTGCACGGCCTGTTCGGCGTCCGCCTCGGTTCCCATCAGCACCTTTGCGAACGCATAGGCATCGTCGAGCCATGGCAGCGCGGCGTCACGAAACTGCTGCGCCGTTTTATTCCCGGCTTTCGCGCTTCGCATCATAGGGTTGCATCTCGTGAATAGCTTTACCGTCAATCGGCGGAGTGGTATCAGGCTCCCCGCCGGAGTCGTGGACCGTCGCGCCAAGCGTAGGGACAGGAACGACATGCGTGTGACATGCGCATATCGGGCAGCAGGCGATCGATCGAGCCAGCGTCGAGGTCGATCGGGCGTTCGGAGCACGGATCATGTCCGAGACACAGGTGCCCAACCGCTTCTCGATCTTCCATCACGGGCTGGCGAAAGGGCCGGCCTATGAGGCTTGGCGCGAGGGCATTTGCCGCGGCTTCTGCCGGCTCGACGTCGGACCGACCGACGACAACCGCATCGATTGTCATAACGAGTTCACACTGCTGCATACGGTCGCGATCGCGACGCCGCGCGGCGGCTCGGCCCGTTTTGCCCGCACCCGCGCGCTTCTGAGCGACGGCTGCGACGATCTCGTCCTGATCTTCGCGACGCGCGGCGCGGTGCAAGTCACACAGGGCAGCAAGGCGATCGAGCTTAAGCGCGGCCAGATGTGCCTCACCGAAATGAATGTCGTCGGCACCGCCGATCTCACCCAGTCCGGCAGCTTTACGACAACGCGGTTTCCGCGGCGCCTCTTGCTCCAGGTCGCCCCCATGGCCGAGACCCAGCTGGCGCGGACGCTTGGGCGGGAGCCGGCCTTGAGCGCGATGATCGAGCGCTATTCGACGCTCTGCACCGAACTCGCCGGCGATCTGGATGTGCCGGGACAGCAGGCGGCGGCGCATCATCTGGCCGACCTGGTCGGCCTCGTGCTCGGCAGCAGTGCCGAGACAAAGGAATTGGCCGCGCGCGATGGCGTGGCGAAGGCGCGGCTCGATCTGATGAAGGCCGATGTCCTGAAGAATCTCGACAATGGCAGGCTCACGATCGAGGCCATAGCGAGGGCGAATGCGCTGAGCACGCGCCAGGCGCAACGCCTGTTCGCGTCCGAAGGGACCACGTTCTCGGAATATGTCCTCGAGCAGCGCCTGCTGCTGGCGCGCCGGCTGCTGCTGCACGCGCAGGGCGCCGGCCGCAAGGTCAGCGACATCGCCTATACGGTCGGCTTCAACGACCTGTCCTATTTCCACCGCGCGTTCCGCCGCAAGTTCGGCGCAGCGCCAGCGGAGATGCAGATGGAACTGGGGCGCCGGCATTGAACGCGTTGCGTGGCTGACGTAGATCAGGGGATCAGCTTCACCCCAACGCGTGTGCTCTCAATGCCTCTCTGGACCTGCGAACAATGCGGCGCGCAATTTCCCGAAACCGCGGCGCCGCCTTCGTCCTGTCCGATCTGCGAGGACGAGCGGCAATATGTGAACTGGAACGGGCAAGCCTGGCTGACGCGCGAGGAGCTCGCCGAGCGGCACCGGCTGGTCTGGCGCGACGATCTCGGGCTGGTTGGATTGGCGCTCGAGCCGTCCTTTGCGATCGGGCAGCGCGCGCTGCTGGTGCCTGACAACGGCGGCTGCGTGATGTGGGACTGCGTGCCGCTGGCCACGGAGGAGGCGATCGCGCATGTCAGGTCGCTCGGCGGCCTGAAGGCGATCGCGATCTCGCACCCGCATTACTATGGCGCGGTCGCCGACTGGAGCGCGGCGTTCGACGACGCGCCGGTCTATCTGCACGGCGACGATGAGCAATGGGTGACGCGGCCTTACTCGTCGATCGTGCCGTGGCAGGGCGACAGCCATCGCATCTCCGAAGACATTCTCCTGCTGCGCGGCGGCGGCCATTTCGCCGGCGCCACCATGCTGCATTGGCGCAAGGGGGCGGACGGACGCGGTGCGCTCCTGACCGGCGACATCGCGATGGTGGCGATGGACCGCCGCTCGGTTAGCTTCATGTATTCCTATCCGAACTACATCCCGCTCAACGCGTCCGCGGTCCGCCGCATCGCGCGCACGGTCGAGCCGCTGGCGTATGATCGGATCTACGGCGCCTGGTGGGGCAAGAACATCGCAACCGACGCCAGGGCGGCGTTCGACCGTTCGGTCGCGCGCTATCTCGCCGCGATCTCGGACTGACGGTTCCCGGCCGCTCGTCTTGCCAGGCGGCGCGATCGCGCTATATCAGGGCTTTCCCGCCACTTACCGTTTGTCCGAGTTTCTGCATGACCACAACTGCCGCCGCCGAATCCCAGCCGTTCCAGGCCGAGGTTGCCGAATTGCTGCACCTGATGGTGCATTCGGTTTATTCCGAGACCGATATCTTCCTGCGCGAGCTGATCTCGAACGCATCCGACGCCTGCGACAAGTTGCGCTATGAGGCGATCGCCAATCCCGGCCTGATCACCGACGGCACGCCGCCTGAAATCAGGATCGTCCCGAACAAGGCGGCCGATACGCTGTCCGTGGTCGATACCGGCATCGGCATGGAGCGGGCCGAGCTGATCGACAATCTCGGCACCATCGCGCGCTCCGGCACCAAATCGTTCCTGTCGAAGCTGACCGAGGCCAAGGACGGCGCCAACCTGATCGGCCAGTTCGGCGTCGGCTTCTATGCCGCCTTCATGGTCGCCGATAAGATCGTCGTCACCAGCCGCCGCGCCGGCAGCGATGAAGTGTGGGTGTGGACGTCGGAAGGCGGCAGCGGCTTCGAGATCGCGCCGGCGAGCGAGGAGGCCGCCCAGCGCGTTACGCGCGGCACCGAGATCGTGCTGCACCTGAAGAAGGACGTCGCCAAATATCTCGAGGCTTACGAGATCGAGCGCATCGTCCGCGAATATTCCGACAACATCCAGTTTCCGATCCTCCTGGTGCCGGAGGAGGGCGAGCCGCGCCAGATCAACTCGGCGAGTGCGCTGTGGCAGCGCTCGAAATCCGAGCTGACGCCTGAAGACTACGCGCAGGCCTACAAGCAGATCGCGGGCGCGTTCGACGAGCCGGCGATGACGCTGCATTATCGTGCCGAGGGCCGGCAGTCCTATGCCGTGCTGCTGTTCGCGCCGTCGCAGAAGCCGTTCGACCTGTTCCAAGTCGAGCGCAAGGGCAAGGTCAAGCTCTATGTCCGCCGCGTCTTCATCGCCGACGATGCCGAGCTGCTGCCCGCGTACTTGCGCTTCATCCGTGGCGTGATCGATAGCGAGGACCTGCCGCTCAACATCTCGCGCGAGATGCTGCAGAACAATCCGCAGCTCGCGCAGATCCGCAAGGCCGTCACCAGCCGCGTGATCGGCGAGCTGGAGCAGCTCGGCGAGAAAGAGCCGGAGACCTTCACCAAGGTCTGGGACGCGTTCGGCCCGGTCATCAAGGAAGGCCTGTGGGAGGATTTCGAGCGCCGCGAGAAGCTCCTGGCGCTGGCGCGCTTCACCACGACGTCGGGCGAGAAGCGCTCGCTGAAGCAAATTGTCGACGACTTCAAGCCGAACCAGACCGAGATCTATTATCTGGTCGGCGACAGCGTCGAGCGGCTGAAGTCGAACCCGAAGCTGGAATCGGCGCGCGCGCGTGGCATCGAGGTGCTGCTGCTGACCGATCCCGTCGACGCGTTCTGGACCTCGGCGCCGCTCGAGTTCGGCGGCAAGCCGCTGAAGTCGCTGAGCCAGGGCGATGTCGATTTCGGCCTGATCCCGCTCGTCGACGACAAGGCGGACGAGAAGAGGGACGAGCCGGAGGCCGATGCCGCGACCACGATCGCCGTGATCAAGGATGCGCTCGGCGAGCGCGTCTCCGACGTCCGCGCCTCGCAGCGGCTGACCGCGAGCGCGTCGTGCCTCGTCGCCGGCGGTGACGCGCGCGACCGCGCGCTGGAGCGGCTGCTCGCCCAGCAGAACCGCGGCGAGATCACCAAGCCGATCCTCGAGATCAATTTGCGCCATCCGCTGGTTGCCGCGCTCGCGACCGACACCGCGCAGGCGAAAGATCTGTCGCTGTTGCTGTTCGAGCAGGCGCAGATCCTCGACGGCGAGATGCCCGACGATCCGGCCGCCTTCGCCAGCCGCCTGAACCAGCTCGTGCTGCGGGGCTTGGGGAAGTAGGGCGCTCCAGCCGGGCTAAGCAGTAAATCCGTCATCCTGAGGCGCGAGCGGAGCGAGCCTCGAAGGATGCACGGCCGAGCTGCTGCAGCGGGGCCGTGCATGCTTCGAGACGGCCGCTGCGCGGCCTCCTCAGCATGAAGGGACTGGCAGTTCGTAGCCCGGATGGAGCGCAGCGCAATCCGGGGCACTTCAACCGCCGAGGAACATCCCGGATTTCGCTGCGCTTCATCCGGGCTACGGTTTCGCAGACAGACAAACGATGCGGCGCGCCGCACACCGGCGCTTGACACGTCTGCGTCCTAATGATGTTATGTTATAACATTACGTAAAACTACGTGCCATGCCCCGCCGCCGCCTATCCCTCCAGCAACTGTTTAATCTCGATGCAAAAACTCCCCGTCACCATCTTGTCCGGCTTCCTCGGGGCTGGAAAGACCACTTTGCTGAACCACGTGCTGAACAACCGCCACCGCCTGAAGGTTGCGGTGATTGTGAACGACATGAGCGAGGTGAACATCGACGCCGACCTCGTCCGCGACGGCGGTGCGAACCTGTCCCGGACTGACGAAAAACTGGTCGAGATGAGCAATGGCTGCATCTGCTGCACCCTGCGCGACGATCTCCTGAAAGAGGTGCGCGCGCTGGCCGAGAGCGGCCGCTTCGATTATCTGCTGATCGAATCCACCGGCATTTCCGAGCCGCTGCCGGTCGCCGCGACCTTCGAGTTTCGCGACGAAAATGGCCAGAGCCTGTCCGACGTCGCGCGCCTCGACACCATGGTCACAGTGGTCGACGCCGCCAATCTCTTGAACGACTATGCCTCGACCGATTTCCTCAGCCAGCGCGGCGAGGCGCTCGACGGCGACAAGCGCACCTTGGTCGATTTGCTGGTCGAGCAGATCGAGTTCGCCGATGTCGTCGTGCTGAACAAGGTCGATGCCGCGACGCCGGCCGAGCGCGAAGCTGCCCGCACCATCGTGCGCGCGCTCAATCCCGACGCCGACGTCGTCGAGGCGAATTTTGCAAACGTGCCGTTCGACCGCGTGCTCGACACCGGCCGCTTCGACCATGAACGCGCGCAGCAGCATCCGCTTTGGCACAAGGAGCTTTACGGTTTTGCCGAGCACGTGCCGGAGACAGAGGAATACGACATCACGAGCTTCGTCTATCGCGCGCGGCGCCCATTCGATCCGGTGCGGTTTCACGGGTTCCTGTGCGAGAGCTGGCAAGGCGTGATCCGCGCCAAGGGCCATTTCTGGATCGCGACGCGCCCGGATTGGTGCGGCGAGATGAGCCAGGCCGGCGCGATCGTCCGGACCGAAGGCCTCGGCTCGTGGTGGGCGGCTATCCCGCGCGAGCGCTGGCCGGATCATCCGGACTGGCGGCTGATGATGCAGCGGAGCTGGAACGATCTCTACGGTGATCGCCGGCAGGAGCTGGTCTTCATCGGCTCAGGCATGAACGAAGCCGACATCCGCCGCCGGCTCGATGCCTGCCTCGTCACCGGCCGGCCGGGCATGGACCCGAAGGCCTGGGCGCGGCTGAGCGATCCGTTTCCGCCGTGGAGGAGAACGGGCGAGGCGGCGTGAAGTGCTAGAGATGCGCCCTCTATCCCCGTCATCCTGAGGTGCGAGCGGAGCGAGCCTCGAAGGATGAATCGGCCCCGGATGTATTCATGGGGCACCATCCGTTCGTGGCGACAGTCGGGCCGTCGACCCTTCGAGACGCGCGCCAAGGCGCGCTCCTCAGGGTGACGGTGACAGAGGGCGCGGGCTCCGAGGGAAAACCCGGTCCCAACCTGCGCCGTATCTGCTAGAGAGTTTCGTGACGGACGAACACAGCACGGCGTTGCGATGGCTGGCGGCAGCGAGATCTTCTACGGCGGCATTCCGGTGTTTCGCGGCTTCGCGCGCCTGATGGATCCGGCGCTGTATGCGCCATTGCCGGATGACTGGACGGTCGGCGTCGCCGATATCGTGGAGTCGACCAGGGCGATCGCGGCGCAGCGCTACAAGGCGGTCAACATGGCCGGTGCCGCGGTGGTTGCCGCCGTCACCAATGCGCTGGAGGGCCGCGAATTCCCCTTCGTGTTCGGCGGCGACGGCGCGAGCTTCGCGGTCGCGCCCGCCGATCTCGACAAAGCGCGCGAGGCGCTCGCGGCGACCGCACGCTGGGTGCGCGATGATCTTGACCTGGTGCTGCGGGTGGCGCTGGTGCCGATGTCCGCGATCCGCGCCGCGGGCGCCGACGTGCGCATCGCGCGCTTCGGGCCGTCGGCCAATCTGTCCTATGCGATGTTCTCGGGCGGCGGTCTTGCGTTTGCCGATGCCGCGATGAAGCGCGGCGCGTTCGCGGTCGATCCGGCGCCCGAGGGCACGCAGCCCGATCTGTCCGGCCTGTCCTGCCGCTTCGAGGTGATGCCCTCAGTGCGCGGCGTCATCCTCTCGGTGCTGGTGCTGCCGGCGAAGGACGTCGATCCGGCTGCCTTCCGCAAGGTGATCGAGGATATTGTCGTGCTGGTCGAGAAGAGCCCGGAGGCTGGACGGCCGGTGCCGGCAAATGGCCCGCCGCTGCGCTGGCCGCCTCAGGGAATGGAGTACGAGGCGCGGGCGCGGCGCGGCGGCTCGCTTGCACTGCGCCGTGCCACGGTGCTCGCGTTCACGCTGTGGGCCTATACGCTGATGCGGTTCAATATCCCGGTCGGCAAGTTCGTGCCGAAAAACTATGTGCGGCAGCTGGTCGAGAATTCCGACTTCCGCAAGTTCGACGACGGCCTGCGCATGATCCTGGATTGCACGCCGGAACTCGCCGCCGAGCTCGAGCAGCGCCTGGTTGCCGCAGCCGCGCAGGGCATCGTGCGCTACGGCCTGCACGAGCAGGATGCCGCGATGATGACCTGCTTCACGCCGTCGGTGATGCGCGCCGACCACGTCCACTTCATCGACGGCGCCCGCGGCGGCTACGCCTCGGCCGCCACCGTGCAGAAGACGCGCGCGGTGTAGCGCTGATCAAGCGGCAAACTCGGTGCACCTCTCCCGCTTGCGGGGGAGGTCGCATCGCATCGAATGATGCGATGCGGGTGGGGGCTCTCTCCACAGTGTGACTAGAGGAGAGAGCCCCCACCCCAACCCTCCCCCGCAAGCGGGAGAGGGGGCGCAGCTTTCTCCGCGTTTGCTGCTCGGCCAAGGATCAGCGTCCCACCCGCGTCCAGGTCTCGCCGCCGCACAGCGCGCCGACGCAGCCTTCGACGCGCAGCGTGCTCTCGCCGGTGACCGAGATGCTGCTCGCATAGGTGCCGCCATCATCGGCATTGTAGATCTGGCCCGACCATTTGCCCGCGGCAACCGGCTGCATGCCGGAGAACAACGGCAGCCCGATGATCGGCCGGTTGGCCAGCGACGGATTGGGATTCTTGTTGTCGACCTGCGGCTTGCCGGTCATCGGATCGATCGGGTCGCGCAGGCTCGCCACCACGCCGCAGATGCCGCCGCCGCATTTGCTGACCTTGATGCGGGCATCGCCGGCCTGGGTCTGCCAGACGCCGAATGGCTCAGGCGCGCCTTGCGCATGTGCGGCAGGCACAGCGAGTGCCGTCGCAATGATTGCGATCACGAATCCGAATTTGCAGGCCATGACGTGTTCCCCAAGAGGTCGGCCTGCATATCAAGTCGAAAGATTTCTGCAATGTAATAATCGCGCGATCAGGCGGGCACGATCCGGAAAATTTTGTAGCTTCTTTCCGAGGCCGCCATGCTCCGGCAAGGCTCGGAAGGGTGGCGGTGCCATGTCGCGACTGAAAGCGCAGCGCGAGCTCCGGCGCTGCGGGTCTAGCCCCAACGGGTCAGCTTGATTGACACGATGGTCGCGAGGCCGAATGCCACCATCGCACCTCCGACCAGCGCAAACAGCGTCCACGCCGGGGCGCTCGCGGTGGCGAGCCACCAGCCGCCGATGCCGACCAGCAGCAGGCGGATGGTCCCAGCCAGCACCGGCCCGCCGACCTTGGCCGCGCCTTGCGAGGAAAAATACAGGCAGACGCCGACGCCGAAGAAGCCGAAGGCCGGGCCGGCCAGCGCGAAATAGGACGAAGCGGCGGCGGTCACGCCGGGATCGGTGGTGAACAGCGCAATCCACAGTGTCGGCTTGAGTGCGACCACGAGGCCGACCACTCCGACGACAAGTCCGGCAACCGTGCCGGCGGTCCATGCCACCTTGCGGGCCCGCGTCACCAGTCCCGCACCAACAGCCATGCCGACCATCGGCACCGAGGCGACGCCGACCGCGAATGCGATCGGAATCAGCAGGAATTCCAGCCGCGAGCCCATGCCGTATCCGGCCAGCGTCTCGGTGCCGAAGCTCGCCAGGATCTTGGTGAAGATCAGGATGGTCAGCACGCTCTGCAGCGGCGACAGGCAGGAGATCGCGCCCACTTTCAGGATGTCGAGGAACATCGCGCGCTGGAAGCTGAAGGCGGCGAAGTCGAGCTTCAGCCGGCTGCGGCCAGAGGCGAGATACCAGGCGAGGAAGATCGCACCACACGTGAACGCCGTGAGCTGGCCCGCGGCGACGCCACGCATGCCGAGGCCCGGCATGCCGAACAGCCCGAGACCGAACACGCCGCCGATCGCGATCTGGATCATCGAGACGGTGATCAGCGTCATCGAGGGGACGCGCATGTCGCCGGTCCCGCGCACGACGGAGGCGAGCGTGTTGACCAGCCAGATCGAGATCGCGCCGGAGAACAGCACCTGCGAGTAATGCATCGACTGCTCGAGCACGCCGCCGCGGCCGCCGAGCAGCGCATAGAAGTCGCGGCCGAAGCCCAGCATCATCACCGTGAAGAACAATCCGGCACAGGCGCCGATGATCGCTGCATGCAGCGCCAGGTCGGCGGCGCGGTCGCGGTCGCCGGCGCCGAGCGCGCGGCTGATCGCCGACGAGACGCCGCCGCCCATCGCGCCGGCCGACATCATCTGCGTCAGCATCGCGAACGGAAACACCAGCGCGATGCCCGCCAGCGGCTCGGTGCCGAGCCGGCCGATATAGGACGTCTCGGCGACCGCGACCAGCGTCGAACCGAACATCGCAATGGTGTTGGGGACCGCCAGCCGCAGCAGCGTCGGCAGGATCGGCGCCGTCAACAAATGGTCGACGGGTACCGCAGGCGTGGCCGGGTTGATGTCGTCGATCGAGGCATCGATGGTCATGCGCTGATTGCCTTCACCTCTCCCGCTTGCGGGGGAGGTCGGATTGCATCGGAGATGCAATCCGGGTGGGGGCTCTCTCCATGGAATGACTCGTGGAGAGAGCCCCCACCCCAGCCCTCCCCCGCAAGCGGGAGAGGGGGCCTATTGCCGATGCGGCGCTCTTCGATGTCAATTGTTCGGACTCGGAATCAATAAATGATGATCAACATGCTACGACGCACGTCTAATTCAGGCCACCCGCGCTCGCGCAGGGGTCACCACGGCAGGCCGCATAGGTCGATCTTGCCCTGGCGTGGCGCGCGAACGATGTCGTTGACGAACGGCGCCATCGCCTCGAAGCGGATCTGCCCGGAGGGCTGTTCGCAAGTGACTTCGCCGGCGAAGGGATGCCAGCCGCGCGACTGGTAGAATGCGAAATTGTGCGGCTCGCAGAATAAGATTGCAAATTTCACCGCGTCATTGGCACGAATGGTGTGCACGGCGGCATCTAACGCGAGCGATGCATAGCCGCGCCGCCGGCAATCCTCGCGGGTCGCAACCCCGCCGATGCCGCCGACATGCACCTTGTGGCCATTCCAGGTGATCGTCCGGAAATAGATACCGACGTGGCAGGCGAGCCCGCTATCGTCGGGCGCATCGAGAAACACGCGCAAATCCGCGTGAGCCCATTTGATGTCCGCCCACTGCTTGTTCGCCATGATATCCGGGCTCCAGACCGCCCCGAGCAGCGGCTCGGCGCGCCGCCACGACGCATCTCCGTTGAGAATGTCGATTTCGATGCTCATCGTCTCAGGTCCCTGGGTCTTGGTCCTCGGCTGCGCCGATCTGTCATACACGATCCGAAAATGCGGTGTTTCTCCGCCGTGGAACCTTCTATAAGGGGGACCCGTTAAGTGTAGTCTCCCACCCTCTGTTGGACATTACCCCATGACCTTCACGCTACCCGATCTGCCCTACGCCCACGACGCCCTTGCGCCCTACATGTCCAAGGAAACGCTGGAGTTTCACCACGACAAGCATCACCAGGCCTACGTCACCAACGGCAACAACGCGATCAAGGGGACCGAATTCGAAGGCAAATCCCTCGAGGAGATCGTGAAGGGCTCGTTCGGCAAGAACGCGGCCGTCTTCAACAATGCCGGTCAGCACTACAACCACATCCACTTCTGGAAGTGGATGAAGCCGAATGGCGGCGGCAGCAAGTTGCCCGGTCGGCTGGAGAAGAAGATCAACGAGGATCTCGGCGGCTTCGAGAAGTTCAAGACCGACTTCGCCGCTGCCGGCGTCGGCCAGTTCGGCTCCGGCTGGGCCTGGCTGCAGGTCAAGGGCGGCAAGCTCGAGATCGCCAAGACCCCGAACGGCGAGAACCCGCTGGTCCACGGCGCGGTGCCGATCCTCGGCGTCGACGTCTGGGAGCACTCCTACTACATCGACTACCGCAACCGCCGTCCGGACTATCTAAAGGCGTTCGTCGACAGCCTCGTCAACTGGGACTACGTCGACGAGCTGTTCGGCAAGGCCGGCTGAGCGCAGATCGCAATTCGGCTCGACCCTCTTATCCTCCCCTGGAGGGGGAGGGTCGACGCGAATGAAATGAGCGGCGGGGTGGGGTGACGGTCTATCCACGCGCGACACCGTCCGTGTTGAGAGATCATCCCACCCCGTTTCGCATTCCGCTTCGCTTCATGCGAACCGACCCTCCCCTCCAGGGGAGGGTGAGCTTTTGAGCGGCGCGTATTGTGAGCTTCTCGACACACCAGCGGGGGCATTGGTGGTTAACGCGGCAAGCTATCTCCTCGTCTTCTTCGGCGGCGGCCTCGGCGCCACGCTGCGGCAGCTGATCAATGTCACCTGCGCGCGCTGCATCGGCACCGCATTTCCCTACGGTACCTTCATCATCAACATCACGGGCTCGACCGTGATGGGCCTGATCGCCGGCTATCTCGCCTTCAAGGGCGAGGCCTCGCAGCCGTGGCGGCTGTTCCTGATGACCGGCATCCTCGGCGGCTACACCACCTTCTCCGCCTTCTCGCTCGACACCGCGCTGCTCTATGAGCGCGGCGAGCTCGGCCTTGCGGCGCTGTATGTCGCGGGCTCGGTGGCGTTGTCGATCGCGGGTCTGTTCGCCGGGCTTGCGATCGTCAGGCATTTGACCTGAGCTTGAATCGCGCCATATCCCCGTCGTCGTCCTGGCGAAAGCCAGGACCCATTACCCCAAGTCTCAATGTTGCGCGCGGCTGGGGCCGCGATCCCGTTCATCACCGAGCGCGGTGGTTGTGGGTCCTGGCTTTCGCCAGGACGACGCAAGGAGAGGGGGCACCCGCACCCCCTCCGTCTGGCGCAACCAATTCATCTGCGGAACCCGCCAACCGCCTCCGCCGGCGGCATTTCCCGCCTCCGAATTTCCCTTTGGTAACCTCGCCTTAACCATGATTAGCGTTTGGTTAGGGTCGGAATGCCGCGTGAAAAGCCCTCGTTTTGACATGTTGGCAGGGGAAGCAGGGCCCGGCTTTGGACGGGCCCCCCATGCGACAGATGCAAGAGGCTTTCGCGCAGTTTCGCCGCGCCTGATGCGGCCGTGGAATCGGTGCCGATGGGCGGCCCGCCTGATGGGGACACTTGCGTTGAGAGGATATTGCCGATGAATCCCGCCGACGTGGCTCAGTCAACTCTGCCACTGGCATCGAGCGATGTGTCGCTGATCGCGTTGTTTTGGCAGGCTCATTGGGTCGTCAAATGCGTGATGTTGGGACTTTTGTCCTGCTCGGTGTGGGTCTGGGCGATCGCGATTGACAAGATCCTGCTCTACGCCCGTACCAAGCGAGCGATGGACAAGTTCGAGCAGGCGTTCTGGTCCGGCCAGTCGATCGAGGAACTCTACCGGGCCCTTTCGGCCAAGCCGACCCAGTCGATGGCGGCCTGTTTCGTGGCGGCGATGCGGGAGTGGAAGCGCTCCTTCGAGAGCCAATCACGGTCCTTTGCCGGCCTGCAGGCCCGGATCGAGAAGGTCATGAACGTCTCGATCGCCCGGGAAGTGGAGCGGCTGGAACGGCGGCTGCTGGTGCTGGCGACCGTCGGCTCGGCCGGCCCCTTTGTCGGCCTGTTCGGCACCGTCTGGGGCATCATGTCGAGCTTCCAGTCGATCGCGGCCTCGAAAAACACCTCCTTGGCGGTGGTGGCGCCCGGTATCGCGGAAGCGCTGTTTGCGACCGCAATCGGCCTGATTGCCGCAATTCCGGCGACTATTTTCTACAATAAGTTCACCTCGGAGGTGAACCGGCAGGCCGCGCGCCTGGAGGGGTTCGCCGACGAGTTCTCCGCCATCCTGTCGCGTCAGATCGACGAGCGGGGCTAGAGCATGATCCGGAAAAGTGGAGACCGGTTTTCCGAAAGGATCATGCTCAAACAAAGAACCGAACTTACGATGGTCACTGTTGTGAGCGCACGATCATGGCGATGAGCATGGCAGGGTCCGGCGGTAGCGGCAGACGCCGCCGCGGGCGCAAGCCGGTCATGGCCGAGATCAACGTCACGCCGATGGTCGACGTGATGCTGGTGCTGCTGATCATCTTCATGGTCGCGGCGCCGCTGATGACGTCAAACATCGACATCGACCTGCCGGTCGCGAGCGGCGGCAAGTCGATCTCGTCGAACCAGCCGCCGCTGACACTGTCGGTGAAGCGCACCGGTGGTGGCTGCAACTCGAATGTCGAGCTCTATCTCGGCGACGCGCCGGTCACGGCCGCCGACTTTCCGGCCAAGATCAAGGCGATCGGGGACGCCCGGTCGGATGCCGAAAAGGTGGTTTATCTGCGTGGCGACAAGGATGTCTGTTACACGGATATGATGAAATTGCTCGGGGAGGTCCGGGCCGCGGGATTCAAGGCGAATATCGTCATCATCCCGGAAGGTGGATAGAGCATGATCCGGAAAAGTGGAGACCGATTTTCCGATCAGATCATGCTCCAATACGAGGCCAATGTGCGGCAAGGCACGGGGAGCCTGATTTGAAGGTCAAGGTCGACAAGACTCTGGCGGCATCGATTGTCCTGCACGTCCTCGTGATCGGGTGGGGCCTCGTGTCGTTTTCGACCAGGGCGTACGTGATGCCTGAAGAGGATACTGTTGCCGTCGACGTCATCTCGCCCGACCAACTCTCCCATGTCATGGCCGGCCTGAAGGACGGCAAGAAGGAAAATCCCAAACCGCTGGTCGAGAAGGTCGCCGAGGCCAAGCCGATGGATGATGCCGTCGGCAAGATCGATGACAAGAAGCCGCCTGTCGTGACCGATACGGCGCCGGCGCCGACGCCGAAGGTGGAGAAGCCGGAAGACAAGAAGCCGGATCCGCCGAAGAAGGTCGAGAACAAGCCGGAGAATAAGCCAAAGGAAGAGCCGAAGCCGGTCGAGAAGAAACCCGATCCGGTCAAGCCCGATCCGATCGCGGAAGCGATCAAGAAGGAAGAGAAGAAGCCGCCGCCGAAGCCGGTTCAGCAGGCCGCCAAGCCGCCGCCGGAGCAGAAGCCGAAGGATCGCGTGTTCGACCAGAGCAAGATCGCAGCGCTGCTGGACAAGCGCGATCCGACGCGTACCTCCGCGACCGGCGATACGCTCAACGCCAATGCCTCGCTCGGCACGGCAAAGGGCAAGGCCGCCGACAACTCCGCGACCTGGGGCGCGATGTTCAAGCAGCAGGTCGAGCGCTGCTGGAAGAAGCCCTATGGCGGCATCGAGGCGCAGCAGACCGAGGCCGTTTTCGAGATCAAGCTGAACCGTGAGGGCAAGCTCGAAGCGCCGCCGGTGCCGGAAGGCACGCCGGCGACGCCCTATTTGCGCGTCTATCAGGAGAGCGCGCTGCGGGCGATCATCGAATGCCAACCGTACAGACTGCCGGCGGCCTTCTTCGAGGAATGGAAGTATTTCGCGCCGGTGTTCACAGAACGGAAGACCTGAGGACAGCCGCGTCGCCTGGCCAACGGCAAGCAAAAGTTACCGACAATGACCAACACGAGTGATTTGCGGACCATGAAATTTCGCCTCGACCGTCGACAGATGATCTCCGGGATCGCCGCTCTCGGCGCGCTTGTCGGAAGCCGAAGCGCTTTCGGGCAGGCTGGCCCGAAGCGAATCCCGATTCCGGAAGGCGAGTTTGCGCCGGTGCCGATCGCGATCCCGAACTTCGCCGCCGGCACGCCCGGCGACGCCGAAGTCGGCGTCGGCGTCACGCAGGTGATCACCAACAACCTGAAGCGCAGCGGCTTGTTCGCGCCGATCGATCAGGCCGCCTATCTCGAGAAGCAGATCAACATCGACGCGGCGCCGAACTTCAACAACTGGAAGAGCATCAACGCGCAGGCGCTGGTGACCGGCCGCATGACACGCCAGGGCAACGGGCGCGTGAAGGCGGAATTCCGCCTCTGGGACGTCAACACCGGCCAGCAGCTCGCGGGCCAGCAGTACGACACCTCGGCCGAATACTGGCGGCGCATCGCGCACATCATCTCCGACCAGATCTATGAGCGCATGACCGGCGAGAAAGGCTATTTCGATACCCGCATCGTGTTCGTCGACGAGAGCGGTGCTGCGGATCGCCGCGTCAAGCGCCTCGCGCTGATGGACCAGGACGGCGCCAATGTGCGCTATCTGACCCGCGGCTCGGACCTCGTGCTGACGCCGCGCTTCTCGCCGTCGACCCAGGAAATCACCTACATGGAGTTCGGGCAGGGCGACCCGCGCGTCTATCTGCTCAACATCGAGACCGGCCAGCGCGAGATCGTCGGCAACTTCCCGGGCATGTCGTTCTCGCCGCGCTTCTCGCCCGACGGCCAGCGCGTCATCATGAGCCTGCAGCAGGGCGGCAACTCCAACCTGTTCGTGATGGATCTGCGCTCGAAGTCGATGACGCGGCTGACCGACACGCCGGCGATCGACACCTCGCCGTCTTACGCGCCCGACGGCACGCGGCTCTGCTTCGAATCCGATCGCGGCGGCAAGCCGCAGATCTACGTGATGCCGGCAACCGGCGGCGCGGCACAGCGCATCTCGTTCGGCGACGGCACCTATTCGACGCCGGTGTGGTCGCCGCGCGGCGACTACATCGCGTTCACCAAGCAGGGCGGTGGGCAGTTCGCGATCGGCATCATGAAGCCGGACGGCTCCGGCGAGCGCATCCTGACCTCGGGCTTCCACAATGAAGGCCCGACCTTTGCGCCGAACGGGCGCGTCGTGATGTTCTTCCGCGATCCCGGCGGCAATAGCGGTCCGTCGCTGTTCACCATCGACGTTTCCGGGCGCAACGAGCTGCGGGTGCCGACCCCCGGTTTTGCCTCCGACCCCGCCTGGTCGCCGCTGTTGTCGTGAGGCTCGCGCAGGGCTGCTCCGGGGAACCCTGGGGCGGTCGGCACTTCTTACCTAGCGCACTGAAACTTATGCCGAATTTCGGCTATCAATGGGTCGCGGCAACGACTCGCTAACGATGTTCCCTCAGAAAGACTTCACCTGCGATCAGTAAGAGTGCGAGCTGAAAAGGACGCGCGCTCTCACAATGCAGTTTGCAAGTCAGACGGGAGAACCGGACCAGTCGATGTCGCCGACGATCTCCGCGGCGCTGGTCGATTCCCTGTTCATGAACCCCGCGCCCATGATCTTCGGCGCCTTCGGCCCCGCCATCGCGGGCGCCGTGATTGCGTTCGTCACCGGCAATCTGCTGTCCTGGCTGTGCGTGCCGCTGTTCATCGTGGTGGGTCTGGCGCGCGCGCTGCAGATGTACCGCTATCAGCAGCGCAGTTCCCGTCTCACCGTCGAAGAATCCGTGACGTGGGAGAAGCGCTACCGGATCGGTACCATCGCCTATGGCATCTCGCTCGGCATCTGGGGCGTCACCGTCCTGCTCACGACCAAGGACGCCGCCGCGCATATGCTCTGCGTGACCACCGTGGTCGCCTACACCTCGGCGGGAGTGGGGCGGACCTTCGGCCGGCCGCAGATCTTCCACCTGCACCTGTTGATGTCGATCGGTCCCCTGATCGCGGCGCTGATGTATGTCGGCGGCCCCTATCACATCGCCCTTGCGCTGCTCAGCCTGGTGTTCTTCAGCGCCATCCGGCATCTCACCTCCAGCCTGCAGCGCATCTACGTCAACGCCTGGATCGCCAAGGAGCGCGAGGCCGCGCTGGCGGGCCAGTTCGATACCGCGCTGAACAACATGCCGCACGGCCTGTGCATGTTCAGCGCCGACGGCCGCCTTGCGGTGATGAACCACCGCTTCATCGAGATGATGGAGCTGTCCGACGATTTCGTGCAGCGCGGCGCCAGCGCGACCGACATCTGCAATGCCTGCGTGCTGTCCGGCGCGATCTCGGCCGCGGCCGCGCAACAGATTCTCTACGAGATCGAGAGCTCCCAGCGCGGCGACATCGTCACCAGCGACCCCGATCCGGCCCAGAACCGTTCGCTGGACTGGACGTTCCAGCCGATGCCAGGCGGCGGTACGGTCGTGCTGGTCGAGGACATTACCGAACGCAAGGACGCCGAGGCCAGGATCAGCCATCTTGCGCGCTACGACGAACTGACCGCGCTGCCCAACCGCGTCAATTTCCGCGACGAGATCGGCCGGCTGCTCGCCATGCAGCACGGCGACCATCGCTCCGCATTGCTGTTCGTCGACCTCGACCAGTTCAAGCAGGTCAACGATACGCTCGGCCATCCCTGCGGCGATCAGCTGCTTTGCGCGGTCGCCGAACGGCTGCGCGAGATGCTGCGTCCGGAGGATTTCGTGGCGCGGTTCGGCGGCGACGAGTTCGTCGTGTTCCAGCAGAACATCCATTCGCATGAGGACGCCGCCGCGCTGGCGCGGCGCATCGTCGACCGCCTGAGCGAGCGCTACAAGATCGACAACCATCTGGTCGAGATCGGCGCCAGCGTCGGCATCGCGATGACCGCGCCCGGCGTCGGCGCCGACACGCTGCTGAAGAACGCCGACATGGCGCTCTACCGTGCCAAGGCCGATGGCCGCGGCACCTTCTGCTTCTTCCGCGACGAGATGGCCCAGACTGTCGAGGCCCGCCGCATCCTCGAGCTCGATCTGCGCAAGGCGCTCGCCAACGAGGAATTCGAGCTGTTCTACCAGCCGTTGATCAACCTGAAGTCCGGCAAGGTCTCGACCTGCGAGGCGCTGCTGCGCTGGAACCATCCGGTGCGCGGCACGGTCTCACCGGTCGACATCATTCCGGTCGCCGAGGACATGGGCCTGATCGTCGATCTCGGCCGCTGGATCCTGCGCAAGGCCTGCATGGAATGCATGAAGTGGCCGGAGGCAGTGAGCGTCGCGGTGAATTTCTCGCCGCAGCAGTTCCATCAGCGCGACGTGCTGAGCGAGGTCCGCTACGCGCTCGAGGTCTCCGGTCTGCCGGCGCACCGCCTCGAGATCGAGATCACCGAGTCCTCGCTGCTGCACAACACCGAGCTGACCCACGACGTGCTGTCGCAACTGCGCTCGCTTGGCGTGCGGATCTCGCTGGATGATTTCGGCACCGGCTACTCGTCGCTCAGCTATTTGCACAATTTCCCGCTGCAGAAGGTCAAGATCGACCGCTCCTTCCTCGAAGGCATCGACAGCGATCGGCCGCTGACCTTGCTACGCGGCGTGGCGCGGCTGTCCGCGGACCTCGGCATGTCGGTCGTGGTCGAGGGGATCGAGACCAACGAGCAGCTCGAACTGATCAGTGCCGACGGCGCGGTGACCGAAGCACAGGGATACCTGTTCAGCCGGCCGGTTCCCGCCGTCCGCATTCGCCAGCTGCTCAATGCCTCGCACGGCCGGCGGGGCGACGAGCAACTGCACGTGGTTCCCTCGCGCTCGATCGCGTGAGCTTACGCACCGACCGTTCTCAATCGATAGTTGTAGGAGTCTTTGACTGCACGATTCGAAATGCACCGTTGCGGTCAGAGGTTAACTGTATTGCCGCGATTGCTTTGACGAAAATTAAGAAGCTGTTAATCTTTTGGCTCGCGCGTTGAAGTTGTTGAGTGATTCAGGGAGTGCCATATGAGGTCCGCGGCCGAAGCCATCAAGCCCGCGACAGGAAGGCTTGCGGACCCTCTGGATCAAGTCGACTACCGTCTCGCTCAGACCCCCGAACAGAAAGACGAAATCTACCGGCTGCGTTACCGTGCCTATCTGCGCGAAGGCGCGATCCGGCCCTCGGCGGACGAGCGCGTCGTCGATCAGTTCGACGATGCACCGAACGCCTGGGTGTTCGGCGTCTATCTGCAAGGCGAGCTCTGCAGCTCGATCCGCATCACCGTGGCGACACCGGAGTGGCGCTCCTCGCCGACGCTCGACGTGTTCGGCGATGTGCTGCTGCCGAAACTCGATCAGGGGCTGGTCTTCATCGATTCGACGCGCTTCGTTGCGGATCCCGACAAGGCGCGGAACAATCCGGAACTGCCCTATGTCACGGTGCGGCTCGGCTCGACTGCGGGCGTGCATTTCAACGCCGATTACGGTCTGGCGCCGGTCCGGCCCGAGCACATGGCGTTCTACCGGCGTGTGTTCCTGCATGAGACCTGGTCGGAGCCGCGGCTCTACCCGGGGCTCGTGAAGCCGGTCGGGTTAATGGCGTCGCATCTGCCGACCGTGCGGGAACGCGTGCTCGCCCGCTATCCGTTCCTGCGCTCGAGCGCCTTCGAGCGGCGGATGCTGTTTGAGCGGGAAGGCCAGTTGCAGCCCGACGGTATCGTCCGGCCGTTCGAGCGTGCCTCGATCGTGCCGAATCCCTGAGCAAACCGGCGTTCTGATCAATCTGACATCGATCGACTGTTGCGCGCGGGCCAAATTGTCCTGCAAAAGCGGCCGGTTCCCGCAAGCCTTGCCTTCCCTTCACCATCGCGCCACATTTGCCACCCATTAACCATCGGGGGCGCTTTTCGCCATTGCCTGGCATTTGATCGGCTCGAGCAAGGTCTCGTCAAGGTTGACGGAACGTTCGCTTAACCATCGCCCTGTAGACCCAATGGACAGTACGAAGAGCGTGAGCGTGGAGGCTCCGGAATGAAACATCAGATGCGTATCCTCCAGGGTATGAAGCTGGCTGCGGTTCTGGCGGTGGCGTTGTCGATGGGTGCCTGTGCCAACAAGAACCCGCTGGACGCCAATGGCGCAATTGGCGGCGCCGCGACCCCGGGCAGCCAGCAGGATTTTGTGGTCAATGTCGGCGACCGTGTGTTCTTTGAGAGCGATCAGACCGATCTCAGCCCGCAGGCCACAGCGACCCTCGACAAGCAGGCGCAGTGGCTGCAGACCTACAACCGCTATTCCTTCACGATCGAAGGTCATGCCGACGAGCGCGGCACGCGCGAATACAACATCGCGCTCGGTGCGCGCCGTGCCCAGTCGGTTCGCGCCTATCTCGCTTCGCGTGGCATCGACCCGAGCCGCATGCGCACCATTTCCTACGGCAAGGAGCGCCCGGTCGCGGTCTGTAACGACATCTCGTGCTGGTCGCAGAACCGCCGCGCCGTCACCGTGCTGAACGCCAGCTCCTGACGCGATCCTGGATCGATTTGTTCAAGCCGGCGCCTTCGGGCGCCGGTTCTGTTTTGGCCGCGTGAGAGCCTGACCCGGCTTCATCAAGATGAACGAAGCTGCGTGCAATTGGCCGCTTGCTTGTTCCACCGTCCGTACTAAACCGGTATCCGCGGCGCTGTCCCGGATTTGAACTGCAAGTCACAATTCTGGCGTACTCCGTCCCTCAAAGTCGCGCGCTTTTCACGTCGATCTCGTCGTCAGGGCAAAATGTCATCCAGGCTACATTTTCTTTCTTCCGCCGCGGCTATCGCGGCGCTGTTCGTCGTTTCCGCACCAGCGTTTGCCCAATCCGACGATTCCGATGCCGAGATGCGGATCGAGCGGCTGGAGAACCAGCTGCGGCAGCTGACCGGGCAGAACGAGGAACTGCAGTACCGCAACCGCCAGCTCGAGGAGCGCCTGCGCCAGCTCGGCGGCCAGCCGCCCGGCCCGAATGGACAGCCTCCGGCGGCCCAGCCCGGTGTCGCGGCGGTGCCGCCGGCGCAGCAGGGGTACCCGCAGGCGCAGCCCGGCAACGCCCAGCCACAGCAGGGATATGGCCGGCAGCCGCAGGGCGGCTATGACCAGCAGCAGATCGCGGCGCCCGCGCCGATCGTGCAGGAGCCGGCACCCGCGGCAGCTCCCGGCCGCCGTGGCCGCGGCGATGCCTTCGATCCGACCCAGAATCCGAATGCCCCCGGCGCTCCGCGCGTGCTCGGTGGCGGCGGACAGATGCCGATGCAGAACGATGCGGCGGCCGGTGCGCCCGGCGGCCGCGGCGCGGGCGAGCCGCTCGATCTCGGCAACACGAGCCCGCAGCGGGCGCCCGGCGCGAGCGCGGCCCTGACCACATTGCCGCCGTCGGCGACGCCGAAGGACGAGTTCGACCTCGGCATCGGCTACATGCAGCGCAAGGACTATGCGCTCGCCGAAGAGACGATGAAGAACTTCGCCACCAAGTATCCGAGTGATCCTTTGGTGGCGGATTCGCAATACTGGCTCGGCGAAAGCTATTTCCAGCGCCAGCAATATCGCGATGCTGCGGAAACTTTCCTCGGTGTGACCACCAAGTTCGACAAGTCCGCGAAAGCGGCCGACGCGCTGCTGCGGCTCGGCCAGTCGCTGGCGGCGCTGAAGGAAAAAGAAGCCGCCTGCGCCGCGTTCGGCGAGATCGCGCGGAAGTACCCGCGCGCGTCAGGCGGGGTCAAAGCTGCGGTTGACCGCGAGCAGAAGCGCGTGAAGTGCTAAACCAGCCGGGGGAGGCCGCTTCCGGCCTTTCCGCGACCTGCTGGTTCTGTGATGCCCGACGACCGATCCGCCATCCCGGCAAGCGACGCCAAGCGCCTGTTCGCGGGCCTGGCGCGCGCGCCAGCGATCGTGCTCGCGGTGTCGGGCGGTCCCGATTCCGTCGCGCTGATGTGGCTGGCCGCGCGCTGGCGCCGCGCGCTCGCGCAGGGACCGCGGCTGGTGGCGGTCACCGTCGATCACGGCCTGCGTGTTGAAGCGGCCCGCGAGGCGCGCGACGTCAAACGGCTGGCGCGAAGCCTCGACCTGCCGCATCACACGTTGCGCTGGAGCGGGCCCAAGCCCAGCACCGGCGTGCCGGCAGCCGCGCGTGAGGCGCGCTATGGCCTGCTCGCGCAAGCCGCGCGCAAGCACGGCGCGACGCATATCGTGACCGCGCACACCCGTGACGACCAGGCCGAGACGCTGTTGATGCGGATGCTGCGTGGCAGTGGCGTCGCGGGCCTCTCGGCGATGGCGCGCGAGACCGAGCGCGACGGCGTCATGCTGACGCGGCCGCTGCTCGATATTTCCAAGGCACAGCTGATCGCGACGCTGAAGAAGGCGCGCATCAGCTTTGCCGACGATCCGACCAACCGCGATCCGTCCTTCACGCGACCGCGGCTGCGCGCGCTGATGCCGCTGCTGGCGGAGGAGGGCGGCGACGCGCGGAACCTGGCACGGCTCGCGGCGCGGATCGCGCGCGCCAACGCCGCGCTGGAGGTGCTGGTCGACGGCGCCGAGGGCTATCTTGCGTTGAAGAGCGAGGATAACTTCGATGCGGGCTTCGACGCGGCACTGTTCGCGGTGATGCCGGACGAGATCCGCCTCCGCCTGCTCAAGCGCGCCATCGACCGCACTGGACATGAGGGGCCGGCCGAACTCGGCAAGGTCGAAACCCTGCTCGCCGCGGTCGATGAGGCCGTCAGTCAGCGCTCGGGACAACGCGAATCCAAGCTGAAACAGACGCTTGCCGGAGCGGTCATCAGCGTCGCCTCCGGCCGCATCAGGATCAGCCCGGCGCCGCCTCGCCGGGCCCGTTCCCGCTGAGCCGGGTTCGATTGTTTCAACCGCTGTCATAATCCGGCAAGGAGGCTTAACCACCCCGGAAAAACACCGGATTCCGCGTCATTTTTTGACCGGGAATTGGGCTAGGATGCGGTAAATAGTCGTGCGTGGTTCCCTTGGCATCGACCCCAGCGGCACCTAGATTGTAGGCATCGACGGGATGGATTCCCTGGGGATTCCCACAGAGCCTGCCCAAGGACTAGAGAGAGGCCGCGATCCGCGCGACCACGAAGGAAGACCATGAACGCCAATCTGCGGAATTTCGCCCTCTGGGTCATCATTGTCCTGCTGTTGCTGGCGTTGTTCACGCTTTTCCAGAATCCTGGCCAGCGCTCGTCGTCCTCCGACATCTCGTTCTCGCAGCTTCTCACTGAAGTCGATCAGGGCCATGTCCGCGACGTCGTGATTCAAGGGCCCGAGATTCACGGCACCTTCAACAACGGCACCAGCTTCCAGACCTACGCGCCGAGCGATCCGTCGCTCGTGAAGCGCCTCTATGACGCCAAGGTGCAGATCACCGCGAAGGCGCCCGGCGACAACGTGCCGTGGTTCGTCTCGCTGCTCGTCTCGTGGTTGCCGTTCATTGCGCTGATCGGCGTCTGGATATTCCTGTCGCGGCAGATGCAGGGCGGCGCCGGCAAGGCGATGGGCTTCGGCAAGTCGCGCGCCAAGATGCTGACCGAGGCGCATGGCCGCGTCACCTTCGAGGACGTCGCGGGTGTCGACGAGGCCAAGCAGGACCTGCAGGAGATCGTCGAATTCCTCCGCGACCCCGGCAAGTTCCAGCGGCTCGGCGGACGCATTCCGCGCGGCGTGCTGCTGGTCGGCCCTCCCGGCACCGGCAAGACGCTGATCGCGCGCGCGGTGGCGGGTGAAGCCAACGTGCCGTTCTTCACGATCTCCGGTTCTGACTTCGTCGAAATGTTCGTCGGCGTCGGCGCGAGCCGTGTCCGCGACATGTTCGAGCAGGCCAAGAAGAACGCGCCCTGCATCATCTTCATTGACGAAATCGACGCGGTCGGCCGTCATCGCGGCGCCGGCCTCGGCGGCGGCAATGACGAGCGCGAGCAGACGCTGAACCAGCTGCTCGTCGAGATGGACGGCTTCGAGGCCAACGAAGGCGTGATCCTGATCGCGGCGACCAACCGTCCCGACGTGCTCGATCCCGCACTGCTGCGTCCGGGCCGCTTCGACCGCCAGGTCGTGGTGCCGAATCCGGACGTCGTCGGCCGCGAGCAGATCCTCAAGGTTCACGTCCGCAAGGTGCCGCTGGCGCCGGATATCAACCTCAAGACCATCGCGCGCGGCACCCCGGGCTTCTCGGGCGCCGACCTGATGAACCTCGTCAACGAAGCCGCGCTGACCGCCGCCCGCCGCAACAAGCGGATGGTGACGCAGGCCGAGTTCGAAGAGGCCAAGGACAAGGTGATGATGGGCGCCGAGCGCAAGTCGCTCGTGATGACCGAGGAAGAGAAGTTGCTGACGGCCTATCACGAGGGCGGCCACGCCATCGTCGGCCTCAACGTCGTCGCGACCGATCCGATCCACAAGGCGACCATCATTCCGCGCGGCCGTGCGCTGGGCATGGTGATGCAGCTGCCGGAGCGCGACAAGCTGTCGATGTCGCTGGAGCAGATGACCTCGCGCCTCGCCATCATGATGGGCGGCCGTGTCGCGGAAGAGCTGATCTTCGGCCGCGAGAAGGTGACCTCGGGCGCCGCATCCGACATCGAGCAGGCGACCCGCCTGGCCCGCATGATGGTGACGCGCTGGGGCCTGTCGGAAGAGCTCGGCACCGTGTCCTATGGCGAGAACCAGGACGAGGTGTTCCTGGGCATGTCTGTCTCGCGCACCCAGAATGCGTCCGAGGCGACGGTCCAGAAGATCGACTCCGAGATCAAGCGCCTGGTCGAGGAAGGCTACAAGGAAGCGACCCGGATCCTGACCGAAAAGCATGGCGATCTCGAAGCCCTGGCCAAGGGTCTGCTCGAGTTCGAGACGCTGACCGGCGACGAGATCATCGACCTGCTGAAGGGCAAGAAGCCCAACCGCGAGTCCGTGCTCGAGCCGTCGACGCCGCGCGCCTCCGCCGTGCCGCCGGCCGGCAAGTCGCGTCCGCGTCCCGATCCGGACACCGGCATGGAGCCGCAGCCGCAGGCGTAAGCCTCGCCCGCCATGGCCGGCACTTCCGGCAAACCGATTGTGCAAAAGCTCGGCTTCAAGCCGGGCTTTTGTATTTTTGTCGACGGGTTGTCCGTTCCCTATCGCGACATTGTCGGCGAACTGCCTGCCGATGTACGGATCGCGAAGACCGCGCGGGCACCGCTCGATGCCGTGCATCTGTTCGCCGCCGAGGCCAAAGGGCTTGCCGCCAAGCTGCGGCGTTACCGCGAGGCGATCGCACCTCGCGGCATGATCTGGGTGTCGTGGCCGAAGAGGAGCTCAGGCGTCGCGACCGATCTCGACGACAGAGCGGTGCGCGAGATCGGGCTCGCGTCCGGCCTGGTCGACATCAAGGTCTGCGCCGTCGATGCGGTGTGGTCGGGGCTGAAATTCGTGATCCCGGTCAAAGAGCGCGGCAAGCGCTGAGGCTAGTTCGAACCTTCAGCCGCCGGCACCACGCCGGCCTTCGTCTCGTCCGATCGTATATGGATGACGGCGATGTCGTCCCTGTAGAGCCGCTTCCAGCCCTTGAGGTGGTCCAGCGCGTTTCCGGCCGGAGAGTCCGAGCTCAGCAGCGTGGCGTCGATCCGGTATTTGTCGAGCAGGTCCAGCAGCTGGCCGACGTCGCGGGCATCGAGCGCGGCGTAATAGTCGAGTACGAATTGCTCGCCATAAAGCTCGGCGCGGCCGTCGATGAACACCTTCATGTCGCGGCTGACCATGTAGCCGCCGAACGGCGCGGTGCTGAACACGCGCTGCGCCTTGTGTTGCTGGAGGACGTCGACCGCGGCAACGGGCGAGAACACCGGCAGGAATTTGAACTCGTGCTGCGCGACGAACATCGTCGTCGTCACCCACGCTCCGATCACCATTGCGATGGTCGCCAGGATCGTGACGACGGGGACGGCGCGTCCTTGCTCGAAGCGGGCGGCGCGGACGCCTGCCATTCCCCATTGTTCGGCGATCGGCTTGGCGAGCACCAGCGGCGCGATGAACGCGAACACCTCGGTGTTGCGGATATGGCTCAGCGCCATCCAGATCAGCCCGAGCAGCAACAGGATCCGCGGCACCGACAGGGTCAGCCCGCGATAGCAGATGACGCCGATCAGGCCGAGCAGCGTGGCTTCGAAGAAGCTGGGCTTGCTGAAATCCGCGGGCAGCCATTCGCCGATCATCGACAGCAGCTTGCCGAGGCTGAGGATCTTGGTCGCACCCAGCAGGCTATTCCAGCCATAGGGCGTCACGCAGCTCGCGGCCAGCGCGGCGACGCCGAACAATCCCCATCGCACGATGAGCTGACGGCGGCGGCTCGGCTCCGCGCTCCACACCGCCTCCAGTCCGATCGGCCCGATCAGCGCCAGGCCGAGCACGAAGCCGCCATGCAGATTGGCCCACAACGCCATCAGCGGCAGCAGCCACCATGACGGATGGGTGCGGCGATCCGCGGCCGAGATCAGGCCACCGATGAACGCCAGCAGCACCGGCAGTGCCAGCACATGCGGCCGCGCGAAGAAGTGGATCGTCGACAGCAGCAGCGCCAGCGCCGCGATCAGGAGTGCACGCGCCGGATCGAAATACGGGCTCAACAGATGCAGGAAGATCGCGACGGACGCGCCGATCGCGATCGACGTCAGGATCACCGGCCCGGCCCAATCGCCGCCGTACACGAGCGCGTACGCCACCTGCGACAGCCACGAGCTCGAGATCCAGGGCTCGCCGAAACGGGTGAACGAGAACACGTCTGTCGTCGGCATCGCGCCGTGTTCGAGGATCCACTGTCCGACCTTGATCTGCCACTCCGTGTCGGAATCGCGCAGCAGGATTTCACCGGCGGAGAGATAGAACAGATAGGCGCCCACGGCTGCGCACAGCGGCAGCAGTCCTCGCACCGCGCTACGGCTGCTCACGCGGCTGGTGATGGAGAGTGACATGCGCTTTCTTGGCTCGGCCGGGGACATCGAGGCAACGCCACACGTGGCGTTGGGCGCACTCGACCACGGCTTCCGATAAATTCGGGTAAATGCGACCGCGACGTGGTGGGTCCGCGCGAGATCGGATGTCTCGATTTCGAGCAATCGTCTTGGCGCGCGATTTACCATCGCAAGCCCGATCCGGACCTGCGTGCTGTCGGCACCTGGCGCTTCCGACGGCCGGAGGGCCGCCAGTTCAATCGGAGGTGGCGTGCGGCCGTCGCAAAATCCTTACAATTCCAGCTTGTCATTCAGTCTGAATAGTTGTTCACTTCTTCAAACGGTTGCGGGATCAATCGTTCAAAACATTGAAGACGCGTGTGTTCTGCCGGTGGGCGCCGGCCAGGGCACACGGTTGGGGGGCGGAACGCCATGGTCTACCGGCGAACTCATCAGGTCGTGAAACGGCTGGCTGCCCGGCGCAGCGCCATCCTGTCGGCTGCGCGCGACGCGGCGGCGGCGGGCGGCATGGCCGCGGTCCAGATCGCACCCGTCGCGGTGCGGGCCAATGTCGCGGCCGGCACCGTCTATCGCTATTTCCCGTCGAAGGCCGAGCTGATCTCGGAATTGATCACCGAAGTCTCACGTGACGAATTGTCTGCGATCCGGCGCGCCGCAGAGGCCGCGCCCGGACCGTCATCGGCGCTGGCCGCCGCGGTCACGACGATTGCGGTCCACGTGCTGTCGCAGCGCAAGCTGGCCTGGGGCATCCTGGCCGAGCCGGTCGATGTCGACGTCACCGCTTCGCGCCTCGCCAGCCGCCGCGATATTTCCGGCGAGCTTGCCATGCGCATCGACGCCGCCGTACGCGCCGGACATCTGCCGGCACAGGACACGGGGCTGGCCGCCACCGCCTTGCTCGGCGCGCTGCACGAAGCACTGGTCGGCCCGCTGGCGCCGGCCAATCTCGACGATCCGATCAAGCTGCGCGATACGGTGCAGACCGTGACGCTGCTCGCGCTGCGCGCGGTCGGTGTGATGGACGCGCGCGCCCGTGGCCTTGTGGTGCAGGCGACGACCCCCGCAAAGGCGCTGGTCGGGGCCTGAGATCGCGACTGCGCGGCGAACACTTCCGTCGCATTGGCGTTGTAGGTTGAGGCTGGGTTCAACCAACCTCACGGAGCAACGCATGACGACGACCCATGGTTCGGCCAAATGGCAGGGTGGCATCAAGGACGGCAAGGGCGCGATCTCGACCAAGAGCGGCGCGCTCTCGGACTACCCCTATGGCTTCGCCAGCCGCTTCGAGGGCAAGCCGGGCTCGAACCCCGAAGAGCTGATCGGCGCGGCGCATGCCGCCTGCTTCACGATGGCGTTGTCGCTGATCCTGGGCGAGGCCAAGCTGACGGCCGAGCACATGGAGACCAAGGCTGACGTGACCCTGGAGAAGGTCGCCGACGGCTTTGCCATCACCGCCGTGCACCTGACGCTATCGGCGAAGATCCCGGGTGCCGATAACGCAACGTTCCAGGAATTGGCGGGCAAGGCCAAGGCCGGATGTCCGGTGTCGAAGCTGCTCAACACCAAGATCACGCTCGACGCGGCGTTGCAGGGCTAACGGTCTGGAGCGCAGCATGGGGCCACGCTGATGCGCGGCCCGGCGCGCCGGGTTAGAGCGTTTTCGAGCGAAGTGGGCACCGGTTCGCGTGAAGAAAACGCGTCAAAACGAGAATCTACAGCTGCGCGTCGCCGTTCGGTCCGACCGAGGCGATGCGCAGCATGTTGGTGGTGCCGGGCGCGCGGAGCGGCACGCCGGCGACGATGATGACGCGCTGGCCGGCCTTGGCAAAGCCGTCCCGGAATGCAATTGAGCCGGCGCGTTCAACCATGTCGTCGAGATCGTGGGCGTCCTCGGCGACCACGCAATGCACGCCCCACACCACCGACAGCTTGCGGCCGGTGACGAGGTTCGGCGTGATCGCGACCACCGGCACCTTGGGGCGCTCGCGCGCCACGCGGATCGCGGTCGAGCCTGACGACGTCCAGCAGATGATCGCCGACAGATCGAGCGTCTCGGCGATCTGCCGCGCGGCGTCGGCAATGGCATCGCCCACCGTCGCCTCCGGATCGACGCGCTGTGCGTTGATCACGCTGCGATAGGTTGGATCGCGCTCCACCTCCTCGCCGATCCGGTTCATGGTCGAGACCGCTTCGACCGGGAATTTGCCGGCAGCGGATTCCGCCGACAGCATGATGGCGTCGGCGCCTTCGTAGACGGCGGTGGCGACGTCGGAGACTTCGGCGCGCGTCGGCACCGGCGCCTGGATCATCGATTCCAGCATCTGGGTTGCGACCACCACCGGCCTGCCGGCGCGGCGCGCCATCCGGATCATCTGCTTCTGCAGGCTCGGCACCCGCTCCAGCGGCAGCTCGACGCCGAGATCGCCGCGCGCCACCATCAGCGCGTCCGCCACCTCGATGATGTCGGCGAGGCGGTCGATCGCCTGCGGCTTCTCGATCTTGGCCATCACCGCGGCGCGGCCGCGGATCATCTTCTTGGCCTCGATCACGTCCTCGGCACGCTGCACGAAGGACAGCGCAACCCAGTCGATCCCTTCCGGAAGCGCGGCTTCCAGATCGGCGCGGTCCTTCGGGGTCATCGCGGAGACGGGCAGGTCGGTGTCGGGCAGGCTGACGCCCTTGCGGTCCGACATCTTGCCGCCGATCACGACGCGCGTGACCGCGCGGTCGGGCGAGGTTTCCTCGGCGATCAGCCGCACCTTGCCATCGTCGAGCAACAGCGCGTGGCCGGGGCGGAGCGCGGCGAGGATCTCCGGATGCGGAAGCTGGACGCGGCTGTTGTCGCCCGGCGCCTTGTCGGAATCCAGAATGAAGCTCTGGCCGTTCTTGAGCTGGGTCGACCCTTCCACGAAGGCGCCGACCCGCAGCTTCGGCCCTTGCAGGTCGACCAGGATGCCGATCGGCCGGCCGTAGCTCGATTCGACGTTGCGGATGGTCTTGACCAGCTCCCGCATCTTGTCATGCGGGGTATGGCTCATGTTGATGCGGAACACGTCGGCACCCGCCTCGAACAGCTTGCGGATCATCGCGCTGTCTGAGGAGGCTGGGCCGAGCGTCGCAAGGATCTTGATTCGGCGCAGTCGTCTCATTGTTTGTTTCCGGGTGGTGCGGCTGGCGGCAGACCCGACGCGCCCGGAGGCGCTGCGCCCGGCGGCGGGTTGGGCAGGCCCGGCATCGCCCCGGGGCTTCCCGGAGCCACGCCGCCCGGCATTCCCGGTACTTTCTGCGGCTGTTGTTCGTTGGCTTCGGTCAGCTGGACGGTCCATGCACGCTGCTCGCCGGTGTCGACCTCGAAGAAGCCGGTGCGGTCAAAACCCCGCGCCAGGCAATTCTCGGTGCCCTTGATTGTGAATTCCTTGTCGCGCGAGCACATGAAGGCCTGGCCGGACCATTCGCCGCCGCGATCGTAGTCGAGAGCGTAGATGTAGTAGTAGCGCGCCACAAGATTGCCGCGCAGCAGGGTCTCGCAGGTCCGCGACGACACATTCCACCAGCCTTCCGTGGTCCAGCCCTCGGCGTCCTTGTAGCCGAGCGCGATCCCGACCCGGCTCGAGGTGTTGTTGCAGAGCCGGAAATCGGCGGCCGCCGGGCTCGTCCACAGGCATGCCGCGACAAGCGCCAGCACCGGCAGGATGCCGGCCAGGATCAGGCGAGTGGTGCGGGGAGCAGAGGCGAGAGAATCTGTTGGGCTCATGCGGCGAAGCTATATCAAATCATTGTCGATTTCGCGTGCCCGGCAGGCACTGTCAACGGGCGGGCGCCCGTCTGCCACACTGCGGGACCGTGGCCAATGTGGCCGGAGAGCTCCGTATTGCGCGTCGATATGGCAAAATCTGTGACAATTCCCATCTGATATCAATATGGTGAGCGCATCACACCGGGATCACGATCATGAGCATTGACGACAAAACCAGAACAGAACTCGAGGCCGCGGTGTTCCGGCGCCTCGTCGATCATCTGCGCAACCGGACCGATGTGCAGAACATCGACCTGATGAACCTTGCCGGCTTCTGCCGCAATTGCCTGTCCAACTGGATGAAGGAAGAGGCCGACGCCAAGGGCCTTGCGGTGAGCAAGGATGAGAGCCGCGAGGCGGTCTACGGCATGCCCTATGAGGAGTGGAAGGCGAAGTTTCAGGGCGGTGCGACGCCGGAGCAGCTCGCGGCGATGAAGAAGGCCCAAAGCGGGCATTAAGCCCAGCAACGTCATTCCGGGATGGTGCGCTAGCGCCAGACCCGGAATCTCGAGATTCCGGGTTCGATGCTGCCGCATCGCCCCGGAATGACGTTTATACCTGAAAGACCAGCATCTCCTGTGGGCGCGCTGTGGATGAGCGCGATGTTTCCTTGACGGGACGTGCTCCAAAATCGAGGGTCGCCCGCGACAAGCGGTGCGCGTGGCGCGTATTCGCGCGACATTTCATTGCCATTTCAGGAGTACGCGATGGCCACCACGTCTGCCGCCGTTCAGGATGAACCCGCAACGCGATTTGCCAAGGATCAGCTCAAGTCCATCATCGAGCGCATCGAGCGGCTGGAAGAGGAAAAGAAGACCATCTCGGACGATATCCGCGACGTCTATGCCGAGGCCAAGGGCAACGGCTTCGACGTCAAGGCGCTGCGCACCATCGTGCGCCTGCGCAAGCAGGATGCCAACGAGCGCCAGGAGCAGGAAACCATCCTGGAGACCTATATGCAGGCGCTCGGGATGCTCTGAGGCGGCAGGCGGGCCGGTCTGGCGTCGCCAAGGCGCCCGCCCGAGGTAACTCGCCCAATCCTCTCGGCGAGGCTTGGGTGAAATCCCGGGATTTGCTACACTGCCGGTGAGGTAACCGGGCAGAGCGTTCAGATGGACGTGCCAGGACCAGAGCGTCGGCTCGCTGCGGTCCTCGCCGCCGACATGGTCGGCTTTAGCCGCCTGATGGAGGCTGACGAGACGGGCACCCTTGCGCGCCTCAAGACCCATCGGATCGAACTGATCGATCCGGCCATCAGCAAGAATCGCGGCCGCATCATCAAGACCACAGGCGACGGCCTGCTGGTCGAATTCCACAGCGTCGTCGATGCGGTGTTGTGCGCGGCCGAGGTCCAGCGCCGGATGGCCAAGCGCAACACCGACGTCGCGCCGGCGCGGTGGATGCAGTTTCGCATCGGCATCAATCTCGGCGATGTGATCGTGGACGGCGCCGACATCTTCGGGGATGGCGTGAATGTGGCGTCCCGCCTCGAGGTGCTGGCCGAACCCGGTGGCATCTGCATTTCCGGCGCGGTCCGCGATCAGGTCGGCGATCGCCTGGAAGATCTGAGCTTCGAGGATCTGGGCGACCAGACCGTCAAGAACATCGCGCGACCGATCCGGGTTTTCCGCGTCCATTTCGAATCGGGCGCCAGATCCGCAACCGACCATCCGAGCGCGGCGGCCGCCCCTGTCGTCGCCAAAAAGCCTTCGATCGCCGTGCTGCCGCTCGTCAATATGAGCGGCGATCCCGAGCAGGAATTCTTCGCCGACGGCCTCACCGAGGACATCATCACCGAGCTGTCGCGCTTCCACGATCTGCTCGTGATCTCGCGCAACTCGACCTTCGTGTACAAGGGCAAGGCGGTGAAGGTGCAGGACGTCGCGAAGGAATTCGCGGTCGACTATGTACTGGAAGGCAGCGTGCGCAAGGCGGGCGGCCGGATTCGCGTCACCGTGCAGCTGATCGATGCCGAGGCCGACCGGCACGTCTGGGCCGAGCGCTACGACCGCGAGCTCGCCGACATCTTCGCCATCCAGGACGAGATGACGCGCGCGATCGTGGCGACCTTGCCGGGCCGTGTCGAGGCCGCCGCCCATGACCGCGTCAAGCGCAAGCCGACCGACAACATGGCGGCCTATGAGTGCGTGCTGGCCGCCAAGGTGCTGCATCATCGCTCGGCGCGCGACGACAATGCGGAGGCGCAGCGTTTGCTCGAGCGGGCCATCGTGCTCGATCCCAATTACGCCCATGCGCACGCCTGGCGGGCCTGCGTGCTCGGCCAGACCTGGGTCTACAATTGGTGCGACGACCGCGACGCGACCTTCGCGCAGGTGGCGGCCGAGCTCGAGATCGCGCTCAAGCTCGACGACAATGACAGCGACGTGCACCGGATCCTCGCCGCGCTGAACCTCAACCGCGATGACCACGACAAGGCGGCCTTCCACCAGGAGCGCGCGCTCGCGCTCAATCCTAACTACGACCTCGTCGTCGTGCAGCAGGGCGAGCTCCTGACCTGGCTCGGGCGGCCGGAGGAGGGCATCGACTGGATCAAGCGGGCGATGCGCCTCAATCCGTTCCATCCGGAGCGATTCTGGAGTCATCTCGGCCGCGCCTGCTATTGCGCCGAGAAATATGCCGATGCGGCCGAGGCGTTCTCGCGGATCACGCGGCCCGACCACACCCATCACGCCTTCCTCGCCGCGACATTGGCGCAGATGGGCAACGCGGTGGCGGCCTCAGCCCATGCCACCGAGGTGCTGAAGCGCGAGCCAACCTTCTCGGTCGCCGCGCACCTGGCAACCCAGCACTACAAGCGCGCGCCCGATCGGGCGCGTTACGAGGCCGGCCTGCTCAAGGCGGGGCTGCCGGCTTGAACGGCTGATGAAGTGAAGTTGTCGGCAGAAGCCTAGCGCAGCGAGGCGGTGCGCAGCACGAAGGATTGGGTCGTCAGGAGGGCGGTCGCCGAGCCCGAGAAGCGATCGCAGGTCATGCCCATCATCGGATCTTCCGAGAAAGTCATGGCGACGGCGGCCTGCGGCTTCACGAAGTGAGCCCGCATCATGTTCATGTCGGTGTCGCCGAGCACGGTGGTCAGCATGCCGCTGCTCGCGCTCGGCGCCAACATCACGACGCGCATCCAGATGTCGTTGCCCTTGGCGGCCGAGATCCGCGCCGATGTCGTGATCACGCCCTGGCCAGGTGTGCCCTTCGCAACGACGGTGTTGATTTCGGTGGCCGGCGCCGCCGCATTGCGCGTCGGGCGCACATTGCGCGGGATCGGCGCGGTCGCCGCGACGATATTGGCACGGTCGACCGGCGAGGACGCAGCCGGCGCATAGGCTAGCGCCTTGTTGAAGTTCTCGGTCGTGCTGGCGGTGGTCTGCGGATCGGAGCCGCCGACCGCCTCACGCGCCTTCAGTGCGGCGATCTGCGCGGCCGATGCCTGCTTCGGCGCGGCTGAGTCGTCACCCCAGAAACCGCGGGCATTGATGATGTCGGCGGGCGATTGCGGTGCGGTGCTCTCGGCCGTCTGCACCACCTGCACCGCCGGCTTGGACTTCGGCATCGGGACGAGCTGCGCGTCGGCGGCGGCGAGCTGGATGGCGGCGGCGAATTGCTGCGGCTTGGCGCGCGGCAGCGGAACCGGGTCGGCGGATTTGGCAGGGGCAGCGGTCGCAACCACGGTGGCGGCGGCGGGCTTGTCGTTCACGGAAGCCCCGCCTTCGTCTTCGTCGTCACCCGACTTGCCGGCCCCGAACAGCTTCGCGAACAGGGTCGGCTTGCTGATGGTTGCAGCATCGTCGCCATTGCCGCGGCGTTCGATGTCGGCCTTGGCGAGTTCATAGCCCTTCAGTGGCGTGCCGTCGGTCGGGACATGGACGGTGCGGCCGTCGGGGAACACCCGGACCAGCTGCTCGCGGGTCATCCGCGGCCAGTGGCGAATGCCGCCGGTGTCGAGATGCACGAAGGGCGAGCCCGAGGTCGGATAGAAGCCGACGCCGCCACGCTGCAGGCGCAGGCCGGCGAAGCGGATCTGCTCCAGCGGAACGCCGGGAATGAAGAAGTCCATCGCATGCCCCAGCATGTGCTGGCTGTGGCGCGCAACGCCCGAGGAGCGGCGGCGGAGCATGGCGTTGGTGGCAGGGGCGCGGTAGGCGGAGATGATCTGGATCGGCTGCTTGCCGCCGACGTCGTTGTAGACTTCCCAGAGGATGTCGAACAAATGACGGTCCATCACCGTCTCATCCTGGGAGCGCCAGTCGCGCAGGAAGTGATTGAGCTGCTTCAGCGCGGCTTCGTCGTAGCGGCCATCGCGCTTGAAGGTGATGGTGAGGTCTTCGCCGGAATGGGTGTGGTGGAAGGAGAGGGTGCGGGTCTGGTTCAGCGCAGTCGCATCGTGCACCGAGCCGGCGCCCGCCAACAGCAATAGCGCGGTCAGGCCGACTTGGTACCCGGCCTTAGGCAGCGACAGCGGTTTGTAGCGGCGTGCGAAAACAGCCAGCACTATGAGCCCACCCAGTCGACGAGCGTTCGGTCGGCATCCTCGCAGACCCCCTGCGGAAGACGGTGAACGCTTTCTTAAAGCGGGAGGGTTAACCGAAGTTTACCGACCCGCCCCCAAGTTGGGCTTAACTAACTGGGGGAGTGTGGCAAAAGATAGCCCTGTTCCCCGGACCCCATCGCAAATGGTTAACGTAAACGATCTCGCTTTTTGAGCGAGATCGTTGATTTTACTTCAAAATTTATCGCAATCGGGCCGAGAGGCAGATCAGCGGGTAATCACCCGGCGCTGCTGCTGGGCCTGGCCGCGGCGGACCGGCTGCGGCTCCGGCTGGCCGAATCCACCGAACAGGCGCTCGAAGAAGTTCGGTCCGGAGGAGCCAAAGCCGCTGTTGTCGCCGGCGACGTTGACGCCCGGCGGCAGGCTGCTGCTCGGGGGCCGCGCGTAGCTCGGCTGGGCGTGCGCAACCACCGTTTCGAGATCCTTGCCGCGGCTGTTCTTGAGCAGCGACAGCATAGCGGCGTCGCGGCCGTAGATGTCCCTGCGGATCTGCAGCTTGCCGGCGTCGTCCACGAACGCGGTCTGGTAGGTGATGTTGACCGGGATCGGCGTCGGGAATTTCAGATCGACTTCGCTCGAGCCGTACATGCTGCGGATCCGTTCCGGCGTGTAGTGCTGGTTCGGCTCGGTGATGTTGAGCAGCACGGACGCGTACTGATCCGGATTCTGCACGCGCATGCAGCCGTGGCTGAAGGCGCGCTCATCCTTCGCGAACAGATACTTGTCCGGCGTGTCGTGCTGATAGACCAGGAACTTGTTCGGGAAGTTGAAGCGGATGCGGCCGAGTGCGTTGGCTTCGCCGGGCGGCTGCGAGACGTGGATCGAGCCGTCGCGGTTGCGCTCGAGCTTGAGGCCCATGCGCTGTAGCACCGTCGGATCCTGCTGCAGGGCCGGCAGATACTCGTTGTAGATGATCGACGGCGGCACGTTCCAGGTCGGGTTGACCGTGATGTACTTCATCGTCTCGGTCAGCAGCGGCGTGGCGTGCTGGCCGGGCTTGCCGGTGACGACGCGCGTGGTCCAGACCTGCGCGCCGTTCTGCATCACCTTCAGCGTATAGTCGGGGATGTTGAGGATCACATAGGCATTGCCGACATTGGCCGCGCCGAGCTGCCGCGGCAGCCAGCGCCAGCGCTCCATGTTGACGAGCACGGTGTCGATCTGACGGTCGCGCTTCGGATTGTTCAACGCCTTCACCGTGCGCTCGTCGAGCACGCCGGTCGCCTTGAGGTCGACGCTGCTCTGGAATTTCTCCACGGCCCGCGCCACCGTTGCGTCATACTTGGTGCTGTCGGCATCCTCGGTGATGCCGAGCTTGTTGCGCAGGTCCGGCACGCGCGGATCGTCCATCTCGACCGCGGCCTGCTTCTTGCGCGCGGGGACGTATTTCAGCGCGGGGCCGTCGGCGATCATGATCACCGGGCCGTCGCCCTGTCCGCGCAGCTCGGCGAGCTTCTTCTTCAGCTCCTTGTAGAGCTTCTGCGGCGGGTTGTAGCCGTCGAGCGCGGCAGAGGCGTCCTTGGCCGAGGTCACATTCGCAAACACCTCAGCCGGATCGATCGGATGCTCCGGATAGAGGATGTCCGCCGACACCTGCGACCAGTGCATGCGGCCGCTCTGGGCCTGGCGCGCATAGTCCAGCATGCTGGCCGCGAGCTTCAGCTCGGCGTCGGCCAGCGCATCCGGCGTCGTCGCAGCAGTGAAATCCGGCACCGGATAGTCTGATGCATCGAGGCCGTCGGCGGCCGCATCCTTCAGGCGGGCGATGACGCCCTTGCCGGCATCGGTCAACTTGCCGGCCTTGGTGAAGACGGGTGCGTATTCGCGGGCCGAGTAGAACTTCTCGGCCGCGGCGCGCTCGTTCTTGCGATCGAAGGTGCGCAGCGACTTGCTGGCGAGCAGCTCGCGCAGCTTGTCGGCGACCGGCTGATCCTCGGCGGCAACGTTGCTCGCAGCCTTCGCGGGTTCGGTCGCGGGAGCTGCCGCCGTCGCGGGAGCCGGAGCTGCGGCAGGCGCCGTTGCGGTTGCAGGGGCGGCCGCTGCCGGCGCGACCGCGGTATCGGTCTTCGGTGCATCGCCGGGCTTGGTCGCCGGTGCGGTGACGACATCGGCGGGCTTCGGCTCGACGGCCTTGGCGGTCGCGCTCGATTCTGCCGGCTTTGCGTCGACAGGCTTGGCATCGACGGGCTTGGCTTCGGTGGCCTGCACCTCGGCGGGCTTCACGTCCGCCGGTTTGGCGGCGTCGGGCAGCGCGGCAGTGGTGTCGGCCTTGAAATCGCTTGCGGTGGGCGGCGGCACATTGGCCGGTTCGGGGCGCGGGATCGCGGCGTCGATCGCCAGTTCCGAGGCGCTGGAGCGAGGCGTGTCCTGCGCGAAGGCCGAGCTCGCGGACACCGTGAGGAAGGTCGCCGCGACGGCCATCAAGACGCGGTCAAATCCTCGACGGTTGTTCGAACAGTCACGCATTTTCGCACCCCCTGGGTGGAACTGCCCCTCAGATTCTGGAACAGTTCAAATCGGTATTCGGTTTCATAGCTTGCGCGAAAGCGCCGGCTTCTCAAACGACTCGTATGCCTGCACGCAATTGACGCAGACGATACATTTGCCCCTCTTATGCAGCCAGCGCCTTGCGGGGCAACTCACGACAAACTGACCTCGAAGCGGCTGATTTCGCTCGGGCCGTGCGTTTTTGCCACGCGGCACAGCCTTTGTCTGTCACCGATGGGACACGGTTCAAAAGGTTCCCTGGTATGGCCCTGTCGGCCTCAGGTTGAGGTGGCGTCGCTTGTGCGCGTGCCGGCCGCGGCTTCGTCGAGCTTGCGGTAGAGCGTCGAGCGGCCGATCTTGAGACGACGCGCGACCTCCGACATCTGTCCGCGATAATGCGAAATCGCGAACCGGATGATCTCGTTCTCGAGATCTTCTAGCGGACGCACCTCGCCCGCGGCATTGAGTATCGAGAGGCCGCCTGCTGTCGGCAGCGCAGCGGTTACCGGTATTTCATTACCGGAGATCATGGCGGGCGCCGTGGACGGCGACACCACCAGCGGCTCGCCCTGGAGCATTTTGCCTTCCGGCACCGGATGCGACGCTCCTTGCGGGAAGTCGGCGAGCCCGAGCTGGTCGCCATCGCTCATCACCACGGCGCGATACACCGTGTTCTCGAGCTGGCGGATGTTGCCCGGCCAATCGAGCTGCGCCAGATGCGCCATCGCGTCGCCGCTGATGCCGGTGATGTTGCGGTTCTCCTCGGCGCAGAACCGCGCCAGGAAATGCCGCAGCAGATGCGGGATGTCTTCGCGCCGCTGCCGCAGCGCCGGAATGGTCAGCGGCAGCACGTGCAGGCGATAGAACAGGTCCTCGCGGAACTGGCCGGCCTTCACGAGATCGAGCAGCTTGCGGTTGGTCGCCGAGATGATGCGGACATCGACCTTGACCGGCTTGCGGCCGCCGACCGCCTCGACGGTACCTTCCTGCAGCGCGCGCAGCAGTTTCACCTGTGTGGCCAGCGGCAATTCGCCGACCTCGTCGAGGAACAGCGTGCCGCCATGGGCCTCGACGAACTTGCCCTGGTGACGCTCGGTGGCGCCGGTGAAGGCGCCCTTCTCGTGGCCGAACAGGATCGATTCAACGAGATTGTCCGGGATCGCGCCGCAGTTCACCGCGACGAACGGCTTGGCCTTGCGCTCGCTGCTGCCGTGGATGGCGCGCGCGAACAGTTCCTTGCCGACGCCGGACTCGCCCTCGATCAGCACCGGGATGGTCGAGGATGCCGCTTTCTGCGCCGTGCGCAGCACGCCGGCCATCGCCTCGCTGCGGGTGATGATGTCGGAGAAGGTCAGCCGGCCCTCGCGGCTGTGGCGGATGCGCTGCAATTCGCCCTTCAGCGCCGACGCGTTGAGGGCGTTGCGCAGGCAGACCTGCAGCCGCTCGAAGCCGACCGGCTTGACGACGAAATCCTGGGCACCGGCGCGCATCGCCGACACCACATTGTCGATGCCGCCATGCGCGGTCTGCACGATGACCGGGACGTTCAAACCAGCTTCACGAATTTTTGCGAGGACTCCGAGACCGTCGAGGCCCGGCATCACGAGGTCGAGCACGACGGCATCGATCGTCTGCGTCTCGGATGCGGTCAGGGCCGCTATCGCCGCGTCGCCACTGTCCACGACGAGGGGCTCATAGCCGCACTTCTGCACCATGTTTTCAACCAAACGACGCTGTACTGCGTCATCATCGGCGATCAAAATGGTGGCAGCCATGGTTTTCCCCGCACGCTACGTTTATCTGTCTCGAATCGGGGCAATGTCGCCGATGCCGATTAACGCACTCTTAAACCTTGCAAACCCGCCTTCATTCCGCCGCCGCCGACATCTTTCCGACTGAAGTAAGGTTACGAACAAGATGACCTCGCGCTCCAAAACTGCCTCCCCCAAATCTGCTCTCAGCAAGTCTGCTCTCAACAAGTCTGCTTCCGGCAAGTCTGCTCTCAGCAAGGCCGCTCTCCGCAAGGAAGCCGCGCTGCGCAAGACGGCCGCGCAACGCAAACCGGCCGCAGCCAGCCCGGCGGCGAAACAGGCAGCCAGCAAGACCGGCAAGCTTCCGGAATGGAATCTGGCAGATCTCTACTCCGGGATCGACGCGCCGGAAGTCGTACGCGATTTGCAGAAAATGGATGCAGATTGCGTCGCGTTTGAGACCGACTACAAGGGCAAGCTTGCCGAAAATACCGGCAAGGAAGGCGGCGGAAAGTGGCTAGCCGGGGCGATCCGCCGCTATGAGGCGATCGACGATCTGGCTGGCCGTCTCGGCTCTTATGCCGGCCTGGTCCATGCCGGCGACAGCGTCGATCCGGCGATCTCGAAATTCTACGGCGACATCTCCGAACGGCTGACGGCCGCGTCGGTGCATCTCCTGTTCTTCTCGCTCGAGCTCAATCGGGTTGACGATGATGTGATCGAGCGCGCGATGGCCGAACCCACGCTCGGGCACTACCGGCCATGGATCGAGGATCTGCGCAAGGACAAGCCGTACCAGCTCGAGGACCGCGTCGAGCAGCTCTTCCACGAAAAGGCGCAGAGCGGCTACGCGGCCTGGAACCGGCTGTTCGACCAGACCATCTCCGGCCTGCGCTTCAAGGTCGCGGGCAAGGAGCTCGCGATCGAGCCGACGCTGAACCTGTTGCAGGACAAGGCCGGCGACAAGCGCAAGGCGGCGGCGCAGGCGCTCGCCAAGACCTTCAAGGACAATGAGCGCACCTTCGCGCTGATCACCAACACGCTGGCCAAGGACAAGGAAATCTCCGACCGCTGGAGGGGCTTCCAGGATGTCGCGGATTCCCGCCATCTCAACAACCGCGTCGAGCGCGAGGTGGTCGATGCGCTGGTCGCCTCGGTGCGCGCGACCTATCCGAAGCTGTCGCACCGCTACTATGCGTTGAAGGCCGGCTGGTTCAAAAAGAAGAAGCTGCCGCACTGGGACCGCAACGCGCCGCTGCCGTTCGCGGCGACCGGCACCATCGCCTGGCCCGAGGCGCGCAACATGGTGCTGTCGGCCTATAACGGCTTCTCGCCCAAGATGGCCGAGATCGCGGAGCGCTTCTTCAGCGATCGCTGGATCGATGCGCCGGTGCGTCCCGGCAAGGCGCCCGGTGCGTTCTCGCATCCGACCACGCCGTCGGCGCATCCCTATGTGCTGATGAACTATCAGGGCAAGCCGCGCGACGTGATGACGCTGGCGCATGAGCTCGGCCATGGCGTCCATCAGGTGCTGGCGGCGAAGAACGGCGCGCTGATGGCGCCGACGCCGCTGACGCTGGCGGAGACCGCGAGCGTGTTCGGCGAGATGCTGACCTTCAAGCGGCTGTTGTCGCAGACCAGGAACGCCAAGCAGCGTCAGGCGCTGCTCGCGGGCAAGGTCGAGGACATGATCAACACCGTGGTGCGGCAGATCGCGTTCTATTCATTCGAGCGTGCGGTTCATACCGAGCGCAAGAATGGCGAGCTCACCGCCGAGCGGATCGGCGAGCTGTGGCTCAGCGTGCAGGGCGAGAGCCTCGGGCCCGCGATCGAGATCAAGCCGGGCTACGAGACGTTCTGGATGTACATCCCGCACTTCATCCACTCGCCGTTCTACGTCTACGCCTATGCGTTCGGCGATTGCCTGGTGAATTCGCTCTATGCGGTCTACGAGCACGCATCCGAGGGTTTCGCCGAGCGCTATCTCGACATGCTCGCCGCCGGCGGCACCAAGCATTACTCCGAGCTGCTGCGGCCGTTCGGGCTCGACGCCAAGGACCCGAAATTCTGGGACGGCGGCCTGTCCGTCATCGCCGGCATGATCGACGAACTGGAGACGATGGGCTGACGTCCATCGGCCTTCCCGCTCGCTCGGGTCAGATTCGCGCGGCGTTTTTTTGCGCCTCGCGGCATGATCATCCCGTGACGTCCGCGTTTGGGAGATCAATCCTGCTCCAGGGCGGCCGCAGGCCGTCGCTCGAGGGGTGAATCGGGGACGATTTGCGGTTCAAATCGCCCGATCGGGACCACGCCGTTGCCCTGCCAACCTGTTTGCGGTAATGGCTCGCAGAACGCGAATTTCTGACTGGGGACAGCGATGGCAGACCATAACGAAGTGGCCTATACGACCGCCGACGGCAACGATTACGTGGCGCATGAGCAGACCTATGAAGGGTTTCTCATCCTGGTCAAATACGGCACCATCAGCGTCGCCATCCTCCTCGCCTTGATGGCCTATTTCCTGGTCTGATCCCCTGATCGGCTAGCGGCATCGCCGTCCCGCGGCGGTGCCGGAATTCCTGTCGAAACCCGGATGGAAAAACCGGGTATCCAATCTGGCGAAAATAACGCTAGTTTGAAGACGCGTGCGCCGCTCGCGCCGCCGGAGGGCCCATGAAGATCGCCGTTGCCAAGGAAATCGATGCGTCCGAGCCGCGGGTTGCGGTTTCGCCCGATACCATCAAGAAGTTCAAGGCGCTCGGCGCCGAGGTCGCGGTTGAGCCGGGCGCGGGCATCAAGTCGGGGCTGCCCGATTCGGAGCTTGTCGCGGCCGGCGCCACCGTCAGCGCCGACGCGCTCAGGGATGCCGACATCATCATCAAGGTGAAGCGGCCGGAGGCCTCGGAGCTGTCGAAGTACAAGCGCGGTGCGCTGGTGATCGCGATCATGGATCCCTATGGCAACGAGGCCGCGCTGAAGGCGATGGCCGATGCCGGCGTGTCGGCGTTTGCGATGGAGTTGATGCCGCGCATCACCCGCGCCCAGGTGATGGACGTGTTGTCCTCGCAGGCCAATCTCGCCGGCTACCGCGCGGTGATCGAGGGCGCCGAAGCCTTTGGCCGCGCCTTCCCGATGATGATGACCGCCGCCGGCACCATTCCGGCCGCCAAAGTGTTCGTGATGGGCGTCGGCGTCGCCGGCCTGCAGGCGATCGCGACCGCGCGGCGGCTCGGGGCCGTGGTCACCGCGACCGACGTACGCCCCGCCACCAAGGAGCAGGTGGAGAGCTTGGGCGCCAAATTCCTCGCCGTCGAGGACGAGGAGTTCAAGAACGCGCAGACCGCCGGCGGCTACGCCAAGGAAATGTCCAAGGAGTATCAGGCCAAGCAGGCCGCGCTGACCGCCGAGCATATCAAGAAGCAGGACATCGTGATCACGACTGCGCTGATCCCGGGCCGTCCGGCGCCGAAGCTCGTCAGCGGCGAGATGGTGAAGTCGATGAAGCCGGGCTCCGTGCTGGTCGACCTCGCGGTCGAGCGCGGCGGCAATGTCGAGGGCGCAAGGCCCGGCGAGGTGGTCGAGACCGACGGCATCAAGATCGTCGGCTACACCAACGTCGCCGGCCGTGTCGCCGCCTCGGCCTCGAGCCTCTATGCGCGCAACCTGTTCTCGTTCATCGAGACGATGGTCGACAAGGCCAGCAAGGCGCTCGCGGTCAATTGGGATGACGAGCTGGTGAAGGCCACCGCGCTGACCAAAGACGGCGCCGTCATCCATCCCAACTTCCAGCCGAAGTAAGGAGAGAAGCCATGGAGCATCTCGCGCAGGCCGTCGATCCGTTCGTGTTCCGGCTGTCGATCTTCGTTCTTGCGGTGTTCGTCGGCTATTTCGTGGTGTGGTCGGTGACCCCCGCGCTGCATACCCCGCTGATGAGCGTGACCAACGCGATCTCCTCGGTGATCGTGGTCGGCGCGTTGCTCGCGGTCGGCGTCGGCATGGTGTCGAGCGGATCGGGCTGGGCCCGCGGCTTCGGCTTCGTGGCGCTGATCTTCGCCTGCGTGAACATCTTCGGCGGCTTCCTGGTCACCCAGCGCATGCTGGCGATGTACAAGAAGAAAGCCAAGTGAGCGGCGTGCACCTCGGGGTGACGAAGACAAAGGGGGACCTGAGATGAACGCCAATCTGGCTGCTGTTCTGTATCTCGTGGCGGGGGTGCTGTTCATCCTGTCGCTGCGCGGCCTGTCGAGCCCGGCGTCGTCGCGCCAGGGCAATTTCTTCGGCATGATCGGCATGGCGATCGCGGTCGCCACCACGCTGGCGAGCCATCCGCCGGCCGACGGCGTGGCCTGGCTCCTGGTCATCGTCGCGATCGCGATCGGCGGCAGCATCGGTGCTGTGATCGCGCGCCGGGTGCCGATGACCTCGATGCCCGAGCTGGTGGCCGCGTTCCACTCGCTGGTCGGCATGGCCGCGGTGCTGGTCGCCGCCGGCGCGTTCTACGCCCCCGAGGCGTTCGACATCGGCACGCCCGGCAACATCCATCCGCAGAGCCTGGTCGAGATGTCGCTCGGCGTTGCGATCGGCGCCCTGACCTTCACCGGCTCGGTGATCGCGTTCCTGAAGCTGTCGGCCCGGATGAGCGGCGCGCCGATCATCCTGCCGTTCCGCCACGTCATCAACATCGTGCTCGCCCTGGCGCTGGTGTTCTTCATCGTCGGCCTGGTGATGAGCGGCAGCGCGCTCGACTTCTGGCTGATCACGATCATCGCGCTGGCGCTCGGCGTCCTGATGATCATCCCGATCGGCGGCGCCGACATGCCGGTCGTGATCTCGATGCTGAACTCGTACTCCGGCTGGGCCGCCGCCGGCATCGGCTTCACGCTCGGCAACTCGGCGCTGATCATCACCGGGGCGCTGGTCGGCTCGTCGGGTGCGATCCTGTCCTACATCATGTGCCACGCGATGAACCGCTCGTTCATCTCGGTGATCCTCGGCGGCTTCGGCGGCGAGACCGCGGCGGCCGGCGGCGGCTCGGGCGAGCAGAAACCGGCCAAGCTCGGCTCGGCGGACGATGCCGCCTTCATCATGAAGAACGCCTCCAAGGTCATCATCGTGCCCGGCTACGGCATGGCGGTGGCGCAGGCCCAGCACGCGCTGCGCGAGATGGGGGATATCCTGAAGAAGGAAGGCGTCGAGGTGAAGTACGCCATTCACCCGGTGGCGGGCCGCATGCCCGGCCACATGAACGTGCTGCTCGCCGAAGCCAACGTGCCCTATGACGAGGTGTTCGAGCTCGAGGACATCAACTCGGAGTTCGCCCAGGCCGACATCGCGTTTGTGATCGGCGCCAACGACGTCACCAACCCGGCCGCGGAAGAGGACAAGACCTCGCCGATCTACGGCATGCCGGTGCTGCAGGTCTGGAAGGCCGGCACCGTGATGTTCATCAAGCGCTCGCTGGCCTCGGGCTACGCCGGCATCGACAATCCGCTGTTCTACCGCGACAACACCATGATGCTGCTCGGCGACGCCAAGAAGGTCACCGAGAACATCGTCAAGGCGATGTAAGGCACGCGGCGAATGGCGCTGAACCGGGAGTGGCATCGAGACCATCGCATGCCGCTCCTCGCTACCCGCGAGCAGCGCATCAAGTGGTATGCGGCGGCGTGCGCGTGCCGGCCGATCCCCGACAGCATCAAGGCTGACGTCGAGAAGCTGCTCAAGCTTCGCAGCAAGACATAGCTGCGGCTACCTGTGATGGCGCTGGCACTCGCAATCCTGAAATGGCTCATGATCGCAGCGGCCGTCGTCTATCTCGGCGGACTCGCGGTGCTGTACGTCAAGCAGCGCGAATTGCTGTTTCCGATCCCGCCGGTCGGGCGGACGGCGCCCGCAGCCGCCGGTCTTCCGGAAGCGGAGGAGCATGTCCTGACCACGGCCGACGGCGAGAAGGTCATCGTCTGGCATGTGCCGGCGAAGCCGGGCCGGCCGATCGTGCTGTTCTTTCCCGGCAATGGCGATTTCCTGGCCGGCCGCGTGGCGCGCTTCAAGGCCATCACGGCCGACGGGACCGGGCTGGTGGCGTTGTCGTACCGCGGCTACGCGGGCTCGAGCGGATCTCCGAGCGAGCAGGGGCTGATGCTGGACGCTGCGGCCGCCTACGCGTTCGCCACCGCGCGCTACCGCGCCGAGCAGATCGTAGCCTGGGGATTCTCTCTCGGCACCGGCGTTGCGGTTGCGCTCGCCGCCGAACATCCGGTCGGCCGACTGATCCTGGAGGCACCCTATACCTCGACGGTTGACGTCGCCGGCGTGCTCTTCTGGTATGTGCCGGTCAGCCTGCTGATGCGCGATCAATTCCACTCCGACCGACGAATCACCGGCGTCACGGCGCCGCTCCTGATCATGCACGGCACCAACGATCCGGCGATCCCGATCCGCTTCGGCGAGCGGCTGTTCGGCCTCGCCCGCGAGCCCAAGCAATTCGTCCGCCTGCCTGGCGGCGGACACGACAATCTCGACGATTTCGGTGCGATGGATGCCGCGAGGCGGTTTATCGACGCCGCAAGAGGCTGACGGCCGCGATTGTCTGTCGCATAATCGGGCCAATGACGTGAGGGGACCCCACGATGAGCGCACACGGACCGATGCCACGGTCGGCCTGGCTGTATCCCGTTCTGGCGGTGCTGTTGTTTGCCGCGGTCTCCGCCTCCGGCTACAGCTTCGCGCCATCGGCCGGGGGCTGGGTGTTCGCGGCCGTGCTGCTGCTGATCCTGTTCGGCACCGTGTTTGCGGCTGTCCACCACGCCGAGATGATTGCCGAGCGGATCGGCGAGCCGTTCGGCACGCTGCTGCTGACACTGGCGGTGACGGTCATCGAGGTGGCGCTGATCTCGACCATCATGCTGGGCGACACCCCGGCGCCGACCCTGGCGCGCGATACCGTGTTTGCGGTGGTGATGATCGTCTGCAACGGCCTGGTCGGGCTCTGCATCTTCATCGGCGGCATCCGCTACCGCGAGCAGGATTTTCAGATCACCGGCGCCAACCTTTACCTCAGCGTGCTGTTCGTGCTCGCGACCATCACGCTGGACATGCCGAATTTCACGCTCACGGCGCCGGGCCCGATCTACTCCACGGCCCAGCTCGCCGTGATCAGCGTCGTGACCCTGCTGCTTTATGCGGTGTTCCTCTACACCCAGACCATCCGCCACCGCGATTATTTCGTCAGCGGCGCCAATGAGGCGGCGGCGCATGGCGAGGTGATGTCGGACCGCATGACGGCGATCAGCGTTGCCCTGCTGCTGGTTTCGCTGCTGGCGGTGGTGCTGCTGGCCAAGAAATTCTCGCTGGTGGTCGATGTCGTCACCGTCAAGATCGGCGCGCCGCCGGCCTTTGCCGGTCTGGTGGTGGCGGCGCTGATCCTGCTGCCGGAGAGCGTTGCCGCGGTGTCGGCGGCGCGCAAGAACGACCTGCAGAAGAGCATCAACCTCGCGCTCGGCTCCTCGATCGCTACCATCGGGCTCACGGTTCCCGCGGTAGCCGTTGCCGCCTATGCGCTCGACAAGCAGCTGGTGCTCGGGCTCAGCAACCAGCATATGCTGATCCTGCTGCTCACCTTCATGGTCAGCATGCTCACCTTCGGAACCGGCCGCACCAACATCCTGTTCGGCCTCGTTCACATGGTGGTGTTCGCCGTGTTCGTGTTCATGGTATTCGTGCCTTAGAGCCTTTACCGTTCCGCACCGTTCCGCACCGTTCCGCTTGAAGCGGAACGGTGCTCGAGATTCTAGTTTTGACGCGTTTTCTTCACGCGAACCGGTATCCACTTCGCTTGAAAACGCTTTCGTGGAGAAGTGACGATGCTCAGCGCCAAATCGGATGTTCAGGTGGATACGGCGGAGGTCCGCGTGACCGAATGGCGGCTCGCGCCGGGCAGCGCCACCGGCCACCACACCCATGAGATGGACTACGTCATCGTTCCGATCACGGCAGGCGAAATGACCATCGTAGCGCCGAACGGCGAACGCTCGAAGGCACAGCTCGGGGCCGGCAGGTCCTATTTCCGCAAGGCGGGGGTCCAGCACGACGTGCTTAACGAGACGGCCAGCGAGATCGTGTTCCTCGAGGTCGAACTCAAGCCCTGACGCGGTGCAAAAGCCCTGCAAGGAACCCTGCGCGCGCCGAATGGCAGATCCGAGTCGGCCGGGCTGTGGAAATTCATAACCCGTTAACGGCTGCAGGATGATCTAGAAGGCGGATGCGGCCTGCGCAGGGGGCGCCTCCGCTGAAACCAAAGTGACACCAAAGGTGACGTCGGAACGGGGGTTTGCCACCGATCCGTCGCAGTTGATCCCTGAATGTGCCTCAAAGTTCCAGCATGAAATAACGGGGTGGGGAGTGGCAGGTCATGCTGAGTTACCTGAAGAAATTCGTGATGGACATCTTACCCTCGGTGGCAGCGACCATCATCGGGGCGTACATCGTCAATCATTACATCGTGGCCAAGCCGCAAGCGCCCGATGCCGCCGCCGTGACCGCCGCCGTGGATCCCAAGGCGGATCCGAAAGCCGCCGCCAAGCCTGCCGAAAAGTCCACCGTGGTCAGCAGCCTCCCGGAAGCCGGCGTGAAGGCCAAGGGCATGTCCGAGCGCACCCTGATCGAGCGGTCGGCGTCGGAGAAGGCCACCGTCACCGAGAAGCCCGCCGATCCCAAATCGGCTGATACCAAATCTGCCGACACCAAAGCTGATGCGCCGGCCGAGACGGCCAGCATCCCGGCCGATGCGCGCCATCATCCGGCAGCGCCGAAGGCGGTCGCGAAGGCTGCGCCCGCCGCGGCGCCGGTCGAGTCCGCCGTCACGCCGGAGGAAGCCCGCGATGCCAACGATCTTGCGCGTGCCGCCATCGAGCGGCTGCGCAAGGAGCGGCCGCAGGACGCTGCACGGTCCCAGGACGCTGGGCGGACCCAGGACGCTCGCAGCACCGATCTCGCCCGCCTGCCTGACCAGCAGCGTCCGGCGGCAGCCCCGACGATCCGGCCGTTGCCGCCGCCGATCATGGTGTCGAACCCGTCCAGCGACAATGCCGATCAAGCCTCGCAGCCGCGTCCGCCCTACGCCGCCAATGCCCAGGATTCGAATCGGCTGACGCCGCCGGCCGACATTCCGGTCCCGGTGTTGCAGGCTCCGCTGGACCTGCGCGCCGACGCTGCGATGCCGGCGCCGAAGAACGAGCGCCCGTCGGTGACCGACGACATGTTCTCCGGCATGAAGTCGATGTTCCACGCCGTCCTGCCGAAGTAACGCGCAGCACGGATCTATCGTTCTCGATGCATCCTGTTCGAGCGAAGTGGACGCCGGTTCGCGTGAAGAAAACGCGTCAAAACAAGAATCTAGAGCTTCGGTTCTGATTTAATCAGAACCGAAGCTCTAGCCGCCAGTGCGCGCCAGCCCGCTGCGCGCGCTTCCGTCATTTGGCCGCAGCGCGAGCGCGCGATTGTAGGACGCCGCTGCCTTGGCCTTGTCGCCGAGCCGCTCATAGGCCTGGCCGCGGGCGCTCCACGCCGCAACATTGCCGGGATCGGCCTGCACGGCCTCGTCGAGGTCGGAGGCGGCCTGCTTGGCCTTGTCGAGCGCGAGGTAGCTGGTGGCGCGGCCGATCAGCGGCTCGGCCTTCTGCGGCGACAGCCCGCTCGCCGCCGTGAAATCGTCGATCGCCTGCTGATGTTGTCCGCGGCCTTGATAGATCAGGCCACGGCCGTACAGCGCCTGGATGTTGTAGGGGTCGGCGGTCAGCGCCTGCTCGAATTCCGCCTGCGCCTCATCGAGCTTGCCGGAATGCGCCAGCACCTGGCCGCGCGTGGCGTGATCCTTGGCGCTGTTGATGTCCTGTGGGGTGATGGTGTCGGCAGCAGGCTTGTCGGCAGCGGCAGCCGGTTTCGGCTTGTCGTCCGAGCCCCATGATCCCAGGTCGAAGGAACAGCCCCCGAGCGGCAGGCCGAGAACCACGGCCATGATGACGAGGTGCGCCGCACGAGGGCGGTGTGCAGCGTCTGGGAGCGGGGAGCGGAGTGCCGGATCAGCCATCATGCAAAATGCTCTTGCCGGTCGTTTTGCATGGGTACCCCGGAACGCGGCTGGCTTCAAAACGACAACGCGGGCCCGTGGCCCGCGCTGTTAGACTTCCATATCGGCAAAACGGTTCAGCGAGGTCCGCGACCAGCGCCAGCACCACCGGGACGGCCGCCACGGTCGCCACCGGGACCAGCGCCGAACACCGGCTTCGGCTTCATCGGCAGCAGGCCTTCGCGCTGCAGCTTCTTGCGCGCCAGCTTGCGTGCGCGGCGCACGGCTTCGGCCTTTTCGCGAGCCTTCTTCTCAGAGGGCTTTTCGTAGTGACCGCGGAGCTTCATCTCGCGGAAAATGCCCTCGCGCTGCATCTTCTTCTTCAGCGCCTTCAGGGCTTGGTCGACATTGTTATCGCGGACGAGAACCTGCACGCGGCATCCTCTTTTGAATTGATCGGTTCGGAATTCTGGCAAGGTAAAGGGGCGGCAAAAGGCCTGCCTCTTAACCCTAGGCGCGCGCATGTATCAGACAAACGCGCAGATGTCCACCGGTCGAGTGACTTTAGGGCCTAGTAAAGCCACGAAATGGGGCGAAAATGCCTTCGTGCGGCCCTGATTTGGGTGGTTTGGCGCCAGGATCGGGGCCGCTCCCGGAGTTTCAGATAACCCGGACATTGGAAATAGGGGAGATGCCACATGGACATGAAGAAATACGCGGCCGAGCTGATCGGTACGTTCTGGCTCACATTCGCTGGCTGCGGCAGCGCGGTGATCGCGGCCGGCTTTCCGCAGGTCGGGATCGGCCTGGTCGGTGTGTCATTGGCCTTCGGGCTGAGCGTGGTGACCATGGCCTATGCGATCGGCCATATCTCGGGTTGCCACCTCAATCCGGCCGTGACGGTCGGGCTCGCCGCGGGCGGGCGTTTCCCCGGCGGCCAGGTGCTGCCCTACATCATCGCGCAGGTCGCCGGCGCGATCATCGCGGCCTGGCTGCTCTATGTGATCGCCAGCGGCGCGCCCGGCTTCGATGTCACCAAGGGCTTCGCCTCCAACGGCTATGACGCGCACTCACCCGGCCACTACAGCATGGTGGTGTGCTTCATCACCGAAGTGGTGATGACCATGATGTTCCTGTTCATCATCATGGGATCGACCCACGGCAAGGCGCCCGCCGGCTTCGCGCCGCTCGCCATCGGTCTCGCGCTGGTGATGATCCATCTCGTCAGCATTCCCGTCACCAACACCTCGGTGAACCCGGCGCGCAGCACCGGGCCGGCTCTGTTCGTCGGCGGCTGGGCGCTGGGGCAGCTCTGGATGTTCTGGGTCGCGCCGCTGATCGGCGGTGCGCTCGGCGGCGTGATCTATCGCTGGCTCAGCGACGAGCCGACCGGCATCGTCGCCGGTGTCAAGACAGCGTGATCGGCTAGAGCGCTAATGGGATCGTGGTTGCCACGATCCCATTTCCGTCGATGGCGCGAAGGCGGCCGCGGCCGCCGGTGTGGAATTACGGCTTACGGGCCGGCGTCACTTCGGTGACGTGCCCCATCTTGCGGCCAGGGCGCGGCGTGCCCTTGCCGTATAGATGAACAGTGGCGCCGGGAACGGTGAGCCACTGCTCGTAGCTCAGGATGTCGTCGCCGATCAGGTTGGTCATGGTGACATCGCCGTGGCGCACCGGCTTGCCGAGCGGCCAGCCGGCGATCGCGCGGATGTGCTGCTCGAACTGTGAGATCGAGGCGCCGTCGAGCGTCCAGTGGCCGGAATTGTGCACGCGCGGCGCGATCTCGTTGACCAGCACCGTCGGTGTGTCCGTGCCTGTTACCACGAACATCTCCACCGCGAGCACGCCGACATAGTCGAGCGCCGCGGCGATCTTTTCGGCGATCGCCCGCGCCTGCGCCGCAAGCTCGTCGGGGATCGCGGCCGGCGCGCGGGAAGTCTTCAGGATGTGGTCGCGGTGCTCGTTCTCGGTGACGTCGAAGCACTCGACCTCGCCGGAAGCTGAGCGCGCCGCGATCACCGAGATCTCGCGCTCGAACGGCACGAAGGCCTCGAGGATGGCCGACTTGGTGCCGATGTCCTGCCAGACCTGCTCGATGTAATCACCGGCGCGGATGATGGCCTGGCCCTTGCCGTCATAGCCGAAGCGGCGGGTCTTGATCACGGCGGGTAGGCCGATCCGTTCGATCGCTGCGCGCAGCGTGGCGACCGATGAGACGTCGGCATAATCGGCGGTGCCGATCCCGAGCTTGCTGACGAAATCCTTCTCGATCAGCCGGTCCTGCGTGGTCTCGAGGATCTTCTGTGCGGGCAGCACCGGACGGCGCGCGGCGAGCACCATCGCGGTCGCAGCCGGCACATTCTCGAATTCATAGGTGACGACGTCGACGTCGTTGGCGAACAGTTCGAGCGCCTCGACGTCGGCATATTCCGCGCAGGTCGCGTTCTGCACCACGTCGAAGGCCGGCGAGTCCGGATCCGGCGAAAACACCTGGCAGCGGAGCCCGAGGCGCGCGGCGGCAAGCACCAGCATCCGGCCCAATTGTCCGCCGCCGAGGATTCCAATGGTGTCGCCCGGCTTCAGCTTCACGAGGTTCGAAGCCGTCACGCCGAGCCCTCCGGATGCTCCTTGACCGCATCGGTCTGCTGCGTGCGCCAGGCCGCAAGACGGACCGACAATGCGGGATCGTTGAGCGCGAGCACGCTTGCCGCGAGCAACGCGGCATTGATCGCACCGGGCTTGCCGATCGCCAGCGTCCCGACCGGGATGCCGGCCGGCATCTGCACGATCGAGTACAGCGAATCGACGCCGGACAGCGCCTTCGATTCGACGGGAACCCCGAACACCGGAAGCTCCGTCAGCGCCGCCGTCATGCCCGGCAGATGGGCGGCACCGCCGGCGCCGGCAATGATCACCTTGTGCCCGGCCGCCTTGGCGCCCTTGGCAAAGGCATAGAGCCGATCGGGGGTGCGGTGCGCCGAAACGATGCGCGTTTCGCAGGCAACACCCAGCGCAGCCAGGGTCTCGGCAGCATGGCGCATGGTTTCCCAGTCGGACTGGCTTCCCATGATGATGGCGATCGGAGCGGTCATCTCTTCAATTCTGTGCAGGAATCCAAAAGCATAGGCCGATTATAGGGGCGGCCCGGGCGGCATCCAAGGCGTGGCAAGGGAGTTAGAATGGACTATCCTGTCTTGGTGAATCCCGGCAAGCCTTCATAAGCAGGCCTCAACAAGGATGCGCATGAAGAAGAAGACGACCGCGGCGGCCTCCGGGGCGGCAAAACGACGAAAAGGCGCGCCTGCCGTGCGCAAATCCGCGCCCGGCAGGACGGCAACAAAGGGGACTGGAACCAAAGCGGCTGGAACCGAAGCTTCCACGCGCGGCGCGGTCGCGTCCGGCGACAAATCCACGATCCGCAGGTTGCGGGCGCAGCTGGCGCGGGCCCAGGCCCGGATCGAGGAGCTGCAGGCCTCCGCCGAGACCGACTTCCTGCTCGACATCCTGAACCGGCGCGGCTTCGAGCGCGAGCTCGTCCGTTCGCTCTCCTTCATCAAGCGCTATCAGGCCTCCGGCGCGCTGATCGTGCTCGACGTCGACCGCCTCAAGCCGATCAACGATGCCTTCGGGCACGCGGCAGGTGACGAGGTGCTGAAGACGATCGTCGCCGCGATATCGGACCAGGTGCGCGCCTCCGACGTGATCGGCCGTCTCGGTGGCGACGAGTTCGCGGTGCTGTTGTGGAATCTCAGCGAGACCGATGCTCGCGCCAAGGCGGCTGCACTTGAAGAAGCGATTGATCACCTGACCTTCGTGTTCCGCGGCAGCCGCGTCTCCGCGGGCGCTTCCGCGGGCGTTGCGATCCTCACCGCACATTCGGATGCCGATCGCGTGCTCGATGAGGCCGATCGTGCGATGTATGTGCGCAAGGCGCAGCGGCGCCACGAATCCTGAAAATTACAGCGCGCTCAGATCCTCCGGCACATTGCCGTAGGCCCGCAGCAGCTTGGCATCGCCGAATTCGCCGATCGCGGGATCGCCGGTGCGGCTGAACGCGACGGCGCCGATGCTGCCGGGCATCCGCGACATCGTCTCCGCCCGGCGCAGCGCGATCGCCGAGCTCTGGCATTCCTCGGCACTGCCGGCGACCGGCGTGCCGTCGTCGTCCTGCATGAAAGGCAGCGCCACGTAATAGGTCACGTCCGCCATTGCTGTGCTCCCTGAAGATCAGGCGGCGTCGCTCGCCGCATGGGTTCGCGCCGGCACGCAGCCGGCCGTGATCGCGGCCTGCAATTCCTCGAGCTCGGCTTCCAGATATTCGTTGGCCATGATCAGCGCCTTGATGGTGCTGCGCAGGTTGCCGTCGCACATCGCGATCGCCTGATCGCAGGCCTGCTCGTAGCGGCTGTTGTCGGGCAGGGAAGGCGGTGCGGACATGGCGAAACTCCCTCTGATGGCTGGCGGATGGATCGACATGTTCTTATTTTGTTCTTTTGGAGTCAAGCGCCGAAAAGCACACGCGCGTCCGTTGTCGCGAACGTGAAGCCAGTCGGGCGCTGTGGATGACGGGGAAAACCGCCGCCGGATCTGAACCGGCGGGCCGCCGAACCGCCGAGGCGGGCGTCAGGCGATGATGTCGGGCGTGATCTGATCTTCGATGAAGGCGATGCGATCGCGCAATTGCAGCTTCCGCTTCTTCAAGCGTTGCAGCATCAAGAGATCCGGCGCCGGCGATTGATGCAGCGCGTCGATCGCGGCATCGAGGTCGCGGTGCTCTTGTTGCAGACGCGCAAGCTCGGCGAGGAGTTCGCGCTCATCCTGATCGTTCATGGTTGTGTATTGACTGGTAAGCACGACGAGATTGTTGCGGCCGAAGCAGCCGCTCGCCGGAATATCCTCCCTGAGCGCGCGCGGCGCAAGCCGAACCGGTTCCATAGTCACGATTAGTTACAGATAAACCGAAATGAGTGCATGCGGCATTTCGCGTCCCCTATCGACAGTACCGCCCACTCGTGTAGACTTATTGGTCCGGATCGAACCTGAGGTTTAACGCACCGAGGAGTGTTCGCAATGGCAATACAGGCCCATCTCGTTGAGCTGGAGCGTAAGCACAAAATACTCGAGAACGAACTGCACGAAGCACTCGTTCACCCCTCCGTAGACGATCTCCACATTTGCGAGCTCAAGCGCCGCAAGTTGATGGTCAAGGACCAAATCGAGCGGTTGAGACTTTCCGCCGACGACACGGTCCACTAAGCCGGTTCCTCCGCAAATTTGCAAATAATCTGGCCTTTTACCGAGGGATGAACGCCGCAGCGCGCATCCCTCGGGAGGCCATGTTGCATTTGCTCAGAGCTCTGCCAGCTCGCCGACATGGTCGGCGACCGCGAGCGATGACGTGAGTCCAGGCGATTCGATCCCGAACAGGTTGATCAGGCCCGCGACGCCGTGATCGGCCGGTCCCTGGATCAGGAAATCCTGGGTCGCGACCGCCGGTGGTACGATCTTGGGCCGGATTCCCGAATAGCTCGGCATCAGCGCCCCGTCCGGAAGCGTCGGCCAGTATTTGCGGATCGCCGGATAGAACCGCTCGGCCCGATCAGGGTCGACGGCGTAATCGATGTGATCGATCCATTCGACGTCGGGGCCGAACCTCGCCTGTCCGGCCAGGTCGAGCGTCAGGTGCACGCCGAGCCCGCCGGGCTCCGGCACCGGATAGATCAGGTGCGAGAACGGCGCCTTGGCGCTGCAACTGAAGTAATTGCCCTTGGCCAAATAGGCCGTTGGAATCAACGCGATCGGCATGCCCTCGACGTTGCGCGCGACGGCCGTCGCGCCGAGGCCGGCGGCATTGACCAGGAGATCGCAGGCCAGCGTCATGGGCGCGGCGCCGCCGGCTTCGATTTCGAACCCGTTGGCGGTGGCCCTGGCGTGGAGCAGCGGCGTATGGAAGGCGAATGCCGCTCCGGCCGCCTCGGCGTCGCCGCGCAGCGCCAGCATATAGGCATGGCTGTCGATGATCCCGGTGGAGGGCGACAGCAGCGCCGCGTCGCAGTTCAGCGCCGGCTCCAGTCCGCGGGCCGCCTCGCCGGACAAGAGCTGCATGTCGTCGACGCCGTTGGCCTCGGCATGGGCCCGGATCGACTGCAGTTTTTCGGTCTCTTTGGCCGTGGTGGCGACGATCAGCTTGCCGCAATTCCTGTGCGGGATGCCGTGCTCGGCGCAGTAACGATAAAGCGCCCGCTTGCCGCTGACGCACATCCGCGCCATCAGGCTGCCGGCCCGGTAGTAGATGCCGGCGTGGATCACCTCGCTGTTTCGCGACGAGGTCACGGTGCCGATCCCCTCGGCCTCTTCGATCACAATCACTTCGCGGCCGGCCTGTGCCAGCCGGCGCGCCACCGCGAGGCCGATCACCCCCGCTCCGACGATCACGCAATCAACCCTGTCCATCTCGTCCTTCACGTCCGAACATTTCCGCGCAGCCACGCCGTTGCCGCCAACATCGTTCAGCCGATCCCATCATTTTGGGCAAGTGCTTATTAGCCAAGTGCTTGGGCCATCTCAAATAGTTGGGGAGCCATGCCCTGTTAGGGCAGCATTAATCATGTCAGGGCAATTGCCGTACATTAAGGGGCATTTTCCAGTTGCATCCCTACGCGTTTACCCGATCCAAACCGCCGGAGCCGGACACTCACCCCGGAAATCCGCGGGTGATTGATGGCTGGCAGGAAGTGGCAGGCGGGCGGGAAGAATTCGATTCCGGCAAGGGCCGTCCTTTGCCTGATCGCCGCCGTCGTGCCGGTCGGTGCAGCCCGGGCCGCCTCCGCCGCCTTCGCGCCGTCGACCTACCTTGGTGACCTAGATCCCGGTGTGGTCTGGGAGCTCCTGATCGGCAGCGTCGTGGTTGCCTCCTTCCTCGGCGCGGTCGGGCTGTGGATTCTTTCGGCCCTGCGCAAGGCCAAGCGCGCGCAACTGCGGCGCAACGCCTTCGTGTCGTCCGCCCTCAACCACCTGAACCAGGGCGTGGTGATGACCGATGCGCGCGAGCGCATCGTGTTCTGCAACGACCGCTATCTCGACATCTACGGCCTGTCGCGTGCCGACATCAGGCGCAACATGACCGGCACCGAGCTGTTGGAGCTGCGCCGCGACCGCGGCGTGCTCGACATCAGCGCCGAGGATTTCTTCGCCAGGGCCGCAGCGCCCGATGGGCTGGTCACCGAACTGCCCGGCGGCCGGTCGGTGCTGGTGAAATATTTTCCGCTGCCGAACGGCGGCTCGGTCGCGACCCATCTCGATTGCACCGACCAGCGCAAGCTGTCGCGCAAGCTCGCCTCGACCACGCAATTCCTCGAATCCGTGCTCGACAACGTCCCGGTCTGCGTCGCGGCCAAGAACATCGAGGACGGCCGCTACATCTTCGCCAACCGCGCGTTCGAGCGCTTCTCGCGCTTCTCCCGCGATCACATCGTGGGCAAGCGCGCCGACGAGATCTTCCGTCCCGAGACCGCCGTCAGCATCGACACCGCCGACCGCGCCGCGCTGGACGCGCCGGAAGGCTATCACCGCAGCGAATTCTTCGTCGAACGCGGCTCGGAGAGGCGCATCCTGGCCTCGAACCGCGTGATCGCCCGCAACGAGGCCGGCGATCCGGAATTCCTGATCGCGCTGTTCGAGGACGTCACCGATCGCCGTTCGTTGTCGCGCGAGCTCGAGAACAACAAGAAATTCCTCGAGCTCGTGGTCGACAACATCCCGGTGTCGCTGATCGTGCAGCGCGTCAGCGACGGCCGTTACCTGCTGGCCAACCGCAGCGCCGAGACGATCCTCAATCGCCGCCGCGAAGACGCCGCCGGGCTCACCGCGTCCGACATCTTCAATGCGCGCGAAGCCAAGCTGATCGTCGCCCGCGACGAGGCTGCGATCCGGAAGCGCAGCATGATCGCCGAGGAGCACCCGATCTCGACCAAGGACGGTCTGCGGCTGTTCCTGACCCGCCGCATGACCGTGCTCGACGACCATGGCGAGCCGCAATATCTGATCAAGACCCATGAGGACGTCACCGACCGGCGCCAGACCGAGTCGCGCATGGCGCACATGGCCTATCATGACGGCCTGACCGATCTGCCGAACCGCGCCGCCTTCCTGCAGGCGCTGACCCAGATGATCGAGGCCTGCGACGGCACCGACGAGGAGTTCGCCGTGCTCTGCGTCGACCTCGACGGGCTGAAGGAGATCAACGACGTCTACGGTCATGCGATGGGCGACAAGGTGCTGATCGAGGTCGCGCAGCGCTTGCAGACCGTGGCGCGCGGCGGCGTGGTCGCGCGGCTGTCCGGCGACGAATTCGGCCTGATCATCGACGGCCGGCAGCCGGCCGCCGGCATTGCGCTGGCCGAGCAGGCCGCCGAGGCGTTGGGTGAGGATTTCGCGATCGACGGCAAATCGGTGCGCACCGGCCTCACCACCGGCATCGCGGTGTTCCCGCACAACGGATCCGACGCCGCCTCGCTGCTGGCCAATTCGGGCGCGGCGCTGTTCCGCGCCAAGGCCAAGTCGCGCGGCACCATCTCGATCTTCGAGCCGGAGATGGACCAGCAGATCCGCGATCGCCGCGTGCTGCATCAGGAGCTGTCGGTCGCGATCAAGAACGGCGAATTGTCGCTCTACTACCAGCCGCAGGCGGCCACCGGCGCCAGCGTTGCGGGCAGCCACATCATCGGCTTCGAGGCGCTGGCGCGCTGGCACCATCCGCAGCGCGGCTTCGTGCCGCCCAGTGACTTCATTCCGCTCGCGGAAGAAAGCGGCCTGATCGTCGAGATGGGCGAATGGATTTTGCGCGAAGCCTGCCGTGAGGCCGCCTCCTGGGCGGTGCCGATGCAGATCGCGGTGAACCTGTCGCCGGCGCAGTTCACCCATGGCGACCTCGTCGGGCTCGTGCATTCGATCCTGCTCGAGACCGGGCTGACGCCCGATCGCCTCGAGCTCGAAATCACCGAGGGCGTGCTGATCGAGGATTTCGACCGCGGCCTGTCGCTGCTGCGGCGACTGAAGGCGCTCGGCGTGCGCATCTCGATGGATGATTTCGGCAGCGGCTATTCCTCGCTGAGCTACCTGCAGGCGTTTCCGTTCGACAAGATCAAGATCGACCGCGCTTTCGTCATCAATCTCGGCCGCAATCCGCAATCGGCCGCGATCGTCCGCGCGGTCATCGATCTCGGTCACGGCCTCGAAATGTCGATCGTCGCCGAAGGCGTCGAGACCGAGGCGCAGCTCAGCTTCCTCTCCGAGGAAGGCTGCGACGCGGTGCAGGGCTATCTGATCGGCCGGCCCGCCCCGATCGGTCAATTTGCCGCGCTGGTCGGCGGCGACCGGCTTGCCGAAACCGTGCGCAGAGCCGGGTAAATCGGCCTGAACCGTCGGACCGGCCCGGCCGGCGGCGCTTGCCATCCGCGGCACGTCCGGTTAAATCTCGGGCCACCACAACATTCTTGCCGAGAAAGGAGGGCTGCGTCGTGGCGACATTCATCGATCATCACTTCAGGCGTGGCCCCGTCAACGCCCTGCAAATGCGTTTGCAGGGCTGACCGGAAACTCGGACAAAATCTCTTCCTGGTCTGCCCTTCGTGGCCGTGCGGCGTCGAACCTTTGAGCGTTCGCGCCTGCATTTGAATCCTCGCCGCGCACCGACACGCACATCCAACGATGGCTGGACGCCGCGGGATGTCGTGATCGCCGGCAAGACCAGAGATCGATCGTGACCCTCATCAATGTACGCAATCTCGGCGTGACGCTGAACGCGCCGCTGTTTTCCGAACTGAATCTTGTCGTCAATGCCGGCGACCGGATCGGCCTCGTTGCCGCCAACGGCCGCGGCAAATCCACGCTGCTGCGCTGTATCGCAGGCAGCGTGGAGCCCAATGAAGGCGACATCACCCGCGCGCGTGGCCTCACCGTCGGCCATGTCGAGCAGGATGCGCCGCCGAGGCTGCTCGATACCCCGTTCCATGCCGCCGTGCTCGCGGCGCTACCCGGCGAGCAGCGCGCCAGCGAAAGCTGGCGGGTCGACGTCGCCTTGCAATCGCTGGAGGTGCCGGAGGAGTTGTGGGCACGACCGCTCAAGCAATTGAGCGGCGGCTGGCTGCGGCTTGCGCTGCTCGCGCGTGTGCTGGTGACCGAGCCCGACGTGCTGCTGCTCGATGAGCCGACCAACCATCTCGACCTCGCCAAGATCAGCCGGCTCGAGGCCTGGCTGAATTCGCTGCCGCGCGAGATGCCGGTGGTGATCGCAAGCCACGACCGTGCCTTCCTCGATGCGACCACCAACCGGACGGTGTTCCTGCGCCCGGAGCGGTCGCAGCTGTTCGCGTTGCCCTACACCGCGGCGCGCGCGGCGCTCGACGAGTTCGATGCCTCGGACGAGCGGCGCTTCCAGCGCGACATGAAGGCCGTCCGCCAACTCCGGCAGCAGGCCACCAAGCTCAACAACCTCGGCATCAATTCCGGCAGCGACCTTCTGCTGTCGAAGACCAAGCAATTGAAACAGCGCGCCGAGAGACTGGAGGAGACCGCGAAACCGGCGCATGTGGAACGCTCGGCCGGCACGATCCGGCTCGCCAACCGCGACACCCATGCCAAGGTTCTGATCAGGTTGAACAACGCCGCGATCGGCACCCCCGACGGCCGGCCGCTGTTCAGGACCGGCCAGCAGTTCATCTGCAAGGGCGACCGGATCGCGCTGCTCGGGCCGAACGGCGCGGGCAAGACCCGGTTCGTCGCAGCGCTGCGGCTGGCGATCGAGGACGCGGAGGCGGCAGCCGCCGAGATCAGGGCCACCGAGTCGCTCGTGCTTGGCTATTGCGACCAGGCGCTGGCCGATCTCGCGGATAGCGATACGCCGCTGCATATGCTGACGCGGCGCTTCGCGGTCGGCGACCAGCGGGCGCGTGGCCTGCTCGCCGGCGCCGGGCTCTCGATCGAGATGCAGGGCCGTCCGATCGGGCGGCTGTCGGGCGGGCAGAAGGCTCGTCTCGGCATGCTGGTGCTGCGGCTCACCCAGCCGAACTTCTATCTGCTCGACGAGCCGACCAACCACCTCGATATCGAGGGCCAGGAGACGCTGGAGGAGGAACTGATGGAGCAGCAGGCCAGCTGCCTGTTGGTGTCGCACGACCGCCAGTTCGTGCGCACGGTGGCCAACCGGTTCTGGGTGATCGAACGCAAGAAGCTGATCGAGGTCGATGGCCCCGAACATTTCTTCGCCTCGGTCGGTGCGGACTAGCGTGATGGAGTCAGATTGGATAGCCGTCGCGAAGACGGTGTACCTCTCCCGCTTGCGAGGCCGTCGCGGGAGGAGCGCTGCCAAAATATCGAAAACAACCCCATGCAAAGTAGCCGGTGGCGGCCGGCGTTCGAGCAGGCTACTTGACACGTCGGGCAACTCAGGGGTATTATTCTAATATTCAGAAATTATGCAGGCGTACGCTCACCCCGCAGGCGGGAGAGGTGGAGTGTGCCGTGAGACCGCTTCACCCAGACATCATGTCGTTCAGCGCCACGCCTTGACGCAATTTGGGTGCGAATACGTATTCCGTTCGCATCGAAATGCGATAGGCGTTGCGCATGGCGGATTATGATCTCGCGATCATTGGCGGTGGCCTGAACGGCACGAGCATTGCGCGTGATGCGGCCGGCCGCGGCCTGCGCGTGATCCTGCTGGAGCAGGGTGATCTCGGCTCCGGCGCGTCGGGGGCCTCGCCGCGGCTGGTCCATGGCGATCTGGCCGGGCTGGAACGGCGCGAGTTCTTCCGCGTCCGCAGGGCGCTGAGGGAACGCGATGTGTTGCTACGCATCGCGCCGCATCTGGTGCGGCCGGCGCGCTTTGCGATCCCGGCGCATGCCGAGGAGCGACCGCCGTGGCAATTGCGGTCGTTGCTGCTGCTCTACGAACGGTTGGCGTCGCGCAGCGGCCTGCCACGCTCGACGACGCTGGATGTCACCCACCATCCGGTCGGCAATGCGCTGAAGCGGCCGTTCGGAACCGCGTTCGAATATTCCGACTGCGTCGTCGACGATTCCCGGCTCGTCGTGCTCAACGCGGTGGATGCCGCAGCGCGCGGCGCCGATATCCGCACCGGCGCGCGCGTGACCAGGGCCGAGCGAGGCGACACCTGGCGGCTGGTCACGATCGACCGCGGCTATCGCCGGGTGATCACGGCGCGGTCGCTGGTCAACGCGACCGGCGCATGGACCGCCTCCGTCGCCGACATCGTGTTGCGCGTGCCGGCACCACGGCTCGCGACCGTGCAGATCAGCCAGATCGTGGTGCGCCGCCTGTTCGACTGCGACAACGTCTATGTGTTCCAGCACAGCGACGGGCAACTGATCTTCGCCAGTCCCTATGAGCGCGACTTCACCCTGATCGGCAGCGTCGGTCATGCGTTCAAGGGCGATCCCGCCATTGTCGCGATGGGTGTGCTTGAAGTTGCTTATCTCTGCGACGCAGCCAATCGTTATTTTCGCGAGCAGATCACCCCGGCCGATGTGCTGCGAACGATTTCCGGCGCCAATTCCGTCATCGCTCCCGCGCGCCGGCGCAGCAGCGATGGCGCTGCGTCGCCCGATTTCAGGCGCGGCAAGGCCCCGCTGCTCACCATCTTCGGCGGCGACGTCACCACCTCGCGGCGCCGCGCCGAGCGGGCGGTCTCGGAGTTCACGCGGTTCTATCCGATGACGCCGCGCTGGACCGCAACCGTGCCGCTGCCGGGCGGCGAATTCGCCTGGCAGCGCTTCGAGACCGAGGTCGACATCGCGCGCGACCGCTGGCGTTTCCTGGACGAGGCGCAGGCGCGGCGGCTGGTGGCCGCCTACGGGCTGAACGTGAAGGATATCCTGGGCGAGGCGAAGCAGAAGGCCGATCTCGGCCCGGCCTTCGGCACGGAGTTGACTGGAGTTGAGGTGCGCTACCTCATGCGCAAGGAGTGGGCGCGCTTTCCCGACGATATCCTGTGGCGGCGCTCCAAGCTCGGGTTGACCATGCCGAAAGCCGATCAGCATGCGCTCGCGGCGTTCATGGCGAAGGGCGATTGAGCGCAACTCTCAAACCTCCCCTTGCAAAGCGGGTGGGGATCCTGCCTCCACAACATCCGCTGTCGCCTGTGGCCGACCCCCATCCCGACCTTCCCCCTTTCAAGGGGGAAGGAGAACACCTCCCGGCCGGCACGACTGCGTAGCCCGGATGGAGCGCCGCGAAATCCGGGAACAGGCGACGATACAGTCACCAACCCGCAACAGCTTCTATTGCCTTTCCGCCTCCTGCGACCAGGCGAGGTCACGCTTGGATGGACGGCGATGCAGCCGCTCCGAGATCAGGCTCGTCGCTTGCCGGCCTTGGCCCGCGCGCAGGCACGCGACGATGAAGGTGTCCTCCCACAATTCGCGTTGCGCGTGGCTGCCGCCGATCCGCACCAGCTCGGGCATCAGCGGCGCAAGGATGCGCACGGCGCGCTCATGATCGCCGGCGGCGAAGGCGGCAACGCCCCGGCCGAGCCCGATCGCGGCAGGGCCGGGCGCCAGTTTGCCGTCGGCGTCGCGCGCCGCCATCTCGGTCAATCGCGCCTCAAGCGCATCGTTGTTGGTCGTGGCTGCGACCAGCGCGTGGTGCACGTCGGCGAAATGCGCACCGGCCTTCGGGAAGTAGCCGTCGCCATAGGCGGCGACATCCTTCCAGTACGGTTCGAGACCCGTTTTGCCGGCGACCGACAGTCGCCACAGCAGCGAGGCCGTGTCGGTGTAGATATTGAGCGGCGGATAGGGCCGGCCCGCCGGCTTGATGTGCTGCTCGTAGATGGCGAGCGCGCCGTCGGCGTCGCCTTCCTCGATCGCGATCAAGGCGAGGTGCCAGGCGAGGTGGCCCTGCAGGAAGCTGGTGCGATCATTCGCCGGCAGCCATGCGGAGAGGAAGCTGCGGCCTTCCGCCGCGTCGCCCTGTTCGAACAGCGCATGCGCCACCGCGTGCGCGGCGCCGGCGTTCTCCGGCTTCAACTCATAGCCGCGCTCGGTGACGGCGCGGCCCGAGACGAGGTCGCCGGCTTCGGTCTTCGACCAGCCGAGATAGGTGAGGAACCACCAGTCGTCGCCATAGTCGCCGATGTAGCGTTCGCAGATCGTGAGCCGTGCCGCGTCGTGGTCGGACCGGCCGGAGAAGGCATAGAGGCCGAAGGCGCCGAGCAACAGCGAGAGCACCTGCGCATCGCGCGGATATTCGCTGAGATGCTGTTCGGCCGCTGTCATCGCCTTCTTGCCCTGGCCGTCGATCACCGACGCGATGATCTCGATGTGCTGGCGCTCGCGCGGGCTTGCGGCCGCCGCGAGCTGCCGTGCGTCGGCCGCCTTGGCGCGGGCTTTGGCGCCTTCCATGTTGAGCTGGTGGACGCGGGCACGGCCGAGATGGGCCAACGCGAAATCGGGGTCCTCGGCGATCGCCGCCTCGAACGCCGAATCGGCGCCGTGCAGCGCCGCCAGCATCCGATCGACGCCGTCGACATAATATGCGGCGGCGCGGTCCGAGGTGGTGGTCAGCGGCAGGCCGTAGCGGTCGTGAATCATCGGTTGTCCTCCCGAATTTGACTGCGAAGTCTAGAGCATTTTCGGTTCTGATTGAATCAGAACCGAAGCTCTAGCTTTTTGTTTTGACGCGTTTTCTTCACGCGAACCGGTTTCCACTTCGCTCGAAAACGCTCTAGCAGAGGCGCGGAAGCCGACAATATTGCGGGAGATGTCCGTGAGGCGGTTGAGCCGGTGGCGATCCGCCGCTAGCTTGCCGCCAGGATCGGACCTTGCGGGGAATCGGGGCTTGCGGACGTGACATCGGGCGAAGCGAGTGCGGAGGCGGCAAAGCCGTTGCCTGAACCGGCCGTCTCGGACATGCCGCTGCTGCGGATCGAGGGCGTCGCCAAGTCGTTCGGCAATTTCCGCGCGGTCGACCGGCTCTCGCTCGACGTCCGCGCCGGCGAGTTCTTCGCGCTGCTCGGCCCGAGCGGCTGCGGCAAGACCACGCTGCTCCGCATGCTCGCAGGCTTCGAGACCCCGGACGAGGGCCGCATCCTGCTCGGCGGCAGCGATATCGCCCAGGTGCTGCCGCATGAGCGGCCCGTCAACATGATGTTCCAAAACTACGCGCTGTTCCCGCATCTGTCGGTGCGCGACAACATCGCCTTCGGCCTCAGGCGCGCCGGCATGGCGCGTCGCGATATTGCGACCCGCGTTGCCGAGATGGTGGCCCTCGTCAAGCTCGAGGGGCTCGAGAAGCGCAAGCCCGACCAGCTCTCCGGCGGGCAGCGGCAGCGCGTGGCGCTGGCGCGCTCGCTGGCGCGACGCCCGCAGGTGCTGCTGCTCGACGAGCCGCTCGCCGCGCTCGACAAGAAATTGCGCGAGAGCACGCAAGGGGAGCTGATGGAGCTGCAACGCCGGCTCGGCATGACCTTCATCATCGTCACCCACGATCAGGAGGAGGCGATGACGATGGCCGGCCGGATCGGCGTGATGGATGCCGGCCGGTTGGTGCAGGTCGCGACCCCGCGCAATCTCTATGAGGCGCCGGCCTCGCGCTGGATCGCCGAGTTCGTCGGCGACATCAATCTGTTCAACGGCCAGGTCGCCGCCCGCGAGAATGGACGGTTGACGGTCTCCACCGCGGAAGCAGGCACGCTCGCGGTCAGCGAGCTGTGGCCGCCGGTGACCAAGGAGGTCGTCAGCGTCGCGATCCGCCCCGAGAAGGTGAAGCTGTCGCGCCGCGCACCGGCCTCGGACGCGGGCGCATCGCAGACGATCAACCGGCTGGAGGGCGTCGTCACCGATGTCAACTATCTCGGCGGCGTCACGAGCTACCGAGTGAAGCTGGAGACCGGCGCGGTGGTGCGCTCGTCGATGGCCAATACCGCGCGGCTCGATGTCGACGCCTATCTCGCCGGCCAGCGCGTGGTGGCGTGGTTCACCGCCGACGATTGCCTGGTGCTCGAGCAATGAGTGCGCGCCGCATCTTCGCGCGGCCGGCGCGGCTCGCCGCGATTGCGCCTTACCTCTGGATGGTGCTGTTCTTCCTGGTGCCGTTCGGCTTCGTGCTGAAGATCAGCCTGTCGCAGACCGCGATCGCGCAGCCGCCCTATACGCCGGTGTTCGATTTCACCGAGGGCCGCGCGGCGCTGGCGGCCGCGTTTGCGCAATTGTCGTTCGATAATTTCCGCCTGCTGCTGCAGGACAATCTGTACATCCTGTCCTATCTGCGCAGCCTCGTCGTGGCCGTGACCTCGACGTTGATCCTGCTGCTGATTGGCTATCCGATTGCGTACGGCATGGCGCGGCTGCCGCAGCGCTGGCAGGGCGTGGCGATGATGCTGGTGATCGTGCCGTTCTGGACCTCGTTCCTGATCCGCATCTATGCCTGGATCAACATCCTGCAGCATGACGGCCTGCTCAACCAGTTCCTGCTCACGCTGCACATCGTGTCTGCGCCGGTGGTCTGGCTGTCGACCGACAGCGCGATGTATCTCGGCATCGTTTACTCCTATCTGCCGTTCATGATCCTGCCGCTCTATGCGACGCTCTCGAAGATGGATGCCTCGCTGCTTGAAGCCGCGGGCGATCTCGGCGCCTCGCCGCGGCAGGCGTTCTGGCTGGTGACGTTCCCGCTGTCGCTGCCGGGCGTCGGCGCCGGCGCGCTGCTCTGCTTCATTCCTGTTGTCGGCGAGTTCGTGATCCCCGATCTGCTCGCCGGCTCCAACTCGCTGATGATCGGGCAGACGCTGTGGCTCGAGTTCTTCACCAACAAGGACTGGCCGGTGGCGTCAGCCGCGGCGGTCGCATTGTTGCTGCTGCTGGTGCCGCCGCTCGTGCTCTACGACCGCCTGCAACGCCGCCAGCTCGAGAGTAATCGCTGATGGCTGGCACCGTCACCAGGTTGACGCGCTTCAACATGACCTCGCTGGCGCTCGGGCTGGCGTTCCTTTATCTGCCGATCGTCATCCTGGTGATCTACTCATTCAACGCCTCGCGGCTGGTGACGGTGTGGGGCGGCTGGTCGCTGCGCTGGTACCATGAGTTCTTCAGCGATCGCGCCATGCTGGAGGCGGCGTGGATGAGCCTGTCGGTCGCCGCGGTGTCGGCGACGCTGGCGACATTGCTGGGCACGCTGGCCGCGGTCGGGCTGGCGCGCGGCGAACGGTTCCGAGGGCGGGCGCTGTTCTCCGGCATGCTGTATTCGCCGCTGGTCATGCCGGAGGTGATCTCCGGCCTGTCGCTGCTGCTGCTGTTCGTGGCGCTGAATGCCGAGCGCGGCTTCTGGACGGTGACGATCGCCCACACCACGCTGACGATGTGTTTCGTCACTGTCGTGGTGCAATCGCGCCTCGCCACGCTCGATCGCAGCCTGGAGGAAGCCGCGATGGACCTCGGCTGCGATCCGGTGCGCGCGTTCCTTTTGGTGACGCTGCCGCTGATCGTGCCGGCGATCGTTGCCGGCTGGATGCTGGCCTTCACGCTGTCGCTCGACGACGTGGTGATCGCGAGTTTCACCACTGGCCCCGGTTCGGCGACGCTGCCGATCCGGATCTATTCCGAGGTCCGGCTCGGCGTGAAGCCCGAGATCAACGCGATCTGCACCCTGGTGATCGCGCTGATCGCCGTGATCATCGTGGTCGCCTCGTTCGCCTCGAAACTGTCGAGCACACGCGGCGAGAGCGCCGCGCCGCTGTAGCGGCCCGTCATTGCGAGCGAAGCGAAGCAATCCATCGCGCCGCAAGCGGAGAGGTGGATTGCTTCGTCGCTGACGCTCCTCGCAATGACGACGAGGTTGGATCGGTTCCTGGCCTCACGACTTGACGGCGCCCGCCGTCAGCCCGCCGACCATGTAGCGCTTGAAGGCGTAGTAGACCGCGGCCGGCGGCAGCGCGTAGATGAAGCCGGTGGTCATCAAGAGCTCCCACGGCGAGTCGTCGGCGGCGAGGAAGTTGCCGAGCGCGACCGGCAGCGTGATGTCGGTGTCCTTCGACAGCAGCAGGAACGCGTAAAGATACTCGTTCCAGGCGAGCAGGATCGCGTAGGTGCCGACCGCGACCAGCGAGGGCATCATCAGCGGCACATAGACCAGGCGGAACAGCTGCAGCGTGGTGGCGCCGTCCATCGTCGCGGCTTCATCCAGTTCGACCGGCAGCTTGTCGGAGGCCTGCTTCAGCACCCAGATCGCGTAGGGCGCGGCGATCGTCACCATCGCGAGGATCAGCGACCAGTGATTGTTGAGCAGCCCGTAGGTGCCCATGGTGCGATACATCGGCACGGCGAGGAACGCCGCCGGGATGAAGTAGGTGAACAGCGCCAGATTCATCACAGCCCGGCCGCCCGGCACGCGCAGCCGCGAGATCGAGAACGCCGCGGCGGTGGCGACGAACAGCGTCAGCGCGCCGACGGCCAGCGCGATCACGGCTGAATTCCAGAACTGGATCCAGAAGTCGCGCAGGAAGTAATGCTGCTGGTGGAACACGATCGAGAAATTATGCAGCGTCGGATGCGTCGGCCACAGCTTGCCGGTGAACGCGTCCTCCTTCGGCGAGATCGCGAACACGAACATGTGGTAGATCGGGATCATGGTCCAGATGAAGACCGGGATGCCGATCAGCAGCAGCTTGGCTTCGGTGCCGACTTCGCGGAGGGTGGGCAGCTTCATCGCGACAACCGTTTCATCATGTAATAGACCAGCGGCAGCACGAACGGCATCGCGCAGACGATCGAGGCCATCGCCAGCGAGAGCTGGTCGAGCCTGAGATAGCGGATGCCCAGCGTCGACAGCACGTGGGTGAGGTCGGCGGGCCCGCCGCCGGTGAGCAGATAGACGCTGTTGAAATCGCCCAGCGTCCAGATCATCGAGAGCAGCGTGCAGGTGATGTAGAGCGTCTGCATCGACGGCCAGGTGATGTAGCGGAATTTCTGCCACCAATTGGCGCCGTCGACGTCGGACGCCTCGTACAGATCGTGCGGGATCGCGAGCCGTCCGGTCAGCAGGATCAGCGTCCAGAACGGCAGCGACTTCCAGATGTGCACGCCGATCGCCATCGCGAGCGCGACCGCCGGATCGTTCAGCCAGTTCGGGCCGTCGTCGCCGGTGAACTTGAAGATCAGCTGGTTGACCACGCCCCATTCGGGATTGAGCATGAAGCGCACCGACAGGATGGTCGGGATCGACGGCACCGCCCAGGGCAGGATGAAGATGACAGACAGCCACCTGATCCAGGGCCGCTGCTGAGCGAAGAAGCCGGACAGGAACAGCGCGATCAGCATCTTGATGTTGATGCCGATGACCAGGAAGATCAGCGTGTTGACGGCCGCGCGCGCGAAGATCGGGTCGTTGTAGAGCGCGACATAGCTCGACGGATGGCGCGCCAGCCACAGGCCGTAGCCGACCGGATAGACCACGAAGGCGAGGAAGACGAGCAGATAGGGCACGAGCAGCACGATGCCCCAGACCTGCGGCGGCGACAGCCGCGCCGACAGTGGCGGCGAGGGGACATCGGATGCGGAGAGCGTGATCGCCATTCGGTTACTCTAAGAACGAGGTGTCGGACGCATCCACGGTGTCGTCCCGGCGAAGGCCGGGACCCATAACCACAGGTCCCGGTCGTTGCGCGAAAGCCGTCGACCAGCATACTCCAGAACTGCTGCCGCGGCGTATGGGTCCCGGCTTTCGCCGGGACGACGCGGAGCTAGTGTCGGCAGTACCGGTCATCGTTTAGCTTACCCGGCGACCTGCTTGATGCGGGCGATCAGTTCGTCGACGGCCTTGTCCACCGGCACCTTCTCGCTGACCACGCGGTTCATCGCCTTGGCCCAGACGTTCTCGTTGTTCAGGATGGTGAACTTCCAGTTCTTGGTAAAGTCGAACGGCGCGGTGCCGCCGGTGAACTGATTCCAGACTGCCTTGCGATGCCGGTCGGCCTGCCAGAACGGGCTCGCCTGGCTGGCCTTGGTCACCGGGAACCAGCGGCCGAGCGCACCTTCGATATAGGGCCGCACGTTGTCTTCCTGCATCAGGAAGCTGATGAACTGCTTGCCTTCCGCCTTGTTCTTGGCGTTGGCGAAGATCAGCCCGGTCTTGACGTCGGAGCGATACCGGATCGTCGAGCCGTCCGGTGCCTTCGGGAACGACGCCGTGATGATGTCGTGCTCGTAGGCCTGCTTGCCGGCGGCGCGCTGCGCGTCGGTCAGCGCCGGGTTGGTGGAATCCTCGAACCACTTCGCCGCGATCGAGATCGTGAAATTGTGGGTCATCACGATCGTCTTGTTGTGGAAGGCGACGTTGTTGTCCGGGTCCTTCCAGGTCGTCGAGGATGGCGGCGTGCAGCCCTTGATGTAGGTGTCGGTATAGTCCTTCAGCGCGTGGATCAGGCCGTCGCGCACCTTGGGATCGTCGACGAGGAGCTTGCCGTCATCGTCGACCAGCTTGACGTGGTAGGCGTCCATGAAGGTGTAGAATGACTGGAACGAGTCGGTGGATTCCACGCCCATCGGCTGGCCGACGCCGTAGATGCGCTGGCCGGTCGCCTTGCGAATCCCCGGCTGCACCTTGTCGCACCAGAACGTCCAGTAATCCTCCCACTTGGTCGGGATGTCATCGGCCTTGAAGCCGGCCTTCTCCAGCATGTCGCCCCAGATCTGGACGTGCATGCTCTGCTGCTTGAGCGGGAAGCCGTAATAGGACTTCTTCTTGGTGACGTCATTGTAGAGCAGGGCCGCTTCCAGCGTGTTCGGCGCGAAGGCGTCCTTCATCGGCAGCATGATGTCGGACAGGTCTTCGAGCTTGCCCTCGAAGGCCCACTTGCCCTGGGCCTGCACATCGTAGGTGTCGGAATAGGCGACGTCGGGCACGGTGCCGGAATCCAGCGCGGCAACCGTCTTCGGAATCATGTCCTGGATCGCGTATTGCGACAGTTCGACCTTGATGCCGGTCTTGGCTTCGAATTTCTTGATCGTATCGAGCAGCGCGTCGTCTTCGGACTTGTAAAATCCCTTGCCCCACCAGACGGTGATCGTCTTGCCCTGGGCCAGAGCGGGTGCAGTTGCGGCGAACAGGCCGACCGCAGCGACCGCAATTGATAGCGCACCGATAACCTTGGATCTCACGTTCTTCTCCCCTCATGAGGCCGGCTTTTTTAACCGGTTAGGGAAAACACTAGCGCATGCCCGTGACCCGATAAAGATGTCGCGTCGACGACTTCTGTAGGGGGCTCGCGGGAGAGCGTGGATCAGTCCCGCTGCATTGATGCGGAAAGTGAATGGATCGATCAGTTCGACGCTTGATCAGTTCGACCTTGGTCGGTTCGACTTTGGTCAGTTCGATTTGGCATTCTCGGCCGCTGTCGCCGGTGCGTTGCCGGGCGTGCCTGCCGCGGCATCGGGCGCGGCCGCGGGCCGTGCGGCACCGCCGGTGAAGCGCTCGATCACCGAGCGCACCGCGTCGCGGGTCTTGCGATCCTTCACCGCGTCGAGCAACGGGGCGGATGCCGGCGAGCGGCGGATCAGGCTTTCCGGATCGGGGAAGATCAGCGGATCGTCCCACGGGCCTTGAATCACGAAGGGCAGATCGAACGCGGTGCCGCCGGCAGCCGCCGAGGTCAGGCTGGCGACGCCCTTGAGATCGTACTCGCGCGACGGCACCGAGGCGGTGCCGGTCAGCGTGATCTTCGCCGCCGGGCTCTCGACATGGATGTCGTCGGCGGTCGCGACGCCGTCGGCGAATTTCACCGAGACGCTGAGATTGTCATAGGCCGTCGAGCCCGAGCGGAAATTGCCGCCGCCGGACAGCGGCCGCTTCTCCAGCCGCCGCAGCAGTTGCTCGACATTGAAGCCGGCGATCGCGCCGTCATGCCCGTTCAGCGTCGCGGTGCCGTCCAGTGACGATGCGAGCCCGAACGGGCTCGAGCCGGAGGCCGTCAGCGAGACGTTGAGGTTGCCGCGTCCGGACAGCTTGTTGATGCCGAACAGTTCGCTGGCACAGGCCTGCAGATCGACATCGGTGAACTGGAATTGCGCCCTGACGTCGGCGACCGCGTCCGAGCGCGCGATCGCGAACGAACCCTTGGCGATGCCGCCATACATCTGCGCCTCGCCGACGCTGAGCGCGAGCGCGCCGCCCCGCAGATTGGCGCCGAACGCGGTGCGGCCGAGCTTGGACGGGCCGACCGTCACCTTGGCGGCCGACAGGCGCATGTCGAGATCGGTCGACGACAGCGAGGAGAGGTCGAACAGCTGTCTGTTCCAGTCGCGCTGGCCGCTGGCCAGCAGGCGGAACGTCGAGATGTAGGGCGTGAAATCGAGATTGCCGGCGGCAAGCGTCGCCTGCAGCGTCTGCCGGCCGTTATTGGCGTAGGTCATCACGCCCTCGGCGACATTGCCGTCGAGCTCGACATTGACATTGGTCAGCGCGACCGAGCCGCCGACCACATTGGCGCGAGCCTTCAGTGCGAAGCGGCCGAAGCCGCCACCGCCGCCGGGCGGCGCCTGGCCCATCCAGCGCAACGCGTTGCGCAGCGACGGTGAGTCCATGGTGGCGGTGCCTTCCATCATCAGGCTGGTGCGGTTGGCGACGGTTCCGTCGAACGCAATCTTCAGCGGCGCGCTGGCAAGCCGTGCCTTGAGGCCGGAGCGGTCGCCCGACAGCAGCGCGACGAAATCGCTGGCGCTGATCGAGCCGTCGACGCGTTCGCCGCGCCAGTCGAACTGGCCGGTCGCGGCAAACGAACGCGAGATGGAGGGCCAGGCCAGCGAAAGGTCGATATCGCCGAGCTGTTCGGAGATGTGGTTGGTGCCGTCCTCGTAATTCAGCTCGCCGTCCTGGATCCGGATTTCCGAGAATGACACCTGGTTCTCGGCGCCGGGCGTCATCGTCTTGGCGATGGTCTCGACGAACGGGGTCCAGTTGCTCTCGCCGGCGCTGTCGCGAACCACATGGATATGCGGACGGAGCATCATGACGTCGGCAATCTCGAACCGCCGCAGCAACAGCGGCAGCAGGCGCAGGTTCGCGGTCAGCACGTCGACCTGCAAGGCCGGATCGGTGGTATCAGCGCCCTTCAGCCCGACATTGTGAAAGGAGACATAGCTGCCGGGAAACACCGAAACGTCGATCGGCCCGTTGACGACGAGCTCGAGCCCGGTCACGGCGCGAATCTGCGCTTCCACCGCGCTCCGCAGCGCGTCCCGGTTGAGGAACCAGGACGTTGCGACCAGCCCCACGAGCGCCAGGCCGAGAAGCGCCGCGATCGGCATCCCCAGGCGCTTAATTCCTTGGGCCATCGTCAATGACATATCCGGGTCGGGTTGAGTTTTGTCGGGGCGTCGTCGAACACTGCCGGCTGCGCAATGGAAGCCGGTGCCAACCCACGCAACTTGAAGGGTTTTCTTGTCGCTTTCAAGGCCATGTTGATGCCGCAGGCCGCCGCCCGCCGCCGCACGGGGCCGTGATTGACGCATTGCGAAGATTTCGCCTAATAATCCGCTGGACAGAGCCGTTCCGCGCCCTCCATCAGGTATTCATTGCATGAACAAGGTTTATCCCGACGCCAAATCGGCACTCGATGGTCTCCTCAAGGACGGCATGATGATCATGTCGGGCGGCTTCGGCCTCTGCGGCATCGCCGAGACCCTGTCGGACGCGATCCGCGATTCCGGCGTCAAGGGCCTCACCGTCGTCTCCAACAATGCCGGCGTCGACGGCATCGGCCTCAGCCGGCTGCTGGAGACGCGCCAGATCAAGAAGATGATCTCGTCCTATGTCGGTGAGAACAAGCTGTTCGCCCAGCAATATCTCGCCGGCGAGCTCGAGCTCGAGTTCAACCCGCAGGGCACGCTGGCCGAGCGCATCCGCGCCGGCGGCGCCGGCATCCCGGCCTTCTACACCAAGACCGGCGTCGGCACGCTGATCGCCGAAGGCAAGGAAGTGAAGGAATTCGACGGCGAGAAGTACATCATGGAACGCGGCCTGTTCGCCGACGTCGCCATCGTGCACGCCTGGAAGGGCGACACCGCCGGCAACCTGGTCTACCGCAAGACCGCGCGCAACTTTAACCCGATGATGGCGACCGCCGCGAAGGTCACCGTCGCCGAGGTCGAGCATCTGGTGCCGGCCGGCGAGATCGACCCGGACCACATCCACACCCCCGGCATCTTCGTCAAACGCATCATCGAGGTCGGGACCGGCAAGAAGCGGATCGAGTTCCGCAACACCCGCCCGCGGCCCGCCGCTTAACGCATGATCCGGAAAACCGGGCACCGGCTTTCCGGCAAGATCATGCGCAACTAAGACATAACTCTTCAGGAGAGCCTCATGGCCTGGACCCGTGAACAGATGGCCGCCCGCGCCGCCAAGGAGTTGCGCGACGGCTATTACGTCAATCTCGGTATCGGCATCCCGACGCTGGTCTCGAACTACATCCCCGACGGCGTCGACGTAAACCTGCAGAGCGAGAACGGCATGCTCGGCATGGGCCCGTTCCCCTACGAAGATGAGGTGGATGCCGACCTCATCAACGCCGGCAAGCAGACCGTGAGCGAATTGCCCTCGACCAGCTATTTCTCGTCGGCCGATTCCTTCGGCATGGTGCGCGGCGGCCATATCGATCTGTCGATCCTCGGCGCCATGCAGGTGGCGCAGAACGGCGACCTCGCCAACTGGATGATCCCCGGCAAGATGGTGAAGGGCATGGGCGGCGCCATGGACCTCGTCGCGGGCGTCAAGCGCGTCGTGGTCGTGATGGAGCATTCCGCCAAGGACGGCGCGAAGCTGCTCAAGCAGTGCAATCTGCCGCTGACCGGCGAGCGCGTGGTCGACATGGTCGTCACGGATCTGGCGGTGTTCACCATCGACAAGCATGGCAAGGACGGCATGGCGCTGATCGAGCTCGCCGACGGCGTCACGCTCGACGAGGTCAAGGCCAAGACCGAGGCGGAATTCCGCGTCGCGCTGACGAACACCTGAGATGACCGGCGCGGGACGATCCACGATCCGTCCCGCACGATCCGACGACGCCGGCTTCATCGCCCGCATCGTGCTGGCCGCGCAGCGCGGCCCGTTGCCGCGCGGCTGGTTCGACATCGCGCTCGACCGCCCGGAGGCAGAGTGTCTCGCGTTCATGACGCGGCTCGCCGTCGCGCGGGTACGCTCATGGTACCATGTCGCCCATTTCCTGATCGCTGAAGTCGATGGTGTGCCGGCTGCCGCGCTGTGCGCCATGCCCGCATCCGGAACGGTCGTCGCCGCACGCGCGGCGATCGAGGAGGTCGCGGCCGAGACCGGTGCCGATGCCGATGGCATCGTCGCGCGCGGCGGCTATGCCCGCAATTGCTGGGTCCAGGGCGGCGAGGGCGACTGGCTGATCGAGCACGTCGCAGCCGAAGCGTCGCATCGCGGCGGCGGCCTGGTGCAGGCCCTGATCGCCCGCGCGCTCGCCGACGGCAAGGCCGCCGGCTATTCGCGGGCATCGATCTCGTTCGTGATCGGCAACGAGGCGGCCGAGCGCTGCTACACCATGGCCGGCTTTGCCTTCGCCGAGGAGAAGCGCGATGCGGCATTCGAGGCGCTGACCGGCGCGCCGGGCTTTCGCCGATTTGCGCGGGGGATCTGAGGCGGCGGCAAGGGCACGTAGCAAGCGATCATATACACCGCCGTCGTCCTGGCGAAAGCCAGGACCCATAACCACCGTATTCGGTAGTGAGCGGGATCGCGGCCCCAGCGTGGCGCACCAACCAGCACTTGGGGTAATGGGTCCTGGCTTTCGCCAGGACGACGATGAGGATAGCTCTCGCACGATACGACGCACCGCTATTGCGTACCGCATCTCGGTGTCATCGCCCGGCTCGACCGGGCGATCCAGTATTCCAGAGGCAGTTGTGCTCGAACCGAGAGGCCGCGGCGTACTGGATCGCCCGCCTTCGCGGGCGATGACAGATGAGGATGGGAAACAGCTTCGCGCTCTCGCGACATGATTGTCCGAGCTTTGCTCTTCGTTTCGCCGCTCTGAGATCAGAGGGCGCAGGGAAAGCCGGGTGCCGATCGCACCCATGGGTCTCGCGGGAGCTATCCGTCCGGCCGTCACATCGGCGGCCGCTGCCGGCCGCTTGCCCGCTCCCGCGCGAGATGGCAGAATTGCCTCACTTTGTGCAAGATCGGACATGGCCATGCCACTCATCCGGATTTGGGTCTATGACGGTATCCTCGCTTCGGGCGTTGCGGGCATTGTCGACGTGTTCACGGCCGCCAATTCGGTGGCGGCGAAGCGGCCGCAGCGCCACAACGGCAAGCCGTCCCAGCTGCGGTGGCGCGTCGAGTCACTCAATGGCCGGCCGGTGCAGACCGCGTCCGGCCAAATCATCGGCGTCGATGGACCGATCAGTGCGCGGTCTGCGGCGGATGCGGTGGTGATCTCCGGACCGTTCGTCGGCGACATCGAGCGCTTCTTCGCCCGGCTCGATACGGTCGAGCCGTTGCTCGCCGCGCTGCGGCGGCAACATGAGCGCGGCACCCTGCTCGCATCCTATTGCACCGGCAGCTTCATCCTCGCCGAAGCCGGCCTGCTCGACGGCCGGGTCGCGACCACCCATTGGGCGAAGGGGCGGACCTTCGCGACGCGTTACCCGGCGGTGGATCTGCGCGTCGCCGAGATCCTCACCGAGCAGAACCGGATCGTCTGCTCGGGCGCGGTGACGACCTCGCTCAATCTTGCGCTTCGGCTGGTCGAGAAGTTCGCCGGCGCCGATCTGGCCGCCGAGACCGGCAAGCTGATGCTGATCGACGGCAATCGCGTCTCGCAGGCGTCTTATGCCAGCCGTACGCACGACACCCAGCATTCCGACGCGCTGGTGGCGCAGGCGCAAAGCCTGATGGAGAAGTCGCTGCAGCGGGGCTTCAGCCTCGCCAGGCTGGCGCGCGACCTTTCGGTCAGCGAACGCACCCTGAACCGCCGCTTCAAGCTCGCGGTCGGCGAGGCCCCGCTGCAATATCTGCAGGCGCTGCGCGTCGATGTGGCCAAGCGCCTGATCGAATCCAGGCGGCTGAAGCTCGACGCGGTCAGTGCGCGTGTCGGCTACAACGATCTGTCGACCTTTCGCCGCCTGTTCAAGCGCGAAACCGGGCTTTCGCCGCGCGAATACCAGCGCCGGTTTGCGCGTGTCACCGCGCGCATGGCGCCTGCCGGCTGACGACGCCGTGTCCGAATTTGCCCTGAGAATGGCGATACTGCCACTGCTGCCGGAAGCACCTCGCGCATAGACCTCATGCTGGCAACAACAGGAGGTCTCTCAATGCCGATGATCGACGTCACAATTCCCGAAGGAGCCCTGAAGCCGGTAGCGGAAGCGCGGCTCATCAAGGAGCTCGGCGATATCCTGATCGGTCACGAGGGATTCGACCCGGCCAACAAGGTTGCGCAAGGCGTCACCGTCGTGTTCCTGCATCGGCCGGCCGCCGTCTATGTGGCGGGCGAGCCGTCGCCGTCGCCACGCTATCGCATCGTGCCGACGGTGCCCGAGGGGCAGTACACCGAAGCCTCGCGCGCGGCGTTGGTGAAGGACGTGACAGCCGCCGTGGTACGCGCTGACGGTGGTTCGTACGAGGATGTGGCGCCGCAAGTCTGGGTGTTTCCGACCGAGATACCGGATGGCCAGTGGGGCAGCCGCGGCGTCATTCGTCTGCTGCCGGACATCCAGGCCTTCATCGCCGGCGAGCATGAACGCAAGGTCGGCGAAGAGCGCCTTGCGCGGCGACGGCGCGTCAAGGCGCTCGAACTGCTTGCGGGCGCGCTCGATGCTGCCCGCAAGGGCGTCGCGTGATGCGGCACCCGGCCATGGCAATCGATACGCATTTCAGGCTCGCGGCGATCCAGGCCGCCGCGGTCCCGTTCGATCGCGAGGCGTCGGTGGAGAAGGCCTGTCGCCTGATCCGCGAGGCCGGTGCCATGGGGGCAACGATCGCCGCGTTCGGCGAGACCTGGCTGCCGGGCTATCCGTTTTTCTGTCATGCACCGACCGGTCCGAGCACCTTTCGCGCCATGGCGGAATATCTCGATAGCGCCGTCGAGATTCCGTCGCCCGCCACCGACCGGCTCTGCGATGCCGCAGAGGGCGCCGGGATCGATGTCGTGATCGGCGTTGCCGAACGCGACGCAGTCACGAAGGGCACGGTCTACTGCACGCTTCTGTTCATTGGCCGCGAGGGGCGGATTCTCGGCCGTCATCGCAAGCTCAAGCCGACCTTCAACGAGCGTTCGGTGTGGGCCGACGGCGACGCGGTCGGCCTGCGGGTTCATGAGCGGCCCTACGGCAGGATCAGCGGGCTCAATTGCTGGGAGCACAACACCATGTTGCCCGGCTATGCGCTGGCGGCACAGGGAACGCAGATCCACGTCGCCGCGTGGCCGGGACGAGAGCCCGCCGTGGCGCCGCCGTCACCCACGCCGCTGTGGCCGCGACAGCTCCTGCTGTCACGCGCGTTCGCGTCCCAGGCGGGTTGCTACGTCATCGCCGTGGGCGGCATGCGGTCGCACGAGGCGACGCCCGAACGCTATCGCGAGCTGTCGACGATCGAGTACAGCGGCGACAGTGTGATCATCGATCCGCGCGGTGAGATCATCGCGGGGCCGGCGCAAGGTGAGACCATCCTGATCGCTGACGGATCGCGGGAGGTTGTTCTCGCCGCCAAGGCGCTATGCGATATCGGCGGCCACTACTCGCGCCCGGACCTGCTGCGACTGATCGTCGACCGTGATCGACAGGATCGGGTCATCGATTGCGCCTTCGCCGGGCGCGTCGCGCCGGACATGTGGGAGTAGTGCGATCAAGTGCACGGCAGCGTACAAAGCAGCGTCATCTGTGATGACGCTCACGCCGACGAGCGCGATGCGCGCAACTCTGGAAGCAATTTAGTCGTCATCTGCGTGTCGCATCAGGCCAAATGCTTGTCGCAATAGTCCAAATGTTCGGACGCAAGTGACGCCAATCAAAGACATTTTGGCGTTTCGTCGCGTGCACGCCGGAAGTGTATCGCATCAGCAATCCGGCCAACAAAAAACAAAATCCGGATCGAAGGAGGGCGCAGCTGTGGCAAGGTGCGAATGATCTCACGACATGACCGCCGCCGCAGCCGTCTTTGCCCTCCGATTGTCTCCATCATCGAGGATCGATCCGTGATTAAGGTTTTTCGCCGCTCGTTCGTTGCCGGCCTGCTGTCGCTTGGCCTGGCGTTGCTGTCACTTCACGGCGCCCAGGCGCAGGCGCAAGCGCAGGGGACCGACACCATTCTCGTGCTCGATGCATCCGGCTCGATGTGGGGCCTGGTCGATGGGCAGAGCAAGATCTCCGCTGCACGACAGGCGGTCGATGCCATCCTGTCGAAATGGAATCCCGCCGATCGTCTCGGCGTGATGGTCTATGGCCATCGCTCGAAGGGTGACTGCAAGGACATCGAGCTGATGGTGCCGGTCAGCAAGTTCGATCCGGCGAGGATCAAGGCCGCGATCGACGGCATCAACCCGAAGGGCAAGACGCCGATCTCGGATTCGCTCCGTGCCGCCGCCGAGGCGCTGCACTCGACCGAGAACAAGGCCAATGTGATTCTGGTCTCCGACGGGATCGAGACCTGCGCGCCGGATCCGTGCGCGGCCGCGGCCGAACTGAAGAAGGCCGGCATCGGCTTCACCGCCCATGTCATCGGCCTCGACGTCGCCGACCCCGCGGCGAAGAGCCAGCTGCAATGCATCGCGCGCGCGACCGGCGGCGTCTATCTCGATGCCGGCAACGCCGCGAGCCTCACCGGCGCACTGACCAAGGCGGTGGCGGCGACGCAAGGCACCAAGGTCGCAAGCGAGGCGCCGCCGAAGCCTGTGGCCGCCGATCCGTATCTCGGCAAGAACCTTCGCGGCGTGGCACGGCTCGCCGAAGGACTCGATCCGATCAGCGACGAGGACGTCAACTGGGGCGTCTACAAGCGCGCCGGAGGCGAGAAGGGCGAGCACGTCAACACCTTCTACGGTGCGCCGTTCGCGGACAACATCGCGCCCGGCGATTACATCGTGGAGGTGAGCTATCGGCAGCTCAAGCGCGAGTTTCCGCTCAAGGTCGAGAACGGCAAGCCGGCGATGCTCGACGTCATCCTCGATGCCGGCTACGTCACCAGCGAGGGCTCGGTGGCCGGCGGCGCGGGCAAGGTCGATGACGTGGTCTGGCAGGTCTCCGACAAGGGCGGCAGACTGATCGCGCAGGAATACGACGCGGTGCCGCGCTTCGTGCTCGCTGCGGGCAACTATACGCTGACCCTGACCAAGGGGCAGTCGAAGACCAGCAAGCCGTTCGTGGTCGCCGCGGGTGACTCCAGCAACGTCCAGCTCACCCTCGACGTCGGCAAGCTGATCGTCACCACCACCTATGCCGAGGGCGGCCCCAAGGTCGAGAAGGACCTCGTGGTTGCCGTGCACCAGCCGGCGAAGGCCGACGGTGACGAGGGCGAGAAGGTCGCGCAGGAATACGACGCCGAATCGAAGTTCGATCTGCCCGGCGGCAGCTACGAGGTGATGGTGACGGTCGGCGAGGCCAAGGGCACGGCGCGCGCGGAGGTGAAGTCCGGCGCGCCGACCCGGATCAACGTCAATCTCAACGCCGGCGTGGTCGGGATCAAGGCCGACGGCGCCCATGAGATCGACATCTACGGCGCCGAGCGCGACATCAATGACGAGCGCAAGCGCGTCTCGGTGAGCTATGATGCGACCACCAACGTCGCGCTCAGCGCCGGCGACTATGTCGCGGTCGCCATCTTTGCCGACGGCCAGAAGGCGGAAAAGCCGTTCTCGATCGCCGCCGGCAAGCGCCAGACGCTGGAGATCAAGCAGTAGCCCGCTGGACGGTCGGGCCACGGAAACGGCGCACCTCTCCCGCTTGCGGGGGAGGTCGGATCGCATCTTCGATGCGATCCGGGTGGGGGCTCTCTCCACACTGGGACTCGCGGAGAGAGCCCCCACCCCGACCCTCCCCCGCAAGCGGGAGAGGGAGCCCTTCGGCCGCTGCGTCCCTCTCACGCACGGCATGCCGACAATTTGGGCAAACCGCCTGGCTAATCCCGTTCACCTCGGCCACATCTCCGCCTAGTCTGACCGCAGACGGAGGCGAAACAGCATGCGAGCGATCCTTGATCACTGCACCGGCGGGAGCAGGCGCAGCCTGCCGGCCGGCACGGATTTCATCGAGGAGGGCGGCCAGACAGGTCATCTGTTCGTCCTGCTCGAGGGCAAGGTCGAGGTCGTGAAGGGCGACAGTCTGGTCGCGGTGATCGACGAGCCCGGCGCGGTGTTCGGCGAGATGAGTGTTCTGCTCGACAGGCCGCACAGCGCAAAGGTGCGCGCGGCGTCCGACTGCGTCCTGTACGAATTCGACGATGCGGCGTCGTTCCTGCGGGAGCAGCCTGCGCTGGCGCTGCTGATCGCGCAGCTGCTGGCGCAACGGCTGCATGTCGCCACCACCTATCTTGCCGATCTGATGCATCAATATGCCGATCACGGCACCCATCTGGCGATGGTCAGCGAGGTGCTGCAGAGCATGATCAACCTGCCGCCGATGCAGGTCGCGCCAGGCTCGGATCGGCAATCCGATCCAAGGATGTGAGCCAGTCGGGCGCCTCGCCGAGCGGCGTTGCCGGCCGATGCAGGGGGGCGTTGAGATCGACGATCTGCGCGTCGCCGGCGGCGAGCCAGAAAACCTTCTCCTGGGTGAGATCGAGCACGATGTAGACCGGCGGCCGGCCGGGTTGCAGGCCGGTATTGAACACCCAGGTGGCCCCGATCCGGTCGAACCACGAGCCGTTCGGGATGAACGGCGATTGATGCACATGGCCCGAGATCACCATCGCCGGGTGGTGGCGTTCGATCCAGCGCAGCAGCTCGACGTCGCCGAAGAAGCGCTTGCCGCCCCAGCTGATCGGGGAATCCGCCGGCGGGGCGTGATGCACCCAGACCCAGCGGCGGTGCGGCATGGCGGCTGCCTCGCGCAGCTGCTCGTCGATCCGCGCTTTGACCATCGGGCCGTCCCACCACGGGCACACCGTGAACAGCGTGTCGCCGATGGTCAGATTGTCGCCGTCGCAGGCCACGCCGAATTCCCTGACGGCGGCGACCCATCGCGCAACCTTCTCGCCCTCTGCGTTGCGCTCGTCGAGGTCATGATTGCCCGAGCAGAAGATCACGCGCGTGAGGCCGGCGAGGCGCGCGAGGTATTTCGTGACGACGACGATCTGGGCGCGGAAATCGACCGCCGAGCCGAGGTTGAGCGCATCGCCGGCGAAGATCACCAGATCGAATTGCGGCGCGGCCGCCAGCAGCCAGTCGAACTGCGGCAATGAATAATGCAAGTCGGCGACGACAAGGCAGCGCATCCGCCAGATCCAGATGCCCGGAAAGCGGGCTGGGTTCGCGAGATAATGAATTTCAAACAATCGGAATTGCAGCAAGATCCATGCCGTGCCGCGCCGATCAAGCGCGACAGATTTTCGCAGTGAGGTAGGCACGCTGGCCAGGCTCCCTCTCCCCTTGCGGGAGAGGGTGGGGAGAGGGGTGGCCCCGGGCGAGATGATCGAGATGAGTGTCGGTCTCACAATCTCGGCCGCGTGGCATTGAAGAATATTACACGGAGGGAGCGTACCGTGTGGCCACCCCTCTCCCCAACCCTCCCCCGCAAGGGGGGAGGGAGCCCCTCCGCTAGTGCGTTCCTCACGCGGGCGACGGAGCGTGCCCGCCGCTTACACCCGCGCGGCGGCGTGGGAGAACACGATCTCGATCAGCGTGCCGGTGCGGCCGCCGGTCCGGATCTGGAATTTGGCGCGGTTGGCTTCGACCAGCGCCTTGGTCAGCGACAGGCTGACGCCGGCGGAGCCGGCCTGATCGGACGGCGTCGGCGCGCGGAACGGCTCCAGCGCCGCGGCGACCTCGTTGTCGTTGAGGCTCTGGCCGGTGTCGCGCACGCGCAGCATCACCTCGCCGAAATCCGACAGCGCGGTCGAGACGATCACCTGGCCGCCGGCATTGGCGAGATGGATCGAGTTGCCGATCAGGTTCAGCGTGATCTGGCGCAGCGCGCGGGCGTCGGCGACGACAGGCGGCAGCGTGTGCGCGAGCGAGGTGCGGATGATGATGCGCTCGCGATTGGCCTGCGGCTGCATCACAGCGACGCAGCTCTCGACCATCTCGTTGAGGTTCTGGCTGGTGAAGGCGAGATCGAGCTTGCCGGTCTCGATCCGCGACAGGTCGAGCAGGTCGTTGACGATCGTGATCACCCGCTCACCGGAGGCGCGGATGTCCTTCATGTATTCGACATAGCGCTCGTTGCCGAGCGCGCCGAAGCGCTCGCCGATCATCACCTCGGAAAAGCCGATGATGGCGTTGAGCGGCGTGCGCAGCTCGTGGCTGATCCGCGCCAGCATGTCGGATTTGGCGTTCGCTGCGCGTTCGGCGAGCCGCCGCGCCTCGCGCAATTCGCCCTCGCTCTTCCTGGTCTGCGAGAGATCGCGGAACACGGCGAAGAAGTTCGGGCCGTCGGCGCGGGTGCGGCCCATCGTCACCGACAGCGGGATGATGCCGCCCTGGCGCACGCGGCCGAGCGTCTCGCGGCCGTGGTCGAGCAGGCTGGCGACGCCGGCCGATTTCACGCTCGTGAGATAGTCGAAGATGCCGTGCTGGCTTTCCGGCGCGAACAGGTCGGCGAGATTATGCGTGATGAACTCGTCGCCGTCATAGCCGAACAGCGCCTCCGCGCTGCGGTTGCAGGAATGGATGTTGCCCTCGGCATCGAACATGATGATGCCTTCGGCCGCGGTGTCTAGGATCGCGCCGAGTTCCTCGGCGTCGGCGTGGCCGGCCTGCGGCGGTAGTGGCGCAAGCATCGGCTCGGCGGCAGCCACGGGCTCGGGATCGGGCTCGGGATCGGACTTCGGATCGGACAGAGCGGCCGCGACCGCGGCGTCTTCGTCCAGCGTGCGCGAGAAGATCAGCGCCAGCGCGGAATCGTCGTCCCAGGTGATGGTGTGCAGCCGTGCCTCTGCGGACACGGACTGCGCGCCGTCATCCGCGTTCTGGTTTGCGGAGATCGTCACCGGCGTGCCGGTGCCGGAGGTGCTGCTCGCCTGCGAGACGCCGGGCTCGACATAGAGCGCGTCCAGCCCGCCGGCGGCTTCCAGTGCGTGCAGGCTGTCATAGCCCATGCGGGCGAGGAAGGCGTGGTTGGCATAGAGCAGGCGGTCGAGCCGGTAGATCAGGATGCCGACCGGCAAGAGATCGAGCAGCGCGCGGTCGCGTCGGGACTCTCCGCGCGGTGCAGGTTCGCTCGCGGCGAGCCAACCGGCCTTTGGCGCGTCAGCCGGCGTATCGAGCTGCGCGATCGCTTCTTGCTGCCGCGGTGCCTCCGCCTCCGGTTCGCTGGCGGGCGGCGCTTCGGCAACCGCCTCCGTGGCGGCGCGCTCGTTCGTTGTCGCGGTGAGGCCGGCCTCGCTCTCGAGCCGCGCCGACAATTGACGGGCGAGCTCGTTGAAGGCGTTGTTCTCGACCGGCGTCAACGACGGCGGCCGCGTATCGCCGGCAAGGCGGAACGGCAGCACGTTCTGCGGCGGGTCGTGACGCACGTCGTGCGGTCCCTCCTGCGTTCCTCCTTGCGTTTCTTGCGGCGTTTCCACGGCGTGATCCGGATCGGCTTGGTGTGAGGTCTCTGCTGCGCTCGGCTCGGTCAATTCCTCGGGCGGCGCTGCGGTCGGGTCGGGCGGCGGAGCAACATCATGCGGCGCGGCGGGCCCGGGCGGCGCGGCGGTGCGCGGCGCCGGCGCGACATCGGCCGACAGCGATCGCGGCGCGATCGCGCCGCTGAAGAACTCATAGCGGCGCAAAGCGGCGAGTCGCGCAAGCCCGTCGAGGTCGCGACACACACCAAAGCCACGGTAGCCGGCGAAATTCCTGGAACGATCGAACACCGGCAGGCCGGACAGTTCGACCGGCAGCCGGCCGCCGCCGTCGACCGGCCAGTGCAGGGTGATGCCGCTCCAGGTGTCGCGGCTGGCGACCGCCTTGAGGACGCGGCCCTCGGGATCGAGGCCAAAGCTCTCGGCGATGTCGCTCCAGAGACGGCCGAAGCCTGCCGCGGTGTGCAGGCCGATCAGGCGGGTGAATTCGTCGGAGCCGAGCGAGAAGCGGGCCTCATGGTCCATCTGCCACATGAAGCGCAGCGGATGCCGCCGCACCGGCAGCGGCTCGTCGAGCCAGGATGGCGGCGGCACCGGCGCCAGCGTCGCGGGCGCCGGCTCGGCGGCAGGCGGCGGAGCCGGCACATCCGCGATCGCATAGGGCGAGGGCACGGGCTCGGCCGGTGGCGCCGATATTTCTGGAGCCGGCGCGTGTGCGGTCTCTTCGAGAGCGGGCGTAGGCGCAGCTGCGGGCGCTTCGACCTGTGCCGCAGCGGGCACCTGGATCAGCGCTTCCGATAGCGGTTCCTCGACCGCGGCAGTTTCGTCGGGCGTGGTGTCGAGAGGCGGGATCTCGACCGGCGCTTGCTCTGTATGCGTCAGCTCTGCCGACGCGAGCGGTGGAGCAGGGGGCGCGGGCGCTTCGACCTGTGCTTCAGCGGGCACTTCGATGAGCGCTTCCGATAACGGCTCCTCGACGGCGGGACTTTCGTCCGGTGTGGTGTCGAATGCCGTTGTCGCGACGGGCGCGGTCTCGACGTGCGTCTCTTCAGATGCGGGAGATGGAGCAATGCCCGCGGGTTCGGATTCAGTCACGCTGGCGATCGGCTCGAGCGCGACGCGCTCTTCCACCTGCGGATCCAGCGCATCGAACAGTGTGAAGCTGGCCGGCATTTCGCTGGCCGGCGCGGGGGCTTCTTCACGCGCTGTTGGCTGTTCGACGGCGGCAGGCGCTGGCGGCGGCTCCACGGCTGCGGCCTCTTGCGGCGCTGCTGCCGCTACCAGTGCCTCCGGCGCAACCGGCTCAGGCACGATCGGTGCCGCCGGTTTGGCGGCGAGATGCGGTGCCGGCTTGATCAGCGCGATCAGCGCGCGATCGGCACCGTGGCCGATCCGCTGCAGCACGACGCGGCCGATCGCAACGCTCGCCGCCGCGCGGCCCTGTGCCAGCGCTTCGTCGCGCGCGGCATCGAGGCCGGCTTCGGTGAGATCGTGCAGGCCGGGCAGCGAACGCGCCGCCTCGTTGGTTGCGAGTAAAAGTCCGTCGCCGTTGAAGGCGGCCGCCGGCCGCGGCAAGCCTTGCACCAGCCGCAGCAAGCGCTCGGCGAGCGGCATGTTGCGGCCGATCGCATTGAGCGCGCTCATCAGGATGCCGTGGTTGCCGTCGGGCAGGTCAATCCGCCTGCAGCCGCAGGTCGCAAGCCCGCCGGGCACCGCGCCGAAGCCGCGCAGCCGCTCCAGCCGCACCGCGCCGCCTGCGTCGAGGCGGTAGCCGAGCCGCGCGACCTGGCGGCGATGCGGATCGGCCGGGCCGAAGGCGCGCTTCGCCAGCTCGGCGCCATTGGCGGCACCGAATACCTGCGCGCCGACCGGATTGGCCCATAGAATCCGTGCGCCGTCGGCCGACCACAGCCACGCCGGCAGGCCGCTCGTCGCATGGTCCGCCAGCCGCACATCGCCGAGCGCCTGGATCTGGAATTCCGCGTCACTCATCACGCAAGATTTGACCGCATGGTTTGGCTTCTTCCTTAGCTTTGCCGGAGTGCCGGCGGCCGCAGGACGACAGCCTTAACAGAAGGTTAGTATCGCAACTGGGGGGCGGCAGGTCCATGTCCGCGGCCAGCGTGCCCCGGCTTAAGCCGGGATAACGTTAACTTGGCTGAACGATCCACAGCCGTTTGGCGTTGTCGGGTAGAGAGAGGCGGCTGCGACAGCGTGTTGCGGAGCCGGGGCGGCGCCGCGTCATGCCTGCGATTGCAGTGCCGCGATATGTTCTGCCGTCTATTCTACCTTGTATTCTGCCTTGTATTCCACCTTGGGCCCGCAAGGCCAACCGGCGGGCCGACCACCAAGCGAGGGAGAGCGACCATGAGCGACAACGGGCGTGACCATTTCGAGATCCCCAAGTTCGAGATTCCGAAGGACATGCGATCGATGGCGGAGGCGAGCTTCGATCAGGCGCGCAAGGCTTTCGAGCAGTTCGTGACCAACGCGCGGGACACCGCCGGCAAGATCGAGGAGCGCAACGCCACGGTGCGAGCCGGCGCCAAGGAGCTTTCCACCAAGGCGCTGTCCTACGCCGAGAAGAACGTGCAGTCGTCGCTGGACTACGCCCAGTCGCTGCTCAAGGCCAAGGACCTCACCGAGGTGATGCGGCTGCACAGCGAATATGTGCAGGGCCAGATGCGCTCGCTCGCCGAGCAGGCCAGCGAGATGGGCCAGGCGGTCAGCCGCGCCGCGATGGATGCGGTCAAGCCCAAGAGTTGATGAAAGAGCTGACGAAGAGCTGACGGGCTGTGGCAGGCCCAACCCTCGCCGGGCGCGGTAATCCCATATTCCGCCACATAAAAATGTGGCGTCGCACGCGATCTTACGTTGCGTTGCACAAAATTGACATGATATGGGTGTTTATTAGGCGCGCCCGACGAAGGGCACTCCCGTGAATCAAGGCAGCGTGATCCATTTCAACGTTCCCGGCCTTTGTGTCTCCGGGACGTTCGCAATGGTCACATCTACTCACCCGTTGCGAAGGATTACACGTATGACCAACCCGTCCGATCCGTTTTCCGCCTCGATCATCCCGTTCGAGGTTCCCGAGCAGATGCGCGCGTTCGCCGAAAAGGGCGTGCTGCAGGCCCGCGACAGCTACGCCAAGTTCAAGGATGCTGCCGAGACTCACAACTCGACGGTCGAGGCCGTGTTCACCTCGGTGAACAAGGGCGCCACCGCGTATTCGGCCAAGCTGATCGAGTTCTTCAAGGCCAATACCACCTCCTCGCTCGACTTCGCCCAGGAGCTGTTCAGCGTGAAGTCGCCGACCGAAGCGGTCGAGCTGTGGACCTCGCACGCCCGCAAGCAGTTCGAGACCTACACCGCGCAGGCCAAGGAACTGGCCGAGCTCGGCCAGAAGGTCGCCACCGAGACCGCCGAGCCGATCAAGGCCAGCGCCTCGAAGTTCTACCAGCAGCCGGCCGCCTGATCGCAGCCTGCATGAGATCGCGGAAGGCCCGGGCCGATGCGGTCCGGGCCTTTTTGCTGGACGGCGCCGTGGAATGGCCCGAGATAAGAGCGGAAATCAGCGCGTTACGGCCTTGCCAAAGGCGGGCGTTGCACCTAGTTTCCGCCGAAATCGCCGCCCCCTTTTTGCGGGGCCGCGCGTCAGGATGCAGTTGTAGCTCAGTTGGTTAGAGCGCCTGTCTGTGGAACAGGAGGTCGGTGGTTCGAGCCCACCCAACTGTACCAACAAAATCAATTTCCTACACTAGCATCCCTCGATGCCGCGAGCAGTCAGCATACCACAAACTGCAGCGGAGAATCGATAGCATACGACGAAATAAGTCGCTGATAGCTATGCTGGTTTTTGTGCCAAGGCTGAAAGGCGGAGCTCAAATCGCAATTTTCAAAGTCGTCTAGGGACAGGAGGTCAATTGCAAAATATACATAAAGATCAGTATCTTGTCTGCGATTCTTCCCTTTCAGAGCTACCGATTAGCTACCACTAGGGCTGGAACGCGATCTGGTTTTAGGAACAGTTCATTGTGACATCATGGCTGGAAAGACGCGGGTTTCAGCACGACAGAGATGCTGCGCGGAAAGGCAGTTGTCAGAGGCGGTGCGGGAACGGCCCCGCGCCGACGGTGCGCGGCATCCTCAATGATGCCGTCGCGAGGCGGCATCATTGACGGCACCCGGCCCATGGCGTCCGCAAACCCAAGGACAATGTATGAAGGCGTCGATTACGTGCCTCGGCGGCTTGTGCGATGGAGGTGCCGAAGCTTCTCGCGGTGAGATGCTTGTCGCCCCAACTCGCCACTTCGCCGAAGCGCACAATCCGCACGACGAAAACGCGAAAGGCCAGGTTCGCCGGGAAAGCCGCAAGGAACTGCGCCAGCGGCTGGGTATCGCGCAAGCGTCATTTCGCCACTGCCACCGGCCGTGACGCAAGCCGCACGATGCGATCTGCCCGGCCTTTGCCCGTCAACCCTTGCGGGACAACGCAGGTCGCTTATGTGGAGACAAGCGAACGCTCGTCGGCCTTAGCTTGCGCAAATTGCGTTGGTGCCTTGAACCTCGCCAGGACAGTCTCGGCGGCCTCGCCCGCCAAATCCGAGATGAACTTGCCGATCTGCTCTCGAGTCTGGATACCAAGCAGTGGCTTTGGCTCTGAGAGAAAATCGAAGAACGCGCTTCCAATCCTTGCGTTGACGGCAGCGGCCGGGAATAACAGCTCGGCATGCGTTGCATATTTTTCGTCACCCAGGAACAGTCGGGTCACTTCCGTTGCGGCCTCGGCGCGATGCTCCCAATGCGAATTGAATTGGTTCTGCAGCCACTCGTAGGTGATCTTGCCCGTGTGCTCCCTGAGCGCCCTTATTAGCAGCACGGATTGAACGACCGCATTCTGCGCTCCCTGACCACCGATCGGATCGAAGGAAACTGCGGCATCGCCGATCGCGGCAACAGGGTGTCCATTTCTCGTGCGGGCAACGGCACGCCGAACGGTCGGAGTGACTGCGCCGAGGAACCATGAGTGCGGGTCCTCATGCAGCGGCTCGAGCTGCTCGACCAACGCCAGATCTTCCGGGAAGTATGTCGCGAACAACTTCACCACGGCGTCGCGCGCGCTCTGGGTATCGGTCGCGGATTTGAACAGGTCGATCCACGGACTGCCTGGCTTAGCGAACCCGATGAAGGCTCGTGTGGCGCCGGCATCCTTGTGCAGGTAGGGGCCAAAAAAAGTTTCACCAAAATCGGCATGGATGGTGAACCAGTTGTGCCTGGCGCCGTCCGAACTGCGATAGGCGAACTGGTGATCGGCGCGATCCGGCCCCTTGAACGTCGCAAGCAGTAGATGCCGCTGCGGCTCCGCGTAGACGGTGCGATCCGGGTCAGCCGGGAACAGCGAGGACAGGCCGCCTTTTCCAGTCGCAACGAGGGTGAGATCGACCTCCGCGGCAATTGCATCGAGATCTTCTGTCGTGACCGTACGCACGACGAATTTGCCGCTTCGCGCGAGGAAGCGACCCAGCCGATCGTCGGCGCGCAGCCGCGTATCGACAGCTTGCGCCCGATAGTTGAACGGACGGTCGAACTCGATGATCGGAGTTCGAGCCTCGCCGGTGCCGGAGAATATCCGAACGCTCATCCCTGTGCTGGTCCCGACATCGTAGAGGTTCTCGATAATCTCGGCATCGTATTCCAGGGATTTGCCGAAGTAGACGGCGGTCCCGGTCGGAGGCACATTGTTGCGTAGCGACGCGCGGTCTCGATCGCTGTATATGGTGACGTCAAACCCGGCGTTGACGAGGCCAAGCCCGGCCGTCGTCCCGGCGAGACCTGCTCCGACAATGGCAACTTTTCGTTTGGTATTGGACACGTGGCTCTCCTGACGAAATTGCTTGTGCCAAGAAGCGAGGCCCGGGCATGCACCGTCTCAACGGGCTAAACTGCAGAGCGCGCAATCTTCTAACGGGTGTGCTGCCTAGCCCGACGAACGCCGGCACTCCATGCATATGGAAGGGCCTCGCCATTCAATTCATGTGCGCCGATTGCGCGAAGCTTGAAGATTGCGGGATTGTGGGAGGCGATGGTGCGTGCGTTGCGCCAGTGCCGATCGATCGCGAGCTTATCGGAACTGAGAGAGGCTCCGCCGACCTCGAAAAGAGCGGTCACGGCGTCGAGAACCAGCTTGATGACGACCACCTGGGCCTCGGCTGCCGCGAGCTCGGAGGCATCGAGCTGCTCAGGGTCTTGGTGGCGACCGTCAAGGGTCCGCGCGAGCTCGTCGACCGCGGCGAGGACGGTCGCTCGTGCGCCGAATGCCGCGCTGATCAGCTGCCCGATGACCTGCTGCACAAGGGGATCATTCCGTGGCAGGTCGGCGACAGCGTGGGAAAAGGTGCGGGTTCGCGCCTTGATCCATTCGGTCGTATCGATGGCCGCGCGTTTTGCGATTCCTGCGAGGGTCGCCAGCAGGATCAACTGAACGTGGGCGGTTCCGAAGACGCGTCCTTCCGATCCATAACCCGGGCCCACAATGCGGTCCGGACCGACGGTTACATCCTTGAACTCGGCCGTGCCGCTCGCGGTTAGTCTCTGGCCGAAGCCGTCCCAGTCGTCCTGAACGTCGACGCCGGGCTGGTTGGCGTCGACAAGAACCGTGACCCGCTTGCCGTCCTGGTCAGCCGCCACGATCAGGTGATCGGCATAGAGGGTGCCGGTCGTGTAATACTTTGTGCCATTGAGACGCAGTGCGGATCCCTCTGACGTCACGGCGGTTCGGTAGCGATCGACCGCGCCAATGCCGGGTTCAGTCACTGCAACACCAAATAATGCGCCGCTTGCGATGGCTTTGAGCCACCGCGCTTTGACTGTCTGATCCGTGTTGAGCCGCAAGTCTTCGACCAGGTTGAAGTGAGCTCTCAACGCCTGAGGCAGGTTGGAATCGGCGGCTGCAAGCCCGATCAGCAGGTCGAAGGTCTGACGAAGAGTTGCGCCAAGTCCCCCGAACTCAACTGGTACGCGCAAGGCCCCGAAGCCTGCCTCCTTCAACAGTCTGATTTCGTCGAATGGCAGTGTGCGGTTTCGTTCGCGCGCGACCGCCCCCGCCGCGATCTTCGCGAAGATCGGTGCAAACCGTGTTTCCAGCTCGTTGTCGCTCGTCGTGGGGTTTGCAACGTGAATGGTCATCGTTCCGCTTCAGCTCGTTCTGACATCAATCTTGGTGCCTTGAAGAATAGTCTGCTCCCGGCTGAGAGCCAGACTGTATTTGCGCTGGATCGAAGACGAACGTTCGGAGCAGTGCGTCGTACGAAGAAAATTCTGCCGTACATCATGATGTCTGATTCTGTGGCGGCGCTATTCGCGCTTCGTCGAAGAGCGGCGAGATGAACGCGACGATGGTCAATTCGAGAGAAGTGTTCTCCGAAGCGAGGCGTGATGCGGTGGATCGCATCGAGATTTGAATGCGTCGGGGCGATTCATTGTCGTGGTCCGTATGAGTGCGCTGCTCAACGTCGCTCGACGGTCACGGATTGGAATTCGTCGAGAGAGATTTTCTCATCTCGCAAATGGCTGCGGCGAAAGATGCGCATCGAAAAATGCCGATAAACGCGATGGACCATCGATCGCTTGTTGTGGCGAGATACCGTCGAAGGAAGCGAGAGCGTCGCAAGTGAGCGATGCAACGGAGAGATGTGCATGGCGCGACAGATTCGGTTCAACGCGTTCGACATGAATTGTGTCGGCCATCAATCTCCCGGTGTCTGGGCGCACCCGCGAGATCGCTCCTATAAGTACAAGGACCTCGACTATTGGCAGGATCTTGGCCGAACGCTGGAACGCGGGATTTTTGACGGCATCTTCATCGCCGATGTCATCGGCTATTATGACGTCTACAAGAATTCTCTGTTCCATGCGCTGGAGCAGGCAGCGCAGATCCCGGTCAATGACCCGTTGCAGCTGGTGGCGCCGATTGCGCTCGCAACCGAGCATCTCGGCATCGGCATCACAGCATCGACCTCATTCGAGCATCCCTACAGCTTCGCCCGCAGGCTCTCCACCGCGGATCATCACAGCAAGGGCCGTGTCGGCTGGAACATCGTGACCTCGTATCTGGAGAGCGGGGCGAAGAATATCGGCCAGGGCGGGCTGCGCCGCCACGACAATCGGTACGAGGTCGCGACCGAATATGTCGAAGTCCTCTACAAGTTGCTCGAGGGAAGCTGGGAGGAGGGGGCCGTTCTGCGCGATGCCGGGAAGCGGATCTTCACCGACCCTTCGAAGGTTCATGAGATCGGGCACAAGGGAAAATACTTCGATGTGCCGGGTTATCATCTTTGCGAGCCGTCGCCGCAGCGGACGCCGCTGCTCTACCAGGCGGGTGCGTCGGGCCCGGGTAAGGCCTTCGCGGCTCAGCACGCGGAATGCGTGTTTGTCGCCGCCCCGATCAAGCCGGTTCTGAAATCCTACGTCGCCGAGGTGCGGCGGCAGGCGGCTGAAGCCGGCCGCGATCCACGCAAGATCCTGATCTACAACCTGGTCACGGTGATCGTCGATGAAACCGACGCCAAGGCGGAGGCGAAGTTCAGGGAGTATCAGCAATACGCCTCCTATGATGGCGCGCTGGTGTTCATGTCGGGCTGGAGCGGCATCGATTTCGGGCAGTATGCGCCGACCGATCTGGTCAAGAAGGTCGAGACCAACGCGATCGTGTCTGTCGTCGATCATCTCGCCAGCGGCAGCAAGTCCTGGACCATCGAGGAACTGGCGCGCTGGGGCGGCATTGGCGGCCTTGGCCCGGTGTTCGTCGGCTCGCCATCGACAATTGCCGACATCCTGCAGGAGTGGGTCGAGGAGACCGACGTCGACGGCTTCAACCTTGCCTATGCGGTGACGCCTGAGACCTTCGAGGACGTGGTCAATCTGCTGGTGCCGGAGCTACAGAAGCGCGGCGTCTATCCGACGGGCTATCGTCCGGGGACGCTGCGCGAGAAGCTGTTCGGGGAGGGGCCATATCTGCCGTCCAGCCATCCTGCCGCGGCCTATCGCGACATCGAGGCGGTCAAGCGTCGGGCCGCCCAGGCGGCCGGTGTGGCCGGGCGACAGCCGGTCGAGGCCTGAGGCGCGATGTCCGGACCGGTCCTGCAACTCCGCGACGTCTCCTTGTCGTTTCAGCGCATCAAGGCGCTCAACGCGCTGAGCTTCGAGGTTGCGCGTGGCGAAATCTGCGCGCTGATAGGTCCGAACGGGGCCGGCAAGAGCTCGCTGCTCAACATCATCAACGGGGTGTATCGGGCCGACAGCGGCAGCGTCACGTTCAACGGCGAGCAGTTCATCCGGATTCGCCCGGCGCATGCCGCGCATCTGGGCGTGGGCCGGACCTTCCAGCATAACGCGCTGTTCCGTCACTTAAGCGTTCTCGACAATGTGCTGGCCGGACTGATCAGGCATTCCCGAACGACGCTCCTCGAGCACGCCTTTGGCGTAGGCCGGGATCGGCGCGAGACCCGCGAGTTCAAGCGCCGTGCGGACGAGATCATCGCGTTCCTGGACCTGACCAGGCATCGCGACACGGTGGTGGCGACGCTTCCCTATGGCGTTCAGAAGCGGGTCGATCTCGCACGCGCATTGGTCGGCCGCCCGAGCCTGCTGTTGCTGGACGAGCCGATGGCCGGAATGAACCAGGATGAGAAGCACGAGATGAGCCGCCTGATCGTCGAGACCAATGCAAGCCTTGGCACCACCATCGTGCTCATCGAGCACGACATGAGTGTCGTGATGGGGCTCTCGCATCACGTGGTCGTGCTCGACTACGGCCGCAAGGTCGGCGACGGCTCTCCGGAAGAGGTGCGCAAGAATCCGGACGTAATCTCGGCCTATCTCGGCACGGCGCATTGAGGTCGAGATGAGCTTCTTCATCGAAACGCTGGTCGGCGGCCTGCTCGCGGGCGTGATGTACTCGCTGGTTGCGATCGGCTTCGTGCTGGTCTTCAAGGCCTCCGGTGTTTTCAACTTCGCGCAGGGGTCGATGGTGCTGTGCGCCGCGCTGACCTTCGTGACCCTGCGCGACAAGGGAATCGATTTCTGGTTCGCCGCGCTGATCACGCTGGCGGTGATGGTTCTGATTGCGATCACGGTCGAGCGCGTCGTGTTGCGACCGCTGGTCAATCGTCCACAGATCACGCTGTTCATGGCGACGCTCGGGGTGTCCTTCGTGATCGAGGGTCTCGCACAGATTGTGATGGGTGCGAGCGTGCACGAGCTCGATCTCGGCATCGTCGATACGCCGATCGAAATCGGCGGAGTTCAGGTCAGCCAGTTCGACCTCGTTGCGGCAGGCACCGCCGGCGTTCTCGTGCTCGCGCTCTCGATCTTCTTCAACAAGACCCGCGTCGGGATCGCACTGCGCGCGATCGCGGATGATCCGCAGGCTGCACTCTCGATCGGCATCCGGTTGCAAACCCTGTGGCAGATCGTTTGGGGTGTCGCAGGCTTCGTGTCGCTGGTTGCGGGCCTCTTGTGGGGCGCGCGCCAGGGAGTTCAGTTCGCACTCACACTCGTGGTGCTCAAGGCCCTGCCGGTGCTCATCATCGGCGGATTTACCTCGATCACGGGCGCGATCGTCGGCGGCCTGATCGTCGGTGCGGGCGACAGCCTGGCGGAAATCTATCTCGGAAGCCTGTTGGGCGGCAGTGTCTCGACCTGGTTTTCGTATGTGTTGGCGGTCGCCTTTCTCCTGGTCCGGCCGGCTGGACTGTTCGGCGAAGCGCCGATCGAAAGGATTTGATGCATGTCAACGATCGGCACGGAAGCCATCGAAGGGTTCACCCCGTCGCGTGAGACCGCGCAGAGCGCGCGTGACCGGCTGCGCGCAGGCTCGCTTGTGGTGTTGCTCACCGCACTCGCGGGCATTCCGCTGGTGGCGAACGATTACTGGCTCAACGCCGTCCTTATCCCGTTCCTGATCATGTCGCTCACGGCGCTGGGGCTGAACCTGCTGATGGGCTATGCGGGACAGGCCTCGCTCGGCAGTGGCGGGTTCATGTCGGTCGGCGCGTACGCGACCTACAATCTGCTGCTGCGACTGCCGGAGCTGCCGCTGCCGGTCAGCCTGCTGCTCGGGGGTATCATTTCGGGGCTTGTGGGAGTCGTCGCGGGGCTGCCGAGCCTGCGGATCAAGGGCTTCTACCTCGTCGCATCGACGCTGGCGACCCAGTTCCTGCTCGAATGGCTGTTCAATCAATATGGCTGGTTCTCGAATTACTCGACCTCGAGCTCGATCTCGGCGCCGCGGCTCGCGCTTCTCGGCCATGATCTCTCGAGCCCGACCGGTCGCTATCTCCTGACCCTCGCCACCGTGGTGGTCGTGACGGCCGTTGCGGCGCGGCTGGTTCGCAGCCAGACCGGCCGGACCTGGATGGCGATCCGTGACATGGACACCGCGGCTTCGGTGATCGGCATTCCCGTATCCGCCGGAAAGCTGAAGGCGTTCTTCGTGAGCTCGCTGGTGATCGGGATTGCCGGTGCGCTTTGGGCCTTTGCCTATCTTGGCACCGTCGATGCACGCAGCTTCAACCTGGACCGGTCGTTCCAGGTGATGTTTGCGATCATCATCGGCGGCATGGGCAGCATCCGTGGCAATTTTCTCGGCGCCGCCTTCATGATCTTCCTGCCGATCCTGCTCGATCATCTCGGGGGCGGGGTGTTCGGTGGTGCGGTCGATCCCGGACAACTCGAGAACTTTCAGAAGGCGCTGTTCGGTGCGTTGATCGTCTGGTTCCTGATCAAGGAGCCGCGGGGCCTTGCAGCATTGCTGTCGCGAGCGTGGACGCAGCTGGTCTCGCGGATCAACCGTTAGCAAACGACGAAACTTGTCGTGCGTGGGTGTGAACCGCGCGCACGATCGAACGTGAATTCTGCAGTCAAATGGAGGGTAAGCAGATGTCTTTGTGGAAACAGAAGCGGCTCATGAGCAGGGCGGTCGGCCTGGCGGCGCTCGCTCTGTCGGCGGTGGCCGGCACCAGCGTCTCGGCGGAAGAAGCAAAAACGCAATACTTCCCGCTCGCGACCTTCCGGGTCGGCGCCTATGCGTCGAGCGGCATTCCGGTCTGGGCGGGCGAGATCGACTATTTCCGCTACATCAACGAGGTCGAAGGCGGCATCAACGGAATCAAGCTCGTCTGGGACGAGTGCGAGACCAATTGGGAAGTCGAGAAGGGCGTTGAATGCTATGAACGCGTGAAGGCCGGCAAGAACGGATCACTGGTTCCGATCTTCCTGCCGCACGGCGATCCGATCTCGAAGGCGCTGACCGAAAAATCGGTGGCCGACAAGATTCCGCTGGTCACGATCGCTTACGGCCGCACGGAAGCAATTGACGGACGCGTCTTCCCCTACAGCTTCCCCGTCGTCTTCAGCTTCTGGAGCGAAGCCTCGTCGGCGGTCAATTTCATCGCGGAGAAGGTCGGCGGCAAGGACAAGCTGAAGGGTCTCAAGATCGCGACCGTCTATCACGATTCACCTTACGGCAAGGAAACCCAGGTCCCGCTCGCCCATCTTGCGAAGACCTACGGCTTCGAGGACATCCAGATCCCGGTGCCGCATCCCGGCAATGAGCAGTCGGCGCAATGGGCCAAGATCCGCCAGCTCAAGCCGGACTGGGTGTTCTTGCGCGGCTGGGGCGTGATGACGCCGGTCGCAATCAAGACAGCGGCCAAGGTGGGCTTCCCGGTCGATCATATCATCGGCGGCATCTGGTCGGGCTCTGAGGAGGACGTCCGTCCTGCCGGCGCGGTCGGCAAGGGCTATCTTGCGATTACGCCATTCCCTGCGGGCGCCAATTTCGAGATCCATCAGAAGCTGAAGAAGTACATCCTCGACAAGGGGCTGAGCGATCTCAAGGATCCCAAGAGCTTCGGCTCGGTCTACTACAATTCCGGCGTCGACGAGGCGATCATTGCGGTCGAGGCGATCCGGACTGCGCAGGCGCATTTTGGCGTGCGGCCGATCAATGGCGAGGAGGCGCAGTGGGGCCTCGAACATCTCGATCTCTCCGAGAAGCGTCTCGCGGAAATCGGCGCCACGGGCCTGCAGCAGCCGCTGAAGCTCTCGGCCAAGGACCACGAGGGCGGCGGTGCCGGCAAGGTGCTGCAATGGGACGGTGAGAAGTGGAACGTGGTGTCGAACGGCTGGGTGAAGTCCGATCGGGACCTGTTGCTGCCGCTGATCTACGAGCGTGCCGCCGCCTATGCCCGGGAAAAGGGCATCACGCCGCGCGACGCGACCAACTGACGTCGCCTGAGGGATCGCTATGACCACGTCTTCGTTTCTCGAGGTCGACAACATCGAGGTCCTCTACGGTCATGCGATCCTGGCCCTGCGCGGCGTGTCGCTCAGGGTCGAGCAGAGATCGATCGTTGCTCTTCTCGGCGCCAATGGCGCCGGGAAGACCTCGACCTTGAAGGCCATCTCCAACCTGCTTGGGTCCGAACGCGGTCACTTGAGCCGGGGCGCGATCACATGGCGCGGCGAAGCGACGAGCCGGCTCGACCCGGCCGATCTCGTTGCCAGGGGCGTGGTCCAGGTTCTCGAAGGTCGTCATGTCTTTCCCCAGCTCACGGTCGAGGAGAATCTGCTCAGCGGCGGGTTCGTGCGTCGGCCGAGCCGTCGTGCGCTCGCCGACGATCTTGAGCGCGTCTACACCTGGTTTCCGCGGCTCAAGCAACGCCGCAGCGCGCGTTGCGGCCTGACGTCGGGCGGCGAGCAGCAAATGGTCGCGATCGGGCGCGCGCTGATGACGCATCCGACTCTCGTGCTGCTTGACGAGCCTTCGATGGGGCTCGCACCGATCATCGTGGAGGAGATCTTCCACATCATCCGCGATCTCAACAGGAACGAGGGGGTCAGCTTTCTGCTGGCCGAGCAGAACGCGCATCTCGTGCTTCAGTTTGCCGATCACGGCTACATTCTCGAGAACGGCAGGGTCGCCGCGTCAGGCACTGCGGCCGAGCTCGCCGAACGCGACGACGTTGCAGAATTCTATCTTGGCGCCGTATCGGCCGGAACGGCTGCCTCCCTTCAAACCCCGGTCGTCTGAACAGGAGCGACGCGTCTTGACCATTCGTTTCGGATATTGGATGCCGCTCGGCAGCGGCGGCTTCGTCATCAGCAACGTTCCCCAGCGGACCGATTGGACGCTTGACTACAATGCCTCCCTCGCGCGCGAGGCCGAAGAGCTCGGTTTCGAATATGGCCTCGCGCCGGCGCGCTTCATTGCAAGTCATGGCTGGGAGCTGCAGCAGGAAGCCATCACCTGCACGGCGGTGCTTTCGGCCCAGACCAAGCGGCTGAAACTCATCAGCGCGATCCACACCGGCTTCTGGCATCCGGCGATGATCGCCAAGGTGGGCGCCACGATCGACGTCTATTCGAAAGGCCGGTTTGCCATCAACATCTTAACCGGCTGGTTCAAGGATGAGTTCCGCGCCTTTGGGGAGCCCTGGCTGGAACATGACGAACGCTACCGTCGTTCGGAAGAGTTCATCCAGGTTCTCAAGGGGCTCTGGACGCAGGACAGGTTCACTTTCAAAGGCGACTTTTACAGCATCAACGACGCTTGGTTGAAGCCGCGCCCGATCTCGCAGCCCTATCCGGAGATTTTCCAGGGCGGCAATTCCAAGGCCGCGCGGCGGATGGCTGCGAAATATTCGGATTGGTACTTCCTCAACGGCACGACGGTCGAGGGTGCCAAGCAGCAGATCGACGAGGTCCGCGCGCTCGCCAAGGCAGAGGGGCGCACCGTCAAGTTCGGGCTCAACGGCTTCATCATCCAGCGGCCGACCGAGCGGGAAGCGCTTGAGCAGCTCGAGGCGATTGTCGCAGGCGCAGACCCCGAGATCGTGCAGGCCTTCGCCGAACAGGTGAAGCAGGCCGGCGCATCGACTGCGGACAAGATCGGGATGTGGGCGGATTCGAGCCATGCCAATCTGGTTCAGCCCAATGACGGCTTCAAGACCCGTCTGTTCGGCCCTCCCGAGCTGATCGCCGAGCGCATCCGAGCCTATGAGGCCATCGGTGTCGACATGATCCTCTGCGCCTTCCTGAACTTCACAGACGAACTGCCAGCGTTCGGTCGCGAGGTGATTCCACTCTTGAACCCGGCCAAAGCCTACAGAGCCCATGAGCCTGAACCGGCTTGAGGCGGCCGCAGCGGAATGTGGAAAAGGAATGAGCTGCGACCGTATGCGAATTCAAAACAAAGCGCGCGCAAAGTGAACGATCAGCAGCGCGCCCGTCGCTATTTTCGCAGCTTGCTCGACACATCGGAACTGACGACGCATCATCATCACGCATCGACGGACACCGAGCCGGTCGTTGTAACGGTTCTCGTTGATCAACTTTGAATCATCAGATTGGGACTGGAGCTTCGAAATGAGCAAATCGGAACGACGTCACAAGGTCAGCCGGCGTACCTTCCTGCGGGCAACGGGTGCTGCGGGGCTCGTGGCATCCGGCGGCATCGCGGCGAGCAACGTCTATTCGCCGGCGATCGCCAGTCCGGCGCCGAAAATCAGGTTAGCTTGGACCGAGGTGGCCGCCTGCCACTCGCCGCTTGGCTTCGGCCTGGCCAAGGGGATCTATGCCAAGCATAACGTCGACGTTGAGCTGTTTTACCAGGGAGCGAGCGGCCAGACATTGATTCAAGCACTGGCGACAGGCAAGGCGGACGCCGGCGCCGGCCTGATCGGCGACTGGCTGAAGCCGCTGGAGCAGGGATTCGATGTCAAGCTATTCGTCGGCTCACACGGCGGATGCCAGCGCCTGCTGGCCTCGCAGGCGTCGGGGATCAAGGATATTGCGGGTCTCAAAGGCAAGACGATTGCGAGCTATGATGTGGTTTCGCCGCCGAAAGTGGCCTTCCAGGTGACGCTCGCGAAGGCGGGCATCGATCCGGAGACCGACGTCACGTGGAAGGTCGTGCCGTTCGATCTGGTCGGCGAAGCCGTCAATCGCGGCGAGGCTGACGTCGCGGCTCATCTCGATCCCTGGGCCTACTCGATCGAGAAGAAGTTCAACTTCGTCAAGATCGCCGATACCCAGACCGGCGTCTATCAAGGCCATACCTGCTGTGTGCTCGGCGCCAACGGCCCCTTTCTGAACGCTAACAAGGACGCGCTGCGGCGGCTTGCGGAGGCCAATATCGAGGTCCACGAATACACTGCGAACCATCCCGATGAGGTGGCGGCCTGGTATCTCGAAACACTGAAGCCTGCGGGTTTGACGCTTGCCGAGCTCACCGAAATTCTCGGAACTCTGGTCTATCACGATCATCCGATCGGGCAGCCACTGGTCGATCAGATCAGGGTGACGGCGGAGGACCTCAAGCTCGTCAAGGTGCTGGACGCCTCGACGGATCCGAAGGCCTTCGCCGAGCGGGTCACCGTGAACCTGCTCGGCTGAGATTGGCACAATGAGCGAGGCGCAAGCGCTCGACGGCGCAGCCCAGGCGCAGCTGACATCGTTTCGTCGGCTGTGGCGCGACGGCTTGTTCGCCGCGCTCTCCTGGGGGGCGGCTGCACTGGTGACCATCGGGCTGCCCGACGTCGTTCCCTGGGGAAGTGCCGGTCTGTTCGCAGCGATCACCGGCGCACTTGCTGTGCTCTTCGTCCTACTGTCTCCGGTCGTCTACCGGCTCGGGCGCGCTGGCGAGGTCATGATCCATTACGGCCCATGGCTCGTCGCAATCGGCGTCTGGCTTGCCCTTTGGGAGCTCTCCACCGCAAAGTTCGGTTGGCTGCCGAAGCCGTTCTTCTCTCCGCCACACGGGCTGCTCAACGTCTATGTGGCGGACGGAACGCGCCTGTTGATCTGTGTCGGCTATACGCTGAGATTGTGGTCGCTCGGTTTCCTGTCGGGCGTGGCGGTCGGCTACGCCACCGGCGTGGCGCTAGGTTGGTCGAAACGATTCAGCTATTGGGGCATGCCCTTCCTCAAACTGATCGGGCCTGTGCCCGCGACGGCCTGGATTCCCTGCACATTCTACTTCTTCCCGACCACGTTTGGAGCAAGCGTCTTCATCGTTGCTCTGGCGTCCGGCATTCCGGTTGCGATCCTGACCGCGTCGGGCGTCGGTTCGGTCAACCGTTCTTTCTACGACGTGGGGAGAGTTCTGGGTGCTGACAATCGCTATTTGATCCGACGGGTCGCAATACCCGCGTCGCTGCCCCACGTCTTCGTCGGCCTTTTCATGGCGCTCTATTACTCCTTTGCGGTGCTGGTCGTAGCGGAAATGCTCGGCGCGAAATACGGCCTCGGCTGGTACATCCAGTTCCAGACGGCCTATTCCGGCTACGCCAACGTCTATGCCGCCTTGATCATCATGGCTGCGCTCTGCGCCGGCATCGTTCGCCTGCTGTTCGTCGTTCGCGACCGCCTGCTGCGCTGGCAGGAGGGATTCATCTGATGCCGAGCGTCCCGCTTGCCCCCAGGAGTCCCGAACTCGTGAGCTCCGGGATCGATATTCGGGCGGTAAGTCATCAGTTCAGCCTGTCCGGTTCGAAGCTGCCGGTCATCGATGCGATCGATTTCAGCGCCGTGCCCGGAGAATTTGTCGCGTTGTTGGGGCCGTCGGGCTGCGGCAAGTCGACCTTGCTTCGCTTGACCGCCGGTCTCGAGTTGCCGAGCAACGGCTCGATCCTCGCCGACGGCCTGCCCGTGATACGCCCCGATCCGTCGCGCATTCTGGTCTTCCAGGATCCGACCCTGTTTCCTTGGACAACGGTCTGGAAGAATGTGGCGACCGGCCTGGAGGCACGAGGGGTGCTCAAGCAGTCCCACGCGCGGGTGGACGCCGCCCTGTCGCTCGTCGGTCTCAGCGAATTCGCTGCGGCCTATCCGCATCAACTCTCGGGTGGCATGGCCCAGCGCGCGTCGCTGGCTCGGGCGCTCGTCAACGATCCGAAACTGCTGCTGCTCGACGAGCCCTTGGGCAAGCTTGACTCGCTCACGCGGCTGACGCTGCAGGCCGAACTGGTCCGCCTATGGCAGCGTAACGGCTTTACCGCGATCCTCGTCACGCATGACGTCGAGGAGGCGCTGCTGCTGTCGTCGCGCATCGTCGTCCTGAGCGAGCGGCCCGCCCGCGTCAAGGCCGAGTTCCAGTTCGGCAAGCCTTATCCGCGGCATCGTGACGATCCTGAGCTCGTCGCGCTACGGCGGAGAATCCTCGATACACTCGGCCTTGCGACCTGAGGTGAGGCCGATGCGGCATGCACGAGCTTGTCTGGTGCTGGGCATCGGCGTTGTCGTGCTCGCAGTGCTCTGGTGGTGGATCACATATCGTGATGTGGTCGGCTATGCCTATTTGTCGACGCGCGAAGCGGGCTTTTGCCTAGTCGGCCGCTCGGATCTTTGCGATTTGGCGCGGGCGCTCTGCCGCGGGACGCATCCCGCGATTGCGCTGGGTTACTGGTGGGGCACGTTCTGGATCGGTGTGGCAATCGCTTCGCTGAGCCTGGCATTGCCAGCACAGCGGCAGTCGTGATGGCCTCCACCTCGCTTGTTGGACCCGATCGATTCATGAACGATGCGGGTCGCGCCTTCCAGCTGCGCGCGAACGAAGGGATGACGCGTTCGCGCATCCGTACGCGGACTACCGCAAGAGGCGATCGAGGCGTTGCAGGAGATTGCGGCGTCCGTGAACGGAGCATCGATCGCTGAACGGTTGCGCGCTCGTCTGGCCGTTCCCACCGTCGGATCTCTGGCGGAGCGTGTGAGGGTCGACTAACAAGGCAGCTGTCGAACGATGAAGGACGGCTGCCATGTTTGAAGGATTCGAGCGCCACGATGTCGAGACCGAAGGTGCGACGATCGCCTCGTTCGTAGGCGGGAGCGGTCCTCCCTTGCTTCTGCTCCACGGGTACCGCAGACCCACGTCGCCTGGCATCGTATCGCCCCGGTCCTGGCGCGCGACTACACCGCGGTCGCCACTGATCTGCGGGGATATGGCGACAGCCGCGGTCCGCAGCACGTCGATGCATCGGCTTACTCCAAGCGGACGATGGCGCGCGACCAGCTCGCGGTCATGAAGCAGTTCGGCTTCGATCGCTTCGCCGTCATCGGGCACGACCGCGGCGCGCGAGTCGGGTATCGGTTGGCGCTGGACCATCCAGGAGCGGTGCAGGCTTTCGTATCGCTGACAGTGATCCCGACCGGCGAGGTGTGGGCGCGCACCGGCAAGGATTTTGCGCTCGGCGCCTATCACTGGCTGCTGTTCGCGCAGCCCTATGACCTGCCCGAACGGCTGTTGAGCGGCGATCCCGATTTCTTCCTGGACTGGACGTTGCGAAGAATGGCCGGGGATCTCGTTGCCCTGTCGGATGAGGCCCGCGACGCCTATCGCGAAGCATTTCGCCGGCCCGAGGTGCGACACGCGATGATGCAGGACTATCGCTCCGGCGCGAGTCTCGATCACGAGCATGATCTTGCCGATCGCGCCGCCGGGCGAATCCTCGATTGTCCTGTGCTGGTGCTGTGGGAGCAGGGCCGGTTTGGCGAGACGGATACCCCGCTCCAGATATGGAGGAGCTGGGCTGTCGATGTCGATGGCTGGGCTATTCCGGGCGGCCATCTTCAACCGGAAGAGCAGCCTGACGCCGTGCTCGACGCCGTCAGTTCATTTCTCGCACGCAAGCTCGGGTGACTGAGCGAATGCATTGATCGAGGTGCCGGGATCACCGGTCGAGCCAGGCGTCGGAAAAATCCCCTGCGGTGAGGTCGACGCTGTTGTAAAGATTGCGCACGCGCGCATTGCTGACGAGGGTTGTCTCCAGCGCTACCAGTGGCAAGGCTGGCAGGTCGTCACTGGCGATCTTTTGGATCTGCCGGAATTGATCCGCGCGCCGCGCTTCGTCACGTTCCGTGGCCGCTTGCCGGAACAGCTCATCAACCGTCGGGTTATTGTAGTGGGCCGCATTGACATAGGGCAGTGGGTGCTTGATTCCGTCGGACCAGTAGATCCGCTGCACGCCGACCGTCGGGTCGAACAGCAGGCCGAGCCCGTTGAGGTTGATGTCGAAATCACGGTCGTAATAGACCCGCTTGATAAAGGTACCGAGATCGCCGTCGAGAATGTCGACGCGGATGCCGGCACGGCCGAGGGCGGACCGCAGGTAGCCGGCAGTCGCCTTGAATGCCGCCCCCGGAATGAAGGTCAGCTTCAGTGCAAACCGGATGCCGCCGCTTCCGCGCTTTAATCCCGCCTCATCGAGAAGGCGATTGGCCTCGTCGAGATTGAAGGGATGGTCGAAGCTCATCGGGTCGAAATAGGATGAAAGCACTTCGGGAATCGGCGAGCGGATCCGGCTGGCATAGCCGTAATAGATCCACTGCCGGATGAAATCGCTATCGATCGTGCGCGCGATGGCGTGCCGCACGGTGCGTTGGACGAGGTATTGGTTGTCGAGGCTGAACTCCAGCACGGCGGCGTTGTTGAGATAGGCGTCTCGCTGCGACGAGACGATGAGCTTTCCACCCTCTGCCAGCCGTTTCACATCGCCGAGGGAAATGCTGCCGCTGATGTCGGCTTCTCCCGTTTCAAGCGCCGTGGAGGCCGCGGCCGGATCACCAACGAACTTGACCACCACTCGATCCAGAAAGGGCCGCTCGGGCCGCCAATATTGTGGGTTCCGGCGCAGGCTGACGTGGCTGCCGCGCTTCCATTCCTCGAAGATGAATGGACCGGTTCCGATCGGTGCGTTGTTGTTGGGGCTGCCGTCGAGATTATCGGGCTGATAGGCGTGACGCGGAACGATCGGCGATTCCGCAGCCGCGAGCGCCTTCAGGAAGTAGGGTGTCGGCTTCGACAGCTTCACCACGGCGGTGAGCGCATCAGGCGTTTCGACACGATCGAGATTGGCGAAGCTGATCCGGCCGCGCGGCCCGACCTTTTGCAGCGCTTGCAGCGAAAACTGGACGTCGGCGGACGTGAAGTCGGCGCCATCGTGCCATTTGACGCCGGGACGCAAAGTGAAGGCATATTCGAGTCCGTCTGCACTCGACTTCCAGGCCGTCGCCAGAAGCGGACGCGGTGTGAAGTCTGCATCGTAAGCCAGCAGACCCTCGGTGATTTTGGTGCTGATATTGCGGGTCTGTGTGTTGGTGTCGAGCAAGGGAACGAGCGTTCGCGGTTCTCCCTGCGTGACGACGGTCAGCGTCCCGCCGCGCCGCGCTTCGGCCGCGAGCGCAGGCGAGCCGGCGAGCGGCAGCGCGAGCGCGCCGGCCCCCGCCTTCAGGACATTTCGCCGATCAATGAGACTGCGGATACGATCGTAAGTCGTCATCATGTGGCAAGCTTTCCGTTGTTGCGTGCTGAGGGCGTGCGGCCTGCTCGCGCAGTGTCGCCAGGATCGACCGTTTCAGCTCGCCGAACGTGGGCGTCGCGATGATCTCCTGATAGGCGCGCGGCCGCGGATAGGGGACGACGATCTCTTCGACGATCCGGCCAGGGCGGCCGCTCATGATGGCGATGCGGTCCGACAGGAACAGCGCTTCTTCGATGTCGTGCGTGACGAACAGGACGGTGGAGCGGCGCTGCTCGCGCGCGGCCAACAGCAGCTCTTGCATCGCGAGTCGAGTCTGGGCATCCAGAGCCCCGAATGGCTCGTCCATCAAGAGGAGCAGCGGCTGCGATATCCAGGCGCGGGCGATCGCGACGCGCTGGCGCATTCCACCGGACAGCTCATAGACGGCATGATGCTCGAAGCCGCGCAGGCCCATCATCTCGATCAGCTCTTGCGCCCGTGGCCGATATTCGGACGCCGGGCGCCCGGCCAGACGCGATGCGAAGGTGATGTTGTCGATGACAGACAACCATGGGAACAGCGTCGCTTCCTGAAACACGATGCCGCGATCGGGGGACGGGCGTCCGACCGGCTTGCCATCGATCGTCACGCAGCCGTGCGTGGGTTGTTCGAAACCCGCCAGCAGGTCGAGCACGGTTGATTTACCGCAGCCGCTGGGTCCGAGCAGGCACACGAATTCGCCTTCCGCAACGCCAAGCGAAAGTCCGTCGAGCGCGACGGTCTTGCGTCGGCCGCGCTGGTCTTCGAAGCGCTTCTCGACATCTTCAAGCACGATCAGTGGAGAGGTCGTCATCTCAGGCGCGTCCTGACCAAGGGGCCACCCAGCGCTGCAGCCCCACGAGCGCCAGGTCCAGCGCGTAGCCTGTGCCGCCGAGCATGACGATGCCAAGCATGACGACGTCAGTGCGCAGATAGGAGCCGGCGTTGACGACCATCCAGCCGATGCCGGCGTCGGAGGCGATCATCTCGGCTGCGATCAGAGTCGTCCAGCCGATCCCGAAGGACAGGCGCAGCGTCACGAACAGCTCGGGCAGGATGTGGGGCAGGATCACGTAGCGAAACAACGCCAGCCCGTGCGCGCCAAGCGCCTGGCCGGCGCGGATCCGTTGTCTCTGCACGGTGCCGACCGCAGCCGCCGTTCCGACAATGATGCTGAGCGCGGCCGAGATGAAGATCAAAAGAACTTTCGAGGTCTCGCCGATACCGAACCAGAGGATCACGAGGGGGATCAGTGCGAGCTTCGGGAGCGGCCGCAGGAACTGGACGAAGGGGTCGAGCACGGCGCCAAAGCCTGGCGCCGTTCCCATGGCGAGCCCGAGCGGCACACCGATCAGCGTCGCCACGGCAAACGCGCCAAACGCGCGGGCGAGACTGAGCGCCAGGTGCTGCCAGAGCGGGGTACCACGATAGCCGTCCCGCATCAGATCGATCGCGGTCGTCACGATCTCGGACGGCGGCGGGAGCAACAGCGGTTCGACCAGGTGAGTCCGCCCGGCGATCTCCCACGCCAGCGTGACGCCGGCGACCGCAGCGAGGCCGATCAGGAAGCGACGGCTGGCGTTCAAGACGGGAACGCGCGCCGCAGCAATGCGTAGTTCACCGCGGGGACAAACGAGGCGGGGACGTCGTCGCGCCTGATCTCGCCTGTCTCGGCCAGGAAGGCGGCGGCATCGCCGAGCGCCTTGATGAGCGGTGCATCCTTTGCGGCGCCAGGCCCATCGCCCCAATATTTCGGACCGAGCTGATCCTGGAAGGTGGGATAGCGCAGCCCGGCCAGGGTGTCGCGCACGGCTTCGAACGGTGCGCCAAAATCCTTCGCCAGAATCCGTGACACGCCTTCCGGATCGGACCGGTATCGATCGAACTGAGCTTGAACGGTCCGCAGCCAAGCCACCACTGTCTCGGGGGATCGCTCGGCGAATTCGCTCCGCACCACGGCGCTGTTCCAGACAAAGACGCCCGAGGGCTGCAACTGTTCGGAGACCAGCAATTGCTGGCCGCCGTCCGCCAGAAGCTCCGCCCAGAACGGACCATTGATGTAAGTCGCGTCGATGTCGCCGCGCTTCCAGGCCGCGATCGTGTCCGGCTGGCTCAGGGGCAGGCGCTTGATCTTGCTGGCATCGAGCTTGTTGATCCGGATCAAGGCTTCAAGCGCGAAGGCCATCGTGGAGGCGGGAGCAACCGCGATGCGCTTGCCTTCGAGATCCCTGAGCGTGGTGATGCCCGGCTTGGCGACGAGCCGCTCGCTGGTGGCGACGATCTCCGGCGAGCCAAGAATTTGAATGGGCAGTTTGCGCGAAAGCCCGGCCACGATCGGCGTGTTACCGAAGATCGCGAAATCGATCTGCTTGGCGGCAAGCAGCGACAGCGCCGGTCCACCCGATGGGAACGGCACCCACTCGACCTTGACACCAAGCGACCTGTCGAAACTGCCGTCGGTCTTGCCTACCACCCAGGCTCGCGCCGCCGTCAGATAGCCGATGCGAACGACATCAGGCTTCACCGTGGTCTGCGCGCGGCTGCGTGCTGCCGTCAGTGACAACGCAACTGCGCCGAGGCCCAGTCGCAGCACGTCACGTCGTCCCGGCCTACCCGTGCGAATATTTGTCGTCATGGTGCACCTTCGTGAATGATGCGTGCAGATCGTCACCGCGATGGCGTCGAGTCAATCGCGGTCGAAAAATAAGATATTCGTTTCAGCGTGCCACGAACGAACGCAATGAATTGCGCTTCCGTCGCACGTGATGGATGAAATTCATTCTCACGAAGACGCCGAAAGCTGCGTTGATGAAGTTCGCCGTCTGCGGGCGGAGCAGAACTGAATCGTTCTCAATTCGCGAGCCTATTTAGAATTGACGGCGGCAGGCGTGAACGCCCAAATGCGCGTCGCAAAATCCGGATGAAATCCATCGCGTCTCGAAGGAAGCTCGCATGAAGCGCTTGTTGTCGTCGCTGCTGGTATCACTCTCGGCTGCGTGGTTGCCGGCTTCGGCGAAGGAACCGCGCCAACTGGTCACGCAGGATTATCATGTTGCGTCGGCGACACCAGGCGTCCAGATCTTCCTGCGAAACAAGCACCCGAAGGACCTCGCGACGTTCGACGCCTCGCGCACGGTCCTCTATGTCCACGGGTCGACGCAGCCATCGGAAACCGTCTTCGATCTGGCTCTGGGGCAAGGATCGTGGGCGGACTACATCGCATCGCATGGCTACGATGTCTGGCTTGTCGACGTCAGGGGCTACGGTGGCTCGACACCTCCCACGGACCAGTCGAAGCCATTTGCAACGACCAGGGAGGGGGTCGAAGATTTCGGTGCCGCGGTCAACCACATCCTCGCCCAGCGCAAGATATCGAAATTGCAGCTGATCGGCTGGTCATGGGGGACGCTGATCGCCGGCAGCTACGCAGCCGCACAGCCGCAACATGTCGCCGGCCTGGTTCTGCTGGCACCGCCCTGGCTCTCATCGTCCGGCGGCAAGATCCCGGAAGCGGCTTGGCAGGAATGGACCGTCGACGCGGTGCTGAAGCGCCTTCAGACCGGCGTACCGAACGGGCAGGCCGAGGCGATCTTCCCCCCGGCATCGAAGAAGATCTGGGAGCAGGCTCTTCTCTCGGCCCAGCCCGATGCCAAGGCGCATAATCCGCCGCGCTTCCGTTCTCCGACCGGCGTCGTGGCTGATGGCGCCGAGTACTGGAGCGTCAACAAGGCAATCTACGATCCCGGCAAGATTTCGGCGCCGACGCTCATCATTCGCGGTGAATGGGACGAGCTGACCCCGCTCAGCCAGTCGCAGGCGCTGTTCGCGCTTCTGCGTAATGCGGCGGTGCGCCACTTGATCGAGATTCCGCGCGCCACGCATTTCGTAGAGGTCGAGACGGGACGCGACGCGCTCTTCCGCGAAGTGCAGAGCTTTCTCGATCGCAATTGACGCGTCCTTCATCGAGCGCGCGGAGAGTTTTTCGCACTATACGCTACCTCCATTCAACACAGATGCAAGATCGCACAACAATGAAACATCGCCTGCTCGCACTTATTGCCGGATTCGCTCTCTTTGCCGCACCTGCTTTTGCGGATCAGAAGATCAAGGTCGGAATATCCGGCGGCGATTCCGAAATCGTCTGGGCCAAGGTAAAGGAGATCGCCGCCAAGGACGGGCTCGACCTCCAGGTGGTGGTATTCAACGATTATCTGCTGCCGAATGCTGCGCTCGATGCCGGTGATCTCGACGCCAATGCGTTCCAGCACAAGCCGTTCCTCGACAATCAGACCAAGACGAGAGGCTACAAGATCACTCCGGTGGGTGAGACCATCGTTGCGCCGATCGGCCTCTACTCCAAAAAGGCAAAATCGGCCGCCGAGATCAGGGACGGATCGTCGATCGGCATTCCGAACGATCCCTCCAACGGCGGCCGCGCGCTCCTGCTGCTCCAGGCTCAGAACCTGGTCAAGCTCAAGGATGGGGTCGGCATCTTGCCGACCGTGCTGGACGTTGTCGACAATCCGAGGAAGCTCAAGATTCGCGAGATCGATGCGGCGCAGCTCCCGCGCAGCCTTGACGACGTCGACGCGGCGGTGATCAACACCAACTACGCGGTGCCGGCCGGGCTGATCCCGGGCAAGGATTCCATCGCGATCGAATCCTCCGTCAGCAATCCGTACAACAATTTCATCGCCGTCCGCGAGCGCGACAAGAATGCCCCCTGGGTCGCCAAGCTGGTGCAGGCCTATCAGAACGACACCATCCGACAACTCATCAAGGACAAGTTGCCCGGCCAAATCCCTGCGTTTTGAGGCATGAGACGGGCGGATGGATTCATCAATTGGGCGTTCGGCGTTGACCGCAGTCGTAGAGTGCTCGCCAAGCGAGAGCCCTAAGGCATTGGGTTTCGCGTTCCTGGCGCTTCTGGGAAATGTGACATCGGTTTTTGGCCCCTTGATAGAGAGGAAGACAACATGTGACGAGAGTGTCGCGTCGACGCTCGCCGCGATACCTGATGCCCCTTCTTTCGTAGCTTCGAAGGTCCTTCTTGGCCCCGAAGCCGGCGGACTGAGGGCCCAATCCATTCATCATAGTAAGATTGGCATGCAAACGAGCGTGTCTTTGCAACACTCTTTCATTGCGAGATTGAAGGACGAAAGCCTTTTTTCGATGCGGCTGATTACAAAGAAGCTCTGTCCGCGCACGGTCGGATATCGAGCGCGCTTCCCGTAGCGACCACCCGCGAGCCAAGGAACGACAATGTCCACTTCCCGACGTCAGATCATCACCAGCGGCCTCGGTCTCCTTGGTACGGCCTTGCTTTCGCCACGCGTCGGTATCGCCGCGCCGGGCGGCGTCGTGCCGAAGGAGTTCAAGGTCGGTTTCCAGAAGGGCGCAGCCATTTTGGTTCTGGGGCGCGAGCAGCAAGTGATTGAAAAGCGGCTGAAGCCATTGGGTGTGGACGCCGTCCAATGGGTGGAATTTCAGTTCGGTCCCCCCATGCTGGAAGCTCTTGGCGCGGGGCTTATCGACATCGGTTCGGTGGGCGACACACCACCTATCTTCGCGCAAGCCGCCGGCTCCCCGTTGGTATATGTGGCGTCCACGCCGTCCGCCGAGCACGCAGTGCTGGTGCAACACGATTCGCCTATCAAGACCCTGGCAGAACTCAAGGGCAAGCGCGTCGCCTTCGCCCGAGGTTCCAGCGCCCATAACGTAGCGGTCAAGGCGCTGGCGCTGGCCGGCCTGGGCCTCAAGGATATCGTGCCGACCTATTTGGCGCCTGCAGACGCCACTGCCGCCTTTAACGGCGGTACCATTGATGCCTGGGTGGTGTGGGATCCGTTCTACGCGATCGCTCAGGAGCGCTACAATGCGCGCATTATTGCCGACACGTCCGACAAGCGGCTGGCCAGTTCCTCGTACTACCTGTCGAGCCGTGACTTCGCCGACAAATATCCCGCTGTGCTGTCGGCTGCGCTGGACGAGATCGGCAAGCTGACGGAGTGGTCCGGCCAACATCGTGATGAACTGGCCAAACTGGCTGCCGCCGCCACCAGCATCGACGAGAGATCATGGCGCGCTGCCTTCGCACGGGCAAGCTTTACCTTCGGTGAGGTGACTTCAGCGCAGGTCGCTCAGCAACAGCAATTGGCTGACGCCTTTTATGAACTTGGCATTGTGCCCAAGAAGGTCGCGGTTGCCGATATCGTTTGGCATCAGCCCAAGAGCTGACGTCGCCGCGGCGTATCGGCGACGAAATCGGGTGCGTCCTCTCAGGTGTCCTTTAGGAAAATAGGATCGATCTCCATCGATGGAGGTGGAGCGGCGCTCATGAATACCGGCTGGATTGTATGTGATTTGAACTGCCACGAATTGTCGTCGTTCAGCACGCACTCATTGATCAAATCCGCCACCATCATTGGAGGATTTGACTGTCGCGTGGATGGATAGGTCAGACCACCGTAGAACACGATGATGCCCACCACTGTCGCGGAGCGTTCGCTGCTGGACACGACGTACAGATTGGTGATCAGGTGGCGCACGGCCTTCACGCCACTGATCGCCAGTCGATCCGCTGCCTTCTCGCCGATTTGACTCGCGCGCCACTCATAAAATGCGCGGATCTCTTCACGTCCTTCAAACCGGTTGTGACCCACGATCTTCACGCCGTCCGGCGTGAAGAAGTCATGCGCCGTGCGGCCGTCGTTGAAGTCGACGTCATACCAATATGTCACCTCGAGACGATGAAGGGCATGCCAGAGAAGCAGGTCGTCTTGGGGCGTCATCGGCATCCAGACTACTCCGGAGAGCTGGCGGCTCCGCTGCCGACCTTCGTCCGCGAGCGGAACCGATGGAACGCTAGTGCACTGTTGCGAAGGTCACGAGATCCATCTCGCCATCGCCCTATGCTCCGACGATAGCATCATGCAGGTGTTTTGTTCGACGTGTCAAACGGCTTGGTCCGACGTGTTGCCGTGCGCACATCGCTATTCGTGCAAGCCCTTGATCTGACACGGCTCGGCCACTGTGCATGGGGTTGTTTTCGCCGTTTTGGCGAGAAGTCGGTTTACGCCGAGCGCCGCTGCGGCATCGGGCGGTCGAAACGGCTCGGTACTGGATCAAGCCCGAGCCTGTCGCGCGGCATGCCGTCGCGATACTCGCCTCGGAACGGGCCGCGTTTGCGCAGCAGCGGCACGACCTGGTCCGTGAAGACGGTGAACTGTGCCGTCTAGGTAATATAGGCATTGGATGAGCGGTCGCGGGTTCGGTTGGCAAAGGAAAGGGCGATAGCTCAGCGACTGTCCGCGCCAGCCTGAGAGCGGGCGGACGCCTGAAAGACAGCGCGATAGCGCACGGGACTCGTGCCGAGCCGCTGTCTGAAATGATGCCTCAGCGCTTCGACCGAACCGAACCCCGTGGCGGTTGCGATGCCTTCGATTGGAAGCTGCGTCGCCTCGAGAAGCTCCCGAGCCCGCGACACCCGTGCCTGCACCACCCATTCGCCAGGTGTCATGCCGGTTGCTTCCTCGAACCGTCGGATGAAGGTGCGGCGGCTCATTCTTGCCCGCGAAGCGAGACCGTTGATCGCCAGGTCTTGATCGAGGTGGCGTTGCGCCCACGCAAACACGGAGGCCAGCGCATCGCCCTCAGCCTTGCGAACGGGTTGCGGAATATACTGCGCTTGCCCGCCTTCGCGATGAGGTGGCACGACAAGCCGCTGCGCGACCTGGTTGGCGATCTGCGCGCCATAGTCTCGTCTGACGATGTGGAGGCACAGATCGAGACCTGCAGCCCGCCCGGCCGAACTCATGATGTCGCCATCGTCGACGTAGAGCACGTTAGGATCGACTTTTATCGTTGGATATTTGCGTGAGAGCAGTTCGGCTTGCGCCCAATGCGCTGTGGCACGGCGACCATCGAGCAATCCGGCGGCAGCGAGGACAAACACGCCGGCGCAGATGGATGCGATTCTCGCACCCCGTCGATGTGCACGGCGGAGCGCGTCGAGCAGCGCTACGGATGGTGTGTCTTCAATATTCTCCCATCCGGGAACGATGATTGTGGTGGCCCGCGCCAGTGTCTTCAGGCTGACCTCGGCGACAATTCTGATGCCGTTGTTCGCAACAAGCGGTCGTCCTGGATGCTCGGTGCAAACGACGAGGCGATACCAGTCAGCCCCCATATCGGTCAGGCCGAACACTTCGACGGCCATCCCAAGCTCAAAAGCGTTCACGCCATCATAGACGAGCACGGCGACAAGTCGCTCCCGTCGTGGCGGAGTTGGTTTCTGGGTAGCGCGGGTGCGGAATGGCATTATCTTAACGCTATACGGCATTCGTGCCACTGGTCAATCCGCCTCGCTCGTCACAAGATCTCGGTCGAGATGGAGAACACTGTGAGCTTTCGAGTAGCGACCTGCGAATTTCCCGATCGTGCTTATGAAGCAGGGGCGATGTGGCGCAGGCTCGAAGGTGAACTCACCAAAGCGCCCGTCGATCTCCTGGTCCTTCCCGAGCTGGCAGGCGTTGACAGCTTTTGGGAAAGTCCCGTGTTCGGCGAGGCGGTCTGGCGTCAAGCCGTTGCCACGCATGCCGGGATCTCGGACGAGCTGAAGCACCTCACGGCGAAGCGTATCGTCGGGACGCGGGCGGTCGAGGTGGATACACGGCGGTGGAACGAGACCTTTCTTTGGAAACCGGAGACCGGTCTCGTCCGAGGCAGGCCCAAGGCGTGGCTTCCCCAGCAGGAAGGTGGCTGGGAAGCCACCTGGTTCGAGCGCGGGCCACAGAACGTGCTGCCGGTGCGGGACGGCGGACTCTGTTTCGCCGAACTGGTGTGTACGGAGATCATGGTGAGCACCGTAGCGCGCTGCCTCGGGCAGGCTGGGGTTCAGTTGATTGCGGTGCCGCGAGCGACCGGCGGTCATGCGCGCTGGGAAGTGGCGACGCGGATGGCGGCGATTGCGGCCGGCGCCTTCGTGGTCACGGCAAATCGCCGAGGCGGCAGCCTTGCCGGCGGGAGCTGGATCGTGGCTCCTGACGGGGACATCCTTGCGCGCACGAGCGAGGCCAATCCAATCATCAGCCTTGACATTGATTTGGCCGCGGCCGACGCGGCCAAGCAGACCTATCCGCGCAACGTCAGGGATTGACTGGATCGAGGAGCCTCCGCCGATGCTTGAGGAGTTAACCTATCTCACGTCTGCTGAGGAACTGCGGCCACCGTATCTTGCGCCATCGGCGCTGATGCGCGCCAAGCTGCTCGACCGGCTGGATCGCCATTGCTGCAACTTTATTGCGCATGCGCCGCTTGTCATCATCGGCTCTTCGCATCCCGAGCGCGGCCACGACGTCAGCCCCAGGGGGGATGCCCCGGGGTTTGTGCATATCTTCGATCCCCATCACCTGGCGATTCCGGATCGGCCCGGCAACAACCGCCTCGATACGATGGAGAATCTCTTCGCCAATCCCGCAATCGGGCTGCTGTTCATCATTCCTGGCATCGAGGAATTGCTACGGGTAAACGGCACGGCGCGTCTCACGCGTTCGCAGAAGCTCCTCGAATCCATGTCCGTCGGCGGCAAGATGCCGAAGCTCGCCATCATCGTGAGCGTCACGGAAGCATTCCTTCATTGTACGAAGGCGCTCAAGCGCAGCCATCTCTGGCAGGATGATTATCGGCTGGATCGGGCCAAGCTGCCGTCGCTCGGACAGATGATTTCCGATCAGACCGAGCCCGCGGGTCTTACCGTCAAGGACATCGAGGCGCGAATTGAAGCCGACGCGCAAAAAAATCTCTATTAGCAACGGAAATGACGGATGAAGCTGCAACTCCTGCGAAACGCAACATTGAAGCTTACTCTCGGCGAGCGGACGATACTCATCGATCCGTTCTTCGCTCCGAAGCACAGCCGCCCCTCCATTGCGGGACGCTCACCAAATCCGCTGGTCGACCTCCCCGTGAGCACCGATCAGGCCCTGGACGGCGTCGAGCTCGTTATCGTTTCTCATCTCCATTCGGATCATTTCGATCCCGTGGCGCAAGGTCTGGTCCCCAAGGATCTGCCGATCGTCTGCCAACCCGGAGATGACACCAAGACAAGCTCCTTTGGCTTCGAAAAGGTCACGCCACTTCACGACAACCTTGTTTGGCGCGGCGTTAAGCTCACCCGACGCAAAGGTCGGCATGGCTTCGGCCCTGACGTCGAGAAGATGGGGCCGGTCATGGGGTTCAGCGTTGAACTGGAAGGCGAGCCGAGCCTCTATTGGGTGGGCGACACGGTCCTTTACCCGCCGGTCGAGGAGACGATTCGAAGCACCGACCCGGATATCATCGTGATTCATCCGTCCGGTGCGCTCTGGGAGGGGCAACCGATAGCCATGGATGCAGAGCAAGCCGTGACGCTCGGCAGGATCTTTTCGCGCCCGACTATCGTTGCGACCCATTTGGAGGCTCTTGATCACACGACCGTCAGCCGAGATGACCTGCGGCACAAGTTGCTCGCCCAGAACATCGCTGCCGAACGATTTCTGATCCCCCATGACGGCGAAGTGCTGACCCTCGGCGTCCCAGCTTGAGCAGAAACGACGACGAAGTGCGATGGCCATTCCAACAAATTGGACGGACAAGAAACAGGCAGTGTTAGTGTGCGCACCATTCGCGGCATTCCCAACCCTCAAGCCGGTGGAGCAATTGGATGACGAGATGGGCTGCAATCTTTGAGGACCATCCTGAAGCCGAAAAGGGCTGGATACGGCAACAGCACTCGCAAGATCATTTTGCCTATCTTGCGCAAAATTGTGGAAGGATCCTTCTCGCCGGCGGGCTACGGAATTCGCCGGACGAATGGTACGGTGGTGGATTGTGGGTATTGGAAGTGAAAGATCGGAACGAAGCCGTCTCGCTCTGCGAACAGGATCCATATTTTCGACTTGGCCTGCGACGAGGATATCAACTCTACCTATGGGGCAAGGCACCGTGCTACGGCGATGTCCAACTATAGCTCTGGAGGCCGTGTGGTCGGGCATGACTGGGATTGTTCCGAAGTCAGGGCTTGGTGCGCACGCCTCAATAGTTTGCTCATCTCACTATGCGACGGGTCATCTGGCCGTCCTCGAAAAAGGACGGTCACTTCCGGGAAAGATTGACCTCGCGCGGTCAGTGGAAAAGCGTTCTCATCCCCAAGTCCGGGGCGTCATCCCACAGCAATGCGCGTTTTGATCTCAACTCCTGGACATGAACGCACTTCGATGAATGTCGTAGCCCCGCTGCTCTTTCTGGTCATGTGGAGCAGCGGTGCCATTTTCGTGAAGCTTGGCCTCATGAGTTCGTCCGTCTGGACGTTCCTCGCCATCCGCTCCACCGGCGCAATGCTCGTTCTCGCGGTCGTCTTGGCCATCGGCTTCCGATCTGACCTTCGCGCCGCCTTAATGTTGCCTCGTCGGATCATTCTCTGGGCGGTCTTTGTCGGCGTCTTGCTGCAGGCAGGCTACCAAGGCGCGTACTTTCTGGCGATCGCTCACAAACTGTCACCCGGCACACTCACTATCATCCTTGGTGCTCAGCCCTTGTTGACGCCATTTGTCGCCCGGGAACGGACGTCATGGGCGGGCAAGGCGCTCTTGCTTACAGGATTTTTCGGATTGGTATTGGCGGTTGCCGGTACACGCGAGTTAGGTGATGGTTCGGTGCTGGGACTTACTTTCGGGGTAGTTGCGCTTGCGGCTATTACGGTAGGGACCGCCTTGCAGAAACAGATCGGGGTCACCGTGGCCCGCTCGATCCTGTGGCAGTATATCGGCTCAGTACTGATCTTTGGCGCGATCGTAATGGTGACCGGCTGGTACGCCACCCCAAGTATCAGCTTCCTGGTCTCTGCGACATGGATGATCTTGGTCGTGTCCGTTGGTGCGAACGTACTGCTCTTATATATGTTGTCGCGACATCCAGCCTCGAGAGTTGGTGTCGTATTTTACTTTGTACCGATCGTTACCTTGATCGGGGAGCATTACATCTACGGTACGGCTCACAGTGCAGAAGCAGTGATCGGGGCGGCGATCGTCGTCCTGTCCTCACTTATCTTTGCCAAGTTCGATGTCCTGCTGCCGCATCTCAGCACCCGCATGGCGGACAAATCGTAGTCGACCGAGAGCGTTGTAGCGCTCCTTTGATGGCGCGGCTCTCTAAAGCGTGCCGTGACCACGTGCCGAGCGACGCACGAACTTGCACAAAATTGCCGCCGCTCAGATCGATCATTCTCGTTCCGATTGCTATTCAAGGAAATTTTCTCTTTCATCTTCAATTGCTTGACACTGTTTTTGCGGGTTCTACACAGGCCTCCCGACCACACATGATGTCCAGTGTAGAGAATCAGGCATGGCTTCCATTTCCATTTCCATTTCCCTTTCCCGCCGCGCGGTTTTAGCTCTTGGCGGCGCTGCTGCGTTGTCCGGCTCCGGTGTCTTCGCGCAAGGCGTGCGCGTTGCGAAGATCGGTCTTGTCCAGTCCACTACCGGCGGATCGGCGGCGCTCTACGGCACCGAGCAGAAACAGGCCATCGAACTTGCCTTCGCGGAAATCAATGCCGCAAAGACCTTGAAGGACATCACGCTGGAAGCGATCCATGCCGATGATGGCGCCGATCGCGGGCAGACCGTCAATATATTCCAGCGGCTCATCCGGCAGGACAAGGTCGTTGCAATCCTGGGGCCCACTCTCTCCAACTCTGCGTTCGCCGCCAATCCCATCGCGCAGCAGGCAGGAATCCCTGTCATCGCAAGCTCGAACACCGCTCCGAACCTCACCAAGATTGGCGACTTCATCTTCCGCACCAGCGTTCCGGAAGATCAGGTGTTCCCGACCGTTCTTCGCTACGCCGTGCAGAAGCATGGCATCAAGAAGGTTGCGCTGGTCTACGGGCTTGATGACGCTCTGACGCGCAGCGCCCACGACGTGCAGAAGAAGGCGGTGGCGGATCTTGGCCTCGAGCAGGTAGGCGTCGAGAGCTATCAGCGGGGCGATGTCGATTTTTCGGCGCAGCTCACCAAGCTCCTGGCGCAAAAGCCGGATGCGATTATCCTTGGTACGCTTGCCGAGGAAGCCGCCGCCATCCTGCGGCAGGCGCGCCAGCTCGGATTCGACAGCAAAGTCGCATTCATCGGCTGCAACGCGAACATCTCGTCCAAGTTGTTCGATCTGGCCGGCCCGGCAGCAGACGGCATCATTGTCGGCGCGGCTTGGTTCGCCGGTTTCGACAGTCCTCGCAGCAAGGCGTTCGTGGATGCCTACCACAAGCGTTATGGCTCGACGCCGGATATCTATGCGGCGCAGGGCTACGACGCGGCCTATCTTCTCGCCGAGGCTATCCGCCGCGCGGATGACGTGACGAACGGCAGGCTGGTGCGCGACAAGCTGGCATCGATCAGCGATTTCGAGGGTGTACTCGGCCGGTTCGGCTGGTCGGCGGAGCGCGACGCGACGGTCCAGCCGAAGGTATTGATCGGCGACGGCGCCAACAAGGTTTTCGTCGCCGCGGCCACAAGCTGAGTCGTGCCATGCTCTTGCAGCAACTGGTGAACGGCCTCTCGCTGGGCGCCGTCTACGCCGTTTTCGCCATTGGCTTCACGCTCGTTTTTGGCGTGATGAACGTTCTCAACTTGTCGCAGGGCGCGGTCTTCATGTGGGGCGCGTATGTGGGACTCGAAGTCGTCCGCAAGCTTGCGCTTCCCCTGCCGCTCGCGATCCTCGCGGCGGCGGGCGCTGCCGGCCTGCTCGGTGTGTTGAGCGAGGTTTTGGTGTTCCGGCCCTTGCAACGGCGCGGGGCGCACCGCTGGATGGGCATGGTCGGAAGCCTGGCGCTCGCCCGCATCCTGATCGGCCTTGCACAGGAGATTTTCGGCACGCAAGTCGTACGCTATCCGGACAACGCTCTCGCCGGAGCCGCGGTTGAACTGTTCGGCGCACGGTTGCAGCTTCTGCAGATTGTCGCCATCGGTGCAGCGCTCGCGATGGTGATCGCACTCGCCGCGCTGCTGCGTTTCACAAATCTCGGACGCGCCATTCGCACGGTGGCATTCAGCGAAACGGTCGCGCGCCTCGTCGGCGTGCCCGTGGACCGGGTCCGGCTGGCGACGTTCTTTGTCTCCGGCGCGCTGGCTGGTGGGGCAGGTGTCTTGTGGTCGCTGCTGTTCCAGTCGGTGTCGCCGTTCATGGGCGATGGTATCTTGCTCAAAGGCCTGACGGTGTTGATCCTCGGCGGCCTTGGAAATGTTCTTGGCGCGCTGGTCGGAGGGCTATTGCTCGGACTGGTCGAAGTCGCGAGCGTCGTCGCTGTCGGCTCGGGTTACCGCGACGCGGTTGGCTTCGGGCTGGTCCTGCTCATCTTGTTGACCAGGCCGACCGGTCTGTTCGCAACGCGCGAGACGAAACGCGCATGATCGACTTTTTCCACGCTTATCATAACGTCATCGACCTCTGCCTGCTGAATTCTGTGCTCGCTTTCGGCTGCTTTCTGCTGCTCGGGGTCAACCTCTTCTCGCTGGCGACGGGTGGGCTGATGGCGGTCGGGGCCTATCTCTCGATCTGGCTCACCATGCAGCAGGGCTGGAGTTTTGCGCCGGCGCTGGCTGCCGCAGTTGCCGCTGCTTCACTCGCAGCCTTTGGCCTCGGTTCACTCGTGTTACGGCTGCGCGGCGACTACTTCACCATGGCAACGCTCGCCTTCACCGAAGTTATTCGGATCATTGCGTTGAATTGGGATTCGGCGACCGGGGGCGCGCTGGGGGTCTTCGGCATTCCGAAGTTGACGGAGACCTGGCAGCTTGTGCTGCTTCTCGCGCTCGTCATCTATCTTGTCTGGGCGGTGCGCCGTTCGGCCATCGGCGAACGCATGCGCGCAGTCGCCGCCGATGAGCTGGCAGTGTCGACAGCCGGCCATGACGTCGCGCGTTTCAAGCTCGCGCTATTTACGGCATCGGGCGCCATTGCCGGGCTTGGCGGCGGACTGGCGGCGCATCTCAACATGTTCGTTGCTCCCGGCGATTTCGGGTTCTTGCGTAGCGTCGATACCGTGATAGCGCCGGTGCTGGGTGGCGCATGGAATATTGCGGGTCCAGTGATCGGTGCGACCATTCTGACCGTCCTGCCGGAGGCGCTGCGGTTCTCCGCACAGATGCGGGAAATCCTGATCGGCGTGGCGATGCTCGGTGCCGTGCTGTTCCTGCCGGCCGGCCTTGTGTCATTGCCAACGGTGTGGCGACGGAGAGTGGCATCATGACGGCGCTTCTCGAGTTGCGTGGCATTTCTCGCCATTTTGGTGGTGTCGCGGCGCTATCGGACGTGTCATTGTCGCTGTCGAGCGGCGCCGTGATCGGGCTGATTGGGCCGAATGGTTCCGGCAAGACGACGCTGATGAATGTGATCAGCGGCGTCGATGCGCCAACCGAGGGCGCTGTGCTTCTCGACGGCGCACCGGTGCACGGACTGTCCGCGAACGCGCTGGCGCGACGGGGGGTCGCCCGCACATTCCAGCACATACGTCTCATTCCCGATCTCACCGTCGCACAAAACGTCACGCTCGCGCTGCATGCGCCCTTGGCCGGCGCATTCGACATTCTGCTGCGGCTGTCGCGGTTGAGACGAATTGAAATAGACCGGCGCGCTCGTGCGCTGGAGTTGCTCCGCAAGGTTGGCGCGAGCCAACACGCAGACGCACTGGCTGGCGGTTTATCTTACGGTGATCGGCGGCGGGTTGAGATCGCCCGTGCGCTTGCATCTGAACCGCGCCTTCTCCTGCTCGACGAACCCGCCGCCGGCATGACCCATGGCGAGCGAGCATCGCTGCGCGATCTGATCGCGAGTTTGCCAGCGCACGGCGTCACCGTGCTGCTGGTCGAGCACGACATGGATTTGATGATGAGCGTTTGCGACGAGATCCACGTCCTCAATCAGGGTAGTCCAATCGCTTCCGGCCGGCCGGAGGAGGTGCGGACCAACCCGAAAGTGATCGAAGCCTACCTGGGAGCCGAAGATGCTTGAGATCGCCGGACTGTCTTGCGGGTATGGCGGCCCGGCGGTCTTGAAGGACGTGTCGCTTCGCGTCGGTGCCGGCGAGATCGTCACTGTCGTTGGAGCCAATGGTGCCGGCAAGACCACGCTGCTGAATACCATTGCGGGGCTGCTGCACCCGGCGGAAGGCACTGTTCGGCTGGACGGTGCGTCGATCGGGGGCCATTCGACTGAGCGCATCGTACGCGCGGGGCTGTCGCTCGTGCCAGAGGGCCGGCAGGTTGTGGCGCCACTGAGCGTGGAAGAAAATCTGCTGGTCGGCGCTTACGGCCGCAAGGGCGGCGGCGCAGCAGATACGCTGGCTGCAATCTATGATCGCTTTCCCCGGCTCAAGGAACGCCGTCGCCAGCCGGCGGGACTGTTGTCCGGAGGCGAGCAGCAAATGCTGGCCATTGGCCGAGCCTTGATGGCGAACCCGCGCGTCTTGCTGCTGGATGAACCCTCGATGGGACTCGCTCCGCTCATCGTCTCGGAAATTTTCCTCTTGCTCGGGGAATTGAACAGGCAGGGCCTCACGGTGCTGCTTGTCGAGCAGAACGCCCGCAAGGCGCTGGCGCTTGCAAAGCGTGGCTATGTCCTCGAGGGTGGCCGGATCGTGCTGGAGGGACCAGCGGAGGAACTCGCGAAATCTCCGGCGATCGTCGAGGCCTATCTCGGCGCTGCGACCTCGGAGGTTGCGGCATGACCGCGGTCTCCGAAAGGCCCGCCGAAGGCGTCGGTGCCGGCGTGCTTCGCCGTGAGGGCCGTCGCCATGCGTGCAGTACTCGACATGACCTTCACGGTGGCAGGCGAGAAGATCGTCACATAGATGCCGGCATCTGTTAACTGCAACTCGGAAGGAGGCCGCGATGCATCTTGAAGCCGATGTCCTGGTGATCGGCGCCGGCGGTGCCGGGATGTATGCGGCCCTCGAGGCGGAACGTGCCGGTGCTTCGGTGATCCTGGCCGATCGCAGCCTGATCGGGCGTGGCGGCGCCACTGTCATGGCGCAAATGACCGTCGCTGCGGCGCTCGGGGAACAAACTCCAGATCATTGGGAAAATCATCTTGCCGACACGCTTGCCGCCGGGCGCGGCCTTTGCGACGAGCGACTCGCCGCTCTTGTCTGCGAGGATGGTCCGCGACGCATCCGCCAGATGGACTCCTGGAAGATTGGCTGGGCGCGCGAAGACAATCACATCAAGCAGGCGCAGGCTCCAGGCCACGACCGGCCGCGCTGCGTCTATGTCGATTTTCTTTCCACCGGTCCTGCCGTCTCGCGGACGTTGCGAACGCGGTTGAACGGGTCAAGCGGCGTTCGTCGGATTGGCGATCTTGCGATCGTCGATATCGCGCTCCATGACGGCGAAGCCGTTGGTGCGACAGCCCTTCACTTGACGACCGGGCGTGCGGTGACGATTGCTGCAAAGGCCGTCGTGATCGCAACGGGAGGGCTGACGCGGCTCTACAGCCGCAACAGTGCGTCGTCCAATATGGGGGGCGATGGCTATGCGCTCGCGCTGCGCGCCGGAGCTGAACTCATCGACATGGAGTTCGTGCAGTTCTTTCCGATCGGACATCTGGCGCCGCGGCTAGTGGGCATGGATCCGATCATGTGGGACCCGTTCCGCTACAAGCTCGGCGGCAAGCTGCTGAATGGCGAGATGCGCGAGTTCGAAGGGGACTATGCAACACGCGACCAGCGCAGCGATGGCAAGTATGTGCTGACGCGCGATCTCGCCACCTACGCGATCTCGAAAGAGGTTGAGGCCGGCCGCGGCAGTCCCGCCGGGGGCGCCTATCTGAGCTTTCGGCATGTGCCCGAGGTCGAGATTCGCCGCGCGTTCGGGCCGGTGGTCGATCGGCTTGCCGCAAACGGAATCGATCTCGCGCGTCAGCCGGTCGAGGTTTCGCCGATCGCGCATTATCACATGGGCGGCATTCGCGTGGATGACAAGCTCGAGACGCGGGTTCCCGGACTCTACGCCTGCGGCGAAGCGGTGGGCGGCGCCAACGGTGCCAACCGGCTGTCGGGCAACGCCATCACGGAGGCGTTTGTGTTCGGTGCTCGGGCGGGCCACAGCGCCGCGAACCGCGCGTTGAATACTGCCGATGCGTGGACGGCGGAAGCCGCGCGCCCCGCGGTCGATCTGCTGCGCAGCGCAAAACGCCGCGATGCGCCGAACATGGCAGCGAGCGTCCTGGAACTACAGGGCCTGATGTCCGAAAAAGCAGGTCCGTTTCGAAGCGAAGCTAGTCTCCGTGAGGCGGTCGGCGGGTTGGAGCGGTTGACTCGAGAAGTCGGCGAAACGCCGGTGTCCTCCGCGAATGGATTCGACCCCGTGCTGGTCGATTCGCTGGATCTTCGCAACATGCTGCTGGTCGCGCAGTCCGTGGTCTTTCCAGCGCTGGCGCGAACGGAAAGCCGCGGCGCACATCAGCGTGAGGATTATCCCGGCCTCGATGAGGGCGCTTGGCGAATCAATCAGATTGTGGCGCTCACCGAAGGACGGATCGACGTCAGGCAAAGCGGGCGGCTGCTGCAGGGGAGGGACGCGATATGAAGGCGACACTAGCGATCCAGCGCGGCATTCCGGGTGAAGCGCCGCTCGTGCAATCGTTTGATGTCACGTTCGAGCCCGGACAATCCGTGCTCGATGGTCTGCGCGTGCTGCGCCGCGAATCCGATCCGTCGCTTGCGTTCCGCTTCGCTTGCATCAATGCCAACGCCTGCAAGGAGTGCATGATGCTGATCGACGGCAAGGTCGACTACGCTTGTACGGTACGCCTCAAGGAAGGTGTCACGACTTTGGCGCCACTGCCAAAGAAGGCGCTCATTCGCGATCTGGTGACCGAAATCGCGCCTCCGGACGAGCGGCTACAGCTGTCGTCCTTTTCCATTCCTCAAGACGGAGCCGTCTCATGACGCTGGTTGTCGGAGCTCATCCTCAAAACCTGTCGCTATCCATTCTCGCGCGAAGGCCAAAATCGGTCGCTGCGTTACGTGAGAAGGGCCTGACGTTCTTTGTTTACGGTGCTGGCTCGCAGACCATCCCGCTTTTGAAGGCGGGAGTGTTGCATCTCGCGGGGACGGGCGCGACGCCGCCGATCCTCGCCAAGGCGGAAGGGCTTGCGACAGCGGTTTTCGGCATGTCCGGACCGAGACCCGAGCGCGGTGGATTGGTGGTGCGGGAAGCGTCTGGCATTCGCAGCCTTTCCGATCTCAGGGGCAAAGGTATCGGATTGATGCCAATTTCCTGGCACACGCAGTTCCTGGCAGCCGAGCTTGATGCCGCGGGCCTTCGCTGGAGCGACGTGTGCGCCTCCGAGATAATTCCCGTCACTGCCAAGGACGCGTTTCTTGAAGGTCTGCTCGATGCGATCGTCGCGACCGATCCATTGTATTCACAGATCGCCGGCAAGGTGACGACACGCGTGCTTGCAGCTCCCGGCGCGGCGTTTTCCAACCGCTCCGTTTACTGGGGGTTGAGCGAAGTGCTTCGTGACCGGCCCGATGCAGTCAGCGCCCTGCTCAACGCGTTGATCGAATCAGACCGGGCGACGGCGAATAATCCCCGAGAGGCCGCGGCGCTGCTCGCTGGTCTCAACGGTAGCTCCGCGGAGGAATGGCTGCCCGCACTCATGTCGCGCCCATGGGGTGTCGATGCGCCGGACGATGGCTTTCTTGCTGAACAGCAAGCCCACGCGAATATCTTCGCGAAGTTCGGACTCATTCCGCACGCGATCGACGTGACCGATACGGTCGACCGCACTCATTTTTCTGCGGCCGCCTGACGTCCGCACTTGCCCGAAGAAGAGGTTTGCCATGGAAGTTCTCTGGTATCTCACCGGCCCCGACGGCCGTTATCCCTGGCGCGCCGACGGCGCGCGCAAGCTGAACTATGCCTATTTTCAACAATTGGCTCGTGCAGTCGACCATCTCGGCTACACCGGCGCGTTGCTGGCGACCGGTTCGCACGACGCTTGGATCCAGGGCGCTTCGCTGATTCCGTTCACGGACAATTTTCAGCATCTGGTCGCGGCTCATCCGCCGCTGCTGTCGCCGACCTTGTTGGCGAAGATGATCGCAACCTTCGACCAGTTTTCGAAGGGGCGGCTGAGGGTCAACATTGTCAACGGCGATGCCAAGCTAATGGCGCAGTACGGCGTGCATCTCAGCCATGACGAGCGTTATGCCTACACCGACGAATATCTGACGGTGCTGACCGCCCTGCTGCGCGGAGAGACGGTCAATTTCAAGGGGCGTCATATTCATGTGGTCGATGCGGGTGTTCCGTTGCCGCCGGTACAGCGACCGCGCGTGCCGTTGTGGTTCGGCGGCTCGTCGCCGGCCGCGCACGAAGTTGCCGCCAAGCACATCGATACGTACCTGTCTTGGGGCGAGACGCCTGACCAGGCCGAAGTCAAGATACGCGAAGTCAAGGCGCTTGCCGCGCGCCACGGACGCGCGGGCAAGATCAACTTCGGTATCCGGCTCTATGTTATTGTGCGAGAGACCGAGGACGCTGCATGGGCGGCAGCACAGGATCTTTACGATCACATGGACGAGAAAGCGATCGCCGGCGCGCAGGCCTATGTGGCGGGCATCGATTCCGTTGGTCAGCAGCGAATGTCGGCGTTGCACGGAGGCCGCAAGCCGAAAGACCTGCGTGAGCTTGAGATCGCGCCAAACCTCTGGGCCGGCATAGGGCTTGTCCGGCATGGGCCGGGAACGGCGCTCGTCGGAAGCGCCAAGCAGGTGCTGGCGCGCATTCAGGACTATCGCGATGCAGGAATCGAGGTTCTGATCGTGTCGGGGATGCCCCTTTTGGAGGAAGCCTACCGCTTCGCCGAACTGGTGTTGCCGCACCTGCCGGTCGATCGTCCCATCGAAAGCGGTGTGACGTCTGCATTCACGAAGGACCGTGATGCTGCTTGGCAGAAGACGGCCTAGTTCGCCTCGTTCGCCATGGGGGCGATCCGGCTTTGCCGCTATGAGGGCCTTGGGGCCGATTGATCGCGGCGCATTATGGCCGCGGCCGGAAAGGCATGACTGGGCTCGGGAATGCTCGGGCTTTGGCATTCCTTTTCTGCAGCAACAAGTAACCGGAAGATAGGTCAGCAACGGTCATGAAAGGACGTTCTGCAAACTACGGTACAGGTTAGAACGGCATTGGCGTCAAACGTCGAAAAATGAATTTCAATCCCATCGAATTGTAGGCAAGAGTTTGCGAAGCTGACTGCGTCTCAAACGAGACGGAGTACATCGAACGAATGACAGATGCGTCGTTTCTTTCTTCGTCTGCCGGCGAGGCGGCGTCGCGAGCGGTTGTCCGCATGGAAGTCGCCTTGCGAACAGGCGCACCGATGGTGACGGTCGTGGCGGATGTGCCGCGCGAGAGCGACGCGACTGTGTCCCGCGCGCAAGCGGTGCAGTGGCGTTCATTGCTTCTGCCTTGGCTGCCGCCATTGGGATTGCTGGCTGTTTGGCAATGGTTGTCGGCTACGGGCTTGGTCTCGACGGCCATTGTGCCCGCACCGTTGGACATCTGGAACGCCGCGCGTCAGCTCGCCGAACGCGGCGAATTGCAGCACGATATCCTGGTCAGCTTACGGCGCGTCGCGATCGGCTTCAGCATCGGGGCTGCGAGCGGCCTGTTGTTGGGCTTGGTCGTCGGATTGTTCGTTGCGGCGCGCGACCTTCTCGACCGCTCGCTGCAGATGGTCCGGACGATCCCACATCTTGCGCTTGTACCCTTGATGATTCTCTGGTTCGGGATCGGCGAGGTGCCGCGGCTGATTCTCGTCGCGATGGGATCGCTGTTCCCTGTCTATATCAACACAGTCGGCGGCATTCGCAATGTCGATCCCAAGCTGATCGAGCTCGGCAGGTGCTATGGACTTGGGCGCGCGGAGCTTGTGTGGTCGATCATCCTGCCGGCGGCGCTGCAGCCGATCCTGGTCGGAATCCGCTATGCGCTTGGCGTGGCCTGGTTGACGCTCGTCGTCGGCGAAACGATCGCCTCGCGCGACGGAGTCGGATACCTCGTCCAGAATGCCCGCGAGTTGCTCCGCATCGATATCATCATGCTGGCCATCATACTCTATGCGATCGCGGGCTGGCTGTCCGATCTCATCACGCGTCTGATTGAGCAACGCCTGCTCCGCTGGCATCCGAACTATGCCGATCGAGGGGCGCCATGAGCGGCGCAGAAGTCAGCCTGCGCTCGGTCAGCAAGTCATTCGCCGGCCGCTCGGTGCTGCGCAAGGTCGATCTCGACATCGCGACCGGCCAGTTCGTTTCGATCATCGGGCCGAGCGGAGCCGGCAAGTCGACGCTGCTGCGCCTCGTGGCGGGATTGGATCCGCCTTCCGCAGGCCGTATCGAGCTGCGTACGACCGGCCACAGGGCGGACGTCCGACTGATGTTCCAGGAGGATCGCCTGCTGCCTTGGCGAACGGTGCTCGGCAATGTTCGATTGGGCCTCAAGGGCCGGGACCGGGAGGCTCGCGACATTCTCAACGCAGTGGGATTGCAGGGGCGCGAAACCGAATTTCCGGTTGCACTGTCCGGCGGCCAGCGCCAGCGGGTGGCGCTGGCCCGGGCGCTTATCCATGAGCCGGACGTGCTGCTGCTCGACGAGCCGTTCGGTGCGCTCGACGCCATCACCCGCGCGGCGATGCAATTGCTGCTCGAGCAATTGCTCGCCGCACGGCCTCGGACTGTCTTGCTGGTTACGCATGACGTGGAGGAAGCACTGCTGCTCTCCGATCGCGTGCTCCTGGTCAGGGACGGCGGCATCGCGCGGGATCTCGTGTTCGACCGCCCGCGTCCGCGTCATCGCGGCGATCCGGCGCTGGCTGCCCTGAAGGAAGAGCTGCTCGACGGCTTGTTGACGGCAGAAGGCAATCTGCCAGCGGTCGCGTGACACATCGAAAGGATACTTGTATGACTTCGAGAGGTCCAATGGTCAGGCGTGGTCGCTCCGTTTCGCGGCGAACATTCCTGGCGTCGGCCGGCGTTACAGTCGCAGCTGCCGCCGGCTTGCGCAGCGGGTCGCTCGCGCATGCGGCCGACGCGGTTCCGCCGCGACTCACTGTGGCCGTGATCGGCGATGGCCGGACCGGCGTTTGGGCTTCTCTACGGGCCGGAGCCGGCGGTCGCGATCTCGAGCAGGAACTCGGGACGAAGATCATCTGGCAACCAGGATTCACCGCTTCGCTGCCCGTGATGGAGGCTGTGAAGGCTGGGGCAGTCGACTTCACATTCGCGACCGCAACCGCCGTTGTAAACGCCGTTCCGGCGCGTGTGCCGATTGTGCCACTTGCGGCCTATCCGCTGCCCGCCGACGAGGTCGATTTCCTGGTGCAGGCCAATTCCGCGATCAGGACCGCGGCGGATCTGAAGGGCAAGAAGATTGCCCACCAGAATGGGACGACTGGCACCTACAGCTTGATCAAATATCTGGAGACCGCCGGGCTGAGATTGCCGGACGTACAAGCGGTCAGCCTGAGCGGAGCGGACGCATTCACGGCGTTTGCGCAAGGGAGCATCGACGGTTGGATTCACTGGCAGCCCGCTACGGCCCTCGCACTGACAAAGCTCGGCGACCAGGCGCGCCTGTTGCCCGACGTCAAGACCTACGACTACGCCTTCTATGTCGGGCGAAGCGAGGTCGCAGTGAAGTATCCGCAGACCTTTGCGAAGTTCGTGAAGATCATCCGCGAGACGCAAGCCTATATCTTCGCGCATCCCGCGGAGTCGGTCGCGCTTTGGGCTTCTCAGGGCGGCTTCCCGCCCAACGGAACCGAACAGGCGGTGTACGAGAAGCTGGTTCGCGACGCGAGACTATCGGAATCCACGGCAGTCGCGTTGAAGCCGGTCGACGAGGCCGCTGCCGCATCTACCCAGGACTTGGCGGACAATTTCCACGCCCTGGGCGTCTTGCCGAACAAGGTCGAGGTACGGTCGTTCCTGCTTGGCGCGCAATTCGACGCGGCAAAGCAAGCCGTCGCCTCGGCACTCGGCGCATAGGCAGCGACGCGAAACCGAAGGCACAGAGAAAGTATCATGAGTACCCAGGCTGGCGAGACGGTCTTCGTCACCTCTGCGACCACCGGCCTCTTTGGCCGCTATCTGGTCAGCGCAGGCACGAACCATTTTATCTCCGATCAGCGCGCCGCTGCCGGCGGGCCCGGCGAGGCAATCACGGCCGGCGAGTTGCTTCTGTCGTCTCTTGGTAGTTGCTCGCTCGGTCTCATCCAGAAGACCGCGAAAGAGCACGGCATCGCCTTACGCGAGGCGGGAACCGAAGTGTCGTTCCAGCGTCACGCCAGCGATCCCACGCAGTATGAGGCGATCCGCATCTCTGTGCGGCTATCCGGGGTGACTCCGCGTGAGGCCGAGACGCTGGTCGGCGGTTTCACTTCGAACTGCCCGATCTATAACACGCTAAAGCGTGGCGGGCCCGTCGAAATCACCTGGACCGTGAGTTGATCATGACTGCCAAGAAGTTGCATCTTGCTGCCTTCGTCTCCGCCGGCCCGGTCTCGGGCAGTCATGGCGGATGGCGGCATCCGAAAGCGGAAGGCGACCTGCTGTCCGCTGCCTACTACCAGAATATCGGCCGGTTGCTGGAGGAGGGCCGGTTTGACCTGCTCTTCATTCCTGACATTGTCGCCATTCCGGATACGCTTGGTGGCAGTCTGGACAGCCAGCTCCGCTACGGGGCCCTCGGGGCTCTACGGCTCGATCCGCTGGTGGTGCTGTCGGTCATCGCGGGCGCGACAAAGCACCTCGGGCTCGGCGCGACCATCTCCACGACCTACACTCAGCCGTATAGTCTGGCGCGCGCGCTGGCGACGCTCGACCATGTCAGCGGCGGTCGCGCTGCATGGAACATCGTGACCTCATTCCAGGAAGCGGAAGCCCGCAACTTCGGGCTGACAGAGCAGCTCTCGCGCGACGAACGCTACGACCGAGCCGATGAGTTTCTCGATGTCACGACCAGGCTGTGGAACTCCTGGCAGGACAACGCGCTCGTTCGCGATCGTGAGGCGCCGCTGTTTGCCGATCCGGCCCGGGTACACCGGATCAACCATGCCGGCAAATGGTTCAACGTCCAGGGTCCGCTCAATATCAGCCGGCCGCCGCAGGGCCGTCCGGTTTTCATCCAAGCGGGGGCGTCGGCACGTGGCCGCGATTTCGCGGCGCGCTGGGCCGAGGTCATCTTCGTAACTCCCGGCTTGATCGATGTAGCCGTCGAATTCCGGAATGACCTGCGTGCCCGGGCCGCGCGGTTCGGCCGCGATCCGGACTCGCTCAAGGTGCTGCCTGGCATCGTTCCTGTGATCGCCGACACCGAGAAGCAGGCCCAAGCGCTGCACGATGAGCTCTATGGGCTCGCCCATGCCGAGGCCGGACTCTCGACATTGTCCTATCATCTCGGTGTCGACCTCTCGCTGTTTCCGCAGGATCAGGTCTTGCCGGAGAACCTCAATGTCCCCGGAGTCGAGGGGCACTATCGCGAGGTCTCCGAACTCACCCGTCGCTCCGGTCTCAACCTCGCCGAGCTCGGGCAACGTTATGGCGCTGGGCGTACAACCAGCGGATTCACCGGAACTCCCGGCCTGGTCGCCGATCGCATGCAGGAGTGGTTCGAGGCCGGAGCCTGCGACGGGTTCATGCTGCAGATCCCTTATCTTCCTGGCGGCGTCGAGGACGTGGTGCACCGGCTGGTACCCGAGTTGCAACGCCGCAGCTTATTCCGCAGAGAATATGACGGCTCGACCTTGCGGGATTCGCTCGGGCTGGCCCGGCCCGTGAGTTGAATTTGTGAGGCTGCGCCGGCTGATCCTACAGAGTGCACCCAGAAGATCGGTGCAGGCTCTCTCTGTTCAACCAATTGGGTGAGACGGGCGTGACGACGTCCCCCGCATCACTCCCCGCTCATCAGGGCATGTTCGGAGACCCGCCGTTGCGTGTCATGTCGGGGCAGCATCGGATTGCCGGCTTCGCATCGTGTTGGATCGATTTTATCCATCGACGATGCAGGCTTGCGAATTATTTTTCAAACTTCGCTTGCGGACAGCGTGTCGATCGTTTGCATGTTGCGCTCATGCGCGGCCACGAATTAGATCGCACTGCAACAGAAGCGATGCCTGCAAATAATGGTTGAGGCACAGACATTCTCCATCCTCCAAATGGAAAATGTTCGATGCGCCGGTGACGCAGGCATTGGAAAATAAATGCAGGTGACGCGAATGAAGAACAATAGTTTGCTCGTAAACGGAATTGCGATCGCGTTGCTGGCGATAAATGCGGCACAGGCAGCGGATGCGCCAGTTTCCGGCGGCTCGCTGACATGGGGTGTCACGACAGAGCCATCCTGTTTCGATCCCCACCGCTCATCCCAGCAGGCCGCGTTCTTCGTCGCGCGCAACTATATCGACTCGCTGATCGCGAAGAAGACCGACGGCACTTTCGCGCCATGGCTCGCGACGGAGTGGTCGATTTCGCCGGACGGCAAGGAATACACCTACAAGCTCCGCGAGGACGTCGTTTTCCATGACGGCGAGAAATTCGATGCCGCGGCGGTCAAGGCAAACTTCGACTTCATCTTCAAGCCGGAGAATGCCGCAACCGCGGTCTCACTTCTGCAGACTTTCGATCACGCCGAGGTGGTTTCACCCTACGTTGTGAAACTCGTCCTGTCCAAGCCGGACTCGAGCTTCCTGGAATCGACATCGAACGTGAAACTGGGGCTGATTTCGCCCAAGGCGCTGGAGAAGGGTGATTTATGCGGCGGCGGACGCGCGCTGGCAGGCACCGGGCCGTTCATCTTCGAGGGCTACACGCGCGGTCAATCCGCGGTATTCGTTCGCAATCCCGCCTACAAATGGGGACCGGGCAACGCGGCTCATGATGGCCCAGCCTATCTGGATCGCGTGACGTTTCGATTCCTGCCCGAATATGCCGTGCGCACCGGCGCTTTGACGTCGGGGCAGGTCGACCTGATCGAGGGGGTGCAGCCGACCGATGCGCCGCTATTTGCCGAGCAGCCGGGCTTCAAGCTGCTCGTGGGACCATCCGGCGCCAGCACCTCCTTTACCTTCAACATCAACTATACGCGTTCCCCGGCCGACGATGCTCGCGTGCGTCGCGCGTTGCGCGATGGGTTCGATCTCGAGCCGATCGTCAAGCAGGTCTATCTCGGAACGGTACCTCGCGCCTGGTCGATCATCGGGCCCGCCAATCCCGCCTACAACAAGGCGCTCGTCGGCTCTTGGGGCAATGACATTGCGGGGGCCAACAGGCTGCTCGATGAAGCCGGCTGGACCGGCCGCGACTCCGAAGGCTTTCGAACCAAGGATGGCAAGCGTTTGTCGATCGAGGTCGGCTATCCCCAACCTTATGTCCGGGACAACCGTGACATCCTGATCCAGGGCGTTCAAGCGTCGCTACGCAAGAATGTGGGCCTGGATCTGAATTTGCGGCTCATCACTGCCGGCGAATATGCCAAGAACAACGCCAACGGCACCTGGACGATCTATCCGAACACGGACAATCCCTCTGATCCGGCGCGCGAGCTCTGGGATATGCTGGGCTCGAAGGGATTTCTGTACGCCAACATTCCCAACCCGGACCCGGTGATCACCGGCCAGATCGATGAGGCGCTTGCGTCGACCGATCCGGTACGCAAACGGGAGCTGACGGACGCGGTCCAGAAGCGTGGCGTCGATCAGGCTTTCATCGTCCCGCTGTTTGCCCCGAGCTGGTTCCTGGCCGCCAAGAGCACCGTCAATGGTTTGAGCTTCGAGGCTGGCCTCGACTCGCCGTCCAGTGCTTACGACTTCTGGATCGCAAAAAAGTAGGGCAGCTGGATGTGGTTCCGTATCATATCCAGGCTGTTCACCAGCCTGGTGGTTGCCTGGGCGAGCGTGACCGCGACATTCGTCGCGCTCCATGCTCTGCCGGGGCGCATCCAGGACATTCTTGCCGGAGACCTCGAATATCCTGGCCTGCGCGAGGCGATTGCCGCCGAGTGGGGACTGAACCGTAGTCTGCCAGAGCAGTATTTCGATTTCCTGTTCCGTATCTTTCGCGGCGATTTCGGCACCTCCTACGTGCTACGGCAGCCCGTGATCGAGGTGGTTGGTTCGCAGCTGCTGCCCACGGTCGAGCTAGCTCTGACCGCGGGCGTGCTGGCGGTCGTGATTGCAGGTGGCATCGCGCTCCTGACGGCCGGCCGTGGCAATTTCTCGCGAGAGATTGCATCAGTCGTCGAACTGGTGTTCGCCTCGACGCCGGTATTCTGGCTCGGCATTCTGCTGCTGATGGCATTCTCCTTCAACCTGCGCTGGTTCCCGGTATCGGGCGCCGAGGGGTGGAAGTCGATCGTTCTGCCGTCGATCACGCTGGCGCTGCCGACGGCGGGTCTGTTGACGCAGGTCCTGCGCGAGGCCATGGAGAAGACGCTCGACCAGCCGTTCGTGACGACGGTGCGGGCGCGCGGCGTCGGCGAGTTCATCATCCGGTGGCGACACGTGCTGCGACATGCCTTGCTGCCGGCGGTAACCTTGGGAGGCTGGCTGATCGGCGGCCTGCTCGGCGGCGCGGTGATCACCGAGAAGGTATTCGGCCGGCCGGGTCTCGGCACGGTGACGCTCGGAGCCGTGCTTACGCATGATGTGCCTGTGGTGCTGACCGTGGTGCTGCTCGCTGCATTCATCCACGTCGCCGCCTCGACCCTGCTCGACATCCTTTATGTGCTGATCGACCCGAGATTGAGGGCTCAATGACCGCGCCGTCGCATCGCTCGTTCGAGCAAGCCGTCCCTCTCGATCGGCCCGAAGACCTCGTCGGGTTCGAAACCTCGCTTCCAGTGATTGCGGTTCGGCGTCGTCCGCCTCTCGCGTTTGCGGTGGCCGTGGCATTCGTGATGCTCCTGATCGCTGCGGCGACGGTGCCGTCACTATTCACCCATTTCGATCCGCTCGTCGGCGATTTCAGCGAGGGCCTGAAGCCGCCAGGCTGGGCGCATCTGTTCGGCACCGATCGCCTCGGCCGCGACGTCTTTGCGCGAACCGTCTACGGCACCCGGTACTCGCTTTTGATCGGCTTCGGCGGCGTTGCCGTCGGGCTCGGTCTGGGTGTGATTCTCGGAATCATCGCCGGCCAGCGCAATCGGATCCTCGATGAATCCGTGTCACGTCTGTTCGACATGCTGTCGTCCTTTCCAGGCGTGTTGCTTGCGATGCTGATCGTCACCTTTCTCGGCCAGGGCATGCTCAACATCGCGATCGCAGTCGGAATCGCCGGCATTCCCAAGTTCGGCCGGGTGGTCCGGGCGCAGACCCAATTGGTTCGTGACGCGGATTACGTGACACAGGCGACAGTCTATGGGCTGAGCCAGTGGCAGGTGTTTCTGAGGCACGTGTTGCCCAACGTGCTGGTCGCCATCCCGATCATTGCGACCGTCTATATCGGCAGCACGATCCTGATCGTATCGGGTCTCAGTTTTCTGGGCTTGGGCCCGCAACCACCGACGCCGGAATGGGGCGTCATGCTGGCGGAAAGCCGGGACGTCTTGCGTGTGGCGTGGTGGCCGGGCGTCTTTCCGGGCCTTGCGATCACGGCCACGGTGATTGCCTTCGGTGTGATCGGCAATTTCCTGCAGAAGAAGTTCGAGGGTCGGGTGGCATGAGTAACGACCAAACCGCGATCGAGCATGCTGCTCCGCTCGTCGAAATCCAGGGCCTGAATGTGGGCTTTGCCGCCGTGAATGGCGGCCGGCCGATCGTGATCGACGTCGATTTGACGATCCGGCCCGGCGAGTGCGTCGCGCTGGTCGGCGAGTCCGGTTCGGGCAAAAGCGTGACCGCGCGAAGCCTGTTGAACCTCGCCGGAGAGGGCGCCAGGACAAGCGCCCGCCGCTTCGAGATCAAGGGGCGCGATGTCCGCAGCTATGGCGATGCTGATTGGCGAAAGCTGCGCGGAACGGTCACCGGTCTCGTCATGCAGGATGCGCTGGTTTCGCTCGACCCGTTGCGGACCATCGGCCAGGAGGTCGCCGAGGTGATCTCCAGCCATCGGATCCTGACGGATCCCGGATCGATCCGAGAGCGAACGCTGGACACGCTGCGCAAGGTCGGCATCCCCAATGCTGCCGATCGCGCTTTGCAATACGCACACCAGCTGTCAGGCGGATTGCGACAACGTGCGCTGATCGCATCGGCAATCGCCGCCAATCCCGATCTGATCATTGCTGACGAGCCGACCACGTCTCTTGACGTCACTGTGCAGGCGCAAGTGTTGCAGGTGCTCGCGGAACGAATCCGCGAAGGTGCGGGCGTATTGCTGATTAGTCACGATCTCGCCGTCGTCGCCGGAATCGCGGACCGGGTGATGGTGATGCGCGACGGCAGGGTCGTCGACGGCGGACCAACCCGTGACGTGCTGACCCGGCCGCGACACTCTTATACGCGGCAGTTGATCGCGGCCGTTCCGTCGGTCCGCTCGCGCGGAGCGCGGCTTGCGTCGGCGCGAATTGAACTCGCGGCAGTGAACGCCGGAAACGGAGATGCCGTTACGATCACGCGTGAGCCGTTGCCGGCTCGCCGCGAGGCCGGCGAGGTGGTTCTGGAGGTCGAGATGATTTCCAAGAGCTACATTTCGCCCAAGGCGACGGGGCGCATCCGTTCGACTGTGTTGCAGGGCGTTAGCTTCGACGTCAGGGCGGGCGAGGTTGTTGGCATCGTAGGCGAGTCGGGTTCGGGCAAATCGACCTGTGCCAAGATCGTTCTCGGCCTGCTTTCACCCGACGATGGCGAGGTACGATTGCTCGGTCATCCCTGGTCGACGGTCTCGGAAGCGGAGCGGCGGCCGCTCCGGCGTAAGCTGCAATATATTCCGCAGGATGCACTCAGCAGTTTCGATCCCCGCTATCGCGTTCAGGACATCATCGCTGAGAATCTCGCGGGCATGCCGGAGCGCAAGCAACAGCGTGAACGCATCGTTTCGCTGCTTGAGCTCGTCGGTCTGAGTGCCGAATTCCTCGAACGCCGGCCGAGGTCGTTGTCCGGCGGCCAGCGTCAGCGGGTCTCGATCGCGCGGGCATTGGCGGCCCAACCCGCCCTGATCGTCTGCGACGAGCCGGTGTCGGCGCTCGATATCTGCATCCAGGCTCAGGTGTTGGACTTGCTCGCGGAGTTGCAGTCGAAGCTTGGCATGGCACTGCTCTTCATCTCGCATGATCTCGGCGTGATCGAACATCTGGCCGATCGGGTGCTCGTTTTCCACAACGGCCGCTTGGTCGAGCAGGGGACCGTCGAGGCGGTGCTCGGACATCCGCAACAGCCCTACACACAGGCGCTGCTGGCCGCCGTCCCGGATATCCAGCGTGGATTGTCCGCCAGGGCGCTAGCGGCCGGCGCATTCGTCGCCGGCCCTGCTTAAGGGGCAGAGGCCGCAACAGGAGGATAGCGATGACGCAGATCGATCAAGCCTGGGGCAGTGGCCCGTCGTCACGATATGAAGACCTTGCGGGACCCTTTCGGCCGTTGTTCCGCTCGATCAGGGAGACCGCCGTCGCGCGTGATCTTGAGCGGCGCCTGCCCTATGACGAGATCAAGGCGTTGCGCGCGGCTGGCTTCGCGACCGTGCGGGTGCCGGACGAGTTTGGCGGCGCCGGCGCGACGCTGCCGGAGCTGTTCAACCTGCTGATCGAACTGTCGGAGGCCGACTCGAACGTCACCAATTCGCTCCGCTCGCATTTTGGCTTCACCGAGGATGTGCTCAACTCGGCCGATCCAAAGCGCCGCGAATTGTGGCTGCGCCGCATCGGTGAGAAGACCCTGTTCGGCAATGGGCACAGCGAGGTCGGCGACAACAAGCTGCAGGCCTTCTCGACCACTGTTTCCAGCAAGGATGGGCAGCTGGTGCTCAACGGCAGGAAATACTACACGACCGGCACGCTGTTTGCCGATTGGATCAACATCGCGGCCCAGCATGAGAATGGCGAGCCGGTCGGTGTCGTCGTGTCCCGCCATTCGCCCGGGGTCGAGGTGCTCGACGATTGGGACGGCTTTGGTCAGGCGCTCACGGCGAGCGGCACGACGATCTTCAAGGATGTTCCGGTCGAAGGTAACCAGGTTGTCCCGGTGACTGCACGGTTCAAATATTCCAATCCATTCTACCAGCTCGTGCATCTCGCGACACTCGTCGGCATCGGCCGCGCCGCGGCCAACGACGTTGCGCGCCTGGTCAAGCAGCGGACGCGGGTTTTCAGCCACGGCAACGCCGATCGCGTAGCGGCGGACCCGCAGATACTTCAGGTGGTGGGCAGGGTACGCGGCAATGCTTATGCGGCCGGGGCAATCGTGCTCAAGGTCGCCGAGGCCTTGCAGCGCGCCCATGAATCGCAGCTCTCTCGTGACGAGGATCGAACCGCCGCAGCCGTCGCCATCGCCGAGCTCGAGCTCGATCAGGCGGTCACGGTTGTCTCAAGCCTGATCCTGGAGGCGACCACGATCTTCTTCGATGCCTTGGGTGCATCATCGGCAGCGCGCAATCTGGCGCTTGATCGCTACTGGCGCAATGCGCGTACAATCACCAACCATAACCCCCGCGTTTACCGGGATCGCATCGTGGGTGATTTCGCGGTCAACGGAACGCCTCCGCCGGGCCAATACCGGATCGGCACGGTGTAAGACGGCAGCAAGTTGCGTCGCTTGCGGACCGACGCGCCTGTGACTGCGACGGTTTTCCTTCACACTGGTCAAGCCGTGGAACGAATGTGTTGTCGGTCCAACCTGCGAGGCTCTGTTCATCGTTTTTGTCGTGGCTCGATTGATAAGCAAGCCATGCGGCCGCACAATTTCGCCGTCGTAGCTTACTCAAGCGAAGGGACTTGCGATGAGCTTCAAGTTCAAGGATGTATTCACCGGAACCCAGGCTGCGTTGGGTGTAGACCCGGCGCAGGCTCAGGCCGTGTTCCATGCACAGTCGCGCCTCGGTGATGGTGTCAATAGCGCCGTTTCAATCCGCCAGTTTCATGTCGCGGTGGATGAGCCTCCGGGCCTTGGCGGGAATGACGCCGCGCCGAACCCGGTCGAATACGTCCTGGCTGCATTGGGGTCCTGCCAGGAGATCACCTACCGGCTCTATGCGGACGCGCTCGGCATTCCGCTTGATGGTGTCTCGGTTCGTCTCACCGGGACAATTGATCTGCGCGGCTTCTTCAACGTGCAACCGGACATCCGGGCGGGCTTTCAGGGGATCGAAGCCGAGGTAATTCTCGACAGCTCAGCCCCAGAGGCGGAGCTGGCGCGTCTCAAGCAGGTCGTCGACGCCCATTGTCCGGTGCTCGATATCCTTCGCAATCCGACGCTTGTGCAGCTTTCATTGCGGCGGGACTCGCTGAGCGCGGCGGCCGAGTGATTGGACGGCGAGGTCTCGATCGATGACGTTACCCCTGCGATTTGGCGTATGGGCGCTCACCCATGGCAGCTGGGCCTCCCGACATCATCCCGCCGATCCGCCCGATGCGTCCTGGAAACGCGTTCGTGCCCAGATTTTGAAGGCCGAAGCGCTCGGGTATGACTCCACGCTGCTTGCGCAGCACATCATTCATCCGAGCGGTGACGACCAGGATCTGCTCGAAACCTGGACCGGCGCGGCGGCACTTGCCGCCCTGACCGGCCGGATCGAGCTGATTGCCGCGATCAAGCCCTTGCTGGTGCACCCGGTCGTGCTCGCGAAGATGGCGCTGCAGATCGAGAATATCAGCGAGGGGCGGTTCGGCATCAACCTGGTCAATGCGTGGTACCGTCCGGAACTGGAACGTTCGGGAATTGGCTTTCCCGATCATGACGATCGCTATGCCTATGGGCGGGAGTGGGTCGAGATTGTCGAGCGGCTGACATCCGGCCATCGCGTGGATTTCCAGGGTCGGCACTTCAGCATCGAGGCCTATCAATTGCGTCCGCGCGACCAGTTCCGGCCACGACCGGCGATCTATCTTGGCGGCGAGTCGGAGGCGGCACGGGCGCTCGCGGCTCACGCCGCGGACGTCTATTTCATGAATGGACAGCCGCTTCAGGATATTCGCGCTCTGATCCAGGATGTCGTCCGCAGGCCGCGTATTGGAGCGCCGATCCGCTTCGGGATGTCCGCCTTCGTTATTGCCCGCGAGACGGATGCTGAAGCAGAAGCCGAGCTGACGAAGTTGTTTGCTATCTCGGAGCAGGACAAGCTGGAGCGCGCCCGCTTGGTGGCGAATGCGGATCCCGAAGCGCAGATGTTCAAGACCGCGGCCAAGGAGGCAAGAGTCGGGACCAATGGCGGCACCTCGGCGCGGCTGGTCGGAAGCTATGACACGGTCGCCAGGCGTATCGTCGAGTTCAATGCGATTGGTGTCGAACTCTTCATGCTGCAATTCCAGCCGGTCGACGAGAACATGGCGCGATTCGCCGAACACGTGATCCCCCGCGTTCGGCACTTGCAAGGCAAGGCTGCAGCTTAACGGCGCGACACCCTGCGGGTCTCGCCATCGAGGACTTGCAGGGTGTCATTGCATTTCGCCAACCGAAACGTTTTCCGCGTCGCGCTGCATCGGCAGCAATCGTCTATTTCAGCAGCGCAATTTGACATGGACACGAAATCATCGCGACCATAACGTTTTGAAGACGTCAAAGACGAAATTGCGCGGTTGATGCGCGAACTTGAACGCAGAATTCTTCGAAGGTAGTCCCGATGAGCTTTCGTCCGTTGCATGATCGTGTGGTGATCCGCCGCATCGAGGAGACCAACAAGACCAAGGGTGGAATCATCATTCCCGACACGGCGAAGGAGAAACCTCAGGAAGGGGAGGTCGTCGCCGTCGGCGGCGGGGCGCGGGATGAAACCGGCAAGCTGCATCCACTCGACGTGAAGAAGGGCGATCGGGTCCTGTTCGGAAAATGGTCTGGAACCGAGGTCAAGATCAATGGTGAAGATCTGCTGATCGCCAAGGAATCCGACATCCTCGGCGTGATCGCCTAGACCTCGTCATCAACAACACCTCAACGATGTCAGACCGCGCAGTCTTGCGCGCGGCAGGGACAGTTTTGCTCGAAGGACAACACATATGGTTGCAAAGGATGTGAAATTCTCGACCGATGCCCGCGATCGCCTCTTGCGAGGCGTCGATACACTTGCCAACGCCGTCAAGGTGACGCTCGGCCCCAAGGGGCGCAATGTCGTCATCGAAAAGGCATTCGGGGCTCCGCGGATCACCAAGGACGGCGTGACCGTCGCCAAGGAGATCGAACTCGAGGACAAGTACGAGAACATCGGTGCGCAGCTTCTGCGTGAGGTTGCCTCCAAGACCAACGATCTTGCCGGCGACGGCACCACGACCGCGACCGTGCTGGCGCAAGCCATTGTTCGGGAGGGCGCAAAGGCCGTAGCAGCAAGCCTCAATCCTCTCGATCTCAAGCGCGGCATCGATCTGGCGGTCGCCGAAGCGATCAAGGATATCGAGAAGCGGGCGCGAAAGGTCCAGTCCTCTGAAGAAGTCGCCCAGGTCGGCACGATCTCGGCGAACGGCGATGTCGCGGTCGGAAAGATCATTGCCAATGCCGTCAAGAAGGTCGGCAATGACGGCGTCATTACCGTCGAAGAGGCAAAGAGCCTCGACACCGAGCTCGATGTCGTGGAGGGTCTCCAGTTCGACCGCGGTTATCTGTCACCCTATTTCGTCACCAACGCGGAGAAATTGCTGGTCGAGTTCGAGGATCCCTATCTTCTGATCCATGAAGCCAAGCTGAATTCGCTGCATCCCTTGCTGCCGGTGCTTGAAGCGGTCGCGCAGTCCGGCAAGCCCCTGCTGATTGTCGCCGAGGATGTCGAGGGCGAGGCGCTCGCGACCCTGGTCGTCAACAGGCTCCGCGGCGGACTAAAAGTGGCTGCCGTGAAGGCGCCAGGGTTCGGCGATCGGCGAAAGGCACAGCTCGAGGATATCGCGGTCCTAACCGGGGGGCAGACGATCTCGGATGAGCTCGGGATCAAGCTCGAGAATGTGACGCTGTCGCAGCTTGGCCGTGCCAAGCGCGTCCGGATCGACAAGGAAAACACGACGATCGTCGGCGGCGCCGGCAAGCGCAAGGATATCGATAGCCGGATTGCCCAGATCAGGGCGCAGGTCGAGGAGACCACTTCGGAGTATGACCGTGAGAAGCTGCAGGAACGCCTTGCCAAGCTCTCGGGCGGCGTTGCCGTGATCCGCGTCGGTGGCGCGACCGAGGTCGAGGTCAAGGAAAAGAAGGACCGTGTCGACGACGCGCTCAACGCCACGCGAGCGGCAATCGCGGAAGGCATTGTGCCCGGCGGCGGCGTTGCGCTGTTGCGGGCAAAGGCCGCCATCGGCCGGCTTAGCCATGGCAATGCCGACGTGCAGGCGGGAATCAACATCGTACTCAAGGCGCTGGAAAGTCCGATCCGGCAGATCGCGGAGAATGCGGGCGTTGAGGGGTCCATCGTGGTTGGGAAGATCCTGGAGCAGCGATCGCCGACCTTCGGCTTCAACGCACAGACCGAGGAATATGTCGACCTGATCGAGGCTGGCATCGTCGACCCGGCGAAGGTGGTGCGAACTGCATTGCAGGATGCGGCCTCGGTCGCCTCATTGATCGTGACCACGGAAGCGTTGGTCGCCGAACTGCCAAAAGACAGGCCAGCAATTGCGGCTCCCGGGGCGGGGGGAGAGTTCTGAGCAGCCAGCCGGCAGTCTCGCCGGTCGATTGATCAGAACGGGGCTGTCACGAGGAGAAACGACCAAACGGCGGCTTTGGTTGGGTCTCCCGCGACAGTCGCCTCCGCCGCCAAGGGACGAGCCTTCCTGGCCGCAGCAAGAAGGGAAGACAGTGTCACAAGAGAGCCTGTATCGTTCGTCCAAACTGAGCCGGCCATGGCGATATTTCTCGATTGGCCTGACGCTCGTTGGGTTGCTTGTCAGCGTATCGCTGGTTTCGGCCGATGATAGACCGCTCAGAATCGGGCTCGCGACTAGCATATCGAACCAAGCCGCCGAGATTGCGGCGCGCGAAGCCAAGGCGCAGGGCCTGAACGTCGAACTGATCGAGTTCAACGACTGGAATACGCCAAATCGCGCGGTAGCCGAAAAGGAGATCGACGCGAATCTGTTCCAGCATGTCCCATTCCTTGAATTCAGCATCAAGAATGTGGGCTACGAGCTCGTTCCCGTCGCGGCGGCTTTCAGTACTCCGTTCGGACTTTATTCCAAGAAGTTTAAGTCGATACCAGATCTCCCGGACAATGCCCGGATCGCGATCTCGAGTGATGCAGTGAACACCGGTCGAGCGCTGCTGCTCCTGCAGCGAGCCGGCCTGATCGAGCTCAAGCCGGGGGCCGATCATCGTGCAAAGATCGAGGACATCGTCACATACCGCAAGCCATTGAAGCTGGTCCAACTCGAAGGTCCGCAGATTGCGCGCTCCCTTGATGACGTTGACGCCGCAGCAACCTATCCGACGTTTGCGAGGCTTGCGGGGCTCGATCCGTCCTCGGGCCTGATCTTTGAGAATGACCCGATTTATGCCTTTCAGTTCGTGACGCGGCCGGAATTGAAGGACGACGCGCGTCTGAGCCGTTTCATAGCGGTCTATCGCGACTCCGAGGCTGTGCATGCCAAGTTGCGTGAGCTTTACGGATCGCTCGTGACCTTTCCAGGTTCGTAGGGAAGCAGGATGGTCTCGATTTCCCGACGAACCTTCGTCACGGCAACCGTGGCTGCGCTCGCGGCGCCGGCTGGCAATGCGTGGGCGCAAGAGGGCACTCCCCGTGCGGGAGGGCGGCTATCCTTCGTGATCCAACCCGAACCGACCAGGCTGGTGTGCTTCAATACGACGGAGGGGCCGGCCATCCAGGCTAGCACCAAGGTCGTTGAGGGGCTGCTGACCTACGACTTCGAGCTCAATCCCAAACCGCAACTCGCAACGGCCTGGAGCGTCAGCGAAGACGGGTTGCAATATCGTTTCGAGTTGCGGCGGAACGTGAAATGGCATGACGGCCAGCCGTTTAGGGCAGCGGACGTTGTCTATTCCATCGGTCTTCTCAAATCCGCGCATCCACGTGGTCGTACGACCTTTGCCAACCTGCTCGAAGCCGGTGCGGTCGACGAGCATACGGTCGTGCTTAAACTGTCGAAGCCGGCGCCGTATCTGCTCTATGCGCTGGCGGCGGGCGAGTCTCCGATCGTTCCGCGTCACATTTACGACGGCAAGGGCGATCCGCTGCAGAATCCCAACAATCGTGCGCCAATTGGGACCGGGCCCTTCGTCTTCAAGGAATGGGTGCTCGGCAACTATGTCGGCTATGTCCGCAATCCGAACTATTGGGACAGCCCGAAGCCATATCTTGACGCCTTGCTAGTTCGCGTAATTCCTGACGGGGCTGCGCGCGCCGTCGCATTTGAAACCGGTGAGCTCGACCTCGGTGGATCGACGCCCGTTTCGCCGCTGGACCTTGAGCGCTTCCGCACCCTTCCGCATCTGGGCCAGGAGACGCGTGGTTACGAATACTCTCCGACGCTCTACGGCCTGGAGTTCAATCTGGATCACCCGATCCTGAAGAGCCAGCAAGTTCGAAAGGCGATCGCGCATGCGGTCGACCCCGCCGTGGTGCTGAACGTGGCATGGTACGGACTGGGAGAACGGACGGTCAGCATCGTCAGTCCGACCTTGAAGCGGTTCTACAACGCCAAGGTCCCGACATACCCTTATGATCCGAAGGCAGCGGCCAGGCTCCTGGACGAAGCCGGCTTCCCCTTGAAAGGCCGTTGGCGGTTTGCGCTGACGCACGACTTCCAGCCGTTTGGCGAGAACTTCAAGCGCAGCGGCGAAGCCCTGAAGAGCGCGTTGGCCGCCGTCGGCATCGACGTAACCGTTCGCGGGCAGGATTTTCCAAGCTATCTGAAGCGGGTCTATACCGACCGCGACTACGACTTCACCTTTCATCCCTTCACCAACATGTTCGATCCGACGGTCGGTTTGCAGCGGTTCTTCACCAGCGACAACTATCGGAAGGGTGTGGCCTTCACCAATGCGAGCCATTATTCCAATCCGGAGGTCGATCAGCTCTTTGCCCAGATTGCCGTCGAATCCGACGCGACCAGGCGCAGGGCGCTGATTGATCGCTTTCAGGAGGTTGTCGCGGATGAGCTTCCGGTGCTCCCCTTGATGCTGAGCAAGCCCGTGACGGTCTACAACCGGCGCGTAGTCGGGCACACCATCGATAGTGTCGGTGTGCAGGGCAATTTTGCGGAAGTCTGGCTGCGCGGCTAGGTCGGGCCCGATACTGCGGTTATCTCGGCGTGATGGCATGCAACCCGCTGGCCGGAGGGGGCGCTGCGCAGCTCAGGAGACTGCTGCTTGCAGAGCTCCGTTGCGAGCGGACAGCGTGGTTGGAAGCGACAGCCCTTGGTCGCGTTGCGTGGGTCCGGCGGGTCGCCCCGCAGGGGCGCCGCATAACGGCGCCGCGTGGGATCCGGAACGGCGTCGATCAGCGCGCGGGTGTACGGATGCAGCGGATTCCTCCAGATTTGCTGATGGCTGCCGGTTTCGACGATGCGCCCGAGATACATCACCAGCACCCGATCCGACAGATAACGCACGACCGAGAGGTCGTGGGATATGAAGAGCAGCGACAGCTTCAAGTCACGCTTGATGTTGGCGAGCAGATTGAGGATCTGGGCCTGCACTGATAGATCCAGCGCGGACACCGGCTCGTCGCAGATGATCAGATCCGGTCCCAGGACCAGCGCTCGTGCGATTCCGATGCGCTGACGCTGGCCGCCCGAAAATTCGTGCGGATAGCGTGCAACCGTGTCCTCCGGCAAGCCGACCTGGGACAGGATTGCGCTGACCCGCTGGCGTCGGTCGGCGCGTGAGCCTACGCGATGGACGTCGAGCGGTGCCAATAGAATATCGCCGATGGTGTGGCGCGGATTGAGCGAGGCAAACGGGTCCTGGAACACCATCTGCAGCCTGCGTCGGTAGGCCCGCAGTCGCCGCTCCGGCAGCGCGGTGAGATCCACGCCGTCGAACGCGATACGGCCGGCCGACGGTTCGACGAGCCGCAGGATCGTCTTGCCGAGGGTCGACTTTCCGCAGCCGGACTCTCCAACGAGACCGACTGTCTCGCCTGGCGCGATGTCGAGCGATACGCCATCCACCGCGTAGAGCGGCGCAGTACCGACCCGATAGGTGGTCTTGAGATTAGTAACTGACAGCAGCGTCATGATGCAGACCGCGAGATGATTTAGAGATATCGACATGGCAGGCAATGCGCCGTCCAATCGCAGCGTCGCGTTCGTACGGGACATTGGTCCGGCACTGCGTCAACCGGACCGGACATCGCGGTGCAAAGGGACAACCTGCCTGGGTTGCCGCGGACGCGATGTTGCCGGGAATCTCCGACAGCCTAGCGCTTCGATAGTGCAGATTTTCGTGCAATCGCGGAGATGCCGCGAGTAGCCCCTGCGTGTAGGGATGCAAGGGATGCTCGAACAAGACGTCCGGTGGCGCCTCCTCGACCTTCCGGCCGGCATACATGACGACGACACGGTCGGCCCATTGGCCGACCAGACCGAGATCATGGGTGATCAGCAGCAGCGACAGCGACAGTTCGCGGCGCAGGCGATCAAGCAGCTCGAGCACCTGGGCCTGGATGGTCACATCGAGCGCGGTGGTCGGCTCGTCCGCGATCAGGATCTTCGGACGGCACGCCGCCGCGATCGCGATCATGACGCGCTGGCGCATGCCACCCGACAGTCGGTGCGGATGATCATCCAGGCATCGCTCAGGGTTGGGAATGCGCACCAGATCGAGCAGCTCGGCCGCTTCGCGTCGCGCCTGTGCCTTCGACAGGCCGCGATGCACCTGGAGAACCTCCGCGATCTGTCGGCCGATGGTCAGCACCGGGTTGAGTGACGTCATCGGTTCCTGGAAGATCATTGCGATATCGCGGCCACGTCGGCGACGCATCTCGACCTCGGGAAGCGCGAGTAGATCTTCGTCATCGAGGCGCACCCGACCGGAGGTAATACGCGCGGTGCTGGGGAGCAGGCGCATCAGCGCCAATGCCGTCAGGGATTTTCCGGAGCCGGATTCGCCGACGATGGCAAGCGTCTCCGCCGGCGCCAGGCTGAAGCTGAGGTTCCGCACCGGCGTTGCGCTCGGAAAGCCGATGGTGAGATCGCGGACGTCGAGCAGGGGTGCCATCCTATCGCTCCCTGCTGAGACGCGGATTGAGCACGTCCGTCAGCCCGTCGCCGATCAGGTTCAGCGAGAGTACGGTCAGGACGATGACGAGGCCCGGAAGCGCGGTGAGATACCACGCCGTTCTGATCAACTCGCGTCCGGAGCCGATCATGCTGCCCCAGCTCACGACATTCGGGTCGCCAAGTCCGAGGAATGACAGCGCCGCCTCCATCAGGATCGCGGTCGCGACCATCACCGACGTGGTCACGATGATTGCCGGAAGGGCATTGGGCAGGATCTCGCGGACGACGATGCGGGTGTCGCTGAAGCCGAGACTGCGTGCCGCCATGACGAACTCCTTTTCGCGCAGCACCCGAAATTCGGCGCGGACCAGCCGTGCGATGGTCGGCCAGGTGACGAGCCCGATCGCCCAGGTCATCGTCGCAATCGAAGGTTGGGCGATAGCGACCAGCACGACGAGCAGGATAAAGCTCGGAATGGTCTGGAACAGTTCGATGACCCGGACGAGGAAGTCGTCGATGCGGCCGCCCCGATAGCCGGCGACCGCACCCACCACAGTGCCGACCGTCACGCCGATCGTCGTGGCGACAAAGCCGATCAGGAGTGAAATCCGTGCTCCATGCATCAGGCCGGCGGCGACATCGCGTCCCAGCGAGTCGGTCCCAAGGGGATAGGCGAGATCCTGTCCCGGCCACAACAGGGGACGCGCAACCATCGACAGAGGATCGCCGGGATAGAGAACCGGAGCGAACACAGCCGCCGCGATGATCACCAGCAGCAAGACGGTGCCCGCCACGAACGAGGGATTTCGTCGCAGACGGTCAGGCAACCAGGATCGCTGACGGCCAGCGTCGATCGCGATCACATGCGTGTCGGGCGCATGAATATTCGACCATTCGGGGCGGTCCGGGACAGGCCGCGGCCGATCATCAGCGGAGTGCTCGGTCGGGCGGGTGGAGTCCAACGTGGCGTCGGTCATGGTCAGCGCGTCTCGATGCGTGGGTCGAGCCAGGCCTGCACGAGATCGACCGTGACATTGGCGATGATCACGAGCAGGGAGGAAAGCAGGAGAATTCCGAGCAGCACGCTGAAGTCGCGGCTCATCACCGCCTCGAAAGCGAGGCGGCCGAGGCCGGGCCAGCTGTACACCGTCTCGACCACCACGGCGCCGCCGAGCAAACCTCCGAAGTGCATGCCGGCGACCGTCGTGACCGGCAACAGGGCGTTACGCAAGACATGACGCACTGTGATCGTGAGTGGAGATAGCCCTTTCGCGGCTGCGGTGCGCACATAGTCCTGTGCCTGGGCTTCGAGCATGGCGGCGCGAGCCAGTCTGGAGTAGATCGCGATGTAGAACAGCGACAGCGAGACTGCGGGCAGAACCATGTAGCGGGCACGATTGATCAGCAGATCGAAGCCGCTGATGTCAGCGCCGATCGTGGCCGCGCCGCCGCTCGGCAACCACCCCAGCTTGACGGAAAACAGCAGGATCAGCATCAGGCCGATCCAGAACCCCGGGATCGAGTAGAACAGCGTGACGACGATCGAGATCACCCGGTCGGGCCATCGGCCGGCGAACGTAGCCATCACGATGCCGAGCGCGATGCCGCCGGCGACGGCGATGACGAGCGCCGTCGTCATCAATGCCACGGTGCCGGGCAGTCGCTGGCCGATGATGTCGGCGACCGGAAGGTTGTAGCGCGGCGAATAGCCGAGGCTCAGATGGGCGAGATTGTCGAGATACGCCACGAGTTGCAGCAAGACTGGCTGGTCGAGGCCGAAGCGGGAGCGGAGCGCGGCGACCGTTTCCATCGTCGCCGATCCGGATTCGCCGGCAAGCACGTCGGCTGCATCGCCGGGCGCGAGCTGCAGCAGAAAAAAATTGATGACGATGATTCCGATCACCGTCGGGACCGCCTGCCAGATCGTGCGGCGAAAAGTCTTTCCGATGCGCTGGATGCCTGACATGTTTGTTCTAACTTTCGCGCCGTGTCGAAAAAATACGTGTGCTCATGCGTTCGCTCGTCACGTGTCGGGAGTACCGAGATCGCGCAATGTGGAACGTGCCGCGCGGTTGACAACGGCAAAGCCCGCCGCCAACGTCGATGCATTCACGTGCGATCGTATCGATGTTGCGGATGCTCCACGGACGGCACGTATCACCACGACGGACATGACGATGACGATAGTGCACAAGCCCGGCGACATTGTTGGCTGGCCGCTGTTTCCGAGCCCGAGCCAGTTTCCGGAAAGTCCTTTGTCGAAGTCGCTGAAGCAGCCGTTGCTGCTTGGCCTGTTCCTGCCGATCCAGGCCGGTGGCTGGAGCGCGTCGACCTTGCCGCGCTCGACGACGTGGACGTTCGACTACAATCGCGATCTGACGCTCAGTGCGGAGTCCTTCGGCTTCGATCTCGTGTTCGCGCTGTCCCAATGGCTGCCGAAGGGCGGCTATGGCGGCGTCTTTACGGGCGAAGCGCTCGATTCGTTCATCACTACCGCTTCCCTTGCCGCTGTCACGTCGCGGATCATGCTGATCTCGACTATCCACGTGCTCTACGGACCGATCCATCCCCTGCATCTCGCCAAATACGGCGCCACGCTGGATCATATTTCGGGAGGGCGCTGGGGGATCAATGTCGTGACCGGGCACCGTGCGATCGAGCACGAGGCATTCGGCTGGAACCAGATCGAGCATGACCGACGCTACGAGCTGGCGGCCGAGTTCATCGAAGTGCTGCAGCGGCTGTGGGGCGACAAGGAGAACTTCTCTTTCGAGGGAGAATCTCCCTGGCGCCTGAGCAATGCGTTCGTGACTCCCAAGCCGCGTTTTGCGCGTCCGATCCTGGTCAACGCGACCGGATCGGATGCCGGCATTGCGTTCGCGGGCCGCTACTCGGACATCGTCTTTGTCACCAGTCCGGCGGGTTCGTCGTTTGCGAGCGCGATCGAGGCGCTGCCGCCGCATGTCCAGCGCGTGAAGCAATCCGCCATCGATGTCGGACGAGAGGTGCGGACGCTGCTCAATCCGATGGTCGTCTGCCGGGAGAGCGAGCGTGAGACCTGGCAGTATCACGACGCTATCGTCGACCATCTCGATCCGGTCGCCAGCATGCAGAACTTCGCGAGCGATGCGCATGCCTGGAAAGGGCGCGTCGGCGTCGATGCGCCGAAGCGGCGCGCCATTGGCGGCAATATCGAGGTGATCGGCACCCCCGAGCAAGTCGTCGAGCAGTTTGTGCAGCTCAAGAAGGCCGGGATCGACGGCCTTCAGCTCAGCTTCTTCGATTTCAAGCCTGATCTCGATTTCTTCGGTCGCCGCGTCCTGCCGCTGATGGAGCAGGCCGGACTGCGCCATGCCGTGCCGAAGCTCGAGGTGGGTTGACCGGGGTTCCATGAGGTCAGGCGGATGCGGCTTCACGCGTCCGCGCCGCCGCATGGGGCCGGAAGCTTGCGGCAGGATGCGAGGACGGCAGGCGTGCCCGACCGGCGCCGAAGATTTTCTCCCGCAACGTCCCCGGAGCATATTCGGTCTTGTAGACACCGCGGCGCTGCAATTCCGGCACGACGAGCTCGGCGAAATCCCGATACCCGCCCGGCGTCACAGCGTAGCTGAGGTTGAAGCCGTTGATATCGGTCTCATCGACCCAGGCCTGGAGCTCGTCAGCGACTTCCGCAGGCGAGCCAACAATGACGGGGCCCCGGCCGCCGATGCCATTGTGCTCGATGATCTCGCGAATGGTCCAGGGGCGCTCGCTCCTGGAGAAGGAATCGATCATCGAGGTGACCGCGTTGTCCTTCTTCGCGGTCGGAAGGGGATCATCCAGGCTGTAGCGGGAGAGATCGATTCCGGTCCAGCCGGACAGCAGCGCGAGCGAGCCCTTGGGATCGATATAGCGTTGATAGTCGCGGTATTTGGCTTCCGCCGCGGCGTGGGTCTCTGCGACGATCACGGTCGTCAGGGCATAGAAGCGGATGTCGTGCTCGTCGCGGCCGAACGCCCGAGCGCGTGCCCGCGTCTCGGCGACGTTGGCCGCCGTGCGTGCCTTGGAATGCTCCCCCAGGAACACCGCTTCGGCGTGCCGGGCGGCGAAATCCTTGCCGCGATTGGAGGCGCCTGCCTGGAATAGGAATGGCGTCCGTTGCGGAGAGGGATGGACGAGGTGGATGGCGTCAAGCTTGAAATGCGTGCCGTGGTGATGAACTTTGCGGATGTGCTGCGGATCCGCGATCACACCTTTGGTGGGATCGACGATAATGGCCTCGTCGTCCCAACTACCTTCCCAGAGCGCATAGACGGCATCGAGGAATTCGTCGGCAAGATCATAGCGGGGGTCGTGCGGCATGATGCTGTCGCGGCCGACCGCACGTGACGCGGCGTTGGAGTAGCCGGTCACGATGTTCCAGGCGACGCGCCCCTTGGTCAGATGATCGAGGGTCGAGAAGCGGCGCGCGAGCGTGAACGGCGGCTCATACGATACGGGGGCCGTGACGCCGATGCCGAGATGCTCGGTGACATGCGCCATGGCCGAGACCAGCAGCATGGGATCGAGCTTCGGAATTTGCGCGCCGCTGCGCAGCGCCGCGTCGGCCGTTCCGGCATAAACGTCATGAATGCCGATGCCGTCGGCGATGAAGATCGAGTCGAACTTGCCGGCCTCGAGAATGCGCGCCACGTCCGTCCAGTAATCAAGCGTATCGAAGTCCAGCGAGCGGTCCTTCGGATGGCGCCATAGCCCGGGAGAAAGGTGAACCGGGCTGAAGATGGCGAAGCCGTTGATCTGGATTTGCTTGGGCACGACGGACTCTCTCGGCTACTGGAATGTGGACGGCTCGGGATGGACACCGGTGAGAAACCAGTTCCCGACATTGCGCGTCTTGTATTCGGCGGGATTGTGCAGCGTGTGGATGCGCACATTGCGCCAGAAGCGGTCATAGCCATTGGCAATAGTGGCGGAACGCGCACCCATCACCTCGAAGATGCGGCTGGTGACATCAAGCGCGACCTCACCGGCATGTGCATTGGCGCCGGCAATCACGACCGCGGCCTCGCCGCGCTCCTGGGGCGTCAGATCGCGGCCGCGCGACCAGACCCGGTCGAGCGTCACGGCCGCCTCATCCGCGAGCAGCGTGGCCGCTTTCACCCGCGTATAAAGCTCGCCATAGACCCGTCTGACCCAGGGATCATCGGTGTGCTTTTCAACGCCCGAATGAAGCCAGGGGCGGGACGTTTCCCGCGTATAGTCGCGCGCGGTGATCAGGGCGCCCTGCGCGCTGCCGATGAAGACGTTCAGCAGGGTGCTCTGCTGCAGGAAGGGCGTTACGGTCTGATAGGGACGGCCGCCGTCAGGCTTGTGGTCGAACACCTCGGTTCGATGAATCCGGACCCCGGTGTAGGTGACGCGCCCGCTTCCGGTTTGGCGCTGGCCGAAGCCGTCCCAATCATTCTCGATCCGGATGCCGTCCCGGTTTGCCGGAATGGCCGCAAAACTCCGTGCATTGGTGTCGCGATCTTCCCAGGCGACCTGCAGATAGTCCGCAATATGCGATCCTGATGTGAACGGACGAAACCCGTCCAATATATAGCCATCGGCATCGCGGCGACCGAACAGGCTCTTTGAGAAGCTGTTTGCGGTATTGCCCCAGAACCAATTGCCGGCAGCGGACCGCCGGAAGATATCGGCGGCTTGCTCGGCCGTGCCGCGCAGATGGGCGGCATGCTGGGAGCCGAAATGGTAGCCGTAGAGGTGCCCGAGGGCACCGTCTACCTTGGCAAACTCACGGGCGATCTTCAGCGCGGTCGACCAGCGTTCGCCGGCTCCGCCGAATTCCGTCGGTATCAACAGGTTGAGAAGGCCGCTCTCCTTCAGCAAGGCCAACTGCTCGAGCGGTTTGCCGCCGGCACGGTCGCGCTCGGCGGCGTCGCGCGCGAAGATCTCGCGCAACCGCGCTGCCTTGGCGAAATGGGGATTTGATGTATCGAGATCGAAACTCATGAGGATATCCCGTGCGAGATCAGCTTTGCAGCCAGACGTCGGCAAAGTTGGCGGACGGCCCGTCGATCGTCGTGGTGTGATCGCGGACCTTGCGGTTGACGATGGTCAGGTTTGGTCCCGTCACCAGATTGATGTCGGGCAGGTCGGTCGCGACGATGACCTGGAAGGCGTAGAACAGTTCCTTCCGCTTTGCCGGATCGCTTTCGACGGCGGCCGCCTCCAGCAGCCGGTCGACCTCAGGGTTGCTGTAGCCCGATCCGTTTGAGAAGGGCACGCCGGGTTTGAAGTTCTTCGACCAGTACAGCCGCTGTACGCCGACCGTCGGATCGAAGGAATGGCTCATGCCGTTGCTCATGAAGTCGAAGTCGCGGTTTGTGTAGGTTCGCTTGAACCAGGTCGGAACGTCCTGTGCGCGCAGCGTCACGCCGATGCCGATCGTGGAAAGCGCCTGGCGCGTGTAGGCGCCAAGTTGCTGATAGGTCTCGCCATAGGGCATGTAGTCATGGAAAACCTTGAAGCGCGTACCGTCCGGGCCGCGCGGCAAGCCTGCGGCGTCGAGCAACGCTTCGGCCTTCTTGGGAGCGAATTCGTAGTGCGGAATCCCGGGATTGTGGAATTGCTTCAGCGCGGGACTGATCGCGGCCGGTGCACTCTGGGTCCATCCGTAGAAAACGATGCGGTTGATCGCGTCGCGGTCGACTGCATGAGCGACGGCACGCCGGACCTCCGGCTTGGCAAAGTAGGGATTGGCGAGGTTGAACTCGAGCCGGTACACGATGGGCTGATAGTCATAGCCGCGTGTTTCGATCAGGAGGTTCGGGTTGGCCTTGAGCGTCTCGATCTGCCCGAGCGGCACCGGCGTATCAGGCGCGTAGTGGATCTCCCCGGTCTCGAGTGCAACCGCACGGGCGTTGGCGTCGGCGATGAAGCGGATGACGATGCGGTCGAGATAGGGCTTGCCCGGATCCCAATAATTGGGATTGCGCTCCAGCACGATGTGGCTGCCCTGTTTCCATTCCTTGAAAACGAAGGGACCAGTTCCAATCGGCGCGCGTTCATTGGGATTGGCCAGGGGATCGGTGCCCTCATAGATGTGTCGCGGCACGATCGGTGATTCTGAGGCCGTGAGGGCGGCGAGCAGGTATGGCGCGGGCTTGTCGAGCACGATTTCCGCAACATGCGGATCGGGCGTGCGCACCTCGCGAACCGAGGCCAGCGTGCCGCGGCCGCGCGGATGATGCTGCTTGAGAAGCTCGATGGAGTGCGCGACGTCTGCCGACGTGAAGTCGCGGCCATCGTGCCACTTTACACCGCGCCGGAGCTCGAACCGATAGCTGAGCCCGTCTTCGCTCTTCTGCCAGCTGGTCGCGAGCTGCGGGCGGGGATTGAAGTCCAGATCGAAGGCGACGAGCCCCTCGGTGACCTTTCCGCTCACGCGGGTGGTCGGGCCCGCGGTGTGCGTGAGGCTGACGAGGATGGGAGGCTCGGGCTGGATCACGACGTTCAACGTTCCGCCATGCTGGCCTTCATCGGCTGCGCGCGCCGAAGTCACCATTGGTCCGCCGACAAAGGCGCCGGAGGTCAACAGCAGAGCCTTTGTGATTTGCCGGCGCGTAAGCCAGTCCATTGCCGATCGCACGTCAGTTGTGAACACTGTGTCGCAATAATCCACCTCGAGGTCCGACAATCAATCCTACGGCGCGCTTCCTCGCATAATGAAAATTTTGCTGCTGCATGGGTGGCACGTCGCGCTCGCGAACGCGCGCCGTTGCTGTGAACAACAAAAGCAAATTCTCTGCGAAACATGATCAAGATTGAGGCGGTACAACTTGCGCGGCGGATCCGGCGAGATAACCTCTCCGTGCGCCGCGGTCTGACGCGAGGGCGCGATGTCGCTGGATCGACGGACCTTCAATCGCGGCCTTCTGGCTTCCGGCGCCGCCGGCCTGCTCGGTCCATCACAAGCGATGGCCGCCGATACGAAACCGGTACCCGGCGGCACCTTGAACTGGGTGTACTATCCCGACCCTTCCGCGATCATCGCGATCAACACGTCGTCGGGAACCGGGCAGACGATCGGCACCAAGATCAACGAAGGGCTCCTTGCGTACGACTACGATCTCAATCCGAGGTCGGTGCTGGCGACATCCTGGACCATCAGCGACGATGGCAGGCGCTACACGTTCCGGCTGAGACCGAACGTGAAATGGTCCGATGGACGGGAGTTCACGTCGGCCGACGTCGCATTTTCCATTGAGCGGCTGAAGATCGCTCACCCGCGCGGGCGCATCACGTTCGCGAATGTCGAGGCGGTCGAAACGCCGGACCGTCTGACCGCCGTGATCGTGCTGTCAAAGCCGGCCCCCTTCCTGATTTCGGCACTGGCCGGTGCCGAATCTCCCATTGTGCCCAAGCATATTTACGAAGCTCTCAAGCCCGAGGAACAGCCCCGGCTCGAGCAGACGATCGGGACCGGCCCGTTCCTTCTGCGGGAATGGGTTCCCGGCAGTCATCTTCTGTTCGTTCGCAATCCGAACTATTGGGATGCGCCGAAGCCTTATGTCGAACGCCTGGTGCTGAAGGTCGTGCTGGATCCGGCCGCGCGTGCGGCGGCGCTTGAAGCGGGCGAGGTCGATATCGGGGCGACGCCGGTGCCATATGGCGATATCGAGCGTTTCAAGATCGACAAGCGGTTCGTGGTCGACACCACGACCTACGCCTATTCGGGCCCACAGCAGCAGCTGTTCTTCAATTTCGATACGCAGATCCTGCAGGATCGCCGTGTCCGTCAGGCGATCGCCCATGCGATTGATCATCGGGCTTTGGTCAACGTCGTGTTCTTCGGCTACGGCCTGATCTCTCCGTCGCCGGTCAGCACGGCCCTGCCTAAGTTCTACGATCCGAAGATCCAGGCTTGGCCATTCGATCCGAAGGCGGGAGATCAATTGCTGGATGAGGCCGGCCTCAAGCGAGGTGCGGGCGGCATCAGGGCCAAGCTCAGGCTCACGCAAAATCCATTTCTGCCCGCGAGCTTCGCCGATTTCCTGCGCAATTCCCTGCGCCGAATTGGCCTGGACATCGAGATTCTGCGGTACGATCTCGCAACCTACCTGAATGTCGTCTATCGAGATCGGGCATTTGACCTGACGATCGAAAGCCTCTCCAACACGTTCGATCCGACGCTCGGCGTGCAACGCGCTTACTGGTCGAAGAATTTCCGCATCGGCCTGCCGTTCTCGAACGCGGCGCATTACAGCAATCCGGAGGTCGACCAGCTGCTGGAGGCAGCTGCGATCGAGCCGGATGCCGAGAAGCGGCGCGCGATCTGGTCCAAGTTCCAATCGATCATCCACGAGGGAGTGGCCTCCGTCGACATCGTCGCGGCGGGCGGCGTGATCATTGCCAACAAGAAGGTTCGAAACTTCGCTCCCGGCGCTGAGGGATTGAACGGGAGCTTCGCCGATCTCTGGATCGACCCGTCCGTCTAGGCCGTGACATCACATTCTTTTCCGTTCGCCTGCCTGCGCAGAAGAGAAATAGCGCGGTACGCGTCAAGAATGAAAATCTGTGAGATTGCGCAGGGCGATCATGGATCGTCATACTCTGACGGCACCGCCGGGCGGGTGATGGTGCGGCGAGGAACGTGTTGATGATCGCAAAACGCAAACTCTTCAGTCTCCTGCTTGCGGGGGCCGGTCTACTGTTCGGTTTGAGGTCGGGGCTTGCCGCCGATACGCTCACGGTGCGGATCGGATTTGCTTCCGTCGGTGCCGACAATCGCCAGTTCTCCGGCGGCTCGTCCGCGGCGGTTGCCCATTCCGAGCATTATCTCGATCGGGAATTGCACGACCGGCCGGACGTGAAGGTCGAATGGTATTTCTTCAAGGGAGCAGGCCCCGCGGTCAATGAGGCCTTAGCCAACAACCAGCTCGACTTCGCGATCCAGGGCGATCTGCCCGAGATCATCGGCCGTGCAAATGGCCTAAAGACCAGGATATTGCTCGCATCCGGTGCCCATGCGCCGATCTATCTTGCGGTTCCGTTCGGTTCGGCGATCCGAAGGGTTGCCGATCTCCGTGGCCGAAAGGTCTCCATTTTCCGTGGAACCAACAATCATCTCGCCGCCGTCAAGGTGTTGGCCGGCAACGGTCTCCAGGAGCGGGACGTTCAGATCATCAACATGGATACGGCCACCACGAATGCGGCGTTGACGTCAAAGGATATCGAAGCTGCGTTCGGCAACTTCCCGCTGGCCAGCCTCGCCGAGAAGAATATCGCGGAGATCATCTACACCACCAAAGGCGACAATCCGGCCTATGAACGGCATTCGACGCTGATCGGGCAGGATGCCTTTATCAAGGCGCATCCCGATATCACGCAGAAGATCGTCTCGGCGATCGTCCGTGCTGCGCGCTGGTCGTCGGACGAGGCCAACCGGGAAGCGTTCTTTGAGATATCGGCCCGAACAGGCTTTCCGGCGTCAGGATATCGCTTTGACTTCTCCAACCTAGAACTGAAGTATCGCAACACCCCGATTATCGATGCATCGATCATCGAGAGCTATCGCGTGCAAGCCAAACAGGCGAAGGAGTTCGGTCTGCTTCGCCGCGACGTTGACCTCAATGGCTGGTTCGACCGTTCATTCCTGGATGTTGCGCTCAAGGAGCAGGGTCTCGTCGGTTACTGGCAGGAATATGATGCGAGCGGACGGCCGCAGGCGGCGGGACAATGAACGTCGCCGCGCAACTGCGGACAACGGCATTCCCTGACCACGGGCAGGGGCGGCTGGAGGTGCGCAACGTCTCCAAGTCGTTTGTCGTGAATGGCGCGCCCGTTGAAGCGCTGCGGGACGTGTCGCTCGACGTCGCGGGCGGCGAGTTCGTCGTTCTCCTGGGGCCGAGCGGCTGCGGGAAGTCGACGCTGTTGCGGCTGATCGCCGGGCTCGAGCCGGAATTCCGTGGCAGCATCAGCCAGGATGGCAATGCAATCGCGGGGACGAGCCTGGATCGCGGCATCGTCTTCCAGGAGCCGCGACTGTTCCCCTGGGCAACGGTTTCCCAAAACATCGCCCTCGGTCTCAAGAATGCGCCGCTCAGCGAGCGGGCCAAGCAAGAGGCCGTTGCCGCGCATATCACGTTGGTCGGACTTGATGGATTCGCGCAAGCATATCCGCACCAGCTCTCCGGTGGCATGGCCCAGCGCGCGGCGATTGCGCGCGGCCTCGTCAATCGCCCTCGGCTGCTGCTACTGGACGAGCCCTTTGGTGCGCTCGACGCGCTGACGCGGGCGCGGCTCCAGGTCGAGCTACAGCGAATCTGGGCGCACGAGAGCATCACGATGGTGCTGGTCACCCATGATGTCGACGAGGCGGTACTGCTCGGCGACCGAGTCATCGTGCTCGCGCCTCGGCCCGGTCGGGTGTCGCGGATTTTCGCAATTTCCGCACCAAGGCCGAGGTCGCGAACCGATGATGATCTGGTCCGAATTCGCAACGATGTATTGCGCGCGCTCGGCGATGGTGAAGAGGACGGCTCCGAGGGTGCGCCGATCGTCGGCCCGGCATGAGTGATGCAGCGCTTCGCACGACACTTGAGCCTCGGACCACCGCGGTGGCGGGTTTTCGACGTATCTCCGGTCGCGTCAGCGAAGCGGTGTCTCGTCAGCTCATGAAGCTTGGCTGGTTGCTCATCCCGCCGGCCATCACTCTCCCGATCTGGATCGTCGGCACTGACCGCGGCTGGCTTCCGGAGCAGATCCTTCCGCGTCCCGGCGATGTGCTGCACACGTTGCGGGACATGATCGCAAGCGGCGAGCTTGCCCAGCATGCGGGCTACAGTTTACGGCGCGTCGCGTTGGGCTTCGCGATCGGTGCAGCTGCCGGCTTGGTCGTCGGCTCCGCCATGGGGCTGTCGCGGCGCGTGGACGACTATGTCCGTCCCCTGTTCACGGCGATCGCTCAGGTGCCGGCGCTGGCCTGGATTCCACTCGCGATGCTGCTGCTCGGCATCGGGGAGGGGCTCAAGATCGTCGTGATTGCGAAGGCGGCATTTGTGCCAGTGGTCATGAACACCAGCGCGGGCATCGCGAACGTGCCGAGGGCGTTCGTCGAGGTGGGAGAAACATTCCGCTTCACATCCCTGCAGATGCTACGCCACGTCGTCCTCCTGGGAGCGATACCGCCGATCTTCACGGGCCTGCGCTACGGGCTGACCCACGCCTGGATCGCGCTGGTCAGCGTCGAACTGCTGGCCTCGTCGGAGGGGCTCGGCTACCTCCTGGTCTGGGGCCGTCAGATGTTCTGGCTCGATACCGTGCTGGTCGCGATGATCGTGATCGGCGTGATCGGCTTCGTGAGCGACAAGATCCTCGCCGTTATCGAAGCCCGTCTGCAAACTTGGCGGATTGACGGTGCCCGGTAGCGCCGCTCTCGGATCACTCGGCCGCGGGCTGATCTTGCCGGCCGGGCTGCTGCTGACCTGGGAGGTCGCCAGCCATTCGGGCCTGGTCAACCGCCAATTCCTGCCGCCGCTCGAGCATGTGGGCGCCACAGCCTGGCAGGAGATGGCGAGCGGCGAGCTTCTAGAAGCGCTTGCCGCCAGCCTGCGGCGTGATCTTCTCGGATTTGCGCTCGGCTCCGGCGCCGGGGTGTTGATCGGGCTGTTGCTCGGCCTCTCCACAATCGCGGACCGCGTCGTCATGACCTGGTTCAACGGGCTGAAGCAGATCGCGCTCCTGGCGTGGATCCCGCTGATCTCGCTCTGGTTCGGTTTCGACGAGATGGCGAAGATCGTCTTCATCGGGCTCGCGGCGGCGATCCCCGTCATTCTCAACCTGGTCGAGGGTATTCACGCGACATCCCGCAAGCTGGTCGAAGTGGGTGAGATGTTTCGCTTCAACCGCGCGCAATTCATCCTTTATGTTTATCTTCCAGCGGCGATGCCGTCGCTGCTGACCGGGCTGCACCTTGCGCTGATCTATGGATGGCTTGCGACGATCGGCGCCGAATACTTCATGGCTGCCGGACCCGGTATCGGCGGCCTCATCATTGCCGGCCGCGAACGCTTCGACATGGATCTCGTGATGCTCGGTATCCTCGTCGTTGGCTCGGTTGGATTCCTGGTTGATCGCGGCGCAAGTTGGCTGGAGCGGCGATTGATCCCCTGGCATGGTGCTTCGGCGCGAGCCTGAGCTACAATCATCAAGCCCAAAGGAACCTGGCCAAGCTAGCCAACGTGTCCTGGAGAAGCACGCATTCGGCGCTCTTGTCGAAAGATGAGGAGTTTTCATATGTCGGCTCTTCTTCCTCGTCGGCGCGTACTTGCCTCGGGGCGCCAGGCAACTGTGGTCACAAATCCTTGGGAACTGCCGAGAAAATTATGCATGTGTCGATGCCCCGTCCATGCCAATGCAACCCAACTTTATCGCGCACTTTGGAATGGGCTGAGCTGCAATTTTGTAGAGTTTGGATGGCGGCTCTGGATTACGTATCCCCGTTGGTCCCGCGCCTCCTTCCTGAACTCGAGCGCACCCTGCGGCCCCGGTCCCCAGACTGGGGCCGTACCTTTTGCGGCTAACGAGAGTTGTTGCCCTGAGCTGAAAACCGGCAAGACGGCAACGCTTTTCTTCTGATCACTGCGCCGGATCGGCGCGGGTTTGATGTTTGAAAATCCGGTAGATATCCACGGGCGCCCGCTGCCATTCCAAAAGTCGGCTGTGAGGGGCAACATTTCGCCTGCTGTACCGAGTGATCGCAGGCAAATCCTGCAGAGAGCTCGCGCGGTCAGTCGCTTCATCGCGGGCGAGTAGGCCAAAGTCGGAAATCCTGTTTCCTAATTCGCGGCTCAAGCAGGCGATGTATTCTCGCGAGCAACGCGCGACTAAAAAACGCCGGCGCTGCAATGCAACGCCACTTTGATCGTACGATCATTCGGTAAATCATTCCGTTGACCCGGTCCGAAGCGGGCGACAAGGTCGCTGTCCGTCTTCGGATGTGCGCAGTCATGCTTTCGCGTCCCTGGAATCCCCCGTCCTGCTTGGCCGAAATGGAAGGTCGATGCCCTCGCTTGAGCTTGAACACGTTCGGAGTGATCTGGTCACGAGCAAGATCTCGGCAAGCCGCCCCCCCGGTGACTGGTCCTACCTCGGCGTAGAGTTTCATGCCGACTCCTTGTTCGAGCGCCATGATGGGCCAACTTTCCTCGTAGCTGGTGGTGTCTACGGTAGCTGGCTGCTTCTGCTCCTGCTGCACCGCCAGGTCCCCTGGTACGTCATGGCGCCGGTCGCCGGTTATGTCATTCAATGGCATTTCTCCTTGCAGCACGAAGCGATCCACGGCATGCGGGGCGTGCCGAAATGGCTCCGCCGAGCACTGGTCTGGCCCCCGATCGGGATCTGGTTTCCGTTCGAGTTATATCGGCGTCTGCACTCGCAGCACCATCGCAACGGCTATCTCACCTATCCTGGTGAGGACACTGAATCGTACTATCACGATGCAGAGGATTGGGAAGACTTCGGCGATCTCTCCCGGTGGCTGCTGACGATCAACCAGACCTTCCTCGGCCGGATCTGCATCGGACCGATCTTGTGCACGCCAAGGCTTTTCATCAAGGAGATGGCGAGGCTGGTCGCTGGCGAGACCGCCAACGCTGGCATCTGGTGCCGACACCTGATCGGCGTCGTGCTCGTCCTGCTTGTGGTCGAAGCCTTCGGCGTGAGCGTTCTGCAGTATCTGGCGGTGTTTGTTTATCCCGGCCTGATGTTCGGCATGATGCGCGGCTTTGTCGAGCATCGGTGGGGTGAGCGGCCCGAGGAGCGAACCGCGGTCGTCGAGTCGAATTGGGTTTTCGGCATGCTGTTTCTGTGGAACAACCTCCACGCTGTCCATCATACCTTTCCAACACTCCAGTGGTGGAAGGTGCCCCGGGTGTGGCGGCAGCATCGCGAATACATCAAGGCGCGTAACGGAGGATTCGTATTCCGGGGGTACGGTGAGATCGCCCGGCGATGGCTGGTCAAGCCCGTATTCGTTCCAATTCACCCGCATCGCTTCGCGCCGGGCTCGGTTCGTCACCCCGACGCATCGATGCGCCAGCCCCCCGCGACGTATTGAGGTCCACCGGTATGCGCGGCCGCACTGAACCGGAGACACTGAGCGGGGCAGGTCGCATCCTGAACCTGCCGATGTACGAGCTTCCCGAGATGGCGGCCGCCAATGACGCGTTCCTGGCTGAGCTGGAGCATCGGCTCGATAGCAAGGGGGTGAGGGCGGCCGGCCGCATTGCTGGCGAGGCGACGGACACTCAGCCGCATGTTCTCTTCACGCAGGTCTGCGGCTATCCGCTGTTGAAGTATCACGGCGATGAATACCGCGTCCTGGCGACTCCGCATTATGCAATGCCCGGATGCGCAGGCTCGCATCACCGTGCCTTCGTCATGGTTCGGGCCGACGACGCCGCCGCCTCGCTCGCGGACCTGCGCGGGCGGGTGTTCGGCTGCAACAGCCTGTTCTCGAATACCGGAATGAACCTCCCCCGTCTGTCGTTTGCGCGGATCGCCGGCGGCAAGCCGTTCTTCTCCTCTGTCGTGGTGACGGGGGCTCATGTCGCAAGTCTTCAGAGGCTCGACGAGGCCACGATCGACGTCTGTTCGATCGACAGCGTGACGTGGGGATATTTTCGGCAGCTCCGGCCGACGGCCGCCACAAGATACCGGATCCTCACAGAGACGCTGCCGAGCCCGTCATTGCCGTTCGTGACGTCGGCCGCCACGACCGAGGCTGATGCCGCGGTGCTCGCAGAGACGCTGCGCGAGATGATGCGTGATCCGGGGATCAGCCATATCCGTGAGCCGCTGCGTTTGACCGACGTCTCCGCGCCGGACTTGGCCGCTTACTGGCGACTGATCGCGTACGAGGCGGAAGCGGCAGAGCTGGGTTACCCCGAATTGGCCTAGAGCTCACCGGTATCATGAGTGAGCGCCAGCCCCGATCGAACCACCGTCAACGAACCGTTCGGCGCGAGGCGCAAGTCATTTGTTAGAGGCGCCATTTTCGAAGCATTCGTCTACGCGTGGCGCAGAATTTGACATGGACAGCCGGTTGAACCGCACTACGATCGTTGGTCACTGCAATCCGTCACTTTTCAAAGAGAGGCGCACAGGTCGTCTCACGATTGACCGCTGTCGATTGGTCCGGAGGCCGTGGTGGGAGGCTCCCAAACTTGGGTGAATGTTGGCGCAGTGGTGGCCGCCCTCGCGGGCCTGTCGGCCATTGTGACCGTCAATCTTCCTGAAAAGGACGACCGCCAGATCGTGAATGTCTCCTATGATCCGACTCGCGAACTGTACCAGGCCATCAATCCCCTGTTTGACGCGGCCTATGCCCGGGAGACGGGACGCCATCTACGTGTGGTGCAATCACATGGCGGGTCTTCGCGTCAGGCGCACAAGGTGGCCAATGGCGAGCAGCCGGCCGACGTTGTGACGCTCGGGTTGGCCTCTGATATCGAGACGTTGCGCAAGCGGGGCCTTGTCGAGCCGGGTTGGGCTGATAAGTTTCCCAATCATGCGGTGCCCTATGCCTCGACCATCGTCTTCGTCGTCAGGCACGGTAATCCACATCAAATCAGGGACTGGCCGGATCTGCTCGCCCCACAGCTGGAAGTCGTGATGCCCGACCCTCGGACGTCGGGGAACGGCAAGCTCGCGTCGCTGGCGGCCTGGGCTGCGACCATCACGCGAGGCGGGACGCAGGACGATGCAGTCGCTTTCCTCCGTGCGCTGTTCCGACAGGTCCCTGTGTTTGACGAGGGCGCGAGGGGCGCAGCGTTGCGCTTTGCGAACCCAGATGGCGGCGACGTGCATCTCACCTGGGAAAACGAGGCGATCCGCGAGGTAGCCGCTTCAAACGGTGCTCTCGAGATCGTCTATCCTCCAGTCAGCATTCTCGCCGAGCCGTCCGTTGCCGTGATAAGCAATGACAGGGTGCGCAAGGCGAGCCTCGCCGATGCCCGGACCTATCTGTCGTTCCTGTTCAGCGATGCCGGGCAGGAGACGATCGCACGGCTCGGATACCGGCCCTACAAGACAGAGATCGCGCAGAAGATCGGCGTGGTCTTCCCCTCCATCAAGCTCATACCGGTCAGCTCCATCGCAAAGGACTGGAGCGACCTGCAGGACAGGTTCTTCGCGGAAGACGGCGTCGTGGAAGCCGCCTTTGCATTGCGGAACAAATGATGGGCGGGATCAGTTACGGCCCGCAGACATTGCGGCGCGACGTCATCGCCGGTCTCACCGTCGCCGCGATCTCGCTGCCGCAAGCAATGGCTTATGCGCTTCTGGCAGGCGTTGACCCCCGTTATGGCCTTTATTCCGCGATCCTGATCACAGCCGTCGCCTCGGTATTCGGATCGTCGTCGCACCTCATCAACGGTCCGACCAGTGCAATCTCGCTGGTCGTGTTCAGCGCGCTCTCGATCTTCGACGCCGATCAGAGGATCGAGGCAGCAGAGGCCATGTTCCTGCTTGCAGCCTTGGTCGGCACGATCCAGATCGCTATCGCAGTTTTGCGGCTCGGGGATCTCACGCGCTACATTTCGGAATCAGTCATTCTTGGTTTCATGAGCGCCGCCGCGCTGCTGCTGGCCTTGGCACAGATCAGCAATGCACTGGGCGTACGCGACAAGGGGACGGGTGCCCAGCACATCTTGTCTCGGCTCTGGTTGACGCTTGCGACCGGCGACACCATTAACATGAAGGCCGTAGTTGTAACGCTCGTGACGCTCGTACTGGCGGTGTCGCTTCGGCATGTCGTGCGGCGCAATCGATGGCCGCAGTTCGACATGCTGGCCGTTCTGGTGGTCGTCGCGACCGGAGCCTATTTTGCCGGCTGGACCGTGCCCGCTGGCGATGGCAAGACGGCAATCGGAATCGCCGGCGCGGTGCCCGCCGACCTGCCATCCTTCCATATTCCGAAAGTGCAGTTGAGGTGGGCGCTCGATCTTTTCTCCGACAGTGTGGCGATCGCCTTCCTGGGACTGCTGGAGGCGCTCGCCATCGCCAAGTCTATCGCCCATCAAACGCGACAGCCGTTGGACTTCAACCGGCAGTGTCTTGCCGAGGGACTTGCCAATCTGTCGGGAGGTCTTTTTCAGTGCCTACCCGGATCAGGTTCGCTGTCTCGCTCGGCGATCAATTTCCAGGCGGGAGCCGCGACGCGCTTCTCGGGTATGTTGACCGCGACGTTCGTTGCGATCGCCGTGATCGCATTCGCGCCGCTTGCGCGCTACGTGCCGAAGCCCGCGCTCGCCGCGCTCTTGTTGTTGACCGCGTCGCGCCTGGTTGACTTCAAGCGTATCTCGTACGCCCTGCGTGCGTCGCGTGTGGATGCCGGCGTCATCGTGATAACTGCTCTGTCGGCGATAGCATTCGGCCTCGATCTCGCGATCATCATCGGTGTCGTGCTGTCGATCGCGTTATTCGTGCCGCGCGCAGCGAAGATTAGGGCCGCAGAGCTCGTTGTCGACGACGACGATGTGGTGCGGGAGCGGTTGCCAGCCGAGCCTTCAAATCGCGGGTTTCTGTTCTACGATCTCGAAGGCGAACTGTTCTTCGGTGCCGGCCCGGAATTGCACAAGGTGCTCGATCTGATCTTGCACCAGGCCTCGGGCGAAAAAGCGGGGCACATCTTGTTGCGTCTCAAGCGCGTGCGCAATCCGGATGTCGTCAGCCTCGAACATTTCGAGCAGTTTCTCAAGGACGCGCGCAACGCCGGCATCGAGGTCTGGCTGGCCGGTCTTCGTCCCGATTTGCTGGCGGCATTCGACCGCCTGGGCTTCGCAGACTGGATCAAGTCCGATCACATCTTTGCGCAGGGCGCGGACGAGGACTCGGCCACACTGGCGGCCGTGAGGCAGATCAGGTCGGAGCTGCAAGAGCAGGCGGCGAACGTCCGATCGCGATTGTATTATCGCGTATGATCGCAGTTGACGCTGCGAACGTCTCAGGGCTGCGTTATCATTCGTGGATCCATCCGACGTTGCAAGGATGCCGCCATTCGAAGCGCTCGCGAAACACGATTCCTTCTATCGTCGCAGTCAACTTTGGTTTGACGTTTTATTGCGTACAAAGACGTTTTTCCTCAATATCCAAGCGTTCCTCGACGGTGCAAGGAGGTCTCTACAATGAATCTGGCGACGCTTGCGGGTCGTGCTCTTCGTGCCTTTACTCCGTCGCGAACGTGGAGGCGCGCGGCCGCGCTTGCCGTTTCCGCCGCCGTACTCGTCGCTGCCCCAGCGTTGTCCGCGCCGGCTTTACAGAACGGCGCGGTTCGTCAGCTCATCAAGGACAAACTGCCCGGAGAGCTGCCTGCGTTCTAGCGGATACGGTAGCTCCATGGCGAAGACAACGAAAGTGCGCGGTGCAACGGGCGCACGATCTGATCGACAAGACCTATCTCGGCGTACGAGGTGAGCAACATGAGCAAGGATCAGCTATTCCTTCTGAAGCCCGGATTCGAAGACCCGGCGCAGGCCGGCAAGTTCTTCGTCTGTCCGCACTGCAATGCGATCGAAGGTCTCCTCGCATCATTTCCGGGTCTGGCCACGCAGATCGAGGTTCAGCGTTTGCCGTTCGCGCGACCGCGAAGTCCGATCGTCGAAATTCTCGGTGAGTTGCATCAGTCGTTACCCGTGCTGGTTTTCGACCAAAGTGGGCCGGTGCCCGAGGACGCTGGCGTTGTCAATGGCCGGCGGTTCATCGATTCGTCAGAGCGCATCCTTCGATATCTGGCCGAACGGTACTCCTTTCCATATGTCCATCAGTGAAGTGTATCGATAATTCTGCCGTCGTGATCGGCCATGGAGGCGAAGCGCGATCGGCCTCGAAGGTGGCACACCGCCTTTACACCGTTGACCGCCAGTCGATCCACTGCGTTTTCACCGATTTGGCTGGCACGTCACTCATAAAATGCGCGGATCTCCTCGCGCTCAAACGGCTTTGCCCGCTGCCTTGTTCCGCGCACATCGTTGGGCGTGCAAGCCCTTGATTTGGCGAGCCTGGGCTACTGTGCATGGGGTTGTTTTCGCCGTTTTGGTGAGGAACCCGGTTACGCCGGGCGCTGATGTTGCGGCGGCGTATCTGACCGGCGCCGCGGCGACATTTTTCGGCGACGTTGAGCAACGCTGTTTTCATTGCTCGTCGCAAAGCGACATGAACTCTCTCTGTTTGAAGCAAACTTTGCGATCGACGCAATCGGATGCTGGACTTAGCATTTCGGACAGGAGGTCGTGCCTTGAGGAGCGCTCCGTTGAACACGACAGGTGCTCTGCGCCGTGCGGGTAAGCTGGGTATATGCGACTACAGTGCAAAGCAGGAATGCGCATCATGACGATAGACCAACATCAGCCATTCTCGCCGTCGCGGCGCGCCCTTCTCGGTCTCGCCGGCCTGGCGGGCATCGCCGCGCCATTCGGCGTCATGAGCGCCGCGCGCGCCTTTCCGGCGTTTGGTCTGGGCCAGACCGTTGATCCCCTGAGCGAAGCGCCGATCTGCCGAGTTGCTGACGCGGCTGAGGCCTCGACAGGGCCGGCTCGTCACATCCGCTTTGCCTACAATGGCACCGGCATTTGCACGGCAGCGGTGCCCGTCGCCCTGCACCGGGGCTATTTCGCACGTCACAATCTCGATGTGGAATTCCTGCAGCTTGCTGGCAGTACCGACCAGATGTTGCAGTCGCTGGCGACCGACAAGGCGGATGCCGGCTCGAGCATGCTGCTCAACTGGCTGAAGCCGCTGGAGCAAGGCATCGACGTCAAGCTGACCACCGGCCTGCACGGCGGCTGCACCCGGCTGTTCGTGCGGAAGGGGTCCGGCTTCAAGGATATCACCGATCTCAAAGGCAAGACGATCGGTGTCTCCAGCATTTCCGGGCCTCCGCGGAACTTCTTCGCCATCCTGCTGTCGGACAACGGGCTCGACCCGCAGACCGATGTGCAATGGCGTGAATTTCCGGCCGATCTGCAACTCACGGCCCTGCAGCGCGGCGAGATCCAGGCGATCGCCGACTCCGACCCGAATGCCTGGTTGACGGAGCGGCGCGCCAATGGCGATCTGGTTGAGATCGCATCAAACCTGAGTGGGGATTACGCCAACCTGTCGTGCTGCACGCTCGGCGTGCGGAGTTCGCTCTGGGCGTCGGATCCCGCCGCGGTGAAGGCGCTGACCCTCGCCATCCGCGAAGCTGCGCACCACGTTGCCGAACATCCCGATGACGCTGCCGAGATATTTTCCAAATACACCCCGAAAGTAGCGGTCGCCGATCTGGCGACGATGCTGCGCAGCCACACGCACGGCCATCATCCGGCAGGTGCAGACCTGCGTCGCGAGGTCGTGAAGATCACGAGCGATCTGAAACGTGCCACGATCATCAAGCCGAATACGGACCCGAGAAAGCTTGCCAATCGCGTCGTAGTCGACATTGACGTCTAGGCGATTTACCGGAGGAGCGCGTTGATGAGCAACGCGAGAAGCAAGGCCGCTTCGACTGTGGTGCCCGGGCCGTCGGGGATTGATGATGCCGCTTCGGCGGCGTTGCACTCCCGTTACGGCAAGGATTTTCCTCTGATCGGCGACGCCTGGAACGGGGTGCTGGATAATCTCCTTGCCCACCGCTCGGTGCGAGCCTATCGGCCGGACCCGGTGCCGCGCGGTACAGTGGAGACGCTCGTCGCGGCTGCGCAGTCGGCCTCATCGTCCTCCAACCTCCAGACCTGGAGTGTCGTGGCGGTCGAGGATGAGGCACGCAAGGCGCGCCTCGCCGAGTTCGCCGGCGGACAGAAGCATATCGTCGAGGCGCCGCTGTTCCTGGTTTGGCTGGCGGATTTGTCGCGGGCCGAGCGTCTGGCCAGGAGTGCGAACCATCCCAAGGATGGACTGCCTTACCTCGAGACGTTCATCGTGGCCGTGGTCGATGCGGCATTGGCCGCCCAGAACGCGGTTGTAGCGGCCGAAGCGCTTGGCCTCGGATCGGTCTATATCGGCGCGCTCCGCAACAGGCCGCAGGCCGTGGCCGAGGAACTGCGACTGCCGCCCCAGGCCGCGGCGGTGTTCGGCCTCTGTATTGGCTATCCTGATCCGACCCGGCCCACCCGGGTCAAGCCGCGCCTGCGCCAGGACGTAGTCATCCATCGCGAGCGCTACGCGACGGCCGGAGAGGAGGCGGGAATCGCAGCCTACGACGCCACCTTGCGCGATTTCCAGAGCACCGAGGAATTGCCTGCGACCGGGTGGACCCAAACCGTGCTCAACCGGCTTGGATCGGTCCGGTCGCTGAATGGACGGGACCGCCTCGTCGAGGAACTGCGAGGATTAGGCTTTCCACTCAAATAGGATGCAAGTGGCGCTTGCGACCTCGAGCGCACGGAGGGGCGTGCTCTAAGTTCGCTCCTGCCCCCAGCGTTGGACCGTAATCCGGGTAAGGCTTCGAAACACCACGCTCTCCACGAGGAGGCCGATCAGGATGACCGTGAGCAGTCCGGCAAAGACGCTGGCGGTCTCCAATTGAGCGCGGCTGGTGTAGATGAACCAGCCAATTCCACCGGAACGCGCGCTGACGCCGAACACCAACTCGGCTGCAATCAGCGTACGCCACGCGAACGCCCAGCCGATCCGCAAGCCCGACAAGATTTGGGGAAATGCGGCCGGTACCAAAATCTCGGCAACGAAACGGCCGCCCGACAAGCCGAGGTTACGGCCGGCCATCAGCAGCGTTGGTGGGATGGCGCGAAAGCCGGCATGGCAGGCCAGTGCAACCGGCCACAGGACCGAGTGGACAATCACGAAAACGAGGCTGGGCGTTCCAACGCCGAACCACAGCAGCGCAATTGGAAGCAGCGCGATCGCCGGCAGCGGATTGAACATCGAAGTCAGCAGGCCAAGAGCCTCGTTGCCCCAGCGTGACAGGGTAGCAAGGGCGGTGAACACTGCGGCGATGCCGACCCCCAGCGCGTAGCCTGTGACCAGAACGCGCAACGATGTCAGCGTCCGATTTGGCAACTCGCCCGACAGGATCGCCGACCAGAGTGCCGACAGCGTCGCTCCCAGCGTCGGGAGCAGCAGCGCATTGTCGAGCCAGCGCGCATAGAGCTCCCAGGCGAGCGCAAAAGCAGCAAGAATCACAAGACGCCGCCAGGGCGTTTGCTCGAACACACGGCGCAGCGCCGGTGCGTCAGAAAGCTTCGGAGCTGTAATGTCAGCCATGATCAAGTTCCGGATCGGCAAAGACGGCTTGTTGGATCCTTTGCTCCAACTCGGCGAAAGCCGTCGTGCCGCGAGTGCGGCTTCCCGGCGGAACGTCAAATGTCGCGGCCAGACGCCCCGGATGAGGTGTCAGTGCGAGGATGCGGGTCCCGACCCGGATCGCCTCGTCGATGCCATGTGTCACAAACAATGCCGTACTGCCGGTCTCTTCGCATAGTTTGAGCAACTCGTCCTGCATCTGACGTCGCGTCAGGGCATCCAGCGCGGCGAAAGGTTCATCCATCAGCAGCAGCGCCGGCTCTAGTGCGAAGGCGCGCGCGATCGCGACGCGCTGCTTCATTCCGCCCGACAAGGTGTGAGGAAAGGCATCGACGAAGTTTTTCAATCCGACCCGCTTGAGCCAATCGCGAGCCACAGCCTCCGCCTCCCGGCGGGGGAGTGATCTGCCCCGCTCCAAAGCATAACGCACATTGCCCAGCACGGTGCGCCAAGGCAGCAACTGGTCGAATTCCTGGAACACCGTCATCCGGTCGGGGCCGGGGGCTCCGATCGGTTGCCCATTCATCCGCATCTCTCCAGTGCTCGGCTTCAGAAAGCCGCCGACCGCTCGGAGCAGCGTGGACTTGCCGCAGCCCGACGGACCCAGCAGAACAAGCCGCTCGCCTGCCGAAAGAGCGAGGCTGACATCTTCGACCGCAGTCAAGATGCCGTCGCGCATCGGGTAACTGATGCTGACGCGATCCAGCGTGAGCAACGTCGGAGACGCGGCATCGCCGGCGAGGTCGACCAATCGGGGAGCGACGTTCATGTCAGCTTCCCGGTTTGTCCCCGAGCCCGGACCAGAACAAGTCCCGCCACGACGCTGGCGCCTGCTTGATCAAGCCGACCTTGGCCTCGAAATCAGCGAACTTCTGGGCGCCTTCCGGAGCGGTTGTGAAATTGACGTCCTTGTCGCGAATGATGCTCTCGACGAAGTCGGGAGCGAGCTTCGAGCCCTCGGCCTTGATATAAAGCGCGGCCGCATCTTTCGGGTTCGCCTTGATCCATTCGTTGGCGCGATCGAGACCGCGAACGAACGCCTGGATCGTCTTCGGATTGTCGTTGACGAACTTCGTGGTGGAGTAAACCACGTTGAAGGTGTGCGGACCGCCGAGGACATCGTAGCTGTTGAGGACCTGATGCACCTTGCCGCTCGCCAGCTGCTGCTGTGAGAACGGTGGTGAAGTGAAGTGCGCCGTGATCTCGGAATGTCCCGACAGGATTTGGGCGGTGGCGTCCGGATGAGGCATGCTGACGGTGAGTTCGTCGAGCTTGTCGTATTTACCGAAGGCCTTGTCGGCCGCCATCTGGAGGACGATCGGCTGGAAGCCGACCTTGACCGATGGAAGCGCGATCCGATCCTTCTCGGTGAAATCCGCAATTGTCTTGATGGCTGGGTTGTTGGTGGTCAGGATGTTGGCCATCGATCCCAGCGCTGCCACGCCGATGATCTTGGCGGTTGTCCGCGTCTTGTCCCAGGTCAGGATCATCGGCGTGATGCCTGCCGTCGCGAAATCGAGCCCACCGGAAATAAGTGCCTCGTTCATCGCCGCTGCACCGGACAGCCGAAGCCATTCGATCTTCGGCGGCGCGATGCCGAGTGCTTTCGCTTCTTGCTCGATCAGTCCCTTTTCGCTGGCGACAATGAGCGGAAGATAGGCAATCCCGAATTGCTGCGCGATGCGAAGTTGATCGGTTTCCGCGCGGACGCTATTGGCGCCGCTTGCGAGCGCGATCAACGCCAGGGCGGCAGCACGTAGAAGCATCGATGTATTCATTCTGTGGTCTTCTGAGTTTCCGTTGGTCCAAGCGGCACGTCGCGCTTTTGCAGGCCCTTTTGGCCACACTTCAGGAAATGCTGCAATTGGTCCAATGGATTGGACGAATTGCAGCGGCTCTAGGAATTTTTCGTTGCGGTGCAGTTGGCGAGATCGTTGTTCTCCAATTCGTCTGCGACGGAGAAATCAGTTCTTTGTGGTATAGCGCCCCCCTTTGATGATGGTGTCCAAGTCGCGGTCGGTATGGTGGGAGCGTCGCAATCAAAGGGCTCCTACCCAATCGGCGTTCGCCGGCGCAATTGCCAGCGTGCCGGTTGCAGCGCGTTTCGAGCGAAACGAGCCGATTGCTATTGGAAGCACGGACGCGAGAAAGTCTTTGCTACATGATCGAACTTTACAGAGCGCGTGTTGTTTTGTTCGACAACGGCTTGTCGGGAGCCGGGGTCCAACTAGGATATCGGGGACGGCAATCGAACGCGGGCACACCAGGTGACAGAAGCCTTGAATTCAGCGCGGATCATTGATCTGGACGCCTATCGATCAATGCGGCGGAGGCAGCAGCCAGCGACAGCCGCCGGACAGTGGCAAAACGCCACCTTCAGTCCTTCCCTTGGCGCGGTGCAGCTTTTCTGGCTCTGGCCGGCCTGGGTGTGGGTGCCGATGGCGGTACCGGCGACATCCGCTGCGCCCTGGGATGCTTTATGAGCGACGGTAACGTCGCTTCCTCGTTAGACGCCAACCCGCCACCCGGCGTGGAGCAGGATCTGCCCGCGGTCCTCGGACGCAATCTGCGACGGCTGCGAACGAGCCGCGGCCACTCGCTGGAGCGGTTGGCGAAGCAGTCCGGTGTCAGCCGTGCGATGCTTGGACAGATCGAGACCGGAAAGAGCGTTCCGACCATTGCGCTGCTGTGGAAGGTCGCGAACGCACTGCACGTTCCGTTCGCTAATCTGTTGCAGGCGGATGTCGCGCGAGGCCCGGTCGTACTCCGCCAAAGTGACGCCAAGCTGCTCTCATCGAGCCAAGGGCAGTTCACCTCTCGCGCGTTGTTTCCGTTCGATGGCAGCCATCAGGTCGAATTCTACGAGCTCAGAATAGGTCCGCTGCATCGCGAGAACGCCGAAGCGCATGCGCCCGGCACCCGGGAAAACCTTTTCGTGGCGAAGGGCGTCGTGGAGATCGCTACCGGCTCCGACAAGCCGCAGACATTGACGGAAGGCGACGCGATTGTCTTCGAGGCCGATGTTCCGCATGTCTACAAGAATCTGGTAGCCAGCGAGGCAGTGCTGTACCTCGTCATGACCTATGCAGACGACGCGACCTGAAACAAAAGGAGGGCCGGCAATGCCGGCCCTCTGGGAAGGCAGCGCGAGCCGGTCGAGGTCCTAGGCCTTCATCGGCATGCACATCATCATCATGCCGCCGCAGCCCATCATCATGGGCATGCCCATCTGCATCATGTTCATCATGCTCTCGCAGCACTTCATGAACATGTCCTTCATGGCCGGGTCCATTGGCATCATCTCGCAGGTCATGCCGGTGGGGGTCATGGTGCACTTCATCTGACAGGCCATCATCGGCATACCCATGCCCATCATGGGCATGTTCATCATCGGCATCATGCCGCCGGCCATCGAAGGGTTCATCATGCCGCCCATCATCATCGGCATGGGCATCATCTGCATCGCGGTGTTCATCGTCGTTCTCCACGGGTAGAGCAGGGCGTGCTCAATTTCGTCACTGTCGTAGATAGAGTGCGGTGCGATACTGGAGAATAGGGAAAGTTCCATCTCATTCGCTTTCGTCTGAGAAAATGGAAGCGGAGCGAGATGCTGCGGCGAGACGTCCAATATAACGGATTTTCATCCGACAAATTGGAGGTGCTCGGACTGAGCCGGTTGCCGCGACGCGCTTGAAGCCATCCACGCGGACAGTCTGATCCTGTCGAGAACGCGGTCGATTCGCCGCGAGGCTGCAGATGACGGCATGTGATGCTCTTTCTTGTCCCGGCGTGGTTCAGAGCAGACGCCATCCACGTTGTGTGCGACCGCGGACGAAACTCAGAGAGGCGATTTCGTTTGCATCGTCTCGACGCGTTACCCGGTTGTTGCAGAGCCTTAGGCATCTTTGAAAAGACTATCTTGCCGCCGGCGCCTAGCATGTCACGAGTTTGCAATCGTGAGTGCATGCCATGAACACGCCTCGTATCGATAGCGGTCGCGCCTCCACCGGCGTGCGTTCGCCGATCATCATCAACCAGCTTGGAACCGAAGTTCGCGCGTCGCTGATCGACCACTGGTCCCGCCCGCTGATTATCGACCATCCCGCCGAGCGTCCGGCCTGGGACATCGCACCGGAAGCCGACGTGTTGCTGACTCGTCCGGCCGCAGGCTGGAGCAAGGCGCCGACGGGGAAGCCGAGGGGGTGGCCATACGGTCTGCGCTGGATCCAGACCGCGTCGACGGGCGTCGACTTCTTTCCGGAATGGCTGCTCGATGGCCCGGTGGTTACGGTCGGGCGCGGCATCTCGGCTAACGCGATCGCATAATATGTCTTGGCGGCAATCCTCGGTTTTGCCAAGCGGATTCATGACGTGCGTCCACGCAGTCGCGCGGAGTGGAAGATCACGCCGCTCGGTTCGCTTGCCGGCAAGACGGTTGGAATTGCGGGATTCGGCGCGATTGGACACGCTGTCGCCGAGCGTTTGAAGCCGTTCGGTGTTCAGATCAAGGTGTTGCGACGCTCATCGTGGCAATTTGCTGTTCCGGGTATCCTCCCGGTCGATAGTATCGAAGCGCTGGTTGCAGCCTCCGACCATCTCGTGATCGCACTGCCGGCAACGCCGAAGACAGCGCATTTGATCAACGCTGAGGTCCTGGCGCATGCGAAGGAATCGTTGCACCTGATCAACGTGGCGCGCGGCCGGATCATCGATCAGCAAGCCCTGCTGCGTGCGCTCGACAACGGGCAACTGGCGGGCGCCACGCTCGATGTCACGGATCCAGAGCCGCCGCCGGAGGGGGATCCGATCTACCTTCACCCGAAGGTCGTTCTGACCCCGCACGTGTCCTGGACCGGCGCAGACGATATCAAGCGGCTGACCGACAAGACGCTGGTCAACCTCGACGCTTACGCGCATGGCGCGCCGTTGGCCGATGTTTTTGACAAGAAACTCGGATACTAAGCAAGGAGCCCCGAGAATGAACCAGATCGTCGAGAAGCCGAAGAAGTACTCCCTGGTCGAGCGTGTGCCGGCAGCTTCGTTCGAGGAGGAGAGGCTGCATCGCAAGCAGCGTCTCGCGGCAACCTTCCGGCTGTTTTCCCGCTATGGGTTCGACCAGGGTCTGGCCGGGCACGTCACCGTGCGTGACCCGGAGTTTCCGGATCGCTTCTGGATCAATCCGCTGTCGAAGCATTTCGGTCAGATCAAGGTCTCTGACCTCCAACTGGTGGATCATGACGGTAACATTCTGATTGGCGACAAGCCGATCAACCAGGCGGGTTTCGTGATTCATTCGGCAATCCACGCCGCGCATCCAGAGGTCATCGCGGCCGCTCATACGCACTCGACTTACGGCAAGGCATGGTCGGCGCTCGGCCGGTTGCTCGATCCGCTTACCCAGGACTCCTGCGCGTTCTATCAAGATCACGCGCTGTTCGATCCGTTCTCCGGTGTCGTGCTTGAGGCGGAAGAAGGCCGGAAGATCGCTGAGGCGCTCGGATCGAACAAGGCCGTGATCCTGCAGAACCACGGTCTGTTGACGGTCGGCCCCACGATCGAAGCCACCGCTTGGTGGTACATTGCGATGGATAATGCCGCTCGCGCGCAATTGCTCGCCGAAGCGGCCGGCACGCCGAAGCCGATCCCCCATGAGGTAGCGAAGCTGACGGCCGGTCAGGTCGGCACGCATAAGGGAGGCTATTTCAGCTTCCAGCCGCTATGGGACTGGATCACTGAGGCCGAGCCGGATCTTTTCAACTAGGGGCACAATAATCCGTACCGCCGGCACTCGCGGCAAGCTCGTGTTTGCCGCCGATGTTGAAATACCGACGAAGGGAGGAACAGTGAGTACGCGACACGCTGCCGCCGCCAAAAAGCAATTCGGACCGACCTGCGATCGTCCTTGGACGGCTGCTGAAAAGCATAAGCTCAGGGGGTTGGCGAAGAGGAATAGCCCTGTCGAGAAGATCGCTCGAAGCCTGAATCGCAGCGTCCTTGCGACGATGACGACGGCAGCCAAACTAGGTGTCCTTTTGTGCGATGTGTCGCATCCGCCCGACCACCCCAGCTAGTGGCTGCCCAGGACAGCTTGCGCGGTACAGTCGCGCTCGACGGTAACGCTAGCTGCTGAGCCCGGTATCATTGAGAACCGTTGCCAAATGTCTCAATCGACGTTCGCCACAGCAATGAAATGCGGCCCCTCCTTGCGCGCCTTCACGTTGAGGGCGGAATAGGAGTTCCACGCGCGCTCCGCGCACTGCCTCGCGACGCGATCAGCGCGTTAGCCATTTCAACAAAGCCGGCGCCCCCTGGCCCCTCGGTGATCCAGGCAGGTGGCGTCCGAATGTCGGCGAGGTAGCGGACGATACTGCTTACACCGACGGTGTGACGAAAGTAGCCGAACATCGGCGCGTCATTGGTTGAGTCTCCGATATAGAGGATCTCGTCCTTTTGGCGGTCGAGGTCGACGCCATAAGCTTCGGTCATTACGCGGTGGGTCATCGCGAGCTTATCGTAGCCACCGAGCCAGCCGAGAATCCACAGATTGTTCACCGTAACGTCGGCTCCGGCGCGGCGCAGCGCAGCGGTAATCGCGTCTCGATCGCCTTGACCATTCGGTTGGCTGAACGCTACACTGGTGAGGCGAAATGGCTGATCCTCCGCTAGGCTCGCAGCAGGATGGGTGGCGCTGACCTCGGCACTGATTGCTGCAAGCCGACCCGCAACACGTTGCCTGTGTTCTGCGGGATGCCAAAAGTGCCGCTCGACGCAATCGCCGTTATCATGACGCCGGAAGAAGAAACCTCCGTTCTCGCCGATAACGCCGTCAACGGGCCACATCCGCGCCATTTGATCGCACCAGCCGGCGGGGGCCGCGGTGACCGGGATGACTGTCAGGCCGGCCTGTTGCAACCGTTCGAGGGCCTCGAAAGTTCGAGCCGCAAGACGACCCTGATAGGTGAGCGTCTCATCCATGTCGGTTAGAACGAAACGCACGTTGCAAAATTCTGAACGATGCGCCTTTGAGATGGGTTGCATGTATGCTTCACAGGCGAGAGAGGAGGGCCGAGCATAGGCGGCATACCGGTTTCCCGCCTGGGCTGTCCAGAGCAAGGTCAGCACGGTAATCGGGGACGAGGGTATATCAGGTTTGTTTGTCGGGTTATGTGTCCGTCGTGACGCCGATGATCGCCAATTGCGAGAGAACGGCGCGGTGGATATGGTTGGTGTCGACAGAGCGAGCTCATCTATCTCGCCAAGGAGGCCCGCGTTCTCGACACGAATTCATCGTGTTCGTGAGAACTTCGAAATTCCATTTCCTTGACGGGCGAGCCCCGCACTGATTCCATCTGGCAGGTGACCGTGCTTTCATAACCGAAGGATGTCGCGCCATGTCGACGCCCAGCGCCACGCTCCAGGAAGTCATTTCGGCCAACGGCAAATATGCCGCCGCGTTCGGTGACAAGGAAAAGCTGGCGTTGCCGCCCGCGCGACGGTTTGCGATTCTGACCTGCATGGATGCGCGGCTAGACCCGGCAAAGTATGCGGGACTTGCCGAAGGCGACGCTCACGTGATCCGAAATGCGGGAGGACGCGCATCCGATGACGCGATCCGCTCGCTCGTGATCTCGCACAAGCTGCTCGGAACGAATGAATGGTTCGTTATCCATCATAGCGATTGCGGGATGCAATTGTTCACCAACGAGGTCATCAGCGACCTCCTGGCGGATGATCTGGGCACCGCGCAGTTCGACGGTGGGAAGTGGTCGAATCCAAAACATGAAGGCGGCTCGGTCGCGGGCAAGTTCGTTCACTGGCATGCGTTCGAGGACAACGCCAAGAGTGTGCTCGAGGACGTGCAGCGGATCAGGAGCCATCCCCTGGTGCCGAAGCAAATTCCGATCTACGGGTTTATCTACGACGTGAAGACCGGCCGCCTGAACGAGGTCGTCGAGGCGACGGCAGCCGGTCGGCCTGCCGTTTAGGCGCAGCGAATATCTGGTGCAATGCCTGTCACCAAACGCATGTCTGTACGCGGTTTGCCGCGCCATCTTGCGCCGGACCTCGGCGTGTTCGTCATCGAGACGGAGGGGGCGCGAAGGCTGGCATTCGAGGCGGTAAGCCGTGAGGACGCGGAAGCGATGACGAGGGCAAACTGGTTCGTCTTGGCGCTTGGCAGCTTTTGCTCACGGCGACGTCATGCGGAGAGCGCCGAAAGCCGTTTGCGGGCCGCGACGGATCCGGAGATTGCGATCTTTCGGGAGTGGGCCACAGAGTTCGCCGGCGAGGCGGCCGACGTCTTCGTTGCCTGTCTTGATTGAGAGCGGCGAGATTTCGCTTCGCGGGACGTCAAGCGCGCTCCGGCTGCAAAGAGAAGCAATTGCCCTCTGCGTGTTGAGTTTTGGTGCGTCACATGCGTGGACGGGAGATCTTTAGTGAATGGCGACGCTGACGTTCGTGCGCCAGGGCGATAGTATCGCAACCAGAAAGCTGTCGCGGTATCTCCCGCGAGCCAACGTGGAGTAGCGATCATGGCGCTCGACGGACCCATCTCTTCTCGCAATCTCACTGCAAAGCTCCACTACCTCAAGCGTGGCCCCGAGAGGCCGACGTTTTACCGAATCGAGCCGCCTCCCGGCGTGCCGCAGTGGAACGGCATCGACGATGAGCGGGAGGTGGCGATCGAGGACGCGCGCGGACGCGAGTCCGAATTTTCGCTCGATCGTAACGGCTTCTCGCTGGTCAACGCACCAACCGCCGTTGCCAACTTTTACGACTCCGAAGAAATCAAGCGCGTTTATTACCCCGAAGTTGAGCAATTGCTGCGCGACGCTGTCGGCGCCAGCCGCGTATTCGTCTTCGACCACAACGTACGCAATGCGAGCGTTCCCGGTCTCGCTCCGCCATCCCGGCAGGTCCACAACGATCATACCGTCAACTCAGCGCCGCGGAGGGTCCGCGATCACCTCGGAGCTGAGGCGGACGAACTGCTGAAGCATCGATTTGGCATCGTCAATGTATGGCGGCCATTGCGCGGTCCTGTGCTGGATTCACCGCTGGCGCTGTGCGACGCACGGACATTTACGGATGATGATCTGATTCCCAGCGATCTCGTCTACGCTCATGTTCGTGGCGAAACGTCTCGGGTGGAATACAAACCGAATCATCGGTGGTACTATTTTTCCGAGATGCAGACCGACGAGGCGCTATTGATCCGGATTCATGACAGCGCCAATGATGGTCGTGCGCGGCTATCATTCCACACCTCGTTCGAAAATCCGCTCGCACCCGGCGCGCCGCCGCGTGAGAGCATTGAAGTCCGCGCTTTGGTCTTTTTTGGATAGCGGTTCGAAGAGGCAACTCGGCGGCGCAGGAAGCCGGCGTTTCCTTCAAACGTAGGTTCGCGTCCGTGGCCGAAATCCGTTCGAGCAAAGGCGAGTGGGATACCGCCGGCATCGTACCTCCGATGCCCGACCTCTGCGGGAATCGGTATTGCGTCAATGTCATGAGAGCCCGATTTCGGACGGGCGCCGCCGAGGAGTCCTGCAACGACCGAAGGCAGACTTCATCGTAGGAGCTGCGATTCGGAGATTTTCATTCCGACGCAGGATCGGTGGACGTTTGAGATGTTGCGATCTTGTCGCGCTACTCACGGTTCTGCAATTAATTGCTGATGTTCGCGGACGCGAGCGCCTAGCCATCATTCGTCCGGCAAATCATGCCCTGATGGACGAATGAGGTCGCGCGCATGTCCGCTCAAAATGCTCCCTTGCCAGCTTCGCGGCCGCGCGTGTCGGATGACATCGCCCTTCTTTCTGCAGCCGATCTGGTCGAGCACTATCGGGCAGGAACGCTCTCGCCGGTGGAAGCGACGCAGGCCGTACTCGATCGCGTCGAGCGTCTCGATCGCCATGTCAACGCCTTCGCGCTGCTGGATGCCGATGCCACCCGTGTGGCGGCGCGCCAATCCGAAATCCGCTGGCGACGTGGCGAGCCACTCGGTCCGGTCGATGGCGTGCCGGTCGCCCTCAAGGACCTCATTCTCGCCAAGGGCTGGCCGACGCTGCGGGGCAGCCGGGCGATCGATCCGGCGCAAGACTGGAACGAGGATTCGCCTGCCACGGCCCGGTTGCGGGAGCAGGGCGCGGTGCTGCTTGGCAAGACGACAACATCGGAATTCGGTTGGAAGGGGCTCGGCGACAGTCCGTTGACCGGCGTCACGCGCAATCCTTGGAACATCGCCCACACGCCGGGCGGCAGTAGCGGCGGATCCGCGGCCGGCGCGGCGCTGGGTTTCGGGCCGCTGCATGTTGCCACGGACGGCGGCGGTTCGACCCGGCTTCCGGCCGCACATAGCGGCGTGTTCGGGTTCAAGCCGACCTTTGGTCGCGTTCCCGTCTATCCGCCGTCGCAGAATGGATCGCTCTTCCACGTCACGCCGATGACACGCTCCGTGCGTGACGCGGCCTTGCTGCTCGACGTGATCGGGCAGCCGGACCTGCGCGACTGGACCGCGTTGCCGACAACCGAGATCTCCTGGACAGTTGGGCTCGATCAAGGTGTCCGAGGCCTGCGCATCGCATTCAGTCCGAAGCTCGGCTACGCACAGATCGACCCTCAGATTGAGAAGATCATCACCGAGGCGGCCAACACGCTTGCCGGGCTCGGGGCGATCGTCGAGCAGGTCGATCCCGGTATCGAAGATCCCATCGATCTCTTCCAGACCTTCTGGTTCGCGGGCGCAGCCAAGCTCCTGGCCTCGTTCGATCCGGCGCGTCGCGCCTTGGTCGAGCAGGGCCTGCAGGCTGTTGCCGAGAGGGGCCGAGCGATCGATGCCGTCACCTATCTGCAGGCAGTCGATCGCCGGGAGGCGCTCGGTCGACATTTCAATCGGTTCCATCAGGATTGGGATCTTCTGATCACACCCACCACGGCATATCCCGCTTCGGCGATCGACGCGTCGGAGGCCGATCTTGTGGTGCGGCCGATCCGCTCCCCCTTCACCTATCCATTCAACCTGACCCAGCAGCCGGCAGCCTCAGTGCCGGCGGGCCTTACCGAGGCGGGATTGCCGGTGGGTCTGCAGATCGTCGGAGCAAAATTCGCTGATACGACCGTTCTGCGCGCAGCACGCGCCTTCGAGCAGGCAAGGCCGTTCCCGCGCCCACAGGATCCGTCATGACCGAGCAGCCCCAAAGCCTTGACCTCGAACTGCCGCAACTGGCGATCGCCTACGCCAGCGGAACGTTAACGCCGTCGACCGTGGTCGAGCATATCCTGGACGACATCGCCCGCCGCGGCGCGGACGGCGTCTGGATCAGTGTCGTGGCGCGCGAGGACGCGCTGGCGCGAACCGCATATCTTGAGTCATTGCCGGGGCGGGAGCCGCAGGCATTGCCGCTCTGGGGTGTTCCGTTCAGCGTGAAGGACTGTATCGACACGGTTGGCCTGCCGACCACGTCGGCCTGCCCGGAATTTTCCTATCAGCCGGCGAAGAATAATCCGGCAGTCGAGCGGCTGCTGGCGGCAGGAGCCATCCTGATTGGAAAGACCAATATGGACCAGTTCGCGACCGGGCTGGTCGGGGTACGCTCGCCCTATGGCGTTGCGCGCAATCCGTTCGATCCCGCCTACATTCCCGGTGGATCCAGCTCGGGCGCGGCAGTCTCGGTCTCCGCAGGACTGGTCAGCTTTGCGCTCGCGACTGATACCGGTGGATCGGGACGGGTGCCGGCGGCCTTCAACAATATCGTGGGACTGAAGCCGACGCGAGGATTGATCAGTGGTGTCGGATCGGTCGCGGCCTGCCGCTCAATCGAGACACTCTCAATCTTCGCGCTGACGGTTGGGGATGCACAGGCGGCATTTGATGTCGCGCGGGGGTACGACGAGGAGGATCCGTTCTCGCGGACGGGATCGCCGGCGGCAGTTCGTGCGTTACCGGCTGAATTCCGCTTCGGTGTGCCCGCTTCGCCGTGGTTGGACTTCTTCGGCAATGCCGACGCGGCCGCGCTGTTCAGCGAGGCGGTCGCGCGACTGGAACGTCTCGGAGGCCGCAAGGTCGAGGTCGATTACGCTCCATTCGCGGAGATCAACGATCTTCTGTTCAATGGACCGTGGCTGGCGGATCGCTACGGCGCTCTGCGCCAGTTCGTCGACAGACAGCCCGAAGCCCTGTTTCCCGTCACCCGCGACATCCTGCTTGGAGGACGTGGCGTTTCCGGCGGAGAAGTCTTCGTTGCGCAGCAGCGGCTGAATATTCTGAAGCGCCAGATTGAGAAACTCTGGAACGAGATCGACGTCATCGTCGTGCCGACCACCGGCACAATCTACCGCATCGATGAGGTCGCGGCCGATCCTGTCACGCTCAACGCCCGGCTCGGGACGTATACGAACTTCGTCAATCTGGCCGATCTTTCGGCGGTTGCCGTTCCCTCGGGGTTTCTGCCCAACGGCTTACCACAAGGCATCACGGTGATCGCCCCGGCTTTCGCCGACCATCATGCCGCTGCTTTGGCGCAACGCTTTCACAACGCCGGCCTGCCGCTCGGTGCGCGCCACGTGCGCCCGGCCGCGAGTCCGGTTCATGCCCGCCGAGACAAGGAGACCATATCGTGACGTCTATTGCCGCCTTATTTGCCGGATCGATCAGGCTCGCACGCGCCGCGGCCGTCGCGCTTGCGGCCGTGCTGTCGCTGGCGAGCGCGCCTTCACGCGCTCAGGACATCACGATTGGTGAAGGGATTGCGCTCGGCTGGGGCCAGTTCTTCGTCGCCGACCATGACAAGACCTGGCAGAAGCAGGGGCTGGCGCCGAAGGTTTCGACCTTTGCCAGCGGCCGCCTGGTGCTGGATGCGCTGGTCGGCGGCGGCGTCGTGATCGGCACCGCGGCGGAAACGCCCGTGGTGTTCGCTACCCTGAACGGGCTGCCGGTACGCATTATCGGCACGTTGAACCGGCATGAACCCTTCGATCTCGTCGCCATCAATGACATCAAGACCACCAAGGACATCAAGGGGCGGCGTATCGGCTATTCGCAGGGGACGAACGCGCATTATTACCTGTCGAAGCTGCTCAAGCAGCAAAGTCTGGCGTGGTCGGACATCACGGCGGTCAGCCTAAATCCGGGCGATTTCGTCAGCAGCTTGGCAGGCGGTGCGATCGATGGGTTCATCTGGACGGAGCCGCATCTGTCGCAAGCGATCGCGCAAGGCCCCGACAAGTTCCACATCATTCGCTCGGAAGGGCTCTACAACACCTATTCAACAATCATCACGCTGCAATCGACCATCGACAGCAAGCCGGACCTGCTCGTCAAGGCGGTGAAGGCGCTGCTCGAGGCCGACGACAATATCAGGAAGGACCCCGATGCCGCGGCCACGCTGACCGCCGAACGCATCAAGCTCGATCCCGCGATCGCAAAGGCATTTTGGAAGCGGGCAAATTTCAAGCTCGAGCTTGACAAGGCGTCGCTGGTGTCCCTGATGGAGGAGCAAGCGAAGTGGGCCGTCGACAGCAAGTTGGTCCGACCTGATGCCAAAATTCCGGACTTCAACACGGTGGTGGTGACGTCCGTGCTGGATCGGGCGAGCCGGGAATAGGGTGGTCAATCGGAATGAATGCGAGGGTGGAGATCGCATCGCAGACCGCCGTCGGTGAGCCGCTGATCACCTGCATCGAGCTGGGGCATGTCTACGATTCCGGCCGCGGCCGTACTACCGCGCTGGGCAGCATCTCGCTCACCGTCGATCGAGGCGAATTCGTTTGCGTTCTCGGGCCGAGCGGGTGCGGCAAGACCACGCTCCTCAACATCCTGGCCGGCTTTGTCATGCCTGCGGGGGGCGTCGTTCGCGTCGGTGGCCATGCGATCAAGGGGCCGAGTTCCGAACGCGGCGTCGTGTTTCAGGACTATTCCTTGTTCCCATGGCTGACGGCGCAGGCCAATGTCGAGTTCGGGCTCCGGATGGCGGGGCGCGCTGCGCGCGAGCGAGCGAAGATTGCGCACGATCTGCTTGGGCTCGTTGGCCTGCCCGATGCTGGTGCGAAGTATCCGTTCGAACTATCAGGCGGAATGAAACAGCGCATCGCCATCGCACGCGCGCTTGCAACCCGTCCGTCGCTTCTACTGATGGACGAGCCATTCGCGGCGTTGGATGCGATGACGCGGAGCTCCCTGCAAGCCAAGCTGGTCGAGATTCACCGGCAGGAACGGCCGACCATCCTGTTCGTCACCCACAACATCGCCGAAGCGCTCGTGCTTGCGAGCCGGCTGATCGTCATGTCGCCGAACCCGGGACGGATCGTGGAGGACATCAGAATTGATCTGCCGCGTCCACGCCGTCGTACGGCGCCGCGCTTCAATGAGCTTTACGAGCACGTCGCACGGGCAATCGGTCTAGAAACGGCGGAGTAAGAACATGGCTTTCGGCGTGAGCCGCCACAGCGTCGCTGGCATCATCGGTACGCTCGCCTTCCTTGGCGCGTGGGAGGCGCTCAGCCGAAGCGGCCTCGTCAACAATGTGATGCTGCCCGCGCCGACCACGATCGTCCAATCCGCATGGGAGTTGCTCGTGACGGGCGAATTGCCGCGCCATTTCGGTGCCAGCTTGCTGCGGGCCGCGATCGGGTTCCTCGGCGGTTCAGTGCTTGGCGTGGCGCTTGGCGTCGCGATGGCGCAATCGCCGCTGTTACACGGTACGATTAATCCCCTCGTGCAGATGTTTCGCGCCGTTCCGTCGCTTGCCTTCGTTCCACTGGCGATTTTCTGGTTCGGCATTGGCGAGACTTCCAAGATATTCTTGATCGCCTGGGGCGTCTTTTTCCCGGTCTGGGTCAACACCTATATCGGCGTGCGCGACGTGAGCCCGCTGCTCGGACGGGCGGCAGCGAGTCTCGGCGCAGGTGGCTGGCGCAACTTCGCCTACGTCGTCATACCCGGCGCGCTGCCCTTCATCATCGCCGGGCTTCGCGTCAGCCTGTCGGTTGCGCTGGTCGTTCTGGTGGCCGCCGAATTGGCCGGAGCAGCGTTCGGGGTCGGCTATCTGATCCAGATGTCACAACAGGTATTTCGAGTCGATCAGATGTTCGTCGGGCTGATCGTGCTCGGCGGGATGGGATTTGCGGCCGATCTCCTGTTTGAACGCGCGGTCCACAGGTTGCTGCCCTGGTACGGCGCCGAGCAGGCAGGACAGAAGGGCTCGCAAATCGAGCGAGCCTCTGGTCGTCCGGTCACAAGATAGCGAAAGCAATTTATTGCGCGCCAGAGGCGACGGCCCGGCCTACAAGCCGTGGCAAGAAGGAGAGGCGACGTGCAACCATCCCAAGTCGAGCTATGCGAAAACGCAACAGCATTAGTGCTGACCTGGCCGGATTGCGGGACCCGGCAGGTTGACGCGGCGGCCTTGCGCCGAGCCAGCCGTGCGGCCAGCGAAATCCGTCGGCAGATTGAGGGCATCGAACTGGCGCTCCCGCCGGATCTTCACATCGCGGCGATCGAACCAATCGGGAATTACGCGCTGCGGCTCCATTTTTCGGATGGCCATGACCGCGGAATCTACCCGTGGTCCTATTTGCGCGAGCTCGCCGGCCAGCAGCCAGCCTGAGGGTACAATATGGATGAGATCAAAAGTGGCCTGACGGAGGTCGTCTGCGACATCCTGGTGATCGGCGGGGGGACCGCCGGACCGATGGCGGCCTACAAGGCAAAGCGCCATAGTCCGGGAGCGCGCGTCGTTCTGCTCGAGAAGGCCAACGTCAAGCGCTCTGGCGCGATCGCGATGGGTATGGACGGGCTGAATAACGCGGTCGTCCCGGGCTACGCGACGCCGGAGCAGTACACCAAGGAGATTACGATCGCCAATGACGGCATCTGCGATCAGGCGCCCGTGTACAAATATGCGTCACGCTGCTTTGAAATCATCCAGGAACTCGACGGCTTTGGCATCAAGTTCCAGAAGAACGAGAACGGTGATTTCGACGTCAAGAAGGTTCACCATCTCGGCTCTTACGTACTGCCGATGCCGAACGGCGATACCGTCAAGAAGGCGCTTTATCGCCAATTGCGCCGCGAGAAGGTGCTGATTTCGAACCGCTACATGGCGACACGGCTGTTGACCGGACGCGACGGGCAGATCGCCGGTGCAATCGCCGTCAACACCCGCAGTGCCGAGTTTCTGGTGTTCCGTGCGAAGACCGTCATCCTGTGTGCCGGTGCCGCGGGCCGGTTGGGCTTGCCGCAATCGGGTTATCTCTGGGGCACTTACGAGAACGCCACCAATTCCGGCGACGGCTATGCCATGGCCTACCATGCCGGCGCCGCGCTCGCGAACCTTGAATGCTATCAGATCAATCCGTTGATCAAGGATTACAACGGTCCCGCCTGTGCATACGTGGCCGGTCCATTCGGAGCCTACACCACCAACAGCGAAGGCAACCGCTTCATCGAGTGCGACTACTGGTCGGGACAGATGATGCAGGAGTTCTATAACGAGCTGCAGTCCGGCAAGGGACCTGTATTCCTGAAACTCAATCATCTGCACAGCGATACGATCGGCAAGATCGAGGCGGTCCTGCATCAGGTCGAGCGACCGTCACGGGGACGGTTCCACGAGAATCGGGGGACAAATTACCGCGAACGCATGATCGAGATGCATATTTCCGAGATCGGCTTCTGCTCCGGGCACAGCGCTTCGGGCGTCTATGTCGACGAATTTGCGCGTACCACGGTGCCGGGTCTCTATGCGGCCGGCGACATGGCAAGCGTCCCGCACAATTACATGCTCGGCGCCTTCACCAACGGGGCGGTGGCGGGCGAGCACGCTGCGGAAGTTGCAGCCAACATCGACCTCGCCGACTACAACGCCGCCGATGTCGTGCGCGAGCAGCAACGCGTGCTGGCCGCGACAAGACGAGAGGATGGCATTCCGCCTAACCAGCTTGAATACAAGACGCGACGCTTCGTGAATGACTATCTTCAGCCGCCGAAAGTGACCGCGAAAATGAAGCTGGGGCAGGCCCGTTTTGCCGAAATCCGCGAGGATATGGAGAGCGCGATGGTGGTGCGTGACGCGCATGAACTGATGCGTTCACTGGAAGCGGCGTCGATCCTGGATTGTGCCGAAATGGCGGCGTTTGCTTCGCTGTTTCGTACCGAGAGCCGTTGGGGGCTCTATCATCACCGCGTCGAATATCCCGAGAAGAATGATGACGAGTGGTTCTGCCACAGCATCCTGCGCAAACGGGACGGACAGATGACCGCGGAGAAGCGGCCGGTCGCGCCCTATATTGTGCCAATCGACGAATCCGAGCGCTCGGCCTACGACCGCCAGCGCATCCGGCAGCACGCCTAGAGAGAAGCGGACGTCTCATGCCAATTGCTCATACGCCAACCGCTGTTCCAGTCGTCGTCGACGAGGCCAAATGCATTGCCGACAAGGGGTGCACGGTCTGCGTCGACGTCTGCCCGCTGGACGTGCTCCGGATCAGCGATCTCACCGGCAAGGCCTACATGAAATACGACGAGTGCTGGTACTGCATGCCCTGCGAGACCGATTGCCCGACCGGCGCCGTGACGGTCAACATTCCCTATCTGTTGCGCTGACATGACCGGGTTCGAGCCATTTGAAACGTTCGGGGATCTCGGGGAGATTGCTGAACGGCTATCGAGTGAAGACCCATCGGTGCGCCGACTGGCGGTGCTGGACCTCGTGGAGACGTCGAGTGGCGAGGCGGTTCCGCTGCTGGCGGGTGCCATCCTCGACGCTGAACCGGTGGTCCGCCAGCAGGCCGCGCAAGCGCTTGGCGAGTTCGACGGCATCGACGTTGCCAAGGCTCTGATCTGCGCAGTACCCGACCCCGTGGTGGAGGTTGCCCGGGCGGCCGCTGACAGTCTTGCCGAACTCCGCGATCCCGGGGCGAGTGGCGTCCTCCTGCCGTTAGTGACCCATCCGGCCGCCTTTGTGCGCGCGGCGGTTTTTCGGGCACTGAAGGCACTCCAGGTCGATGCATCGCTCGGTCCTGCGATCACAGGGCTTGGTGACGACGATCCCGGCGTGCGTGTGCAGGCCGTGGGAGTCATCGGCTATCTCAAGAAGACTGAAACGCTGCCATCCTTGATCAGCGCAACGCGGGACAAATCTGCGGATGTCCGGCTTGCGGCCGTCAACGCGCTGTCGTTCGCTCGGAACGAGGTCGCGGCTCAGGCCGCTGCCGCCGCGCTCTCGGATTCGGAGTGGCAGGTCCGGGCTGCTGCGGCCGAAGCGATTGGGCGGATCGGTCAGGCTTCAGCCGCTGGCGCGCTGATTGCGTCGCTTGCCGACGGCTACTGGCAAGTTCGTCAGAAGGCATTGCAAAATCTTGGCCGGTTGCGTGTTCGAGACGGGGTCGAAGCTATTGTTGCCTTCCTTGACGACGAGTTGCCTTCGTTGCGCAAGGATGCTGCCGCGGCGCTCGGTGATATCGCAGATCCACGCTCACGCGACGCCCTCACGCGGCATACTGGCGATGCGGATCCCGACGTTCGAAAGACGGTGATCTGGGCGCTTGGGCAGATTGGCGGCGGCTGACTATTCCTTGAACAGGATGTCCTCGAGCAGATCGAGCCGCCTGATCCTTATGACGCCGTCCTCGATCGCGATGATGCGCTTGGTCTGGAATCGCTTCAGCATCATGGTGATCCACTGACGGGTCGAGCCAACCATCGCGGCGATCTGGTCATGTGTCAATTTTCGGTTGATGATGACTGTATCGCCGTCGGCGATTCCATAAAGCTCGGCGAGATTCAAAAGATACTGGGCGAGCCGCTCGATCACCGAGCGAGTTCCGAGCATCTGCGCCATCGACGAATAGCACTTGCCCTTGGCGATGAGTCCATCGATCAACGCCAGTGCGAAAGCCGGCACCTGGACCAGCAATCTTTCCAGCGCGGGGCTGGACAAGGCCAGGATCTCGCAGTCCTCCATTGCCACGCCGGACCACATGTGAGGTCCGCCGCCGGAGATCTCGGGACCGCCGATGAAGTGGCCTGGCGTCCAGTAGGCGAGGGTGATCTCCCGGCCGGATGGCGCAGTGTAGTAGACGCGGACCTGTCCTTTCCCGATGATGAAAATGCCGCTGTGGTGCTCCCCCTGGCTGAACACCATTTCCCCCTGGGCGGTGAAAACGGTACGTCCGGCGGCCAGGACCTGGGCCTTTTCTTCGGCGGACAAGCGATCCAGGAACTGCGCGCCGACGTTGAGGCCATCGATGCTCTCGCTCATGAAGAAAGCGGAGTCGCTGGCCATTGCGCGCGGTCCGCTGGAGACCGCAAGGCTATCCCTTGTTCGATAGCTACCGTCCGCGGAGATGCCTGTCTGCACCATCGGAGTGCGCGCGTAGCCTTCGGAAGCTTCCTTGATTGTGGTCATTGCGGCCCGGATGTCCTGCGCTGTCGTCCCCTAGCTAAGTGTGAGGAGATGGCGAAGTCCACTTCTTTGAATGTCCGTTGGCGCACTTAGCAAACCTGACGCGAGAACGACATTCCGCTGGAATGGATTTACTGCCGATCTGCCTGGCGTGAGAAAATCATTTGAAGCGTTTGCTGGATGCCGCGATTGGAATCCCCCAGCGAATGACGTCTCCGACGCGATGCAAGTAATTGCTTCTGTTACCGTGGTGTCGGCTCGATAGTCCGGTCTTGCGTTTTGCGGTGGCTGCCGGCCGCCGATCGATCGTTGGAGATGGGCCGATGCGTTCGCTTTCCTTTTTGAAGACAGCAGCCACCGCCGCGCTTGCCCTAATTGGCCTTGCCGCGATAGCGCAGGCCGAGACCATCCGGGTCGCGGTCGGGACGCAGGACACCACCATCAACTGCGCGACAGGCGGCCTATTGATTCGTGAGCTCAAGCTGCTGGAGAAATTCCTGCCGCATGACGGCAAGTACAAGGATGTCACCTACGACATCCAATGGAAGAACTTCACCAGCGGCGCCCCGCTGACGAACGAAATGGTGGCCGGCAAGCTGGACTTTGGCGCGATGGCGGATTTTCCGGGTTCGCTCAACGGAGTGGCGTTCCAGAAGGCGGGCCGCCGGAGCCTCTTCATCAGTGTTCTGTCCGGCAGCACGAAGGGCAGCGGCAACGGCATCGTAGTGCCCTCGAACTCTCCGGTTCAGTCGATCAAGGATCTCAAGGGCAAGACGATTTCCGTACCCTTCGCGTCGACCTCGCACGGCATGTTGCTGCGCGCGATCGAAGCCGAGGGCTGGAACCCGGAGACGGATGTCAACATCATCACCCAGGCGCCTGAAGTCGCGGGTCCTGCGCTTCAGGCCAACAAGATCGAGGCGCACGCCGATTTCGTTCCGTTTGCCGAGTTGTTTCCCTGGCGTGGGTTTGCCCGGAAGATCTTTGATGGTTCGCAAGCCAATGCGCCGACGTTTCACGGGGCGTTGGTCGATGCCGATTACGCGGAAAAGTATCCGGAGATCGTCGTTGCCTACCTGCGCGCCGCGCTCGAGGCGGATCGCCTGATCGCGAACGAGCCGGAAAAATACAGCGATCTGATTGCCAAGGTGACCGGTATCGAGGCGGAGGTCGTCTATCTGTTCCATGGACCGCTCGGCCTGCAAACGCGCGACGTGACCTGGAAGCCCGAGTATCGTCAGGCAGTGGCCACCTCGATCAAGACACTGAAGCTGTTGAAGCGCGCCGATAGCGACCTCGACATTAATCAGTTCGTGACCGACAAATACATCCGGGCGGCCGTTGCGGAAGCCGGCGGTGACTACGAAGCGCGGCTGAAGAGCTACGACCAGCTTGGGCTGAAGGTCCTGGATGCGACGACTGGCGCCAAGATCACGGATTTCGGCCGTGTCGCTCAGATTTGGATCAAGGACGAGCCGCTCGTTCAGCACTTCAGTTCACCGGAAGGCGCTTTGACGGCTCTTGCGGCCCTGGAAAAGCAAGGCAAGGCGATTCGCGTCATCTATGCCCAGGATCGCGAAACCGGAATCAAGCTGTTCGCAAGTCAGGCGTGGTTTGTGCGGTCGCCAAAGGGAGAGCTCAGTGCGTTCCTGCTCAAGGATGGGGCCGAAAGGTGGTCGACGGCGCATGGTGGCGTGGTGTTGGACTATGCCGGCGCACGGGAATCGCTTGTAGCGAGCCGTTGAGCAATGACGACCACTCGCACCGCTGTCCAGGTGCCGTGGGCGCGCTGGCTCGTTCGGGGTTTCTCGATAGTCGCTTGCATCGTGCTGTGGCAACTCGCCTCAGTTCTGCACCTGAGCCTGGGTTTCGTCACATTCCGCAATGTGCCGCCGCCGACCGAAGTTCTGCAATCCGCAATCATACTGCTCAAGTCGCCCAAGTTACTGGCTCATGTCGGCAGCAGCCTGTGGAGGGTATTTGCGGGGTACGGCGCAGCGGTCTTGTTGGGAATTGGCTTTGGCTTTGCGATCGGCCGCTCGCGCGCCGCGAGCGACCTGTTGCTGCCACCGCTCGAGCTGTTGCGGCCGATCCCGGCGGTGGCCTGGATACCTCTCTCGATCCTGATCTTTCCATCGTCGGAAGTTTCGATGATCTTCATCACTTTCATCGGCGCTTTGTTTCCTATCATTCTCAACACCGTGCATGGTGTTGCGAATATCGACCGCCGGCTGGTTGCCTCCGCGCGCAGTCTCGGCGGCACGCCTGCCGCCATTCTGCGTGAGATCGTACTGCCGGGGGCCGCGCCGAGCATCGTTACCGGGCTCGCCATCGGCATGGGCACATCGTGGTTCTGCCTCGTGACCGCGGAGATGATTTCCGGCCAGTTCGGCATTGGCTACTACACGTGGGAGGCTTACACGCTGCAGAATTATGCCGATATCATCGTCGGCATGCTCATCATCGGCCTGCTTGGCATGGGCAGTAGCTGGCTCTTGACGACATTGGGGCATTATCTGATGCCATGGCGGCAGCCAGCGGTCGCACGATGAATATTCGGATATCTGATGTTTCGACGAGATCCGTCGGACGTATCGGCATCGAGCGCATATCGATCTCGCTTGGGGGTGGCGCTGACGCCTTTGAGGCTGTCCGTGATCTCGATTTCGCAATCGCGCCGGGTGAACTGGTTTGCGTGCTCGGCCCATCCGGTTGCGGCAAATCCACCTTGCTCGGTGCTTTGGCAGGCCACCTGCCGGTAACACGAGGGCGCTTGACCGTGGATGACCAGGCGGTTCTTGGCCCGAGTCCGGATCGGGGAATCGTATTTCAGCAACATACGCTGTTTCCGTGGAAGCGTGTTCGCGACAATGTCGGCTTCGGCCCGAAGATGCGCGGCGTGGGCAGGAGCGAGCGATATCAGGCCGCTGACGAGATTCTGCGGTTGGTCGGCCTTGAGGGCTTCGAGCGCTTCTATCCTTCGCAACTCTCAGGCGGGATGCAGCAGCGTGTCGAGATCGCGCGTGTTCTGATCAACCGGCCACGTGTGCTGTTGATGGACGAACCGTTCGGCGCACTGGATGCGCAGACTCGCAGCATGATGCAGGAGGTTCTGCTCGACATCTGGACGAGAATCCCGACAACGACCATCTTCGTGACGCATGATATCGAGGAAGCGCTGTTTCTTGCGGACCGCGTCATTGTCATGAGCGCCAGACCGGGGCGGGTCATCGAGGACATCCGCCTCCCGTTCGGCCGGCCGCGCCGGGCTGAGCTTGTCACCGAGCCGGATTTTGTGCGTCTGAAGCGCCGGATTCTCGATCTCCTCAGACAGCCGGATAGCCCGGAGCCGCTTGCGCGTTTGAGTCCGCTCGGGATCAGGTAGGGATGCGTGAGAGATTCCGTTAGCGTCGCTACCTGGCTCGCGTGGCCGCCATTCACTCTGACGGGCGCCAGCAGCTAAGGTCGGACCCGCGCCAGCTCTGCTCGACGAGAGCCGGTCGGCTCGGTGAGCCTGGCGGCGAGAGCGGCACACTGGTTGCGGATATCGGGAATCGCGATGATCTCCCAGAACGCTGCCCGCGTCAGCGGGCCCACAGCAAAGAGCCGTTGCGAGACTTCGCCATCGCGGCCGATGATGGCACAGTTGCGATCTGTCTCAATACCGATGCAGAGCGGGTCGACGCGCGCCAGGCCGCGTTCGAACAGGCCGCGTATTGCCGGGTTTGGCGTGGCGCGCGGATCCTTGACGATGCCGGTGCAATCGACGACGGCGCCCACTTGCATGTTGAGGATCCTGGTATCACCGCGCCGGCGATAGTGGATGCGGGCTCCGTCGTCGGTCGGCGCGACGCTGATGACCTTGGCCGCTAACAGGCTGAGCTGCCCCGCATAGATTGCTTGAGACACGCGGGCCTCGACTTCCGGCGCCATCCGGTGCCGATACACATCCCACCAGGCGCGAGCGTGTTCGAGGAAGCGGTGTTTGGACGCCTGCGGAAGCTCGTGCCACAGCCGCTGGGTGTAGGGCCGCAGGCCGTCGATCACGCCACGCCAGTCACCCCCCTCGGCCGCATTCCGCGCGATACGGCTGCGGAGCCAGTGAAGCAGCTTGCTGATGCTGGCGCCAAACGGCACATCGGCTTCGTCAATGCGCTGGGCATTGACACGCCGATGTGGCTTTGCCAGCAGGCCGCGCCGCGACATCGCGATGATCGGCCCTCGATGGCCGTCGCGCAACAGCGACAGCACGTAGTCGATCATCGTCAGTCCCGTGCCAAGGAGCAGGACTGCCGCATCGGCATCAACCGGCGCGGTCGACGGCGGCGCCCACGGATCCGCATAACCCGCGCGGCTGGCGCGCATGTCATGTCCGGTCGCAAGAACGGCGGCATCGCCGGCCAGCGATTGACCATCGTCGAGCGTGACCGTCACCCCTGCTTGGCCTTCGTTGATATCGACACAAGTCCCACGAACGATGGAAAGACGCTCCACGTCTGCCGGATCGGACGTGTGCTGTTCGAGCAAGCTCGCGATGTAGTCGCCATAGATGCGTCGCGGCACGAAACAATAGGGATCCGGACAGAGGGGAACATCGAGCTCGCGCGAGCTAAGCCAGCCCCAGAAATGATCAGGCTGGTCCGGCAGCGCGCTCATATTCGCGACGCGCACATTGAGCAGGTGATCGGGATTGCCGGTGTGATAGGCGATGCCACGGCCGATATCCGGGCGCTGCTCGATCAGCGTGATGCGGAGATCGCGGGCAGGTTGATGTAACAGCTGATAAGCTAGCAGCACGCCGCTGGCGCCACCACCGATGATGATCACGTGCCGCCTACGGAGGCCCATCATGCTGCCACTCCATTGATCGGCCGGCCGCACCAGGCGTGCGACGCCGGCAATTCATGCCTTTGACTGCAAGTCGATACGCGACGTCAGAGGCAGGGATGGAGTGCTGACGCCCAAGCCTCAGGAAAGCCGTCCGCTTTACTCAGCGGGGTCGATACGGGGAGAAAGTCACTAGACGTGAGGGCCAAAAAAGAAGAACTCGTACGGGTCTTCGCGCCCGTCGGTTCGGTCAGGTCGTGCAAGCTTGCGACATTTTGCCTGGAACCGTTGAACCGTTCCACTGAAGGAATGAAGCCAGGAAGATATCCGACGCATAGACCCTCCTTCGCACCAGGAATTCGTTTCTAACGATATCATGTCTTCGCGCCGCTCGCGTTTGAATGTCGACGGTGAGTGTAAGTTCGAAAACGATGCGCTGTTCTGCGGCTCTTCTGAGGAGAGTAATTGTCTTGATGAGGTCGCGGTTGAAATCTCATTCCCCGTGCATGGACCGCAATCACCGTGAACTCGAGGCTCCTCTGCTTCGCGGCGGTGAAGCGTTGGCTATTGGCTCTGGCAGCCTCCGAGCTGCATGCGCTCACGGCAAGATGACCAAGCGGTCGATTGCCGGGTCGTGTCACGCTGATATGGTCAGCGCGGGCGGGCGGATCGCTATGCTTCGCCGCAACTCGTTGTCCGCAGGAGCCGGTTCATGACTTATGCCTTTCGCTTCAATCAGCCCGGTGGCCCCGAAGTTCTGAAATGGGAGGAGATCAAGCTCGGCAAGCCCGGCCCTGGCGAGGCGCGGATCCGTCACACCGCCGTTGGCCTCAACTTCGTCGATATTTATAATCGCGCTGGTGTCTACAATGTGCCGCTTCCCAGTGGTCTTGGGAGCGAGGGAGCCGGGATCGTCGAGGAGGTCGGCCCGGGAGTCACGAATTTGAAGTCAGGTGATCGCGTCGCCTATGGCAGTTCACCGCTGGGTGCCTATGCCGAAGAGCGCCTGATACCCGCGGATCGCTTGCTCAAGCTCCCGGACGGCATCGACGACAAGACTGCGGCGGCCATGATGCTCAAGGGCCTCACCGTGCAGTATCTCATCCGGCAGACATACCGCGTCAAGAGCGGCGACACTATTCTACTGCATGCGGCGGCCGGCGGAGTTGGTCTGATCCTGGGCCAATGGGCGAAGCATCTTGGTGCGACCGTGATCGGCACCGTCAGCACCGACGAGAAAGCTACGCTCGCCAAGCAACACGGGACCACACACGCTATTGTCTATTCCCGCGAAGATTTCGTCGCGCGCGTCAAGGAACTCACCGCGGGCCAGCTGGTGCCGGTGGTTTACGACTCGGTGGGCAAGGATACGTTCCTGAAATCGCTGGATTGCCTCGCGCCGCTCGGCTTTGCGGTGCTGTTCGGGCAATCCTCGGGAGCCATTGACCCACTCAATCTCGGTCTCCTGGCGCAGAAGGGCTCGCTCTATGTGACCCGACCGACACTCAATACCTATGGGGCAAAGCGCGAGAATTTGGTCGCCATGGCGAACGAATTGTTTGAGGTCGTAAGGTCGGGCGCAGTCAAGATCGAGATCAATCAGACCTATCCGCTCAAGGACGCAGCCAAGGCTCATGCCGATCTCGCCGCGCGCAAAACGACGGGATCGACGGTGCTTCTCGTTTAGTCGATTTTGGCACTAGGCTCGATTGCCCGCTAAACTCTCGTTTCAGCGGGAGATCGAGCTGGGAGGGCGTGCGGCTTCGGAAGCTCAAGTGGTGGTACGGGCAGGGCCGTAACGGACTTGATCTTCTCCATTGCGAACCGTGAGGTCACGTTCTTCAGCGCGATCGCGCCGATCAACTTCTTGTAGAACAGATCGTAGCTTTGCATATCGGCGACGACGACGCGCAGCACGTAGTCGACATCACCTGCCATGCGATAGAATTCGAGGACTTCAGGCATCGCGCTGACGACAGTCGCGAATTGTCTCAGCCACGCGTCCGAGTGATCGTCGCTCTCGACCGAAACGAATACCGACAGACCCAAGCCAATCTTGTTCTGGTCGACGATCGCCACCTTGCCGGTGATGATGCCCTCGGTCTCCAGGCGTTGAACGCGTTTCCAGCAAGGCGTTGACGACAGCCCGACACGTTCGCCGATCTCGGCGACCGACAATGATGCGTCCTCCTGGAGCACCCTCAAGATCTTGCGATCGATGGCATCGAGGCGACGGGACGGCGCTGCCGAAGGCGTTTGGATGTCGGTCATGTGCAGAAATTTCTTCCAAATGAGCTGTTGCAGACAATGTTAATTGAAAGGTTATTCTCCGCAAGCCGATGATATTTTGAAAAAGGCGATTGCCGGGGCAATGCTTTCTACAATCGTGGCCCCGCGTAGTGCATCGGTCCGCTCAACGAAAAAGAAGTCCCGTCGAGTAAAGCGCTGCTGTTGCGCAGGCATGGTCGACAACACGCACGGGTCGCGCGAAACGACCTCAGGACGAGAAGGATCAATACCTTGGGACATGCGCGGGCTAGGTGGCGGGCGGGGGATCAAATCGCAACCCGAACTGAATGTCGGTATCGGCGGTGCGCCTCCCTGATTCAAACCCGCCGTTCGACAGAGTCGGCGGCTCTCCCCGATAGCCTGCAAGCCAGTTCCTTAATCTGGAGACGGACCCCGAGTGTCCTTTGGCGCCTGGATTAGAGGAGCCGAGGCACGCTCAGGGAATGTCACCCTGTAGGCTCTTGCCGGTTGGTCGCGACCCTTGCTTGCGTTGGCAAGTTCGGTCCGGTTGGTCCGCGAAGTCGGTCGGCCTTGGGCTTCTGGCCTGGCAGGGTCGCAACGTGGTCTGCCCAGCGTTCGAGCGCCTCGCGCATCTCGCATGCATACCGAGCACGGTTGTACACGCCGGCAACGCCAGCCCGATGTCCGCTGACGTGGTTTAGGATCGCCTCCACGATGTGTGGCAACACGCTAAGCCGGTCGGCCATCACCGTGGATGCTGATCTCCGAAGATCGTGAATTGTCCAATGGGGCAGGGGTTCGCCCAAGGCTTCCGCGATCCGTAAATCAAGCGCCGCTTTCGATTTTGACCAGCCCGAGAACCCACGATGCGGGTCATCACTGCGTCGGGGCCCATCACCAAAGAGGAAGTTTCGGCCATTTCGGCGGGGCGGGAGCAGGGCCAAGGCGGCGGGAACCAATGGTAGCAAGTGCTCGCGTTGATTCTTGGTCCGGGCGCCTGGCAGCGTCCAGAGCCCCGAAACGGTATCGAGTTCGGCCCATCGCATGCTGCCCACCTCATCACGGCGTTGGGCTGTGAGGAGCAACAGACGCACAATGCGTCCGTAATCGTCATCGCCACAGGCCCGCCAGATGGCTGACAGCTCCGTCTCGGTCAGGACCCGTTCGCGGCTTCCCGGCTGCGCCGGTCGGTTGGTGCCGAGAACCGGGTTGGCGGGAATGTCGAGGCCTTCCCGAATTGCCCAGTTGAACATCGAGGACAGGGCGGTACGGGCGCGGGCCGCTGAGACCTTTCCATGACCTGATGCGATGTCAGCGACACGAGCCGAGATATGGCGGCGGGTGATCTGGAAGACCGAAACCGGATGCAGGGGTTTCCAACTGACCAACAAGTAGCGTTCGATTTCGGAATATGTCCGGGGCTTCAGCCTTTGTTTGGCGTTCCGCAGATATTGATTGGTGATCACCAGGAGCGTGTCAGCCGCCTGCAGGCGTGCCTTGGCTTTCTCGTCCGCCGGGTCTTTGCCATCGGCAACCAGGCCCAAAAGCCGCTTAGCCTCCCTGCGTGCGAGTTCGGGGGTCCATGGGGCGCCATGAGGACCGATGGTGACGAAGCGCTGCCGGCCGAACACGCGGTACTTGAGGACATAGGTCGCCTGGTCGCGTTGACGCCGAACGCCAAAGCCCCGCACCGCTTCGCGGTGGTCTGCGTCCCAAATAGTCTCGCCCGGCTTGAGTGCTTGCACTGCTCGGATCGTAATACTCGAGACCGCCATTGATTGCCTCTGTAGCTACCACGTAGCTACCAGAATAGCGCCAATTGCAGCGTAGGTAAGGCGAGACACGACGGTATTATTATTTGATAATGCTGCAGTTTTCGTGGAAACGGCGGAAATAGCGTAGACCCGGCGGAGCCCTTACTGTGTCTGTGGAACAGGAGGTCGGTGGTTCGAGCCCACCCAACTGTACCATCCACACCACCCAACGCGACGTCGCAAGCTCGGGCCATCGCAAGATCGCTTGCCGTGCCTTTGATCGCCGTTGGCGTGTCATCTCGCCCGCTTGCACTTCCTCGTGCCATCACCCACACTCCCCGAAACGACGCCTTAACGACGCCTAGTGACACCTTTGGGGGGATGCATGGGGACCGCCGGTTCAAGGAGATTTTCGTTTGCGTTGGTGCTCTCGATCGTCCTTGCAGCGCTGCTGCTGCCGGGCCGGGGTGAGGCTTACACGCCCGACCAGCAGCAGGCCTGTACGCCGGATGCGTTCCGGCTTTGTGGTCCCGAGATTCCCGATGTCGATCGCATCACGGCCTGCATGATCAGGAACAGGGCGCAGCTGTCACCGGCCTGCCGCGTGTTCTTCCGCGCAGATCCCGAGCCGCGCGAGGCGAGCGAGCGGCGGCCTGCGAAGCGGAAGCTCTCCAACTCGCACAAGGCGAAGAAGTCCACCCACTGACGTCCGCCCCTGAGCTGGTTCCCATCACGCGCACGCGAGAGCCGCCAGCCTCGGCGCGTTGTCCTGACGCGAACCGTTGTGCATTCGCGCGTGCTGATGGCTCGGCGGCAATTTCAAGACCGTCATGCGCGACAGACTGACGCCTTGTGACGCTGTCACGCAGCATCATCTCTGGAGCTTGTGTGGTTTGCCAAATCCGTTTCGCGACGGAACGGATGGAGTGAGGCGCGTGAGCGAATACGACAAGCAAGAGATCGATCGGCACTTCGCCTGGTTCGAAGCCAAGCTTCCGGAAAGGCCGGCGCGCTTCGTCGCGTGGCTGCGCAAGCCGTCATCGCGCTACGTGCGGATTCCGCTCGCGATCCTCCTGATGATCGGCGGCATCTTCAGCTTCCTGCCGGTGCTCGGACTCTGGATGTTGCCGCTCGGACTCCTTTTGTTCGCGCAGGATGTGCCGTTGTTGCAGAAACCGACGGCGCAATTGCTCGGCTGGATCGAGCGCAAGTGGATCGCGCGCCAGCGCGCCAAAACTGCCGAAAAGCGCTAGGCGTGAGTCTTATCAAACGCTTAGCGCTTCCATTTTCGGTTGTGTCATAAGTTGAGTGTGACTCAAAAAGCAGACTGCGCCGGTAATCTTGGCCACTTTGCGGATTGCAAGAAGTTTCTTCTTTCGCGAATCAGCGTGCTGATTCATTTTCGCCTCCTGGGGTCAATCTGGAGGCCAACGTATGAACGTGATTGTTTTCGCTTCGCGTAAAGGGGGCTCGGGGAAAAGTACCCTGGCTGCTCACCTCGCCGCGCAAGTGCACAAGGCAACGAAGCCCTGTCTGCTGATCGACGCCGATCCGCAGGGCTCGCTGACGCTCTGGCATAAATTGCGCGGCACCAACGAGCCGGCGATCAAGACGGCGGTGAACTCGGTCAGCGGGATCATTGCTCAAGCGAAGCGCGACGGCATCGAGTGGGTGTTCATCGACACGCCGCCGAATTTGTCGGCCGTGGTCGACGACTCCATCAAGAACGCCACGATGGTGATCATTCCGGCGCGGCCCGGCGTGTTCGACGTCAACGCGGTGCAGGAAACGATTCAGACCTGCCGCTCGATGCGCAAGCCCTACGCCGTCGTGATCAACGGCGCGCCTGCGCAGCGTGACGGCGCCGAAAGCCGCATCGTCGCGATCGCGCGTGAGGCGCTGGCGAAATTCCGCGCACCGGTGTGGAGCGGCCAGATCACCAACCGCGCCGACCTTCTGATGGCGCTCGGCCAGGGTGAAGGCGCGCGCGAATATTATGCGGAAGGCCGCGCTGCCGCCGAGATCAATCGGTTGTGGGCCGCGATCGAACGCTCGATCAAGGCGATCCGCGGCACGGCGTCGGCTTCCGGCGCGATGCACAAGCAGGCGGCGTAACAACGCCGCTTTGGTTCGAACTGGAAAGAAACGCGCGGCACTCGCGCGTTTTTTGCGTGGTGCTTATTCGGTGAGATGTCATTCCGGGATGGTGCGTAAGCACCAGACCCGGAATCTCGAGATTCCCCGATGCGCAATTGCGCATCTGAGGTTCATGCTTCGCATGCCCCGGAATGACAGGTCTCACGCCACCATCAGCAGATAGAACGCGATCACCGGCGCCAGGGTCAGGATCACCGACCAGATGCCGACAGCCCACAGAATATCCTCGGTCGTAAAGCCCGGCTCACCCGGCCTCACGGCAATAAAACCATTCCTCGAATTCACGACGCCCCCGCGTTGGTCTTCAGCGCAATGCGGAGACTGATACGCGAGCGGTTTTAAGATCCCGCTCGGAATTTTGCTGGCATTTGCGCGCGGGTGCTACTTCGGATTAACCACAGCCCGGGCGGCAGGCCGCGTCCGGCGGGAGCGCGAAAGCCTCAGTGCATGCCCCCGTCGCGATCGCGGATCGCGCCGAGATGCTCGTTGATCCGGAACACGATCAGGATGAACTCGGCGGCGATGCGCGACAACACGATGCCGACGAAGATGCTGGCGATCGACGCGAGCAACTGGATGAAGCCCACGAACGGGCTGATCGCCATCGCGGTGAGGCTCCACAGGATGCCGGAGATCCCGAACAGCACGATGACCGCGATCACCAGCCAGTAGAACGTCTTGATGATCGTGGGCGTGATGAAGCGGTCCCACTGAAACAGATCCTGGAAATCGAACATCATGGTTCTCCCGGCCAGCCGAAATATGATTCGCGTCTCGTTCATCCTACTGCGTCACCCCCGGCGTGATCACTTCGTCCCGGCAGCCTGCGCAGCAGGCGTCGGTCAGGACGAGGCGTTTCGCCGGGCCAATGGCTCGGGCCGGCGCCAAAGCGCCTCCGCACCCAAAGGGATCGCTGCCGCAGAAGCCCAATCAGTCTCGCCAAAGCCAGGCCCGGGACCGGGCGCCGGCAGTCCAGGGGCGAGCTATGCGAGTGGGCTGGTTGTGATTGCTGCAAATAACGGCCACAATCGGGCTTCCCTCCAGCATATCCTCACCCAATGACCACGCTGACCTTCGAAGACTTCAAGCCCGGCCGTTTCGGCACGTTCGGCCCGCGCCACGTTTCGCGCGAGGAGATCCTCGCCTTTGCCGCCGAATTCGACCCGCAGCCGATGCATCTCGACGAGGAGGCGGCGAAGAAATCCATGCTCCGCGGCCTGTCGGGCTCGGGCTGGCATCTCGGCTCGCTGATGATGCGGATGATGTTCGACGGCTTCATCGGCCGCACCGCCTCGCTGGGCGCGCCCGGGGTCAACGAGATGCGCTGGGTGGCGCCGCTGCGTCCGGGCGACGATTTGACGCTGGATGTCGATGTCATTGAAGCGCGGGTCTCGAAGAGCCGCCTCGAGACCGGCATCGTCACCTTCAAGAGCACGATCCGCAACGCGCGCGGCGAGATGCTGTGCGAGATGGAGGCGCCGATCATGATCAGCCGCCGTGACGCTGCGAGCGCATAGGAGACATCATGCGCTTTTTTGAAGACATCGAGATCGGCGCACGGCGCGAGTTCGGCTCATTCACCTTTACCGCCGAGGACATCAAGCGGTTTGCCGCGCAGTTCGATCCGCAGCGCTTCCATCTCGACGAGGAGGAGGGGCGCAAGTCGCTGTTCGGCGGGCTCGCCGCATCGGGCTGGCACGTCGCCAGCGTCTGCATGAAGCTGCTCGTCGCCGACGGCAAGCGGCTCGCCGCGGAAGCCGCCGCCCGCGGCGAGACGGTCGCGGTCTGGGGACCGTCGCCGGGCTTCCGTGAGCTGCGCTGGATCCGCCCGGTGCTATCAGGCGACACCATCAGCTTCACCAACCAGATCGAGACCAAACGCACGTCCGAGAAGCGGCCGGAATGGGGCATCCTTCAGGCGCGCAACACCGGCGTCAATCAGCGCAATGAGGTGGTGTTCTCGTTCCTCGCGACCGCCTTCGTACCGCGCCGGAATCCGGGTTCCTGATGTTGCCCCAGCGCCTCTGATGTTGCACGGACGCCATGGTTGGCAGCTACTTCTGCTGCCGACGTAGTTGTGCGTTGCGTGGAACTCATTTTTTGCTAACGCATTTTGAACCTTTGTCCCTGCCTTATGGCCGGGGGCACGAGCACTTGGGCGAACACTTGGCCTGGCAATTGGGCCGAACACCTGGGGACGACTATGGCAGATCGCAGCGCGCTGAAACTCGTCGGCATTATCTTTGCGACGGTCACAGTTGTCGTGATGGTGGCCACCGGAATGGTCGTGAAGGGCTTTGCGGACGGCAATTATTCCTTCGAGACCACCGCGAGCATCGACCGCTGATCGACCGTCTGTAACCCTCGGCGCTCGAGCGAGCGCCGTGGCGCGCATTCGCGTTTTTCAATGTGACCCGTCGGCAGGCTGCGTCACACTTCTCCCGATCCCGATACTTAACGATTCCAGATCAGCACCATCACGACGGTCGCGGCTGCCAGGATGGCGAGGAACCGGATCATGATCGTGCCGATGCCCTGCTGCGGCTGGCGCAGCGGTATAGGATCGGCGGCGTTATCCGGCCGGACGCTCTGCATGAATTCTCTCCAAATGGACGTCCCGCCAAGGCGCGGTCCGGACGCGAATTCCGGATTGGACGCGGGCTCGGCATCTCAAGTTCAAATCGGCTTCTGCAAGAATTGATGCCGCGGAGTTTACACCGCGCTGAATAACGAATCGTTCTGCGCTGAATCGGCCCGCGCAAAACGAAGCCGCCGCCCCCTGTTCGGGAGGCGGCGGCCATCAGTCTGGAACTGATCGGGATCAGCTGTTGCGCAGGCCGTCGGCGGCGCGCTTCCACTGCGAGACGTTGTCGGCGATCATGCGCGTCGACTTCATCGCGGCCTGGCTGAGCTGGGCATAGCCGGAGATCTCGCGCTGGACGCGCTGGCCCTCGGCATGCAGCAGGTCGCGCAGGCTCTCGAGCTCGCCGATCAGCTTCTCGATCTCGGCGAGCGAGGTGCCGGCGACGCGCTGGATCAGCGAGTTGACGTTGCTGACGGTGGCATCGGTATTGGTGTCGGTCGGCGCGGTCTCCGGGCTCGCCACCGGCCGGCGCAGATAGGCGATGTCGTTGCGCACGAAGTCGCGGATGCCGGCTTCGACTTCCGAGACCGCAGCAAGGTTGGAATCGACCTCGGAAGTCGTTTCAGCGGCTTCCTCGGTACGGTTGGTGGCGTTCATCGGCTTTCCCCTGGTTCGCAATAGCGAAGCGCGGCTTGTCCCCCGCACGACGAATTGATGAAGTTACGGACCTATCAGTGCCGCCGAATTTGACCGCATCTGGGCCAAGTTGGGGCAATGCCTGATCATTAGCGCGACAGGGCTAACAGATCGTTCACCATGAGCGCTTGTAGCCGGCGCCGATGCTCTTGTTGATCGTGCCCTGGGCGGTCTCGCCGACCGAGCCGGAGACGGTGACGCCGTCGAACAACTTCTGCTCGGCGCCGACCCGGCGCAGCCATCTGTCCTCGGCGGTCGACAGGGTCTGGCCGGCGGTGATGCTGGTGCCGGTGTCGGTAACGGACAGGCGTGCCGACTGATCGGTGTCGTAGCTGCGCGACGGGTGGCTGTCGACGCCGGGCACCGGCACCACGCCCTGCTGGATCAAATTGTAGCCGCTCTGCAAGGTCAGCGAATACTGCTCCGACAGCGGCACCGATTTGCTGAGCGAGGTGCCGACCTTGCTCTGGTCGGCGCCCGGATCGACCCGCGCCTCGACCGAGGTCTTGTCCCAGATCGAAGCCACGCCTGGTGCCGACACCGAAGCCCAGGCCGAGCCGCCGGATTGCGGGAGGCTGCCGCCATTGGCGAGCCGCTCCGACAATTGCTCCGACGTCGTCATCGTGCCCTGTTTGGCGACCGTCATGTCGGCGCCGATGCGGGTGTCGAGGAACGGCGAGACCGACTGCTTGACCGACACCGCCGACGAGCCGTTGGCGTTGTTGTTGGTGGACCAGGACGGATCGTTGCCGGCGATGCTGCTGGGTTTGGCCGCTCTCTTCGGCGCCAGCGTGGGCAGGCTGGTGGAGTCGGTGTCGAGCTGGCTCCAGTCGAGCTTGCTCTGGTCGATGTCCTTCAGGATGTCGGCGTCATTGGCGTCGGCCGCCGGCGGCGCCTCATCGGCCGCAGCCTCGGCATCGTCAGCGGGGGTGCCTTTCGCGGTGCCTTTCGCGGTGTCTTGGGCGGCGGGAGCGATCGCCCATGGTGAGGTCTGCGCCGCGGCCGAAAGCGCGATCGCCACGCTGAAGCCGGCCGCCAGCACCGGCAGCCTTGTCCAGCCAAATCGTGATGTAGAAGTCATTCCCAGCCCGCAAATTCCAGCGCCGCAACATGCGGTTTTCTTGGCGCAAAATTGTGGCAACGGCGCTGCCAAGGCAACTGATCAACGCGTGATCGTCATGTCCGGGACAAACGCTAGGCGCGTTGGCGCATCGCGCCGCCCGGGTGCGGCCGTTCGGGGCTGGCAAAACAGGCCGCTTCTGCCGGGGCGCCTTAACGCGAAGGCGCGGCCCGGACATGACGAAGGCGTGAAATCGTGGCGCGGTCAGACCGCGATGCGCGGCAGATGGATCGGGTAACCGACGGTCTGCTCGACCAGGTCGAAACTGTCGACCAGCACGCGGAAGCTCGTGAGCTTGCCGGCCTTGAACTGCGCGAAATGCGCGATCCTGAGCGAGATCGGCTTGTTGGAGTCCAATGCCGTCAGCGAATAGCGCAGCATCGAGGCTGCGGAATCCGCACCCAGCATGATCGACTCCCGATCGAAGCGGTGAACCCGCAGGTTCTCGCCGATCTGCCTGATCACCTCGAGCACGGCGGCCTTGCCGCGGCGCGAGCCGAAAAAGGAAAACAGGTCGATCGGCCCGTAGATGGCCCATTCGACCTCGTCATCGAGCAGCGGCTCGATGTCTGCAAGCTGGCGTTCGTTGATCGCGCGATGCAATGCGCGCGAAAAACGCCAGAGGCTGTGCTCTGTCATTTTGGTCTCGTCCTGAAACTGGATTTTCAAAGCAAACGAATGGCAGGCGGTCAGCGTCGACGCCCTGCCAGGTTGCTGCACGTCACTATTACCGCCTCAAATAGGGCGGAATGGCCAAAACGCAAATGACTTTTTTGCAATGCACAATTGCGCCGGTTTTGACCGGAATGTGACCGTCCGTCTACAGAACCCCGTTCCAATGGAATCGGAACGGGGTTCTGGATTCCAGTTTTGACGCGTTTTCTTCACGCGAACCGGCATCCACTTCGCTCGAAAACGCTCCGTAATTCAGCGGTCGCGCTGCCGCAGCGGCTGCCGTTCGATCACGATCTCGGCGTCGCGGATCGCCACCACCGCGAACAGCAGCGCGCCGCCGATGCCGCCGATCGCGGCGCCGAGCGGCATGAAGGTGAAAAACACCAGCGTTCCGCTGTCGAGACCTGAGGTTTTGGCCAGTCCGATCCAGGTCAGCCCGGCTCCGATGCCGAGAGCGGCGCCGCCAAGGGCGCCCAGTGCAAGGCCAAGCACAGCGAGCAATGCGACTTTCATGGTGATTTCAGCCCCGACCGCAACAAGCCCAGTGATAGGTCAGCGTCGGGCCTTCAAGGTTCAACGCTGGCGGGGACGAATTTGCGCGGCGGGGGGCGCCGGCGTGGGTTGCCCCGTGTTCCGGGAGCTAGAGCGTTTTCGAGCGAAGTGGACACCGGTTCGCGTGAAGAAAACGCGTCAAAACAAGAATCTAGAGCTTCGGTTCGGATTCAATCAGAACCGAAAATGCTCTAGCCCGCGTTTTGCCCGATCAGCGCCGCTGCGACATCACGCTCCAGCACCTGCTGGACGAGGTCGAACGTGTCGATGATCTCGCGGATCTCGGTGATCTTGCCGTCGCGCAGCGTGTAGAACACCGCGACGTCGAACTGCACCACGCGGGCGTTGTTGCGCTTGCGGAAGAACACCCGCAGCTGCGCCGCGACCTGGTCGCCTTCGGCCACCACCATCGGCGCCTCGTAGCGCATGTCGGAATAGCGCTCGTGGATCGTGGTCCACATCTGGCGCAGCGCGGCCTTGCCGCGGTGCTGGCCCATATGCGGAAGAATGTCGATCGGGGCGTTGGCGAGAAACGCGACGTCGTCGCTGCAGCGATCAAGCGCGCCCTCGATGCCGCCGGCATAATAGACGTCGAGGAAGTTCAAGACGCGCTGCCGGTTCAAATCCTCGCCCATATTCGACTCCGCCGGTTCGGTCCGACTCGCCTTTGACTGGCCCTGGCCCGCATTGTGAACCGAAGCGTTCCACTCTCAAACATATGTTTTGACGCACGAGACGCGATTAGGTTCGGCAACCGGAACGTGCATTGCGGCACAACATGGATGCGGTTGCGCCGGGGTGCCATCCCGACATGGCAAGAAACTGAACTGATGAAACTGGACTGATCGCGTTGCGAAGACGTGACGCGCGCGGGGGCAGGTGGCCGCGAATTCGTGAGAACTCCCCGGACGTCTCACGTCGGCCCGGAAGCGGCGGGAACCGGCGGGGCGGCCTGGCCGTTGATGCATTAGAATTCCATTGGAGCCGTATCATGAAATCGATTCTTCTCGCGTCCGCCATTGCCGTCAGTGCGCTTGCCGCCACCTCGCCCGCCGACGCCAAGGGCTGCATCAAGGGCGCGGTCGTCGGCGGCGTCGCCGGTCATTATGCCGGCCATCACGGCGTGCTCGGCGCCGCCGCCGGATGTCTCTACGGCCGCCATCACGCCAAGGAGCAGGAACGTCAGCGCCAACAGCAACAGGCGCAGCCCTCGCAGCAGGAGAAGCTGTAAGCCCGACCAGTTTGAAGTCTCATTTCCGGAACGCCGCCCGCGCGGGCGGCGTTGTCTCCTTGCGTAACGGAGACGATGATGACGAAACCAAAGACAAAGACCATCCAGCCCGTTCCCGACGACAACAGAAGCCATAAGGGCCCCGGCAGCTCCCCCGGCGTTCCCCTCGACACCACCAAGGGCCATCGCGACGACGAGAAGCACAACATCCGCGAGCAGGCCGCGCACGGCAATCTGATCCAGAACACCAGCAACAAGCGGTCGGGGTAGGATTATCGCTCGGCAAACTCCGTTGTCGTTCCGGCGAAAGCAGGGACCCATAACCACAGGGTTGTGTTGGAGAGGTAAGCTGGGGCCACAGCGTCGGACAACAATTCCTCCCCGTGGTTATGGGTCCCGGGTCGCGCTGCGCTTGCCCGGGACGACGTGGGTGAAATTCCGATTCACATGTCAAACAGCGCGCTCGGTGTCATCACCCGCGCATGCGGGTGATCCAGTATTCCAGAGACGCCAGAGCTTGAGCCGGGAGGGCGCGGCTTCTCCCGGCGTCGTCCCTGCGAAAGCAGGGACCCATACTCCGCGGCGGGTCTTATGAACGGGACTCGTCGTTCCGGTATCGCCCATCAACAACCAATCGTGGTTATGGGTCCCTGCTTTCGCAGGGACGACATCGAGATTGTTGGCGCGGCGAAGTTGCGCGGCGAGCGCCGTGACCTCCATCACGCCGCAGGCAAGCGCACCCGGCTAGCGTGGCGGCATCGAATCACCCGATTGCCCGAAGGGATCGCCGCCATGAATGCCATCGCTGCACCGAAATCATCCGCGCAGAACCGGCTCGAAGGCTTTGCGCTCACCGCCATCCTCCAGGGCCTGCCGACCTTCGCCGCCGCCGTGCTGGTGCTGAAAATGTTCGGCGCCCCGGAAATCGTCGGCGAACGCTATGGCGCCGCGATCTACGTCGTGCTCGCCTCGCTGGTCTATGCCGCGATCACGCCTTGGCTCGCCGCCAAATTCCCGCAACGCTTCGTGCACATCCATGCGCCGATGTTCTTCGACGCGAGTCTCGCGTTCTCCGAGAAGATCGCACAATGGCGGAGCCAGCCCGGCGTCTCGCTGCAACTCATGACGACGATGATCATGATGTCGCTGCTGGCCGTCGCGGTCGTCAGCGTCGGCTGAGCTTGCGCTTCGCCGCCGATCGGCCTTATTTGAGGTCATGCAGATCAGAGACGAACGCGATGAAGACGTCGCCGCGATCAGCCGCATCACGACGGCCGCCTTCGCGGCAGCGCCGCACAGCAGCGGCACCGAAGCCCGCATCGTCGAGGCGCTGCGCAAGGCCGGCGCGCTGACCGTCTCGCTGGTGGCGACCTCGGACGACGGACGCATCGTCGGCCACGTCGCCTTCTCGCCAGTGCAGATCGACGGCGTCGCTGGACGCTGGTACGGCCTCGGCCCGGTCTCGGTCGCACCGGAGATGCAACGCCAGGGCATCGGCGGCGCGCTGATCCGCGAGGGACTTGCGCGCCTCGCGGCACAGAATGCCGACGGCTGCGTCCTGCTCGGCGATCCCGCGTATTACAGCCGCTTCGGCTTCGTCGGCGATCCCGCGCTGACCTATGGCGGCAAGCCGAGCCCGTATTTTCAGCGGCTGGTGCTGAAGGGGAAAGCGCCGAAGGGGGATGTGAAATACCATGCGGCGTTCGATGTCGCGTGATCCAAGGACGGGTGTGCTTGGAGGCCATCGCCAATACGGCTCACGTGCTGAGATCATCCGTCCGCGGAGAGGAATTCCAACGCCTTCTCGCGTGATGGGAAGCGGCCGAGTTCACGGTAGTCGGGATCGTGCTCGGCCGTTTCAGGCGACCAGAGCACCACATACTCGCTGCCTTCTTCCTCGACCAGCGTGGTGAGGTCCTCGCTGTCGTAGGGAGTCATATTCCGCGCGCCGCAGTGAGGGCATTCGTCGTCGCACATGCACGACCACTCGTCAGCCCAGCGACGTCTGCAACGGTCGCATTTGTAGAGGTTCAGAAACCACGCCATGGCTGCCCTCACGACTTCAGTCGGTAGTTGCCCCGCGACAGGAATTCGATAAATCCGCGATCACGCAAATACTGGAGTTGTTGACGTATCTTCGGCCGGACATTCTGGTTGCCCGGATACAGATCGCCAAGATGGCGCTCGAAAGCATAGACTTCTTCGAGGGTGAAGTCGCGTTTGCCCAGCGACTCCACGCACTTCATGACGTCGAGAAGCCAGCCACGCGATTCCAGCGACTCGCTTCGAAGAAACAGTGTCTTCTGCCACTCCGCGAGGACCAACTCCTTGTCTCGAATGACACCGTTCTGGACAATGTGGATTTTTCCAGACTCCGGGACCTTCCCGAGCAGGATATTGGAGCCGATCCAGCCGGCGCGCCGAGCGGCCGCCGCCAGTGGCTTCCGCTCCTCTATGATGTCCCGAACGAAGAAATGCTTCGGAACGATCAGCAGATTGACGACCGCAAGCGTCTTGAGGTCGTAGTTCATCAGTAAAAGATTGGGATTATTGCTTGCGGCAAGACGTTCGCATTTCGTCTTGAAAGCGCCGTCGGCAACCTTGGGGCCGAACTTTCCCTTTTGGCTCTTAAGCTCGAACTCCTCGCTGCACGATCCACACAGGAAGTCGGCCACAGGGCTGTTGTTTGGAAACTGCGACATCCTCGCACTACCGCAATGCGGGCAATAGGCCCAGGCCTTGACCCAGGCCTCCGTCCAGGCGCGGGCGCTCTGCGAGCCGCTGGTGTAGGAGGTTTGCGATTCTTCGAAAGCGAGTTTCATGAGGCCAGCGTAGCGAAACGGAAGCAAATATCTAGCGCTACTCCAGTTCGCTCTCCTCAACCAGCGCCGGCACCGCGCCAAAATCGCTGAACCTCACCCAGCCCGGCCTCACGCGGACATAGCCGATGTTCGGCCACGCCTCACGATCCGGACCGTCGGGCCACGCCGCGAAATAGACCTGCTTGCAGGCGGCGAGCTCCGCACCGGTTGGAAAGTCGGCGACGCCCTCGAGCTGCGCAGTCTGCTCGGCGTCCCAGCCGATCACCAGCGCGGCACGGGGATCGGCGCGGAGGTTCTGGTATTTGCGCGACGTGGTCAGCGTATCGAAGATGATCTCGAGCTCGTCGCTGACCGCGATGCCGACGACGGCGGCTTGCGGCGCGCCGTCGTGGACCGTGCTGACCACTGCAAGCCGATGCATCCGCAGGAAGGCGAGAAGCTCGGCACGCGTCATGGTCTACCGCTTCTTCCACCCGCCCCGCTTGCCCGGCGCTCCCCCGCTCGAGCGCGGCGCTGGCCCGAACTCCGGCCCTGATTGTCGCGAGTCGTTCGGCTGGATGATGCGGCTTGTGGTGCCGAACGGTTTGGCCAGCAGTGCGCCGCTCGGGCGGAAGGGCAGCGATTCCGGGCCGTGCATCTCGTCGAGGTCGGGCTTGTGCACCCGCGATCCGGACTTGCCGCCGCGGCTCGCCTTGAGCGAGGTCTGTGCGATCTTGTTCTTCAGCGCGGCGACCGGCAGGTTGGCGGCATCGCCGTATTTCCGGGTGCCGGCATAGGCACCGGCCTGCTTCTGCACGTTACGCTGCTTGGCAGTGGGATCGTCGACCACGGCCATCTCGGTGGCGCGCAGGCGCTTGACCTCGTCGCGCAGGCGGGCGGCTTCCTCGAAGTTCAGATCGGCCGCGGCTTCGCGCATCCGCGTTTCGAGGTCGCCCAGCACGGCTTCGAAATTGTGCCCGATCGAGATCACGTCGTCGGCCATGCCGCCGTCGCCGATCTCGACCAGCACGTGGTCGCGCTCGTAGACGGAGCTGAGGATGTCGCCGATCGACTTCTTCACGCTCTCCGGCGTGATGCCGTTGGCCTCGTTGTACTCGACCTGCTTCTCGCGGCGGCGGTTGGTCTCGGCGATGGCGCGCTCCATCGAGCCGGTCATCTGATCGGCATAGAGGATCACCTTACCGTCGACGTTGCGCGCGGCACGGCCGATGGTCTGGATCAAGGACGTTTCGCTGCGCAAAAAGCCTTCCTTGTCGGCGTCAAGGATCGCGACCAGCGCGCATTCGGGAATATCGAGGCCCTCGCGCAGCAAATTGATGCCGACCAGCGCGTCGAACGCGCCGAGGCGGAGATCGCGGATGATCTCGATGCGCTCGATGGTGTCGATGTCAGAGTGCATGTAGCGGACGCGGATGCCCTGCTCATGCAGATATTCGGTGAGGTCCTCCGCCATGCGCTTGGTCAGCACCGTGATCAGCGAGCGGTAGCCGGCCTGCGCGGTGGCGCGCACTTCGCCGACGAGGTCGTCGACCTGGGTGCGGGCGGGGCGAATATTGACGGGAGGATCAATCAGCCCGGTCGGGCGGATCACCTGCTCGACGAACACGCCGCCGCTTTCGTTGATCTCCCAGCCGCTCGGCGTCGCCGACACTGCCACCGTCTGCGGCCGCATCATGTCCCATTCCTCGAAGCGGAGCGGGCGGTTGTCCATGCAGGAGGGCAGGCGGAAGCCGTATTCGGCCAAGGTCGCCTTGCGGCGGAAGTCGCCGCGGAACATGCCGCCGATCTGCGGGACGGTGACGTGGCTTTCGTCGGCGAACACCAGCGCGTTGTCGGGGACGTATTCGAACAGCGTCGGCGGCGGCTCGCCGGGGCGGCGCCCGGTGAGGTAGCGCGAATAGTTCTCGATGCCGGCGCAGCTTCCGGTCGCCTCCATCATCTCGAGATCGAAGGTGGTGCGCTGCTCCAGCCGCTGCGCCTCCAGCAGCCGGCCCTGGTCGTTGAGCTGGTCGAGCCGCATCTTCAGCTCGCTCTTGATCGATTTGATCGCCTGCACCAAGGTCGGGCGCGGCGTCACATAGTGCGAATTGGCGTACATCTTGATGAATTCGAGCTCGTCCTGCTTGTGGCCGGTGAGCGGGTCGAACTCCTCGATGGTCTCGATGGTGTCGCCGAACAGGTTCACGCGCCAGGCGCGGTCCTCATAGTGCGCCGGGAAGATGTCGATGACGTCGCCGCGGACCCGGAAGGTGCCGCGGGTAAAGTCGGCCTGGGTGCGCTTGTATTGCAGCGCGACCAGGTCGGCGATCAGCTGCCGCTGGTCGATGCGCTCGCCCTTCTTCAGCGCGAAGGTCATCGCGGTGTAGGTCTCGACCGAGCCGATACCGTAGATGCAGGACACCGAGGCAACGATGATGACGTCGTCGCGCTCGAGCAGCGCGCGCGTCGCCGAATGGCGCATGCGGTCGATCTGCTCGTTGATCGAGGAATCCTTCTCGATGTAGGTGTCGGTGCGCGGAACGTAGGCTTCCGGCTGGTAGTAGTCGTAATAGCTGACGAAATACTCGACCGCGTTGTCGGGGAAGAAGCTCTTGAACTCGCCATAGAGCTGCGCGGCCAGCGTCTTGTTCGGCGCCAGGATCAGTGCAGGGCGCTGCGTCGCCTCGATCACCTTGGCCATGGTGTAGGTCTTGCCCGAGCCAGTGACGCCGAGCAGCACCTGGGTGCGGTCGTTGCGCCCGATGCCCTCGACCAGCTCCGCGATCGCGGTCGGCTGGTCGCCTTTCGGCTCGTAGGACGACTTGATCTCGAACCGCACGCCGCCTTCGGATTTCTCCGGGCGCGGCGGCCGGTGCGGGGTCCACACCCGCATCGAGCCGTCGTCCCTGCGGAATTCCGGACGGCCGTCGCGGATCAGGTTCTCCAGCGCGTCGGCGGTCGCCTTGACGCCGAGCGCCTCCATCTTGCTGCGCGGCGGACGGGCGAGCGCCTCGTCATCGTCCTCGGCGGTCGGCAGGCCGAGCTGCCGTGCCAGTTCCGGATCGAGCGTCGGGATGGTGGCCGAGGTGCCGTAATTGGCCTGCGGGGCTTCCTCGAGGCCGGACGCGTCGCGCCTGGCGACGTCCTCGCTGGTCTCGCGCGTCGACGCCCGCGCGCGATGCGCCGCGGCCTCGCCGCCGGCGCGGCGGTCCCAGGAATTGTCCGGCGGCGGCTGCAGGCCGGTGCCCGAACCCATGCCGGCATCGCCGCGATTGATCGCCGGATTGAGCAGCTCAGCCAGCGCCGGTCCGATCGGTTGGACTTCGGGCCGGTGCGCTTTCGATTTGGGGGATCTGCCGGGCTTTTTCGGAGTGCCTGATGTCTTCGCCATGGCCGGAATATGGGACGAGTCCGGCAGCGAGAAAAGGGCAATCGACGGCTGGATTGGCGCACAGGCGAGGCTGCTGACAGCAGGGTGTCAGCAGCCCGGGTGGCAGGCCCGGAGGAGACGACCCGCACCTGAAACGCAGCGGCGGGAGCGCGACTGACGGAACCGAAGGTTGTGGAAAATCCGGAGGTAGTTGCGGCATTCCTCCGCAACCCTCTCGCGAATCGAGCCGGCGCATGACGTGATCCGCGCGCTGGTTTGATTTTTTTTTCATGACGCTTTTCCGGGGGCCAAGATGTTTTTGAAGGCCGCAAGCCGCCTTGTCGCGGCTGCCGTCGCGATATCGATGCTGATCGGCTGCGCTGAAATTGATCGCAGGGGTGGGACCGTCGCTGAAATGGAGGACTACGTCCTCTTCGCAGCCCACACCAAGAGTCACCGCCTGTTCCGGTCATATCTGCTGATTGGCGTTCTCCTGGCGGCGGCCAGACAAGGCGGTCACAACGAGGCAGATGTGGCGGCGATCGAAGGCAATTTGAAGTCCGCGCTCGCCGTGGCGTTTGAAGCCTACGATTGCCTCTATCAGGACGCCGCCGGCGCTCCTTCTGGCTGGATCAAGATCGCGACCCAGGTCAACAACGCCAACAGCCCAATCGGCACGTTTGAAGCGGTCAATTTTGTCTCTCCCGCCATTTGCCAGTTCTTTGACGAGAAGATGGCGCGGCTTGACTACGCGCTGTACCGCCTGGCGCTGAGCTCGCTCTTCAACGAGAAAACCAGTGTGCAACTCGCGTCCATTCGTGACAAGCTGGTTGGTGAAGTGCCGGTCCTGTCTGCGTCGGCGAAGGCAGCCATCTTCGGGGCGAGGGCGGTCAATCAAGCGACGACGATCGTCGACGATCTGCTGAACCTCAGCTTTTCAAGCCTGGGACCGGTGCTCACGCTGCTGCCGCTCTATCGCGACTCCCTTGAAATGAACATGTGGGTCATCGTCGACACGTTGACGCGATCTTGCGCGGATCCCAAGCCGTTGCTGAAGGACATCGTCCTGCTCGAGGATGGAACGCCCGCACCAAGTTTCGCTCTGGATTGTCAAACCAAGGCATACGCGTCCTACATCCTGAACTACGGCAACGGTGACCTGCGCACCTGGCGCAACTTCGTGTTTCACATGAACTACGTCGGAATGGGGATCGAGGCCTATGCACCGCACTTTGTGCTGGTTTCGCGGTTGATCTGGCGGTCTTGCAACAATCTTCTCAAGCAGTCGGATTGTACCGATGTGTTGACCAAGGCTGTCGCGCAGGCCGCCGGAGAAGCGATACTCGTGAAGGTCAATGAGGGAAATCGCATCTACAGTGCATCGGTGCGCATTCCGTCGCGGCTTGTACGACGGGCGCCCGCTGCGCCGACCGAGACGTCCGGAGCTCCGAAGGTGATCGCTGCTCCGCCCCGCGAGCCGGAATCGACTGGTTCGGTTGGTCAGCCGAATGCCGCACCCGCTCGCTGATATCACGGTCGGACGGCTGGCTTGGCCCGGATCGCTCGGCAAAGCGATATGCAGCAACCCGGCGCGTCAGGCGCGCGGCAGGTCGACGATATCGAGATGGATCCCGCCGCAGCCGTCGCAGCGCATGGTCCAGTATTCGGCGGCGCGGCCGGGAATGACGCGCAGCAGCGAGAGCCGGGCGGCGCATTCCGGGCAACTGGTTCTGACCTGCTCCGGCCAGACCGGATCCGGCTCGCATTGCGGGACGACGGCGACCACGACGTTGCCGGTCACGCCGACGGCATTGTCATGCCATACCGTTGTGGGAACCGGTCGATGGTCCGCTTCGCGTCGTCGATCGCCGCATCCGGATCGGACCACGCAAAGCCGATGTCGAGCATCGGAAACGGCATGCCATCGATGACGACCGGCCTTTGATCGACCCGTTGAATCCTGGCGTGCCATTGCCCCTTCCCCACCTCGAACGACTTGATCTCAAAACCGCTGTAAATCATCGCGACCTCGGATGCCCCTTCTCATAGGAAGCACGGGCGCGCGGCGCCCAATGTGAACCAGATCACAAGTCGCGCGGTTTATTTCCGACGGGGCAAAGGAGTTCCATCATTTTGTTTTGACGCGGTTTCTTCCGGCGAACCGCACCAACGCGCTAGCTGCGGGCCGCGATGTGATCGGCGAGCACGGCCGCGTCGTCGCCGACGCCTGACAGGAACGAGGATTTCATCTTCGACAGCCATTGCAGGCCGAGAAAATACAGGCCCGGCACGTCGGAGACGCCGTGGCGGTGTCTGGGTGCTCCATCGGCGTCCAGCACCGGTATGTCGATCCAGTTCAGATCGAGCCCATAGCCGGTGGCCCAGATCACGCTGCTGATCCGCTCGGTGCGCAGGTCGATCATCCGCAGCGGTGCAGTGAGGGCCGGCGGATCGGGCAGGCGGACGCGCGCCAGGGGATCGTCGGGATGCGCGAGGCCGCGTGCCGCGACGAAGTCGTCGACGATCCCGAGGAATGTCGCGTAGTAGGCGTCGCCATTGGCGATGTTGGTGGCGAGATCGGGCGCGATCTCGAGCACGCCGTCGCGCGCCGCCGTCACGCGGCCGAGCAGCGTCACGCCGTCAGCGGCGAAGCGGCGGAAATCGATGGTGTGGCCGCCATGGGCGCCCGTAATCACCGGCAGCAGGCGGGACGGGCCGCGCTGCTCGACCGGAGTCTCGTCGACGCCCATCTCGGCCAACCACCAGATCAGGTCGCGGCCGCGATAGCGGCGCGGCAGGCGGTTGTGACGCCCGATCGAGAGGAAGACGCGGCGGCCGGCGCGCACCAGCTCGTCGGTGATCTGCGCGCCCGAGGCGCCGGCACCGATCACCAGCACCGCGCCGTCAGGCAATTGCGCGGGATTTTTGTAATCGCTGGCGTGAACCTGAAGCAGGCCGGAGTGCTCGCGCAACAGTTCGGGCCGCAGCGGCCGCTGATAGGGGCCGGTGGCGATGACGACGTTGCGGGCGGCGATGCTGCCGCCGGCGATCTCGGCGAAGAAGCCGCCGGCGTCGCGGCGCAGCCTGGTGACCTCGACGCCGCAGCGGATCGGCGGCGCGACGAAGGCGGCGTAGTCCTCGATGAAGGTGATGACGGAGGCGGTGTCCGAGAAGCCGTCGGGATCGCTGTGCGGAAACGTAAACTCCGGCAGCCGCACCGACCAGTTCGGAAACTGGAACATCAGGCCGTCCCAGCGTTCGCTGCGCCAGCGCTCGGCGATCCGCCGCCGCTCCAGCACCAGATGGGCGATGGCGCGCTGCTTCAGCCGGTGGCTCATGGTGAGCCCGGCCTGGCCGCCGCCGATCACCAGCGTGTCGATGCTCTCGTCAGGCATTGCGCGCTCCCTTGCGGCGGGCGGCGGGTTCCGCGGCGGCGCGGATGATCCAGCGCCGGAACGCGGCGAAATCGCGCTGCTCGGTGTGGAAGCCGCGATAGACGAGATACCAGCGCATGCCCTTCGGCACGCTGAGCGCAAACGGCGCCACCAGCCGGCCGGCGGCGAGATCGTCATCGATATAGGGCCGGATCCCCATCGCGATCCCGAGCCCGTCGCTAGCTGCCTGCAGCGCCTGGCCGTAGAACTGGAATTCCGGCCCGCGCGCGGTGATCCGCGGCACGCCAGCGGCCTTCAGCCAGGACGGCCAGTCGTCGGGCGAATGCGCGACGCGGATCAGGCTCGGTCCCTTGAGGTCGGCGGGACGCTTCAACGTGTTGGCGAGCCGCGCCGTGCACACCGGCATCAGGTCGGCGGCGAACAGCGGCTCGGCAACGAGGCCCGGCCACTGGCCGTCGCCGAGCTGGATGCCGCAGCTCCAGTCGTCGGCGAACGGCACCGCCATGCCGCCGGTCGTGATCCGCACCTCGATGTCGGGCTCCACTTTGCGGAACTCGGCGAGGTGCGGGATCATCCATTTCAGCGCAAAGGTCGGGCCGACGCCGACAGTCAGCACGCGCGCGCTCGCGGATGCGGTGACCTGCGCGGTGAGGCTCGCCAGCGCGTCGAAGATCGGGGTCAGGCCGCCCTGATAGGCGCGGCCCGCCTGGGTGGTGACCAGGCGGTTCGCCTTGCGCTCGAACAGCGCGACGCCGAGCCGCTCTTCCAGGAGATGCACCATCCGGCTGATTGCGGCGGCCGAGACGTTGAGCTCGTGGCCTGCGGCCGCGAAGCTGCCGGTCCGCGCCGCGGCCTCGAATGCCTTGATGCCGTTGAGAAAGAGCAGTCGCCGCATGAACCCTCAGGAAAACTGATGCAAGGGCAAGATAACTCAGTTTGCCGGCAGAGGCCAAGCAGCGCAGAAATACCGGAGACGATTTTGAATCCCTGCTGACCCCGGCGAGGACCAAATGACTGAGACCACGGACGCCCTGGTGCTCGATCTCGTGGAATGGGTCGCGCGCGAGCCGCGGCCCTATGCCGAGGTGCTCGAGGTCTGGCGCACCTCATGCCCGCGGCTGACGATCTGGGAGGACGCCGTCGACCGCGGCTATGTCGCGCGCCGTCCCTCGGTCGAGGGCATGCGGGTGATGGTGACTGAGAGCGGCGAGACCTTTTTGCGCGCGCACGGGCGGATGCATTGAAGTTGTCGTCCTATCCGCGAATTCGCTTTCACCTCTCCCGCTTGCAGGGGAGGTCGGATTGCATCGCAAATGCAATCCGGGTGGGGGCTCTCTCCACGAAGCGACTCGCGGCGGCACCCCCACCCCGACCCTCCCCCGCAAGCGGGAGAGGGAGGGCAGTCCCTTTGCGGCGCTAGCGCGCCGGCTCGGCGAGCCGCGGCCGGATGATCTCGACCATGCGGTCGGCCGATGTGCCCGGCGGGAAGAAGCCGAGATAATTGCCGTCGCGGTCCATCAGATAGATATAGGCGGTGTGATCGACGGTGTAGTCGCCGTCCTTTAACGGTACCCTGGCGTAGTAAACCTTGTAGGCATCGGCGACCTTGCGGATCGCATCAAAGCTGCCGGTCAGGCCGATCAGCCGCGGGTGAAACAGCGGCACATACTCCGCGAGATGCGCAGCGGTGTCGCGCTCGGGATCGACCGTGATGAAGATCGGTTGCACCTGGTCGCCGTCAGCGCCGAGCTTGTCGAGCGCCAGTCCGATTGCTTGCAGATCGGTCGGGCAGACGTCGGGGCAAGTGGTGAAGCCGAAATAGACCAGCATCAGCCTGCCGCGGAACTCCTTGTCGGTGCGCGCATGGCCGGCCTGATCGGTCAGCGCGAACGGGCCGCCGACCGGCTCCCTGTTCCACATCAGGATGTCCATGATCTCGGCGGCCGAGCGCGCCGATTGCGCCGGTGCATCGCCGGCCGGCGCGGGCGTTAGCGCCAGCCAGAGGCCGGCGCCGGCGCAAGCCAGGCCGGCGCCAGCGCATGCGATAATGCGCAGGATCGGCCGGGTCATATGCCGAAGGAGAGGCGGCTGCCGGTTGTCGTGACCAGCACCTTGTCGCCCATCTGCGCGGTCGCCTCCTGCACGAAGTTGAGCCCGGAGCAATGCATCGGGATCAGCACGTCGGGGTCGAGCTTCTTGATCTCGGCGACCACCTCGGTGAGGTAGTCCTTCGGCGCCGGTCCGAGATGGAAGCCGCCGACGATCGCGTGCACCTTCTGGATGCCGGAGACCTCCTGCGCCTGCTTGACCGAATTGACGATGCCGACATGGCCGCAGGACGAGATCACGACCAGGCCGAAGTCCCGCACGTTGAAGCAGGTCGCGTGCTCGTGGATGTGCTCGTCGGGCACGATCTTGCCGTCCAGCTCGGCCGGCAGATAATGGCTGGCATTGCAGCCGAGCCCGTCCTTCATGCTGAACTCGACCCAGGTGTTGGGCAGCACGCGCTCGATGCTGCGGCGGTTGATCTTGCCGGTGGTGAAGGCGTGACCGGCGATCACGGTCGGGGTCTCGCACAGCACGGTGGTGACGCGCTGCGCCGCGAGCTGGCGGCGGTCGAGCGTGCCGAAATCGGTGAACTGGCCTTTGGTGGGCGTTGCGCTGACCCGGTGGCAGAAATTGTCCTCGCCGCCGGCATAGAGCTTCACGTCGGCCGGCAGTCTGTCGCGGAATTTGTCGAGGAAGCCGTTGAGGCCGCCGAAATGGTCGTAATGCCCGTGGCTCACGATCAGCGCGTCGAGCTTCGCCGGATCGACGCCGACCAGCGCCATGTTGTTGAGCAGCACCTCGGGCGTGTAGCCATAGTCGAGCATCAACGTGCGCTGCGCGCCCTTGGCCTCCGACTCCAGCCACAGCGACAGGCCCCATTCATTGTGCAGCGACTTCTGGTAGTCGGCGGTGCGCGGCGGCGGCGCGATCGTGACGCCGCCCGCCTGCTTCGGCTTGAAGAATAAATCGTAGCTGGAATCGACCAGCACGCGGATCGAGAGCTTGTCGACGGTCGGCACCTCGATCGGTGCCGCGCTCGCGATCTCGACGCAGGAGAATGCGCCCGCGGCGGCGGCGCCGGCGATCGCCGCCGAGCCCTTCAGGAAATCACGTCGTGCCAAATCCCGTGTCATCATAATCCCCTATGTTCTGAAAATTCTTCAATACAAACCACGCGGAGCCTAGGTTCAATCGGGGCGCAGCTCAATCGGGCACTTGCGTCGTTTGCAGATCACATTCGCGCGCGGTGCAATGCGCGCGCCATTGACTTGGGTGCGGTTATGCGCGCAACTTCATGCATTCGCATCTTTCTCGCCGATGCGTCAGCAATCCCCGGAAATGCAGGATCACGCCCATGATCGATCTCCACTACTGGTCCACGCCGAACGGCCACAAGATCACGATGTTCCTCGAAGAGACCGGACTGGAATACAAGGTTTTCCCGGTGAACATCGGCAAGGGCGATCAGTTCAAGCCGGATTTCCTGCAGGTCGCGCCGAACAACCGGATTCCGGCGATCGTCGATCACGCGCCGAAGGGCGGCGGCAAGCCGATCTCTCTCTTCGAATCTGGCGCGATCCTGCTCTATCTCGCCGAGAAGACCGGAAAGTTCCTGCCTGCGGATCTCTACGGCCGCTATGACGCGATCCAGTGGACGTTCTGGCAGATGGGCGGGCTCGGGCCGATGGCCGGGCAGAACCATCACTTCCGCAACTACGCGGTCGAGAAGCTGCCTTACGCGATCGATCGCTATGTCAACGAGACCAACCGGCTCTACGGTGTCCTCAACAAGCGGCTCGCCGACCGCGAATTCATCGCCGGCGACTATTCGATCGCCGACATGGCGAGCTATCCCTGGGTCGTGCCCTACAAGAACCAGGGCCAGGAGATTGACGACTTCCCGCATCTGAAGCGCTGGCTGGAGACGATCGGCAAGCGCCCGGCGACCGAGCGCGCCTATGCCAAGGCGAAGGAGGTCAACCCGAATTTCGGCCAGCCCGCGATCCGCACCGAGGAAGAGCGCAAGCTGCTGTTCGGACAGACCGCGGCGGTGGTGCGGTAGGGCGCGACTCTATTCCCCGTCATTGCGAGCGAAGCGAAGCAATCCATATCACGGCATCGTAGATAGATGGATTGCTTCGTCGCTTCGCTCCTCGCAATGACGGGTGTGGGACGAGCGGAGCTCACGCCCCCACATACTTCGCCGGCCGCCGTTCCTTCCACGCCGCGAGCCCCTCGGCGAGATCGCGGCTCGGCACCAGCGCGGCGAACTGCTCGCTCTCGACCAGCAGGCCTTCCGCAATCGGCATGTTGAGCCCACGCGTCACCGCGGTGATGGTGCCGGCGACGGCATCGGGCGAATGCCTGGTGATGCGGCCGGCGAGCTCACGCGCGGCGGTCAGCAATTGATCGTGTGGCACGATCTGGTTGATCAGCCCGATCTCGCGTGCGTGCTCGGGCGGGAACGGATCGCCTGTCAGCAGCAGCTCGAGGGCGCGCTTGCGTCCCGCCAGCCGCGGCAGCCGCTGCGTGCCGCCGAAGGTCGGGGGCATGCCGAGCTTGATCTCGGGTTTTGCAAACAGCGCGCGGTCGCTGGCGATGGCAAGATGCACCGCCTCAGTGATCTCGCAGCCGCCGCCGAAGGCGAGCCCGTTGACCGCGGCGATGACCGGCTTCTTGAACGCTTCGAGCCGCGCGGTCATGGCCTGGCCGCGGCGGACGAAGTCGCGCACCGCGACGGCCGCCCCCTGTTTGACGCTCTCGGAAAATCCCTTGATGTCGGCGCCCGCCGAGAACGCGCGTTCGCCGGCGCCGGTCAGGATCACGGCGCGCACTGTAGCGTCGCCCTCGATGCGGTCGAGCGCCGCCATCAGCTGATCGATCAGCTGGTAATTGAGCGCGTTGAGCTGCGCGGGGCGGTTCAGGGTGATCAGGGCGATCCCGTCGTCGATGGCGAGCAGGATGGGGTCGGGCATGGCGCAGTCTCCGGCATGGGTGTTCGTGGGGCCGAACCTAAAGGCTCCCGGAATTTGTGTATATTCACTGGTCAGTATACATACGACGGATGCCCAGACCCTCCGAACCCACCCGCGAGCGCATCGTCCAGGCGGCGAATTCGCTGTTCTACAGTGAAGGCATCCGCCGCGTTAGTGTCGACGAGGTCGCCGCCAAGGCCGGCCTCACCAAGCGCACGCTGTATTATCACTTCAAGAGCAAGGACGATCTGGTCGCCGCCTATCTCGCCGCGCGCGACCAGCCCAACCTCGCGCTGTTCCGCAAATGGTTCGCGGAGGCCGAGGGCGGCGTGCCGGCGAAGGTCGAGGCGATCTTCCGGAATCTCGCGCGCTCGGCGCGGCATCCGAAATGGAAAGGCTGCGGTTTCCTGCGCACCTCGGCCGAGCTTGCCAACATGCCCGGCCATCCCGCGATCCGGATCGGCGCCGCGCACAAGAAGAAGTTCGAGGACTGGCTGCGCGCGACCTTTGCGGAGCAGGGCATTGCCGATCCGCTAAAACTCGCGCGGCAGATCCTGCTGCTGCTGGATGGATCATTCGCCGTGGTGCTGCTGCATCGCGACGCCAGCTACATGGAGACCGCCGGCGAGGCCGCGCGCACGCTGATCGAGACGGCGTTGCCGAAGCCGGGGCGTAAACGGGGCTAGGGTCGCGTTCGCTGCGGTCGCAAAAGAGGCGACAAGGAATCCGATCTGATGTGTTGCCGTCTTTGGGTCAGCAACAGTCTTCCGCTTTCGCGAGTGTGTCATCCTCCTCGCCGAAGGGTCTTCCAAGCCAGAAGGGCAGCGGCAAGAATCGAGATGGCACAAAAGACGCTGGTCCCCAACATACGGACCCCGGGACGCGGTTCGTTGATCCACACGAGGGCGGCCAGACACAGAAACGCCGGGACTGCACAAGCTTGTGTAGCGATGTATTGCTTCCGCAATGCCGCCGGCGCACGGGGACTCCAGATGAATTCCTCGACCTCAAATCTGCGAGAAAAGGTGTCTATCGGCTCCTGGGGATACGACTTTGCGAGCTCCGCCATCACGGACATGAATCCCCATCCGGCAATGCCGATGAGCGTGATGGCAAGCAAGGCCAAGAGGAGCGACATCTCTCATCCATACCATCTGCGATATGAGCCTGAATAGCCGGCTAAAGCGCGCCGCGCTCTTGCAGCAGCGCCAGCACCGCATTGAGGTCCGGCAGCACGGCTGCGCATTTCGCGCGCGTCTCGTCGGTCGGCGGCGCCATGTCGGGCACCATCAGCGTGATGGCGCCGGCGGCGTGGGCGGCCGCGACGCCGTGGTTGGAGTCTTCCACCGCGATGCAGGCCACCGGCGTTACGTCGAGCCGCGCGGCTGCCTTCAGATAGAGTTCCGGGTCCGGTTTGCCGTGGGTCACGTCATCGAGCGTCAGCAGCGTGTCGAAACGGTCGCGGATTCCCGCGAGCGTGAGATGGCGCTCGGCCGTGCGGCGGGATGACGAGGTCACGATCGCCTTTCTGCAGTCGGCGGCGGCAAGGCCGTCGAGCAGCGCGAGCGTGCCGGGCTTGAGCGGCAGGCCGGCGTCGAACATGCGATCGCGGGTGACGATGAAGGCGCGATTGACCTCGGCGAGCGGAAACGCCGCGCCGTAATGATCGCGCAGCATCGCTTCGCAGACCGGGCCGGGCAGCCCGACCATCGAATGGCACAGCGCGCCGACGCCGTCGCTGTAGCCGCATGCATTCAGCGCCGCGACCAGGCTGTCGAAGTAGACCTTCTCGGTGTCTAGCAGCGTGCCGTCCATGTCGAGCAGGACGGCGTCGACGGTCCAGGGCGCGTTCACTTGGCGCTCACGGCGGCTTGCTGTTCCGCCAGTTTCCGCAGGCATGCCGGGCAGAGGCAGTCACTGCTGTCGGCCGGCATCGGCAAACGAAAGCTCTCGTCGGAACACCAGCACGATCCCGTGAGCGAGCAGGAGAATTCGCTGCCGCATGCCGTGCACGCTAGCCGGCGCGGTGATGCTGGTTCGGAACGATCGTGTGACGTGAGGTCCATTCTAACCGCGATTTAATGCGCGAATTAATCTCGGGTTCATCCCGGACCGCGCTATGATGCCGGGCAACTGATATAGCCGGAATAGGCCGTTAAGGGAATTCTGATGGCCCGTGATTCGCAAGCCGCGCTGATTGCCCTCAACCGGTTTGGATTTGGCGCCCGCGGCGGGGCGGCCGGCGACCTCATCAACGCGGCCTCCGATCCGCGCGGTTTCGTGCTGGCGGAACTGGCGCGTCCGAACGGCGCGCTGCTCGAAGTGCCGGGCCTGCTCTCGACGCCGGAGCTCGGCAAGCAGGTGTTCGACTATCAGTTCGAGATCCAGCAGGCGCGCAATGCCGCGAAAGCCGCGCAGCAAGGCGCGAGCGAGACGCCGCCGCAGGGGCCGGACGCGAAGCCGCAGCAGCGGCGCAATCTGTCGCTGTCGACTGCCGCGAAGGAGATCGCAGGCAAGGATCCGGCGATGCAGCCCCAGCCCGCCGACAACGCCAATGCGGCGATGACGCCGTCGACGATGCAGGCGGTGGCCGGTCCGGCCAAGCCGCCGGCGCAGCCGCTCAACATCATCCAGAAGACGTTTCGCGCCGAGGCGCTGGCGCGGCTGCAACGTGGCGTGGTCGCCGATTGCGGTTTCGTCGAGCGGCTCGTCGTGTTCTGGTCCAACCACTTCTGCATCTCCGCCAACAAGGGCGCGCTGGCGCGGATGTGGGCCGGCTCGTTCGAGCGCGAGGCGATCCGCCCGCATGTGCTTGGCCGCTTCGGCGACATGCTGAAGGCCGTCGAGCAGCATCCGGCGATGCTGTTCTTCCTCGACAACCAGCAATCGCTGGGGCCGGAGTCGCGCGCCGGCATCAACCGCAACCGCGGCCTCAACGAAAACCTCGCCCGCGAGATCATGGAGCTGCATACGCTCGGCGTCGGCGGCGGCTACACCCAGGACGACGTCACTTCGCTGGCGCGCGTCATCACCGGCTGGACCTTTGCCGGCCGGCAGGGCCAGCTCGGCACGCCCGGCAGTTTTGTCTTCAATGCCAATGCGCACCAGCCCGGTCCGCAGCAGGTGCTGGGCAAGACCTATGCGCAGGCGGGCGTCGCGCAGGGCGATGCGGTGCTGTCCGACATCGCGCGGCATCCCTCGACCGCAAAATTCATCGCGACCAAGTTCGCCCGCCATTTCGTCACGGATGATCCGCCGCCGGCGCTGGTGGCGAAGCTGCAGGATACGTTCAGCAAGACCGACGGCGATCTCAGAGCGCTCGCCACCGCGCTCGTTCAGTCGAATGAAGCTTGGCAGGCGCCGCTGACGAAAATGCGCTCGCCTTACGAATTCCTGCTCGCCTCCGGCCGCCTGCTGGCGCGCAATCCGGAGGATCCGGGCCGCTACCTCAACGGCCTCAACGTGCTCGGCCAGCCGCTGTGGTCGCCGGCCGGCCCGAACGGTTTCCCGGATACAGCTGCGGCCTGGGCGGCGCCTGAGGGCATCAAGCTCAGGCTCGACATCTCGGCGCAGCTTGGCTCCCAGCTCGCCGACCGGTTCGACCCGCGCGACCTGCTCGAGTTGATTGCGGCGGATGCCGCTTCGGTCGAGACGCGGCGCACCATCGAGCGTGCGGAATCGCGGCAGCAGGCGCTGGCGCTGCTGCTGATGTCGCCGGAATTCCAGAGGAGATGATCATGGATTGCTCCGAGAGCCTGATGCTGCAGGCGACATCGCGGCGCGCGCTGCTGCTCGGCGGCGCCTCCTTTGCCGCCTGGGCCTATTTGCCGAAATTCGCGCGCGCGGCCGATGGCCGCGATCCGCGCTTCGTCACCATCATCCTGCGCGGTGCGCTCGATGGTCTTGCCACCGTAGCCCCGATCGGTGACCCCGATTATGCCGGCCTGCACGGCGCGATCGCGCTGAAAGCCGATGGACCGAACGCGGCGGTGATGCTGGATCCGTTCTTCGGCCTGCATCCGGCGATGCCGGAATTCGCGCGGATGTATCGGGCCAAGCAGGCCGCGGTGGTCCATGCGGTTGCGACCTCCTATCGCGATCGCTCGCATTTCGATGGCCAGGACGTGCTGGAGAGCGGCTTCCCCGGTCCCGGTCGGGTGCAGTCCGGCTGGCTCAACCGCGCGCTCGAAGCATTGCCGAAGGGCGAGCGGGTGACGCGCGCGCTCGCGGTCGGCCCGACCACGCCGCTGGTGCTGCGCGGCGCAGCGCCGACCGTCGGCTGGGCGCCGACCGCGCTGCCGCAGGCCGCCGACGACACCGCGATGCGGCTGCTCGATCTCTACCAGCACCGCGATCCGACGCTGGCGAGCGCGCTGACGCAGGGCTTGCAGCTCGAGAAACAGGCGCAGGGCAACGAGATGAAGCCGCAGCCCGGCGGCGGCGGCGTCGCGGCGATGCGGCTGGTGGCGCGCGGCGCCGCCAAGCTGATGGCGGCGGATGACGGACCGCGGATCGGTGCACTCGCCTTCGACGGCTGGGATACCCATGCCAATGAAGGCGGGCCGGTCGGCCGGCTCGCGCAGCTGCTCGGCGGGCTCGACGGCGCACTGGCGGAATTTCAGAGCGGCTTAGGTGCGCGCTGGCGCGACACCGTGATCGTGGTCGCCACCGAGTTCGGGCGCACCGCGCGCATCAACGGCACCGAGGGCACCGACCACGGCACCGGCACCATCGCGCTGCTCGTCGGCGGCGCGGTGAACGGCGGTCGGATGATCACCGACTGGCCGGGCCTCAAGCCCGCCAATCTCTACCAGGCCCGCGACCTCGCCCCGACCACCGACCTGCGCGCCGTGATCAAGGGCGTGCTGCACGACCAGTTCGGCCTCGGCGAGCGTGTGCTGGCCGATGCCGTGTTTCCGGACAGCGCGCCGGTAAAGCCGATGAAGGGATTGGTGGCGTAGCACTCGCCACAACCACGGTGTCGTCCCGGCGAAAGCCGGGACCCATTACCACCGAACTCGATTGTTGGAAACGCTGGAGCCACAGCACGCCATGACCACGCGCATTTGTGGTTATGGGTCCCGGCCTTCGCCGGGACGACGCAAGTAATTACCCCTTCGTCATCCCGTCGATCTCCGCCATCTCCTCCGCACTCAGCTTCCAGCTGATCGCTTTCACGTTCTGCTCGATCTGCTCGGGACGCGTCGCGCCGGCGATGACGCTTGCGACTTGCGGGCGGGCGGCGAGCCAGGAGAAGGCGAGCTCGAGCATGGTGTGGCCGCGCGCCTGTGCGAAGGCCTGCAGCTGCTCGACGATGTCCTCGTTGCGCGGCGTGACGTAGCGGTCCTTCAAGGCCGGCGCCTTGGCGAAGCGGGTGTCGGCGGGCGCAGCAGTGCCGCGCTGATACTTGCCGGTTAGAAGACCGCTCGCGAGCGGGAAGAACGGCAGCAGGCCGAGATTGTATTGCTGCGCGGCGGGCAAGAGGTCCTTCTCGATGCCGCGCACCACGAGGCTGTATTCGTCCTGGCAGGACACGAAGCGGTTCACGTTCAGCTCGCGCGCGACGTATTCCGCCTCCGCGATCCGCCATGCCGGGAAATTGGAGTTGCCGATGTAGCGCACCTTGCCCTGGCGCACGAGATCGTCGAGCGCGCGCAGCGTCTCGTCGATCGGGGTCAAGGGATCGTAATCGTGCTGCTGATAGAGATCGATGTAGTCGGTCTTCAGGCGGGTGAGGCTCGCTTCGACCGCGGACATGATGTAGCGCCGCGAGGCGCCCTGTTTGGTGCCGTCGGTCGCCATCGGCTTGGAGAATTTCGTGGCGAGCACGATGTCCTTGCGGCGATCGCCCAGCACGGTGCCGAGCACGGTCTCCGAGCCGCCCATGCCGGCATAGATGTCGGCGGTGTCGAACAGGGTGATGCCGAGATCGATCGCCTTGTGGATCACCTTGCGCGAGGTTTCCAGGTCGGTGCGCTGGCCGAAATTGTTGCAGCCGATGCCGACCGCGGACACGCGCAGGCCGGAGCCGCCGAGATTACGAATTTCCATGAGACAATCCTGTGGGATAGGCGAGGGATGCGGCGCATTGTGACAATCGCGCCGCGGCGCGGCAAGGTGCCGCCCTACCGCCGATCACGCATGGCACCTATCACGCTCAGCAATGTCGAAAAAAAGCGGTCCCGGTCAGACGCGGCGACTGACGGGGACCGCTCGGGGCGAAGATCTGAGACGGGGGGCCTGATCTTACGCAAGCGGAAGCCTAGCCGGGCTTTGTAACGCGCCGGTGACATCTCCATTCCATCCACAGCCCGCGCAGGCGCGCTCAGATGATCTTGCGATAGATGACGAAGCCGGGCTTGTCCGCGACCTTGTCATATAGCTGCATCGCGGTGTGGTTGGTCTCATGCGTTTGCCAGTAGACGCGCGGCGATCCGACGAGTTTCGCCTGCGCGTAGACGCCGTTGATCAAGGCGCGGCCGACGCCCTTGCCGCGCGCGGCCTGGCTGGTGAAGAGATCTTGCAGATAGCAGGTGGGCGCGATCGCCGTGGTCGAGCGGTGAAACAGATAGTGCGTCAGCCCGAGCAGCGCGCCGCCGGCGTCGGCGACCAGTGCATGCACCGGCTCGTAGGCATCGAAGAAGCGCTGCCACGTCATCGCGGTGATCTCGGGCGCGAGCGCGGTCGGTCCTGACCGTTCATAGAAGGCGTTGTAGCCGTCCCACAGAGGAAGCCACTGGGCGTAATCGTCGCGCGTGACGAAGCGGATGGTGACGTCGTCGGACATGAGCGAACCTTGGATGATCCCGCGTTGCACGATGTCTGCGCATCGCTCGCGAAGGTTCTACCGTCGCGATCGCGCGGGATCAATTGCCGACGAAGTCGCGCCTCATTCGGCGGCGCGCAGCAGCCGCGCCAGATGGCGTTCGCGCCCGGCGCGCTGCGCGCGATATTCGTCGGCCCTGGCCGGATCGTCGGTGTGCCGCACAAGGTCGGTCACCGGCGTATAGCTCAGCATGCGACCGCCGTCGGGCAACGCGGTGCAGCTGAAGCGCAGCACCTGGCCGTCGGCGAGATTGAGGTTGATCGGCGTGGAATCGCCCGATCGCATCATCGCGATGCGCTCGGCGATGAACGCGCTCAGCTCGTCTTCCGGCAATTCGTAGGCGCCGGTGTCGCGGCCATGATACATCAGCGCGACGAACGGCGGCTTGCTGTCGGCCTGCGCGTCGGAGAGCGCGAAATATTCGCGGAAGGCGCGGTTGATGAATTCGGCGCGGGTGTCGGCGTCGAGCAGCACGATGCCGATGTCGACCTGGTCGAGCGCGGCGGCGAGCCGCGCCGAGGTGGCGTGATGCTGCTGGTCCGCGGCAAAGGCGTCGATCCATTTCTGCCGCAGCATTCCCGTGATCAGGGCGGTGCCGGCCGCGGTCGCGGCCAGCATCAGCATCCGCGCGACGTCGGCGGTGTCGTAGCCGGGCAGCGCGCGATGATCGAGGAAGAACAGCGCCGAGGCGGCCACCGCGATCGCCGCGGAGATCAGCCCGGAGCTGATGCCGCTGATCGAGCTGGCGAGCGCCACGATGCAGACGAACAGCGGCGCGGGATTGGGGACCGGGATAAGGAGACGGTCGATCAGGAAGGCGGCGAGCGCCGTGATCGCCGTCAGGGCCGGACCTGAAATTGCACGCCAATCAAGCCGCATGCGCGTTCTCGCTATCTGTCAAACGAACGATAAAGCGGTAGTTTGACGACAGCTCCGCAACGGCGCCGGGATTTTCGCCCCGACCGTTAAGCCGGCCTTGCAGGGGCCGAACCAGCTTTCGCTGCTTTCAAATCAAATGATATGCAGATCGGCATGGAACCCGGTTCCGGGCCTGCGGGTTACCGCGTGCTTTGCTTGAAAGAGGACATCGATGCCCGCCATTTCGCCTTCGCTGCTGCCGATCCTGATGCTGTTTGCCTCGAACGTCTTCATGACCTTCGCCTGGTACGGCCATCTCAAGTTCAAGGATCATTCGCTCCCCCTTGTCATCATGGTGAGCTGGGGCATCGCCTTCTTCGAATACTGGCTGGCGGTGCCGGCCAATCGCTGGGGCAGCGCGGTCTATAGCGCCGCGCAGCTCAAGACCATGCAGGAGGTGATCACGCTGGTCGTGTTCGCCGGCTTCTCGGTGTTGTATCTGAAGGAGCCGCTGGGCTGGAATCACGCGCTCGGTTTTGCCTTCATCGCCGCCGGCGCGTTCTTCATCTTCCACAAATGGAGCTAGCGCGTTCGCGCTAGCGGTGCGGAGCCGGCTTGGCGGCAGGCGTCGTGACATGCGCGGGGTGCGCGCGGTCTTCGCCCTGCGTGCCGGTCACGATCAGGAGCGAGGCCGCAAGCAGGATCGCCGCCGACAGCGTCACGGTCACAAGTCCGACGGGGGTCTTCATCATGTCGCGCCGCTGTCTCTCCCGCGCCTCGCCGCGGATCAGGTGCCAAATGGAATTGCCGGATTACGCCGGGATCGATGTCGCCATGCTGATGTTGCTCGCCAGCAGCGTCACGGCGACGACCAGACACAGCGTCAGTGCGCCAAGCGCGAGCAACGCGGCGATCGCGTTGGTCAGGCGGGATGATGCCACTGGGGCATGGCGGCCATGGAAGCCTGCCGTGCCGGACCACCGTTTCATGGTGTAAATCCCTCAGGCCGCGAGCGAATCACTCGCGACATCCGAGCGAATCTGCCCAGCGTCACCGGCAACATTGCGGCGGCGTGGCCCCTCGAAAACGGCGAAAATGCGGCCTTGGCCAGGGTTTTGCCCGTTATTTGGGCTGTTTCCCCGCTATTCCCGGAATTCAGGCTGGTTGTTCAAACGCCTGCGACAAGGCGGGCCTGGGGCTCGGCCCCGGCACCAGGCTGCCAATCCATCGAGACAAATCCGGGGGTCTGCTCGACCCGTTTCAGCCAGGCGCGGATCGACGGGAAGGTCGCAAGGTCGAAGTCGCAGCGGTCGGCGACGTGGGTGTAGCCGTAGAGGGCGATGTCGGCGACCGTGAATTGCTCGGCCGCGAAAAAGGCGTGCCCCTTGAGGTGATTTTCCATCACCTGCAGCGCCGCATAGCCGCGCTCCATCCAGTCCTCCAGCGCGTGCGTCTGCAGGTCGCGCCCGCCCTTGACCAGCGACAGCCAGAAATAGGCGGCGCCGATATTCGGCTCCAGCGCGTGCTGCTCGAAGAACATCCATTGCAGCGCCTCGGCGCGCTCGATCCGCGACTCCGGCGCCAGCGGCGTGCCGATCGCGACGTACCAGAGGATGGCGTTGGACTCGGCGAGATGGCGGCCCTCGGCGACCTCGAGCAACGGCACCTGGCCGCTCGGATTCTTGGCCAGGAAGTCCGGAGTGCGGCTCTCGCCGCGCAGGATGTCGATCTCGATCGCCTGATATGGCGTGTTCAACACCGCAAGCGCCAGCCGGACCTTGTAGCTGTTGCCGGAGCGCTGCATCGAATAGAGCTTGTACATTGCGTCGGTGTTCACTCGGTGCGTCAGGTTCACTTGGTCTGAGACGGTACGCTTGAAAATTGCGCGGCCTGTCACACCGCAATGCCGCTAAACAATGATGCCGACAGGGGTGCGTCGCAAGCCCTGGAACGTGGAAAAAGTCGAAACGTCTACCGCACTGCACGCGTGCAGAACGATTCCATCAACACGGCAGAACAACTCGGATCACGGCTGCGCGACGCTTTGCACGGTGCCGGTCGATGCCGTCGATACCGTGGCCGATACCTCGGCCGACGCGTGGCAATTCACAAACGTTAACGCGCCATCCCGATCGCGCGATGTGCCCGTCGGGGCTGCAACGGACCGCCTGCCGTCGGCACCATCGGGGCACGCGCCGCATAGCAATTGTCCTCGGAGCAATTCGCGCCGGCGCACGCGACCGCAGGCCTTGCCCGCAAGGCTGGAGCGGCCACAGCGGCGCTTGCCGGATATGAGTCATTTGGGGCCGGAACTTGCGGAATATTGCGCATGCTGCGAGCCATGCGGGAAAGTTTTCGTGCTTGACCGCCAAGCTTCTTGCGATGCAGCGGCGACAGGCCTAGGGTGCCGCGATCCCATTCAAATCAAGTCGTGGCCCAACGGCTCACGACGTTTGCCAGGAGATGATAATGGCCTTCCTGTCCGCTGCGCTCGACCGTGTGAAGCCGTCCGCGACGATCGCGGTCACGGACAAAGCACGCGCGCTGAAAGCCGCGGGCCGCAACGTCATCGGCCTCGGCGCCGGCGAGCCTGACTTCGACACGCCCGCCAACATCAAGCTGGCCGCGATCCACGCGATCGAGGCCGGCAAGACCAAGTACACCGATGTCGGCGGCATTCCGGAGCTCAAGGAAGCCATCATCAACAAGTTCTCGCGCGAGAACGGCCTGAGCTACAAGCCGAACCAGATCATCGTCGGCACCGGCGGCAAGCAGGTGCTCTACAATGCGCTGATGGCGACCATCAATCCGGGCGACGAGGTGATCATCCCGGCGCCGTATTGGGTCAGCTATCCCGAGATGGTCGCGCTCGCCGGCGGCGAGTCGGTGCCGGTGGTTTGCCCGGCCTCGACCGGCTTCAAGCTGCGCCCGGAAGATCTCGAGAAGGCGATCACGCCGAAGACCAAGTGGGTGATCCTGTGCTCGCCGTCGAACCCGACCGGCTCGGCCTATACCAGGAGCGAGCTCAAGGCGATCACCGACGTGCTGGTCAGGCATCCGCATGTCTGGGTGATGACCGACGACATGTACGAGCACCTCGTCTATGACGACTTCGTCTTCACCACCGCGGCGCAGGTCGAGCCGAGCCTTTACGAGCGCACGCTGACCGTGAACGGCGTGTCGAAGGCCTACTGCATGACCGGCTGGCGCATCGGCTATGCCGGCGGCCCGGCGCAGCTGATCAAGGCGATGGCGACGATCCAGTCGCAGTCGACCTCGAACCCGTCGTCGATCGCGCAGTGGGCGTCGGTCGAGGCGCTCAACGGTCCGCAGGACTTCATCGCCGCGAACAACAAGGTGTTCAAGGAGCGCCGCGACCTCGTGGTGTCGATGCTCAACCAGGCGAACGGCATCGAGTGCCCGCGGCCGGAAGGCGCGTTCTACGTCTATCCGTCCTGCGCCGGCACGATCGGCAAGAAGGCGCCCTCGGGCAAGGTGATCGACAACGACGAAGCGTTCGTCACCGAGCTGCTCGAGAGCGAAGGCGTCGCCGTCGTGCAGGGGTCGGCGTTCGGCCTCGGACCCGCGTTCCGCATCTCCTACGCCACCAAGACCTCGGATCTCGAGGATGCCTGCAAGCGCATCCAGCGCTTCTGCGGTAATCTGCGGTAATCGATTCCGAACCTGTAAACCAAGAAGCGCTCCCGCACTTCGTGTGGGAGCGCTTCTGTTTGTGTTTGCGTACTCGTCGATCGGGGCAGCGACATCGCGCGCCGGTAAAATCGGTGAGTCAAATCACATCACGCCCATCTCACGCGTGTGTGTACGAACATCGATGCCACACGCGGGAAGTTTTTACGGCGTCTTTGCGAACTGCCTTGTTTTGGACACGACCCTTGCATTCTGTCCGCCGCACAAATTCAGTTCAGTTCACCTTGCGGAGACAGATAATGCGACTTTCGACTCTCACCCTTGCAGCGCTTGCGTTGCTGGCGCCGTTCGCCACCGCCAACGCGGCACCCCAGCAGGTTCAGGCCGGGGTTCTGCAATGCCAGGGCGGCGAGAACGTCGGCTTCGTCGTCGGCTCTGTTGCCCGCCTCGAGTGCGTGTTCCAGAGCGGCGGCCGCCGTCCTGAGCCCTATGTTGCGACCGTGAAGCGGATCGGCGTCGACCTCGGCGTCACCGCGACGACCCAGCTCGCCTGGGCCGTAAGCGCGCCGACCACGCAGCTTCCGCGCGGTGCGCTTGCCGGCAGCTACGGCGGCGTCGGCGTCAACGCGTCGGTCGGCCTCGGTGCCGGCGGCAACTTCCTGTTCGGCGGCCCGAACAACGCCTACGCGCTGCAGCCGATCAGCGTGCAGGGCCAGACCGGCCTCAACGTTGCGGCCGGCATCGCCGGGATCGATCTCGAGCCGGTCCGCACCGCTGGTCCGCGCCGGCATCATCGTCACCACCGTCATCATCACCACCACTAAGCTGGTCGGTGTTCGATCAAAGAGGCCCGCGAAAGCGGGCCTCTTTTTTTGTGGTCCGTTTTTGCCGTGCGTTGCTTGTTGTCTGTTGCATGACAGGGTCAGCAGGGCGCGCGGGGCATAGCAACACCGCCACATCACGTAACAATCGGTGGCCGAGCACCGCAAATTCTGGCTGCACAATCGATGTTATGGCATAGGATGCGCAAGGCGCCGCAGATGCGGCGCCGTTCCGTTCTCTGCTCGCGTCATGCCTCTCAGCCGGAGACTCTCCAACATGCGTCGCTTCACTCTCCTTGTCGGTGCCGCCATCGCCACGCTGACCGCAATCGTTGGCGCCGACGCCCAACAGCCGAGCCAGCGCGTTCAGGTCGGCGTCCTGGAATGCCGCGGTGGCGCGAGTGTCGGCTTCATCGTCGGTTCAGTGACCCATCTCGGTTGCGTGCTGCGCGCCAACGGCCTGCCTGAGGATCGCTACATCGCGACCATCCAGAAGGTCGGCATCGATCTCGGCATCACCCAGGAATCGGCGCTGGCCTGGGGCGTCTACGCACCGGTAGAGCGGCTCGGGCCGGGTGCGCTCTCCGGCAATTACGCCGGCGCGCAGGGCAGTGCGACGCTCGGCGTCGGCGTCGGCGGCAATGTGCTGGTCGGCGGCTCCGACAACACGATCGCCCTGCAGCCGCTCAGCGTGCAGGGCCAGGTCGGCGTCAACATCGCCGCCGGCCTCGAGAGCCTGGAGCTCCGTCCGGGCCGCTAACGCGCGCGCGCACCGTTCTGCATTCCGCCGAAGAAGCCGCGGGCTTCTTCGGCAACGATCCCGGGCGCTTCGGCGTGAACATAGTGCCCGGTGTCGACGAAGCTGATCGAAGGTTCGCTCCAATAGTCCCCCAGCCGGTCCGACCATTCCGGCGAGATCAGCGGATCACGGCGGCCCCAGAGAAAGCGCGAAGGGATTTCGATGCGCGGCTGCAGCGGCAGTCTGCCTTCCAGCCAGAGCCGGCGATTGGGCGCGGACGAGAGATACCAGTCGAAGCCGCCCTGGATGTTGCCCGGCTTCATGAAGTTATCGACATAGGCTTCGAGCAGGTCGCCGAATACGGCGGGATCGTCGGCCGACCAATGCTCGAGGAAATGGCGGAAGTAGAGCCGGCATGACTCGCGCGAGCTTCCGACCAGTTGCGCAGCCCATGGCAGCTGCTGGAAGTATTGATACCAGACCTCGATCAGGTGGCCGGGCTCGCCGTAGCGTTGGCCGAGGCCCGGATAGGGCGTGCAGAGATAGAGCGTCCCTCGCAGCCGCCGCGGCTGACGATGCGACATCGCCTGCATGACATAGGCGCCGAGATCGCCGCCGATCACGCCGAAGCGGTCATGACCGAGCGCGTCCATGACCGCGAACATGTCCAGCGCGTGGCGCTCCGCCGTGGCGGACGCGTCAGGTCCCGGCACCGGCTTGCCGGTGTCGCCGCAGCCGCGCAGGTCCGGCGCGATCAGCTCGAAACTGTCGCCGAGCCGCAGCATCAGTGGGCGCCACACCAGCCAGAACTCCGGCCAGCCGTGGAGCAGGAGCAGCGGCGGCCCCTTGCCGAAACGCGCGACGTTGACGAACAGGCCGCCGATATCGATCTTCTGTTGCGTGATGCCTGCCGCGGCCGCGTCCGCGAAGGCTTTTTCCAGTGCCGTCATGGCGACCTCCTGTGGTTTGCCGCAGGCTGTCCGCGTTCGCGCGTCCGGTCCAATACCCGTTCGATACGGTAGCAGAGCTATTGCGTATGGCTGCCGGCGCCGGCCGCCGTGCTATATCGCCGGCATGGAATTGCGACACCTCAGATATTTCGTGGCGCTCGGCGAGGAATTAAATTTCACCCGCGCGGCCGAGCGGCTGCGCATCGCGCAGCCGCCGCTGAGCCAGCAGATCCGCCAGCTCGAGGACGAGCTCGGCGTGACGCTGCTGCAGCGGAATAGCCGTCCTGTCAGGCTCACCGAGGCCGGCGAGCTGTTTCTGGCGCGCGCACGCGCGCTGCTCGCAAGTTTCGAGAGTGCGGTGGCCGATACCCGGCGCGTCGGCCGCGGCCAGGCCGGCAAGCTCGCAATCGGATTCGTCGGCTCCGCCATGTTTGCCGGCCTGCCCGATATTATCGGCGCCTATCGCGATGCCTGTCCCGATGTCGAGCTCGTGCTCGACGAGATGCTGGCGGCCGAGATCGCCGAGGCATTGCGGCGGCGCCGGATCGATGTCGGCTTCGCACGCCCGGCGCTGTTGCCCGAAGCGGGGCTCGCGCAGCGTCTGATCCTCGATGAGCCCTATGTCGCGGCGCTGCCGCGCGCGCATCCCCTCGCGGCGCGCGGCGACATTGCGCTCGCCGAACTGTCCGACGATGCCTTCGTGCTCTATCCGGCGCAGCCGGAGCCTTCGGTCACCGGCCTGATCGTCGCCGCCTGCCAGGCCGCCGGCTTCACGCCGCGGCTCGCGCAGGAAGTTCTGCATCTGCAAACCGCGATCGGCCTGATCGCCGCCGGTGTCGGCGTGTCGCTCGTACCTGAAGGCGCGGCGCGCGCGCAAACCGGTCGTGGCATGTCGTACGTTCGGCTTGCCGCGCCGGCGGTGACGGCTCCGCTCACGATTGCGTGGCGCGAGGAAGATGTGTCTCCTGCCGTGCAGCGCCTGCTCGACATCGCGCAGCGCTGGCGCGAGATTGCGCCGTTCAGGAACTGACGCATCGGACGCAATCGTCCGGCGAATGGCGGTGCGCAGCTCCGCTATCGCAAACTCCCGCGACGCCGCACCGCAGCGACGTTTTCCCGCTTGCCAAATGTCAAACGCAGGCAGAGCATAAACGGTCGCCGACCCAATCATGGGCCGAGCTCCAACACGAGGAGGCGGCAATGGGACAAGACGTCAGAAGTCCCCGAGGTCCACGGTGCATCGCGCTGGTGGGCCCTTTCCAAAGCGGTAAAACCACACTTCTGGAAGCGATCCTGGCGCGCACTGGCGCCATCAAGACTGCCGGCAGCGTCGATGCCGGAACCTCCGTCGGCGATGCTAGCCCCGAGGCACGTCAACACAAGATGGGCGTAGGCCTGACCGCCGCGACCACCACCTTTATGGGGGACAGCTACACCTTTATCGATTGCCCCGGCTCGATCGAATTCGCGCACGACATGCGTGCCGCGTTGCCGGCGGTCGATGCCGCGGTCGTGGTCTGCGAGGCTGACGAGAAGAAGCTGCCGCAGCTGCAGATCATCCTGCGCGAGCTCGAGGAGCTCGGGATTCCCCGTTTCCTGTTCCTGAACAAGATCGACCGCGCCAACAAGCGCGTCCGCGAGACGCTTGCGACGCTACAGCCGGCGTCGCGCGTGCCGCTGGTGCTGCGCCAGATCCCGATCTGGAACGGCGATCTGATCGAAGGCTTCGTCGATCTCGCGCTGGAGCGCGCCTTCGTCTATCGCGAGCATAAGCCGTCGGAGGTGATGGCGCTGGAAGGCGGCAATCTCGATCGCGAGAAGGAAGCGCGCTTCTCGATGCTGGAGAAGCTCGCCGATCACGACGATGCGTTGATGGAGCAGTTGCTGGAGGATATCCAGCCGCCGCGCGATGCCGTGTTCGACGATCTCGCACGCGAACTGCGCGAAGGGCTGATTTGTCCGGTGCTGCTTGGCGCGGCGAGCCGCGAGAACGGCGTGCTCCGCCTGATGAAGGCGCTGCGCCACGAGGCGCCCGGGGTCACTGAGACCGCTGCGCGGCTCGGCATCAAGGACCAGAAGGATGCGCTGGCCTATGTGTTCAAGACCGTGCACCTGCAGCACGGCGGCAAGCTGTCGCTGGCGCGCGTGCTCGCAGGCCGGCTCGACGACGGCGCGACGCTGCAATCCTCAAGCGGCGAGAGCGGGCGGGTTTCCGGCATCCTCGCGGTCTCGGGTACGCATGACAGCAAGCGGCCGCAGGCCGAAGCCGGCGACGCGGTCGCGCTCGGCAAGCTCGATGCGATCAAGACCGGCGATACGGTATCGAGCGGCAAGACCGCCCCGGCCTCGCTGGTCAAGATCGAGCCGGTGGCGGCGGTGCTGTCGATCTCGATCGCCGCGACCGACCGCAAGGACGACGTCAAGCTCGGCCAGGCGCTGCTGCGGTTGAACGAGGAGGATCCCTCGCTGACGATGATCCAGAACCCGCGCACCCACGACACCGTGCTGTGGGGGCAGGGCGAGATGCATCTGCGCGTTGCGCAGGAACGGCTGAAGGACCGCTACGGCGTCAACGTCAAATCGCATCCGCCGGCGATCGGCTATCAGGAGACCATCCGCAAGGCGGTCACCCAGCGCGGCCGGCATAAGAAGCAGTCGGGCGGCCACGGCCAGTTCGGAGACGTCGTGCTCGACATCAAGCCGAAGCCGCGCGGAAGCGGTTTCGAATTCCACGAGAAGGTGGTCGGCGGCGCGGTGCCGCGCAACTATATCGGCGCGGTGGAGGAGGGGGTGGTCGACGCGCTCACGCGCGGCCCGCTCGGCTTCCCAGTGATCGACGTCGACGTCACGCTGACCGACGGCTCCTATCACAGCGTAGACTCCTCCGACCTTGCGTTCCGCACCGCGGCGCGGGTCGGCGTCAGCGAGGCGCTGCCGCAGTGCCAGCCGGTGCTGCTGGAGCCGATCCACGTGGTCGAGATCGTCTGTCCGACCGATGCGACCGCCAAGATCAACGCGATCCTGTCGGCGCGTCGCGGCCAGATCCTCGGCTTCGACACCCGCGAGGGCTGGAGCGGCTGGGACTGCGTCCGTGCCACGATGCCGGAATCCGAGATCGGCGACCTCATCGTCGAACTGCGCTCCGCGACCGCCGGCGCCGGCACGTTTACCCGCCAGTTCGACCGCATGGCCGAAGTGACGGGCCGCGCCGCCGACCAGATCATCGCCGCGCATCGCGACGCGGCGTGAGGCTGTAACAGTCATCCCGGGCGCGCAAAACTTGCGCCCGGGACTCGCGGCTACATTTGGTTCTGTCACTATCGGCCTGCAACGATGTGCAATTACACATTGTAGAATGACCGACACTATCCCGCCACGGAGTGCGCCTACTCGTCGATCCCGGTTTGGACGGTGAGGGCAGGACCGTGCGCGTGTGGTCGAAAGTTGCCGCGTTGGCAGGCGTACTGTTGATGCATGGCGTATTTGCGCAAGACAAGCCGATGGAATTGACGCCGGCCGGCAAGGCCGTTTTGCAGGATTTGATCGCGGAGAGGCCCTCACCCTACGACACTCCCTCGTCTGGCCCCCTGCCAATGTGCGCGTTTCCCGGCGGTCTGTGTGGAGCGGTGCACCGCGACGGTACGGTCGCGGTATTTCCCCGCTACGACTGGATCGGCACATTCTCGGATCAGCGGGCCGCCGTCCGCCTCGGCGGTCTCTACGGCTTCATCGACGAGGACGGCCACGAGATCGTCAAGCCACAATACCGCATCGTCGACGACTATCGGTTCGGCTTCGCGCAGGTCGATGTGGATGGAAGGTCCGGTCTGATCGACCAGGACGGCAAGATGGTGATCGAGCCGAAATATGGATTCATCCGAGCGATCAGTCCTGATCGTTTTGCCGTATCGGAAGACCGGCACCTGGGCGGTATGACCGGCGGGGAGGACTTTTCCAGTAGCCGGGTCGCGTTTACGCCGTCCGGCGAAGCGAGCTTCAGCGTCAGCGCCCCTGAGCCGTCCCTCACCGATGTCATCGACGTCCAGGGCCGATTGATCGAGTCGCGCAAACCGCCGATTCCCGGGTTCGACAACAATCCGGCACTCCGCTGGGTGCAAAAGGACAAGCTTTGGGGGCTGATGCGCGCTGACGGAAGCTGGCTCGTCGAGCCGAAATTCCAGCAGGTGAGTGCGTTGAATAACGGGCTCGCACGCGTGACCGTCAACGGCAAGGTCGGCTTTATCGACCGGCGGGGAAACTTCGTCATCGAGCCGGTTTTCGACAAAGCCGGGTGGTTCATTGCGGGCTTCGATCGCACCTCGGCCGAGCGCGACGGCATCGTGGGCGTGATCGACAAGTCAGGTGCATGGATTTTCCAGACCAATTATCAACAGCTTCAGTTTGCCTTTGCCAGCCTCAAGTCCGATCACCCGGGCGCTGTGTTCGGCTGGCGCTTCAAGACGGCCGACCGGTGGGGGCTTTTAGACCTCAATGGCCGCGTAATTATCGACGCCGAATACGATCAGCCGATCGGGCAATGCGCCGATGGCCGGCTCAACGCGTACAAGAACAAGGAAGCGCTCTACTTCAAGGCGGACGGCAGCCCGTTGCAGCCGCCCGACGGCCGGCTTATCGACGCGTCGTGCTATGGCGGCACTCCGCCATTCATTCTGAAGATCGGAGACAAATTCGGTTTGGTCGACGCCGGCTCGAACCCAGTGACGCCTGTGGTGTTTGACGCGATCGTCTGGGCCGGACCGGACGTCAAGAATGCCAAGCTTCATGGCAAATGGGGTCGCCTTGGGCCCGATGGACATTGGGTGCTCGAACTCAAATTCGACTACCTCTCAACCGGCGCCGGCCTCTTCGTCGCATCGATCCACGGCAAGCGCGGCTTCATGCGCTCGGACGGATCATGGCTGATCGAGCCGAAATTCGACGCAGCCGCACTGCGTCGCGAAAATGACACCGCCTTTGTGACCCTGTCCGGAGCGACCGGCGTGCTCCGGCTTTCGGATCAATCCTGGGTCATTCCGCCGCGGCCGGGCGTTCTGTGCGATGTCAGTATCAGTCCCGTGATGGTGTCGGAAGCCGCGGGCAAGCGCGCTATCCTGTCGCGAACCGGGGAGACGTGGATCGACATTGGCGCCGAACGCGTGGGGGTCAACGTCGATTTCGGCCTCCTGACCTTTCTCAGGGACGGCAAGTGGGGGCTGGTCGATACCGCCGGGCTAGTGATGGTCGAGCCGCAGTTCGACGAGCCGGTCTACTTCACGCCGCGCCTACGCGGCGTGGCGTGGGCCAAGCGCGACGGCAAATGGTGTGCGATCGACCGGCGCGCTCACTCGGTCCCGGGCGTCGCATGCCTCGATACCAACCCCCTGGGTCGCGACAACCGCTTCGAGTGCAAAGTTGAGCGGTGACTTCCTGCGATCACGCCCTGCGCGGGCGTGATCGTTGGCAGGATGGCCGGAGGCCGCTAGCTTGTGTCCCTGATGGGGGCGCAACGACATCATGCTTGAATCCCGCCGTAACCTGGCGCTGGCCTGCGCGCTCAGCGCGCTGGCCGGCTATGTAGACGGAATCGGCTATCTGCATCTCGGCGGGCTGTTCGTCTCCTTTATGAGCGGCAACTCGACGCGGCTCGGCGTGACCTTGGCCGAGGGCCATTGGCAGCACGCTCTGGATGCGCTGGAACTGATCGTGCTGTTCGTCGCCGGCGCTGCGGCCGGCAGCCTCATCGTGCTCAGCCGCATCGCGCATCGCCAGCCCCTGGTCCTGCTGGTCGAGGCGCTGCTGCTGATGGCGGCGGCGATCGCCTATGCCTACGGCCTGCCGAACACCGCGGTCGCCGCCATCGTGCTGGCGATGGGGCTCGAGAACGCCGTGTTCCAGCTCGAAGGCGGGGCCGGGCTTGGCTTGACCTATGTCACGGGAGCGCTGGTGAAAGCGGGGCAGCTGATCGCCGCCGCGCTGACCGGCGGTGCGCCCTGGGCCTGGCTGCCCAACGTATTGCTGTGGGCGGCGCTGGTCGCGGGCGCTCTGCTCGGGGCACTTGCCTACCGCTGGATCAGTCTCGGTGCGATCTGGTTTGCCGCGGGCTCCGCGTTCACCCTCAGCGCGCTGGTTGCCGCAACCGCGAAGCGGATGGATTGACAGCGCGCCTGCCTTGGCCGATGTCACGGCCATGACATCCCAAGGCGACACCCAAGGCAGCACCCAAGGCAAAACCCGCGCCGCGTGCCTGATCGGCTGGCCGGCGGCGCATTCCCGCTCGCCGCTGATCCATCATTACTGGCTGCGCACGCTCGGCATCGAGGGCGGCTATGTGATCGAGGCGGTCCCGCCGGAGGATTTCAAGGATTTCCTGTTCCGCCTGTCGCTGCGCGGCTTCGTCGGCGCCAACGTCACCCGTCCGCACAAGGAGCACGCGCTGGCGCTCTCGGCCCCGGACGCGCGCGCCCGCGCCGTCGGCGCCGCCAACACCCTGTGGTTCGCCGATGGCGAGCTGCGCTCCACCAACACCGATGTCGAAGGCTTCATCAACAATCTCGACGCCAGCGCGCCCGGCTGGGACAAGACGGAGGATGCGCTGGTGCTCGGCGCCGGCGGCGCTGCGCGTGCGGTGGTGTTCGGCCTGATCGAGCGCGGGATTGCGCGCGTGCATCTGGTCAACCGCACCATCGACCGCGCCCGCGCGCTTGCCGACCAGTTCGGCGCGCGCGTTCATCCCGCGACGTGGGACATGGTCGGCGAACTGCTGCCGCGCGCCGGCCTGCTGGTGAACACGACGTCGCTCGGCATGCATGGCCAGCCGGCGCTCGAGGTCGATGTGGCGTTGCTCCCGCAGAGCGCGGTTGTTTCCGACATTGTCTATGTGCCGCTGGTGACGCCGTTGCTTGCGGCGGCAGAGGCGCGCGGGCTGAAGACCGCCGACGGGCTCGGCATGCTGCTGCATCAGGCGGTACGCGGTTTCGAGCTGTGGTTCGGCCAGCGCCCGCACGTCACGCCGGAACTGCGTGCCCTCGTTGAGGCCGATCTCACAAAGACTTGAGGCCTGGAATAGCGTCTCCGGAGCGGTGTCTCGTGTTAGTCCCCCGCGTTCCCTCCCGGAGATCAATGATGCCTGCCAGCCGTTCCCATTTCATTCGTCCGTTCATTGCGCTCGCGATGGTGACGGCATCCACGCTCCACGCACTTGCGCAGCAGCCGCCGACGCGGGTGCGTGGAACCGTCGAGAGCGTCGACGGCGATACGCTCGCGGTGAAGTCGCGCGGCGGCGAGGGCGTCAAGCTGCACATGGCGGGCAACATGGTGGTGCTCGGCCTCACCAAGATCGCGCTGTCCGACATCAAGGTCGGTTCCTTCATCGGCACCACCACGGTGCCGGGGCCCGACGGCGTACCGAAGGCGGTCGAGGTGCATGTCTTCCCCGAAAACATGCGCGGCACCGGCGAAGGCTCGCGGCCGTATGATCTGAAGCCGAACAGCAGCATGACCAACGCCACCGTCGCGGAATCCGTCGTCGGCAATGACGGTCATACATTGCTGGTCAAGTACAAGGACGGCGAGAAGAAGGTGCAGGTCACGCCCGACACGCCGGTCGTGACCTATGTTCCCGGCGACAAGGCGGACCTCAAGGCCGGCGCCAAGGTCATCGCCTTCATGAAGAAGCTGCCCGACGGCTCGCTCGAAACCGACCGCGTCAGCGTCGGCCGCGACGGGCTTACGCCGCCGATGTGACACGCGGTTGGTAGCCCGGATGGAGCGAAGCGAAATCCGGGAGTCTCTCCAGGGAGGCAGTCCCCGGATTGCGCTTCGCTCCATCCGGGCTACGGGATGACAGTTTCGTTACCGCAGTAACGGCATCCTCATCCTCTCCGTAGTTGTCGTGCGTGTCGCCTCTCCCGCGAAGGGGAGGTAGCCGCACGGAATACCTACAACTCCCCGGTGTTCCCTGATTCGCCAGCCAAACCCATGAGGAACACCATGCCGAAATCGACGCTGTTCGCCGCATTGCTTCTCGTTGCCTTTGCCTCAGCCGCATCGGCGCAACAACCGCCGACGGTGCGCATCCGCGGCACCATCGAGGCCGTCGATGGCGCGATGCTGTCGATCAAGTCGCGCGACGGCGATGATATGAAGGTACGCACGACCGACAACGTCGCGGTGTTCGGCGTCGCCAAGACCGATCTGTCGGAGATCAAGTCCGGTTCCTATATCGGCGTCACTGCGATGCCCGAGCCGGATGGAACCCAGAAGGCGATTGCGGTGCATATCTTCCCGGAAAACCAGCGCGGCGCCGCCGAAGGTTTTCGTCCCTGGGACCTGCGCGCCAACTCGACCATGACCAATGCTACCGTCGCCGAGACAGTGAAGGGCACCGACGGCCAGAACATCACGGTGAAATACAAGGACGGTGAGAAGAAGGTCGTGGTGCCGCCGGGAACGCCGGTCGTCACCTTCGTCTCCGGCGACAAGTCGGAGCTGAAGCCGGGCGCCAAGATCATCATCTTCGGCGCGGTGAAGAAGGACGACGGCACACTGGAAGCCAATCGCGTCAATGTCGGCCGCGACGGCATCGCGCCGCCGATGTGACGCGAAGCGTCATCCCGGGGCGATGCGGAGCATCGAACCTCAGATGCGCAATTGCGCATCGGGGGATCTCGAGCCGCAAGTTACGCCGTCGTCCCTGCGAAAGCAGGGACCCATAACCACTGGGTTGAGTTGTTGAAGCTCGCTGTGGCCCCAGCCATGCGCAGCAATATCGATCGGTGGTTATGGGTCCCCGGTCGCGCTTCGCTTGCCCGGGACGACGTAGAATGTGTGGCTGCGCGTGCTAAACCGCCAGCACCCTGTCGTCGATCTCGGCGATGGTGTTGACGCCGCACAGCCCCATCGTGGTGGTGAGCTCCTTGCCCAGGATGTCGAGCGCCTTGGCGACGCCCTCCTGGCCGCCGGCGCCGAGGCCGTAGGCATAGGCGCGGCCGATCATGCAGGACTTCGCGCCGAGCGCGAGCGCGCGCATGATGTCCATGCCGGTGCGGATGCCGCCGTCGAACATGATCTCGAGCTTCGAGCCGACCTCGTCGACGATCTCCGGCAGCACCTCGATCGAGGACGGCGCGCCGTCGAGCTGGCGGCCGCCATGGTTGGAGACCACGATCGCCTGCGCGCCGGTCTTGGCGGCGAGCTCGGCGTCCTCGACATCGAGAATTCCTTTAAGGATCAGCTTGCCCGGCCAGATGCTGCGGATCCAGTCGATGTCCTTCCAGTTCAGCGTGGTATCGAACTGCGAGGCGGTCCATTCCGACAGCTTGGTCAGATCCTCGGTGCCTTTGACGTGACCGACGATGTTGCCGAAGCTGCGGCGCTTGCCGCGCAGCACGCCGGCGACCCATGACGGCTTGCTCGCGAAGTCCAAGAGCTTCGACAGCGACCATTCCGGCGGCACCGTCATGCCGTTCTTGATGTCCTGGTGGCGCTGGCCGATCACCTGCAGGTCGACGGTCAACACCAGCGCCGAGCATTTCGCCGCGATGGCGCGCTCGATCAGCGACTTGATGAAGCCGCGGTCCTTCATGACGTAGAGCTGGAACCAGAACGGCTTGTCGACGCTGGCTGCGATGTCTTCGATCGAGCAGATCGACATCGTGCTCTGGGTGAACGGGATGCCGGCCGCTTGCGCCGCGCGGCAGGCGTGGATCTCGCCGTCGCCATGCTGCATGCCGAGCAGGCCGACCGGCGCCAGGATGAGCGGCATCGCCGCCGGCTCGCCGAGGATCGTGGTCGCCAGGCTGCGCTTGGACACATCGACCAGGATACGCTGGCGGAACTTGATCTGCTGCAGGTCCTCGGTGTTGGCGCGCAGCGTGTCCTCGGTGTAGGAGCCGCGGTCCGCATAATCGAAAAACGCCTTCGGCACCCTGCGCTTGTGCAGCTGGCGCAGATCTTCGATGCAGGTAATGTGCTTCATGGACGTTCCCGGCCCTTCTTCTAGGTCGCAAGTTCGATGGAGACGTCTTGCGGGTGTTCAGTCTTGCCGTCATCTAGCATGGTTGGGGGGCCCGCCAAATCTGAAGACGGATGGGAGAGCACGATGACGCAATCAGGCTCCAAGCCGAAGCCAAACGACAACACCGAAAAGCGCCAGCTCGACGAGGCCCTGGAAGAGGGCCTGGAGGAGACGTTTCCCGGTTCCGACCCCGTCAATGTCACCCAGCCGGCCCCCTCCAAGGGCGACCAGCACGTCAAGCGAGGCGGCAAAGGGTAGGGGACAGCGTTCGTTCCCGGGGATTGCCTCAGGGGCGATAATGTTATATTTTTCAGCGCCTTAATGCCGAAAAACGCGGTTCGGCCGCGGTAATGATTCATCATATTTTTTGAAGTCATTTTAGCGCCTGGCAGTCTATAAGGCCGATGCACGCTACACTGGTAGGCGTTCAGGACTCTCTCGCCGGGTGGTTCGAGAGGTCCGTGTTGGGGGTATCATGAGCCGCAAATATTTCGGGACCGATGGAATTCGGGGCCGCGCCAATGGGCTGATCACGCCGGAGCTCGCGCTCAAGGTGGGGCAGGCCGCAGGGTTGGTGTTCCAGCGTGGCGACCATCGCCATCGCGTCGTGATCGGCAAGGACACGCGGCTGTCCGGCTACATGATCGAATACGCCATGGTCGCCGGCTTCACCTCGGTCGGCATGGATGTGCTGCTGGTCGGCCCGATGCCGACGCCGGCGATCGCGATGCTGACCAAGTCGATGCGCGCCGATCTCGGCGTCATGATCTCGGCGTCGCATAATCTTTTTGAAGACAACGGGATCAAGCTGTTCGGCCCGCAGGGCTTCAAGCTCTCCGACGATGTCGAGAAGCAGATCGAGCAGCTGCTCGACGAATCGCTCGACCGCCGCCTGGCGCAGAGCGCGAGCCTCGGCCGCGCCCGCCGTATCGACGGCGTCCATGACCGCTACATCGAATTCGCCAAGCGCACCCTGCCGCGCGACCTCTCGCTCGACGGCCTGCGCGTCGTGGTCGATTGCGCCAATGGCGCCGCCTACAAGGTGGTGCCGGAAGCGCTGTGGGAGCTCGGCGCCGATGTGGTGCCGATCGGGGTCGAACCCGACGGCTTCAACATCAACAAGGAATGCGGCTCGACCTCGCCGGAAGCGCTGTCGCGGAAGGTGCGCGAGATGCGCGCCGACATCGGCATCGCGCTCGATGGCGATGCCGATCGCGTCATCCTGGTCGACGAGCGCGGCCACATCGTCGACGGCGACCAGCTGCTCGCGGTGATCGCGCAGAGCTGGAAGGAAGAGGGGCGCCTCGCCAAGCCCGGCATCGTGACGACCGTGATGTCCAATCTCGGACTGGAGCGCTTCCTGCAGGGCCACGGGATTTCGATGGTCCGCACCCCGGTCGGCGACCGCTACGTGCTCGAGCAGATGCTGAGCGGCGGCTACAATCTCGGCGGCGAGCCGTCCGGCCATATCATCATGTCGGACTATTCGACCACCGGCGACGGCTTCGTCGCTGCGTTGCAGGTGCTAGCCGTGGTGCAGAAGCTGCGCCGTCCGGTGTCGGAGATCTGCCGGCGTTTTGATCCGTTGCCGCAAATCCTGAAGAACGTGCGCTATCGCAGCGGCAAGCCGCTCGACGACGCCGAGGTCAAGTCCGCGATCACCGACGGCGAGAAGCGCCTCAACGGCCATGGCCGCCTGTTGATCCGCCCCTCCGGCACCGAGCCGGTGATCCGCGTCATGGGCGAGGGCGACGATCGCATCCTGGTGGAAGAGGTCGTCGACAACATCGTCAGCGCGCTCGGCCACGCGGCGGCGGCTTAGGGCCCGCTGTTTCCAATCTCGCATCTGCCGATCCCGTCATCCCCGCGCAAAGGCTTCGCCTTTGTCGCTGGAGGAGCGCGCTTCTTGCGCGCGTCTCGAAGGATGCACGGCCCGGTGGTGGCCGATTCATCCTTCGAGACGCGGCCAAGCGGCCGCTCCTCAGAATGACGGGTCGTCGATGAGAGCTCCACAGCGCATCGCTGCCATCGGCTAGTGCAACTGGTCCGCTTCACCTCCGCGCGCATTAAGCATTCGCTAACACTCAGGGCTTGCGTGCGCGGCAAACCCTGCGCCTGCGTCAACGCCTCATTAGCACCTGTGGCGAGATCGCCATCTTTCGCCGCCGCACGCGCGCTTTTATCGACCCATAAGCAACAGCCGCAGCAAAAGGTGAGAGAAAATCAACCTTAAAAATTAGGGTTAAGTGCCGCTTAAACATTTGCTGGCATCGTCCGGCCCGTGAGTTTCAGACGTGGGGCTTTCGTGTCGCCTCACTGGCCCAAAAGGACGAAGCCAATGCGTAGCGTAACGACCCTGATTGCCGCAGGCGCGGCATCCCTGCTGTCTTCGGTGGCGTTCGCTGCCGACATGCCGATCATGCCACCGCCCCCGATGGCGTATGCTCCTCCGCCGATCCAGGATTTCGGCGGCTGGTATCTGCGCGGCGACATCGGCATGACCAACACCCGGGCCAAGCTGCACGCCAATGCCTACGACACGCTGCCGGCGGGCACCACGTTCAACCAGTTCGGCACCGGCTTCGACAGCGGCATGCTGTTCGGCGTCGGCGTCGGCTATCAGTTCAACAGCTGGTTCCGTGCCGACATCACCGGTGAGTATCGCTCGAAGGTGAGCTTCAACGGCACCGACTTCTTCACGTTCCCCGGGCCGAGTTCGCTGGGTGATACCTACCACGGCGGCGTTCAGAGCTGGGTCGGCCTCGCGAACATCTATGCCGATCTCGGCACCTGGGGGTGCTTGACCCCGTTCATCGGTGCCGGTGTCGGTGCCGCGGTAATCAAGACCTCGGCCTTCTCCGACGTCGCCACGTTCCCGAGCGGGTCCGGCCTGACCAGCTCCTTCGTCGCCGACGGCGCCACCAAGACCAACTTCGCCTGGGCGCTGCATGCCGGTGTCGCCTACAGGGTCACCAACAACTTCACGGTTGAACTGGCCTATCGCTACCTCGACATGGGCACCGCGGGCCACGGCCAGGGTCACTTCTTCGACGGCACGCCGGCCGGTCCCTCGAGCTTCCAGTTCCGCGACATGACCTCGCAGGATGTGAAGCTCGGCGTGCGCTTCGCCTTGCCCTGCTGCGACGTGCTGCCCCCGCCGCCGCCGCTGATCCGCAAGGGTTAATTTCGAGCCTTCACGGTTAACGATTGAACGGCGCGGGATCATCCCGCGCCGTTTTTCTTTGCCGTGTCATGCCGCGAGCTTCTGCAACTTGAGTTGTCGAAAGCGGCCGGCGACAACGATTGGTTAAGGTTAACAGGCGATGATCAACGCGCATTCGGTGAGTGGGATGGAGCGTTGCAATGCGTAGGTTCTTGCTGGCGGCGATGATGTTCGGGGCGGTGACCGGCGCGCAGGCGGCCGACATGCCTGATTTCCTTCGCGGCAGTCTTCCCGCTTCCAGCGCGCCGACCAGAAACTGGGACGGCTGGTATGCCGGCGGTCAGGTCGGCCAGACATGGATCAACACCGACTTCGGGGGCAGCGTTGCTTCCCTCACCAATTCCATCTTCCGCAACACCACGCTGCAGGGGCCGACGTCCCAGTTCAATTTGCTGGGCCGGGTCAATGCGCAAAGCTCGGGCTTCGGAGCGTTTGTCGGACGCAACTATCAGTTTGACGACGTCGTGGTCGGTGTCGAAGCAAACTATACCTATTGGTCCGGCCTTACGACAACGACCTCCGGAAGTCTGGGTCCGATTCAAGTGGCTCAGCCAACCCTGGTCCTGCCAGTCGGCGCCACTGCCGCCGATGGCGTGACGTTGAATGGAAGCGCTTCGCTGAAGCTCAAGGATGAGATGACATTCCGCGGCCGCGCGGGTTGGGCAACCGGTGACTTTCTGCCTTACGTCTTCGGCGGCCTTGCAGTCGGCCGAATGGACGTTTCGCGTACGGTCACAAGCTCGGTGAACCGAACGATCAACTTTGCTAACGGAAGTTCGACCACCTTTGCGCTCCCGCAGCTTGCCCAAACCGCGACAGATGCGAAAACGGACGCCTACGTTGCCGGCTGGACCGCTGGTCTCGGCCTGGAATACATGCTGTGGAATTGTGTTTTCGTGCGCGGCGAGTGGGAATACGTCAAGTTCAGCCCGGTCAAGAACACGTCGGTCACGCAGAACAGCGTGCGTGCTGCCATCGGCTACAAGTTCTGACGCACGCCGCGTCGCTTGACACTGCAATGCACGGCTGATCGGATGTTGCTCCGCGAGCGGAGCGACCTCAGATGAAAATCTACGGCGACGCCAATTCGGGCAATTGCCTGAAGGTGAAATGGGTGTGCGACAAGTTGGCGCTGCCGTACACATGGGTCGAGATCGACACCATGAAGGGCGGCAGCCGGACGGCGGAATTCCTCAAGCTGAACGGCTGGGGCCAGGTGCCGACGGTCGAACTGGATGACGGCCGCACGCTCGGGCAATCCAACGCCATTATCCGCTACCTCGCGCGCGGCAGCGATCTGATCCCCGGCGATCCCTATCGCGCGGCGCAGATGGATGCCTGGATGTTCTGGGAGCAGAACAGCCACGAGCCCTATGTTGCCGTCTGCCGCTTTCAGACCGTGTATCTCGGCAAGGCCGTGTCGGAGATTGATCCGAACCTCATCAAGCGCGGCTATGTGGCGCTCGATCATTTGGAGCGGCATCTTGCCGGCGCGCAGTTCCTGGTCGGCGATGCGTTCTCGCTCGCCGACGTCTCGCTGCTTGCCTATACGCGCGTTGCGGAGGATGGCGGCCTCGCGCTCGAACGCTACCCCATGACCCGCCGCTGGATCGCCGATGCCGAGCATGTGCTCGCTCTGCCGCCGGTCCGCTGATTTCGGGTAAACCTCGCCATGCGTGAAGCTTCATCGATCACGATCCGCCGCGCTCGCCGCGAGGATGTCGCCGCCATCGTCGGCATGCTGGCGGACGATCCGCTCGGCAGTGCGCGCGAGCGGATCGCGGATCCGCTGCCGCAAAGCTATTACGACGCCTTCGCGCGGGTCGAGCGCGATCCCAACCTGCAGCTTGTCGTCGCCGTCGACGGGGAGGGCGCGGTCGTCGGCTGCCTGCAGCTTGCGGTGCTGCCGGGTATCAGCTCGCAGGGCTCTTCGCGCGGCCTGCTCGAGGACGTCCGCGTCGCAACACACTGCCGCAGCCGCGGCATCGGTGAGCAGCTCGTGCAGTGGGCGGTCGCGGAGGCGCGCTTGCAAGGCTGCATGCTGGTCGAGTTGCTGACGCATCACACGCGCGTCGATGCGCAGCGCTTCTATGAGCGGCTCGGATTCGCGCGCAGCCATGTCGGCATGACGCTCCGCTTCTGACCTGCGCGAGTTGTGCCGCACCCAAGACAATGCCTGCGGTAGCCGCTGCTGCGCGATCCGGTTAACAGCCAATAAACTAAGCTGGTCTCCGTGAATTTACGGGTCGGAACGAGTCCGGTATGTCGGACGTCTCCCACGGGGCGGCGGCGACTGGGGATTGGAATGTCGGATTATTCGATCGTGCGGGTCGGCAACGAGTATATCGTGCAGGCCGGCGATAAGAGCGTTTTGAAAATATCGAGCCGGCGCAGGGCAGTTAAGATCATGACTCTCGCGGCAGATTTGCTCGATCAGGAGACGATGCAGCAGGTCGAGGACGCCCCATCAATCAGCCGTGATCCCCCGATTGCCCCGGAAAAGTCTGAACTTCCTTGACGTTTTGGTGCCCTTCCACTATGTCCGACCGCGGGAAACCTCTCCCCACCGAGAGGCAGCTATCTGGAAGGGTAGATTATGACTGCAGCGAAGCCCGCTTCGCGGCCCAATGTGCCGCATTTCTCTTCCGGCCCCTGCGCCAAGCGCCCCGGCTGGAACCCCAACAATCTCAAGGACGCCGCCCTCGGCCGCTCGCATCGTGCGAAGGTCGGCAAGGCCAAGCTCAAGCTCGCGATCGAACTGACGCGCGAGGTGCTTGAGGTGCCTGCGGACTACAAGATCGGCATCGTGCCGGCGTCGGACACCGGCGCGGTCGAGATGGCGCTGTGGTCGTTGCTCGGTGCGCGGCCCGTCACCACGCTCGCCTGGGAATCCTTCGGCGAAGGCTGGGTCAGCGACATCGTCAAGGAATTGAAGCTGAAGGACGTCACCAAGCTGAACGCGGCTTACGGTGAAATCCCCGATCTCGCCAAGGTCGATCCCGCATCCGACGTCGTCTTCACCTGGAACGGCACCACCTCCGGCGTGCGCGTGCCGAACGCCGACTGGATCAGCGCAACCCGCGAAGGCCTGACGATTTGCGACGCGACCTCGGCCGCCTTCGCGCAGCCGCTCGATTTCGCCAAGCTCGACGTCGTCACCTTCTCCTGGCAGAAGGCGCTCGGCGGTGAAGCGGCGCACGGCATGTTGATCCTGTCGCCGCGCGCGGTGGAACGGCTCGAGACCTACAAGCCGGCCTGGCCGCTGCCGAAGATCTTCCGCCTCACCAAGGGCGGCAAGCTCAACCAGGGCATCTTCGAGGGCGAGACCATCAACACGCCGTCGATGCTCTGCGTCGAGGATTATCTCGACGCGCTGAACTGGGCGAAGTCGATCGGCGGCCTGAAGGCGCTGATCGCGCGCGCCGACGCCAACACCAAGGCGCTCGCCGACTGGAAGGCGAAGACGCCCTGGATCGACTTCCTGGCCAAGGATCCCGCGATCCGCTCCAACACCTCGGTGTGCCTGAAGTTCACCGATCCCGCGATCACCTCGCTTCCCGCTGACGCGCAGGCCGACTTCTGCAAGAAGCTGGTCGCGCTGGTGGAGAAGGAAAACGCCGGCTTCGACTTCGCGTATTACCGCGATGCGCCGGCGGGCCTGCGGATCTGGTGCGGCGCCACCGTCGAGGCCAAGGACGTCGAACTGCTGACGCAGTGGATCGACTGGGCCTTCGCCGAAACCAAGGCGGCACTGCCCAAGGCGGCATAAGCTTTTTCTTGTCACCTCTCCGCGTTCTTACGGGGAGAGGTCGGATTGCGCAGCGTTCCGGGTGAGGGGCCTTCTCGGCTTGTTCCTCGCCTGTGGCTGCCCCTCACCCTAACTCTCTCCCCGCAAGAACGGGGAGAGGGAGACGTGATCTGAGACTTCACCACATTGGTCCAAGAGACCCGCCCGCTGCAGGGCAGAGGAACAGTCACATGACAAAACCCAAGGTTCTGATTTCCGACGCGCTGTCTCCCGCCGCCGTGCAGATCTTCAAGGATCGCGGCGTCGAGGTCGATTTCCAGCCCAATCTCGGCAAGGACAAGGACAAGCTCGCCGAGATCATCGGCAACTATGACGGCCTTGCGATCCGCTCGGCCACCAAGGCGACCGCCAAGATCATCGAGAAGGCGACCAGGCTGAAGGTGATCGGCCGCGCCGGCATCGGCGTCGACAATGTCGAGATTCCGGCCGCGACCGCCAAGGGCATCATCGTGATGAACACGCCGTTCGGCAATTCGATCACGACCGCCGAGCACGCCATCACCTTGATGCTGGCGCTGGCGCGCGAGATCCCGCAGGCCGACGCCTCGACCCAGGCCGGCAAGTGGGAGAAGAACCGCTTCATGGGCGTCGAGATCACTGCCAAGACGCTCGGGGTGATCGGCTGCGGCAATATCGGCTCGATCGTCGCCGATCGCGCGCTCGGCCTGCGCATGAAGGTGATCGCGTTCGATCCGTTCCTGTCGCCGGAGCGTGCCAAGGACATCGGTGTCGAGAAGGTCGAGCTCGACGATCTGCTCAAGCGCGCCGATTTCATCACGCTGCACACGCCGCTGACCGAGAAGACCCGCAACGTGATCGACGCGGCCGCGATCGCCAAGATGAAGAAGGGCGTGCGCATCATCAATTGCGCCCGCGGCGGCCTGGTCGACGAGCAGGCGCTGGTCGATGCGCTGAATTCCAAGCATGTCGCGGGCGCCGCCTTCGACGTGTTCGTCGAGGAGCCGGCGACGTCGAACGTGCTGTTCGGCCATCCCAACGTGATCTGCACCCCGCATCTCGGCGCCTCCACCACCGAGGCGCAGGAGAACGTCGCGCTGCAGGTCGCCGAGCAGATGTCGGACTATCTGCTGTCGGGCGCGATCTCCAACGCGGTCAACTTCCCCTCGATCACGGCGGAAGAGGCGCCGAAGCTGAGGCCGTTCATCGAGCTCGCCGAGAAGCTCGGCTCGTTTGCCGGCCAGCTCACCGAGAGCGGCATCCTCAAGACCACGATCACCTATGAGGGCCATGTCGCCGAGATGAAGATCAAGGCGATCACCTCGGCGGTGCTGTCCGGCCTGCTGCGGCCGATGCTGGGCGAGGTCAACGTGGTGTCGGCGCCTGTCGTCGCCAAGGAGCGCGGCATGGTGGTCGACGAGGTGGTCCGTGCCGCGCAGAGCGACTATGAAAGCCTGATCACGGTCACCGTCACCACCGAGCGCCAGGAGCGTTCGGTGTCCGGCACCGTCTATGCCGACGGCAAGCCGCGTCTCGTCGACATCAAGGGCATCCGCGTCGACGCCGAGTTCGGCAAGTCGATGATCTACGTCACCAACGAGGACAAGCCGGGCTTCATCGGCGCGTTCGCGAGCCTCTTGGGTGATGCGAAAATCAATATCGCGACCTTCCATCTCGGCCGCGTCAAGCAGGGCGGCGACGCCATTGCGCTGGTCGAGGTCGACGGTGCGGTGCCGGCGGATCTGCTCGCCAAGGTGCAGTCGCTGCCGCAGGTGAAGCAGGCCAAGGCGCTGACGTTCTAAGAGGCGCTGACGTTCTAGTTTTTTTGCGATCGGCGGTTTGTCCGCACACTCACTTCACCTCTCCCGCTTGCGGGGGAGGTCGGATCGCATCGATAGACGCGATCCGGGTGGGGGCTCTCTCCTCACGAAGACTTTCGATTGCCGAAATACCCCCACCCCAGCCCTCCCCCGCAAGCGGGAGAGGGGGCAAAGCGAACTCGTGGTCACCACCGGATCTCGTTCAAGCACATCCAAATTCCGATCTGCGGAACATGACACCGTCTCCGGCCCCGGAGGCGGCGTTTGCCGTTCCGGGGCGTCTGGTATTGCTGTTGCAGCGTCCAAAATATGTGTACGAAGGCGTCAAGACGCGCCACTATCCGGCGATCTCAGAGGGAGAAAACAATGCGTGAAGCCGTAATCGTTTCCTACGCGCGCACTGGCCTGGCGAAGTCCGGCCGTGGCGGATTCAACATCACCCCGCCGATGTCGCTGGCCGGGCACGCCATCAAGCACGCCGTCGAGCGCGCCGGCGTCGACAAGGACTATGTTGAGGATTGCTATCTCGGCAATTGCGCGCATGGCGCGCCGAACATCGGTCGCCAGGCGGCGCTGCTCGCCGGCCTGCCGAAGTCGACCGCGGGTGTCTCGGTGAACCGCTTCTGCTCGTCGGGCCTGCAGACCATCGCGATGGCTGCGAACTCGATCCGTTCCGACGGCTCCGATTGCATCGTCGCCGGCGGCGTCGAGAGTATCTCGATTCCCGGCGGCGGCGCGCCGAAGGAATCGATCGATCCGGACCTGCTCAAGACCGCGCCCGCCATCTTCATGGCGATGATCGACACCGCCGACATCGTCGCCGAGCGCTACAAGGTCAGCCGTGAATACCAGGACGAGTATTCGCTGGAGTCGCAGCGCCGCATGGCGGCCGCGCAGCAGGCCAACAAGTTCAAGGACGAAATCGTCCCGATGAAGACCAAGATGAAGGTGGTCGACAAGGCGACCAAGGCCGAGACGATCGTCGACTACGTCGTCGACCGCGACGAGTGCAACCGCCCCGAGACCACGCTGGAAGGCCTTGCCAAGCTTGAGCCGGTCAAGGGTCCGGGCAAGTTCGTCACCGCCGGCAACGCCAGCCAGCTCTCCGACGGCGCCGCCGCGGTGGTGCTGATGGAAGCCAAGGATGCCGAGAAGCGCGGCCTCAACCCGCTGGGGCGCTTCGTGGCCTGGGCCTCAGCCGGCTGCGAGCCCGACGAGATGGGCATCGGTCCGGTGTTCGCCGTGCCGAAGCTCTTGAAGCGCCACGGCCTGAAGGTCGAGGACATCGATCTCTGGGAGCTCAACGAAGCCTTCGCCAGCCAGTGCCTCTATTCGCGCGACCAGCTCGGCATCGATCCCGAGAAGTACAACGTCAACGGCGGCTCGATCGCGATCGGCCATCCGTTCGGCATGACCGGCGCCCGGCTCACCGGCCACTTGCTGCAGGAAGGCCGCCGCCGCAAGGCCAAGTGGGGCGTCGTGACCATGTGCATCGGCGGTGGTCAGGGCGGCGCCGGCCTGTTCGAGATCTACAGCTAAAGCGCGGTCGATTCTGATCGTGTCAGAACGAGCGGCCCGGCGGCAACGCCGGGCCGCTTTTCGTTTGCAGCCGGTCATGACACCGGCAAATCGGCCGCGCGCTCGCCGAAGTCGAGCGCGGCAATCAGTTCGAGCGTTTGCCTGAGATCGCCGGCCTGCTTTGCGCCGAAGGCGGTCTCGAAGCGCTCCTGGGCCTTGAGCCAGGCGGCCTGCGACTCATCCAGCCGGCCTTCGCCGCGTTTGGTCAGCCGCACCAGGCGGCTGCGGCGGTCGTTCTTGTCGACGGTGATGGTCAGCAGGCCGTCGCGCTCGAGCGGCTTGAGGTTGTGGTTGAGCGCGGTGCGGTCGAGCACCAGCGCGGCGGCCAGTTCGCCCATGGTCGGCGCGCCTGATCGTCTGACATAGACCAGAATGGCCCGTTGCGTACCGCGCAGCCCGGATGTCGCAAGGACCTGATCGTAAAGCTGTGACACCCGCCGCGTCGCCTTGCGCAACGCCGTGAGATTGCACCGGCTGGGTTCCGTTTTCGCCATCGCCGCCTCCAATGGGCTTGACAGATACATGCATATGCACCTAATGGCAATAGATGCATATGCACGTATCTGTCTGGAGGATGTGATGTCGGAGGTAGAGGCGGAGACCATCGGGCCGGCCGTCGGGACTGCTGCGCGGCCGCGCTCTCGCGTCGCAACACCGCGCCAGGTGCTGGCGATCGTATCGGTCGGAATCTGCCTCGCCAATCTCGACCTGTTCATCGTCAATGTCGGGCTGCCGAACATCGCGCAGGAATTCCGCGGCGCCTCGCTCGAGGATCTGTCCTGGATCCTCAACGGCTATGCGATCGTCTATGCGGCGCTGCTGGTGTTCTTCGGCCGGCTCGCCGAGCGCCACAGCCGCAATCTCAGCTTCCTGCTCGGCGTTGCGCTGTTCACGGCCGCGTCGGCGGCGTGCGCCCTTGCCGGCAATGTCGAATTGCTGGTCGTCGCGCGCGTCGCGCAGGCCGCCGGTGCGGCGTTGATGACCCCGACCTCGATCGGCCTGCTGCTGGCGTCGTTCCCGCCCGAGCAGCGTCCCGGCGCGGTGCGGACCTGGACGGCGATCGGCGGCCTTGCCGCCGCGCTGGGGCCGCTGGCGGGCGGCGTGCTCGTCACCTTCGACTGGCGCTGGATCTTCATCGTCAATGTCCCGATCGGCATCGTCGCACTCATCATCGGCTGGCTGAAATTGCCCGAGGTGCCCGGCCATGACGTGCCGCGTCCGAGTTCATGGGCCGCGCTGCTGGTGACCTGCGGCATCGGTGCGCTGACATTTGCGATCGTGAAGGCGAACGACTGGGGATGGAGTTCGCGCGGCGTCGTGCTTGGCTTTGCCGTCGCGGCCATCTCGCTCGCTGCCTTTGCGTGGCACTGCCTCAAATCGAAGAACCCCTTCGTCGATCCTGCCTTGTTCAAGGTGCGGCTGTTCACCGGGGCGACGTTTGTCATGGCGCCTTACTCGGCGGCTTTCGGCGCGATGCTGCTGTCGGTGGCGCTGTGGGAGCAAACCGTGTGGGGCTGGTCGGCGTTGAAGACCGGCCTTGCGATCGCGCCGGGTCCGCTGCTTGTCCCGTTCACCTCCTTGCTGTTCGCCGGCCGTCTGATCGCGCGATTTGGCGCCGCGGCCGTTGTGTCCGCCGGGATCGTATCGTTCGCGGGCGGCCTTGCGATCTGGGCAACGTTGCTTGGCGCCGACCCCAACATGCCTGCCTTTGTGGTCGGTATGATGCTCACCGGTATCGGTGTCGGGCTGACCTTTCCGACCCTGATGGGCGTCGGTGCTGGTTCGCTGCCGCCATCGTCGTTTGCCACCGGTTCCGGTGTCATCAACATGATCCGGCAGGCGGCGCTTGCGATCGGGGTTGCGATCTTTGTCGCGATCCTTGCAACCCCGGTCTCGATGGCGGACCGGATCGCGGCGTTTCAGCGCGGCTGGTGGATCATGATTGCCATCACGATTGCCGGTTTCGTGCCGAATTACCTGTTCATCCGGCGCAGGGCGGACCGCTAACGGGTGAAAGCCGTCGCCGCGCCATCCGGCAGCCGCGAGCGTGCCATCGTCGTGCCGCAGGGAAACCTCAATCGAACCAGTCCTTTCCTCGCTGCGTCTCACCACGAGAAACGGCGCGCCTTTGAGCGGGCGTGCCGTCCGTCTCGCGCGATGCGATGTTTCCCGGAGGGATGTGATGCGAAAGATTGCGAACTGTCTTGTGACCACCAGCCTGGTGCTGGCGGGTGCGCTGGTTGCCCGGCCGCTCCATGCGGCCAATCTCGATGCGGCGTCGCAGGTCGACGCCGTGACTGTCTATCCCGATGGCGCGAGCGTCACCCGCGTCATCACGCTGGATCTGCCCGCCGGCGACAACACGCTCGTCGCGAAGGATTTCCCGATGGGGCTCGATCCGTCTTCGCTCCGCGTGGAGGGCGAGGCGGGTGGCCGGCTGACGATCGGGGCCATCGACGCGCGGCCGCCGCGCCCGGTGGAGCCGGCGAACCTGCCCGAGATCGACAAGCGGATCGAGGCGCTGCGAGATCAGCGCGAGGATCTGCAGGGGATCATCACCTCGGCCGAGGCGCGGCGCAAATTCGCCGAACATTTCGCCGAGGCCTCGCCGGTCGGAATCGGCGAAAAGGGCGAGGCGCGTCCGGTCAGCGAGTGGCGCGCCGCGTTCTCGGCGGTCGGGGACGAAGTCGCAACCGCCGACACCGCGATCCGGGATGCCGCGCGCAAGCAGCGCGACATCGATCGCGAGATCGCGCGCCTCGAAGCCGATCGCGCGGCCAAGCCGCCGAGCAAGCTCGAGGTACGGATCGAGCTTGCCTCCGCCGCCGCGACCCGCGCGACATTGCGGGTGACCTATGCGGTGCGCAACGCCCGCTGGATGCCGCTCTACGACGCCCGTCTCGACACCGGCGCCAAGGATCGCAAGCCGGCGATCGAGCTGGTGCGCCGCGCCGAGATCACCCAGTCGACCGGCGAGGATTGGTCGAACGTCGCGCTCGCCGTCTCCACCGTGCGCGTCGCCCGCGGCGGCAATGCGCCCGACCTCAATTCGTTGATCGTACGATATCCGCAGCCGCCGCGACCGCTGGCCGCCGGCAGAGCTTTCGACAGCGTGCAACAGCCCTCGGCGCTGATGCCGGCACCGGCTGCGCCGCCGATGGAGCAGCATCTGTTCAAGCAGGCCGAGGAGCGGGACGCCGTCGCCGAGGTCGGCGCGTTCCAGGCCACCTTCAAGATTCCCGGCCGCGTCAGCGTCGCCGCCAACGAGGGCGCGAAGAGCCTGCGTATCTCGACGGCGACGATCACCCCCGATCTCGCGGTGCGCGCCGTTCCGGTGATCGACCCGACCGCGTTCCTGGAAGCGAGCTTCGTGCAGGCGGACGAGGCGCCGCTGCTGCCGGGGCAGGTCTCGATCTATCGCGACGGCATCTTTGTCGGCCGCAGCCGGATGGCGACCGCCGCCAAGGACGAGACCGTGCGGCTCGGCTTCGGCGCCGACGACAAGGTCAAGATCGAGCGCACGGTGGTGAAGCGCAACGAGGGCTCCGCCGGCCTGATCGTGACGACGTCGAAGACCGACGAACGCGCGTTCAAGACCACGGTGCGCAACGGCCACGACTTCCCGATCAAGGTCGCGATCCAGGATCAGCTCCCGGTCAGCGAGAACGACGATATCGTGGTCGAGATGCTGCCGTCGTCGACGCCGGCGACCACCACTAACCTGCGCGACAGACGCGGCGTGCTGGAATGGGCGTTCGAAGCCAAGGCGGGCGAAGTCCGTGACATCAATTTCGCCTGGCGGATGCGCTGGCCCAAGGACAAGGGCGTCGTGATGGTGCCGGCAGGCTGATCTGCGTCAGGTGCACGACACGACGTTCGCGAATTATCGGACGAAGAAGGAGTGACGCCTCGTGGGAGAACGCGGGCTAGAAGCCCGCGTCCTCCTCCAGCCATTGCTGATTGTCCCAGCGCGCGCGACGGCCGACGACATATTCGCGAACATCGTCCATGAAGCGCACCTTGCTGGCGAGTGCTCCGATGAAAGCTGCCAGCGCCGCGATCCAGGGCCACAGATGCATCAGCAGCGAGGCGGGTATCTGATTGGCAAATCCCGCCTGCAGCGCGCCGGTGACCAGGTAAGCCAACACGCCCCAGGCAACGGCCAAGATCGTCGCCACGACCTCATAACTGTTTTGATGAAATCTCACCAAGCGTCGCATCAAGCATAGGTAGGCAAAGTAGACGATCACGCCGAGCATCAAGGCGACGATTGGAGGTGGAAGTCCCCAGCTCTGGTCCCAGCCCAGATACGCAACGAAGCCCGCGGCGATGAACGCCTCGATGTAGGTCAGGCTGGATTTGTCTCGCATGATTTGCCCCGAAGCGATTCAAGTATCGGCCGAGGCTATCATCATTGAGCGCATCGGTAGAAGGGCAATTGCAAGACAACCTTTGGCGCCTTGTCCAGCGCGATCCTATGTTCGGGGATTCGGATGAAGAAGGAGCGAGCTAACGCTGAGTGTGGCGGGGCAGCTCTATCACCGTCACCCTGAGGAGGCCGCAAAGCGGCCGTCTCGAAGGGCGACGGCCCGGCTTGCTCCGCGCGGCATCGTCGGGGCCGTGCATCCTTCGAGGCTCGCTCCGCTCGCACCTCCAGCGACAAAGGCGAAGCCTTTGCGCGGGGATGACGGGACTGCTTCCGCATACTTACTGTCATGCCCCGCCTTGAGCGGGGCATCCAGTACGCCGCGGCTTATCCGCTGAGTTCGGACGCCTCTGGAATACTGGATCGCCCGGTCGAGCCGGGCGACGACACCGTTGTGAGTGGCGACAGCAATCGCCTCACTTCGCTTTCAGGAAGTCGCCGACTTCGAGCAGCACGAACTCGTCGTCATCGGCCTTGTTCGGATCGCGGCTCGAGGAGAACGGCAGATTGTTGTCGTTGCCGACGATGATGCGGGTCTCGTCGACCCGGTCGACGTTCTCGATGGTGAAGAACGGGAAGGTGTAGACGCCGTCGTTGAGCGGCTTGCGAGCCTTCTTGTTCGGATCGCGGGTCTTCATCAGGTCGATATAGGCGATCTTGCGCACCGGCTTGCCGACATTGGCGTCGGACAGCTCGATCTTGTAGACGCGCTTGAACTTGGCGAGGTCGGGGAAGCAGTTCTCGCCGCGCTGGCCTTGCGGGCAGGCCTTGTCGGCAGTGCCTTCGCCATTGTCGCGCTCGATCACGAGGCCCTGGGCCGGATCGATCATGTTGAAGTCGCCGATCGCATTGCCGTTCTGCTCGAACACATATTGCCAATAGCGACCGGTGAACTTCTCCGCCGCGACGTCGAATTCGAGGATGCGCGAGGCTTCCTTGCCGTCGACCTTCTCCCAATCCTTCTTGTCGGCATCCCACAACGGGCCTTCGAGCAGGCCGTAGAGGAACTTGCCGTCCTTGGAGGAGGCAAAGCCCTCATAGCCCTTGGAGCGGCGCAGATTGACGTTGGTGTAGGTGGCGCCGGGCGCGCCGGGCGACTGCACGGCCCAGTGATCCGGCGAGCGTACCGGCTTGCCGTCGGCGACCGTCTCGAACACGGCGAGGATCTTGCCGGTCTTGTCGGCCTTGAGGATGTAGGGCCCGAACTCGTCGCCGATCCAGAAGGTGTCGTTGATGATCTGGAAGCCTTCGGTGTCGAAGTCGGCACCGGTGAGGTAGCGCTTGGCGGTGTCCTCATGCACGATACGGAACGGCACCTTCTTGTCGGGATCGTGCAGGAACACGGTCTCCTGACGCTCGATCTTGCCGTTCGCCCAATCCATCTTGTAGCGGTTCAGGTACAGCATCGAGTCCGCCGAGTTGTAGCGCGAGCCCATGCCGTTGTCGGTGATCACCCAGAACGAGCCGTCGGGCATCGCCTTGATGCCGGAATGTCCCTGCAGCGGCTGGCCCTTGAACGGCAGCGACACGCCGGTCGGCCGCTCGTAGGACTTGCCCATCACGGTGCCGATGGCGTCGACGCGCTTGCCGGTGGTGTACTTGCCCGATGTCTTCAAATCCGCCGGGGCATCGGCGGGGGCGTCGATGAAGCTCTCTGCCGGCATCACGGCATGTCCTGCCAGCGTCGCCGGGAATTCGCCCTCGCTTTGCGCGAACGCCGGTGTGGCGAGCAGGATCGAGGCGACGGAACAGAGCAGTGACAGGCGCATGGTTGATCTCCCAAAGGATAAACGATGCGGTGTTCTCGGAGCCGCCTGTTACAGCCGGCTGACAGTTTTGTGAACCGCGGATGTTGCGATGGGATAAGCCTTGCGGCGTTACGTCGCCGTGCCCGCCGGCCGCATCGTCTGCGGCAGCAGGAAGGGCACGCCGCTCGCGGTGTAGTCGATCGTGGCGTCGATCTCGAAGATCTGCCTCAGCGTGTCGGCCTGCATCGCGGCGGCACGGTCGCCGTCGACGGCAAGCCGCCCGCGATGCAGCAGCAGGATGCGATCCGCGAACCGCATCGCGAGGTTGAGATCGTGCAGGATTGCGATCACGGCGGTGCCGCGCGCGGCGCGCCGCCGGGCGGTCTCGACCAGGTCGATCTGATGCCGCAAATCGAGGCTCGAGGTCGGCTCGTCCAGCAGCAACAGCCCCGGCCCATGCAGCGCCTCACCGCAGGCGAGCTGCACCAGCACGCGGGCGAAATGTGCGCGCTGCTGCTCGCCGCCGGACAGCGTCGGCAATTGCCTGAACCGGAAATGCGAAAGCCCAACCTCGTCCAGCGTGGCAGTGACCAGCGCCCGCGTCACCGCGCGCGGGCTCTCGCCGCCACCCATGCTGACGATTTCCTCGACCGTGAACGGGAAGGTGACGTTGACGTGCTGCGACAGCATCGCACGGTGCTGCGCCAGCGCGCGCGGACCATAGGCGTCGAGGTCGCGCTGCCTGAGCCGGATCGTTCCGCGCGACGGACGGAGATCGCCCGACAGCATCCGCAGCAGGGTCGATTTGCCGGCGCCGTTGGGACCCACGATCGCGACCATCTCGCCGGCGCCGATCTGCAGCGAGGCCGTATCGACCAGCGTGGCGCCGCCGATTGTCATCGATACCGACTGCGCTTCCAGCAGCGCGCTCACAGCGACACCAGGGAGCGCCGGCGCAGCAGCATGGCGAGGAAGAACGGCGCGCCGATCGCCGCGGTCAGGATGCCGATCGGCATTTCCGCGGGGGCGACGATGGTGCGCGCCACCGTGTCGGCCCCGACCAACAGGATGGCGCCGAGCAATGCGGAGGCCGGCAGCAGCAGGCGATGCCCGGGTCCGATCACCAGCCGCAGCAGATGCGGCACCACGATGCCGACGAAGCCGACAACACCGCAGACCGAAACCGCGACCCCGGTCATTGCCGATACCAGCACGATCGAAATCCGCTTCAGCCGTTCGACATCGACGCCGCTGTGGAATGCCTCGGCCTCGCCGAGCACCAGCACGTCGAGCCCGCGCGCGATCCAGAGGCAGGCGATCAGGGCAATGGCCAGCACCGGCGCCAGCGCTGTGAGCTTGGTCCAGGTCGCGCCGCTCAGCGAGCCCAGCATCCAGAAGGTGATGTCGCGCAGCTGGCGGTCGTCTGCGACGAAGACTAGGAGCCCGATGCCGGCATTGGCGATCGCGGCAATCGCAAGTCCGGCGAGCAGGAAGATCGCAATCGAGGTCCGGCCGCCGCGGCTCGCTATGCCATAGAGCAGGATGGTCGTGATCAGCGAACCGGCGAAGGCCGCGAGCGGCAGCAATTGATGTTGCAGGAAGCGCAGGCTCTCGCCGAGCTGGCTGTCGGTGAACACGATCGCCGCTGCGGCAGCAAGCGCGCCGCCGGACGAGACGCCGACCAGCGCGGGATCGGCGAGGGGGTTGCGGAACAGGCCCTGCATGATCGTGCCTGATACGGCAAGGAGTCCGCCGACCATCGCAGCCGCCGCGATCCGCGGGATGCGGATCGACCACACCACGAGCTGGTCGCGCGCGAGCAGCGGGTTGGCCACGCCGTCGGCCCATAGGCCGAGCGCGGCGGGAAGCCGTGCCACTGGGATACCCGCAGCCCCGACCGTCAGGGCGACCAGGGCGGTCCCCGCGAGCGCCGCAAGCAGGCAGAGCAGGGTGAGTGGCGCCGCCGGCCGCAGCGACATGCCGGCGCGCCGTTGCTTCGCACGCGCGCGGCGTTCGGCCAGCACGCTCATTGCCGGCAGTTCGCGGTCAGCGCCGCCGGCTTGAAGGTGGCGGCCTCCGGCGCCAGCGCCGGATAGAGCTTGACCGAGAGGTCGCGTGCCGCGGCCGCGGTGCGCGGCCCGAAGCCGAGCAAATAAAGCCCCTCCATCGAGATGAAGGCCTTGTTGGTGCCGACCGATGTCAGCGCGAAGGCCGGATGCGTGAACACGGCCTCCGATGTCAGCGAGTCCTTGCCGCGATCGATCGAAAGCACGACATCGGGTTTGGCCGCCACGATGGCTTCGTCGTTGACCGGCTTGTAGCCGTCGTAACCGTCGATCGCGTTGACACCGCCGGCGAGCTGGATGATCTCGTCCGCGGCGGTCTTGTGGCCCGCGGCCAACGCCCGGCCGTTCAGGAGCGACATCACGAACATCACGCGCACCGGTTTTGTCACTTTGGCGCGCAGTGTGCGCAGTTGCGCGAGGTCACTCTCCACCGCTGTGGCGAGGCAAGCGGCGCGCGGGTCGGCGCCCATGGCATGGCCCACAAGTTTGATCTTCTCGACCAGTCCGGCCTCCGAGAACGTCTCCGGCACCAGCACCAGCGGCACCTTGGCCGCTTCCAGCACGTCCATGGTCTCCTTCGGCCCGGAGCCCTGTACCGCGAGCACCAGCGATGGGTGCAGGCCGAGCACACCCTCCGGCGACAGCTGGCGCATGTAGCCGACGTCGGGCTTCTCCCGCAGCGCGGACGGCGGGTAGAGACTGGTCGCATCGACGCCGGCGATGCGGTCCTCGAAGCCGAGCGCATAGAGGATCTCGGTAATCGCGCCGCCGATCGAGACGATCCGCGTGGGATCGTCGATCACGACGTCGCGGTCGCGTGCGTCGTGCACGGTGATGCCCTCGGCGGTTGCCGCGCCGATCGGCAGCAGACAGGAGAGCGCGAGCAGAGCGAGCGTGCGACAAATTGTCATTGGAGCCGTCACTTGGTCAGGATCAGCTTGTTCTGCGAGGTCAACCGCAAGCGGTAATGCTCTTCGCCATGCACGATGATGATCTCGCGCTCAGCCGAGAACAGGTCGCGGCTGTCAAGGCGATTCCCGTGCATGACGAGCGTTTTGGCGGCGTCAGACGCGGATGCGGCGTGTTTTCCCGCCGCGCCGATGTTGTCTCCGGAAGGTGCCGACATGCTCGTGGTGCTGCGCCTACGAAATCTTCAAATGATGCTTGCTTGTACAAGCGGGCGAAGGCGCATTCCAACGGCTGCACTTTACAATCGATGTAAACAGCGCCGCCGCATTCTTGACCGTTTTGTTGCCGGCTCGTAACCAATCATCACTCGATGCGAGCTTGTGGCTTGCATCGCAACGTAGCCAGCAAGCCGCTCCGTGGAGCGCACGCCAGCCAAACCAGAAATGCGATGATCGGGCTGGGGCTAGAATGGCTGACGGGGCTAGGGTTTCGCGCGCCTTGATTTTGGGTGCGTCGGTGTTTTCATGTTCGGCGGCGCTGCCGGCAAACGGCTTGGCGCAAACGGCCGATCCGTCGGCTGCGCGTCCCGCGACCGAACGGCCGAAGCAGGTCGAGCGCAAGCCAAGGCCCGCGGCCAACCCGCAGGCGGCGGCGTCGCCTGCGATGAATGCGCGTGCGCAGATCGGCGCGGTGCCGGTGCAATCGCTCGACACCATCACGGCTGTCGCATCCAAGACCGAAGAGCGCGCGATCGACGCGCTGGCGCCGGTCAGCTCCGTCACGCTGGAGAAGATTCAGGGCCTGCAGCCGAACCGGCTGTCCGACATTTTCTATAACGTGCCCGGCGTCTCGTTCCAGGAGCGCGGCGACGATCCGGCGACGGTCATCAACATCCGCGGCCTGCAGGACTTCGGCCGCGTCGCTGTGGTGGTCGACGGCGCGCGGCAGAACTATCAACGCACCGGCCACAACGCCAACGGCTCGTTCTTCCTCGATCCCGAATTGATCGGCGGCGTCGACGTGGTGCGCGGCCCGACCGCGAATATCTACGGCTCCGGTGCGATCGGCGGCGTGGTCTCGTTCCGCACCAAGGACATCGATGACGTGGTGCGTCCCGGCGAGCGCTGGGGCGTCGACATGTCGGGGTCCTACGGCAGCAACAAGGACCGCGGCATGGGTTCGGTGTTCGGCGGCGTGCGCGCCGATCCGAATGTCGATGTGTTCGGCGGCGCGGTCTACCGCACCCAGGGCAACTACAAGGACGGCGCGGGCACCGAGATCGGCAACACCGGCAACGATATCGCGGCCGGCCTGATGAAGGTGACGATCCGTCCGGCCGAAGGCCACGAGTTCAAGATCGGCGGCGTCTTCCAGGACTACCAGTACAATATCGGTCAGCAAAACCGCGGCCCGACCACGACGGCGGCGCCGCTGGCCGCGATCGCGGGCTCCTCGGTCTACGCTTCCGATGCAAGGAACTACACGGGTACGCTGAGCTGGCGCTATTCCAAGCCCGACGACACGCTGTTCGACTGGAATATCTCGGTCTACGGCAACCGCACCGACAACGACCAGGTCAAGACCTACAACAACCGCATCACGTCAGGCGGCGGCGTCTGCACGCTCGCCAATCCCGGCAACAACATCTCCGGCTGCGTCGGCGACAAGCGCGGTTACTCGCTCGACACCGTCGGCCTCGACGTCAACAACACCTCGCGCTTCAATTTCGGCGACTGGCGCAACGCCGTGACCTACGGCTTCGACGCCTTCCGCGACGATGTCGAGACCTTCGACTCCCGCGGCAACTCCAACATCACGACGCCCGGCGGCCAGCGCACGGTGTCCGGCGGCTTCGTGCAGTTGAAGCAGAACTATTCGACCTGGCTTGAGCTCGTCAGTGCGGTCCGCTACGATCATTACGAGCTCACCTCGATCAACACCACGACCAGCGGCGACCGGCTGTCGCCGAAGATCACGGTCGGCGTCACGCCGGTGGCCGGCTTCACGCCCTATGTGAGCTATGCCGAAGGCTATCGCGCGCCGTCGATCACCGAGACCCTGATCTCGGGCGGCCACGCCACCGGCGGCGGCCCGGCGCTGTTCAACTGCCCCGACGGCACCAGCGGCCTGTTCTGCTTCCTGCCCAATGCGACGCTGCGGCCCGAGGTCGGCAAGAACAAGGAAGCCGGCATCAATCTGAAGTATGACGGCATCTTCACCGCGAACGATTCATTCCGCGGCAAGATCAACGTGTTCCAGAACGACGTCGATGGCTATATCGACCTCGTTCCGTCGGCGCCGACCCTGACGCCGTTCGGACGCTTCAGCCAGTTCTACCAGTACCAGAACATCGCCCATGCCCGCATCGAGGGCTTCGAGCTGGAGACGATGTATGACGCAGGCGACTGGTTCCTCGGTGTCGCCGGCCACCTGATGCGCGGCCGGAACACCGGGACCAATGTGGGGCTCGCCACCATCACGCCGCGCAAGGTGACGACGACGGGCGGCGTGCGCCTGCTCGACCGCACGCTGATCATTGCCGCGCAATGGTCCTCGTTCGGCGCGAACAACGATTTGCCGGCGGGCTATCTACCGTCGACCGGCTACGAGCTGGTCAACCTCTATCTGACCTGGAACGCCACCAAGGACATCACCTTCACGGCGTCGGTCGACAATCTCTTGAACCAGTACTACCGGCCCTATGCGATCCCGGGCTCCTCGAGCGACGGCACGACGCAGAACGACGTGCTGTTCTCGAGCCCCGGCCCGGGCACCGTCTACAAGGCCGGGCTCAGGATTCACCTAGGTGGAGCGTAACGCGACGAGCCGATCATTCCATCCAGGTTGCTCCGGCCGCGCTGGTGCCCCCAGCGCGGCTTTGGCGCATTCATGATATCAACGAGATCAACCGGCAGGATCGCCCGCGGGCATCCGCCGTCAAACAGGAGAAGGCTTTCATGTTCATCGCAATGAACCGGTTTCAGGTGATCAAGGGCAAGGAACAGGCGTTCGAGACGGTCTGGAAGACCCGCGAATCCTATCTCGGCGATCTGCCCGGATTCATCGAGTTTCACCTGGTGAAGGGCCCCGAGGCCGAGGACCACACGCTCTATGCGACCCATACGGTGTGGGCCAGCAAGGCGGCATTCGAGGACTGGACCAAGTCGGAGGCGTTCCGCCGCGCCCATTCCCGCGCCGGCAACGAGACCGGCGGCAGCCTCTATCTCGGCCATCCGAGATTCGAAGGCTTTGAGGTGCTGATCACCGAGCGCGCCAAGAGCCCGGCGTGACGGAGGCGGCCGTGCAGAACGCGGAGCCTGCCGGGTTGAAGGCCTATATGGCCGACAATCCCGGCGCAGTCATCGAGGACGTCGCGCGCGAGCGCAAGGTGACGCCGCGCGCGGTGCTCGAGGCGCTGCCGGGCGGCATGGTGCGGATCGGCGCCGCCGAGTTCGCCGCCGCGATGCAGGACATCGCGGAGTGGGGCGAGGTGACGCTGATCGTCCACACCGATGATGCGATCTTCGAGTTCACCGGCGCCATTCCGAAAGGCGAAATGGGCCGCGGCTATTTCAACCTGATGCAGCCGAAGGGCCTGCACGGCCACCTCAGGCATGAGCGCTGTGCGGCGATCGCGTTCGTCGAGCGGCCGTTCATGGGCAAGGTGTCGGCCTTCATCGCTTTCATCAATCTTGACGGCGGCATCATGTTCAAGGTGTTCGTCGGCCGTGACGAGACGCGCGCGTTGCGCGGCGACCAGCTGGCGCGCTTCCACGCGCTGGCGGACCGCCTCGCGCCGAAGGCGGGCTGAGACCGACGAAGGACGGGAGGCGACTATGTCGCATCGCAGGCTTGGGCGACGCATCGGGATGTTGGCGTGCGCCATGTTCGCAATGCCGCCGGGCGCGAGCCTTGCGGCGGCGGACGCTGCGCTGCTGCCGCGCAACCTCTCGCCCTGGGGGATGTTCGAGAGCGCCGACATCGTCGTGAAGGCGGTCATGATCGGGCTCGCCTTCGCCTCGCTCGTGACCTGGACGGTCTGGCTCGCCAAGACCATCGAGATCCGTCGCAAGACGACGCTTGCGCGGCAGCGGATCGGCCTGCTGGAGCGCGACACGCAGCTCGCCGAGGTCGAGCAGGCGAGCCGCGACGGCAGCGATGCCGTGGCGCAGATCGTGCAGTCGGCGTCGCGCGAGGCCGCGCTGTCCGGCGGCATGTTCGATGACGGCTTCAAGGAGCGCATCGCGCTGCGGCTGGAGCGGGTCGAGGCGGCGATGTCGCGGCAGATCGCGCGCGGCACCGGCGTGCTCGCCACCATCGGGGCCACCGCGCCGTTCGTCGGCCTGTTCGGCACGGTCTGGGGCATCATGAATGCCTTCATCGGCATCTCCGAGGCCCACACCACCAATCTTGCGGTGGTCGCGCCGGGCATCGCCGAGGCGCTGCTGGCGACCGCGCTCGGTCTGGTGGCCGCGATTCCGGCGGTCGTGATCTACAATCACCTGACGCGTTCGATCGCGGCCTACCGTGCGCTGCTCGGCGACGCCTCCGTCATGGTGATGCTGCTGGTGAGCCGCGAGGGCGATCGCAGCCTGTTCCGGCTGGCGCGCGCCGCGGAGTAGGCGATGGGCGCGAAGCTTGGCACTGGCGGTGCGTTCGGCGGCCGGCGTCGCGGCGAGGACGACCTGGTCGAGGCGCATGAGATCAACGTCACGCCGTTCATCGACGTGATGTTGGTGCTGCTGATCATTTTCATGGTGGCGGCGCCGCTCGCGACCGTCGATCTCGGCGTCGACCTGCCGGCCTCGACCGCGGAGCCGCAGCCGCGGCCGGACAAGCCGGTGTTCGTCACGGTGAAATCAGACCTCTCGGTCGCCGTCGGCGAGGATTTGATCGCGCGTGATGCGCTGACTGCGACCCTCGACGGCGCGACGCAAGGCAGGAAGGACGAGCGCATCTTCCTGCGTGCCGACAAGGCGGTCAGCTATGGCGACCTGATGGAGGTGATGAACCTGCTGCGCAATGCCGGCTATCTCAAGATCGCGCTGGTCGGCCTCGACGGACGAAGCTGATTTCGATGAACGCGTATGCGCTTCATGATGCGGGCGACGATATCAGGTTGAGGCGGTGGGGCCTGTCGGCGGTCGCGATCCTGGCCACGCATGCGGCGCTGATTGCGCTCGGCATGACCTGGGTCTCGGCGCCGCCGCCGGGGGTTGCCGTGCCCGCGGTGCTGGTCGACCTGACGCCGATCACGTCCTCGCCGGCGATTTCGGAGACCGAACTGCCGCCGGGTCCGGCGATGCAGGAGGCTGACGCGTCGCCGCCGGAGCCTGCCGCCGCGCAGTCGGTGCGGGAGGAGATCGCGCCGACGCCGCTGCAGGAGAAGCCCGAAGTGGCGGCGCCGCCGGAGCAGAAGCAGCAGGCCACGCCGCCGAAGCCCGAACCTACGAAGGTCGTTCCGGAGCGGAAGCCCGAACCCATCAAGCCGAAGGTGATCCGCCGGGAGGCCAAGAAGCCGTCCGAGGCGACGCCGGCACCACGCACCAGCGCGCCGAGCCGCGCCGAGCGTCAGGCGCCCGCGGCATCCGCGATCAGCGCCGGCGCAGCCGCGTCGGCGATCGCGGCCTACAACGCACGCGTTCGCGCGCATTTGCTGCGCTTCCATTCCTATCCCGCCGGCGGCAACGGCCAGCGCGGCGTGGTCCGGCTGGTGTTCACGCTCGGCCGTGGCGGGCAGGTGCTGTCGAGCCGTCTCGGCGGCTCCTCCGGCAATCCGACCTTCGACGCGCGGGCGCTGGCGATGCTGCGCCAGGCCCAGCCGTTTCCGGCGTTTCCGCCCGAGATGCCGCAGGGCTCGATGGGTTTTAGCGTGCCGGTCGCGTTCGTGCCGCGGTAGGTCGCGATCGAGGCCCTTCTATCCCCGTCATCCTGAGGTGCGAGCGGAGCGAGCCTCGAAGGATGCACGGCCCCGCTCGCGGCCGTCGACCCTTCGAGACGCGCTACGCGCTCCTCAGGGTGACGGGAAGAGATTGAGTGCGCTTCCATACGCCGGAAGCCCCGCTACTCCTTCACCGCCCCCGTCAGCGACGACACGTAGTAATCGACGAACAGCGAGTAGAACAGCGCGACCGGCAGCGAGCCGAGCAGGGAGCCGGCCATCAGCGCGCCCCACTGGTAGACGTCGCCGGTGATGAGCTCGGTCAGGATCGCGACCGGCACGGTCTTGTTGGCACCGCTCTGGATGAAGGCGAGCGCGTAGATGAACTCGTTCCAGGACAGTGTGAAGGAGAAGATGCCGGCCGAGATCAGGCCGGGCACCGCGAGCGGCAGCGTGATCCGCCACAGGATCTGCAGCCGCGTCGCGCCGTCGACCAGCGCGCATTCCTCGAGCTCGTAGGGGATCGACTTGAAATAGCCGATCAGCAGCCAGGTGCAGAACGGCACCAGGAAGGTCGGATAGACCAGGATCAGCGCCAAGGGTGAATCGAACAGGCCGAACTGCACGATCACGGTGGCGAGCGGAATGAACAGGATCGACGGCGGCACCAGATAGGCGAGATAGATGCCGAGCCCGACATAGGGGCTGCCGCGGAAGCGCAGCCGCTCGATCGCGTAGGCCGCGAGCGTCGAGGCGAACAGCGACAGGAAGGTCGAGCCGATCGCGACCAGCATGGTGGTCTTCAGCCAGCGCGGATACGAGGTGTCGAACAACAGATGCTTGACATGCGCGAGCGTCGGCGAGGTGATCCAGAACGGATTGTGCTCCTTGTAGTTCAAGAGCTCCGCGTTCGGTTTGAACGAGGTGATCGCCATCCAGTAGAACGGGAACAGCAGGATCAGGATGAAGCAGGCGAGCGGCAGATAGATCATCACCACGCGCCGGGCGCGGGAATCCCACGCCATCGTGTCGGGCGTGGCGCTGGCGACGTTGGAGGATTGGGCCAATACTTGAACATTTTGGTCAGTCATTGGCTTCTCCCTGCTGCCATTTGCGGCGGGCGAGGCCGAAGTAGCTGAATAACGTTGCGAACACGAGGAACGGGATCATCGAGACCGCGATCGCGGCACCCTCGCCGAGCTCGCCGCCGGCGATGCCGCGCTGGAACGCCAGCGTTGCCAGCAGGTGGGTCGAGTTGACCGGGCCGCCGCGGGTGATGGCGTAGACGAGCTGGAAATCGGTGAACGTGAAGATGATCGAAAACGTCATCACAATTGCGAGAATCGGCATCATCATCGGGAAGGTGATGTAGCGGAAGCGCTGCCAGGAGGTGGCGCCATCGAGCATCGCCGCCTCATAGAGCGAGGGCGAGATGGTCTGCAGCCCGGCCAGCAGCGAGATCGCGACGAACGGGATGCCGCGCCAGATGTTAGCCGCGATCAGCGAGAACCGCGCCGGCCAGGGCGAGCCGAGGAAGTCGACATTGCTGTCGCGCAGGTGCAGCACGTCGACCAGCAGATAGGAGATGATCGAGAACTGCGGATCGTAGATCCACCAGAACGCCAGCGCGGAGAGCACCGTCGGCACGATCCACGGCAGCAGCACGATGGCGCGGATCAGGCTCTTGAACGGAAAATGGTTGTTGAGCAGCAGCGCCAGCCAGAAGCCGAGCGCGAACTTTCCGAAGGTCGCGACCGCGGTATAGAAGATCGAGTAGAACACCGCGTTCCACCACAGGGGATCCTTGAGGAGATACTGGAAGTTCTCGAGCCCGATGTAGATGCCGCGCTGGCCGATCGTGGTGTCGGTGAAGGCAAGCCAGATGCCGAGGCCGAGCGGATAGGTGAGGAACACCAGCAGCAGGCCGACCGCGGGCGCTAGGCACATCACGATCAGGAACGGCTTGTAGTCGAACAGCCGCGCGAGCCAGCCCGGCTGGCGCAGCACTTGTCCCCGTGTAGGTAGTGTCGTTACAGACATTGAATGCTCGTCCGCTGCCGTCATTGCGGGGAGCGAAGCAACGAAGCAATCCATTCTCCTCGCGGTGCTATGGATTGCTTCGCTTCGCTCGCAATGACGGTTGGTCCAGATCTACGGTTCAATGACCGGCGTTACCGGCCCTGCCGCCGGAAGTACCGCTTGGCGCGCTGTTCGGCTTCCGCGGCGGCGGCTTCAGGCGTTGCCGCATCGGTCGCGACCGAGGCGCACATCTGCACCAGCACATAGTCGGCGTTGACGGCGCCGGTCGCGGTCGAGATCGGCCCCTTGTAGCCGTTATAATAGGGGCTCTTCATCGTATCTTTGAAGATCGCGACCTTGGGATCGCCCGACCACACCGCAGCGTCGGCGTAGGCCGCGAGCGGCTGCGACCAGTAGCCGGAGTTGGCATTGAGCCACGGCTCGTACTGCTCCTTCTCCAGCATGAATTGCAGGAACGCCTTCGCCGCATTGGGATACGGGCTGTGCTTGAACGCCATCGCATTCAGCGTCAGGCCCGACATCGGCGAGGTCGTTGCGAGTCCCTTGGGCAGGAACTGATGCTCGGTGTCGTCGGCGACCGCCTTGGTCGCGGGATCGTTCTTCAGCGAGAAGTACAGCGAGACGCCGTTGGCGGTCAGGCCGATTTCCTGCGACGAGTAGGCGCGGTTGTTGGAGACGTCGTTCCAGGAAGGCGTGCCGGCGATGAAGGTCGGATAGAGTTCCTTTAAATATTTCAGCGCGGCGATCGTCTCCTTGCTGTTGATAATGATATTGCCTTCCTCATCCAGCAGCGCGGCGTTGTGCGACCACAACAGCCAGTTGGCGAAGCCGTTGCCGTCGCCGACGGCGTTGCCGAGCGCGAAGCCCGCCGGCTTGCCGGCCTCCTTCAGCTTCTTGCAGAGCGCGAGAATGCCGGCGTGGTCTTCCGGCACCTTGTCGAAGCCGGCCGCGTTGACCAGCGACTTGCGATAGACCAGCGGGCCGCCCGAGGCGCCGAACGGCAGGCCGACCCAGCTCTTCGACTTCGAGCGCATGCCGTAGCGTTTCGCCAGCGTCAGCCATCCGCCGTAGCGCTTGTCGAGATAGTCGGCGACGTCGGTCAGTTCGATCAGCTTGTCGATATAGATGTGCGGCGCGTCGCCAAAGCCGATGATGATGTCGGGGCCGGCGCCGGAGTTCGAGGTCACCGCGGTCTGCTGATTGATGTCTTCCCAGCCGACGAAGTCGACCTTGACCTCGACGCCGGTCTTGTCGGTGAATCGCTTGGCATTGGCGCGGAACACGTCTTCGTCGGCCTGGACGAAGCGCACCGGCCGCAACATGCGCAAGGTCGCGCCCTTCTCGATCGGCAGCGACGGCGCCGCCACGTCGGCAGCCTTTACTTTCGATGCGTCCTGCGCTGAGGCCCCGGTGACCGCCAGTGCCGCCGCGGACGCCCCCAGCGCCAGCGCGTCGCGACGCGTGATCTCGTACTTCATGTCGTTCGCACTCCCGTTCTTATTGTTTCGTTGTTATTGTTCCTTCCCGGCGTTGGCCGCCGGTGAAGGGTCTTGTGGTCGCAGCGCGCCCGCCGCGCAAAGGGCCGGCTCGAGACGGGCCCTCGCGCGAAAAGCGCATTCCCGCCTTAGCTGTTCGGACCGCGATCCATGCTGACGGGTTGCCAGCGGCGCAGCGCGGTGTTCTGCAGCACCGACGGGTTGACGCAGCTTACCGGCCACATGCCTTGCAGCACTAGTGACAATTCGTAGCCCACCCGGCGCTTGCGCGCCTCGTCAAAACGTGCCGATGCCGAGGCGACATGGGCGGTCAAGGTAACATTGTCCATCCCGAGCATCGGATTGTTGTGCGACGGCGGCTCCTTTTCGAGCACGTCGAGCGCGGCGTGGGCGATCCAGCCCTCTTGCAGCGCCTTGATCAGCGATTCCTCGTCGACGGTGGCGCCGCGGCCGGTGTTGATGAAGATGGCCGATTTTTTCATCTGGCGAAAATGCTTCTCGGTCAGCATATGATGCACTTCGGGCCGCGCCGGGGCGTGCATCGAGACGAAATCCGACTGCGACAACACCTCGGACAGCGTCGAGGGAATCACGCCGTGGTCGTACATCAGCGTTTCCTGGATGAAGGGATCGTAGGCCATCATCCTGAGGCCGAACGGCGCGGCGCGCTTGGCCACCGCGCGGGCGACGCGGCCGAACGAGATGAAGCCGAGCGTCTGGCCCATCAGCCGCGGAATCTTCAAGAGCGCCGGGCGGCCCTCGGCCCAGCGGCCGCTGCGCACCATCTTGTCCTGCTCGATCAGGCGGCGGAAGCCGGCGAGCAGCAGCATCATGGCGTGGTCGGCAACCTCCTCGATGAAGGTGTCGGGGATGTTGGTGACGGGGATGCCGCGGGCTGTCGCGGCCTTCACGTCGACCGAGTCGACGCCGACGCTGCCGAGCGTGATCACCTTGCAGTTCTCCAGCGCGTCGATCACCGCCTTGGTGATCGGCATGCCCTTGGCGTAGATCGCATCCGCGGTGCGGGCGGCGGCGATGAATTCGGCCTCGTTGGCCGGCGCCTCGACGATCTCCGCGCCGATCGGATCGAGCGCCTCGCGCTCATAATCATAGCCGCCGCCGGCGACCGTGAAGCTCGCGCCCTTCGGCGTCACCACCCTGAATTTCGACATTGTCTGCTCCCGATTGAGGTCTTCTGTTCTTGCTTCTTGCTGGTCTGCTTCTTGATGTTCTTGCTTCTCGGAGCGCGGCTTGGATCACCGCTGTCCCTACTTCTACGCGAGCGGCGCTGCTCGCTCCACAATTGCCGGTTGGTCCATGGCCCGATTCTCCGGGCTTCTACGGGGAACCTCCGTAACCATCAGGTAAAGGGTCTCACATTACGGTGAGCGGAATCAATCCGCCAATCGCGTCGCGTTCCCCGCCTCTTCTGGAGATCCCCGTGAAGCTGTCAAATCTGAAGATCACCCCCAAGCTCGGCATTCTGGTGGGGGTGACCCTCCTCGGTCTGTGCACGGCCGGCATCCTCGCCGGTCAGCTGATGCAGCGTGAGATGACAAATGCGCGCATCGACCAGGCCAAGGCCATGGTCGAGATGGCGAAGAACATGGCAGCGAGCCTGAAGAAGGATGTCGACGCCGGAAAGATGACCAAGGAAGCGGCTCTGGCCGAGTTGGGTAAGCGCGGCAACGCGATGACCTACGATAATGGCTCGGGCTATCTGTTCGGCACGGACTACAACGGCATCACCGTGCTGGCCCCCGATCCGAAGCAGGTTGGCACAAATCGGATGGACGTCGTGACCAATGGCCGAAAGCTCTCGCAGGAGCTGATGGACGGCGTGAAGGCCAAGGGCGACATTCTGCTGTTCTATGAATACGTGAAGCCTGGTCAGGAGACGCCGATCCGAAAGCTTGGTTACGCCGTCGCAGTGCCTGGCTTCGACATGTATCTCGGCACCGGCGCCTATCTCGACGATATCGACACCAAGATGCGTCCCATTGCCTGGTTGCTCGGGCTCGCGATCCTCGGCATCGGCATCATCTCGAGTTCGGTCGCCTGGCTGATCGGCCGCAGCATCTCCCGGCCGCTCAACCTGCTGGGCTCGCGCATGCGCGACATCGCCGACGGCAAGCTCGATGGCGACATCCCGGGCGTCGGCCGCGGCGATGAGGTCGGCGGCATGGCGGCGACCGTGCAGATCTTCAAGGACAATGCGATCCGCATCCGCGGCCTTGAGCAGGCCGAGGCCGAGACGCAGGCGCGCGCCACCGCCGAGCGCCGCAGCGCGATGCAGAACATTGCAAGCGATTTCGAGCGCAGCGTGAATGGCATCGTCCGGACGGTGGCCTCCGCCGCCGCCGGCATGCAGACCACGGCGCAGTCGATGACCGCAACCGCCAGCGACGCCAGCGCGCGCGCCGCGACCGTGGGTGCCGCCTCCGACTCTGCCTCCAACAATGTCGGGACCGTGGCTGCGGCGGCCGAGGAGCTCTCCAGCTCGGTTGCGGAAATCTCGCGCCAGGTGGCCCGCTCCAGCGAAGTCGCAAGCCAGGCGGTGGCCGATGCCGAGCGCACCAATGCGACCGTGCAGGCGCTCTCGACCGGCGCGGAGAAGATCGGCGAGGTGGTCAAGCTGATCCACTCGATCGCCGCCCAGACCAACCTGCTCGCGCTCAACGCCACCATCGAGGCGGCGCGCGCCGGCGAATCCGGCCGCGGCTTCGCGGTGGTCGCCTCCGAGGTGAAGGCGCTGGCCAACCAGACCGCGAAGGCGACCGAGGAGATCTCGGCCCAGGTCGCGGCGATGCAGGCCTCCACCGGTGAGGCGGTGACATCGATCGGCGGCATCACCGCGACCATCGCGCAGATGAGCGAGATCACCGCCTCGATCTCGACCGCGATCGACCAGCAGGGCGATGCGACGCGCGAAATCGCGCGCAACATTCAGCAGGTCGCGGCCGGCTCGAGCGAGATCTCCGCCCATATCGGCGGCGTCACCACCGCGGCCGCCGCCACCGGCACCGCGGCGGGCGACGTGCTGTCGAACGCGCGCGAGCTCGACACCCAATCGGGCATGCTGCGCAACGCGGTCGACGAGTTCCTGCAGAAGGTCCGTGCGGCGTAACGGATTGCGCAGGGTGGGTTAGCTAGCGAAGCGCACCCACCCAGCGCATTCCACGACTGTGCACCCCGTCATCCTGAGGTGCGAGCGTAGCGAGCCTCGAAGGATGCACGGCCTCAGTCGGGCCGTCGATCCTTCGAGACGCGCGCAAGAGCGCGCTCCTCAGGATGACGGAATTGGCAGACTTCGCAGGGGCGCTGCCAAAATATCGAAAACAACCCCATGCAAAGTAGCCGGTGGCGGCCGGCGCTCGACCAGGCAACTTGACACGTCGGGCAAATCGGTGTCACATTTCTAATATTCCGAAAAGCCGGTCGTTGGCGACGCTACGATCCCGCCGGGAAGACCTGCGCGACGTGAAACGCCTTGGTGGTGATGAGCCACCTGCCGTCGATCCGATGAAACACGAGATGGTCGATGAAGCCGGTTTGGCCGGCCCTGACGCGCACCTTGGCGATGGCCAGATCGGACGCGGTCTGGTCGATGCTGATGATGGCCTCATCGCGCGGCGATTTCATCGACGCCGGCGAGGGACGGCTGCGGATGAAGTCGCGGAATTCCGTGGCCGACCGCACCGTGTGCTTGCCGTCCCGGATGCCGTGCACGATGCAGGCATCGGAGAAGACGTCGCGGAACCGGCTGTCGTCGACGTCATACATCAGGTTGAAATATCCATCGATCGCGGATGCGATGGCCTGGATGTCGCTCATTGCAAGATCTCCGTAGCGGATGATGTGGCGGTGGCTTCACCGGATCGAACCGGTGATCTGCGCCGACAGTGGCCGATATGGTGGCGGAGTGCTACGACTGGGCGGTCATCTCTTGGATGACTGAGAGGCATCGGCATGGACGAAGTTGACGGTCGGCTGGTTGGCGGCCTGGTGGTCCTCGCGGCGCTGGCGGATGCGCGCAGTTTTGGCCGGGCCGCCGAACGGCTCGGTATGACGCAATCCGGGGTCAGCAAGGCGATCGCCAAGCTCGAGGCTCGGCTCGATGCCAGGCTGGTTCACCGCACCAGCCGCGCCGTCGAGCTCACCGAGGAAGGACGTGCGCTATACGAGCGGGTTGCCGCGCATTTGGCCGGGATCGGCGAGGCGGCGGCGGAGACCTCGAAATCGCGCGATGCGGTCCGCGGCAGGCTGCGGGTCAATGTCGACCCGCTGTTCTCCCGCATGGTGCTGTCGCCGAAGCTGAGCGAGTTCCTGCTGCAGAATCCAGGCATGGAGCTGCGGATCGAGACCCGCGACCGGATCGCGGATCTGGTCAGCGACGGTTTTGATCTGGCGGTGCGTTTCGGCGAGCCGGCGCCGTCGGCGCTGATTGCGCGCCGCGTCCTCGATGCGCGCGTGCTCACCGTGGCCTCGCCGATCTATCTCGAACGACACGGCCGGCCGCTTGATCCGCGGGAGCTCGCGAGCCGCGACCATCAGTGCATCATGGCCATCGACGCTGCGACCGGGCGTCCGTTCGATTGGGAGTTTTGGCGCGGTGGCGAGGTCGTACCGGTCGCGGTCAACGGGCGGCTCACCGTGACCGATTCCGGAACCAAGCTCGGCGCCTGCCTGGCCGGCTTCGGCATCGCGCAGGTGATCGATCTCGGCCTCGACGACCACTTGCGGAGCGGCGCGCTGGTCGAGCTGTTTCCGGACTGGCCCGACGAACGTTATCCGCTCTACGTCTACTACGCCTCGCGTAACCACGTGCCGGCCAAGGTGCGGCGGTTCATCGACTTCATCACAGACACGCTGGCGGCAAAGCCACATTCGCCACGCAAATCCGCCGGCTTGCGCAAGGCAGGCTAGCGGCATCCTGGGCGTCAGCTAAAGTCTGATGAGATTGGGGTGAATCGGCTTGCCGCGGCTCCGGTCGACCTCTCCCCGTCGGGGAGAGGTGAACATTCGATGCCGCTCCAGCCCAACCTAATCTCATCATGCGTCGGCTAGCGCTTCGCCGAGCCTTGACGCGAAGCGATGATGACGCCGGCGAGCACCAGCGCGTAGCCGATCAGATGGTACGGCGCGAGCGTCTCGCCGAGCAGCAGGATCGCCATCGCCGAGCCGAACACCGGCACCAGATGGAAGAACGGCGCCGCGCGGTTCGGGCCGATCAATGCGACGCCGCGGTTGAAGAACAGATAGGCGAGCGTGGACGGGAAGATCAGCGTGTAGCCCAGCGTCGCAAAGGTCAGAACGTCGAGCTTCAGCGTCACGCCGTTCAGGAATTCCCAGATGGCGACCGGCAACAGCATCAGCGCACCGCAGCAGGTGGTGAACGAGATCAGCGAGAGCTGATGGATTTTCGGCCGCCGCGGGATCAGCGCCGAATACAGCCCGAACGACACCAGCGAGGCGCCGAACATGATGTCACCGCGGTTGAAGCTGATGCTGGCGAGCGCCGAGAAATCGCCGCGCAGGATGATGGTCAGCACGCCAGCCAGCGAGATCGCGATGCCGGCAAGCTGCGCCGGCGTCAGCCGGACCCCGAACAGGATCAGCGACCACAGCGCCACGAACAGCGGCCCCGCCGATTGGATCAGCAGCGCGTTCAACGCCTCGGTATATTGCATCGCCCAGTAGGAGATCGCGTTGTTGAACGCGAAGCCGACCGCGGACAACAGCAGCATCAGCGGCAGCGCCTTGCGCAGCTTCGGCCAGTCCTCCTTCAGATGCGGCCAGGCGAACGGCAACAGGATCAGGAACACGCCGAACCAGCGGATCGTGGTCAGCGTGACCGGCGGCACATGGCTGCCGACATGCCGCGCCAGCACGATATTGGCGGCCCAGAACAGCGACGTCAGGCTGAGCAGCAGATAGGGCTGGTTGTTGAGCCAGTGCAGCGGCTGATATCGTGGAGTTGTGGCAGGTGCGGGCAAGGCGGTCATTATCTGGCGGATGTTGTGCCCGAATCCGCCGCCGCCACAAGACGAAAGAGCGGATTGGAGCCATGCGTGCGGGGCCGCAATCTGACGCGGGAGCCACGCCGCCGCCGAATAACAGAACCCGTCATACTGAGAGACCGTGAATACATGCCTCTCGATGACGCAACATACTCGATGTCGTCCCGGCCTAGTGCGCAATTGCGCACGGGAGCCGGGACCCATAACCACCGAAGGTCATTGTTGCACGACGCTGGGGCCACAGCCTTCTAACAACTCAAATCTGTGGTTATGGGTCCAGGCTTTCGCCGGGACGACATCGGGGAGAGATTGCGCTGCATCCCCGCCTACTTCTGCGGCCCCGACAGCGAGATGTCGCGCTCGGCGCGAAACACGTTGCCGTAGAGATTGGCGATCCATTGCCGTCCGCTGGAGGTGATGTTGAGGTGGCGGATCGCCCTCTGCACATGCGGCGCGACGCTGTCCCAGTAGAAGCGCGGATAGAGGTCGACGAGGTCGGCCGGCGAATCGTAGCCGAGCTGGCGGTTCAGTCCGGCCTCCTCGAATTCGAGGTACAGCGCGTTGGCCTTGCGGATGTAATGGGGGTCGCCGAGCTGGCCGATCAGGTCGGCGGCCCGCAGCAGGATGGCCTCCTCGCCGAACTCCTCATCCCCGTCCGGCGCGCTCTGCGGAAAGCGGGTGCCCTCGATGGCGCGCGCGATGCGCTCCTTGTCGAGGAGCGCGACGCCCTTGAGCCGCTCCATCACGAAGATCTTCGAACGGTCGACGTGATAGGACATCAGCGCCGCATCCGACGAGCCGCGCGGCAGGATCACCTTGCGGCCGTCGGCGGCGACCAGGTAGCCGTCCTGGTCGTCGGCATCGAACAGCCCGCGCACATAGCCGATATCATGGGTGAGGCAGGCGACGATGACATGCGCATAATCCTCGGCGCTCATGTGCGAGTGCAGCGCGCGGCCGCGCAGGATGGCGTGGCCGGCCAGGGTCACCAGCATGGTGTGCTCGACATTGTGATACAGCGCGTCGCTGTTGCCGATGCATTCGATGGCGATCCGCGCGATCGAGGGCACCATCTCGACCAGCTGGGTCTGCGAAGAGCCGAACCGGCGCTGCATGTATTCGCCGAGGAATTTGCCGAGCGCGTCGGCCGCAAGTTCGGGAAGGGTCATCACGGCATTGACCTCCGAGATCGGGTGACGAGCTTACGGCCTGCCGGCATTTCAGGGTAGTCCTGCGATGTGACATAATCGTTGCGGCCGGACCGACCCGGCCCCGGGCTGATGTGATTTTGGGCGGGAGCTGGTGGATGGGTGTCGATCTCTTGAACGTCAAAGGCTTGAGCGAACTGGATCAAGAGGCTCCGGTCGTGATGGTCAATCTGATGCGATTTCGCCAGCGGTCGCTCGACGGCGACGGCTCGGGCTGGGATGCCTATCTGCGCTACAGCGCGCTCACCGTCCCCATGATCAAGGCCCGCGGCGGCACGCTGCTCTGGACCGGCAGCGCCGAGACGGTCGCGCTGGGCGAGCCGGCCGGCCAGCGCTGGGACTACCTCGCGCTGGTCCACTACCCGAGCGTCGCCGCCTTCCTCGACATGATGACCTCGGCCGACTACGAGACCCGCTGCGACCCGCATCGCCGCAACGGCTGCGAGGAGCACGTCATCATCGCGACGCGCGAGGCCTACAGCAAGTTTAAGGTGGGGTGAGGCGCACGCGCCCTTGGTGGCCGCACACTCATATCTATCCCCGTCACCTGAGGAGCGCGAAGCGCGTCTCGAAGGGTCGACGGCTCGACTGTGGCCGATTCATCCTTCGAGGCTCGCCCAGCGGCGCAATTGCGCCGCAAGGCTCGCACCTCAGGATGACGGGTTTGAGAGTAGGAGCGGCGCCAGCGCCGCGTGGCAGGCCCGCTGCACCACCCGGCAGACCTCATCCCGCGACCGTCCCCCGCTCAGCGAGGCGAAGGTCGGATAGCTTGTCAGCGCGAAGATCAGGTCGACGGCATCGTTGCGAGCCTGCGGCGGCGCGCTCTTGCCCGCAATGCGGTCGACCAATGCGGTGATGCCGCGGCGGCGGCGCTCGTTGCGCTCGCGCACGGCTTCGGCGAATTCGGGATCGGTCGCCATCGCGTCGTGCAGGCGTCCGACCGCGGAATCGCGGCTCCAGAAGCCGCAGAAGATCTCGACCATGCGGTCGAGCGCGGCGCGCGGATCGGCCATCGCCATGGCGTCGGCGAGCTGATGCAGCCCGCCATGGCGCGCGATCTCGTCGAACACGGCTTCGAGCAGTCCGCGCCGCGAGCCGAACTGGTTATAGACCGTCAGCCGCGTCACGCCGGCGGCCTTCGCCACCGTATCCAGCGAGAAGCGCGCAATGCTCTCGCCTTCGCGCAGCGTGCGCGAGGCGGCCTCGATCACGCGCTCCCGGGTCTCGGCGGCGGCAGCGCTGCGCGCCGGGCTCACATAACTGCGCGGCGGCATCGGCTGGCCTTGCTTTCGTCTGATTGACTATACATTATGTATATCTAATTCTCAATGCCCTTTGGAGCGAGATCATGCAGACCGTCCTCATCATAGCCCTGTCCCTTCACGTCCTGTCATCGGTGTTTTGGGCCGGCTCCAGCTTCACCTTGGCGCGTACCGGCGGCCTCGGTGGCGAGAAGCTGCTGGTCCCGCAAATCGGCGCGGCGACGGTTGCGATCGTGACCGGCGCTACGCTGTGGCGCCTGGTCCATGAAGGCTCATTCGCGCTGTCGGAGCAGATCCTGGCGGGCGCCGAGCTCGCCGCGCTGGCCGCCATTGCCGTGCAGATCATCGTCGGCGGCGGCGCTATCCGGCAGCTGCGCAATGGCGCGGCCGAACCGTCAGCCGCGCGTTCGCGGCTCGCGGTCGCCCAGCGCATCGCGGCCGCGCTGCTCGCGGTCACCGCACTCTGCATGGGCGCGGCGCGCTACGCGTGACCGCTTCTTACCTCTCCCGCTTGCGGGGTCGAGACGAGCGAAGCTCGCTCTTAGGTTGCTGTGCCCGAAGGGCGCAGCGGGTAGGGGCTGTCGCCACACAACGACTCTGTCGCAAGCAGAGATACCCCCACCCTAACCCTCCCCCGCAAGCGGGAGAGGGGACCGTAGTTCCGTTGCGGATGCAATCGTCTCAGTATTTCCGCACCAGGTCGGGGGTGATCTCTTTCAGGCTGCGGATGCCGAGCAGCGCGAGATCGCGGTCGATCTCGGCGTGCAGCAGCGAGATCGCGCGCGACACGCCGGCCTCGCCGGCGACCACGGCGCCGTAGAGGAACGGGCGGCCGATCCAGACGAAGTCCGCACCGAGCGCCAGCGCCTTGATCACGTCGGTGCCGCGGCGGATGCCGCCGTCCACCATGACGGTCATGTCGCCCTTCTGCGCCGCGATCTCCGGCAGCGTGCGCAGGCCGGACACGGTGTAGTCGAGTTGGCGGCCGCCATGGTTGGAGACCATCACGCCGTCGCAGCCGTGCTCGCGCGCCAGCCGCGCATCCTCCGGCGAGATCAGCCCCTTGACCACGAGCTTGCCGCGCCAGCGCTTGCGGATCAGCTCGACGTGTTTCCAGGCGAGCTGGTCGCGGCTGCCGATGTTGCGCATCAAATTCTTGGACAGCACCGGCGGGCCCCGCTTGGCGTCCATGTTCTCGAAATGCGGCATGCCGTGATTGAACACGGTGCGTGCCCAGGTGTTCAGTAGCCAGTCCGGATGGGTGATGGTGTCCCAGAACACAAGCGGCGTGATCTCGAGCGGCACCTGGAAGCCGTTGCGGATGTTGTTCTCGCGGTTGGGCGGCACCGGTACGTCGGCGGTGACGACGAAGGTGTCGTAGCCGGCCGCCGCGACGCGATCGACCAGCGGCTCGATGCGCTGGTCGAGCCCGGCGAGATAGGCCTGGTACCAGGCCTGCTGGTTGGCGGCGCGGACGTCCTCCAGCGTGATCAGCGAGGAGGCCGAGAGGATCATCGGCACATTGGCCGCCGCCGCGGCGCGCGCCAGCACGATGTCGCCGCGATAGGCGCACAGCGCCGACGAGCCCATCGGCGGAATCCCGAACGGCGAGGCGTAGGTCTTGCCGAATAGCGTCGTGGTCTGGTCGCGGCCGGAGACGTCCTTCAGCACCCGCGGCACGAAGCCGTATTCGTCGAATGCCCGGCGATTGTCTGACCGCGCTGCGTCGGTCTCGGCGCCGCCGGAGATGTAGCCGTAGAGGAATTTCGGCAGCAGCCGCCGCGCCTGCGGCTCGAAATCGTCGAGCGTGAGATAGCGGCGCAAATGCCGGGGCACGGCGCTCGCCGCGCGGTTGACGGTTGCGGGAGGCGGGGAAGCGGCTGCGGTCCGGTCGTGCACGTCGAGTGTTTCCGTTGTTCTTGGTTCTTGGTTGGAGCTTCAGGTTAGAGCATGATCCGGAAAAGTGTGAAGCGGTTTTCCGAAAAGATCATGCTCAAAAGAAACGAAGAGCTAAAGCGCAATGATGATTCAACCCAATCTCATTGCGCTTTAGCGCCTGCCGCCGCGCCCGACAATTTTTTCGTTGAACTTGTTGACGGACTGGCTGACGTCGCTGAGCGTCCTGCGGGTTTCGGCGATCATGGCGCCGGATTTCTTGTCAAAACTCTGGATCAGCTCGCGCAACGAGATCACGGTCGGCAACAGCTCGCCGCCATACTTGTCGCTGCCGAAGCTCTTCAGGAACTTGTCGGCGGACGTCAACTTGCTGTCGACCGCGTCGACGCCGTCCTCGGCGGCATCGATGAAGCCCGCGATCAGCTCGCCATTGCCGGACAGCGAGTTGGTGAAGTTCTCGAGCCCGAGCAGCGAGTCCTTGATGTCGGCCTCGTTCTCGGTGATGACGCGGTCGACATTGCGCAGCGCGACCCGCAGTTTCTCCTGAATGCCCATCGTGCCTTCGGCATCGGCGGTCAGCTCGGGAATGCCGTCGGCGCCGAGCGGCGGCGGCGGAGCATCGTCGGTACCACCGGTGAAGGAGATCGAGGCGATCCCGGTGAGGCCCTGGAATTCGAGGCCGACCTGGGTGTCCTTCTTGATTGGGGCGTTGCCCTCGATCCGCGTCATCGCCACCACGCGGTGACGGTCGAGCCTGATCGAGACCACTTCGCCGATCCGCACGCCGGCGAAGTTGACGCTGCCGCCGCGGCGCAGGCCGGAGGCCGAGCCCTCGAACACGACGCGGAACGGCACCATCCGCTTGATGCCGGCATAGCGCTGATAGCCCAGCCAGCCGCCGAGCGAGCCGGCGATCAAAGCCAGCGTCAGGGTGCCGATCACGAGATTGCTGGCGCGCGCCATGCGTTGGGGACCTGTCCGCGAAGCAGACCTCAAGAGATAGCGGATTTGCCGCCGATAGTCACCGCGCCTCCGGCGGGCAAGATCAGGCCGACTGCCTCCGCGACGCCGCGAAGACGCCGGCCAGCACCAGCGCGAAGCCGATGAAATGGAAGGCCTGCGGATGCTCGCCGATGAACACGATCGACATGATGGTGCCGAACACCGGAACCATGTGGAAGAACGGCGCGGCGCGGTTGGCGCCGATCAGCTGCACACCGCGGTTGAAGCACAGATAGGCCACCGTCGAGGGGAATACCGCGACATAGAACAGCGACAGCAGATTGCTGGTGGTGAGCTGCATCACCGGACGCGTGCCGAGTTCCCAGATCAGGAACGGGATCAGGAACAGCGCGCCGCAGCCGAAGGTGAAAGCCGCGACCGACAGCCCGTGGATCTTGGGCCGCTTCAGGGTCAGCACCGAGTACAGCGCGAAGATCACCAGCGCGGCGATGAAGATCAGGTCGCCCTTGTTGAACTCGATCTTCGACAGCGTCGTGAGATCGCCGTGCAGCAGGATGACCAGCACGCCGGCGAGCGACAGCAACACGCCGCAGAACTGCGCCAGCGTTAGCCGCGCGCCGAGCAGGATCAGCGACCACAGCGCGACCATCAGCGGCACGGAGGATTGCAGCAGCAGCGTGTTGAGCGCCTGGGTGTGCTCGAGCGCCCAGTATTGCAGTGTGTTGAAGGCGCTGATGCCGGTCATCGACAGCAGCATCATGATGCCGAGATTCTTGCGGATCGCAGGCCAGTCGCTGGCGAGGTGCTTCCAGGCAAACGGCAGGATGATCAGGAACGCCACGAACCAGCGCAGGAACGACAGCGTCACCGGCGGAATATGGCCGGCCGCGAGCCGGCCGACGATCGCATTGCCGGCCCAGCACATCGCGGTGATGCAGAGCAAGAGATATGGCTGGTTGGCGATCCAGGAGCCGGACGCAGGCGTTGTGGTGGAATCGGTGGCAGACATGCGAAGGGCCCGGGTTCACGACGCCGCGGCCCGCCCGCCCGGCCGTCGCCGGGCCGGTATGGATCGCCCCGGCACCCTGTCACAGACACGGATTCCACCGTTCTATCAATGGTGATCGACGCATCGCGACCATGCGCGAAGGCCCCTTACGGAAAGCGCAACGACGCTTTGCCAGGCCGGCCGGCACACGGCGATCCGCCACAAGCCGCTTGTTTGAGCATGATCTCCGCGCAAACGCGTTCCGCGTTTGTCGCGAGGGAAAACCGCTTCGCACTTTTCCGGATTATGTTCTAGCCGGTCTCCGGCGGCGTGGTCTGGCGCTTGACGATCTGCTCGGCGAGCTCGATCAGGATCCGCTTGGTGTCGGGGTCCTTGACGTCGCGGAACACCCGCAGCATGCGCAGCTCGAGCAAGGATTGCAGCGATTCCGACGCCTGGCCGCCTTGTGTCTGCGCTGTGGTGGCGGGCCGGCGATTGAGGATGTCCGCGGCGATCCCGAGCATTTCGGCGACGGTCGCCAGGCGGCCGGTATCGACTTTGACGGTGCCGTCCACGCCGTTCTTTTGCAGGGAGGCCCCCGCGCACAGGATCTCGGCGAGATCTGCCTGCGACAGCCCGATTGCGCGCCAGCGCGCCTGCACCAGTTGATCGATCTGGTCGTCCTGCGATGTGCTCATGGTGCGCTTGGGCGACCTCCAGCTACGTCCGTCGACAGCATGTCCGCGACGATGATTGGTAGCAAATGGAACAGCGGTTCGTCGTGACGGGACTTCTACGGATCACCCGGGTCGACAATCGGTCCCGGCGCACCGGGCAACGTGCAGGACGATCCGTGCTTCACGACAGCTCGGCAGTCGCGCCGGGCGGGCACTGCAATACGCACCCATGGTCTGAAATCCCTGTCATCAGGCCGCAGCCTTATTATCAAGATCGTACGCGAATGCAATCTGGGGGTGATCGTTGAAGAAAATCCAACCCGGATGTGTGACCTCGCCACAGTTCGCGGCGTTGTCGCTCACAGGTCGATGATCCCGAGCGCGATGCTCTTCGCCACCCCGTGCGTCTTGTTGGAGGCCTCGAGCTTGCGCAGCGCCTGCTTGATGAAGCCTTCCACCGTCTCCGGCGAAATGCCGAGGATCTGCGCGGTGTCGGCCACGGTCTTGCCGCGCGCCGCCCAGGCGATCACTTCCTTCTCCCGTGCCGTGAGCTTGATGGTCTCGGCGGCGTCGGCGGGCTTGAGAATGGTCGGCGCGTTGCGCTGGTCGCGGTTGACGATGTCCATCGCCCGCTGCACCCAGTAGATCATCAACAGATGCAGTTCATGGCGATGGCAGATGAACAGTTTGTCGAAGTCGCGCGGCTGGTCTTCCCAGAAGAACACCGTCGAGCTCGAATGCACGGCGCCGAGCCGGTCGCGATAATGGAAAGGTACCACGAAGCCGTCCTTGAATCCGAACTCGCGGGCGGCATCCATCGTCTTGACCTCGGGCGCCCGCTTGTGTCCGCTTCGCTCCGGCAGCTTCAGGCTGCTCCAGCTGAACGGCGTGTTGGTGCGTCGCGACCGCGCCAGCGCCGGATCGGCATGGACGAACTCGTTCTGCACATACGCCCGCTTCCAGGCGTCGGGAAAGGTGCCGACATGATAGGGCAGATCAAGGTCGGGCCGGCCGGCATCGACAAAGGCGAAGCCCGAGAAGCCGTAGTTCTGGATGACACGGTGCAATGACGAGCTGAGCTCGTCGATGGTGTCCGACGCCTCGATGGTTGAAATCGCGTCTACCAGGCCCATTGACTAAAACCCCCGGTTTCCGGGGGTACCACAGTTAACCCCTTTCGTTCCAGATGTTCCGCATTTGGAGGAAAGGATAATGCCGCATTCATTGGACGGATATCATGCACTCATCACCAGGGAAGAGCTTGATCCGGCGCATGTCGGGGCGATGTTGCGGCTGCGCAAGCGGCTGTTCGTCGACCATTGCGGCTGGCTTCTGAGCACGACCGGCGACGTCGAACGCGATCAGTTCGACAGCTGGTATACCGAGCACTGCCTGTTGTTCTCAGGCGCCGAGCTGGTCGGCGGCTTCCGGGCGATCCGCACCGACTATCCCTATCTGACCAAGTCGGTATTCCCGCAGCTTGCAGTGCGCCGCTTTCCGAGCCGCCGCGACGCCTGGGAAATCAGCCGGTTCGGCGTGCTGCCTGGTGTCGCGAGGTCGTGGACGGCACGCGTGAATTACGCGCTGATGTTCCGCTTCGCCGAGCTGCGCGGGGCCGCCGCGCTCGTGGCGCTCGCCGACCTTTCCTACGAGCGCTTTCTCACCCGCATGGAGATCCGCACCCGCCGCTACGGCCCGCCGCAGGTGATCGGCAATGATCGCATGGGCCGCCCGCTGACGGCGCTCGCCGGAGAAATCCCGCTTGGTCTCGCCGACAATCCCGGCCTGACCAAATTCCTCGACCTTGGACGGCAATTGGAGATTCACGATGCCTCACATGTTCTCGGACGTTCGAGCATTCCAGCGTGACCCGCTGCGTCTGCTGCTGACGCGCGGCAACGAGGCCGAGCTCGGGCTCGTGCCCCTGCGGCTCGGTCCTGCGCCCGTCTTTCTGGTGAACGATCCCGATCTGCTGCGCCCGATCCTCAAGGCGCCGGAGACCGACATCGGAAAGGGCAAGCTGATCAAGAAGCTGACGCCGGTGCTCGGCCGCAGCTCGCTGATGCTGAGCGGCGAGGAGCACAAGCGGCGGCGGACGGTGTTGCAGAAGCACATGGCCAAGGGCAGCGTCGAGAAATTCCTGCCGCATATGTGCGCCGAGATCCGCGCGGTCGGCGCCAGCCTGGCGCGGCTCGGATCGTTCGATCCGCACCATGTCACCGCGATGCTGGCGCTGCGGACGATCTGCGTCGCGATCTTCGGCTCCCAGGTGATGTCGTCCGGCGACGAGGAAGCGCTGGTTCAGGCCGTCGGCGTGATCGAGGACGATCTGGCCGAGGAGATGTTCCGCGCGTTGCCGTTCGGTCCGGTGGCTTGGTACCGGCGCCGGCAGAACCGGGTCTGCGCCAAGCTTGCCATGTCGACGGTGGTGCAACGCCTGCGCCGCAAGGCGGGCTCGAGCAGCGCGCTGCGCGATCTCGAGGCGCTCGGCCTGAGCGATCGCGATCTCGAGGACGAGATCCTGACACTGCTGCTGGCCGGCCATCACACCACCGGTTCGACGGCGGCGTGGATGTTCTACCAGATGGCCGCCGATCCCGCTTTGATGGACGACATTGCCGACGAGGCGGCGGAGTGCCTTGGCGACGACGGCGAGCTGCGACTTGACGCGGTGAAGCGCGCCAATCTGAGCGCGACGTTTGTCAAGGAGGTCTGCCGGCTCTATCCCAGCGCTTGGTGGTTCTCGCGCGAGGTGATGCAGCCGGTGACGATCGGCGGGCGCGACCTCAAGGTCGGCACCTCGCTGTTGATCTGTCCCTGGCAATTGCAGCGCGATCCCAGGCATTTCGAGGATCCCGACCGCTTCCTGATGACGCGGCGCTACAACACCGACGCCTACATCCCGTTCGGCGCCGGCCCGCGCGCCTGCGCCGGGATGGGAGTTGCGATGCTCGAGTTGCAATTGCTCGCGCTCGAGATCGCGGCGGCCTATCGCTTCACCGCCGTCAGCCCGAATCCGGCGCCCTGGCCGAAAGCCTCGGTGACGCTGATTCCGCCGCCGATGACGATCGACATCGAAGTCCGCGAGCTGCCATCGCGCATCCTGCATCTCGGTGAGGAAGCCGAGCGGCTGCCATACATTTCATCCGCCAGCGCGGCGTCCATCAGCACATTACAATCGGTATCCCAATGACCACACACATCACGACGGCCAGCATCGGGCAAAGGGCCATGGATCAAGTGCAAATGCGCAGCTTGCGCGACGTCATCGCGGTGTTGATCGAGCAGCGCAGCATCGTGACGGCGGCCGGTGCGACCTTCGCCGCACATCTGCTCGACCTCGCGATCATGCAGCTCAGGCTCAACGTCAACGATATTTCGGCGGAGGAATTGTCCGGCCTGTCCGACTATGTCGGCGCGGAGTTCAACAGGGACAAGCCCTCGCATTGATCGCGCGAAGTGGGCATCGGTTCGCGTGAAGAAAACGCGTCAAGACAAGAATCCAGAGCTTCGATTCTGATTCAACCGAAGCTCTAATCCTGCGTCGCCACCAGCGCCTTCATCGTGGCGCCGGCGGCAAGCGCGGCGTCGTTCGGATCGATCTCGATCTGCAGGCCGCGCTGGCCGCCATTGACGAACACGGTGACATGGGTGAGCGCGGTCTCGTCGATCGCGGTCGGCACTTTCTTTTTCTGGCCGAACGGGCTGATGCCGCCGACATGGTAGCCGGTCAGCCGCTCGGCATCGGCCGGGCGCATCATCCTGGCCGACTTGCCGCCGAGGGCTGCGGCAAGCTTCTTCATGCTGACCTCGCAGTCGGACGGCACCACGGCGCAGACCGGCTTGCCGTCGACCTCCGCCATCAGCGTCTTGAGCATGCGGTTCGGGTCGACCCCGAGCGCCTCCGCCGCCTGCAGCCCGATGCTCTCGGCGCTGGAATCGTAGACATAGGTGTGGAGCTTGAAGGCAATGCCTAGCTTGCGCAGCGCAATCGTCGCTTGTGTTGAATTGGGCATGGTCCGGGCCGGTTGATACGGCCGAATGATCGCCGCAATGGGCCCGGCGATCAATCGGCCGTACGGTCAGCCCAAGGCGGCGCCAACATTAAATTCCCGCCAGTCCGGAACGGCCGGGTGCAGCATGGAATTTTCAGGGGATATCAAAGGCTTGTCGCCCCTCTAAAAGGCGCAAACGACCCCCTTCTTGCTTGCGCAGCCGACCCGCTTCCTTTATCCGGTAGGCGCCTTGCGTGCGCGCGGCCGGGCGCCGCGGTTTGGGCTGGGCATATCATGCATGGTCGCTGTGGGCGGACGCGTTTTCGCCGCGATCATGGTCTCTGAAACACCTGAAGGGAACATCTTCGCAATGGCCAATGTTGTCGTCGTCGGCGCCCAATGGGGTGACGAGGGGAAGGGCAAGATCGTCGACTGGCTGTCGGAACAGGCCGACATCGTCGTGCGCTTCCAGGGCGGCCACAATGCCGGCCATACGCTCGTGATCAATGGCGAGACCTACAAGCTGGCGCTGCTGCCCTCCGGCGTGCTGCGCCCGAACAAGCTCGCGGTGATCGGCAATGGCGTGGTGTTCGATCCGCAGGCCTTCCTCGACGAGGTCGCCAAGCTGAGGGGGCAGGGCGTTGCGGTCGGACCGGACAATCTGCGGATCGCCGAGAACGTCACGCTGATCCTGCCGCTGCATCGCGAGCTCGACTCGCTGCGCGAATCCTCCAACGCCGTCACCTCGATCGGCACCACCCGCCGCGGCATCGGCCCGGCCTATGAGGACAAGGTCGGCCGCCGGGCCATCCGCCTGATGGATCTCGCCGATCTCGATACCCTGCCGCACAAGATCGAACGCCTGCTGGCGCACCACAATGCGCTGCGCCGCGGCAACAATCTGGAGGAGATCGACGGCAAGGGCATCCTCGCCGAACTGACGGCGTTCGCGCCGAAACTGCTGCCGTATGCCGAGACGGTGTGGCGGCTGCTGGATATCAAGCGCCGCGAGGGCAAGCGCATCCTGTTCGAGGGCGCGCAGGGCGCGCTGCTCGACGTCGACCACGGCACCTATCCCTATGTGACGTCGTCCAACACGGTGGCGGCGCAGGCCGCAACCGGCACCGGCATGGGTCCGGGCGCAGTCGGCTATGTGCTGGGCATCTGCAAGGCCTACACCACCCGGGTCGGCCAGGGTCCGTTCCCGACCGAGCTGAACGACGAGATCGGCGAGGAAATCGGCCGCCGCGGCAAGGAATTTGGCGTCAACACCGGGCGCAAGCGCCGGGTCGGCTGGTTCGACGCGATGCTGGTGCGGCAGACCGTTCGTACCTGCGGAATTGCCGGGCTGGCGCTGACCAAGCTCGATATTCTCGACGGGTTCGACAGCATCAAGGTCTGCATCGGCTACAAGCTCGACGGCAAGGAAATCGACCACCTGCCGGCGGGCGAGGGCGCGCAGGCCCGCATCGAGCCGATCTATGAGACCATCGAGGGCTGGAAGCAGCCGACCGCCAATGCGCGGTCCTGGGCGGACCTGCCGGCCCAGGCCATCAAATATGTCCGCCGGGTCGAGGAGCTGGTGGGGTGCCCGGTCACCCTGCTTTCCACCAGTCCGGAACGTGAAGATACTATTCTGGTACAGAATCCGTTCGAGGCTTAACGGGATATTACCTATATCCCACCAATTGTGTGGAAATGGCTGACTACTACCCGCTGATCGCCCGTGCCATCGCCGGACTGGACCCCAACGCCCCCGGCGAAGCCCGCCGTGCGCTGTATGCGCGGGCGCGGACGGCGTTGATCCAGCAACTCCGCGGCGTGCAGCCGCCGCTCTCCGAATCCGAGATCACCCGCGAGCGGCTGTCGCTGGAAGAGGCGGTGCGCAAGGTCGAGTCCGAGGCCGCGCAGCGCGCCCGCGAGGCCTCGCGCCCCGGCGGCGGGGCGGCCCGCAGCAGCGACCCGCTGCGCCGGGCCAATCCCCGTCCGCCCGAGGACAATGCCGCGCGCCCGCGGCCGCCGGCCGAAACCCGCCCGCCGCGCAATTTGCGCCCCGATGCGCCGCCGCCGGCCCCGCCGCGGCCGCAGAACCCGCAGGTTGCTGCCGGCACCGATACCCGGCCGGCGCCGCCGCGCCGTGGCCCCGAAGGCGCGCCGCCCCCGACGCCGCCGGCCGCCCCGGGTGTGCGCGGCTTCCGCGACATTACCGCCGACGCCGACGATCTCGGGCGTGCTGCGGCGCAAGCCAGCCGCAACGCGCGCAAGACCTACGCCAACGTGCCGTCGCCCTCGCCGGAATTCGACCGGCTCGAGCCGAGCCTCGAAAACCGCGGCGGCGATCCCGAGGCGCCGTATTCCTACGACGAGTCGATCGAGGAGGCGGAGCGCTACGCCCCGCAGCCGCCCCAGGCGCCGCCGCCGCCACGCGCGCGGGTCAGCAATGCCGAGCGCGAGCCGAAGCGGCCGCGTGTCGGTTCGATGTTCCCGTTCAAGACCGCGATCGCGATCGGCATCCTGCTGATCCTGGTCGGCACCGGCTTTCTGTTCCACCAGCAGGCCGCCACCCTCGTCAGCAGCCTGTTCAAATCCTCGGCCCCCGTCGAGGCGCCGAAGGACGCCGCGGCGACGCCTTCGAGCAAGAAGATCACCGACCGCGTCGGCCAGCCGTCGTCGTCCGGCGAGCCGGTCGCTCCGGTGGCGCAGCGCGTGGTGCTCTATGACGAGGACCCGTCGGATCCGAAGGGCAAGCAATATGTCGGTTCGGTGGTCTGGCGCACCGAGCAGGTCAAGGGCTCGGGCAACCAGAAGCCCGACATCGCCGTGCGCGCCGACATCGACATCCCCGATCGCAAGTTCAAGATGACGATGTCGTTCCGCCGCAACACGGATTCATCGCTGCCGGCGAGCCATACCGCGGAATTGACCTTCATCCTGCCGCAGGACTTCGCCAATGGCGGCGTCGGCAACGTGCCGGGCATCCTGATGAAGTCCAACGAGCAGGCGCGCGGCACGCCGCTGGCCGGGCTCGCGGTCAAGGTCACCGACGGCTTCTTCCTGGTTGGGCTCTCCAACGTCGACGCCGACCGCTCGCGGAATTTGCAGCTCTTGAAGGAGCGCTCCTGGTTCGACGTGCCGCTGGTCTACACCAACCAGCGCCGCGCCATCATCGCGATCGAAAAGGGCGCCCCCGGCGAGCGTGCCTTCAACGACGCCTTCGCGGCGTGGGGTGAGTAACAGCTTCAGCGCTCACCTCGTATTCACGCTCTCATCGCCCGGCTGAGTCCGGGCGATTCCGTATCGCAGCGAAGTCCGGCTGTTGCAGCGCATCGACGCGATGATCCCGGAACATTACCGGGCGCTTTCGATTTTCCCTAGAACCGTCGCGTGACTGCGTTACACTCGCCTGATGTCGGGCAGGGGCACGCCATGAAACGCTATCTGATCTTCGCAGCCATCGGGCCGTTCATCGGCGGCTTCCTGCTGCTGCTCATGACCACCTATCAGTCCGGCTACTGGACCGAGACCAATGGCGGCGAAGTGGCGAAGCTGCTCGTCGTGTTCGTGAAGTCGCTGCAGTACAATTATCTGTTCGGCATCGTGCCGTCGCTGATGTTTGGCGCAATCGACGACATCCTGATGCACATGCGGCGGATCACGCCGACGGTGCGGATGCTGATCGTAGGTCTCGTGGCGTTCGTCGGCGCGGCGCTGACTTACGCCTCGCACGGCTCCGAAAGCGGCGCCGTGCAGTTCATCCTCTATGGGCTGGTCGGCTTCATCCCGGGCGTGATCACATCCTGGCTGGCGCACAAATATGCCGAAGAGCAGCACGTGCCGGCGACGCCGGCATCCCAGCATTAGGGCGTGTACGCATTGCATTTCGGAAAGCAGAAGTCGCCGGCTTTGACGCGATCGGCGATTTCTGACCGTCGGCGCAATGAGCGCATCGTCGCCGGACAGGAAGCCGTGTCTAACGCACGGCCGCGGCCGCTCGCGCTATTATAGTAATCTTGTCAATATATTAGGCGCCCGGCTGCAAATCGCGCGCATCGTCTTTCATGGAACTGTCACATGGGCGTCATGCAAACATAGTCCCAATGTCACATGGCCGCTTTTGTCCTCCCGCGGCCGTGAGGGCGATCCATGAGCGATGTAGCGTTACCTGGTTCGATCGAGCCTGCGCGTAGCGGCGGGCCCGATCTCGAGAAAGGCTTTCATCCTCTCACCGGCATCATCTATCTCGGCGTGATCGGCGCCGCGCTGCTGTTCGTGGCCTACAGCATCTACGCGGATGTCGGCGCGACGGGAGCGGGCAAGACTTCCTATCTCGCGTTCCTGCTGCTGTTCGTCGCGCTGCTGATCTCGCTCGGCTTCGAATTCGTCAACGGCTTTCACGACACGGCGAACGCCGTCGCGACCGTGATCTACACGCGTTCGATGCCGGCTCACATTGCCGTCGTCTGGTCGGGGCTCTTCAATCTGATCGGTGTCCTGCTCTCCAGCGGCGCCGTTGCCTTCGGCATCGTCTCGCTGTTGCCGGTCGAATTGATCCTTCAGGTCGGCAGCAGCGCCGGCTTCGCGATGGTGTTCGCGCTGCTGATCGCCGCCATCATCTGGAACGTGGGCACCTGGTACTTTGGATTGCCCGCCTCGAGCTCGCACACCCTGATCGGATCGATCATGGGCGTCGGTATCGCGAATGCCCTGATGCACGGAAGGGAAGGGACGTCCGGTGTGGATTGGTCGCAGGCCGTCAACACCGGCAAGGCGCTGCTGCTGTCGCCGCTGTTCGGATTTGCGCTCGCTGCCATCCTGCTCTATGGGCTGAAAACCGCGCTGTTGCGCGCAACACCGGCGCTGTTCGGCGAGCCGAAAGGCGATCAGCCGCCGCCGTGGTGGATCCGCGGCATCCTGATCCTGACCTGCACAATGGTCAGCTTCTTTCACGGGTCGAACGACGGTCAAAAAGGCATGGGTCTCATCATGCTTATCTTGATCGGCGTGGTCCCGACCGCTTACGCACTCAACCGCGCGATGCCTGCTAGCCAGATCGATGCATTCACCGCGAATTCGGCGGCGGCGAGCAAGGTGATCGAGGATAAGGGGGCCGATCGCAAGGTGACGGGCAATCCGCGTCCGGCGGTGACGAACTACATCGCGCTTCGACAACTCACTGACGCTACCTATCCGTCACTCGCCGTTCTCGTCAGCGAAATCCGCGACCAGGTCATTCAGTACGGTTCGCTGGCGAAATTCCCGGCCGAGACCGTCGGCAACACGCGTAACGACATGTATCTGGTATCGGAGGCGCTGCGCTCGCTCATGAAGAGCAGCGACAGTGGGCTGAACGATGCTGATGTCGCGACGCTCAATCGCTACAAGGGCTCGCTGGATGCCGCGACCAAATTCATTCCGTCCTGGGTGAAGATTGCGGTCGCCATCGCGCTCGGCCTCGGTACGATGGTTGGCTGGAAGCGGATCGTCGTGACGGTGGGTGAAAAGATCGGCAAGACCCATCTGACCTACGCGCAGGGTGCCTGCGCCGAGATCACGGCGGCGGCGACCATCGCCGCGGCGGACGGATACGGCCTGCCGGTGTCGACGACGCATGTGCTGTCGTCCGGCATCGCAGGCACCATGACCGCAAACGGGTCCGGCCTGCAATGGTCGACCATCCGCAACATCGCCATGGCCTGGGTTCTGACCCTGCCGGTGGCGATGCTGATCTCGGGCATTCTCTACTTCGTGTTCGCGCATTTGTTCTAGCCGGAGCAGCAAGGCAATCGGATGCACGAGATCTGCATCCGGGTTCGGGGAAAGGAATTTCGAGTGGCAGATGCAAGCTTCAGCCTTCTGACGGGCAACGATATCGAAACCCGCCTGGTCCGGGCCGGTGGCATTATTTTTCGCGAGGGTGAGGAGGCCAACGAGCTGTTCGTGATCAAGAGCGGCTATGTGCGCATTCAGGTCGGCAACAAGACCATGGCGGACTTGCCGGCCGACACGATCTTTGGCGAAATGGCGTTGATCGACAATGAGCCGAGGAGTGCGACCGCCACGGCGCTCACGGATGTCGAGCTCGTCCCGGTCTCGGAAAAGCAGTTCCTCTTCCTCGTGAGCCAGACGCCGCATTTTGCCCTGAAGGTGATGAGGACGCTGGCCCAGCGGCTCAGAACCATGAACAAGGGCGTGTTCTAGAGCCTGATGAAGTTAGGTTAAGCCGGCGACCGCAAGGACACTGCGCTCCCTCTCCCGCTTGCGGGGGAGGGCTGGGGTGGGGGTATTGCCACGAATCCCATCGCGGAGAGAGCCCCCACCCGCCGCGCTCCGGACGACGCTTCGCGTCGCTCGTCGCGCGTCGGCCTCCCCCGCAAGCGGGAGAGGCGAAACGAGTCTGCGGCTCGGGCTGATTCAACCAAAAATCATCGTGCTCCAGCGAGGCGAACATCGAACGCAAAAGCGGCGGACGTTTCAGCCCGCCGCCGGCGTGATGCAAAAGGCCGCACGTTGAAATGCTCAGGTGCCGTTGGCGCGGCAGCGGCCGCCCGGGCCGAGATACCAGCCGCGCGGACAGGCATGCATCCACGGCCGCGCGTAGTTGCGGCGGCAGCCGCCATAGGGACCGCGATGCCAGCCGCCGCCGCAGCCGCCGGCGACCGCGATGACATCGGAATTCTGGGTGGGTGTAACCGGTGCGAGCGGCATGGCGCCGGCGCTGCCGATCGTCGCAAGAAGGAAGGCGGCCGCAATCAATCTGGTCATGAGTGTCGTCCTCTGCTGATGCCAAAAGTCATTCGTTGATCTCTTCAAAAATCCGTGGCGCACTTATTCGGATCATGCCCTAGCCGCCGCCGGCGAATGCGATGCCGGCACGCACCTCGCCCATCGCCTGATCGATCAGGCTGAGCGCACGCTCACGGTGACCGCCCTTGTTCGGCGTCGCCCTGGTGAGCTCGGCGCGCGCCGATTGCAGCATTGCAAGGCTCTCGTCCATGTGCGGCTGGGCGCCGATCGCGTAGCCGACCCCCATGCTGGTGGCGATCGCAACCCCGAGCAGCACCTTGCGGATCGCGGAAGTCTTCATCTCATTGTCTCCTCTGGCTGGGCCGCTTGTGTGCGGGGGCTCACTTTGAGTGGTCTTTCCTGGCTGCGAGCCGGCGCCATCGTTAAGCCTCCGGCGTCACGCGCGTCTTGGACTGGGAAGCGCCGGAGGATTCCGGACTTGGACTGTCCGGCGCTGTGCACAGGGCCGGTTGCTTTCATCTTCCGTTCATCTCGTGGTGGCCAGACTGCCGGCCAGCACCTTGGTCCCGTCCTTCCGATGTCCGTCATCAAGAAAAGGCTGTCGACCGACATGCTGCCGCCCGGTCTGGGCGAGCGGCAGCGCTACATGTTCTTCGCCGAACTGTTCGAGCATTTCTCCAACACCGGCGAGCTCGATCCGTCACCGGCGGTGCCGTTTCGCGCGACGATGAACTCGATCCATATCGGCACCACCCTGCTCGGCCGTTGCAACGGCAGCTTCACCACCGTACGGCGCGAGCGGCGCCAGGTGCTGGCGACCAATGACGACCGTTATTGCCTGGCGCGCAACACCGGCGATCGCGCCTCGGTCGTGACGCATCGCGGGCGCGAATTCCAGATGCGGCCGGGCGCGATGGTGCTGCTCAAGCTCGACGAGCCGTTCTTCACCGCCGACGGCGCCCACCACAAGCGCTTCACCAACGTCCATCTGCCGATGGCGACGTTGCGGTCCATGGTCACCGGGGTCGATGACCTGGTCGGCCGCGAGCTCGCGCCGGGCGGCGCGCTGTCGCTGGCGATGGACTATAGCGACCTGCTGCTGCGATCGCCCGATGCCGTCGACGAGGCCGGCTTCTCCATCGCCGCGCATCTGCTCGATCTCGCAGCCCTCGGCCTCGGCGCCCGCGGAGATCTTGCGGCCGCAGCGCAACGCCGCGGGCTTCGCGCGGTCAGGCTGAAGTCGCTGCTGATGATCCTCGCCAAGCGCTTCACCGAGCCGGATTTCTCCGCGCACAAGCTCGCCGCCGCGACGGGCCTGTCGGAGCGCTATGTCAACGAGCTGCTCTACGAGGCGGGCGCGAGCTTCACCATGCGGCTGACCGAATTGCGGTTGACGAAAGCTGCCCAATTGCTGGTCCATGACAGCGAGCGGCGGATCAGCGACATCGCCTTCGATTGCGGGTTCAACGATCTGTCCTACTTCAACCGTTGCTTCCGCCGCCGCTTCGGTCTGACGCCGTCGGCGGCGCGGGGCACGTGACGAGGCTTGAACGGCCTTGAATGTGACACAGTGGTAATGTGACGCAACTTGAACCACCTGCCCGCGTTACCATGTGATGGCCATGCCCGACGACGACATTTTCTCCCCCCACGCCACGCGATCGCGACCGCCCTTCGGCGGGGCGCAGGCGCGCGGCAAGGTCATCGATCAGGACGGGCGCGAGCTCGGCGATGGCCCGCTGCATCCGCAGTTCCAAGGTTTTCAGGGAGCCTTTCAGGAAGGCTTCCGCTTCGACTTGCGCAACTCCACCGCCAACCCGTTCGGCAATCTGACGCGCGAGGAACGGCTCGCGCGGCTGGAGATGATCGCAAAGCTGCTCGACGTCGCCTTCGTCGTGCCGGGCACCAATGTCCGCTACGGCATCGACGGGCTGATCGGCCTGATCCCGGTGATCGGCGATCTCATCACCACCGCGATCTCGCTGTGGCTGGTGCGAGAAGCCCGCTTGCTGGGTGCGCCCTGGCACATCACCGCGCGGATGCTTGCCAATGTCGCCGTCGACGGCGTGGTCGGCATGGTGCCGGTGGCGGGCGATGCCTTCGACGTCATGTTCCGCGCCAATATCCGCAATGTGCGGATGCTGCGGCGCTGGCTCGACAAGCAGCCCAGACTCTAGAGCCTATTCCGTTCCGATTGAATCGGAACGGGGCTCACGATTCTTGTTTTGACGCGTTTTCTTCACGCGAACCGGTATCCACTTCGCTCGAAAACGCTCTAGCTCCCAAAACAAAAGCCCCCGGATCGGTCCGAGGGCTTTTCGTTCAGCGACGAGTAGAAAGTCTACGCGGCGTCGGCGTCGGTCTGGGCCGGCTCAGCGCGCGGACGGCGCGGCAGCGGGAAGCCTTCGCTCTCATACAGCGAACGGATGCCGTTCTGGTCGAAACGGGCTTCCTCGACCTGGAGATAGGCGCCGTTCAGCGAATCCGCCGGCAGCTGCTCCATCGCGAACTGCACGGCCTCGGCAGCAGTGCCGAAACGGCGATAGGCGAAGCCGGCCCGCTTCTTCTTGCGGATCGCGGCGGGGAACAGTTCAGCGGACGTGTTATAGTTGAACGGACGCAGGGGACGCATGGTCGACGACCTCTTGTGTTCTTGGCATAGAGCGGCGAAAGGGATTTTGGGGGACGGCGGCCTATAATCGGCGGCGCGCCGTACATGTCATTTCGATCCCTAATATAGGCCTCTTTGACAAAAATGCGACCCCAGAAGCGCCCCCGGCAGGGCACATGCTGAATCCGCGCATAGCACGCGGTCAATCAAAATAACTCCATCAATTTCAATGGCTTACAGCAATTAAATCTTGTCGAGCAAGGCCAGGATCACGACCACGATCAAAATCACCCCGAAAAGGCCCATTCCGGAGTGGCCGAGACCATAGCCATAGCCGCGGATGCGGCCGCTATAGCCGCCCAGCAGGATAATCAGCAGGAGGATGATGAGGATCAGTCCAAGCGACATGGCGCCCTCCTCAGAACAGGCGGCAGCCGCACGGCGAGACGCCTACGGCCCCGCGAATTCGGAGCAAAGCACATTCCGGGGCGCGAGTCGTTAAGGCCGCCGGCCGATCACGAGGATGTTCTTGGGTGCCGGGGCGGCTACTTCTTACTTTCGTCGATCGGCAGCACCTTCAGCGGCGTCGGGTAGGGCTCGACCCGCAGCGAGTCGCTGGCGATCAGGCCGACCTTGTGCAGCGGCGCCTGTTCGAGCTCGCCGGAGGCGGATTTGTGCACGGCATATTGCCAGACGCTCATCGAGCCCTTGGCGACCAGCATCTTGGCGATGCCGCCGGCATTCTGGCCTTCGACCTGCGCCAGATCGGCATCCGTCAGGCCGATGACGATTTCGTCCTTGGAGGTGATGACCTTGAACAGCGAGATCTTGTCGGCGGCGAAGGCCGGCATGCTCACCGCGCTCCCGATGACCACGCTGGCAAGACCGAGACCAAACAATAGCTTTGCTGGAATTGGCGACATCAAAATTTCCTTGTGTTTACGCGCGCGGAAGGACGGCCGCGCCAAAACAAAACCCCTCGCGACCGGTTCTTGGTCGCGCGGGGCGGAGAAATTGTTCGACGTGAGGCCAGGATATTTGCCGGACCCGCCATTGTCATTGCTGGGCCTGACCCGGCAATCCATCGCGGAGAAACGCTCTCTCTTTCGATGGATGCGCGGGTCAGGCCCGCGCATGACGAGCGGAGTTGGCAGCCGTTACTTCTTCTCGTCGAGCTTCAGCGCCGCCGAGTTGATGCAGTAGCGCAGGCCGGTCGGGCCAGGGCCGTCGTTGAAGACATGGCCGAGATGGCCGTCGCATTTCGAGCACAGCACCTCGGTGCGGATCATGCCGTGGCTCACATCGTGCTCCTCGTCGACATGGCTCTCGACCGCGGGCTTGGAGAAGCTCGGCCAGCCGCAGCCGGAATCGAACTTCTGGTCGGACTCGAACAGCGGCTGCCCGCAGCCGGCGCAGACATAGGTGCCCTTGCGCGGATCATGCTCGTATTCGCCGGTGAAGGGCCGCTCGGTCGCCTTCTCCCGCAGCACGGCGTACTGCATCGGCGTCAATTCCTTGCGCCACTCGGCCTCGCTCTTGCGGACCTTGCCGTCGGTTTTGGTATCGGACATTCAACCTCCTTGGTTTGATCGTCATTGCGAGGAGCGAAGCGACGAAGCAATCCATCTTTCCGCTTGCCGCGACATGGATTGCTTCGCTTCGCTCGCAATGACGGGAAGCGTCGCCTCAGTTGGTGACCTTGGTGCTGCTCACCAGCGTCGGCTTCTCGATGTAGTTCTCCGCGAAGATCTTCTTCAGGTTCTCGACCTTCGGGATGTCGTTATACGCAATATAGGGCTGGCTCGGGTGCAGCGTCAGATAGTCCTGGTGGTAGCCCTCCGCCGGATAGAACGCCTCCAGCGCGCCGACCTTGGTGACGATCGGCTTGTTGTAGACCTTGGCCGCGTTGAGCTGGGCGATATAGGCGTCCGCCACCTTCTTCTGCTCGTCGCTGGTCGTGAAGATCGCCGAGCGATATTGCGTGCCGGAGTCAGGGCCCTGGCGGTTCAACTGGGTGGGGTCGTGCACGACGGAGAAGAAGATCTGCAGGATCTTGCCGTAGGAGATCTTCTGCGGGTCGTACTTGATTTCGACGGACTCGGCGTGGCCGGTCGTGCCGGTCGACACCTTCTCGTAATCGGCATTCGCCTTGCTGCCGCCGGAGTAGCCGGACACCGCGCTGACGATGCCGGCGGTGTGCTGGAACACGCCCTGCACACCCCAGAAGCAGCCGCCGGCGAGCACCGCGGTCTTGATACCGGTTTCCGGCGCGCTCGCGGCCGGCGCCGGGATGACCACGGCGTCCTCGGCGGCAAGCGAGGGCGCAACGGCAAAAGCGGCAACGGCCAGCGCGCCGATCGCGGCGGCGCAAAGCGAGAGGCGGCTGAGGGAGCTCTTGGGCATGGGTTCCTCGTGGGATCGCAATTGGGGGCCAGTCTAGAGCGGGAGCCGGCATTGGCAAATCGGGCCGGGCTGCTCCGACGCTTCAAAATACGGGCGAAGGGGCGGTTTGTTACGGCGCCGGCCACACGGTTTCGTGAGGGAAATCAGCGAGGTTCAGGGATGACGGTGATGGATTTTTGCCCGCGGCCGCTCCACGCCCGTCGTCCTGGCGGAAGCCAGGACCCATAACCACCAAATGTAACTGTAGGCGGGTTCGTGGCCCCAGCGTCCCGCAACAACAAGCAGGCGGGGTAATGGGTCCTGGCTTTCGCCAGGACGACGCTGAAGGTTGGTGCCGCCTGCGAGCTCACCTGCTGTCGGGATGACGTCGGCGCCTGCGGACGATCACACCACGATGCTCAGCCGCTTCGCCGCGCGCGTGATGCCCGTATAGAGCCACCGCGCGCGCGAGTCCTGGAACGCGAAGCTCTCGTCGAACAGCACCACGTCGTCCCATTGCGAGCCCTGCGACTTATGGACGGTCAGTATGTATCCGTAGTCGAACTCGTCATAGGGCTTGCGCTGCTCCCACGGAATGCCCTCGATGCCGCCGTCGAAGCATTCGCCGCGCACCGACACCTTGGTGACCTTGTGGCCGAAATCCTCGTCCGGCATCACGCGCATGGTGATGATCTTGGACTTCGACTGCGCGCGCGCCTTGACCCGCCACAGCCCGCCGTTGAACAGCGCCTTCTTGCGGTTGTTGCGCAGGCAGACCAGCTTGTCGCCGGCGACGGGGAGAGGATCTTCGATCTTTAGCCGCTGCCGCATCCGCATGTTGTAGGCGCGGCGGGTGTTGTTGCGGCCGACCAGCACCTGGTCGGCGCTCATCACGCGGTCCGGATCGAGCTCCTTGCGCGAGACCACCTCGCTCTCGCCGTGGCGGCCGATCTCGAGCTCGCGGCCCTCGCGGATATCCATCGACATCCGCACGATCGGATCGTCCTGCGCCTGGCGGTGCACTTCGGTCAGCATCGCGTCCGGCTCGGCATCGGTGAAGAAGCCGCCGCCCTGGATCGGCGGCAATTGCGCGGGGTCGCCGAGCACCAGCAGCGGGCAGTCGAACGACATCAGGTCGCGGCCGAGCTCGGCGTCGACCATCGAGCATTCGTCGATCACGATCAGCTTCGCTTTTGATGCGGGCGCGTCGTCCCACAGCTCAAAACTCGGCTGCTCGACGCCGGACTCGCGGGCGCGGTAGATCAGGGAATGGATCGTGGAGGCGCTGTCGCAACCCTTGTTGCGCATCACCAGCGCCGCCTTGCCGGTGAAGGCCGCGAATTTCACCTCGCCGTCGACGCCCTCGGCGATGTGCTGGGCGAGCGTGGTCTTGCCGGTTCCGGCATAGCCGAACAGGCGGAATACCGGCGGCGTCCCGTTCTGGCCGGGCTTGGCTTTCAGCCAGTCGGCAACGGCTTTCAGCGCGGAGTCCTGGTGCGGCGTAAAGGTGGTCATGTGGCTTTCGGAAGAATGAGCGCGCGACCGATAGCGCCGCGACTCACACCCGCACAAGCTAAACATTCATGCGTCCCAAGCAAGCCGTCTCCCGCTGCACGGAATTGGAGTTTCGCCCCCGAGGCTGGACTTGGTGTGTCCCGTCACTAGACTGACCAAAAACAACAAACGGTCGGGGACGGACCTTGGGAGTGACGCCATGAAATTCGGCATCTTTTACGAGCTGCAACTGCCGCGCCCCTGGAACGACGGCGACGAGCTCCGGCTCTACCAGAACGCGCTGACACAATTGGAGACCGCCGACCGGCTCGCTTACGACTACGCCTGGGTCGTCGAGCATCACTTCCTCGAGGAATATTCGCACTCGCCGGCGCCGGAATCCTTCCTGGCCGCCGCGAGCCAGCGCACCAAGAACATCCGGCTCGGCCACGGCATCTTCCAGCTCACCACCAATCATCCCGCGCGCGTCGCCGAGCGGGTTGCGGTGCTCGATCTGCTCAGTAACGGCCGCTGCGAGTTCGGTATGGGCGAGAGCGCCTCGATCACCGAGCTGACGCCGTTCGGCCGCGACATGGAGACCAAGCGCGAGGTGTTCGAGGAGGCGGTGAGTGCGATCTTCCCGATGTTCACCAAGGTCGGCACCGAACATCACGGCAAGTATTTCGATATCCCGCTGCGCAATGTCGTGCCGAAGCCGGTGCAGAAGCCGCATCCGCCGCTCTGGATGGCGTGCTCGCAATTGCCGACGATCGAACGCGCCGGACAGAACGGGTTCGGCGCGCTCGGCTTCCAGTTCGTCAGCGCCGAGGCGGCGCATGCCTGGGTGCACGCCTATTACAACGCGATCACCAAGCGGCTGAACAAGCTCGCCGACTACGAGATCAATCCCAACATGGCGCTGGTCTCGTTCTTCATGTGCGCCGAGACCGATGAAGAGGCGCGCAAGCGCGCCGACGGCGCGACCTTCTTCCAGTTCGCGCTGCGCTATTACGGCCAGGCGCAGAACCGGCAGCGCCCGGCGCCCGGCACCGTCAACATGTGGGACGAGTACAACAAGTGGAAGCGCGAGAATCCCGAGGCGCAGGAGGCCGCATTGCGCGGCGGCCTGATCGGCTCGCCGGAAACCTTGCGCAAGAAGTTGCGGCGTTTCCGCGCCTCGCATATCGACCAGGTGATCCTGCTCAACCAGGCCGGCAAGAACACCCACGAGCACATCTGCGAGTCGCTCGAATTGTTCGGCAAGGAAGTGATGCCCGAGTTCCAGCGCGATCCCGAGCACGATGCCTGGAAGAAGGGCGTGCTTGACGGCTCGATCCAGCTCGAGGAGATCGACACCCAGGCGTTCTCGGACCGCTACGGCAAACTCGCGGTCAATGTCGGGTCGAAAGCTGCCGCGGCAGGTTGATCGATTCCTGTGCAGCGACCTCGCGATCGCGTGAAGAAAATAATTCGCTACGCGCGACCTGCGCCTTGAACGAAACGGCACGCGCGATGCCTGCACCGAAGTGCAGGCATCGCTATTTTTGTGCGGTGCTCGACAGCTTCATTCGCGCGCCCCATCATCCTGACATCGCATGATCGCGTGTTGAGAAGCGCGCTTGATCGTCAGGAGAGTCTTGGAATGAAGCGTCGTGAGTTCCTCCAGCTGTCGCTTGCCACGGCCGCTGCTGCTGCACTGTCAGGGCGTGCGCGGGCCCAGGCGGACGCGAAGGAAATTCGTATCGGCTACCAGAAGAACGGCGTGCTCGTTATCACGCGCCAGCGTGAGGCCTTGGAAAATCATTTCAAGCCGCAGGGCGTCAGCGTGAAATGGGTCGAGTTCTCCTCGGGCCCGCCGATGATGGAGGCGATGAATGTCGGCAGCGTCGATTACGGCGCGGTCGGCGATTCCCCGCCGATCTTCGCACAAGCCGCGGGCGCGGCCATCGTCTATGCCGCCGCGCAGCCCATCATCAATGGGTCGGGCATCCTGGTGCCGCAGAATTCGGCAATCACAGGCATCGCCGATCTCAAGGGCAAGCGCGTCGGCTTCACGAAGGGATCCAGCGCCCACAACGTCGTGATCCAGACGCTGGAAAAGGCCGGGCTGACCTATGACGACATCACGCCGGTCTATCTGACGCCGCCGGACGCAGGTCCTGCCTTTGCCAATGGCGGCATCGACGCCTGGGCGATCTGGGATCCGTATTTCGCGATCGCCGAGACCAGGCAGAACGGCCGCATTCTGGTCAAGAGCAGCGATATCACCAAGACCAACGCGTTCTACATCGCCAACCGCGACTTCGCGAACAGGCACGGCGCCCTGCTGCAGCAGATCGTCGATGTCACGACATCGACCGCGGCCTGGGCGCAGGCGCACCCAGACGACGTCGCGAAATCGCTGGCCGCCGTCACCGGCGTCCCGCTCGATATCCAGACCATCGCGGCGAGGCGGGCCGGCTTCTCGGTCGGCCCCGTGACCGACGACATCATTGCGACCCAGCAGGGCGTCGCCGACCGCTTCTTCAAGCTCGGCCTGATCCCAAAGCAGATCGCGATTCGCGACATCGTCTGGCGCAACACCCAGACCTGATCGGCGCGTTTGGTCAATTCATATGCAGAGGACATTCCCATGACGCGTTTATTTCGACGCTGGGTTGCCCGCGCAGTGCTCTCGCTCAGCATCGTCGCGGCGACCGTCAGCGCTTCCTACGGCCAGGAGAAAGTCGTCCGCATCGGCTATCAGAAATACGGCAAGCTGGTGCTCTTGAAGAGCAAGGGCTCGCTCGAGGAGAAGCTGAAATCGGTCGGCACCAAGGTGGTGTGGACCGAGTTTCCGTCCGGGCCGCCGCTGCTTGAAGCGCTCAATGTCGGCGCGATCGATTTCGGCAACACTGGCGAGGCGCCGCCGATCTTCGCGCAGGCCGCCGGTGCGCCGATCCAGTATGTCGCCTACGAGCCGCCGGCGCCGAAAGGCGAGGCGATCCTGGTGCCGAAGGACAGCCCGATCAAGTCGGTCGCCGGTCTCAGGGGCAAGAAGGTCGCGCTGAACAAGGGCTCCAACGTCCACTATCTGCTGGTGAAGGCGTTGGAGAAAGCCGGCGTCAAATATTCCGAGATCGAGCCGGTGTTCCTGGCGCCCGCCGATGCCCGCGCGGCGTTCGAGCGCGGCGCGGTCGATGCCTGGGTGATCTGGGATCCGTTCCAGGCCGCGGCGGAGGCCGCGACCGGCGCGCGCACCGTCGCCGACGGCACCGGCATCGTCGCCAACTATCAGTTCTACTTCGCCTCGAAGAAGTTCCTGCAGGCCGATCCGAAGATCGTCGAGCTCGTGCTGGCGCAGTTGAGCGAGGTCGATGACTGGGCCAAGGGCGATATCCACGCCGTCGCCGAACAGCTCGCGCCGAGCATCGGCCTGTCGGTGCCGGTGGTCGAGGTCGCGCTGAAGCGGCAGGCCTACGGCATCAAGCCGGTCACCGCCGCCGTGATCGCGGATCAACAACAGGTCGCCGACACGTTCTTCACGCTCGGCCTGATCCCCAAACAAATCAAGATTTCCGACGTCGCATGGAGGCCGGGCACGTGAGCACCCCAACCAACGCCAATATCCTCTGGTTCCTGCCGACCCACGGCGACAGCCGCTATCTCGGCACGTCGATCGGCGGCCGCGAGGTGAACTTCAACTATCTGCGCCAGATCGCACAGGCTGCGGACCAGCTCGGCTATTACGGCGTGCTGCTGCCGACTGGGCGGAGCTGCGAGGATTCCTGGGTGGTGGCCTCAGCCGTCGCGCCCTGGACCGAGCGCCTGCGCTATCTTGTGGCGGTCAGGCCCGGCCTGCAGTCGCCGAGCGTTGCCGCCCGCATGACCGCGACCTTGGACCGGCTGTCGAACGGCCGTCTCTTGATCAACGTCGTCACCGGCGGCGATCCGATCGAGAACAAGGGCGACGGCATCTTCCTCGACCACGATGAACGCTACGCGGTGACGCGCGAGTTCCTCAACGTCTACAGCGATCTGCTGGCAGGCAAGACGGTCAATGTCGAAGGCAAGCACATCCGGATCGAGGATGGCCGCCTGCTGTTCAATCCCGTGCAGTCGCCGCGCCCGCCGCTGTATTTCGGCGGCTCGTCGGATGCCGGCATCGACGTCGCGGTCGACACCGTCGACAAATATCTGACCTGGGGCGAGCCGCCGGCGCAGGTCGCCGAGAAGATTGCCAAGGTGAAGGCCGTTGCCGCCCAACGCGGCCGCAAGCTGTCGTTCGGCATCCGCCTGCATGTGATCGTGCGCGAGACCAACGCGGAGGCCTGGAAGGCCGCCGACGAGCTGATCCAGTACGTCACCGACGACACTATCGTTGCCGCGCAGAAGATCTTCGCGCGGATGGATTCGGTCGGCCAGCAGCGCATGGCGCAGCTGCATGGCGGCCGGCGCGACAAGCTCGAGATCAGCCCGAACCTCTGGGCCGGCGTCGGCCTGGTGCGCGGCGGGGCCGGCACCGCGCTGGTCGGCGATCCCCAGACCGTCGCCGCGCGGATCAAGGAGTATCAGGACGTCGGCGTCGATACCTTCATCATGTCGGGCTATCCGCATCTCGAGGAAGCCTATCGGTTCGCCGAGCTGGTGTTCCCGCTGCTGTCGCTGGCGCAGCCCGGCAACGTGACGCCGATCCGCGTCAACACCGGACCGTTCGGTGAGACCATCGGCAACGACTACCGTCCGCAGAAGCAGGCATCGCAATCATGAGTCTCATCGACAGTCTTCCGCGCCGCAAAGCGTTTTCGAGCGAAGTGGATGCCGGTTCGCGTGAAGAAAACGCGTCAGAACAAAAATCTGGAGCTCCATTCCGATCCCATCGGAACGGAAACAGCTCCAGCGCCCCGAAACTTCCAAAGGTCGATGGCCTGATCCCCTGGATCGTGCCGCTTGCGATCGTGCTGATCTGGCAGCTTGCCTGCGTCACCGGTTTCGTGCCCTCGCGCGTGCTGCCGGCGCCGACCGATGTCGCGCTGGCCGGGTGGAAGCTGCTGCTGTCAGGTGAACTGGTCCGCAACATCTGGGTCAGCTTCTGGCGCGCCTCGATCGGCTTTGTGATCGGTGGCGGCATCGGCTTTGCGTTCGGGCTCGCCAACGGGCTGTCGCAGCTGTCGGCGAAGCTCACCGACACCACGCTGCAGATGGTGCGCAACATCCCGCATCTGGCGCTGATCCCGCTCGTCATCCTGTGGTTCGGCATCGACGAGTCGGCAAAACTGTTCCTGGTCGCGCTCGGCGTGTTCTTCCCGATCTATCTCAACACGCTGCACGGCATCCGCACCGTCGATCCGCAGCTGATCGAGATGGGCCGCATCTACGGCATGACCGACGGCGAACTGTTCCGCCGGGTGATCTTCCCGGGCGCGCTGCCCTCGATCTTCGTCGGGCTGCGCTTCGCGCTCGGCATCATGTGGCTGACGCTGATCGTCGCCGAGACCATCGCTGCCTCGTCGGGCCTCGGCTACATGGCGATGCAGGCGCGCGAGTTCATGCTGATCGACGTGGTCGTGCTCTCGATCCTGATCTACGCCTTGCTCGGCAAGCTCGCCGACAGCGCCTCGCGGGCGCTGGAGCGACTGACTTTGTCGTGGCACCCCGCCTTCCAGAACAAGTGAGAATGAGAATGCAAGAAGCGCTTCGTTTCCAGCCCGTCGACGCCGAACCGGTCGTCGTGAAGGCGCGGCATTTGCGGCGGGTGGCGGAAGGCGCGGCCCGCGGGTTGTCGCTGAGCATTCGCGGCTTGCGCAAGGCGTTCGGCGACAATGAGGTGCTGCGCGGCATCGACCTGCACATCCCGGCCGGCCAGTTCGTCGCGATCGTCGGCCGCAGCGGCTGCGGCAAGAGCACGCTGCTGCGCCTGATCGCCGGGCTCGACGCGCCGACAGCGGGAAGCATTGCCTTCGGCGAACAGCCCCGGGCGCAGGACGTCCGCGTCATGTTCCAGGAGCCGCGCCTGCTGCCCTGGGCGCGGGTACTGTCCAATGTCGAGGTCGGGCTCGGGCGCGAGCGCTCGTCGGCCGACGCGCAGGCGCGCGCCGAGCGGGCGCTGGTCGAGGTTGGCCTCGGCGACAAGCGCGACCAATGGCCGGCGGTGCTGTCAGGCGGCCAGAGGCAGCGCGTGGCGCTGGCGCGGGCGCTGGTCTCCCAACCGCGCGTGCTGGCGTTCGACGAGCCGCTCGGCGCGCTCGATGCGCTGACTCGCATTTCGATGCAGCAATTGCTGGAGCGGGTCTGGCGCGACCAGGGCTTTACCGCGATCCTGGTGACACACGATGTCGCCGAGGCGGTCGCGCTTGCCGACCGCGTGCTGGTCATCGAGGACGGCCGGATCGCCGAGGATGTCACGATCGACCTGCCGCGGCCGCGCCGGCGCGGTTCGGCCGAGCTCGCCGCGCTGGAAGGCGAGATCCTGAAGCACCTGCTCGAGGGCAGCGAAGACACATCCGATCTGTGAGGTCGCCATGAATTCCGTCGTCCGCAATGTTTCGATCGAGCCCGCGGTGGCGGCCGATGAATTCCGTGGCGCGATGCGCCATCTCACCGGCGGCGTCAGCGTCATCACCGCCGGCCGGGGCAAGGATATTTCGGGCATGACGGTGACCTCGGTGTCGTCGCTGTCGGTCGAGCCGCCGTCGCTGATCGTCAGCATCAACCGCGCCGCCTCGTCGTGGCCGCTGATCGCGCGCCACGGCGTGTTCGGCGTCAACATCCTGACCGCGGATCAGCTCGACATCGCCGAGCGCTTCACCGGCAAGGGCGGCCTCAAGGGCGCCGACCGGTTCACGGGCGCCGAATGGACGACGCGCGCCTCGGGCGTGCCGTTGCTGGTCGGAGCGCTGGCAGCGATCGACTGTGAGGTCGAGGAGGTCATCGAGCGGCATTCGCACGCGATCGTCATCGGTCGCGTGCTCGATGTGATCGCATCGGAGCGCACCGCCGCGCTGGCGTATTGGCACGGCGAATATGTCGCGATCGACCGCGACGAAGGCGCCGCCAGGCTGGCCGAGGTCAGCCTGCCGTCGCGTCACGTCCATGGTGTGCGCTAGCGCGCTGCTTGTCCGGATCAGGCGTCAGAACACTGCGCTCAGCGACGCCGGGCTGTCGATGATCACGGTGCTGCCGCGGACGCCAGCCCATACGGCCTGGATGGTCTGAGCTGTATTGCCCAGCGGGATGCCGACGACGAGCGTGGTCGGGATGCGGCCGAAGCTCGACGGGGTCTCGTTATAGGTGAAGCTCGCGACCACCGGCGAGACCTTGCCATTGACGGTGACGCCGAAACTGCCGCCCGGAATGTCGTTGCCCGTGGCGTAGGGATTCGGAACGTTGAGGGTGATGATCGCGGTGGTGCCGACGCCCTCCGGGATCGTCAGGCTGAGGCCTTGCATCGGCGTGAAAGTCCCGGAGTTGGTGGACAACGTGCCGGCGGTCTGCGCGTAAAGGGCCATATCACTCTCCAGTTGTCGAAATATAAAAGCGCAATAGGAGATTGAATAAGGCAACTGGCCGCAAGACTCAAGGGATGAATGGCAAGGGAACGTCAACGGGGCCGGCGCGGCATGTTGGCCGTGGCGCTTTGCCGGCAAGCGCACTAAAAGCCGCGGATGTTTCGCAGACGTGACGGTTCGATGAAGCGCGTGGGAGCCTGGCTGTTCTATGTCGTCGGCGCAATCGCCGTCGCGTATCTTGCGCTCTATGCGTATGTGACCTTCACCGGCCGCGACATCACACCCGGCGATCCGATCCGGATTTTTCGCAAGCCCGATGCGCCCAACTATTCGTGAGGCGCGGCCGTCGCGGCGGGATCACCCGCCGCTGCTCTTTCTCAGCCGGCGCTCGCCATGCGCTGATAATCGGGCGCGCCGTTGCCGGCCGGGGTGATCGGGATGCCGCCGTCGGCATATTCGTTCAGCTTGTTGCGCAGCGTGCGGATCGAGATGCCGAGGATGTTGGCCGCATGGGTGCGGTTGCCGAGGCAGTGCTTCAGCGTTTCCAGGATCAAATCGCGTTCGACGTCGGCGACGGTGCGGCCCACCAGCGCGCGGGTGACCTGCTCGGCGGCCAGCGTGGCATGCGCGACCGCGGGCGCGGTCTTGGCGAGGTCGAGACGGTCGCCGTCGGGGGTCAGGATCGCGTCGGCACCGATTTCGTCGCCCTGCGCCATCAGGACCGAGCGATGGATGGTGTTCTCGAGCTCGCGGACGTTGCCCTGCCAGCGGTTCGCAGTCAGGACGCGGCGGGCCTCGGTCGAGATCGGGCGGACCGCCACGCCGTTGGCTTCGGCATATTTCTTGGCGAAATGCTGCGCCAGTTCGATGATGTCGGCCGGACGATCGCGCAGCGGCGGGATCTTCAGGTTGACGACGTTGAGGCGGAACAGCAGGTCCTCGCGGAAGCTGCCTTCGCGTACCGCCTCCGACAGATTGCGGTTCGAGGTCGCGATGATGCGGATGTCGACCGGAACCGGCTTGGTGCCGCCGACGCGGTCGATCACGCGCTCCTGGATCGCGCGCAGCAGCTTGGACTGCAGGCGGACATCCATCTCGGAGATTTCGTCGAGCAGCAGCGTGCCGCCGGTCGCTTCCTCGAACTTGCCGATGCGGCGCGCCACCGCGCCGGTGAAGGCGCCCTTCTCATGGCCGAACAGCTCGGATTCCAAGAGGTGCTCGGGGATCGCAGCGCAGTTGATCGAGATGAACGGCCGCTTGGCGCGGGCCGAGCGGGAGTGGACATAGCGCGCCAGTACCTCCTTGCCGGTGCCGGACTCGCCGGTGATCATCACGGAGGCGTCCGAGCCCGCGATCTGCTGCGCGAGCCTGATCACCCGGCCCATCGCCTCGTCGCGATAAATCAGGTCGCGCGCGTCGTTGGCGACCGCGGCGAGCACGGCTGCGATCAGCTCGGGGTCCGGCGGCAGCGGGATGTATTCCTTGGCGCCGGCGTGGATCGCGGCGACCGCGGCGCGGGCATCGTTGGAGATGCCGCAGGCGACGATCGGCACGTGGATGTGTTCGGCCTCGAGCCGCATCACGAGGTCGCGGATGTCGAGGCCGACATCAACCAGCAGGAGGTCGGCGCCCTTGCCGCTGCGCAGCACGTTCATCGCCTGCTCGGCGGCCTCGGCGTGGGTCACCGAGGCGCCGTTGTCCATCGCGATCTTGGTCGCGATCGTGAGCTGGCCCTTCAGGGTGCCAACGATGAGAAGCCGCATGATGATCTCCTGTTCGTCTGGTCGCGCAGGTTCCGCGCGCTACCGTCAAGTTGTTACGAGCGTTCTGCCTTGATGATTTCTGTCATGGTCACGCCGAGCTTGTCTTCCACCAGCACCACTTCACCACGCGCCACCAGGCGGTTGTTGACGTAGATGTCGATCGCCTCGCCGACGCGGCGGTCGAGCTCGAGCACGGTGCCCGGTCCGAGCTTCAAGAGGTCGCCGACGTCCATCTTGGAGCGGCCGAGCACCGCCGAGACCTGCACCGGCACGTCGAACACGGCCTCGAGGTCGGCGGCGATGCGCGCGGCATTTTCGTCCTCGTTGTAGCCGATGTCGTCGATCCCGGGCGCGTCCGCGGCGTTGAGATCGGGAAGCGGGACGTGGGTGTCGGTGTCGCTCATGGTTCAGCCCTCAATCCTTCAGCCGGTCTGGCCGCGGGACGCCAGATAGCGCCCGACGAGTTCGTTGATCTTGCCTTCGATCGCGGCGCGCTCCAGCACCACGCCGCCGTCGGCCCATTCGATTCGGCAGTCGCCGGTCGCAATCGTGGGCTCGGCCAGGATGACCAGCCGGCCCTGGAAGCCGGAATGCGCCGCCACCCGCTCGATATTGTCCTGCGCCGCCTCGTAGAGTGCGTCATTGATGCGGACCACGAGATGCGGCGTCGCGACCAGATGCGAGAAGCATTCGGAGACCAGCGCGGTGATCTCGCCGAGCGGCTCGCGTGCCACCAGTTCGGAGCAGAGTTTGCGGGCGACCGCGACCGCGACATCCACGGCCTCGGTCTCCATCCGCGTCTCGATGCCGGCAAAGCGGGCGGCGATGCCCTTGATCGCGGTGCCGATCTCTTCCAGCGCCTGCGCGGCGCGGCGATCGCTCTCGACCTTGGCCTCGCGCAGCGCCGCCTCATAGCCGGCGCGATAGGCCCGCGCCTCGGCGTCGGCGACCTTCTGCGCGACCTCGGCCGGGGTCGGGGCGCGCTCGCGCGAACGGTCCGGCGCCGAGAAGTCCGTGTCGAACAGGAATTTTGCGGGTGCGGCCATCAGTACACCAGCTCGTCGTCGGCGCGGTTCTTGGTCAGGGTGATCTCGCCGCGGGCGGCGAGGTCCTTGGCGAGGTTGACCAGCAGCGCCTGGGCCTCGTCGACGTCGCGCAGGCGCACCGGGCCCATCGCGGCCATGTCGTCCATCAGCATCTTGCCGGCGCGCGAGGACATGTTGCCGAGGAAGAAGCTGCGCACCTCCTCGTTGGCGCTCTTCAGCGCGACACCCAGCTTGTCCTTGTCGATGTTGCGCATCAGCGTCTGGGCCGAGGCGGAATCGAGCTTGATCAGGTCGTCGAAGGTGAACATCAGCGCCTTGATGCGCTCGGCGGATTCGCGGTTTTCCTCTTCCAGCGAGGTGATGAAGCGGGTCTCGGTCTGGCGGTCGAAATTGTTGAAGATCTCGGCCATCACCTCATGGGCGTCGCGGCGGCGGGTCTGCGACAGGTTCGACATGAACTCGGTGCGCAGCGTCTGCTCGACGCGCTCGATGACTTCCTTCTGCACCGCCTCCATCCGCAGCATGCGGCCGACCACGTCGAGCGCGATGTCCTCGGGCAGGATCGCCAGCACGCGCGCGGCGTGCTCCGGCTTCAGTTTCGACAGCACCACGGCGATGGTCTGCGGATATTCGTTCTTGAGGTAGTTGGCGAGCACCTCTTCCTGCACGTTGGAGAGCTTCTCCCACATGTTGCGCCCGGCGGGACCGCGGATCTCGTCCATGATGCCGGTGACGCGCTCGGCCGGCAGATATTGCTGCAGCAGCCGTTCGGTGGCGTCGAAATTGCCCATCAGCGCGCCCGAGGCCGACATCCGCGAGACGAATTCCAGCATCAGGTCCTCGACCACGTCGGCCTCGACGGTGCCGAGCGTCGACATGTGGACCGAGAGCTCGCGGACCTCCTCGTCGTCGAGCATCGACCAGATCTTGCCGCCATACTGCTCGCCGAGCGCGAGCATCAGGATCGCGGCGCGCTTCGGGCCGGGCAGCGGCTTGCCCTTGGGCCGGGCGCTCTGCCGGTTCGCCAGCGTCGAGAGGACGGTGGCGATGTCGTTGGCGTTGGTGGTCTGGGGTACGGCGGCCATGTCAGTTCTCTACCGGCTCGCTCAGCCATTGTCGGACGATGGAGACGGTTTCGTTCGGATTGCGCTCGGCGAGCTCGCCGACCCGGTGCACGGCCTGGGCGTGGACCTGGCCCTGGATCTGGGCGACGTCGATCAATTGCGCTGCGCCGCTGCCGCTCGGGATCAGCGCCTGGCCGGGCGCACCGGCGCTCTCGGCATGGGCTTCGGCCAGCGCGGGCAGGCCCGCGCCGCCGCCCAGCGCCGGAATGACGTCGGCCGCCACGATGCGCTTGACCAGCGGACGGACCACCATGAACAGCACGACGAGGCCGAGCATCATCATGACGCCGAGCTCGATGACGTACATCACGTCATCCTTGGTGAACTGCAGCATGCCGAGCAGGCCGGTCGGCTCCGCGATCGGCTGCGCGGTCGGCGGCTCGGCGAAGCGGAGGTTGACGACCTCGACCTGGTCGCCGCGCTTCTGGTCGAAGCCGATCGCGGAGCGGACCAGGGCGGCAATGCGGTCGAGCTGCTCCTTGGTGCGGTCCTGGTAGACCATCTCGCCTTTTTCGTTCTTGGCGTAGGCGCCGTCGACCAGCACCGCGACCGAGATGCGGTTGACGCGGCCGGCCTCGGTCACCTCGGTCTTGGTGGTGCGGGAAATCTCGTAATTGTTGGTTTCCTCGCTCTTCTTGCTCTGGTCGCGGGCGCGGGCGGCGTTGTCCTGGTTCTGGTTGCCCGGCAGCTCGTTGGCGACGGTGACCTGGCCGGAATTGTCGGCGGTGAGGCTCGATTCCTCGCGGGTCTGGGTCGAGCGCAGCACGCGGCCCTCAGGGTCGAACTTGTCCGAGGTCTGGGTGATCTTGTTGTAGTCGAAGTCGGCGGAGAGCTGGACGCGGGCGCGGCCGGCGCCGACCACCGAGGAGACGATGTCCTCGACCTGCTTGCGCATCCGCTTCTCGAAGGCGGCGCGGCGCTCGTCGCCGACCGCGGCATCGGCATCGGATTGGGCGCCGTCGGCGAGCAACTGGCCGGCCTCGTCGACGATCGAGACCCGCTGCGGCTTCAGTCCGTTGACGGCGGAGGCGACGACATGGCGGATCGCGCGGATCTGCTGCGGTTCCAGCGCGCCACGCACCCTGAGCACGATCGAGGCGGATGGTTCCGGCGTCTCGCGCGAGAACAGCGGCTTTTCCGGCAGCACGAGGTGGACGCGCGCGGCCTGGACGCGGTCGATGGCGCGGATGGTGCGGGCGAGCTCGCCCTCCAGCGCCCTCAAATGATTGATGTTCTGGACGAAGCTCGTGGTGCCGAGCGCGTCCGATTTGTCGAAGATCTCGTAGCCGACGCCGCCGCCCTTGGGCATGCCGCCCTCGGCGAGCTTCATCCGGAGCCGCGTCACCTTGTCTTTCGGCACCATGATCGCGGCGCCGTCGCTGCGCAGCTCGAACGGGATCGCCTGGCGCTCCAGTTCCTTGATAATGGCCGAGGAATCCTCGGTCGACAGGTCGGTGAAGAGGGTGGTCATCTGGGGCGTGGTGACGCGCATGATGACGAACGCGAAGAAACCGATCAGGGCCGCGGTGACCGCAACCATGGCCGCGAGGCGGGCCGCACCAAGACCTCTGAAGAAAGCAACCAGACTTTGCACCAACGGCCCCCAGGGATTCGGCCCACGCGGGTCCGACTGGGCAAATATTGCCTAGGGTATGGTTTCCATATGGTTAACGAAGGTTAAGAACCGCGGCAAAAACGCGGACATGAAAAAAACCGGCTTCGCAAAGCGAGGCCGGTTTTCGTCAAATACCACGGTTTAGGCGAAACTTACTGCCGGTACTGCTGGATACGTGTGGTGCGCAGCCCGGCCAGACCATGCTGGTCGATCGAGAACTGCCAGGAAAGGAACTCGTCGACGGTCAACGTGTAGCGGCTGCAAGCCTCCTCAAGGGAGAGCAGGCCGCCGCGGACCGCAGCGACGACTTCGGCCTTGCGGCGGATGACCCACCGCTTGGTACCGGGGGCCGGCAAATCCGCAATCGTTAACGGGCTGCCGTCAGGCCCGATGACGTATTTCACCCTCGGGCGATGGGGTTCTGTCATGGCGTACTCACAAACTCTCAACCACTGAACTCGCAATTGGTAACCTACGCCCACCGGTTTAAAATTTGCCTAAGCCCAAGCGTTCAATACGAATCTCGTTGGAACGGCCGGGAACAGCGGACCGGCGGGCTGCCGGATCGGCCGACAGAGCTGCTTGGTTGTCGTTCCGTCAGGCGGCGGAGCAAGCAGTACCCCTCTCCCTAGCCCTCCCCCGCAAGGGGGGAGGGAACCCTCGCGCCGGTGCGTCCCTCACATGCAATTGGGTTGCTCAACGTGAGGTGAGCACACTTCTCAGGCACCCTCCCCCCTTGCGGGGGAGGGTGGGGAGAGGGGTGGCCCCGGGCGAGATGATCAATTTGAATCTCGCTTTCGCAATCCGGCCCGCGTCACGACATGTGTCGAAACATTGCCGGACGGACCGTCATCACTTCTCTTTGACAACAGCGTAGCGCCGTAACGACGCGCTCTCTCTTGCGTAGGAGTCGTTGTCCGCTCACCGCAGGTGGGCGCGTTTCCCCAATCACTCCATCCGAGCCCTTGTCATGATGATGAACAGACGCACCTTCTCGACCGCCTTGCTTGCGGGCGCTGCAGCTTCGCTGGTGTCCTCGCGCGGCATCGCCGCAACGCAGCCGCCGGTGAAGGCGCGCAACGTCGTGCTGGTGCACGGCCTGTTCGCCGACGGCTCGTGCTGGTCCGAGGTCATTCCGCGCTTGCAGGCCGCGGGGCTCAATGTGACATCCGTGCAAAATCCGTTGACCACGCTGCCGGAAGCGGTCGCATCGGCGCAGCGTGTGCTTGATCGTCAGGATGGCCCAACCGTTCTGGTCGGCCATTCCTTCTCCGGCATGATCGTCACCGAGGCCGGCGTGCATCCGAATGTTTCGGCGCTGGTCTATGTCGCCGCGCGCGCACCCGATGCGGATGAGGACTACACCGCGCTGGCCAAAACTTATCCGACGCCGCCCGCGAGCGCCGGCATCGTGTTCGATGGCGACGAGGGCCGGCTGAGCGAGGAGGCGTTCCTGCGCGATTTCGCCGGCGACATCCCGGAAGCGAAAGCAAAAGTGCTCTATGCCGTGCAGCAGCCGTTCCACAAGCAATTGCTGGCGGGCAAGACCAGCCACGCGGCCTGGCGCAGCAAGCCGAGCTACTACGCCGTCTCGGCCGAGGATCGCACCATCAATCCGGATCTCGAACGCTTCATGGCCAAGCGGATGGGCGCCACCACGATCGAGGTGAAGGCCAGCCATCTTGCGTTGATCTCGCAGCCCGAGCCGATTGCGCGGCTGATCCTCGAGGCCGCGGGCCGGTCGGAGTGAGCATCGGCGGCAAGCGTGCTTCGGCAGCAAACTCCGTTCCGCCTCGCCCCGCGTGCGGGGAGAGGTCGGAATGGTTGCATCGCGAATGCGTGTGCGCCCGAACCTGGCAAACAGCCGATGTCCGGCACGATCCAAATTTCATCAAGGGCAGTACGTCGACGGAGCGGTGACGGCTCTCAACTGTGCATCAAGAACGGTCCCGCGTGCGCGATCCTCAACTTTCCGATTTGTAACGGCTGCGGGCATTTTCCAATCAACTGCGCCTACCGCAGGCTTGCGCTTGGTGCTGAGCGCGTTCAGGAGCGCCGCGACGGCGGTCATCATCAAGACGCCGCCGAGACTGAGCGCGATCTGCATCGCAGGCCGGTTCGAGATGTTGAACAGATCAAACTGGCTGACCAGCGCCAGGAGGACGCCGAGGCAATAGATCGGTAGCGAATTCTCGCCACACCACCGCGCGCCACGCAGCATCGGCGTCGATAGTCCTCGCCAACCCGCGGGAACAAGCCATGACGCCACGATCGCGAGAGCCAGGAAATGCAGTAGCCGCAACGGGCTCAGATTCGATTTGTCCAATGGAAACAGTAGGTCCGTCACGGTCTGCGGCAGCGCCTTGATGTGCTGGCCGAGGGCAAGGACGAGGCTCGTCGCGAGAAAGAGAGTGGAAAGGACCAGCGCGGGGCGCGACGTTATCCAATCCCGGATTGTCTTCCCCTCGATGACGTACCATGCGCCCAGCACGACCAGAAACTGCCATGCCAGCGGGTTGAAGAACCAGACGCCGTCGGGCCAGGCGGGAACGCGCCAGCCGAAGATGTGCACCGGCGCATAGAGCAACAGCGAAAGGCCGAGCGTCACGTTTGGTGCGCGCAGCAGCAGCCACAACAATGGTGCGAACAACACGTGGCAGATCACAAAGACCGGCAAGACATCGGTATTGACAGGGCGGAATTGCAGGATCGCGGCGTGCGCAAGCGCGGCGCCCGGACGTTCGAACAAAACGCGCGTATTGCTGTCATCGGCAAGATGATCGCTGCCCGCGACGTAGACGAGCACGGCGCAAGCGAGCGCGAGCAAGAGAAAGGCCGCATAGATATCCCATGCCCGCCACAGCGAGCGGCTGACCATGCCTCTCCAGCCGTCACGCTGACGGGCTCTGCCGTAGGCCAGCGCGCACGTCACGCCCGAAATGAACATGAATATTTCGGCGGCATCGCAGAAGCCGTAGTTGCGCAGCGTCAGCCAGCTTCCGACGTTATTTGGAACGTGATCGAGAAAGATCCACCATAACGCGATCCCGCGACAGACGTCGATGCGCGGGTCGCGACCGGTCGATCTGAATTCCGGCGGAGTTTCGCCGATCAATCGCTTCGAGGTGTGGGTTCGATCATGCATCTGTCGATCTGTCTGGCGTGCGCGCGGCCTCGTCGGGCGCAAATCCATAGAACGCTTGGATGCTCCAAGGCGTGCGCGTGCCGGACCAGCCTCCGGCCAACCAATGGGATTGTGCGCTCCGGCTACCCGAGGGTTGGCGGCGCTTTCGCCGGCCAGCCGCAATCAAGGGGCCCGGAACGATCGCCGTCTTCCGGCGGCGCCTGCAGGACTTCGCCGACGAGCGGTATCAAAAGCTGCTTTCGCATTTCGGCGAGGCGGGCACGACAGTACTCGTGATAAAGCATGTCGAATATGATGGACATGATCGAACGCCTTCCTGATCACTGAGGTTGACTTCCCACGTGACAGATTTCGACCACTTCAACCGGCGGCCAAAAGCCAACAGTGCCGCCGGCATTTTATGTCCGACTAATCTGCTCAGCGATTTGGCTAGAGCAGCGAAATAAAATCGGTATCTGCAATCATTCAAAACAACCTGCCCGCGGCTCCGTAAACCGGATCAAGTGCGAACAGGGGCATCAAGCTGATCTGCGCTTGCGTGCCGCCAGGGATGTCCAATGAATCCGTTGGCGGCAATTACAGATAGAGCCGTCACGACCGTCTCCTCCTAAGGGAGAAATAAAGGCCGCGACTTTCGCGATCAATATAGACGTAATATTCTGACCCACATGTGAACCAGTTCACATCTGCGTCGATCACAGGCAAATCAGACTAGCAGATCGATAGCATGGCTTCTTGGACTTGCGCGCACGGACCCTGAGAAGGCCGGTGCGTGAATTGCAAAATGCAGACATTGAAAAATGCAGACATTGAAAATGGTGTGCCGCAGCATTTCATCCTGATGCTCTGCGAAGGCTGGAGGTCCCCATGCCTACGGACGCAGCCGATTTTGCATCGTATCGATTTTCGACGCGCGACCTTCCGGAGCGCATTCGTATCCCTCTCTGGCGCGAGCACTTTGGGCGATGCGTCGTGCATGCCGATATCGAGCCGCTGTCAAGCATTCCAATCCAGGCCGATGCGTCCCTGCAGGCGATCCAGGGCTTGCGTATGCTCGCGCTGAAGGGCACGTCGATGTGCTTCAAGCGTTCGCAAGCGAACATCGCCGATGGTGATGATTCCGTCGGCCTCATCTTCTGCTCTCCCGGCAGAAGTCGGCTATCGCAGCGCGGCCGCGAAGTTGAGCTTCGCGCCGGCGATGCGATTGCAATTCTGCATTCGGAGCCCGCGAGCGTAACCTATGTAGATGGATTGCAATTTGGCCTCGCGGTGCCGCGCGCGGAGCTTGAACAGCGCGTATCGGATGTCGAAAGCCTGGCCATGCGGCCGATTGGGCAACGCAAAGAAGCATTCCGGCTATTCGCTGCGTATCTGAAGTCGGTCCTCAAGGCGAGAGCACTGACTGCTCCGAAACTTCGTCATACGGTCGTGACCCATATCCACGATCTCGTCGCACTCGCGATCAGCGAGTGTCCTGCCTTGGGCGAGAGCGGCGCGAGCGCCGTCGTGGCTGCGCGGCACAGTGCAGCACTCGACTACATCACCGCACACTTTCAGGAGCCCGGGCTCAGCGTTCAAACGGTCGCACGTTGCCAGGGCATCTCGCCACGCTATCTGCAACGCCTGATGGCGTCATCGGGAACGTCGTTCACGGAGCGCTTGAACGAATTGCGTCTCCAGCGGGCGTTCGAACTGCTGACCGGGTCCCACGCCGGCTGTCAGCGAATCTCCGACATCGCGCTAGAGGTTGGTTTTTCGGATGTTTCGCATTTCAACCGCTTGTTCCGAATTCGCTTCGACGATTCTCCGCGCGGCGTTCGGCTTGCCCGAAGAGGGGCCAACTGAGCCGCGTGCCCAGACCGCCCCGTGTGCAATGCCCGCCATTATCGCGGGGGTGTCGGCCGCCAGGACAGGTCGTCGGACCAGAGGTAGATCGCGATCGCTGCCAGGCACAAGGCGATGCCGATCCAGAAAACCGGTGAGTGATGGATGGGGCGTCGATCGCTCGGAGCTGGCTTCATTCGATCAACTCATTGCGTGCGGAAGAATTGAGATCGGAAATCACCTGAAACGTAGAGTGTCGCTCAGGCAAGACATCCTTTGCAAGAGCCCGCGCACTCGCCGGCGCGGTTGCGTCGGTTGCAAAGCAGAGTGAGCTAGCTCACGGCGTGTGTGCGCGCAACGCATCATTGTTGGGGCGTCGCATTGGAGCGACGAATGGAAAACGAAGGACCCCGACATCATGGCCAATATCGACCACAAGCAAGGCACCTACACGATTGCTGCCAATTCGAGCCAGCCGTTCACCTTCTGGTGGGGCAAGGATTCGAAAGCGCCGAACGAGTTTTTCGACGTGTCGATCGCGCCGCATTTCGAGAAGAACCAGACCTCGATGGAGCCCCTGCACGAAACCGACCGGGCCGTGTACTGGGATCACCGCGGCGGTGTCGGCGTCGTGCTGATCCTGACCTTGCAGAACCGCAACAACTTTCCGGTGACGTTCGAGGCCAATCACGTCCGCATCTATTGATGCGGCGCGCGCATGGAGCGGGCCGCGCCGGTTGCGCGGCCGGCGCAGGCCAGACCTGCCAGCCTTGACTGGCGTTCGGGGTTCGTGAGCGCGGCGAGACAGCCTCGCACCCGGTCATTCCACTCCGCCTGCGTTGCTACTCGCCGGCAGTCGGCGGCAGCCGCTCCCGAAGCACTGCGATCTCGAGCATGACGGTGATGGCGATGGTCCTGAGGCGCGCATTCTCGGTCATTGTCTCGGCAAGCTGCGGGTGGGGTGCCCCGGCATGGCTTGGAGTGGTCTGGGTGCGTTCTGGCGGTGTCGGGCGTGTCGGGGTCACAGGCTAGCTCTTGCCGGCGGTCAAGGCGCGCAGCCCGGGCAGCTGCGGAGTTTCAGGGCGGAATCGGCGTTCACACGCGGAATATGAAGATAGCGTCCGCTTGCTTACAGGAAGCTGACGTGTCGCAATTTATTGCTGTTTATGTCTGTCGAGGTCGCTTGGGAAGCATGGGGCGCTGGCACTGACTCGCCCGACGGCGCAAGCCCCCGTCGCAAAAGTATTTAGCGGTATCCGAAATGAAGCTCAGTATATGGTCTGCCCGTCTCACCCGATCGAGGGGCGCTGCGCATCGTCACGGGTGTTGCGACCCGCGTGCGCGGGTGATGACAGCGAACTTGCCCGAGATCGCGCCACACACTCAGTGTCGTCCCTGCGAAAGCAGGGACCCATAACCACCGAAGTTCTTTGTTGTGCGTTGCTGCTATGACGAGTCCCGTCAACAACACCCGCCGCGGAGTGTGGGTCCCTGCTTTCGCAGGGACGACAGGTGTGTATGCGGCAAGTCGCGACGCGCAAAAAGCGCACGCGCAATTCCCGCGAAGCTGAACGCCGGATTGGCCCGATGCAGCGAAGCCTTGGCTTAGCTGCTGCCCGTCGCGCCGCGCACCACGCGCTTGATCTTGTCGGTGGTGTAGGTCTGGCCGCCGATCGAGAGCAGCGGCGGGGAGGCGGTCAGGTCGACGGAGTCGACGACGCCCTGAATCTCGGTCGAGATGGCGAGGTCGTTGCCTTTGGAATCCTTGCCGGTCGCGGTCAGCGTGTAGGTGCCGGCCGGCCATTGCGTGCCGTCAGTGCCCTTGCCGTCCCAGACGAAGCTGGCGTTGCCTTGCTTCAGGTTGAAATTGCCGGAATAGGCGGTCTGGCCGGTCGCGCTGGTGATCGTGATGGTGGCGCTGGTGGCTTGCGGGGAGACCAGATTCCAGGTCGCGGATTTGTTGAACTGCGTCTTGCTGCCGTCGACCGCGACCGTGTTGCCGACATAGACCAGCGCCTGGGTCGATTGCGCGCTTTTCTCGATCGCGATCAGCTGCTTGAGCTGATCGTTGGATTTCAGCTGCTGCTCGACGCCGGCGAACTGCACGAGCTGCTGGGTGAACTGATTGGTGTCGAGCGGGTCGAGCGGGTTCTGGTGCTGCAACTGGGTGGTCAGCAGCGTCAGGAAGGTCTGGAAATTGTCGGCGATGCCCTGCGACGAGGTGGTCAGGCCGCTGCCGGTGCCGCTGCCGCTTCCGGAGCTCGTTCCGTTGCTGGTGCCCGGTGCTGAGACGACCGGCGTCGGCATGGTTGCATCGACTGCCATGGTGAACTCCTTACACTCTGATATCGACGCCGCCGAGGGCGCCGGTTGCGCGGCCATAGGAGCGGCCCGCCGCTGCGGCGGGGACGCTGTCCTCCTCGGTGACGATCAAACGATGGGCGTTCGGATTGGACTGGCCGTTGTTGTTCTGGCCCGACTGCGACTGGTCGCGCAGGCTGAACTGCAATCCGCCATTGCCGGTCGACAGGCCGGCATTGTCGAGCGCGCGCTGCAGCTGGTTGGCGTCCTGGCGCAGCATCGACAGCGTCTCCGGGCGTTCGACGGTGAGATGCGAGGTCACCTGGCCGTTGCGATCGACATCGATGCGGACATCGATGCGGCCGAGCTCGGCGGGGTCGAGCCGGATCTCGAAGCGGCTCTTGCCGCTCTTGGCGGAGGCGGCGATCTGCATCGCAAGTCCGCTGAGCGGCACGGCGGCGGTCTGCGCGGCGTTGGTCACGGTCAATTGCGCCGTCGCAGACGGCGTCGTCTGGCTGGTCGGCAGTTGCGCCTGGAGGGCATTCGCCGCCTGCGCGCTGGGATCGGGCGTCGTAAGCTGGGTCTGCGCAGCCGCGTGGCTGCCGGCCGCCGGCGTCGGCGCGGCGTTGCCGTCGCCGCTTGCATCGGCCTTGATGGCATCGGCTGCGCCGTCCGCGGTGGCCTTCGCCTTGCCGGATACGGCGGCCGGCTGCGTGGCTGCGGGAACGATGTTGGTCGGAGCAGCCTGCGCGGTGTTGGCGTTGCCTTGAGTTGCGCCGTCCTGGTCGGTTGGCGTTGTCGCGGTCGCGTCCTTGGCGGCCAGCTGTGTCTTGGCTTGCGTCGTCGTCTTCGTGGCAGGCGTCCCGGCGGCGACGGTGGCGGCGAGTGTCGCATCGCCGGTCGCCGTCGCTGCGCCGGAAACCGTTGCCGCATCTGTCGTGATGACCTGTCCCTCGGTCTTGACGCCGGCCGCCTTGGCGACCTTGTCGGCATTCGCCGCAGTGGTCGCCGCCGTTGCGGTGTCGGCGCCGGCAGGCGCGCCGCTGCCGGCCGGCGCACCGGTCGCGGCGATGGCGGAGCTGGCCGCGATGGCGGCAGCCGCGATCGCAAGCGGTGCGGCCGGCTGGCCGGCTGGCGCGGTCGCCGCTGCCGGGTCGGTCGCCGGTGCGGCGGCGACGGGAACGGCAACCACGGCGTTGGCCGCTGCCGCATTGGATGGGTCCGGCTGCGGTACGGCTTGTGTCGTGGCCTTGTCGCCGGTGGATTGCGCGTCGGTGCTCGACTTCGAGTCGTCCGACTTCGATTTCGACTTGGTCTTGGGTGGCGCGTCGCTGTCGCTATCGACCTTGTTGTCGTCGCGCGAGCTGCCGGAATCCCGCGACGTCCGGTCGGGGGCCGTGTTGTTGTCGCGGGAGCGCGTGTCGGTCGTCGAGGTCGAATCGTCGGACCGGCGCGCGGGCGCCGGTTGGGCGTCGTACCTGTTGTTGTCGCTCGTGGATGCAGAATTGCTGTCGACCAGCGCGGCAAAGCCGTCGTTCCCCGCCTGCGGGGCGGGATCGGGCCGCGGCGACCGCGGTGCCGCGCCCTGAAAAGACCGGCTTGCCAATGCTTCCGACGTCACGCTCACCACTGCCAACCCTCGCAAATGAGACTTCCGGCGTATTGTCAGCAAGGAGCGGGCCAATCATCGCGCGTTACAAATAGTGAGTTATTTCAATTGGTTAAGAGCTGCGTGTGCGGCCTGGAACGGGTTCCAGACAGGCCTCCTTTTTGCCCGGCGGCAAGATTTGCCGTCCGCGCACGGCAAGGCACGGATTCCGCCGGATTGCCTCGCCGGAATACGGCCTATATTAAAGGTGGCCTCCGACGCGTCCCGAACCGACCGAATCGGCCTTGGGCGCGTTCTAAGGCTTTCTGGACAAAGGCTTTTTCCAATTTGGTCGCGGAGCGCATAAGCTCGCCGCGACAGTGACCAATGACCGCTTAGAGATGCTCAACAGTTTGGATCTTGAAGGCCGCCCTGAAGACACACGGATCGTCGTTGCCATGTCCGGCGGCGTCGACTCGTCGGTGACGGCTGCGCTGTTGAAGTCGCAGGGCTATGACGTGGTCGGGATCACGCTGCAGCTCTACGACCATGGTGCTGCGACCCATCGCAAGGGCGCCTGCTGCGCCGGCCGCGACATCCACGATGCGCGCAATGTCGCGGAGCGGATCGGCATCCCGCATTACGTGCTCGATTACGAAAGCCGCTTCAAGCAATCCGTGATCGACAATTTCGCCGACAGCTACGCGCTCGGCGAGACGCCGGTGCCGTGCATCGAATGCAACCGTTCGGTCAAGTTTCGCGATCTGCTCTCGACCGCGCGCGAGCTCGGCGCGCAGGCGCTCGCCACCGGACATTATGTCGCCTCGCGCCGGCTTGCCGACGGATCGCGCTCGCTGACTTGCGCGGCGGATGCCGATCGCGACCAGAGCTATTTCCTGTTCGCGACCACGCGCGAGCAGCTCGACTTCCTGCGCTTCCCGCTCGGCGACATGACCAAGCCGCAGACCCGCGAGCTGGCGCGGCGCTTCGATCTCGAGGTCGCCGACAAGCAGGACAGCCAGGACATCTGCTTCGTGCCGACCGGCCGCTACACCGACATCATCGGACGGCTGAAGCCGAATGCGATCGCGCCGGGCGACATCGTCGATCTCGCCGGCAACGTCATCGGCCAGCACCAGGGCATCGTTCATTTCACCGTCGGCCAGCGCAAGGGGCTCGGCATCGCCTCAGGCCATCCGCTCTATGTGGTCAAGCTCGATGCGGCGACGCGCCGGGTCGTGGTCGGGCCGCGCGAGGCGCTGCGGATGGATCGCATCGCGCTGCGCGACGTCAACTGGATCGGCGACGGCGCGCTAGACCGCGTGATCGGCGAGGGTATCGAGATCTATGTCCGCGTGCGTTCGACGCGCGCGCCGCAGCCGGCATGGTTGCGCGCCACCGATGGCGGCTATGAGGTCGAGCTCGTCGCCGGCGAGGAGGGTGTGTCGCCCGGCCAGGCCTGCGTGTTCTACGACGCGGCCTCCGGGCAGGCGCGCGTGCTCGGCGGCGGCTTCATCAGAAGTGCGAGCGCGAGCCGCGTGGCGCGGGCCGCGACGCAGGATGCGATGGCGCCGCTCGCGGAAGCGGTTCGCGGCTAGACAGAAGAAGCATCGGGGCAGGGGAATGGCTGGGGACATCGACCGCGAGGGGGTCGAAAAGGCGTATGGCCGCTGGGCACCGATCTACGATCTCGTGTTCGGCAAGGTGTTCGATCAGGGCCGTCAGTCGACGATCGCGGAGGCCGACCGGATCGGTGGACGTGTGCTTGATGTCGGCGTCGGCACAGGGCTGTCGCTGTCGGAATATGCGCGCACCACAAAGCTGTGTGGCGTCGATATTTCCGAGCCGATGCTGCGGCGGGCGCTCAAGCGCGTGCGCGCGCTGGGCCTCAGCAATGTCGAGACGCTGGCGGTGATGGACGCCAAGCACCTCGCATTTCCGGATTCGTTTTTCGACGCGGTGGTCGCGCAATACGTCATCACCGCAGTGCCCGATCCCGAAGCGACGCTCGATGATTTCATTCGCGTGCTGAAGCCGGGCGGCGAACTGATCCTGGTCAATCACATCGGCGCCGAGAGCGGCCCGCGCCGCATCTTCGAGCTCGCCTTCGCGCCGCTGGCGCGGCGGCTCGGCTGGCGTCCGGAATTTCCGTGGGAGCGGCTGACCGATTGGGCCGCCAAGCATGGCGGCGTCAGCCTCGCGGAACGCCGGCCGATGCCGCCGATGGGGCATTTCTCGCTGATCCGTTTCCGCAAATCGTGAGACTGCGGCGATTTTGACGGGAACATCGGCGCGTCGTCTCGGTTTTCTCGTCATGAGGATCAATCGAACACTCGCTTTATCCTGTGCCCTGATCATGGCGCCCGTCGTTGCCGCGGCGCAGGCGCCGCCCACGGCCGCCACGCCGCCGGCACAGACTGCGCCGCCGGCGCCGTCTCGCGCGGCCGCGAATTGCGCGCCGCAGCAGCCTTCGCATCCGGGTGTTGCGGTTCCGGAGGGAACCACCACCGGGCAAGCTTTGGGCGACAAGCTCGCCAAATCCGACGGCGTGCTGTGTCCGCCGGCCGGCGTCGACCCCGAAATGCGTGCGCCGACCCCGCAAGGCGGCAACACGCCGGTGATTCCTCCACCCGGCAGCCCCGGCGGCGACCCCTCGGTCAGGCCAAAATAGCCTCTGTCTGCAATAGTTTGCGGTCCCGTCCGGGTTTGCTTGACAGGCGTGCGTGCCACTCTTTATATGCCGCGCGTTCGCACCCGCGGCTCTACGCCGCCGATCGCGAGCCCATGGCGGGGTAGCTCAGCTGGTTAGAGCACGGGAATCATAATCCTGGGGTCGGGGGTTCGAGTCCCTCTCCCGCTACCATGTATCCCCCACTATTACGGTGGGCCTGAGGAAAGATGTCCCCGCCTATTAGGGCGGCGAGTTTGCCTTTCACTTCAACCTCCCAGCCTTTCCTGGGTCCTTTTGGGTGAACAGTTACGCTGTGCACAAGGGCCCGAAAATCCTCGATCAGAGAACCCCGATCGTCCTCTGCCTTTGAATGCTCAGCCATTATCTCGGCAAGTGTGTTCACTGTTCTGATGTAGCGGTCTAGGGTAGCTGGGTGCAGCGCGATGGGGACTGGCGCCTCTTCGAGTGCGGCCATTTCGGCCTCGACGCGCAGTCGCTCTTCCTTTAGCTCCGCGATCCGCTGCTTGGCATCCTCCTCGGAGATGACGTACTTGATCACAAGATCAATGTTCCGTTGCCGCTCGCCTTCGATCCGGTCACGTTTCGCCACAAGTCGCGCGCGCACCGCGACCGCGTTCCCCGCAAGCCGCTCCCGCTCATTGTTGTAGCTGCGTACATAGGTCTCGATCAGACGTGGATCCTTCAATTCCTCGACCATGCCGCTGAGTACAAGCCCTTCGATATCGCGCAGGTAGATGATCCTGCGATTTGAGCAGATCCCGCTTTCGCGAATCGCCGAACACCGAATCCTGGTCTTTCCAGTCTTGTCGCGGTCATGAACCGACATTCCCGATCGGCAACAGCCGCAGCGAAGAAGACCGGAGAGAAGATGCGGCGGCCGTCGCTTCACGTGGCTGGCCAAGTGGCTCCTTTCGGTTTTCAAAGCGTGAGCCTGCTCCCAAATGACCTGATCGACGATGCGCAGCTGAGGCGCCTCGATGCTCTGCCACTCGTCACGAGGGTTCGGGCGAGATAGTCGTTTGCCGGTATCGGGATCCTTGACCATTCGAACTTTGTTCCACACGATACGACCGGCATAGAGTTCGTTGAAGATGAGCCCAGCACCACGTTGGGCATTGCCGTTGATCGTCGACGCGTTCCATCGTCGGCCTCGCGGTGGACGAACGTTTTCTCTGTTGAGATCGTGCGCGATGTCTCGGGGCGTCCGTCCCGCGGCATATGCCGCGAAAATGCGCCGAACGATCGCAGCTTCGTCGTCGACGATTTCGAGTTCACCGGGTTTGCCGGTAACGGCTCGATATCCGTAGGCGCGTCCCCCGGCGTGTCGACCGTCGCGTATCACACCGGCCATGCCGCGACGGACCTTCTTCGCTCCGTCTTCGCGCTGCATCTGTCCAACGAGGCCGCGAATACCAATCAAGATCGAGTCCGCGGTGCCGTCATGAACAGCCTGGATTTCAATCCCCTGGAAAGATAACCTTTTGTGGATGCCAGCCAGGTCTTCCATGTCACGAGAAAGCCGATCCAACGCTTCCACAACGACGACGGTGAATCGCTGTTGGCGCGCCGCATCCATAAGCTGCATCAAGCCATCGCGGCCGAATACAGATGCCCCAGAACGAGTCTTGTCCTCGAAAGTCGCAACGACGTTGAGTTGATGACGGGCCGCATAGGCCCTACACAAAGCGATCTGATCTTCAGTCGACTTTTCGTTTTGAAGCTCGGTCGAGAACCGAGCGTAAATTGCTGCGGGCTTCATCTTGAACACCACCGCCGATACGTTTCTCGCTGGCGGCATCAATATGAATCTTCATCAGCCGCTCATTCTCGAAGAGATGATCGCGCCGTGCATCGGCGATTGCAAGGGCTTCAACAAATTTCACCAAAGCACGATCTATTTCAGTTGGGCTTACACACCGCGGCGTATGATGAAAACCCTCCCTCGTCTTCGCACGCTTCATAACAGCAAGATGCTGTATGCAGTCCAAGAGGGGTACGTCGCTTATTCATCGATCGCAGAATTGGATATGATTGAAGGCAGAACGGATAGACTTGAGAGCGGAAAAATCTGGAGTAGGGCTCTCGCAGAGATTAGGATCGGGAATCCAAGACCTCCAGCCAGACCGTTATGAGCGGCGGGATAGCGATCGGCTTCGTTGATGTTGTCTTCTTTCTCCATCCGATCGCGTTCGTTGCGCGTCGATTGGCTCATTTCTGGTGCGAAATTGGTGCGGTCACGCCTCTTCATGCAAACTGGTCGAGATCGACATCTACAGGCTCTATCGCCGAACTCTTTTCAGGATGATCTCTTGATCGGCGTCGCGATCGTGGTGGCAGCGGGTGAGGGGAGGCGATGGCGGGAACGCGTCGCAGTGTTAGGCTCGCGCCACCCGTTCCCAACGAGCTTTGAAGAACGTCGCGAGCAGGGTAAAGGAAGACATTACTGCCTGAACCGCGCCGGCAATGGCGCGCCCAATATTTTACAGGTGCCATCGCATGGTCCAGGGCGAACCTCACAGCTCCCCGCCCGACAAGAATTCGGCCCTCATTGCTCTCGGGGAGGAAATTCTCGCCGCTCTCGACGCGGTTGAAGCCGCTGCGCGATCTGCTCTGTCGTCGGAAGCCCCTGCCTTGGCCATGCCCACGCTGGCGTATCCGCAGAATCAAATAGCCGGCGAGAATTGGACCGAACGTTTTGTGTCCACTCGCAATGCGGAAGCGCGTAGGGTCATCCGGCTTCTGCTGATTGAACCCTTTATTGCGCGCGTGAAGGTAGATTGGGGACCGAAGGATCGAGGCGTGCAAACGCTCTATTTTCCAGCCCGCTCGGCAGGCGGCTCTCGCAGGCCATCGCTGGTGCATATTTAGTAAGCTATCTAGAGGATCTCGGTCGGCTCGCGGAATACGACGCGGGCGACATTGCTGAACTCGAGGTGAATGGCCGTGAGCGCGCCGGCCGGATACTCGAATGTAGCCACATCGAGCCGTCTCCGCATTGCGCAATTGGGCACGCGCCGTCGCCGAGAAACGCCGCACTCTAGGTGGTCGCTCGGGCCGCATCATCAGACTCATCGGCAGCCGTCTGCCACCGGAGGAAGGTTTCGCCACCGCCGGACGCAGGCTTATTCTGCTGGCACATCTCCGTACGCTCCTCCAGGCACCACGCCGATTTGTTCTCGGTGCACCCGGCTCCTACGTGTCGTTCCGGCGCGACGCTCTGAAAGAGGGGCGTCACTTCGACGTCAGCGATGCCACTAAGGAATTTGTCGGCAGCAACAAAATCTCGCCTGACGAACTCGATGTTCTCATCCTCATTATGTTGCGGCATGCGCGGCGCCTGCTTGCTTCGCCGGGACCGGAGCGCCTTGAATTGGCTTCAGGGCATGAATGGTTGGAGAGAATAAAAGGCCGCTATCTGATCCAGGTGTTCGTCGATGAAGCAACCGATCTGTCAACTGTTCAGCTTGCCTGCACCACCGAGCTTGCTTTTCCAAAGCTCCGGTCTTGGTTTGCCTGCGGGGGTTTTCGACAGCGCCTCACGCTGAACGGCATTCAGGACGGATCGGAGTTGGACTGGATCAGCCGGACTGCCGGCATTCGCCTTGACCCCCGCGACATCAACATCGGCTACCGGCAGAGCCGCCAACTTCGCGAATTGTCGGACGAGCTCGGAACGCTCCTTGATGGTGTTACGGCCTCAACGGTCCCGCCACGCGACGAGGAGGAAGCGGGCGTGCCGCCTCTGCTCGCTGAGAATATGTCCTCCTCGCGCGCCGCCGCGTGGCTTGCGCAACGCATTCGCGAAGTCGAACTCGCAATCGGAAGCCTTCCGGCCATCGCCATCTTCGTCGATGGCGATGGCCGCGTAGCCCCGCTTGCCCAAGCGCTAGAGAGCGCTCTCGCGCCGTGGAACATCGTGGTCAAAGGCCGCATGCAAGATAGTAGCGTGGGCGACGCGCGCGAGGTGCGGGTGTTCGACGTCAACAATGTTAAGGGAATGGAATTTGAAGCAGTCTTCTTTATCGGTATCGACGATCTGGCCGATCGTGTTCCCGAGCTTTTCGCCCGCTTCCTTTATGTGGGGCTGACTCGCGCTGCCGCCTGAGGACACCGCCTGCACCGCGGTCGCCGAACGCTATTACGAGGAGCGCTCAGAACTCCAGCTGCGGAAGTACGAGCAGGTCGGCTTCGAAGCCGTCCATGCGACCGCGAAAGAGTCCTTTGGAGGAAGCTGACGTTCCGACGGGCCGGCTGACGCGTTCACAGCCGACAGCGCGCAAGAACGTAAGCGCTTTCGACGCAGCGTCGATCATTGTGCGCTGATAGCGGTCGTGGAACGCAATTCCTTGAGCCCATCCAACTCACACGTTTACGGTCACACGCTAAAGAGAGCAAATTAAGCAGCCATCTTCTTTATCCTGCGCGTCGTCGGCTACCAGGCCGCCAATCGTCTCCGCTAGACTCCGGTTGCCTCGCTTTTGGCGCTGCCGCTCCTCGTAAGCCGCCCGATTTGCCTTAATCGCGGCCATACGTTCGGGCCGTTCGAGCTCGGCCAGGGACTCCGATGCACACCACGTAAAATCGACGCCTTGCTTGAGGCTAGCGGCCTCGTACTCCTTCGCTCGCTCGTAGAGGTCGGGGTACTTCTCCTTCAGTCTGACCCATTCGATCTTCTGCTGATAGAAGCAGAAGTAGCATCCCGACCGGCTCCTGCCCCACTCGGTATAGGTGGGCATGCCGAGCCCCGACTCCTCCAGAATGCGGTGGATGTCCGCGAGCACTAACCCGTCCTCGCGGAAGGGATAGACCGCCGTGATGTTGGCTTTCGTCGAGATGTAGCCGGTACGGGCTTCGTCCGCGCGCAGGCCGACGTAGTTAAACACAGGATCGTCGCCGACGTAGTTCTCGAACGGCTTGAGCTTGAGCATCCGCGTGCACCAGCGTCGGTGGTTGGAAGGAAGCATCCCTCCGTAGACCGAAAGCCAATGGTCGAAACTATCGGTGGGCGAGGTCCTAGCGATCGGCTTCCCGAGAATCGCCTCGGGCCGACCGAGATATTCGTACGTCTCTGGCAGTTCCTTCTCGGTATCGTGGAAGATGTACTCCATCTCGGGAACGCGGTCGCGCATGTATACGGCCAGTGCCGCGCTGTCCTTGCCGCCCGAGAGGCTGAGAATATGGCGTCCCGCGCCGAGCGGACGAAGCGCCAGGCTGCACGACATCGAGACCAGGCGACTCGCGATCACTTCATGAAGATTGCGGCCGGGTATGAGGCGCTCGCGTGCTCGGCTCGCAGCGTCGGGCAGGATCCGGATTAGGCAGGCGACCGACGTCTGACAAGCAGGACGCAGCCACCCGCCGCTTGCGAGATGTCGCGAGCTATCTCGAACGGCACAGTGTCAATTGCTAGTCGGCTGCGTCCCGCGGGGCTGGCGCTGGTTGGTGGTCTGCACCGTGTGAATTGATCACGATCAATCGCCCTGCGCCGGAATGCGTTCAAGTGGGAATGCATCAAAGGAGGCACATTGCCATGACACGCAACGTCGGACTCATTGATCAGTACGCCCGGATCATCATCGGCTTGGCTCTGATTGCATACACCGTGAAGGACGGCTCGCTTGGAGCGGGGTGGCTGGTCGTCGGGACTCTCGGATTCGTCCTGATTGCGACAGCGTTCTTCTCCTACTGTCCGCTCTACCCGTTGCTGGGAATCAACACTCGGCAGAAGTCCAGCTCGGTCTAGAGATCTGGTAGCGGTAATGAATGAAGGCCTCACTCTCGCCGAGTTGCGAACGCGACTCGACCGTCTCGGCGACGGCGCTGTTCTAAGGATCTCCGATCGTGATTATGAGCGGTTATTTGGGATCAACGAGGTCGCTGCCGCCAAGGTCGCACAATTTGCCAGGAAGCATCATTGCGTGAGCGTTCCGGGAGAGGGCTCGGTGTACTTCCGAAAGTCGAACTCCGACGCGTATGGTTCAGTCGAGTTGGTGCAGGACGCGCCCTCCGATGTCCCGCTGAGCCCGAAATCCGTCCAACGAACCTTCAGTCGAGAGTCATGATAGTCAGAAGCAGCTGGAAGATCTGCCAGCCGGCGGCGACCAGCAATGCTCCAACGATCAGCAGACGGCCGTACCATGAGACCGTCGGGCCGTTTCGACGCTGGCGGCGTCGGACCAGCTGGTTGAATGTTGGGGCCGGTGTAGAGGCTATAGCGGCCCGAGCATTGCTATCGCTCGTGTCGTCAGGTCTCTGTGCGTTCCGTTGCCGTGATCGATCCATTTGTGGTCAAAGCCATTTATCGTATCAGTGCGAGGATCGCATTCGGGGAAAGAATGGCCTTGATGCGGATCAACACTGATCCGTGCTCCCGCTAATGGGTAGTGTCTGTGTGTCGTCCATTCAGTGCGGCATCGCTGGCGGGATGCTGTCGCGCCAGCGTGGCGCGATTTGGCTGTGCGGCGGCTGGGAGCGCAAGATGCTTTCCGGCTTCGGCCATGGCGAGGTAGCTGATCGTTATCAAAGCTATCACACCCAGGAGCACAGGCGGCAGGTCCGCGAAACTGAACAAGGAACCGAACGGTCCCAGCGCCAGGAAGATGCCTGAAGCAAGTGCGCCCAGCGAGCCCAACGCCAGGATGCGATGCGGGCGGCTGGCGCGCCACGGCGGCCGCCGCGAGCGGATCAGGAAGATCACGAGGATCTGCGTAGCGATCGATTCCAGGAACCAGCCGGTTTGGAACGCGGCCGCATCGGTGTGGAAGACCTTCAGGAGAATGGTGAAAGTCGCGACGTCGAACAGCGATGAAATCGAGCCCATGACGAACGTGAACCGCAGGATATCCGCCATATTCCATGATTGAGGTCTCTCGGCATCCTCCTCGTCGATTTCGTCGAATGGAATGCCGATCTCGGAGAGATCGTAGAGCAGGTTGTTGAGGAGGATCTGCAGCGGCAATAGCGGCAGGAACGGCAGCGCAATGGATGCCAGCGCCATCGATAGCATGTTGCCGAAATTCGAGCTGGTTCCCATGCGGACATATTTCAGGATGTTTGCGAAGGTTCGTCGTCCCTCGATCACGCCCGCACCCAGCACCGAGAGGTCCGGCGCCAGCAGGATCATGTCCGCGGCGGCGCGTGCCACTTCAGTCGCGCCGGCGACGGATATTCCGACATGGGCGGCATGAATCGCCGGAGCGTCGTTGACGCCGTCGCCCATGAAGCCGACGACGTGACCACGCCGGCGCAGGGCTCGAATGATTCGTCGCTTCTGCTCGGGGTCGATCCTGGCGAACAGGTCGACATCCTCGATCTGGGCGGCGAGTGCCTGATCGCTCAAATCGGCGATCTCGCTGCCGGTCAGGATGCGACCCGAGGGTAGGCCGACGGCATCCGCGACATGTGCGACCACCGCAGCGTGGTCTCCGGAGAGCACCTTGATGCCGACGCCGCGTGCCCGCAGATCCCGGACCGAGTCGGCCGCATCGCGCTTGGGAGGGTCCGCGAAGGCGCAGAAGCCGACTACCGTAAGGACGGCTTCGTCCTCAGTCGTGACGTCGAGCTGATCCGGTGCCATGGTCCGGATAGCGACGCCGAGCAGCCGAAAGCCTTGCCGGGCATGGTCATCCTGCAGACGAACGAGCTGAGCGCGGTGGTTGTCATCCAGCGGTCGGGCCAAGCCATCGACCTCGACCGCGACCGCGCGGGCCATGATCGCTTCCGGCGCGCCCTTGACGATCAGAAATCGGTCGCTACCTCGCGCCGCAAGCACCGAGAGGCAGCGCCGCTCGAAGTCAAACGGGATCTCGGCCAGCCGGGTCCAGGCGCTACTTCCCGGCGGGCTGTCTGCGGCAAGCAATGCCTCATCCAGCGGGCTGTGAATGCCGGTCTGGAACGCGCTGTTCAATCGGGCCAGCTCGAGCACCCGATCGCTGGGGCGTCCCGCGGGATCGAGATGTGCCGCGAGCGTGATCTTGGCTTCTGTCAGCGTGCCGGTCTTGTCGACGCATAGCGTGTCCATCGCACCGAGATCATGGATGGCAGACAGCCTCTTGACGATCACCTGCCGCTTCGCCATCCGCTGCGCTCCGCGCGCCAACGTCACCGTCATCACCATCGGCAAGAGCTCGGGTGTCAGGCCGACGGCCAGCGCGACGGCAAACAGGAACGATTCCATGGCCGGCCGATGTGCCACGAGATGGGCGAGCAGCACGAACAGCGTCAAGAAAAGCGTAAGCTTGAGAATGAGCAGGCCAAGCTTGTGGACGCCCTGCTCGAGGGCGCTTGGAGGATCGTTCGCCAACAGCTCGGCGCTGATCATGCCGAAGCGCGTACGACGCCCGGTCTCGACGACAAGCATCACCCCGCCACCGCCGACGACGCTGGTGCCGGCGAACAGGGCATTGCTCGCTTCCGCAGGCAGACTCGTGGCGCATGGCTCCGTCGTCTTCGTGGCCGGAAACGGTTCACCCGTCATGAGGGCCTCGTTCAGCTGGAAATCGCGGGCCATAAGCGCGACCCCGTCGGCCGGCACGAGGTCGCCGGTCCGCAGCTCCACGACATCTCCGGGGACGAGTTCGCTGATTGGCAGCGCCACAATTGCACCATCGCGAATGACATCGGCCTGGATCGCAACCGAGCGCCGCAAGGCATCGGCAGCGACTTCCGCGCGATGTTCCTGCAGGATGTCCAGCGTCAGTGACAGGCCCACCACTATCGTAATGATCACAAAGCTCGCGAGGTCGCCGCTGAACCCCGACACGGCCGCCGCCACGATCAGGATGGCAATCAGCGGATTGACCAGACGATGTACGATCTTCTGCAGGATCGATCGCGTGCGCGATGGCTCTGCGAGGTTCGGGCCGATCCGGGCGAGCCGCTTTTCGGCCTCCTGTTGGCGCAGACCGCACCGTTCGGTGTCGAGACTGCGCAAGAGCGAATCGGTTGGCTCCCGCCAGAACGCTTCAACGGCTGGGCCATACGCAGACGGCTTGAGCGGCATGAGGATCTCGCGATGCTGGAAGGATTGGCAACGCAACCTAGTGCGACCGCTTGGGTCCGGGGTTGACGTGGCTCAATCCGGCTCGGCCAGGACACGCATTGCCGGTAATCCATTGGCTAGGTATCGAAACTCGCGATTCCATGGAGGCGAAGCCAGAGTCTGGCAACGCCGCTCACGACTTGACCGCCCGGAGTGGCTTTGTTGTTTCTGGCCCGTTTCCGACAGCAATGGCTTGAATTGCTTGGGAGGGCGGTCTCAGTAGGGCGGAATTGCTGACGTTTGGCCGACAGCGAATTTGATAGGGGACACCGTAGTTCCACTGTGTATACAGTAACGTATGTTGTTATGCCCGCGTCAGTTCGACGAGATCGTTTTTGGCTCCTGTGCGAGGGGAGTGGGCCATGGCTGATTTCGTTTTCAGGGCGAACATCGCCCACTACAAGGAGCTGCTGGCCACAGAGGCTGACGCACGGAAGATCGAAATGCTTCACAAGCTGCTGGCTGAGGAAGAGGCCAAGCTGGTCGAGTGGCGCAAGCAAAACCCAAGGCCTAAGGCCGCGGAATAAGGACCGGGTCACGATGATGGGCGCGGCAGTGGGTAGCCTATTGGGCGGCTGCGGGGCCGGGCCGCTCCCGCCTGCATCGGGGCAGATTGCGTTGCGAGGTGCGACGGAAAATCGCAAGCCGGGTTGATGGAGATCAAGTTCGACACGCCCGCAATCCGCTTTGCTTGGGTCGCGCAGATTCCCCCCCCAACTGCGCACAGCCAGCCCCACTGAAGCTGCCGGCAGGCGTAAGCTGGCAGCTTCTTTGGGCGGGGCTGTTTGGTCGGAGGCCTGTAGATCCTGATGAGAACCTACTACTTCGACACGAAGGACGGCGTCCCGGTCCGTGATCGGATCGGACTTGAATTCGCGAACGCCGCCGCCGCGATCACGCACAGCAAGCAAATGGCGAGCAGGATTCGCAGCGAGAATCCCTCTGGCGACGTCGATCGTCACGTGGTGGTCATCGACGAGTCGAGCGAGGAAATTCACCGGGAGGCGATCGATCCTGCCTGAAAACCGAGCTGGCGCCTGATCTGGCGATGCCCAGGCGCCATCGGCACGATCATCGGGGCCTCTCGCCAGCCTAAAAGGGCTGATCGTCTTCCGTCGAAGGCTCTTCCTCCAACGAGACAAAGTCGCCGCCGCCATAGTCCTCTTCCGGCGGTGGGTAGGTGATTTTCACCAATTGGTCGTCGACCCGCCTCACGCCCGCAACGTTCTCCACCGCAACGGTCGACGCCTTGCGCGCATTGTCGTTGCGGATGTTGCCGCGCAAGCTGACGACGCCGTCGCGCACACTCACGTTCAGCGCAGCAGGCCGCCAGGACGCATGCGCCAGTGCCGCAATGACGGATGCGCAAATCTGATCGTCGTTGCCGGAAGAGGAGGATAGGTCGAGGCGAAGGTTTGCGATGGCGGTCATGAAATCCGTGCGTGTGACCATCCCGACCACCTTTTTATCACGCACGACTGGAAATCGTGTCACGCCGTGCGATTCCATGAGTTGAACGACCTGCTCAAGCGGGGTGTCCTCTTCGATAGTAATCGGGTTGGGCGACATGATCTGATTGACCGTGCGGCCGTGTTGGCGGACGAAGTCAAGCGCGACCTGGTTCGTGCCCGCGAGCATCGCAAGCCAGCGGCCGCGGTGCTTCTCCGTTCCCACTTCCACGCGCCGGATAAAATCACCGTCGGACAGGATCCCGATGAGAGCTCCATCCCGATCGACGACAGGAAGGCCGCTGACGTGATGGGACAGCATCGTCTTGATGGCATCGATCACCGATGCATCGGCATCGATTGTGATGACGTTCCGTGACATGATCTCCCGTACGCGCACGGCGTAGATCCTCCGACATGAGCTGACAAACCCCAGCTAACTCCTGGAAGGAGCAACGTGTGTTGATCCTTATCAACCGGACGATCGTGCAATTGCGCTGATAGGCCCGGCATTGGGCAGGCAACCGAGTTGGGCAAGCCGCCGACAGTTGGTAACGATCTATGCTTTCCGATCGTTCGACCGGCCACCTGAACGGCGTGACCGCAGCACATCGACCGGCAAGACGGCACCACATGCAGGTAGATTGAGGCCGGTCGCCGGAACCGACCTGAACCATGTCCGGTAATCAGCGTCGCCGATGCGGAGCCGTGGGATAGCTTGTGAGCGCGGCAGCCTGTTCGGCCCATGGGTGATCGCCAGGGGTCATCGGAGCTTGGCGCGCCCTTCGCTTACGCCGCCATGATCCGGTTTGACATCGCACACTTGCGCAGTTCCACCCGGCGCGAGGTCGGAAGTGCGATCACGCCGTTCTGCTCGAGCTGGGTAAAGGTGCGTGATACCGTTTCGATCGTCAGACCGAGATAGTCAGCGATATCCTGGCGCGACATCGGAAGCTCGATGGCGGCATTCTTGACGGCGCGGCGCGCCATGTCATGAAGGAAGCCGACGACACGATCTTCGGCGCTGCAGATCAGCAGCATCAGATGCTCCTGGAAACGACGCAATTCCTGGGCCGTCGCATCCCACAGTTGCCGTGCCAGGTCCTTTTCGTGGCCGGCACGGACCATGAGCGCGGCGCGCTTGACCACGATGACCCGCGTCTCGGAGACGGCCTCGGCCGAGGAGATATGGGTCTCGCCGGCCTCAAAGCCGAAGATATCCCCGGGCAGATAAAATGCGCCGATCTGGCGACGTCCGTCCTCCAGAACCTTGTAGGTTCGGACGGCGCCGGAAACGACCTGGTAGAGATATTCCGCGGCCTCGTCCTCGCCGTAGATCTCGCTGTTGCGTGCGAACCGCATCGGCGTCCCGATCATGCCGAAGGGCCCATCAACGCGCGCCTGCCGGCTGAGGATGCTGGTCGGGTGACGGCTGTTCTCGAGTGAAATGGCGTTCTGGGTCTGCATGGCGGCACTCCATGGATGGGAAGATCAATGGAGGCAGATTGATCGCATCTCCTGGATCGGGAAATTTGGATATTTCCCCTAAGTAGAAGCCACTTACGTATTTATACGTAGGCGCCGGACAAAGTAGCCGCGCGCCGAGACATCGGTCGCGCGGCGCGTCGCTCAAGAGGAGAGGCTAGCGGCCGTTCTTGTCGGGATAGGCAGCGCGCGTGCTGGCTCCATTCCCGTCCTCTTCCCGAAGCCAGCGCGTCGTGCTGCGATCGGTCACGGCGAGCACGAGCGCAAAGAGCGAGAAGATGAGACAGACGGCCGTGACGACAAGCAGTGTGCTCATTGCCATGTTGGGCTCCTCGATTGATCAGCCGGCCGCCTTGATGTCTTCCGGCGATTCCACATAGTAGCCGGAATAACCGTCAACGAAGCAGAGGTGATCATGGACCTCCTTGACGCCCGAGGTGTTCTCGGCGAGCACGATCGCGGCCTGGCGTGCGCGGTCATCGAAGATCAGGCCGTTCAGATGCACGACGCCGTTGCGCACCCAGACCTGGAAGCCGGCCGGACGCCAGCCGGTGGCGTTGATTTCGCGCAGGATCCGTTCGCGGATATGGCTGTCGTCGGCGGTCGGGTCGGGAACTTCGCGCGCCAGCGATGCGACAGCCTGCAGGATGTCCGCCCGGGTGACGATTCCGACCATGGTCTTGCCGTTCACGACCGGCACTCGCTTCACGCCATGCTTGTGCATCAGATGCACGATCTCCTCGAGCGGCGTCTGCTCCTCGACGGTGATCGGGTTCGCCGTCATGACATCTTCGACTTTGCGGCCGCGCTCATGCACGAAATCGGTCGCGGCGCGACCCGCCCCCGTGAACAGTTCCAGCCATGCTGAGCGCTTGTGTCCTGTGCCGATCTCGCTGCGTTCCAGGAAATCTCCCTCGGACACCATGCCCCTGAGGGTGCCGTCTTCGTCCATCACCGGCAGACCGCTGAGATGGCATCGCAGCATGATGTTGGCCGCATCCAGGATCTTCGTGTGCGGGCTGACGGCGATGATGTGCTTGGTCATGATCTGATGCGCACGCATGTTTGGACCTCCGTGTTGAGAAACGAACAATAAAGCTTCGCGTGCCCCGCACGTTGACCTGGCTCAACGGTCTGCCGGGCCGCGCTCCAGAGATTTCAAGAACAGGATGAAATCGCCCACTTGGTCCGGCTCGAAGCTGAACTGGGGCATGGTCGGATGGCCGGTGACGATCCCTTCCGCCAGCGCTTCCTGCAGCATCTCGACCGGATAGCGCTCGTGCAAGGTCCGGAACGGTGGAGCTATCTTCAGCGGGCTCGGGCTGACCCGGTCGATCGAATGGCAGCGGGCGCAGTAAAACTGCGCCAGGCGCCGGCCTTGCGCCTCGTCGGCAGCGGCCGAGGTCAGCGCGGCGCAGATCGCGCCGATGACGGCGAGGCCGCGAGCGACATGACGCTGAAATGTCCTGGCAGGATGTTTCACGAGACGGCTCGCGCTTAGTGGGACATCAGGACGGGGATGGTCATCGCGCGCAGCATGTTGCGCGTCACGCCGCCGAGCAGAGTTTCCTGCAGGCGGGAGTGGCCGTATCCACCCATCACCAGAAGGTCGAGGCTCTCATCCGCCGCGATCGACAGCAGGATCGACTGAACTTCTGACCTGGACGCCGGCAACGACGTGATCTTGGCCGGAAGCCCTTCCTTTGCGAGATACCGCACCAGATGATCGGTGGAGGCTTCTGAGGGAATTGGATCGGTGCCATCGATGGTGATGACGGTGAGAGCGTCGGCTGCGCGCAGCAGCGGCATCGCGTCATGGAGGGCGCGGGCAGCAAGCCGGCTGCCGTCCCAGCAGATCCCGATCCGTTTCGCCGAGAATGCGCCATGGAACGTGTAGGGCATGAACAGGACGGGACCGCCAGCCCGGAACAATAGCTCGCGCGGGATCACGTTGTCGTAGCTGTTGTATTCGCCCAGCGGCTGCACCACCACCGTCAGGTCATGCAGTCGCGCGCTGGCGCAGATCATCTCGCGCGCATCGATGGGGAGCGCCCCCACGGCGCGGGTTGCGTAGGATATCCCAGCATTTCGCGCCTCTATGTCGAAGACGCGCAGCGCAGCCTCGGCGCGTTCCAGGGCCTGTGCATGTTCAGCGTCGAACAGCGAGGCGACCGCCACGCTCCCTTCGACGACGAACGGTGCGCTCGCAGTTTCGTAGCCGATCGCCATTGCGTCGAGATGCGCGCCCGTGCCGAGCGCGAGCGAGACCGATCCGTCGACCGCTGGACGTGGCGACAGCTCCGTCGGAATGTGGACGAGGATGTTCTTGAACATGGCTGTTCTCCAAAGGGGTGGAAAAGCAAGTGCCATCAGAGCACGGGTCGAGGCCGGCCAATTTGATCTGCCTCATGCGCGTTCGTGGATTCTAATTGAGCGAGATCAATTCATCGCACGTGCACTTCGCGCAAATGTTGCGTCCAGCTTGGAGGAGCCTGCATGGTGCGCGTCGCATTGGTTACGGGTGGAAGCAGGGGAATTGGCGCCGCGATCTCGCGCGCCCTCGCTACCGCCGGATGCCGGGTTGCGGCCTGCTATGCCGGAAACGCAGGGGCCGCATGGTCGTTTCAGGATCAGACCGGAATTCCCGTATTCCAGTGGGATGTCGCGAACTTCCAGGCCTGCGCAGCCGGTGTCCACGAGGTGGAGGCGGCGCTGGGCCCAATCGACATCCTGGTCAACAACGCCGGTATCGTGCGCGACGCCACACTGCATCGAATGACCAAGCCGCAATGGGACGCGGTGATCCGAACCGATCTCGATTCGTTGTTCAACATGTGCCGGCCTCTCATCGAGGGCATGCGGGCGCGCAAGTTCGGGCGGATCATCAACATCTCGTCGATCAATGGTCAGAAGGGCCAGATCGGCCAGACGAACTATGCCGCGGCGAAGGCGGCCGAGCTTGGCTTCACCCGCGCGCTCGCCCTCGAAAGCGCGCGGTTCGGAATCACGGTCAATGCGATCTGTCCGGGCTACATCGATACCGAGATGCTGGCCGCCGTGCCGGCCGATGTCATGCAGAACTCCATCCTGCCGCAGATCCCGGTCGGGCGGCTGGGACAGCCGGAAGAAATTGCCCGTGCCGTTGCGTTTCTTGCCGCCGACGAAGCAGGGTTCATCACCGGGTCGACACTGTCGATCAATGGCGGCCAACATATGTGCTGAATGGGAGAGATCACGATGCTCGCAACCGATGTGATGCGCAGTTCATTCGCGTCGATCAAGCCGACCGCCACAGTGCTCAGTGCCGTCGAGCTGCTGCTTGAAACCGATCAGCGCGGCCTGCCAGTGATCGACGACGCCGGCGACCTCGTCGGCATGGTGTCGGAGGGCGATTTCCTCCATCGCGATGAGCTTGGCATCAGCCCGCCGTCAGGAAACTGGCTGGAGTCTCTGCTTGGCATTGCGGAGAATACACCTGAACGCGAGCGCATGCGCACGCAGCAGGTAGGCTCACTCATGAGCGGCTCGCCGATCACCGTCGATGTCGAGGCATCGATCGAGGATGTGGTCACGCAGATGGATATCTACAATGTCGTCCAGATTCCGGTGCTCTGCGCCAGAACGGTCGTCGGTATTGTCAGTCGCAGGGAGCTGCTTGCGGCATTGGCGCGTCGATTGAGAGAAGTAGAGAAAGCAAGCACCGGAGTTACTTCATGAGCGAGATGACCCTGCAGTCACATGCACACGCCGTCGTTTGGATCGATCACCTTATCGCGAAGGTTTTCGGCATTGGGTTGACAGGTGTCAGCGCGACGGCCGTCCATGCGCATCTGGCGTCGCAGCATCTGCATCACAAGGCGAATACGATCGGCGATGGTCGCGTCCAGGTCGATGCGACATTTCTTGCCCGGGTAGGCGAAGCCGTAAGCGGTTGCAGCGATTTGCTCGTCATCGGCCCAGGTATCGAGAAGGCCGAGCTGACGCAGTATCTCAAGGCGGAGCGGCCCGACCTCAATTTGCATGTCGAGCCGAGCGATCATCCGACCGACGCCGAGATCGTGGCGCTGGGTCGGAAGCGATTCCGCCTCGGCTGAGCGGCAAAGGCCGGCGTCTGAGCAGATGCCAGACCGAAAGATAGATTGCGCCCGAGCTCATCCGGCTCGAGCAAGGAGGCGAGCGATGACAGTCCATGCAATTCTCGACCAGCCCACAACTCCTGCCAATGACGACGTGACGGGTGCCGGAACGCCTGCTTTAGTACAGCCCGAAGTCGCGCCATTGACCGGTGCCGAATCGCTCGACCAACTCGTTCACGCGGCGATGGCGCGATGGACTGGGGGGCTTTCACCGGCCGGCCTCGCGCTCGCTTTCGCCGATTGGCAACTCCACCTTGCGGCTTCACCCGGTAAACGGCTTCAACTGGCGCTGAATGCGCTAGCTGAAGGCGCGCGCTTCGCGCGCATGGTGTCGATGCCGCATGCTGCCTGGCAGCCCTGGTTCATGGTCAAGCCTCAACCGGGTGACAACCGATTTGCCGGCCAGGACTGGGCATTGCCGGCCTTCAACATCATGGCGCAGGCATTCCTGCTGGGTGAGCAATGGTGGCATTCGGCGGCCAGCGGCCTGCACGGCGTCTCAAAAGCAAATGCAGCGGTCGTGGATTTTACCGTCCGGCAATGCCTCGATGTTGTTGCGCCGTCCAACTTTGCGTTCAGCAACCCAGAGGTCCTGCGCGAGGCCATGGACTCTGGTGGCGGCAACTTCGTGTCGGGCTGGCATAACTGGTTGGAAGACTGCAGGGACCTGTTGAGTGCCAAGCCGCCCGGACCGGCCCCATTTGTGGTCGGCAAGGACGTTGCCGCGACCAAGGGCAAGGTTGTCTACCGGAATGAGCTGATCGAGCTCATCCAATACGCACCCGCAACAGCCGACGTTTGCCCCGAGCCGGTGTTGATCGTGCCGGCCTGGATCATGAAGTATTACATCCTCGATCTCTCGCCGCAGAATTCGCTCGTACGGTTCCTGGTCGAGCGCGGCTTCACCGTGTTCATGATCTCGTGGCGAAATCCGGAGCCGGCCGATCGCGAACTTGGTCTCGATCACTATCGCAAGCTCGGGATCGACGCCGCGATCGACGTGATCAATCAGCTCGTTCCCGAACGTCCGATCCATGCCGCTGGCTACTGCCTCGGTGGGACGCTGCTAGCAATTGCAGCAGCTCGGCTGCAGAAGGAGCGGCCCGGCTGCCTGTGCTCAGTAACGCTCTTGGCAGCCCAGGTCGATTTCACCGACGCCGGCGAACTGACGCTCTTCATCAATGAAAGCCAGGTCGCGTTCCTCGAGGATATGATGCGGCAGCGCGGCGTGCTCGAGACGGCGCAGATGGCTGGTGCGTTTCAGTTGCTGCGGTCGAACGACATGATCTGGTCGCGCCTGGTCCGCGATTATCTCATGGGCGAGCGCGCCGCGCCGAGTGATCTGATGTCATGGAACGCGGACGCGACCCGCATGCCCTACCGGATGCATTCGGACTATCTGCGCAAGCTGTTTCTCAACAACGACCTTGCCGAGGGCCGCTATCTGGTGGACGGACAGCCGGTGGCGCTTTCCGATCTTCGTGTCCCCATGTTCGCGGTCGGCACTGTCCGCGATCACGTCGCGCCCTGGCGGTCGGTTCACAAGGTTCACCTGTTGGCCGATGCCGATATCACCTTCGTGCTGGCGAGCGGCGGTCACAACGCCGGCATCGTTGCTCCGCCGTCGGAGGAGGGGCGCAGCTATCAGTTGTTGGAGAAGAAGGCGGATCAACCCTACGTCGGCCCCGACGAGTGGCTGCGGACGGCGGTGAATCGCGACGGATCCTGGTGGCTGGAATGGGTTCGGTTCCTCACGGCGCATTCCGGTGTGTGGGTGCCGGCGCAATCGGTGCTTCACGCGCCCGAGGGTGTATCGTCGCTTGGTGATGCGCCGGGACAGTACGTCCTCCAGCATTGAACGTCGCACCGGCTTGATCTGTCGCAAATCCTCACCGCCGCGAGCCGTTACGATGAAACGGTCGCACCAGGTTGCAGCGAGGAAGCCATGAGTCTGATCCTCCGCGTTTTCTTCATACTTGCGGGATCCATCACCGCGCTGTTCGTCGCGCGCGATTCTCTGAACTTTGACGTCATGCAGATGTTCGTGGCCATCCTGCTCGTGATCGGGCTCCTGTTGGCCGGCAGTCTCTGGAGCCTGTGGCGGCAAACGTGACAACTCGAACTTGGCCGATGGCCTTGGGATTGGAGCGTCCGTCATGGTTGGCCGGTATCGGCGCCATTCGCCCATAATATTTGCTGTTGCACGTCACGTACGCGCTGCATCGGTCATGCAGTAGGGCTCGAAACGACTGAGCGCGCCGAGGGCCGGCTGTTCAGGCCGGCCCTCGGAAAGCAGATGGCGGATGTCGTCGACGCGTCCCGAATGGAAAGGTCTATCGTCCTTCGAGCCCGGAAGAGCCCTTGGTGATGTTCATGAACATCAGGGCTATTGCCGATGCGGCAGCAACGAATGCTGCGGTCCATCTGACGGTAGAGACGGCAAAGGCGGCGTCAAGCCGCCAGCTTGTGGGCGCCGGCTCGGTCGAGGCAAGCGGTACCAGGTCGGGAAAGTACCAGTTGCAGAATAGAGCGAGCACGACCGCGAGGATCGCACTGGCGACAAAGACGAAGGTTAATCGCCGTTTCATGGAACTCCTCCTGTCAATGGGAGAATGTTGCCAGACCTGACGGCATCGACCAATTCAGGAGTTTCCCTTAGGCGATGTACCGCTCGCCCGTTCCGTCGGGGACGCCAGCAGGCGGGAAGTACTGCGTTCAAGCGTGGTGGAGGGCGTTCCGGAAGCGTCTACAATATCCCAATCGATCATTCCGGTTTCAATGTTGTCTTGGATCAGGACTACATCGGACGTCGCGTCCGACGCGTCGTTCTGCCGCGATGCCACGCGGTGCAGCCGTGTGGCACGCCCGGCGGTCAAGAAAATGCCGCGAAAGTCTACTTTTGTGTCGCGAGCAACGGCTTCCGCGGCACCACGCTCCACCGGCTTCAGAAAGACCGCATCGAGTATTACCGAAATTCCCCCGCCCAATGTGTGCGCGGCATGCTTGAGCATGGTCTGGTAGACGCGGTTCGATGCTTCGGGCGTATAGGTCTCCGGCGATAATGTGGCGTGCTCGGCGACGTGATAGAGCTGCTTGCGAATGACATCAGATCGCAAAACCAAGGCGCCCGGGGGCGGCGCGATCAGATGCGCCATGTCGCGCGCCAGCACGCTCTTGCCGGTACCGGACTTCCCGCCAACTGCAATTAGGCGGGGCGGCGCCGGTTCAATGAGCCGGCGTGCAAGCTCGAAATAGCGCCTCGCCTGGGCGTCGATCGCTTGATCGAGCTGGTATTGCCGTGCCTTGGTGAAGAGCACGTTGGCTCGGATCGCTGCGCGCATTGATAGGAACAGCGGCAGCAGACACAGCGCGCCCGATTGCGTGTCCCAGGCGGTGTGCATGTAGCTATTGAACAGCCTGTTGGCCACGGTCTCCCGTCCGAAGTACAGCAGGTCCATCAGTGGAAATGCGAGGTCGTAGAGGACGTCGGTCGTCGCGATCTTGGGGTCAAACTCGATCGCATCGAACAGAGTTGGCTCGCCGTCGAGCAGGGCAATGTTGCCGAGATGTGCATCGCCGTGACAGTGCCGGACCTGCCCAGCTGCGGCGCGGAGGCGCAGCAGTTCGAGGTTGCGCGCGAGGGCCTGATGACTCAGTTCGTGCAATCTATCGATTTCCTCCCGGGAGAGAACTGGCTCGGCGCAAAACTGCTCCGTATTGCGATCGATGATGACGGGGAGCGAGGCAAGCCATGGGGATCCTTCGTGTCCGGTTGCGGTCCGATGGGATTCGAGCAGGATAGCGGCCAGTCTCTCGCCGAGCTCTGGCCGGATTGCATCTTGCTGGGCAAGATGATCGAGCGTCTTGTTCTCGTCGAAGCGAGCCATTTCGACGGCCCATTCGACAACTTGACCCGTCCCCCCGACCGCAAGCCCATCGCGCCCGCGCGTGATCGGAACCACCCTGCGATAGATTGCGGGGGCGTGGCGCTTGTTGACCGCAATCTCATCCTCGCAGGCGCGCTGCCGCTTCTCCAATGTCGAGAAGTCGAGATAGGGCAGCTTGACCGCTCGCTTGATCTTCAGGACGAGCGAAGGCTCGAGAAAGACGATCGAACAATGGGTGTCGATCCGCTTAACCGGCGCGTTCGGCCGGCCAGATCCGGCCAGGAACGACAATACGGCGGCCTGGCCTGTCTCGCCTGTGGCCGCCTCGGTTGATGATGCCGGCGTCATCATGGCTTCAAGACGGCTGCGCCGACGAGCTTGCCGTCCCGCAAGCAGGCGAGTGCTTCATTCGCCTGGTCCAAGGGAAAGACGGTGACGTGTGTCCGGATTCCAGCCTTTGCCGCTGTCTTGAGAAAGTCGACGCCGTCTTGTCGCGTCAGGTTGGCAACGGAGACGATCTGCCGTTCACCCCAAAGGATGTCGTAGGGAAAGCTCGGGATATCCGACATGTGAATGCCGGCACAGACCACCCGTCCGCCCTTTCGTAGTGTGCGCAGCGCGAGCGGGACAAGCGGCCCGGTGGGGGCATAGATGATCGCGGCATCAAGCTCGGCCGGCGGCCGATCTTCTGAAGCTCCTGCCCAGCATGCGCCGAGCGACAATGCCAAGTGCTGGGCCTCGGTGTCGCCCGCGCGGGTGAAAGCGTACACATCCCGCCCTTGCCAGCGCGCCACTTGCGCCACGATATGTCCGGCCGCGCCAAAACCGTAGATGCCGAGTTTGCGACCGTCGCCAGCCATCACCAGGGAGCGCCAGCCGATCAGGCCGGCGCACAGCAGGGGTGCCAGCTCCGCGTCCTCGCCGTCATCGCCGAGCGGAAAGCAGTAACGCGCGTCTGCCACCATGTGCGTGGCAAAGCCGCCATCCCGCGTATAGCCGGTGAATAGGGGGGCGTCGCAGAGGTTTTCCTTGCCTTCCCGACAGTAGCGACAATGTCCGCAGGTCGATCCGAGCCAGGGCACGCCGACACGTGTGCCGAGATGCGCACGGTCCACGCCGTCACCGATCGCGTCGATGCGGCCAACCACCTCATGGCCCGGAACGATCGGATAGGCAATGTCCGGCAGCTCTCCGTCGACGACATGCAGGTCGGTGCGGCAAACGCCACATGCGCCGACCTTGACGCGGACCTCGCCCGGGCCGGGAACCGGGTCGAGCCGCTCCTTGTAGTGCAGCCGCGCGCCGCGCGCGGGCAGGATCATGGAGTGCATGACGGTACTCGTTTGGCATCTGTGCCGCTCTTTTGATCACATCACATTGGTCCGGTGTTGATCCTGGTCAACGGCTCGCGGGCCGTTCTCGACTAGCTTTGGTTTGCAAGCAGCAAGTAAGCAGGACAGCGATGCGTCCGCGAAATAGCCATCCATCCAAGGGGATCAGCCATGTACGAGTTTCTTCAGGAAACGGTTGCGAGCAACATGACGAGGTCGGTACGAAGCGTCGCTCCCGAAATGACCGTCGGCGACTTGTACCGGTTGTTCGCGAAAGACGACTATGACGCCTATCCCGTGCTCCGCGACGATGTCGTGGTCGGGTTCGTCACGAAACTCGACGGCCTGAAGGTGTTCGCCTGTCCGATCGATCACATCTTGCCACGTTACGACGATCGGATGGGAACGACGGTCGATGAGATCATGTCGTCCGATGTCATCGCGGTTGAGCCGGACACAAGTCTGCAGCGTGTTCTGCAGCTGATGGTCGCACATCGGCTCAAGAGCCTGCCCGTGATTGACAAGTATCGCCACCTGGTCGGGATCATTGCTCGTGAGGATGTCATGCGGGCTCTGGCGCGCTGCACGAAGCGGCGGGCGCCTTCGCTCGTTCCCTGCGAGACTGCCCGATGTCTACGTTTGGTCTAGAGCGGGTTCTTTCGCCTCGAACGGTCGCGCTTGTCGGTGGCAGTTCGCGTCCATCTTCGCTCGGCCTGGCGGTGCTCATGAACCTCAAGGCGTGCGGCTTTTCCGGCCGCATCGCCGTGGTCAATCCGAACTACGCCGCGATCGACGGCGAGACTACGTCCCCGGATCTCAAGTCACTTCCGTTCGTTCCGGATCTCCTCGCGATCACGGCGCCGGCGGCCGCGATTCCCGGGATCATCTCGGACGCCGCCGCGCTCGGTGTCGCCGGTGCGGTGATCCTGTCCGCCGGTCTCGGGCACGGCGCCGGCTCGCTTGCCGAGACGGTCGCGCGGACCGCGCGCATGCACGGCATGCGCCTGATCGGGCCGAACTGTCTCGGCGTCATGGTGCCGCGCGCGAAGCTCAACGCGAGCTTTGCCGCGCATCAGCCTGCCGACGGACGTCTTGCCCTGATCTCGCAGTCCGGCGCCGTAGCTGCCGCGATGATTGAATGGGCGGCAGAGCGGCGGCTTGGCTTCTCCGGCATCGTATCGATCGGAGACCAGATCGACGTCGATGTCGCTGATTTGCTCGACTATTTCGCGCAGGACGATCACACCAACGCGATCCTGCTCTACATCGAGGCCGTCAAGGATGCGCGCAAGTTCATGTCGGCCGCCCGTGCCGCGGCGCGGCTCAAACCGCTGATTGTCGTGAAAGCAGGCCGGATGGCGCAGGGCGCCAAGGCCGCGGCCACCCATACCGGCGCGCTGGCCGGTTCGGACGCAGTCTATGACGCGGCGTTCCGCCGGGCCGGCATGCTGCGCGTGTACGACCTTCGGGAATTGTTCGACTGCGCCGAATTGCTCGGCCGCGGCTTCGTTCCGCGCGGCAACCGGCTGTCGATCCTGACCAATGGCGGCGGGCTCGGCATCCTCGCGATCGACCGGCTCGTTGAGCTCGGTGGCGTTCCGGCGAGCTTGTCGGCGGTGACGATTGCGGCGCTCGATCGGATTCTACCACAAGGCTGGTCTCGCGCCAACCCCGTCGATATCTCCGGCGACGCCGATGCTGCCCGCTACGTGTCTGCGCTCGACGCATTGCTCGAGGACACGAACAGCGATGCCGTGCTGGTCATGAACGTGGAAACGGCGGTCGCGCCGACCGAAGGAATCGCCGAAGCGGTGGCGCAATGTGTTCGTGACCGTCGGACTAGAAAGAGTGACGTTGCCGCGCTGGTGCTTGCATCGTGGGATGGGGCCGACGAGCGCACCGCGGCAACCTTCGAAGCTGCCCGCGTCCCGCATTTCCCCACCGAAGATGACGCGGTACGCGCTTTCATGTACCTGGTGAGATATCGCGAGGCCTCCATCGCGCTGGCCGCGACTCCGCCCAGTATCGCCGCGACGTTTGCGCCGGAGACAGCCGCGGCACGGCGCGTGATTGCGAAAGCGCTGTCCGAGGGGCGGGGATGGCTCGACCCGGCCGAGATCGTCGCCCTGTTTGAGGCTTACGATATTCCGATTGTTCCGACTGTTGTGGCCCGTAATGCCGACGAAGCCGTGGACAAGGCCGCGCCCTTTCTTACACAAGGGCTTGCCGTAGCGGTGAAGCTGTTCTCTCGCGACATCAGGCACAAGTCGGACATCGGCGGTGTCATTCTCGGCTTGCGGACTCGCGAAAGCGTCGCGCAGGCGGCCAGGACGGTGCTCGCTCGCGCCCGGGCAGCGCGGCCGGATGCCGTCCTGCAAGGCGTGACGATCCAGCCGATGATCGAGCGACGGGCGGCACGCGAATTGCTCCTCGGCATTGCCGACGATCCGACCTTCGGTCCCGTGATCGTGTTTGGCCGCGGTGGCACCGCGGTTGAGGTGATCAACGACAAGGCGCTGGCGCTGCCGCCGCTCGACATGAACCTCGCTCGCGACCTGGTCGGGCGTACTCGGGTCTCGCGACTGCTTGCGGCTTACCGCGATGTGTCCGCCGTACCGGCCGAAGCCGTGCCGCTTACCCTCGTAAAGCTGGCACAGATGGCGGCCGATATTCCGGAGGTCGCCGAGCTCGACATCAATCCGCTGCTCGCGGACGAGACGGGTGTGCTGGCGCTCGACGCGCGCGTGGCGATCCGCAAGCCCGCGCGACTGTTTGCCGGTCAGACGCGGCTCGCGGTGCGGCCATACCCGTCGCAATGGGAAGGAGAGCTTGCCCTCAAGGACGGCTCGCGCGTCGTGGTCCGGCCGCTCTGGCCGGAAGACGAGCCAATGGTCGAGAGCTTCTTCAGGCGAGTGACCGCCGAGGATCTCAGACTTCGTTTCTTCCAGGCAATGAAGAAGTTTTCGCATGCGTTCATTGCGCGGCTGACCCAGCTCGACTACGCGCGTGCGATGGCCTTCGCGGCGCTGGATCCGAGCACCGGCGCCATGGTGGGAGCAGTCCAGCTTCATTCGGACTCGCTCTACGAGAATGCCGAATACGCTATCCTGTTGCAGTCCGACCTCAAGGGCAAAGGATTTGGGTGGGCACTGATGCAACTTCTGATTCAGTATGCGCGGTCGGAAGGGCTGAAACGGCTGTCAGGTGAAGTGCTGGCCGAGAACGCCACCATGCTGAACATGTGCCATGAACTCGGGTTCACCGCCGTGACAGAGCCGACCGACCACCGGATCGTCAATGTCGTCCTCGACCTCTCCCTTCCGGTGGTGGATGGCTTGGGGGCCGACATTCTGATCCAGCGCAGTCGCGGTCAAAGCGGCGTGACGGCAACGACACGATAGGGATGCATGCCATCCGCCTCGCGGACGGAGACATACTCGCCGAGCTGAAAACGCTCGCTGCCGAAATGAAACCCGGCTTCATCGGCGGTCGCGCCGGCCACGTCGTAGTGAAAGCGCCAACGGTTGGCCGGACCATGCACGAGATGACCGCGCTGATCGTCCTCGCCCGGCCGTTGGCGTACGACGCGGCAGGCGTCGCGATGGTCGTTCCAGGTCCCGATATCGATCCGCGATGCCGTGTCGAGCGGGGCGACGATGATATAGCCGATCGCGGACGTGCCCTCGGGGTGATCATGCTCGCGCGCGCGTTCGAGCCGAACCTGCCTGAACGAGTGCGGCAACGCAGTGTTTTGCAGAGGCGTGAAGGCGGCGCGATTCATCAGAAATCTCCCTGAACAAGCCCAAGACCGTCGGGCAACCTATTCAATTCTAGTGCCGCGGCGCGCCAAGCCGTTGATTTGGGTCAAGCGCATGTCTGGGGAGCACGGTGAGGCCGGTTGCGCTGGGTCAAACACAGCCGTCTCCAGCAGCCTAAGGTGAATTGCAAATTGGAGTCCGAATCTTGCTCAACGCCCCGGCCCTGACAGCGAATACGGACGATCCGCGCGTGCTGACCGCATGCGGGGCTTGGAACGTTGCCAATGTCGAGCTGCTGGAACGGCTGTGCGAGGGGGCGGCGCGCACCCACATCGGGGCGATTGATCTGCGTCGCGTCACAGCGCTCGACACGGTCGGGGCTTGGCTGCTCGAAAGGCTGGCCCGCGGCGGTGCGACCAGGGCAGCGCTCACCGGTGCCGATGGTCCATATGGCGACCTGCTGGAAGAGGTGCGAGGACTGAACCGTTCCGGCCCCGCCGAACGTAGATCGGTCAACCCGTTGCTGCAGAGGCTCGATCAGCTTGGCCGCGGCAGCAGGCGGCTGGTGTCCGATTCGGCGGCATTCCTGCATATGCTCGGCGCCTTCAGCGCAGCGCTGCTCGGCATTCTCAGGCATCCGCGATCGTTCCGCTTGACGCCGACCGTCTATCAGCTCGGTCGGGTGGGCTGGCAAGCGGTGCCGATCATGGTGCTGATCACGTTCCTGATCGGCGCCATCATTGCTCAGCAGGGCATCTTCCATTTCCGCCGCTTCGGCGCGGAATCCTATGTCGTCGACATGGTTGGCATCCTCGTGCTGCGCGAGATCGGCGTGCTGATCGTGGCCATCATGGTCGCCGGACGCTCTGGCAGTGCCTATACCGCCGAGATCGGTGCGATGAAGATGCGCGAGGAGATCGATGCGCTCAGCACCATGGGGCTCGATCCTGTCGCAGTCCTGATCCTGCCGCGAATCCTGGCACTGGTGGTGGCGTTACCGATCCTCGCCTTTCTCGGCTCGCTAGCGGCGCTCTATGGCGGCGGACTCATCGCCTGGCTCTATGGTGGCATGAGTCCCGCGATCTTCATCGCACGCCTTCACGATGCGGTTTCAGTCACTCATTTCGAGGTCGGCATCATCAAGGCGCCATTCATGGCGCTCGTAATCGGGCTTGTCGCGGCGGTGGAGGGATTGAGCGTCAAGGGCAGCGCGGAGTCACTCGGACAGCAGACGACGGCGTCGGTCGTAAGATCGATCTTCCTGGTAATCGTACTCGACGGGTTGTTCGCGGTCTTCTTCGCTTCGATCGGGATGTAGCCATGGCCGACATGCCAGCGATCCACATCCGCGACCTCGTGGTCGGCTTCGGCGAGAAGATTATCCTCGATCATCTCGATCTCGACGTGAACGACGGCGAGATTCTCGGCCTCGTGGGCGCTTCCGGCGGCGGAAAGTCGGTGCTGATGCGGACATTGGTCGGCCTGCTTCCGAAGCGGAGCGGGCAGATCGATTTCGCGGGCGACAGCGATGACGAACGCCGCTGGGGCGTGCTGTTCCAGCAGGGGGCGCTGTTCTCGGCCTTGACGGCTCGCCAGAACATCCAGTTTCCGTTGCGCGAGCGCGCGCGGCTGTCGCCAGGGCTGCTGGACGAAATTGCGGACGCGAAGCTCGAGATGGTCGGCCTTACGCGCGAAGACGGGGACAAGTATCCGTCCGAGCTCTCGGGCGGCATGACCAAGCGGGTTGCGCTCGCGCGGGCACTGGCGCTCGACCCCTCGCTGTTGTTTCTCGATGAGCCAACGTCCGGTCTCGATCCCATCGCTGCAGGCGAATTCGATACTTTGATCCGGACGCTGCATCGGACGCTGCGTTTCACCGTGTTCATGGTGACGCACGACTTGAACAGTCTGCAGGCCATCTGCGACCGCGTCGCCGCGCTTGCCGACGGCAGGATCGCAGCAATCGGGCGGCTGTCATCGGTACTCAAGTCCGATCATCCCTGGGTCCAGGCCTATTTTCACGGAGCTCGGGCGCAGAAGCTGGGCCTCGGCAACTAGGCAGAGAGAGACGCAAATGGAAATCCGCGCGCCCTACATTATCGTCGGTGCATTCGTGTTGTCGGCAATCGTCGCCGTGTTCGGCTTCGTCTACTGGCTGAACAATTTCGGTGGAATCGGAAAGCGGGAAACATATCAGCTCGTCTTTACCGACCCAGTGCCTGGTCTGCTCGTTGGGGCAGGCGTTCTCTTCAACGGTATCCGCGTCGGAGAAGTCACAGCCCTTGAACTGGTTCCGGAGCGCCCGCGCGAGGTTCGCGCCAGGATCGCAGTCGCCGAGCGCACGCCGGTGCATACCGATACGCGTGTCGGCCTCGATTTCCAGGGATTGACTGGTGTTCCGGTGATCGCGCTGGAAGGTGGTGATGATCCCCAGGCGCCGCCGGCGCGCGAACCGCTGGTGGCCGAAAAGGGCGCCGGGCGGAGCATGACGCAGGCTGCCCGCGATGCGCTACGCCGGGTCGATGCCGTCCTGTCCGACAACGCCGCGCCGCTGCACAGCACGATCGACAACCTCAGCACGTTCGCCGAGGGGCTCGCGCGCAACACGCCGAAGCTCGATGGCATCGTGACCGGGCTGGAACGCATGACTGGCGGCGGTGCGCCCGCGCCGCGCAAGATAGCGTATGACCTTCACGCGGTGGACAGCTTCGGAGCGCAACGCCATGCGAATCTGCCTGTGCAGCTGGTCATGGCGGAGCCGACCGCGATCGCTCGCCTCCAGACCCAGCGCTTTTTGTTCACGCCGGATGAGCAAACTCAGGGATTCGAAGGTGCGCAGTGGAGCGACAGTCTCCCGGTGCTGGTGCAGGCGCGGTTGCTGCAGAGCTTCGAGAATTACGACGTCGAGCATGCGCCACTGCGCGCCGACAGCGGTGTAGAAGGTGCGCCGCGTCTGCTGATCGACCTGCGCCGGTTCGAAATTGTGCAGGGGCCGCAACCACGCGCGACGATCTCCTTGTCCGCAAAGATCGTGGATCGAAATGGTCAGGTAAAGGCCGCGAAGCTTCTCGAGGGATCCGAAGGAATCAGCTCGCTGACGCCGTCCGAGGCGGCCGCCGCCTTCGATAAGGCTTTCGGCACCCTCGCAAGGGAGCTCGTGATGTGGGTTGCGGCGACGGACTGAATCTGACCGTTGCAGCGTCTCACGACGATCGTACTGGATCAGACTTGCTCGCGGCTGCCGACAACCCAGGGGGTCGCGACCTAGCGACCTGTGACCAGCAGGCTGCGGCAGTGCCGCGCAATACTGACTTCCTCATTGGTCGGAATGATCAGTACATCGACCGGGCTGCCCATCGCGGCGATCCGCTGCGCGCCCTGAGCATTTGCGGCTGCATCGATGCTGACCCCGAGCCAGGAGAGGCGATCGCAGATGCGCTGCCGGATTTCCGGGGCGTGCTCGCCGATGCCGCCGGTAAACACCAGGCCATCGAGGCCGGCGAGGGTACTTGCCATCACGGCGACTTCTGCGGCGACACGAAATGTGAAGAGATCGACGGCTTCGCGAGCCGCAGGATCGTGGCTCGCCAGCAGGGCGCGCATGTCGGCTGACACGCCTGAGACGCCGAGCAGACCCGAACGTTCGTACAGCAGGTGCTGTACGTCATCGACCGACATTTTCTCTTCCTGCATGAGATAAAGTAGCACGCCGGGGTCTATCGTTCCACAGCGTGTCCCCATCACGAGACCGTCGAGTGGGGTCAATCCCATCGTGGTGTCGACGCTGTCGCCCTTTCGTAAGGCGCAGAGGCTCGCACCGTTGCCGAGATGCGCCACGACGACGCGCTTGTCGGCCCATCGCGGCGCGATCGCGGCGAGCCGTCTGGCGACGTATTCGAAGGAGAGGCCGTGGAAACCGTAGCGGCGGATGCCGCGCTCCTCGAACTGCCGCGGGATGGCAAAGCGGCTAGCCGGCGGCGCCAGGCCGTGATGGAAGGCCGTGTCGAAGCAGGCGATCTGCGTCAGCTCCGGCTGCAGTGACTGCACGGCCCGGACCGGCGCAAGACAGCGCGGCTGGTGCAGCGGCGCCAGCGGCGTCAACGCCTCCAGCGCAGCGAGGGTCTGCCCTGCGATGACGACCGGTCCATAGAACTCGCTCCCGCCATGGACGATGCGGTGGCCGACGGCGGCGAGCTTACCGCCGTCGAGATAGTCTTCAATCCAGGCAAAGATATCGCTGAACAGACCGCTGTCCTCCAACGTGCCGCTCGCGCGGCGCTTCTCGAACAGCGGCTTGCCTGAGGCATCGCTCACGACGATGCGTGGGACCTTCTCCTGCTCGTCGAGCAGGCCTTTGCATTGCAGCTTTGGCTCGGCCGGCGCGATGTCGAACAGGCCGAACTTGATGCTGGATGAGCCGGCGTTAAGCACCAGGACGCTGTCGGACATAGACGGTCTCTCTCGCGTGCTCGCTGCCTCAGTCAACGGATTTGTGGTTCGTCATGCCGTAGGGCCAGACCCAGTCACGGATCTGCGGCATGTCCTCGCCATGCTCGCGCACGTAGCGCGTATGCTCGATCAGCGCGTCACGGAATTGCTGCTTGACATGGGCAGCTGCGATGTCGAGCCCCGGCACACGCTCGATTGCTTCGATGGCGAGATGGAAGCGATCGAGGCCGTTCAACACCACCATGTCGAACGGCGTCGTGGTGGTGCCTTCCTCCGCAAAGCCCCGCACGTGCATTCCATCGTGATTGGTGCGGTTGTAGGTCAGGCGATGGATCAGATAGGGGTAGCCATGATAGGCGAAGATGACGGGCTTATCGCGGGTGAACAGGCTGTCGAAGTCGCGGTCGGACAGGCCGTGCGGATGCTGCTCCGTCGGCTGCAGCGTCATCAGGTCGACCACGTTGACGACGCGGATCTTCAACTGCGGCAGCGCCTTGCGGAGCAGATCGACGGCGGCGAGCGTCTCCAGCGTCGGGACGTCGCCGGCGCAGGCCATCACCACGTCTGGCTCGGCGTTGACTGCTTCGGTGCCGGCCCATTTCCAGATGCCGATGCCTGCCTCGCAATGACTGATCGCGTCGCGCATCGAGAGCCATTGCGGCGCGGGTTGCTTCCCGGCAACGATCACATTGATGCGGTCATAGGTGCGCAGGCAGTGGTCCGCGACCCAGAGCAGGGTGTTTGCATCAGGAGGGAAGTAGACGCGGACGATATCGGCGTTCTTGTTAGTGACGAGATCGACAAAGCCGGGATCCTGATGACTGAATCCATTGTGGTCCTGACGCCAGACATGCGAAGTGAGGAGATAGTTCAGAGATGCGATCGGCCGCCGCCAGGGCAGCGCCCGCGAGACCTTTAGCCATTTGGCGTGCTGGTTGAACATCGAATCCACGATGTGGATGAAGGCCTCATAGCAGGAGAAGAAGCCGTGGCGGCCGGTAAGTACGTAGCCCTCGAGCCAACCCTGACAGAGATGCTCGCTCAGGACTTCCATCACTCGCCCGTCATGAGCCAGATGGACGTCATAAGGTTCGATGCCCTCCATCCAGACCCGGTCAGTGGCCTCGAATACCGCGTCGAGCCGGTTGGATGCGGTTTCGTCCGGACCCATGATGCGGAAATTGCGCGCCTCCGCATTCAGCTCCACGACCTCGCGCAAGAACTTGCCGAGTTCTCGCGTGGCTTCGGCGACGGCGTCGCCCGGAGCGGTGACCTCGACCGCATGCGCGCGGAAATCCGACAGCTTCAATTCCCGCTTCAGGAGGCCCCCATTGGCGTGCGGGTTCGACCCCATCCGACGATCGCCTGCGGGTGCAAGGGCTTGCAATTCAGGTACGAGCCGGCCGTTCGAATCGAACAGCTTGTCGGGCTCGTAGGTGCTCATCCAATGTTCGAGCAGTTTCAGATGCTCGGGGTTGCCGCGCGGGTTGGCGATCGGCACCTGATGTGCACGCCAGAAGCCTTCGACCTTCAGCCCGTCGACTTCCTTCGGTCCGGTCCAGCCCTTCGGGCTGCGCAGCACGATCATCGGCCATCGCGGCCGCTTGAGGCCGCCGGTCTGCTGGCGCGCGGCTTGCTGGATCGAGCGGATGCCGGCGAGCGCGGTATCGAGCGTGTCGGCCATCAACCGATGCATGGCACGCGGATCGTCGCCTTCGACGAACAGCGGCTCGTAGCCGTAACCGACGAAGAGATTGCGGATTTCATCGTCACTCATTCGGCCGAGCACGGTGGGATTGGCGATCTTGTAGCCGTTGAGGTGCAGGATCGGCAGCACGGCGCCGTCGTGCACCGGATTGAGGAACTTGTTTGAATGCCAGGATGTAGCGAGCGGTCCGGTCTCCGCTTCGCCGTCGCCAACCACGCAGGCTACGATCAGGTCGGGATTGTCGAAGGCTGCACCATAAGCATGGACCAGTGCATAGCCGAGTTCGCCGCCTTCATGGATCGAGCCCGGCGTTTCCGGTGCCGCGTGGCTCGGGATACCACCGGGAAAGGAGAACTGGCGGAACAGTTTTCGCAGGCCATCAGCATCGCGCGTCACCTCCGGATAGATCTCTGTGTAAGTGCCTTCGAGATAGGTATTGGCGACCATGCCGGGGCCGCCATGGCCGGGGCCGCAAATATAGATGACGTTGAGATCGGAGCTCCGGATCACGCGGTTGAGGTGGGCATAAACGAAATTGAGCCCGGGCGTGGTGCCCCAGTGGCCGAGCAACCGCGGCTTGATATGCCCCGGCTCGAGCGGCTCTCTGAGCAGGGGATTATCGAGCAGATAGATCTGGCCGACAGAGAGGTAGTTGGCGGCGCGCCAGTAGCGGTCGAGCAATTTCAGATCGTCAACGCGTGCCTGTTCGTTTGGAGCAGCCGTCGGTTGCATATCGCTCTCCGAAGAAAGGGTTCAGGAATGACCTCGAACAACCCCCATAAGTTCCAGATTAGTCGCCCAATGTGACGGAAATCGCTTGAGCCAGCTCAAATATGCTCGCTAGTGCCGAACCGAATCATCAAGGTGTACCCACCGGGGCCGTCGAGATTTGGCGGCGTCGTCAAACAACGCTAGCTGCGATCATCGCGAAAAGCGAAACCAGGCTGGCTCAAGGGGAGGACGGTATTGACAGGCTGGAAAGGTTAGCTCCAATCGCTTTCTCCCGCAGATTGACCTTACGCAATACGTCTTTGTGACGGATGGTGGATGTTGGCGTGGTACTCTTACCCAGCCGAGCATTGCCGTGACAATTCAAGTGAAAGTGCCTCTCGTCGAACAATCAAAGTCGCAGCCGAAGGACACCGCGAGTGTCAAATGTGGAAAGGTTGTCGATCGCGACTGGTTTTTGGATCGATTGGAGGATGACGAAATTCGCGAGGTGCTGAAGAACAGCGCGGCGCCCGTTCCATCCACAGCCTAGGGCAAGGATGTTTGGACGCGGAAGCAGTCTGCGGAGGGACACAGGACCGACGATTCGGCTCCCCATCCCGCCTTCCACGTTGTTTGGACGCGTTGGTCGTCCGTCACAGGTAGAATCAAGCGCTTGCCGGCTATCTATCGAGTAGACGACCCGCGAAAAAGAAGCCCGGCGCATTGGCCCGGGCTTTGAGTATCGAGACAACCGCAAAGGAGGATGGGTCGCTCGCCTTCGTGACGGGTATTTAACCCGACCCGGTCCGTCGAAGCTTGAGCTAGCGCAAAAGGATTCAATAAAAAGTCGAGGTCGCGGTTGGACAGGCTTCTTGCGGGCGCTCGATGCATGGACCGCACAGCCGCCGCCGGACAAGCACGATCGCGATGGGCCGATCCCCCGCTGGCTCGGTCAAAGTCCGGGGGGCGATCTCCAGGGCGATCTCGGCGTCGGGCAGCACGAAGTAGGAATGGCGTAGCGCGCCATCGAGGGCTGCAAAGGTTCGACCTTGAACTGTGCGGCGCTACGTAACTATACGTAGGTCGTTGCGCAGGCCGCTCATCGTTCTGCGGTCCCCGTTCGGGCTCCCTCGATGTCGGTTGGGACCATACCATATGTCCTCAGCACGGTGGTCCCCGGATGGCCGCCACGGATGATTGCCGCAGCGCCGGCGTGACCCATTACTTTCCACATGTGCTTGGCGTGCTCGATTGCCGAAGATGGATTGGCGCATTTGAGCTGTTGGCCGGGAAGAAGGTGGCAATCCGCGCGATCGTAAGGCACCGCGATGAAATGTGTGATTTCGTCCATCGATGCGTCTCCTAAACTGACCAACTGGGGCTACAGTGCGGCAATCCTCTTACGGAGGGTCGTCAGATGACCTGGGTCTGCCGACGAGCCGGTCACGACATTGCGCGCCGATATGAAATTGAACATTGCTGTTCTCCACTGCTGTTCCTTCATAAAAGCAGGGAAAGCCAAGGGCCGCTTTGATTTATCTCACTCTTATCGGCTCATTTCATGTGATCCAGATCAATGCGGAAGCGGCGCATTTCGGACACCTCGCGGCTCGAGGGGAACTCGTGACGGCGTCGTGGTCACCGATCGACTGATGGAGAAGCGCAACGGTGCTTGCAACTGGCGCGACGGTCGTACGAAATAATGCGCTCTCCTGCCGGATTCCGATAGAAGAATTCACGTGAGTTCAATCTCGCAGCTGAATAGTTCTCACCAGCTCAAGCTAGCCGGTATTGACTTCGCATGCCCAAGTCAGATCGGGGCAAGCAGTTTGCGGCCGATCAGTTGGTGAAGAGGAATGAATTTCAAAATCTCTCTGGCGCACCGCATTTGCGCAATCGTCGGATTGAGCTTTTGCGGGCTCACCGGCCTGGCCGCTATCCAAACAAGCAATTTGGCGGACGCTTTGCGCGGGCAGCGGCAGAGCGAGCTAAAGCACCTTACTCAGTTGGCTCTAAGCATTGCGCAGGAAGAGCATGACGCCGTCGAGCCTGTCGAACTGGCGATTGATGGGCTCACATTCCGGCTTGGCGGTGTCGTGGGGCGTATGGATCGCGGCTCGGTGTTGATCAACCTGAATCTGTCGGCGGAAACCGAGCAAAAGTTGGCTGCCGCGCTCTCGAGCGAGCGTGCGCGCTCGGCAGCAGCTAAGGCTAGAGCCCGGCAGCAATCGCGATCCGCATCAGCTCCGACATGCTGCGCACATTGGTCTTTGCCATCACGTTCGCCCGATAAACCTCGACCGTGCGCGGGCTGATGCCAAGGTCGTGGGCGATCACCTTGTTGATCTTGCCTGCAACGAGCCCTCGCAGGACGTCACGTTCGCGCGGCGAGAGGTCCAGCAGGCGAGCTTCGGCGTCGCGCTTGACCGTTCCGTCGGCCGGTGCTGCCGACTGTGCTCGCAGGGCTTCGCCGATTGCACGCAACAGAGCTTCGTCCTCAAACGGCTTTTCGATGAAGTCAACTGCGCCAGCCTTCATCGCCTCGACGGCGAGTGCGACATCACCATGGCCGGTCATCAGAATGACGGGGCATACCGCTGCGTCAGCCTTGAGTTTGCGGACGAGCTCAAGGCCGCTCATGCCGGGCATGCGTATGTCGGATACGATGCAGTCGACCGTGCCATTGGCGAAATGATCGAGAAACTCGGTTGCCGTCTCATAGGTCGTGACGGCAAAGCCGTTGACATCGAGCAGGAAGGCCAGTGAGTCCCGCATCGCCGGATCGTCGTCGATGACAAGAATTGTACGCCGCGTCGTCATGCTTCTTCTCCGTCCTCCGCGAACGGGAGGATGAACTGAAAAACCGTGCCGCCTCCAGAGTTTGGCATCACATCGATGCGTCCACCATGGGATTCGATGATGGTCCGGCAAATCGAGAGGCCGACGCCCATGCCTTGCTCCTTTGTCGTGATAAAGGGCTGAAACAGGCGGTCGGCGATGTCGGGGCTGATGCCCGGGCCGGTATCGGCGATAGAGAACGTCGCAACACCGTTAGTCTTGGCGACACCGACGGTCAATTCGCGGCGCGGACTGGAGGCCATCGCCTCGATCGCATTGCGAACCAGGTTGAGCACGACCTGCTGAATTTGGATCTTGTCGACGATGATCGAGGGCATGTCCCGGTCGCTGCGGATCGCTACCCGGATGCCCTGCTCCTTGGCGCCGAGCAGCGCTAATGCGACAGCTTCTTCAAGCAGGGTGGCCGGGCTCTCCAGGGAGTGTTGGGTCTCGCCCTTGGCGACAAATTCGCGCAGACGCTTGATGATGTCGCCAGCCCGTAGCGCTTGCTGCGCGGCCCGCTCGAGCGCGTCCCGAATGCGGGTAGCGTCCGGTGTCTCCGACGCCAGCAGTGACCTCGCACCACGCATGTAGTTCGTAATGGCTGATAGCGGCTGGTTGATCTCATGCGCGATTGAGGACGCCATCTCGCCCATGGCGGTCAATCGCGACACGTGAACCAGCTCGGACTGCAGCTCCTGAAGCCGCCGTTCCTGCGCACGACGCTCGGTGAGATCGCGGATAAAGCCGGTGAAAAAGCGTTCTCCGCGTACCTTGGCCTCGCCGACGGCCAGCTCCATCGGAAAGGTCGAGCCGTCGCTTCGTTCTCCGACCACGATGCGGCCAATGCCGATGATGCGACGCTCACCGGTCGTAAGGTAGCGCTCGAGATACCGGTCGTGCTCGCCGCGATACGGCTGCGGCATCAGGCTCGAAACGTTTTTACCGACGACCTGGTCCGCCTTCCAGCCAAACAGGCGCTCGGCTGCCGCGCTGAAGGAACGAATGATGCCATGGTCGTCGATGACGATCATCGCGTCAGGGACCGTGTCGAGGATCGACTGCATATGGGCTTGGCGATTTCGTGCCTGATCGCTCTCCTTCAGTAGCCGGTCGCCCATAAAGCCAAGGATCGGTCCGAGGACAGCGAAGCAAGCGATATCGATCAAATTCGCAGGTTCAGTGACCAGGCTCCAGCCGAGGAATTTGGCGCTGATGACAAGGCAGAGCAGGGTGGTGACGATCGCCGGACCACGACCGCCGGCGAACGCGGCAAACAGCACGGCCGGGACAAAGATGATCGTGAAGGTCCGGTCTTCGAGATAATTATCAAGCCCCGCGCGCACCGCGAACACGAGCGCGGCCGCTGCCGCGGCAGTGCCATAGCGGTACCAGATGCGGTCGGACATATTCCCCCGGCAAAGCCCTCAGTCTGTTTGATATTACAACGTCCGGACGCCAGGTGCTACCTGCCGCTCTGTTCAAAGCAGAGCGTAGATGAGCTATTTGCACCAGGCGCGCCAATGCGTCGGCTGCACCAAGATGCGCTCGACGGTCCCCGCCTTCACCCAGCCGCCCAGGATGCGGCGGCAGGGGAAGACGAGCTTGTGAATCGCGTTACCTTCGATCACGGCCAGCTCAAGGTCGCGGTCGAAGGGGGCCGTCGCGACCCCCTCCCATGTGGCGCTGGCGCCGGCCCCTGGGCGCTCTAGAGCGTCGCGTGCCGGCACGTCAGGCAGCCTTCTGAATAGCCTCGTCGACACCGCTCGTCTTTCGTGCGAGCAGGTTCAGCTCGATCGTGCCCAGCGAACGCGCGGTCTCGATCGCGTACGTCGCGTCGTTCGCGCCGCGCGCGGTGACGCCCTTGGCCCAGTCCTGCAGAGCCGTGATCTTCTCGGCCACCGAGGCGGTGGAATTGAACCTACGGAAAAGCTCCCAGGCTTCGTTCGATTCGATCTGGATCTGCTCGAACCAGTGCCGGTTTGCCTCGATCAGTTTCTCCGAGAATTCCGACTGGACCGCCATCGCCCGCTTCGCGTAGCTCTGGATGGCGTCGGAGACGGGACGGGCTTCGCTATGGTCTGTCATGTCCAACATCCTTCGTTGAGGGAAGTATTGTTTCTCATGCGGGCGGCGCCTGCGCGTTGACGCGCGTCAACTTGATGGCTTCCGGCCCGCGCGCTGGTTCTCGCGACCAGGCTAGCTGCGCTTGGGACTGACGACGGCACCGGTTCGCAGATTGATGAAGTGGACGCCGTCGCAGGCAGCGCAGGAGATCGAGTGCAGCTCGTCAGCCAGGGGCTCGGATGCGTCGGCGGGTAGCAAGCCTTGAACTCGATCGCCGGTATTGGGACACGAGAAGATGATGGGGCGCCAAGCCCTTATGTCTGCCATTTGCACGATCCTGACGGATGACCATCCTAAACGGCGGCGCGGCGCTCCGTTTTGATGCAGGTCAAAATTCCAGTCGGGTGGTCGGATTGGGCAGGCGGCGGCCTAGAACGGTCGGCGCCCACGGAGCTGGTGGGTGCTCGACTTGGCGGGCTGCCTGAGCGGCCGCCTTGGCGGCAAGCGCACCCTGGCGAACGTTACGAAGACAATCGTCAGCACTCCCATCGAGGCAAGCAGGTTCTGCAACATGACTTTGATCTCCTGACAGGGCGTCAGCATCGTCGATCATCGGCCGCGTCGCCTTGATTTCCGTCAAGCGCAGGCGTTGAGGGAGATCAAAGCAGATGAGCGGATTGCGTGTGACCTTGGTGGCAGGCGATGGACGGAGAGCGGCAATGCGCGCACATCAGATCATGGCGAGACACGTCATCACTGTCGGAACCGAGACATCCATTCTCGACGCCGCGAAGCTGATGATGGACCACCATATCAGCGGCTTGCCGGTGGTCGATGCGGCTGGAAGACTGGTCGGAATCCTGTCGGAGAGCGATTTTCTGCGGCGAAGCGAGATCGGCACGCAGAGCCGGCGTGGCCGCTGGTTTCAGTTCCTTCTCGGCTCCGGCTATGCAGCCGCGGACTTCGTCGACGAGCGCGGGCGGAAGGTCGGAGAGATCATGTCGTGCGATCCCGTCACCGTGACGGAAGACACGCCCTTGCCTGATCTGGTCGATCTCATGGAGAAGAAGGGCGTCAAGCGGCTGCCGGTGATGAACGACGGGCGGCTCGTTGGCCTCGTGACACGCGCGGACCTGCTGCGGGCAGTAGCGTCCGTCGCGCACCAGGTTCCGGATCCCACGGCGGATGACGAGCATATCCACGATCGCATCGTACGGGCACTCGACGGTGCAAACTGGTGTCCGCTCGGACTGCAAGTCTCGGTGCGCAACGGCGTGGTGCATCTCCGCGGGGTCATCATGGATGAGTGGGCGAGGCAGGCGGCGATTGTCGCTGCGGAGAATGCCGCCGGCGTCAAGGAAGTGCACGATCACCTGTGCTACGTCGACACCTATTCCGGCTTCTATATCCAGTCCGCGGAGGACGAGCGAGAAGCTGCCGCCAAAGCGGCGAAGGAGACGGCTGGATGATCGTTCGCCCTGCACTTCTACTGATCCCGTTGATCGCGACCGCGGTGGTCAGCGCCGATGTCGTGGGATTCGCCGCAACGCTGCTTGCGATCTGCGCGATCGTGGGCTTCGCGATCGTTGCCGCCGGATGGACCGTTAGCCGAAAGGCGACATCAATACCGGCAGCCCGGCCGGGATCCGCAGACGGGAAATCTCGCCACGAATAGTACTCGTCCGGTCCGGTTGTAGTCCCTGATCACGTGAGCCGCACGTCGCGAGATGCGCGCCGTCCGCGCTGTCGAGATCGTTCAAGCTCTGCTCGTCTTCGATACTCTCCGCAACACGGCACCCGCAACACAGAGCACGCCGTTGCGACAGATCAATACGGGCGCCTCGCATTGATGGCAGCGTCAGCAACAAGGAATCAGCCCACGCGAGGGTGCCATGCCATCATTTGACGTTCGTTTCATCAAAACGGTTTGCGACGATACCGGCCATGAACATCGCGCCTGCCAGGCAGCGTTCAAGGTCGATGCTGCCTCGCTTTCTGCGGCCGCACAGCTGGCCGAAGCCGACTTTTGCCGACAGAAGGGTGTCCGCGACTGGACGATCTTTGCCGACTCCATGGAGCTTCGAACACCGCCGGCATTGGCATCAGCATGGGGCGGCTAACGATCATAGGCGGCGGTCGCGATCGATTGCCGCGACATCGCGCGTTTGACCAAGATCAAATCGGAGATCGGATCTCTCCGCTAGAGGTAGAGAACCAGAACGGGGCTTGAGAAATGACCGACCGATCAGCTGGCAATAGCTCGCCGCAATTCGAGAATCTACTCGGCCGCTTGCGAGCATTTCTTGCTCGGCGACACGAATTCGATCTCATGACGTCTCGAGAGGTCGACGAAATCGCTCACGAGCTCAACCTCTCGACGTCGGACCTTCGTGCGCTTGCCCGAGAGCAAGGCTCGCCGGAGTTACTCAGCAAGCGTCTTGAGCATGCAGGTTTGTCCGAGCAGATGCTCGCTTCTTCCCATTGCGATGTGCTGCGTGACCTGCAGCGGGTTTGCGGTCTTTGCTGCGAGAAGGCACGCTGCGCCGAGGATCTGGCGCGGGAGCGGCGGGCCAGTCCGGCAAAATACTGTCCGAATGAAATGACCCTGACTGCGCTAAGCCGCGGCGCCGGCGGCACGCGGCATGGCGCCGGAATTGACGCCGATCAAGCGGTTGGAAGCCAGACTGTGATTTCCCTGACGCCGTCGCACCCAAAGAAAGCCTCCACATGACAGGTCCATCTTCCGTTTCAAAGTCGATGACGATGGGCGAAGCCGGCTTGGCGTCGGTACTCGCAGTTTTTGCCTTCGTTAGCTTTCTCGGCGCTGCGATGGGCCACGATGCGGCGTTCAGCTTTCACGCGTCGCTTGCTTGCGCCGCCAGCCTGATCTCCGTGATCATGATCGGCAATCGCTACCTTGACCGTCCGGCTCAGCTGCCTCCGGCGGAGATCGGCGGCCGCCCCAATTACAATCTCGGCCCGATCAAGTTCGCTTCCGCCATGGCGATGTTCTGGGGCATCGCGGGTTTCGCCGTGGGTCTGATCATCGCCTCGCAGCTGGCGTGGCCGGCGCTCAATTTCGATCTGCCCTGGACGACATTCGGCCGCCTGCGGCCGCTGCATACGTCGGCCGTGATCTTCGCGTTCGGCGGCAACGTCCTGATCGCAACGTCGTTCTATGTCGTGCAAAAGACCTGCCGCACGCGCCTTGCAGGCGACCTGTCGCCCTGGTTCGTCGTCGTCGGCTACAACTTCTTCATCCTGATCGCCGGCACGGGCTACCTGCTCGGCGTGACTCAGTCGAAGGAATACGCCGAGCCGGAATGGTACGCCGACCTCTGGCTGACGATCGTCTGGGTGACGTATCTGCTCGTGTTCCTGATGACGCTCGTGAAGCGCAAGGAGCCGCATATCTTCGTCGCCAACTGGTTCTACCTGGCGTTCATCATCACGATCGCGGTGCTCCATCTCGGCAACAACCCCGCGCTGCCGGTCTCCTTCCTCGGCTCGAAGTCCTATATCGCCTGGGGCGGTGTGCAGGATGCGATGTTCCAGTGGTGGTACGGCCACAACGCGGTCGGCTTCTTCCTGACCGCCGGCTTCCTGGCGATCATGTACTACTTCATTCCGAAGCGGGCGGAGCGTCCTGTTTACTCCTACCGGCTGTCGATCATCCATTTCTGGGCGCTGATCTTCCTCTACATCTGGGCCGGGCCGCATCATCTGCACTACACGGCGCTGCCGGACTGGGCGCAGACGCTCGGTATGACGTTCTCGATCATGCTCTGGATGCCGTCTTGGGGCGGCATGATCAACGGCCTGATGACGCTGTCGGGAGCTTGGGACAAGCTGCGGACCGATCCCGTGCTGCGCATGATGGTGGTGTCGGTCGCTTTCTACGGCATGTCGACCTTTGAAGGCCCGATGATGTCGATCAAGGTTGTCAACTCGCTGAGCCACTACACCGACTGGACCATCGGCCATGTGCATTCCGGTGCATTGGGCTGGGTCGGCTTCGTCTCGTTCGGCGCGCTGTATTGCCTCGTCCCGTGGCTCTGGAATCGCCAGCTCTACAGCCTGAAGCTCGTCAACTGGCACTTCTGGATCTCGACGATCGGCATCGTGCTCTACATTTCGGCGATGTGGGTGTCGGGAATCCTGCAGGGCCTGATGTGGCGTGCCTACACCTCGCTCGGCTTCCTCGAATACTCCTTCATCGAGTCCGTCGAGGCCATGCATCCCTTCTACATCATCCGCGCGGCCGGCGGCGCGCTGTTCCTGGTCGGCGCCCTGATCATGGCCTTCAATCTCTGGATGACGGTCAATGCCGGCCAAGCCAGCGAAACCGAGGGCGCCGGTGCTCTCCAGCCTGCCGAATAGGTCACGATATGTCTCTCTGGAATCGACACAAGATCTTTGAGAAGAACTCGATCATTTTGATCGTCGGCATTCTCGTCGTCATCGCCATCGGCGGACTGGTCGAGATCACGCCGCTGTTCTACCTGAAGAGCACGATCGAGGCGGTCGACGGCGTGCGGCCCTATACGCCGCTCGAGCTTGCCGGCCGCAACATCTATGTCCGCGAGGGCTGCTATCTCTGCCATTCGCAGATGATCCGGCCGCTGCGCGACGAGGTCGAGCGCTACGGCCACTATTCGCTGGCCGCCGAGAGCATGTACGACCACCCGTTCCAGTGGGGTTCCAAGCGCACCGGACCGGACCTAGCGCGCGTCGGCGGCAAGTACTCCGACGACTGGCACGTCACGCACCTGATCAATCCGCGCTCGATCGTGCCGCAATCGGTGATGCCCGGATACCCGGCGCTCGCCAGGACGGAGCTCGACCCGTCCGACGCCATGGCCCATCTGCGGGCCAACCGCGCGGTGGGCGTGCCCTATACCGACGAGCAGATCGCCAACGCGGCCGCCGATCTGAAAGCACAGGTCGACCCCGACAGCCCCGGCTCCGATGCGTTCCAGAAGCGCTATCCGAAGGCGGTGGTCCGTAACTTCGACGGCAAGGCCGGTAATCCGACCGAGCTCGACGCGCTGATCGCCTACCTGCAGATGCTCGGCACGCTCGTCGACTTCAAGCTCTACAACGAAAAAGCCAATCTGCGCTGAGGGCACGAGCATGAAAGCGATCATTCAAGTCGAGAATTTTGCGTCGAGCCTGGTCGGCACTCTGTGGACGCCCATCTTCGTTGGAATCTTCATCGCCATCGTCGCCTACGCGCTGTGGCCCCGCAACAAATCTCTCTTCGACGCCGCAGCTCGGATGCCGCTGCGGGAGGACTGACCGATCATGAGCGAGCACAACGAGATCGACCGCGTTTCCGGCCGCAGCACGACCGGTCATGAGTGGGACGGCATCAAGGAGCTGAACACGCCGCTGCCGCGGTGGTGGGTCCTGACATTCTATGCAACGATCATCTGGGCGATCGGTTATTGGGTCGTCTACCCGGCCTGGCCGCTGGTCTCCGGCTACACCACTGGTCTGTTCCAGTATTCCACCCGCGCCAGTGTCGCGACTGACCTTGCCGATCTCGAGAAGCTGCGCGGCGAAAAGATGGCGGTGCTCGGCAACGCGTCGCTGGCCGACATCGAGAAGGATCCGGCCCTGCTGGCGCTGGCACGTGCCCGCGGCAAGACCGTATTCGCCGACAATTGCGCGCCCTGCCACGGCAGCGGCGGCGCGGGTGCAAAGGGCTATCCGAACCTGAACGACGACGACTGGCTGTGGGGCGGTTCGCTTGACCAGATCATGCAGACCATCCAGTTCGGTGCACGTTCCGGACACGCAAAGACTCACGAAGGGCAGATGCTGGCATTCGGCCGCGACGGCGTCCTCAAGAAGGACGAGATCGTGACCGTCGCCAACTATGTGCGCTCGCTTTCCGGCCTTTCCACCGCGCCGAAGTTCGACCCAGCGGCCGGAAAGAAGATATTCACCGAGAATTGCACCAGCTGCCACGGCGACAACGCCAAGGGCAACCCGGAGCTCGGCGCGCCGAACCTGACCGACCAGATCTGGCTCTATGGCTCCGATGAGGAGACGTTGGTCGAGACCATCACCAATGGCCGCGCCGGTGTCATGCCGGCCTGGGTCGGTCGCCTCGACCCGGTCACCGTCAAGGCGTTGGCGGTCTATGTGCACTCGCTCGGTGGCGGCAAGTAGCCGCCACCGCGAGGGGCCGGGATCATTGACCGAGGTCAAACCCGGACACGGTGCAGGGATGTAGGTTTCAACCAGAGCCTCACTCGAGCAACCCATGAACAAGCCCGTGTCGCCTGATGAACTCACAACCGACGAAGACGGGCCGCTCTACGCGCCCCGCAAGAAGGTATATCCGCAGAGCGTCTCAGGCCGGTTCCGCTCGATCAAATGGCGGCTGATGGCCGTCTGCCTCGGCGTCTACTATCTGCTGCCGTTTGTGCGCTGGCATCGGGGCCTCGGCGCGCCCGACCAGGCGGTCCTGATCGATTTTCCAAGCCGACGCTTCTATTTCTTCTTCATCGAGCTGTGGCCGCAGGAGGTCTACTACTTCACTGGCCTTCTGGTGCTGGCGGCGTTCGCCTTGTTCCTGATGAATGCGCTCGGCGGCCGGATCTGGTGCGGTTATCTCTGCCCGCAGACGGTCTGGACCGATCTGTTCTATGCGGTCGAGCGGCTGGTCGAAGGTGATCGCCGCGCGCAGATGAAGGCCGACGCTGGCCCAATGACCGTAAAGCGGGCCGGTCGCCGTGCGTTGAAGCACGCGATCTGGCTGATGATCGCCTGGTGGACCGGTGGCGCCTGGGTGCTCTACTTCGCCGATGCGCCGACCCTGGTGCGCGACCTGGCGACCCTTCAGGCCCCAGTGATCGCCTATGTCTGGATCGCGATGCTGACCGCGTCGACCTATTTGCTGGCCGGCTACATGCGCGAGCAGGTCTGCGTCTATATGTGCCCGTGGCCGCGGATACAGGCGGCGCTGACCGACGAGTGGGCCCTCAACGTCACCTACAAATACGATCGCGGTGAGCCGCGTTGTTCGGTCAAGAAGGCGTTCGACATTCGCTCGCTCGGCGAGAAGGCCGGCGATTGCATCGATTGCAACCAGTGCGTTGCCGTGTGCCCGACCGGGATCGACATCCGCGATGGCGCGCAACTCGGCTGCATCCAATGCGGCCTGTGCATCGATGCCTGTGACGCCGTAATGACCAAGGTCAGTCGCAAGACGGGTCTGATCGGATACGACAACGATATCAACATTCAGCGGCGCGTTGCCGGCAAGCAGGAGATTTTCAAGCCCGTTCGAGCCCGTACCGTCGTCTACGCCAGCCTGATCACCGTGGTTTGTGCGGTCATGCTGTACGCGTTGATGTCGCGGACCCTGCTCGACGTCAACGTGCTGCACGACCGCAACCCGATCGCGGTGCGTCTCAGCGATGGCGCGATCCGCAATGGATACACGCTCCGCTTCCTCAACAAGCGCGGCTTTGATCGCGTGATCGCGATTGATGTCGATGGGCCAGCCGACGCGAAGCTGCATGTCATCGGTGCGGACTCCGTGACACCAGACCGTCCGATGATCGTCCTTGGCCGCGACACCACCACCGAGCTTCGCGTGCTGGTGACGGCGCCGTTCGATGAAAAGGCGGAAAAGTCGGTACCGGTCACGTTCCGCGTCACTGATATCGGCCTCGGAGAGGTCGCGTCCGCGACTGACCACTTCGTCCTTCCATAACGATGGAATCCAGCCATGGCAGCCTCAAGTTCAGTCGCACGACCCATCACCGGACGCTTCGTCCTGGTCACGACAATCGCGTTCTTCGCTGTCGTGATCAGCGTGAACATGGTCATGATGCGCCTTGCCATCACGACACTTCCGGGCACTGAGGTCGACAGCGCCTATAGCGCCGGCCTCGCCTATCAACGCGAGATCGACGCGGCAAGACAACAGAACGAGCGCGACTGGCAGGTTCATGCGCATATTGATCGGCAGTCTGATGGGACCGCCGCAATAGCACTCGAGGTGCGCGATCACGCTGGCGTACCGCTGGCCGGATTGAGTTTCCTCGCTCGGCTCGAACGACCAATCGATCGTCGCGCCGATCGGGAGATCGGGATCGGTGAGGCGGGCGTCGGTACTTATCGCGGCCGAGCCGAGGGCGTCGCCGCGGGGCAGTGGGACCTGGTGATCGAGGGCGACGCGGATGGTCGCCGCATGTTCCTGTCGAAGAACCGAATCCTGCTGAACTGAGGGGAAATCTCATGCAGGCGGATATCGATTTCTCTCACTATCTGAAGAGCGCGGGCACCGGACTCGTCCATCTCGATCTCGCAGTCGAGGGCATCAATTGCGCGGGCTGCATGGCCAAGATCGAGCGTAGTCTGTCAACCATACCGGACGTCACCTCGGCTCGCGTAAACCTGACCGACAGTCGCCTAGCGCTGGAATGGAAGGCGGGTGCAGTCGACCCGGCGCTGTTCGTAAGCCGACTCGCGGAACTCGGCTACAAGGCCTATCCGTTCGAGCGGAATGATGCCGAAACGCTGGAAGTGCAGCGAGCGCAAGGCCTGTTGCGCCGGCTGGGCGTCGCCGCCTTTGCGGCGATGAACGTGATGATGCTGTCGGTCCCCGTATGGTCCGGCAACGTGTCCGACATGCTGCCGGAGCAGCGCGATTTCTTCCACTGGCTGTCGGCGCTGATCGTGCTGCCGGCCGCAGCCTATTCGGCGCAGCCCTTCTTCTCGTCGGCTTTGTCAGCCCTGCGAGCGCGCGGCGTCAACATGGACGTTCCGATCAGTATCGGCATCGTGCTCGCGCTGGCAACCTCGGTGATCGAGACGGTAAATCACGCCGAACATGCCTATTTCGATGCCGCGATCATGCTGATCGCGTTCCTGCTCGCCGGTCGGTACCTCGACCAGAACATGCGGCGGCGCACCCGCGCCTTTGCGGGCAACCTCGCGGCGCTGAAGGCGGAGACCGCGACGAAGTTTATTAGCCCAACCGAGATCAGAACGGTCCCGGCAGCCGCGATCCGGCCCGGCGACGTCGTGCTGCTGCGGCCCGGCGAACGCTGCGCGGTCGATGGCAACGTGATCGAGGGCCGCTCGGATGTCGATCAGAGCCTGATCACGGGCGAAACCTTGCCGGCGATGGCGACGCCTGGCAGCGCTATATTCGCAGGCACACTGATCCGTTCCGGAACATTGCGCGTCCGTGTATCGGCCGCCTCGGGTGGTACGCTGCTGGATGAGATATCTCAGCTGCTCGATCGCGCGCTCCAGGCGCGCTCGCGCTATCTTCGACTGGCGGAGCGTGCATCAAGGCTCTATGCCCCGGTGGTGCACGCGACCGCGTTGATCACGATGCTGGGCTGGCTGGCGTATGGCGCGAGCTTTCATGATTCAATCGTGACAGCGATTGCAGTCCTGATCATCACCTGTCCCTGCGCATTGGGGCTTGCCATTCCTGCCGTGCAGACCGTTGCATCCGGTGCGCTGTTTGGCTCTGGCGTGCTGCTCAACGCCGGCGACGCGATCGAGCGTATCGCCGAGATCGACCGGGTGATCTTCGACAAGACGGGCACGTTGACGTTACCCGAGCTTGATGTCGCCAATCTCGCGGACATCCCGGACGATGTCGTGAAGCTGGCAGGCCGTTTGGCACTCTCGAGCCGTCATCCGGTCGCTGCCGCGGTCGCGCGCAAGGGGGGTGCGGCCGCACCCCTGCCGGACATCCAGGAAGAACCAGGTCAGGGCGTCCACGGTTTTTACGAAGGTCGTCCGATCCGGCTGGGCCGGCCGTCATTCTGCGGCGCGGATGACATCGCCAACGAGCTTCTGTGCCGCGATCCCGAGGCGTCCGTCGTCGCATTCAGGTCTGGCGAGTGCAGATATGCCTTCGCGGTTCGGCAACGGCTGCGGCCGGACGCGGCTGAGGTGGTGGCAGGGTTGGCTCGCATGGGCATCACCGTCGAGATCGTGTCTGGGGACCGAGAACCTGCGGTCCGGCTGGCAGCCGAGGTGCTCGGCGTGCATGAATGGCGCGCCGAGGTGTCTCCGGTCGACAAGATCGACCGGATCGACGAACTGGTGCGCCAGGGCTGCAAGGTACTGATGGTCGGCGACGGCCTGAACGATGCGCCAGCGCTGGCTGCCGCGCACGCCTCAATGTCGCCCGTTACGGCGACCCACCTGAGCCAGGCGGTCGCCGATGCGGTCTTTCTCGGCGAACGTCTCGTGCCAGTGCTGACGGCGGTCAAGGTGTCTCGCAAGGCGCTGCGGTTGATGCGCCAAAATCTCTGGCTCGCCGTGATCTACAACCTACTGGCCGTGCCGATCGCGATCGCCGGCCTGGTTACTCCGCTGATCGCCGCGGCGGCGATGTCGGGCTCCTCGGTGATCGTGATGTTGAACGCGCTGAGAGCGCGAGCGAGGGAGATGGTCTGATGGAAATTCTGGTCTTTCTGGTGCCTCTGGCTCTCGCACTTGGCTTTGCCGGCCTGCTCGGCTTCCTCTGGTCACTCAAAAGCGGCCAGTACGACGATCTCGACGGTGCAGCCTGGCGCGCCATCGCCGACGATGAGCCCGCGAACGGTCAAGGCCGATCCAAATAATGGAAATAGACCAGTGAAACACCCGCGGCGATGGTCATTGCCGTTGAGGCGAGCGCCAGCACCAATGTCCAGTCTGGCCGCCGCGATTGCGGCACCCGAGACCGCAAGAGCAGGACCGAGACCAGCCGGTTGAGAGCACCAAACCGCGCCATCGTCAGCAGCAGCACATTGGCAGCACGTCAGGCTGCCAATAGCGCCAGTGTGTCGCGGACACTGTGACGGGTCGCATCGTGGTGGCATCGAACCATCCGTCGGCGTGCCGAATGCAGGGAAAGCCAAGCGGATGTCGATCGTCGTCGATCACCGCGAGCTCGATCACGCGGTCAGACGGCGCCGACCCAATCTCGCGCCACCCTAACAGAGCCAGCCGTCGAATTATCGAGGTCAAAAGCCGACGCATATCGTAAGTTGCTCCGCTGAAGCATTTATCGTGACACGCTCACTCGCTTGAACGGTTGACGCAGCGCAATCGCAGGGCTGGAAACTGACAGTCTCGATGAAATGATTGGTGCGTTGACTGAGTCCTTCGGCCGCGAAGGTGTTGCAACGGCTTACGTGGTCCAGGGGTACGCCCCACAAGATCGCCGATCTCGGAGGCCGCCGAGCCTTGAGCTAGGTCAATGTGTCCCCATCGATCCGCTATAGATTGAAGCTCTGGTCCGACTGGTTCCCGTTCTGTCGCTGGAAGTTGTCGCCTCAAATGCCGGGGCCTATCAGGCACGTCGAGGTGGTAATGATACGGTTAGCTGATGCCGAAGCAATACTCGACGAAGTTGAGCGCGACGCCGCCGAGTTGCTATCCGAGGAGCTTCGGAAACTAGTGCAGCAGTACGTTGAGGAGCAACGCGTGGCCCTCAAAGTGCTTCGCAAGCTCTATCATCAATAGGAGTTAGCCCGACAAAGCGGAGGTACAACACGGCCTCGCGACGGAGGCGATTGCAATTTGTCGCGCAGACCAGCGCGCAAAGGAAAAAGGGACAGGTTGAAGGAGCTTCGAGCAACGGATGCATGTGCATTGTGCTGGGTGTACTGGCGCGAATAGCTTCTTCGCACTTTAGCTTGATGTGATGTGCCGCAATGCCGCGCGCGATCCGAGTGTGCCGCAACTCGTGCGGAAGATGGGCTTCATTCGATGTGGGCGGTGACGGCCGGTCAGTGTATTTGGATTACTGGCCCTTTGCAGCGGGGGCGTCTTCGTGAACGAAGCGGGTCGCGTGTTGTGAGATAGCGACAAGTCTCGTTTGGCCGTTCGCGCCGGCCTCGAGGAACTCTCGGTTTGACGCCCCGGAGCGATACGTATGGTCGCAGCATGCATGGCAGCCCGGCAGGAAGTTTCCTGCCGGGCTGCGTCATCGGCGTTCCCGAGGGCAGGTCGGGCCGCTCAATGACCGGTGAATCGCAGTTGGCTTCGTTGGCGGCGCGTTGGACGCTCGACGCCCCGTCGGAATGTCGAGCTTTCTTTTAGACGCCCAATGATCGTCAGCACCACGGCTGCAATCGGATGAGCAAGGGGGCGACGCCCTCCGAGCCGAACCGGGCGACCAGCGCTCAGATATCGCCGAGCCGGCACCAGGCGAGGTCGATCAACGTCCCGATCCGCGTAGATTTGGCTTGTAGTTGTTTGCGGTTCTCCGGATTCTCGATCTTTCCGATCACGATGGATGTTCGTGCATGAGTGATCTGAAGAGCGAAGACCGCCTCTTGTAGCGCCTCGCGCGCTTTCTGCCGGTGAGCACTCCAAAGCTCAGACGAATCGATCGGCGCTGCCCGGCATGCCAGCGACAGCGTGGGGCGGTGACGCTTACGTCGATCGAGGTTCGTGATGTCCGGCATGGTGCTTCTCCCTTGGCGTGTGCTCGGTGTTGATGTCCTTTCGAGGGGATATTGAGGGCACCGTCTTAATTGCTTGATCAATCCGATTATCGGAATCCGGCAAATCGTGGGAATTTTGTGATTAACCCTTTGAAAACGGCATATGCCGATAAATTACCGGTATATGCATATAACGCAGGTGCTCGATGAAGCAGGTTGTGTCGCTAATGCCCGAGGAACTGGCCGTGGTGGGCAGTTGCTGCGCCGCATTCAATGTTCGGAAGGCAAGCCGGGTGATTACTCGGCTGTATGCCGAGGCCTTCGCGCCCGTCGGCGTGGAGCCGACGCAATTCATGCTGCTCGCCGCCTGTGCACGGCAGAGGACCGTGACCATGGGAGCTCTTGCGGAGAGGATGGCTATGGACCCGAGTGCACTTGCCCGCAATATTGCGGTTCTTGAGCGCCGTGGGCTGGTGAAGGTCGCACTTGGAGTGGACCGGCGGGTGCGGGACATCTCGATATCCGCCCGAGGCAAACAAATCCTGTCCCGCGCGCTGCCCCGCTGGCGGGCGATGCAGGCGAAGCTGGCCGTACAGTTTGGCGAAGACAATTTTCAGGCGACCGTCGATCTGATGAAAAAGATGACGCAGGCAGGCGAGGCGCTGCTCATCGATTCAAACCCGTAAGAGGTCACGATGCCCGTCCGTTGGCTCGATCCGTCGCCGGTGCTGCGTGTCGAACGTTTCAACAGTTTCGACGAATTTCGACCCAACGATGTTATCGGCGGAATGAGAAGCACGCCGCTGGATTCCTCGCCCATCTCGGTCTCGCGGAGCATTCTGGCGCTTCCCGACTGCCTTCTCGTACTGCAGCGATCATTTGCCAGGCGGATGGAGGGAGATCTCGGAGCAAATCGTGGGGTTGGGGTCGTGATTCCTCTGGCCTTCCACGCGACGATGAACGGGAACGCGGTCGGCGATTCTACGATCGGAGTCATCCGCGGCCGGGCGCCTGTCGATGTCGTCGAACGGCATGCAAACACCTATCTCATGCTGCGTTTCGGCTCCGACATGCGCAATCGCGGATGGGCCGACTTCGAGGGCGGAATCGAGCTGTTCAGGCTGACACCGGCGAAGATGCTGGCGATACGATCGGCGATTCTGGACATGTTTTGCCTGGCGTCCAGCTGCAGGGAGCTCAGGGAGTTCGAACTGTTGAGGGGAGGGCTGCAGGAAACGCTCGTAGCCGGGCTCGACAGCGCCCTGGTCGAGGACAGCGTCAAGCGGGCACTGCCCGGCTCGTTCGACCGGCATCGGAAGCTGGTCGAGCGCCTGGATGAACTGGTGGCCGCGGTCGGCGAGGCCGATCTCTACAGCGCCGGCCTCGCGCAGACCCTAGGCGTTTCCGTTCGTACGCTTCAGACCGCCATACAGCACGTCTGCGGCGTTAGCCTGCATCAACATTTGCGATCGAAACGCATCTGGTCGGTCCGCAAGCTCCTCGTCAAAGGAGGCCCGCTCCTTACCGTGACCGCGGCGGCGCGGGCCAACGGCTTCTGGCACATGAGCGACTTCGCGAGATGTTACGGCCGTGCATATGGCGAGATGCCGTCGGAGACTCTCGCGCGGGTGCGAGGGGTCTAATCCACGGTGTGCCCGTCGAGGCCGTGTACCAATTAAAGCGGTGGCGGTGTGCCGAAGACCGCGTCCGCTTTGCCCTTCAACCAAGCCATCGCCGCAGTGCAATATTTCGTCATGGGCTAGAAGCAGCTATGAACTGGAAGCATTGGCACGCGCCTTCGTGCGACGGCTTCCCAGACACGATCGCGAAATCAAATCGGCGCACGTCTATCGAGACGCCAAGAGGTTCAAACCACAAGCTCAAAAATGTCTCGTTGCTGATTGGTCGACAGCATCCGAAGATAAGCGACAGTCGGCAACTTTCGCTGGGTGGAAATCCCAAGCCCAACGTTCAGCCGGCAAAATTTGAATTGCGTGAACTGAATTTTCGGCGGAATCCAACCGAAGAGGAGACGCGTCCATGAAATTCGGGAAATGGATTTTTATCGTCGCTGCTGTCACCTGCGCGACAACGGCGGGTCCTTGCGCGACCATCGCAGCCGAGCCGAACGGCAAGATTACGATACTATATGACGCGTTCGGCGCCGATCCCACAATGACAAAGGACTGGGGCTTCTCGGCGCTGGTGGAGGTCGCAGGTAAGCGCATTCTGTTTGACACCGGAGATAACGCCGAGATCTTTGCGAAGAATGTCGGAGCAAAGGGGGTCGATCTTACCATGCTCGATTTTGTGGTTCTCTCCCATCGTCACTCCGATCACATGGCGGGATTGAGCTACGTGCTGAGTGTCAACCCGAAGGTGAAGATCTACGCACCCAAGGAAGGGTTCGGCATCTACGGATCGTCGCTTCCATCGACCTTTTATCGCAAGGACGAGTCCCTGCCTGAGGAGATGCGATATTACGGCGGCAGACCGCCGAAAATCATGGAGTTCGGCGCCGCATGGCCCAATGCAAATTTCGAACTGGTTGATCAGACGACCGAGATTGCGCCTGGCATCAACCTAATTGCTCTGGTTTCTGATCTTCCCGGCACAAAGGAACTCAAAGAACTCTCTCTCGCTGTGAATACGCCAGATGGCCTCATTCTTGTTGTCGGCTGTTCGCATCCGGGAATCGAGCGTATTGTCGAGGCCGCAACAGCGATCAACCCCAAGATCCATCTCATTGCCGGAGGCTTCCACCTTGTTGTGGCCGCCGACGACGCCATTGATAAGATTGTGATCGCCCTCAAGGACAAATTCAAGGTTGAGAACATTGCCCCCGGTCACTGCGCGGGCGAACCGACGTTTGCTGCGCTAAAGAAGGCGTTTGGCACGCGATACATCTATGCCGGGCTCGGCACTTCACTGGCCCTTGGGCCCGACATCAACTCCAGTGTTCGGCACGGCGAAGCGCCTGCCTTTGACGATCTAGCGGTCTATCGCAGGCTTGCCAGTCGCGAAGACTGATTTTCCCGCCAGTCGGGAGAGGTCGTGGCGGACATCTCTCATATGGGCGGCCGCCATGACCGCATTGGGTCATTTTCGACGGATTTGGTGGGGTGGTAGGTTAATGTCCGCTTCTGCTCGTAAGCCTCCAACCGGGGCCCGCCCGGAAGCGTTACGTCGGGCCAGACCCCTATGATTCAAGGCCTCCAAACTGGGGGCTCGAATTATGCGCTACGAACTCGCCGATTATGAATTGATTGCCACCAAGCCCGTAAGAGTACGGATGGCGTGCGGCTGGCGAGCTAATTCGATTCGAACCGAACGCCGATGCGGTTCTCCTTCCGCCACACGATATGGCAGGGCAATTGGCTATGATCGGTGTCCATCACGAGCGTAAACCGATCCGGGATCCCGACCGGCGATATCACGTCCAGCGCTGCGCCCGTGTCAGACAGGTTGCGGACGGTGCAGTCGATTGCGCCCCCGCCGAATGAGATTGTGCCCGCTTTCAGCATTCGCCGCCGCTGTACTGCTCGATGTTCTTCCATAGCAAACCTACGCAAATATCGAGACGCCCGCATACGCCAACGCATGAGACGGCTGGCTGGTCGTCCCTTTGGGAAGTTTGCGTGACCTTGATTAACGGACCGTCACCTCAGTTCAACCGTCTGCGCGTGGAACCGATGCAGCGTTCCATCCATCAGTGACCACGCGACACTCGTCATCCACCATGATGAGGTCAAGCACGAAATATTCGATGAAGAGTTCGGCGCCGACGCGCAGGGCTTGCCCATAGAGCGTGTGAATCAAAGCATGTCCCGTTCGATCCGCCGCTGCGCAGGCGCGGCGGACCGGTTTTTTGCCGAACTCGCTCATATGGCCGCCGAATTTCGGATGGACCTGTATAGGTCGCACATCGGGGAAATGGATCAGTCCTTTTTACGATCCGCACGACAGAATCGGATAGCCCAAGGCGCTTCTTATGCGCTTCCTCAAAGCGTTCCTTCACCTCTGGCTCGGCTTCCAATCTGTTTTGAATGAAGAAATCCAGCGCTGCCCGGATCATGTCTCACTCACTATCCTCGATGGATCTCCTCGCCCCTAGCGCAGGGATCCATGCCTGGACCGGCGGCGCGATCGGCTCGATGACGATAGCTGTGATGACGCGGGCGTCCCTCGGCCATAGCGGGCAAGCGCTCTCGGCATCCACTGCCACCCGCGCCGTTTACGCCTCGATCGTCATCGCAGCGCTGGCGCGGATATGTGCTGCTGTCGATCCGACCTATTCGATCCCGCGGTTAGCGATCGCGGGTATCGCATGGACAGGGGCGTTTCTGGGATTCGCGCTGGCTTACGCCCCGCTGCTGTGCAGCACCCGCAAGCTCTGAGACGACGCTGACAGATCAGTGTCGTTCCGCTTCAGCCTCTTGCTCCATTCGCAGAATGTGCGCTCTTAGCGCGTCGAAAGTTTCTTCGGCGGCGTCGCTAAACAGCGGATCTTTATGATCGGCTAGGACTGAAGCGACCTCCGCCCAATCCTGGGGCAGTAGAGCCTTGAGGGCTGCTGGGAAGAAATCGCGCTCTTCCACCATCATATGGTGACGCTCGTTCACAATAAAATCTCGTATGATCTGGCCGACCTCCAGCCGAGGAATCTCGCGATCCGCGAGGACGCCATCGATCGCTTCGGCGAAGCGGCGCAAGCGATCGGCTCCGTCTGCGTGCTCACGTGCGAGATCGCCAACGGTTGCAGCCGCAGCCGGATCGCGAAGCGTCAGCTTGGAGAGTATCAAGTCTTCCTGGGGATGATGGTATACCTCCGGGTAGACTTCGAAATAGCTGATAATCGCCCGAATAACCTCATAATCGGGGCGACGCCCGTGCTCAAAGAGCTCAAGTTCTCGCTCGAGTATAGTGAGGAGCAAATCAATATTGCGATGCTCTCGGCGCAAAAGATCGATAATCACTGCAGCGCCCTCCTCAGAGGAGATACCCCAGTGGCCAAGGTAGGCCGAAGCCGGCTTCGCCTTTTTGCGCCAGATCAAGCCTGAACCGAACAAAGTGCGGTACCTCCTCGCTCAAGAAAGCGGAAGGCGGCAACGCTGCGATTTCGACCACCGCGTTGATCAAGCCGTTGATCAAGCGGCTATCGTTCGCGGAGATGTTGCGCGGCTGATTTAGCCGGGCGCGTTTGATCAGGCGCAAATCAGTTTAGCTCAAGTTCTGCGATCCATGTTCTGTAACAGCCATTCCGAGGGGCACCATGGACGCTGCATGATGGCCGTGGTGATACGGGTGACAGGCCAGACGATGAGCATTCGCGCAGATATGCAGGTGCTGCGCCTGTTGAGGGTGTTCCTGAGGATCGGAGGCCCGGATGCGCCGGCGGATCATGGCCAACTGTCTTGAGGAAAGGACCGTCAGAACGGATCAGGATCCGGACGAACGTCGTTAGCCGGTTCGATCAGCAGAAGCGGCAGCGTCCTTGCAGATTGCGCTCTCAGACAGCGCGGCTGTGGATCGCCGTGGACCGGGCGAGATGAGCGTCGAATGCGGAAGCCAAGCTCCGGACCAAGAACTCGGCGCCAGCGCTTACCGAGATCAGATCGTCGCTTATGGTCACCGCTCCGTCCGCGACGAGGCTTTCGAGTCGCGAGCGATCCACGATGGCTGCATCCGGATCGCGGCCGTGCGACCTGGCGATCTTGGAGAGATCGACGGCCATGTCGCACATGACACGTTCGATGATGTCGCCGCGGAAGCGGTCGTCTCCGGTGAACGTGTAGCCCTTGACGGTCGCGAGCCGCTCCTCGGCGATGCGCGCTAGGTAGTCGCGTGTCGCGACCGCGTTCTGAACGAAGCCCTGCGGCATCCGACCGATGGCGCTTGCGCCCAGGCCGACAAGCGTTTCGGCGGCATCGTTGGTGTAGCCTTGGAAGTTCCGCCGCAATCGGCCCTCCCGCTTCGCAACAGTGAGTTCGTCCGAGGGGAGCGCGAAGTGATCGAAGCCGATGCGTACGTAGCCCGCATCGACGAGCGCCTCGGCTATCGCTTCGGACTGCAGATGTCGTTCGGTGCTGTCAGGCAATGCGCTTTCGTCGATCTTGCGCTGGTGCTTCTTGAACGAGGGGACATGCGCATAGCCGAACACCGAGAACCGATCCGGCCGGAGTTCGATGCACCTCGCGACGGTGTCGAGGCAGGAACTCACTGTCTGAAGCGGCAGCCCGTACAGCAGATCGAAGTTGAGTTTGCCGATGCCGTTCCTTCGCAGGCCCTCGACGCTCCGGGCAGTCTGGTCGAAGCTCTGTAAGCGGTTGATCGCGCGCTGGACCGCGGGGTCGAAGCTCTGCACGCCCAGGCTCGCGCGGTTGACCCCACTGAAGCCCAGAGCCTCAGTCATCGGCTCGGTCAACGTGCGCGGGTCGATCTCGACGGCGATCTCGGCTTCGGGCACCACAAAGTAGGAATAGCGCAGCGCGCCGACCAGATCGGCGAAGGTCTCGGGTGTCATGATCGTCGGCGTGCCACCTCCGAAGTGGATGTGCGAGATCGGCTGCCGATGGCCGATGCTCTCCGCAACCAGATGCGCCTCGGTGCGCAGGCCCGAGGCGTAGATGGCGATCGGATCGTCCTTCTTGGTGACCGAGGTGTGGCAGCCGCAGTACCAGCACATGGATCGGCAGAACGGCACGTGCAGGTAAATAGAGGCCGGCCGTCGTGGGGAGATCGACTTCAGCCATCCGCGATATTCGGCTTCGCCGATCGACGGATTGAAGTGCGGGGCCGTTGGATAGCTGGTGTAACGGGGGAGCCGGTCCTGACCGTACCGTCTTGCGAGATCCGAGCGCATCGTCTGCCTTTCCATTGTACGAGGACATTGCCCGATGCGGCGTTCCCGAACGTTGCGTCAGGTCAACTTCGGAGCAGCTGGCAGGGGCGCTGGATGGGTCAAGGCCGTGTCTCTCAAGGCGTGTCGTTCTTCCAATGACCCTGCTTCTTCAGAGCGTCGGCCACCTCCCTGGGCATGTAGTTTTCGTCGTGCTTCGCCAGGACAGTGTCGGCGCGAAACACGCCGGCCCCGTCCAGAGCGCCTTCGGCGACGACGCCTTGGCCTTCCCTGAACAGATCGGGGAGGGGGCCTCTGAAGCTCACCGGGATGCTGCCTCCTCCATCAGCGATACTGAATGTGGCGGCCAGCCCGTCTCCCCGCGTCAGCGAGCCCGGCTGGACCAGCCCGCCGAGGCGGAAGCGCTTGCCCGCTACGATGTGCCTCTCCGCTGCCATCATGGGTGTGGTGAAGAACACGATGGAGTCGCGGAGCGCGTTGAGGACAAGTCCCGTCGCGATGGCGAGCACCGCAAGCGAACTTCCGATCATCACTATCCGTCGTTGTCTACGTTTCATTTCTTGCCGCGATCGGTTTTGCGCCGTGCGCTCGGAGGATCTTGCGGCAGCTCTTATAGGGGCTGAGTCGCGGAGAGACTTTGCGCCAGCTCAAGGTGGGTCCGAATTGTCTACGCCCGCCGCAGCAGCTTCACGGCTTTGCGGAAAGCGTCGGTGACGGCAGCTCCGGGACGTTCGGCGATCAGACGGAAGCCCAGGTTCGTCGGCGGAATCCGACCGCGCAACCGCCCGACTTCGGATCGCGGATGAAGTCGGTCATGTAGGCGCGATGGGCCCTTTCGACGATCGTACGTCGCAATTGGCGTTCGTCACCTGCTCGCGGTTCCCATCCAACGAGACGCGGATGAAGCAAGTATTTCGTCCACTCCCAGATGTTGCCGGCCAGGTCGTCGAAGCCCTTGCTATTGGTCCCGAATGTGCCGCCGGGCTGCGGAGCGGTCTCGGCCGGTTTCGAACAGTTCGATTCGGCTTCGTAGCGCGCGATCCATGCCTGAGCGGGGTCGGCGGGATCGACGCGCGGCAGGGCTTCGTCGCGCGCCTTTTTGGCCGCGGCGAACGTCCATTCCTCGTCGGTTGGCAGCCGATGCGTGACGCCTGTCTTCAGAGAGATCCAGGCCGCGTAGCCATCGTGGGCGTCCAGACAGGTTCGTCCGTCGTGGTCGGGCACGAGACTTCCGAAGCGTTGCGGGTCACTTTGTCGGGGGCGGCGGTCGGTCAGGGCGACGTCGTATTCACAACCCGGAACGAGACCGGTGCCGTCCTTTCGGCAAAGGACAGATTCGTCGATCGATGACCGCGCCTCTCGGCCGATCCGATCCGCGCCGAGTTCGACTACTTCGGAGACCGTAGAAACCCGGATTAGGGCTTTACCGGATTTGCAAACCCCGTCGTAACGGACCTAAGTCGGTCACCACTTGGAGCATGCGCATGACGACTGTCGAGCACTTCGAACCGTACGCCGCCTCCTCCCGGTCAGGCGGGGTCGCGAAGAAGCGCGATGCGATCTCGACGAAGCGCAGCGGCCTGCGTCCTCTGGTGTCGCTGTTTCCCTACGTGGCCCGCTATCGAGGACGCGCGATGCTCGCATTCCTGTCGCTCACGGTCGCAGCGGTTACCACGCTCGCTATCCCGGTGGCGGCACGGCGGATGGTCGATTTCGGCTTCGATCCGGACGACCTTTCGGCGATCGACGGCTACTTCGCGGCCATGATCGCGGTCGTGGCCGTGCTGGCCTGCGCCAGCGCCTGCCGATACTATTTCGTGGCGACTTTGGGTGAGCGCGTGGTGGCTGACGTCCGGCGGGATGTCTTCGGTCATTTGCTCCGACTGTCGCCTTCTTTCTTCGATCAATCGCGCAGCGGCGATCTCACCTCGCGGCTGACGGCAGACACCACGCAGATCAAGGCGGCGGTCGGCGCATCCGCTTCCGTGGCTTTGCGCAACCTGATCATGCTGCTCGGGGCAATCGTCATGATGACGGTCACAAGCCCGAAGCTTTCTGCAATGGTCCTGCTCGTCATCCCTGCCGTCGTGATCCCCCTGATCGCATGCGGTCGATGGGTCCGGCGACTGTCCCGCAACGCTCAGGATACGCTGGCCGATGCAACCGCCTACGCCTCGGAGCTGATCGGCGCGATCAGAACGGTACAGGCCTACAACGGCGCGGCGATCGCGACCGATCGCTTCGGTCGCGAGGTGGACGAAGCCTATGAGGCGTCTCGCGTTTCGACCAGGGCGAGGGCCGTTCTGACCCAGCTCGTCATCTTCATCGTTTTCAGCAGTGTCGTGATTATTCTCTGGGCCGGCTCTCGCGACGTGGCGATGGGAGCCATGAGCGCCGGACGTCTCGGTCAATTCATACTCTACGCGGTCCTGGCTGCGACGAGCCTCGGCCAGCTCAGCGAAGTCTGGGGCGAGGTGTCCGCGGCTTCGGGCGCAGCGGAGCGCCTGTTCGAGATACTTCGCCTCAAGCCCGAGATCGCAGCCCCGAACCGGCCGTTGAACCTGCCGCTGGCCTGTCAGGGAAGCGTGACATTCGAAGGCGTCAGCTTCGCCTATCCGGGAAGGCCGGACGTCCGGGTGCTCGACGACGTCGCGTTCTCCGTGCGCTCCGGTGAGAAAGTCGCCATCGTCGGGTCGTCTGGAGCCGGCAAGAGTACGTTGTTTCATCTTCTCCTGCGGTTCTACGATCCGAGTTCGGGATTGGTCTCGCTCGATGGAGCTGCCGTCCACGAGGCCGAGCCCGAAGAAATCCGCTCGCACATTGCCCTGGTTCCGCAGGATCCGGTCATCTTCGCCGCCTCCGCCCGAGACAACATCCGCTTCGGGCGCCCCTCCGCGACGGATGCCGAGGTAGAGCGCGCCGCCGACCTGGCCTCAGCTTCCGCGTTTCTGGCCATGCTGCCGGAAGGACTTGATACGCGACTAGGCGAACGTGGCGTCATGCTGTCCGGTGGGCAGCGCCAGCGTATCGCCATCGCGCGCGCGATCCTGCGCGATGCCCCCCTTCTGCTCCTCGACGAGGCCACCTCGGCGCTCGATTCCGAGAGCGAGGCCGCGGTCCAGGCCGCGCTGCAGGGGCTCATGATGGGACGGACCACTCTCGTCATCGCGCACCGTCTTGCTACCGTCCTGTCCTGCGACCGCATTCTGGTGATGGATCGCGGCAGGATCGTCGAACAGGGCACCCATGAGGAGTTGTCTTCGGCCCGCGGCCTTTACGCCCGCCTCGCGCGGTTGCAGTTCGGAACGAGCTGAGCCGACGCTTCGGATGTCGGAGGCTGTGAACATCGAAGATGAAGAGTGGGCGCTATATCGAAGCGAGCGCTCGTTCGACCCGAGCGCGTTGTCGTCGTCGTGTTCCGATCTCGATTTCCTAACTGCATTGGGCGAACGTCTTCGCGGACTCCGCACGGCTCGCGACATGTCGCGCCGCGAGCTCGCCGGCGCCTCGGGAATGTCCGAACGCTGGATCGCGCGGATCGAGAGCGGCAAGGGCAACATCACGATCCTCCTGCTACGGTGTCTGGCTTCGGCTTTTCGTCAACGACCGGTTCAGCCGGCGGTGGATATCGAGACGAATTTGCGCTGCAACAAGGAGTTGTCGGGCGGTTTGTGAGACCTTCTTCAGGAAGGCTTCGGCGCGAGCCCAACGGAGATGGACGATGAATATCGATATCAAGACGGATGAGACTCTCTGGCGCAATACCATGCTGCCTGAAGGCTTCGTGACGAAGTGGCTGGTTGCCGACGGCGAGCTGGCAAAAGAAGGGCACGGCATCGCCGTTGTCCGTATCGAAGGCGCGCTGCACGATATCGTCGCTCCGTGCCACGGCCGCGTGAAGATCGAGACGGGCGTCAATCACGTTATCGAGCCCGGATCGCTGCTCGCCACGCTCGTTCCCGCCTGACGGGAGAAACGCCATGCTGAAGGTCGCAAGCATCACGTTGGTCGCCGTGGCGCTGCTCGCATTGGTAAGTTCCGCTCCCTCGCTTGTTGAGCATGGACGTGTCGCCGTCAGCCAGGCCTGGAGCCGCGCCACGCCGAAGGGTGCCAAGGTCGCGGGCGGCTATCTCACTGTCGAGAACCGCGGTACTCGCGCCGATCGCCTGCTGTCGGCGGAAAGCCCCGCCGCCGGCAAGGTCGAAATTCACAGCATGACCATGCAGGACGGCATCATGACGATGCGTCCCCTCGACGACGGGCTGGCGATCCCTCCGGATGCGACGGTCACTCTCGCGCCAGGCGGCGATCACATCATGTTCGTCGGATTGACCACGCCGTTCGAGGAGGGACACCGTATCCCGGTGTCGCTGAATTTCGAACGCGCAGGCAAGGTCGAGGTCACGTTCGAGGTCGTCAGCGTTGGCGCGAAGGGACCGCGGCTGCAGATCGTTTCGGGCGATCCAGCACCGCTGACGGTCTTACCGGCAAACGCGGTCCCGCGCGGCGAGCCCTTCTTCACCCACATCTGCGGAACGCGGGTGATGGCCGACGTCACGGTCACGCCCGGCCGCAGCGGGCCTGTCGAGATCGACGTGAAGCTGGAGGACGGCGATGAGAAGCCGCTCGCGGTCGATGGGCTCTCTGTGGTCTTGTCCAATCCGGACAAGCACATCGCGCCGGTCAAGGCCACGGCCGAACGGATCGCGGCGGACAGCTGGCGCGTCCGCATGACGGCCGCGGTCGACGGCAAGTGGTCGCTGTCTCTCGGCATCGACATGACGAAGGACGATCGCATCGACATCGCGGCTCCGGTCATCATCGAGTAATGGGTGAGTCGTCGGACCGGGCATCTGTGCCAGCGAAATGCCGATAAAGCTCTCCGCCGACGTCAGCGAGTTCGAGCGGCGGGCCGGAGCTACCGCGGACGGGATGGGCCAATCGCCCGAGCTACTAGTTTTCGGACTGCCTCTTGGCTCCGAGCAGCATAGCGTTCATCGTAGCTCGGTTTCGCTCCAACCAACACCGACCTGATGGCAAAGCAACGAGTGGCGCGACAGAGGCCGCCGCGGCTTGGTTCCGTGATGTTACCGCCGGTCACCCCGCAAACCGTAGCTCTTAAGCGTGGGGTCAAAGGACGGATTTCGCGATGAAGAACACTATGCGGAGGACCTTAGCAGACGAAATCGCTCACGAAATTCGGGACTCTACCTCGTCGTCTTCAGCATCCACGTCAAAGAACTGGAGCGACCAATAGCGGAAGTATGGCAAGGAGTGTTGGCCATACCTAGGCGACCGCCTGAAATAGCAATTTGAGATGGTTGCATGTCCCCGATTTGAACCTACTCGTCGGACCATTTCAGCCGGCGACGGACCGCGCACGAACGGAGGCTTTTGGCGGACTATCGAGAACCGACGTTTCGAGTTAGGTTGCTCTTCTGTAACAAAACAGCGCCTCCGAAATAGTGGGATTCGCGATGTAGCGGACCCCCGCTACCAATCGTACGATTTTGCACGCCAACCTACGATCTTCTACGATTTCGTGCCCATGATGGAAGCTCTTGTGCCGCTACAGTGACGCGTGCCAAGTCACGAGCGGCCTTCCAGCAGTATGCGAGCCTGCATTCAGCCCGCAGGTCATGGCCAGGTGGTCACCTTGCGAGCTAATTAGGCTGCCCTTCAAGGTGACAACGTCGTCGCGAGCGGGTTGTCGAGCGGCAGCAGGGTATTCTGCTCGAGGTCGAAATATCCCGGATCATCGCGCATGGCGCTGACGAGCCAAATGCCATCGTCGACGTCTTTGATGCCAGGTGTTTGTCCGTCCAGCACCTTGGCCTATCGCGCGGACCTCATCGGCATCTCGAATATCTTGCCGCTCATCAGCAGAGCGATCTCGCTCGCCGGGAGCGGTTTCTGACATTCCGACAACGGATTGAGCCAGAAATTGCAGTTGGGCAGCATCTCGAACAGATTGCGCGCGGCGGCGCCAAGGCATACCTCGGGCTCCTTGATGTAGTCGTAGATGCGCTTCTTCGAGGTAAAGGCGGGATGCCATCGCATGTTCTGGAAGTCGACCGTTGCGATGTTGATCTGTTCCTGAAATTTGAGCGAACGACGGCGGCCGGGTTTCATCGGTGCTTCCGGCGTTAGAATGTAGATCTCCGCCTCAAGCAGCGCTTGATAGAACGCGGGAATGATGCCGGCGTCCCTCCCGGCGGCTTGCATCAGGGCTTCGAGGCTGTTTTCCGGTTCGAACATGGTGACACTCCCAATTCGACCCGACAAGGACATGGACTTCAGCGCCCACGGCCAAGCCGGATTGTTCAGTCATTCCTCGCCGCGATCATACTGGTCCTGCTTGCCGCGAAGGGCGCGGTAGATCGTATTGCGCGACACGCCGAGGCGGCGCGCGGTCTTGCTGATGTTGTTGCCGGTTTCCGCATACGCGCTCAGCACATGCGAGCGCTGAAGCTCATGCAGGTTGGCCTTTGCGCCGGCACCGACGGATTTGCCGGGCAGGCGCTCACTGGCTGAATGCGCAAGGACCGACTCGACGGATGTCTCGTCGATCAGATCTCCCGGCTCGACCAGCGACAACCGGGACAGGACGTTGCGCAACTCGCGGATATTCCCACCCCAATCCAGCTCGGCCAGGCGATCAATCGCGCCTTCCGTCAGATCCATCAAGGGATCGATCTTGTGGACCAAATGACGCGCGATCTCGGTGAAATCGGAACGTTCGCGTAAGGGAGGCAGCGTCACCTCAAGCGTGTTGAGGCGGAACAGCAAGTCGGACCGGAACCGGCCCTTTGCTATCGAGTCGTCGAGATTGGCGTTGGTGGCGGAGACCAGGAGCACGTCGACCTGGCGCTTGGTGCCGCCGACCGGGCGGACGGTCCAATCGTCGAGAAAGCGTAGCAGCACCGCCTGCAGCGTCACCGGCATGTCGCCGATCTCGTCGAGGAAGAGTGTGCCGCCATCCGCCTCCTTGAACAGCCCGGCGGCTCCGCCCTTCTTGGCCCCGGTAAACGCGCCTTCGGCATAGCCAAACAGCTCCGCCTCGATCAGGCTGTCGGGGAGCGCAGCGCAGTTGACCGGGACGAACGCCCCGGTCCGTCCACTGGCGACATGGGCATGGCGGGCGAGTTGCTCTTTGCCAGTCCCGGTCTCGCCGCGGATCAGGATCGGCATCTTGCGGAGCGCGGCCACTCCGACCCGCTGCACAACGGCTGCGATCGCCGGATCGGCCGAGACGAACTGTGTGGCGACCTTCGGCGTCGGCAGCCGCGGGCGCGAGATGGCTTGCATCATGGAGAACTGGCGTGCGTTCTCGATTGTTGCGACGAACTGGCTGCCGACCTCGTCCTCAAGACGCTGACGTTCCTTGCGCCGGCCTTCATCGACAAAGGCGCTGAACTTCGTGCGAAAGACATCGGCGAAGCGCCGGCCTGGCGAAGCCGGCAGGCCATGCAGCAGAACACTCGCGGCCCGATTGGCCGCGAGGATCCTGCCCTCATTGTCGACCGCGAGCAGGCCCGCGCTCAGCGTGTGCAGATATTCGCCGCGATTGTGGAACGCGATCAGGATATTGCCGCGGTGATGCTCGCGGAACAGGCCGTTCTCGATCTGGGTCGCGGCCATCGCGACCAGCGCCTGGGTGTGTGCCTGCCGCGACATACAGTCCGATGATGCATCCAGTATGCCGGCCAGCTCGCCGTCGGGCGCGAAGATCGGAGCCGCGATGCAGGTGAGATTGTTGTAGCGGGCGAAGAAGTGTTCGCCGCCGTGAACGACGATGGCCCGCTTCAGATACGCCGCCGTGCCGAGGCCGTTGGTGCCGCAAATGGCCTCGGTCCAGACGGTGCCGGGCCGGATGCTCGCCGCGTTCGAGGCATCGCTGAAACTGGAGTCGGAGATGATGTCGAGCAGCAGGCCGTCGGCGTTCGCAAAGGCGATCATGAAATTGGAGCCGGCAATCTGCTGATGCAACGTGTGCATCTCCGCAAGCGCGAGGCCGCGAATCAGTGAGCAGCGCTGCTGCTCCTGACGCAGCGTTGCAGGGCTTACGAACTCGGGCGACGGAGGGCGCAAGGTGTCGAGCCCGAGCGAAATGCAGCGCATCCAGCTGTCGTAGATATCGGCTGACAACAGCTCTGCCGGTGGCGCTCCACGCTGCTCGAGCGTCATCCAGGCGTTGTCCATGCGTCGGCCGGCAGTCAGCATCAGTGCTCCTCCCGGAGTCGCTGTTTGGCGATTTCCTCTTTCGTCGCGGCCCGTTCGGGTCGTTCGCGCGCGTGGCGCGGTTTTCGCGATGATAGATCAAACAATCGAAAATCCAAATTTCGCGCTGTTGCCGCCGTCGCCGCCAAAACTGTTCCGACTCGGAACAGTGCGTCGTGAAGTCTGCTCCGAGGCGGATCGGCGCGTGCACGCCCGCGATCGCGAGAACAATAGAAAGATCAGGCCGTTGTGCGCTTGGCACAGGCCTTGCTGACCTAGTCCGGCGGATCGCGATCGCTGCGATCGACGGAATAAAAAAATTTTGGGGAGGCTGATCAGATGAAGGCTGCGGTGCTTCATGAGTTCGACGAGAAACTGACGGCCAAGGAGTTCGTCAAGTTCGAGGACGTGACTGATCCGAAGATCTCACGGCCGATGGACGTCATCGTCCGCATCGGCGGTGCGGGCGTTTGCCGTACCGACCTGCACATCGTCGAAGGCATCTGGCGTAGCAAGGTCGACGTCAAGCTTCCCTACATCATGGGGCACGAGAATGCGGGCTGGGTCGAGGCGATCGGGCCGGGGGTCGAGGGCGTCAAGGTCGGCGACAGCGTGATCTGCCATCCGCTGGTGACCAGCGGGCACTGTCTTGCATGCCGGCGCGGCAACGACATGCACGCGCTGGACAGTTCGTTTCCCGGCATCAATGCCAACGGCGGCTACGCGCAATATCTGCTGACGGGACAGCGCTCCCTCATCAAGCTGCCGAAGTCGCTGGCCCCGAAGGATGTCGCTCCATACACGGACGCCGGGCTGACCGCCTATCGCGCCGCGAAAAAAGCATCCCGTCATCTGCTGCCCGGCGAGTATGTCGCGGTGATCGGCGCCGGCGGATTGGGCCACATCGGTATCCAGGTTCTCGCAGCGCTGTGTGCGGCGGAAATCGTCGTGATCGATCGCGCGGACCAGTCGCTCGAGCTCGCCAAGAAGTGCGGCGCGCATCATGTCGTGAAGGCGGATGGCAACGAGGTCGAGGCCGTACTGGCGTTGACCGGCGGACGCGGCGCCGAGGCTGTGATCGACTTTGTCGGCGAGGGCGATGCGATCGCCAAGGGCCTGTCGATGACCGCGAACGGCGGCTACTACTACATCGTCGGCTATGGCGGGAAGATCGACATCCCGACCATCGACATGATCACGTCGGAAAAGACCATCGTCGGCAACCTGGTCGGCACTTACGCGGAGCTGGTCGAGCTGATGGCGCTCGCCGACCGCGGCCTCGTCGAGCTCCATACCAAGGAATACCGGCTCAGCCAGGCCAATGACGCGCTTCATGATCTGCATCATGGGCGCATCCACGGCCGCGCCGTCCTGGTTCCGTAGTTCATGCACCGCAAGATGTTCGCCTTCAGTCCGGATCATCGAACGAGAGTGGCGCGAGTGACCAACGACAGCCCGCGCGGGCCGCAGACCAGCACCGAGATGGCCACCGAATTGCGGCGCGCCCGCGATCGGATGCTCGCCCGCGACAGGGTGATCGACGAGATGGTCGAAAACAACGAGCGGCAGATCAAGAACGAGCACGCGCGGGGTGGCGCCGAGATCGAACTCGCATGCGCCCGGCGCGAAGCAGCACGCGCGGAGGCAGGAGCGGCAGCGAATGCCGAACTGGATCGTGCGACCGCACACCTGGAAATGCTTCAGGAAGAACATCGGCGGCTGGTGGCCGAGCGCGAATGGCTCAACACTTCTTTGCTTGAGATCGACAACGGCCCGTCGACCGACGAGCACCAGCGGTCGGGCCACGCATGACGGGCAACAACGAGGGAACGAACATGATTGCATCAGAAGAAGCCGGACGTACGCCGTCTCCGCAAGCGGAAATGAGCGATGAAAGCAAGTCGAAGGACGTCTTCTTCGTTCAGCTCGCCGAACTCGCCGAGGCGATGATCGCGGCGCACGGCAAGGATTTCGCGATCGGTGCGCTGGTCCTGTCGGCGAAATTCGTCGCCGAAGGCAAGCCCCTCATCAAACGCGCCGACGGAAGCGACACGTCCGCCGGCGTCGAGAAGCCGAACTGACGTAGGACGACGAGATAGCAGATCAGGAATCGATTTAACGGAATCAAAGTGAGTTTTGCAGCCGAGAATTTCAACACCGAGATCCAGGTGTTCTGACCTGGGACCAACGCGAGAAACGCCGAGACAACGCAACGTTCAAAGGAGCTGGAAATGACTGCAAGTTTGACGCTGAACAAGATAACCGCGCAGAAGGGCATCAGCATCGCTGAAGCGGCCAACCGCGTCGCGGACCTCGGCTGGACGCCGAGCTACGTGCAGGAGGCGATGACCTTCCCGACCGACTACAAGATCTCGAAGACGCCGCGTGACCCGATGAAGCAGGTCCTGCGGTCGTACTTCCCGATGCAGGAGGAAAAGGACAACCGCGTCTACGGTGCGCTCGATGCGGCGTTGCGCGGCGACATGTTCCGTAACGTCGAGCCGCGATGGGTCGAGTGGATGAAGCTGTTCCTGGCGATCATCCCGTTCCCGGAGATCTCGGCGGCACGCTCGATGGCGATGGTCGGACGGCTCGCACCCGGCGAGGAACTGCGCACCGGTTTCACCATGCAGATGGTCGACGAGTTCCGCCACTCGACGATCCAGATGAACCTCAAGAAGTGGTACATGGAGAACTATATCGATCCTGCGGGGTTCGACATTACGGAAGCCGCGTTCGGCAAGTGTTACGCGACCACGATCGGCCGCCAGTTCGCCGAGGGCTTCCTGACCGGTGACGCCATCACCGCGGCGAACGTCTACCTGACCGTCGTCGCCGAAACGGCCTTCACCAATACCTTGTTCGTGGCGATGCCGTCGGAAGCCGCGCGCAACGGCGACTACGCGCTGCCGACCGTGTTTCTGTCGGTCCAGTCGGATGAATCCCGTCACATCGGCAACGGTCACTCGATGCTGATGGCCATGATCAACGATCCGACGAACCATCAGCTGCTCGAGCGCGACCTCAAATACGCCTTCTGGCAGAATCACGCGATCGTCGACGCCGCGATCGGGACATTCATCGAGTACGGCACGACCAACCGCGACAAGAACAAGGAGTCCTACGCCGAGCTCTGGCATCGCTGGATCTACGAGGACTACTACCGGACCTACATGCTGCCGCTTGAGAAGTACGGCATCAAGATCCATCACGACGACGTCGCCGCTGCCTGGGATCGCATCGTCAAGAAGAATTACGTCCACAAAACCGCGCAATTCTTCACGGTCGGCTGGTCGGTGAACTTCTGGCGCATCGAGGCCCAGACCGAAAAGGACTTCGAGTGGTTCGAGCACAAGTATCCGGGCTGGTACGCCGAATTCGGCGACTTCTGGAAGTGGCACGCCAAGCTCAGCGTGCCCGGCGAGACCAACATCCTCTTCAACAGCGAGGTGGGCTATGCGTACCCGCACCGGTGCTGGAGCTGCATGGTGCCGTGCCTGATCCGCGAGGACTTCGTCTGCGACGAGGTCGACGGCAAGATCTATACCTACTGCTCCGAAGGTTGCCGCTGGACCCACAAGGTGGCGTTCGCCGCCGAATATGAGGGCCGGGCGACGCCGGCGATGGGCCGCTTCAGCGGTCGTCGTGAATGGGAAGACTGCTATCACGGCTGGGATGTCGCCGACGCGATCAAGGATCTCGGCTTTGTCCGACCCGACGGCAAGACCATGATCGCACAGCCGCATCTGCGCTTCGACACCAAGGACATGTGGACGCTCGATCACGTGCGCGGACACACGCTTGGCAGCCCGTTGCGCGGTTTCAGGGCGCTGTCGCCCGCCGAACGCGAGGTCGCGACGGCCGAGTACCGCAAGGGCTTCAAGATCAACCCCTGCAACTAGTTGATGACGACGGGAGGGGCCGCCTTCGGTGGCCCCTCTTGCCGGACCGGCAAGAACGGCTTGCCGGATCGGTTCATTCAATTGCGGGACGAAGGCGGGGATGATGACGGACGTGCACAAAGTTCGTTTCGAGCCGGTGGGCATCGAGATGGAAGTGGAAGAGGGCGAGACCGTCCTTGACGCGGCGTTCCGCCAGGGCATCTCGTTGATGCACGGCTGCAAGGAAGGCCAATGCGGCAGCTGCAAATCGAAGCTGGTCGACGGCGACATCGAGCTGCTGAAATATTCGACCTTCGCGCTGCCGGACTACGAGAGCGAGACTGGCCACGTCCTGCTGTGTCGGACGCACGTCTACAGCGATATCAGCGTCGAACTGCTCAACTACGATGAGGATCTGCTAAGCCGCTCGATCGCGGTCAAGGCGTTTGCCGGCCGCGTTGCGGGGATCACGGTGCTGACATCCGATATCCGCTTGCTTGAGGTCGAGATCGAAAGGCCGATGAAGTTCTGGGCCGGCCAATACGTCGATCTGACACTACAGGATGGCTCGATCACCCGCGCCTTCTCGATGGCGAACCCTCCGGGTGATGGCAGCAATCTTCGCTTCATCATCAAGAAGTATCCGAATGGGGCGTTCTCGTCGCAGCTCGACGGCAAGTTGGCCGTCGGCGACGCCGTGACTGCCAAGGGGCCGTACGGCACCTGCTTCCGGCGCGAGGAACGACCAGGGCCGATGCTGCTGATCGGTGGTGGTTCCGGGATGTCGCCGCTGTGGTCGATTCTGGCCGACCATATCGGCAGCGGAGAGCAGAGGCCGGTCCGGTTCTTCTACGGCGCGCGCACGCGCACCGACTTGTTTTACCTCGATGAGATCGCAGCGATCGCGGCGCGGCTCGAGGACTTCAAGTTCGTGCCGGCGCTGTCGCATGCCGAAGCGGGCGACGGCTGGGACGGTGAAACCGGGCTGATTCACGAGGTCGTGCTGCGCCATCTGCGCGAGGAGAAATTGAGTGGCGCCATCGATGCCTACGCGTGCGGGCCGACGCCGATGATCGACGCCGTATTGCCCGTCCTGCAAATGAACGGCGTCGAGCCGGAGCACATCTATTTCGACAAGTTTACGCCGGCGGTGCGATGACGGCGTTCAAAGGTTCGTCGCAGAACAGAATGGCAAAAGGGAGTGAACGATGAGTGCACAGACGAGCAGCGCAACGGCAGCGGCCAAGCCCGCAGCAGCCGTCAAATCCGGTGCCGCGGGAGCCGCGGTCTTTCCGGGCTCCGACAGCCGCAAGTACAACTACTTCGAACCCAAAGGCCGCAAGGCGACCCACTACGAGGACATGACGGTCGACGTGCAGCCGGATCCAGAGCGATACCTGCTGCAGGACTGGATCATCTCCTTCCCGGACGGAACGCCGACCTATTCCAAGGACTGGACGGCGGCCAAGAGCTCGAACTGGCACAAATTCCGCGCCGTCGACCAGGAGTGGGAGCGAACCCATTACCAGCGCCAGTCGACGATCTGCGGCATGGTGCAGAACACCATCGAGAACGGCCGGAAATCAGGTGCGCCGACCCGCTTCGATCCCGCCTGGGTGAAGATCCTGCAGAACCACCTTGGCGCCTACAAGCACGCCGAATTCGGTCTCGGCACCTCGACCATGCAGGCGCAGCGTTACGGCTACACCCAGATGGTCAACAATGCGATCCTGACCAACTCGTCCTACAAGTTGCGGTTCGCGCAGGACATCACGCTCTATCTGAGCGAGATCGGTCTCGACCTCTCCGCCTTCGACATTGCTGCCGGGAAGAAGCACTGGCTGGAGGACCCGATCTGGCAAGGCGTGCGCAAGTCGGTCGAATCGGTGATGGGTTCGAACGACTATCTCGAACAGTACTTTGCAACGAACGTGGTGTTCGAGCCGCTGATCGGCGAACTGTTCCGCTCCGGCTTCCTGATGCAGGCGGCCTCTGCACAGAACGATTTCATCACGCCGGCGGTCGTCTCCGCCGCGGAGGCCGACTACGAGCGCAACCTCGCCAACTCTGTCGAGCTGTTCCACATTCTCGGCACGGATCCTACCTACGCGGCGCAGAACCTTGCGCTGTTCAACAAGTGGCTGGTCAAGCATGCCGACCTGGCGCTCGACGCCGCCAACCATCTGCAACCGATCTGGTCGCAGCCGCGTGTCAAGGTCGCTGCGTTCGCCGATGCCTTGGCACACGCGAAAAACCGGATCAAGGGCATCGCCGCCGAGCTTGGTCTGACGGTTCCGGCAAATCTCACATCCTGACCGGCACCGCTTCACCTCCGTCACAACAAAAGCTTCAGGAGACCGACATGCTGCACGAGAATGACAACATCTTCAAATCGATGAAGGACATCACGTTCGAGGACACGGTGTCGCATCAATGTGGCGTCACCATGAATGACAGCGTCGAGGCGCGCGCCATCGCCGAGGTGATGAGCCGGCATGACCATATCAAGGTGACCTACATGCCCGCGATGATCCGCATCGACGGCGTCGGCAAGATGGAGTTCAAGATGGACGAGATTTCGGAGGAGCTGGGGCGGGTGATGACCCCGCATCTCTTCGAGATCTCGACCTCCACGCACTACGGCCGGATGGTCATGATCGACGACAACACCGTCATGTTGTTCGGCGACATGAACGAGATGATGAAATACATCGTCTGACGACCGCTCGTGAACGAGCCCCGGCCGGCGCGACACCGGCCGGGTGCAATCGACGACATCAATCGCACGCTTTCAGAACGGCACGCAATCCAGCGGGGATCAGGGAGAAACGTCATGTACAGAACAGCCAAGGGTGAAGAGATTTTTGTCATCGATGGGCATACGCATTTTTGGGATGGCAGCCCGGCGAACCAGAAGAACATCCACGGCAAGCAGTTCATCGACTGCTTCTACGCCTATCACGCGAATCTGAGCCCACCCTCGGAGAAATGGGAAAAGGAGAAGTTCGAGAAATACGACGCCAAGACGATGTTCGACGATCTGTTCGTCACCGGCTATGACGACATGGCGATCCTGCAGCCGACCTATCTCACCGACTTCTACAAGAACGGCTTCAACACCACCGAGCGAAATTCGGCCATGAAGAAGAGCCATCCGGATCGCTTCATCCTGAACGGCGCGTTCGATCCCCGCGACGGCAGCAAGGGCATCGAGGAACTTCATGCACTGTCCGAGAAGCACAAGCTCAAGGGTGTCAAGCTCTACACCGCCGAATGGCGCGGCGAATCCAAGGGCTACAAGCTGACCGACAAGGCGTCCTACCAATATCTGGAGGCGGCGCAAAAGCTCGGCATCAAGAACATCCACGTCCACAAGGGCCCGACGATCATTCCGCTGAACCGGGATGCGTTCGATGTAGCCGATATCGACGACGTCGCGACCTCGTTCCAGGACCTCAACTTCATTGTCGAGCATTGCGGCCTGCCGCGGCTGGACGATTTCTGCTGGATCGCGACCCAGGAGACCAACGTCTACGCCGGTCTCGCGGTGGCGCTGCCCTTCATCCATTCGCGGCCCGGCTATTTCGCCCACGTCATTTCCGAGCTGCTGTTCTGGGTCGGAGCGGACAAGATCCTCTACGGCAGCGACTACGGCATCTGGACCCCGAAATGGCTGATCGACAAGTTGATGGCCTTCGAAATTCCGGCGGACGTCACCAAGGAGACCGGCTCGGTGTTGTCGATGGAGGCCAAGACGAAAATTCTCGGCCTCAACGCAGCGCGCATCTACGGGATCGATGTCGAGGCGCAGAAGAAGAAGATCCGGGCCGGCGGCGGCTATGCGCATCTGCCCGAAGCCGTTCATGCGCCGAGGTGACGGCCATGAATGGCGCCGTTGACAGCGCGATGCGGCCGCAAGACCGTTCGATCGATGACAGGCGGGCCCAGATCTGGGCCTGCCTGCAGGGCGTGATGGACCCGGAGCTCGACGAGTCCGTCACCGAGTTGAATTTCGTGACCCGCGCCGATGTGGACGCGGCCGACCGCGTCCACATCGAGTTCCGCCTGCCGACCTATTGGTGTGCGGCCAACTTTTCGTTCCTGATGGCGGACGACATGCGCCAAGCCGTGAGCCGACTCGACTGGGTGAAGGGCGTCAGCGTCGTGTTGGGCGAGCATATGTATGCCGACAAGATCAATGCCGGTCTTGCCGAGGGGCGTTCGTTCCAGGAGGCGTTTGGCACCGAGGCTGATGGTGGCCTCGACGATCTGCGTCAGACGTTCCTCGTCAAGGCATTCCAGCGTCGACAGGTCGTGCTGCTCGGTCACCTCATCGCATTGGGGCATTCTCCAGCGGAGATCGTGAGCTTGACGCTGGCCGAGCTTGGCAGCCTGCCGCTCGACGATACCGGGGAGAAGCTGGTTCAGCGTTATCTCGAACGACGTGCGGTCGTCGGCTCCGCGCCGAGCGATGCGACGGCCTTTGTCGACGCGAAAGGCGCGCGGCTAAACGCCGAAAGCCTTCCAGGCTATCTGTCGGACTTGCGGCGTGTCGGCATTAATGCCGAGTTCAACGGTGCGCTGTGTCGCGGTCTGCTGGCCGCCCGGTTCGACCTCGAAACGCCATTCGTCCCGAAATCGAAGGCGATGCCGGCCTCGCCGGGTGCGGACCAGGTGCCGTGATGCCGGCGTGCAGCAAGAGAACGAGTGCAAACGAGACGCCCTCCAGCCAACAGTCGGGGATGTAAGATGCCGAAGATCATGCTGCATGATGAAGCCGCGCGGGCCGCCCTAGGCAGAGGTGTTGCCAAACTCGCCAAGGCGGTCAGAGGCACGCTCGGACCGAAGGGTATGAACGCGATCATGGACCGGCCGATCGGTACGCCGATCGTGTCGCGCGACGGCGTCAGCATTGCCAGCGAGATCGAGCTGGAATGCCCGTTCGAGAACATGGGCGCACAGGTGTTGCGCGAAGTCTCGGCGCGGACCAATGAAGTGGCGGGAGACGGAACCACCACGGCCACCGTGCTTGCCGATGTCCTGGTGCAGGACGGCCTGAAATGTCTTACAGCCGGCGCCAATCCGGTCGAGCTGGTCGAGGGGCTGGAACTGGCGGTCACCGAGACTATCGCCGCGCTCAGACGCTTGGCGAAGCCGCTGCAGGGTGCCGCCGGCCTGCGTGCCGTGGCGAGCATTGCCGCCAATGACACGGCGCTTGGCGACATGGTGGCCGAGGCATTCCAGCGTGCCGGCAATCACGGAATCGTTGCGGTTGAATATGGCAGCACGGTCGAAACGACGTTGGAGATCGTCGAAGGCATGGCCTTCGATCGCGGCTATCTCTCGCATCACATGGTGACCGATGTCGAGAAGATGCAAGTGGTGCTCGACGATCCGTTCATCCTCATGACCGATATCAAGATCCAGACCGGCGAGCAGCTCGCCGGCGTGATCTCGCTGATCGAGAGGAGCGGCAGGCCTCTGTTGATCATCGCCGAAGAAGTTGCGCCGCCGGTCATCATGCAATTGCTGGCACGCCGGGAGCGCGGCGGCTTCAAGGTCGCCGCGATCCATCCGCCGGAATTCGGCCATTGGCGCAAGGCGATGCTTGAGGACATTGCGATCACGACCGGGGGACGTGTGATCTCGGTCGATCTCGGCGGAAGGCTCGAGAAGGCCGAGCTGCATGACCTAGGTTCTGCGCGTCAGGTGCGCATTTCCGCCTCGAAGACCCTGATCACCGCGGGCGCCGGGGATCAAAGGAACATCGTTGCGCGACGCGAGCAGGTGTTGCGGCAGTATGAGGCCGCTCCTGAAAATATCGAACGGGACAAATTCCAGGAGCGAATCGCAAAACTATCCGGCGGCACGGCGATGATCCTCGCTGGCGGCGCCACGCCGGTGGAACAGAAGCGCCGGACCCAGCTGATCGAGGACGCGATCAACGCGACCCGCGCGGCGATCGAAGAGGGCATCGTCCCGGGCGGCGGCCTGGCCTTGCTCAGGACCGCCGGGAAACTCGACGAGTTGATCGGCCGTCTGGATGGGAGCACCAGGCAGGGCGCCGAGCTGCTGCAGCGCGCGCTCAGTCGGCCGCTGTTCTACATTGCCGGCAATGCCGGCCTGAACGCTGAGGCGGAGGTTACGAGATTTGCAAAGACCAGGAATGGTCATGGCCTCGACGCGCGCAACGGTTCGGCGGTCGATCTAGTCGAAGCGGGCATCATCGACCCGGTCAAAGTGTGCTATAGCGCGGTTCGCAATGCGGCCTCGGTGGCCGGTCTGATCCTGACGACGCAGACCTTGATCGCCAAGAAGCCGGATGACCACGATCCGACCGCAGGGCCGGCGCGAGGCGGTGGTGCCGAACTGCTCTGATCAGCGGCGCGAACCGTCAATCTGATGCGAGCGGTTCGCGCCAGCTCGCGCTGCATGCTGCGCCACCGGCAGTGTCGACGGTCCGATACGGCTGCGGTTCATTCAGGCTTCTTTTGCCCGAGCGCGCGATAGATTGTGTTTCTTGAGACACCAAGACGTCGCGCGGTTTCGCTGACGTTGCCGGCGGTCTCGGCGTAGACCGCAAGGATTCGTGCCCTGTGGGTGTCGTGGAGCGATCCGGGCGCCGCTTCAGGGGATTGCACGGCGACATCCTGCCGCTGCGGCTCGCTCGAGGTGCCATCCGCAGCGGCAAGCGTGAAACGTGCCAACACATTGCGAAGCTCGCGGATGTTGCCGGGCCAGGGGCGTGTGGCGAGATGCGCGATGTCGGCCGGGGTGATTTCGCAGCCCGGGTCGATGGCATCAAGCAGATGGCGAACGATGGCGTCAAAATCGCTGCGATCGCGGAGTCTCGGCAACGTCACCTCGAGCGTGTTGAGGCGGTAGAGCAGATCGGATCGAAACCTGCCCTCGGCGACCGCCTTGTCGAGGCGCGCGTTGGTCGCGGAGACGAGAAAAACATCGACTTTCGTTCTGACGCCGCCGACGGGACGCACGGTCCAGTCGTCGAGCAGCCGCAGCAGCACGGCCTGCAATGCGACGGGCATGTCGCCGATTTCGTCGAGGAACAACGTGCCTCCGTCGGCCTCCCTGACCAGTCCAATCGCGCCGCCGCGCCGCGCCCCGGTGAATGCACCTTCGGCGTAGCCGAACAGTTCGCTCTCGATCAGGCTTTCGGGCAGGGCGGCACAATTGACAGGGATGAACGCGCCGGTCCGCCCGCTCGCTGCGTGAGCATGCCGGGCAAGCTGTTCCTTGCCGGTCCCGGTTTCACCGCGGATCAGGATCGGCATCTTGCGCGCCGCCGCGGTTTCGACCTGACGAACGACGGCCCGCACCGCGGGATCGCGGGCGACGAATCCGGCGGCGGCGCCCGGAAGCGAGGGGGGCTGCGGCCTTAAGTCCTTCCGGGCGGACGATGAGCCCGTGGTCTCGCGGTGCTCGGGCTCGAACCTCGATTGCCGAGCGTTCTGATGCGTGACCAATTGGCGTCGCCGTGCAGGCAGCACCACGATGGCGCCGATGCCGGAGCGTTCGTTCTTGACGAGATTGAAGCTGGCGTTTGGAAGCAGCTCTTTCAACCTGCCTGGCCACTCATCGAACGGCACCGTCTTCAAGAAGCGGGTCGGTGCATCGTCGTGAATGCCGTGCTGGATCACATTCAGCGCGCGTTCCGTGGCGTGAAGGATGGTGCCGCGGCGGTCGAGCACGATGCATTCGTCATTCGACCATTGCGCCCTCTTGGCCAGAAAGCGGCACAGCAATTCCTCATGTTCCTGTCGGATGGATTGCGCCAGGACGCCTTCGACGTGATGGCCGACCGCGACCGCCAAGGCGAGGCTCTGCGGATTGAAGGTGCTGGCGGGGCCGGAGATGTCCACCACGCCAAGCAATTCGCCATCGCTGGGATCGTGAACCGGAACGGCCGCGCAGGTCCACCGCTGCACCTCCGAACAGAAATGCTCCGCCCCGCGGATCTGGACCGGTTTCGATTCCGCGATCGCGGCGCCAATCGCGTTGGTGCCGATGTCAGCCTCGCTCCAGCGTCCGCCGTGCTCGAGATGAACCGCGCGCCCGGCGTCGATAACCCTGTCGTCGCCCTGGGTATCGATGATCAGCCCGCTGGGATCGGTGAGGATCATGATCGAATTCGCATCGCGCAGGAACGTCTTGGAATTCTCGAGAGCGCAGCGGGCGGCGTGGCGAAGCGAAGCGTGCTTGGCGCGCCGGCGAAACAACTCGGCGTCGGCGACGAGCGGCGCCCGCGCTCGGTCGACGGTGACGTGATGGTTTCTGGATCTCTGCCACGACGCGGCAACCGACGACCTCAAATCGGACGACAACGCTCCGCGCTCGACGAATCTTTCCCACGCCGCCAGCACTTCTCGTTGGTCCATCCTGGCTCCTCCGAGATCAAAGGCCACCAGACCCGGTCGCACGGGGCCGCTTGATCAACCATCCGAATGCAGGGGACTGCCCGCCGCGGCTGTCGGACTGATCAGGCAAGGGGCAACAACAGAACCCTCAGGCTGCTCGAATGGCCGCCCGCATCGGATTCCATGCCGCCGCACTCGCCGTCAAACCGGCCGCGCCGTGCGATCAAACAAACCTCTTCAGCGTCCCGCTCCCTGATGTCCCAGGCTCTCTCTCAGGCCCGGTAACCAGGTCAGAATATACATTTTGAATGGTTCTAGCAAAGGTAGCGGATCTAGCTTCATGAGATGGAACCCGGCAGCAGCCAGCCTTAAATTCGACGCCGCTGGATCGATCCAACTCCGCACGGGCCACGGTTCGATCTGTCGGAAGATCCTTGGTTGGGCCTGTGATGCAGCGCAGCATCCGGGGATGATGCAGCGTGGTCCTGTCGGTATCGATGGTTGCGCCTCCCCGACTTGAGATTGCTCGCCGACTGTTCAGCCGGCGGCGGATTGCGCTGAACGGCGGCCCTTGGCGGACAATGGAGAACCGATACTCCTAGTCAGGGTGCTCTCCGGTAAGAAAACAAGGCTGCTACAATGGGTCTTGCGGTGTAGCGGACCCCCGCTACCAAGTGTGACCCACTATCCTCAAAAGTGGGTTTCGGACTGTAGCGGTCTCCCGCTACCATCTTTCCCCACACTCCCGTTACCCGGTTGGGGTAGGCGGCTTCTCCAAGCAGGGCATTTAGGCGGCCGGCTATCTCCACCGCTACTCCATTTGGTCTTGGCTGGATCCCGAAACACAGTAACCGTATCGACAAGGTCTCGAATGGCTTCTGCGGCCTCTGCGTCGCCGGCTGCGACACTTTTCCCCAATGGCATCTAAGGCAGTCGATCGGGGTCCGAGAATGGAAGGATCGCCATGTCCTTTTGCGATCGCATCCACCAGGCGTTCGATTTCCCTGTTTAATTGACCAAGCTGCTGCTCAAGGCGCTGTCGGCTTGCATGTGATTTTGCCGCGAGGCGCTTCCGATCCTCTAGATATGTGCGTACGTACTCTGCAATTGCCTTCGGCGCGCGCAACTCGGCCCTTAACCCGTTGAGAACTGCACTTTCCACAGTATCTAAAGTCTTGGCGTCAGGACACGTGCCGCTCTCCGTCGCAGCCGAGCAGCGAATGCGAACGCGACCTGATTTGTCCCGCCCATTGGTTGCCATGCCGGAGCCGCATGAACCGCAGCGAAGCAAACCAGACAACATTCGACGAGGACGACGTTGCTGGCTAGGATGCGTCCGACTGCGCTCTTCTTTGCGTTGCTGAGCAGCCGTGAATAGCTCGAAAAGAAGATTGATGACATTCTGAAAGCGGAGCTTGCCAGGAACGCGAATAGTGATGGTGCCGACAGCACTGACATGGCTGCGTTTGGTCTTGTGGCTCAAAGGCTGCAATATCTCATGCGCCACCGCCGCACGCTGCTTCGAAAGACACCGGCGACCGAGCGAGTTGCGGAGGTCAACTAGGGCGCACCGGAGCGGTCAGTGTGGGCCGAAGACGCCCAGGAAAACACGGCATCCTTTATCTGAATCAATGCCGGCGGCGGCAGCGCCACGGCAACCCTGTCCGCCTTGTCGCCTCGACGAACGAGCCTGACCACCCATATCTCTCCATCCGTATAATAGGGGTCTCCCTCGCCATTCCGCCCATTGAGCGTGGGACCGATTCCTCTCATTTGATAAATGCCGGTGACCATCTGCGCCTGGTTCAGTCCGTCAACCAATTGGTCGCGCTCCTCATCAATGTTTGGTGCGATCTTATGGGTCACCTGACCGGTGTCGCGGCTCAGTGTCACTCCCTTGTCGAAAGTAGCAGATCCAAGCCAGACGGGACGTGCATCGGCCCCGTTGGCAAGCACGAACCACACCCGGACGTGTTGCCGGCGGTCGGCGCTCACCCCGTCCGGTTTTTCAAACGCCAGGTCCTCGCGCCGCCCCTCGAAGAAGAGCGGACTGACAGGCGCGTCCTTGTAAGGCCGATCAAACAATACGCTGCCCACGATCTCTGCGCTGGTCCGCAACGTAATCGGGTCTGCGGGATACCAGCCGGCGGCATGAAATGCAGAAACGACGTCTTCACGGCTTCCAACGAGGCCGACGTTGATGGGACCGCCTGGAATTCCCTGCGCCGTCGCAGTCAGCATCGGCCGATGTGAGAGTCCGGGCTCGTGTTCGATCCGTGACCATGTCGCAGGCAGAATCAGGTAGCTGATCGTGACGTAACAAGCGATCATCGCTGCGGGAACGGCAAATAGCGGCGTCCGAGTCCTTCTGGATCCATTCATGATACTGCCTTCGAAATTTGATCGTGGCAAAATGGACGCAATATCTGCGAGCCTATACTGCGGCCGGGTGACCGACCCAGCTCCGGGTAAGTCGCCTACTTCGTCACGATCCGCCGCGTCGGCGTGACCGTGCTGGTGGGCGCCATCGGCGAGACCGCGAACGTTATCCAGGCATTCAAGCCGCATGGTCGGTTCCGCGCTTCGAACTGGCCATAGGCTTTCGGGTTGAGGTATCCCTGCATATCGCCGACGGGAAACACGAAGCCGGCTGAGGGCCGATGCAGAGCACGCGCGACTATTGCGCGCCATCTGCCTGTCCCCCTCGACGGCGGCGTGGATCAGCGCAACGATCGGACGCCTCATCTCGGGCCAATGCTATGCAAATTCGGCCGGGTTCTGAATTTCGTCCTCATCTGTGTCAGCAAGATCACGCTGGAGCTGTATTATTCCGGATTTCGCTGAAGGCTGCTCCCTGCGGTCGGCATAGGCCCGACCTGTAGCACTCCGCTGCAGGGTTTTCGAAGGACTCTCGCCATACACCTTGCGGTACTCGACCGAGAATCGGCCCAATTCCACGAAGCCGAAAAGGGTGGCGATCTCGGTTACCGTTGCAAGATTATCGCCGGCGGACAGAAGCGCGCGCCTGGCCTGCGCCAGCCGCTGCATACGAAGATGGCGGCAGGGGGGGGCGCCGTGAACGGTATGAAATGCCTTGCGCAGCGTGCGCTCGCTGACGGCGAGAGCGTTGCAGAGCGCCGAAATGTGCAGCGGCGAGTCGGGCTCTGCGAGAACGATCGCCTCGGCCCGGTCGACGAGACTGCGCCAGGTTCTGCTGGTCGACTGGCAGGAAAAGTCCGAAAAGTTTTCTGACCAATAACGGATAGTCATTAGTGCCCCCGACTTTACGATCGCGGTAAAAGCGCTAGAGCTGTGGGCAACACAGCATCAAGTACCGGGGGCGCGCTACTGTACCTGGGGGCAAACGGTGCCTGGTCGAGCGGCCCTAGGCGCTCGCCCGGCGATGGTTATGAAGCGCCCTTGACGTCGGGCGAGGGCTCAGGCGTCAGCATCCCGGTGCGCTCCGCCACAGAGACTGCCTCCGCAAACGAGCGGACCTGAAGCTTTTGCATGATCATCTGCCGATGATATTTGATGGTTCGCTCTGAGGTACCCAGCGAATGGGCAATCTGCTTGTTCATCCTGCCACGGACCATCAGCGCGAACACTTCGCTTTCGCGAGGAGTTAATTGCGCAATCAGCGCCTTTAGCGAATCGAGCCGGCTCTGATTCCGTTGGACATCCCTGAAGCGTGACAGTGCGCGCTCAATCGCTTCCAGCAGCGTCTGCTTGAGGATCGGCTTGGAGAGAAAGTCCTCCGCGCCGGCCTTGATGGCGCGAACGCTCGTGGGAATGTCGCCGTGACCGGTCATAAAGATGATCGGCCAGTGATGCGACAGTTTTGCCAGCTCCTGCTGAAGATCGAGACCGCCGAGTGCGGGCATCTGCACGTCGAGGAGAAGGCAGCCCGGCTCGGCGTCGGTGGCTTCTAAAAAGCTCGCCGCCGAATCGTAGTCGGCAACGGCATAGCCCGAAGCTTTCAACACCCGGGATATCGCGCTGCGAAACGATGCGTCATCGTCCACGATATGAACCCTGGGAGCACCTGCTATTCCCAATCTCGCCCTCGTCGTGGCTCGTCGGCCAAGTCCCGAAAGATCTCCGGACGATTTGCTGCGGGCAGACCAAGGCTCAACCGAGCACCGCAGCAAGAAGTAACCGGAAACGCGAGAATAAGTGGGGTGGCCTCGGGCAGTCAACGTGGAGCGTGCATGTATGGAATATACAAGTGTCTGACTGCTGTATGCAGTTTGTGCCAGGCGAGCGAGGCTGGGCTACAGGCACGCCGTGTGGGAGCTGACCATACCAGAATTGACGCCCCGGCTCGCTTCCTGAAGAGAGTTTCGGGCGGTGATTCGGCGGAGGTCGAAGAGCGGCGCTTAGCCGCGGCGCTAGGTCGGTCAGCTGCCATCACAACAGCAATTCATGTAACAACGATCTTAAACCTGATCACGCTTTGAGTATCCTCTTTGCGTAGGACGCCCATCGGGTGCCAGCGTCGCGCGATTCTCAGTCCAGCACGATTCAATTGACGATAGGGACAACCTCTCTCCGCTTCCGATATCCCAAAGTTCGCTGATCATGGCGAACAAGAACGCCGTCGTCAGGCCAAACAGCAGCATGCCATTCAGCGCTTCCAAAGCTCCCATCAGCTGCCACTGATCTTTGAGATAGAGGTTTGCGTGACCGTAGCTGGTCATGGCGCTGAGCGAATAGAGCATCGCAGACCGCCCATCGGGAAACGCATCAAGAAATCGATATGATACAGCCCATAGGGCTCCTTCAAGCGCGTGAAGTACTGTGGCGAGCAATACAGCCACGCCCAGCACCGCGATAAACATCGGTGCAAAGTGTCTGCGAACCGCTGCAACATTCATTGTATGGACGGCACCTCGAAGGATCATCATGAGGCCGACGACGTGGATGACCACGCTGACGACGATCAATGGTAAGCCCCAAAGCCAGTCGATGTCCCAAGGGGCCGCCACAGTTGAACTCATTGCTCACCCCCAAACCCCAAACCAGTAACACTAACCTTCTGACTGGATTGGGAACGAACGCAGATCTCGCAACGCGCGGCCATTGGTCGAGTCTTGCTTAGCGGCGACGGCCTATGGAGATGTTCGTAAACGCGAATACGGAGATCGTTGGCCACCCACTGCTCGACGCCTGTCGTGTAATGGTTGTCGGCATAGCTTGCTACCGCACCGAAGATGGCAATAACCAGCGTCGCGGTCCCGGCGAATAACGCTACCACCGGGCGCAGCCCGTGATCTCCGAGGGCGTCATCGAGGACAAGCCTTAATGGCCATGGACGTGCTGCTACCGCAGGACTAGCGGCAAACTCCGCACGTACCATTGGGCCGCGCTGGGCCGCGGATTGCCGCCGTTATCCCGTCCTCATCGCGCTCTTGCGCGTTGACGACGCACGGTTTGTTGCCATCCCGCACGATTGAAAGCCGACGCGTCAGAGCATCTATCAATTGTAACAGGCAGCCCGCCAACTCCTCTTGGGAACTCACACTAGGTGCTCCTGCTTCTGGTCGGGCACGGCGACAGCACGCTGTAGAGAACAACACCGAAGGGTTCGATCACGTGGACCAGCGCCGTCTCTACCACTTCGCGGGAGAGCTTGGAGGCATGACACGCGTCCGTGTCTCACTTGATAGATAACCCCGACCGTGCGCCTGTCAGTATCGACGCACTCCAACGGCTCCTCTGCGGTATCCATACCGGCCAACTCCAACCGCCGCACATCCCCGTGGCCCGCAACGAGCTGCTGCGCAACCTCTTGGCCCACATCCCGCAGCGCCTGCTCTATAGTACGCTTCACTCCGACCACCACCAAAGGTGACGAGACCGAGAAACACGGTGAGACTCAAAGCCATGACACGAATAATCGGTGACATTTTCTTCTCCGGCGCTATCCATGTTGTCGCGCTACTTTGTACTGACCAAGCTTGACGTGATTATCAGAAGCCTCGTGGCGTCGACTATGCAAAAGCGGACAGTGATTAAAAAAAGTCTCGGCGCGCTACAGAATTAACATTGCCAGCGCAAAGCAGTTCGTTGCGCCAAGCTAGCCGGGATGACCACTGTGGCTGGTCTGTCGGGTCTCTTGGATGCACCCAGCAAGAAACGCCCCGGATGATGTCGGGGCTTAAGTTTGCTGAAAATTAGAATGAATCAGTAACCGGCGACGACGGGCCGCCGAAACGGCCGTTTACGCGCATAATGACCACATATCCACATCCTGGCTGATCCGATTGAGCGCACCGGCGCGTGTGATCGCCACCCGGCCAGTGAACGACCATCCCCCGTGTATCGCGGACGACGTCGACGACGATCTCTGCAATAACGGTCCAGGTTATCTTCTTGCGCGTCTCATGCGTGGCTCGCGCCCTGTCCAGGCCGCAGCCACGTCGCGCCCGACTACCATGAGGCATTGCCGATCCACGCTGGTGGGAAGCAGCTCAGTCCCGGCGTCGAGCTGATTGATCTCGGTTTCGAGACTTCGCACGGCAAAAGTCGCTCGTTCCAGCGTCTCCTTCTACATCGGCGCAAACGGCGGGTGCGGAACGAGCCGCAATTCCTGGAGTTTCGTGCCGGTAGTTGGCGTGGTCACCACCAGGCGGGCCGCCTAAGCAAAATCGGCAGAAATGAACGCAGATCGATTATGACACTTTCAGCATGGCCCGGCGCGCGTGTATGAGGCTCTCAACCCTGTTGGCGGCAACGTTCAACGTCGCCATATCTGCTGCATTCTCGTCCCCATCCGCAATTTTGAGGCGCTGGTCGCTCAAGATGTCATCAATCCGGTTCTCTATCTGGGACAATTCCTCCTCGCGCTCCGCCTTGCGAACCCGACGGGCCAGGACATAGAACGCGTCGAGTGCCGCTTCATCCGGTTTCGATGTCCGCAGGCCGATGAACCGCCAGGCCGCCGCGAGAATCGAGGCCAATCCGCCAAGGATCATCGGCGTCAGGTAGATCGCATTGCTCCATTCGTCCAAAAAGCTCTGCTGGGTGCCATTGAAGTACTCAGCCGCACCTGCATGGACCGGCAGGAAGGCGTCGGGATCCGTGTCGGGAGCGGTGACCTGCGCTAGCATCGGCAGTTCGTGGATGAGATCGCGCCGCGCGGCGAGAAGCGATTTCGTCAGGTCGGCAATGGTGTCGGGATTGAGCTTTTTTTGCGCGACCAGGTAGAATGACACACGCAACGTCGTCAGGTCGTCGCTCGGAAGTGGCGGCGCGCCGCGCAGCGTGCCCTTCGGCACATCGAAGCTTTCATATGCGGGATGGCTTTCCGCGATCGCCCCGGCCGATTCGATGGGAATGAGCACCGGCTGGGATTTCGCATTTTGCGGGAAGAGGCTGCGCGCCAGCGCCAGGTATTTTTCGGTCAGGGGAAGCACAAGCAGAAGCGCGTCGACGCTCCTCGAGGCGATAGCGCGGCGTACGTCAGGCGCCGGGATATCCTTGAAGGTGACTTTGGCGCGGTCGAGATCATATTCCTGACGCAGCGCGTCGACGACGGCTCTGTTGATCTCCCCGCCGACCACGCCGACGTTGTGGCCTTTCAGGCTCGGCACATCAGTCAGCGACGAACCGGGAGGGGCCAAAACCAGTACGACGGCGTGGGTAAGCACGAGGACGGCCTGGGCCTGCGACAGGTCGCCCACGTCACCACGGACGACGGCGAGATCGACCTTGCCCGATGAAAAGGCCTTGGCGGCTTCGAGCGTGCCCGGTTGCTTGACGATCCGAAGCCTTACCGGCGCCCCCGTCGCGGTCAGCCGATTGGCGATGGCAGACATGATCTTGTCAGCTTCGCCATCAAGCGATCCGACGGCAACTGTCAGCGAGACCGGACGGACATACCAGAGATAGGCGAACAGCCCGGCGCCAATGGCCAGCAGGAAAGCGCCGCTCACCATTACGATACGTAGCCAGGCCGGTAGTTTGATCGAGGTCATCGGGCAACTCTCCGAGCTAAGCTTTGCGTTGCAACGTCGTCAACGGCGCTTCTCCGAAGGCGGCACGATACGTCGCGGCAAAGCGTCCGACCTCGAAGAATTGATGGTCCCGCGCGATGCTCGCGACGCTCGCCATAGACGGATCGGCGCGCCGTAGCGCAGCGCGGGCCTTGTTCAGCCTGCGCAACAAGAGGTATCGCATCGGGCTGACGCCGAGAAATTCGCGACAGCACATCCGCAATGTGCGTTCGGCCACGCCGATTTCGGTACAAAGATCGGGCAGCGCGACCTTCCGGTCGACGGATTTGCGTAGCGCTGTTTCGAGGCGGGTCATCAAGGAGGTGTGCTTGGAGCGTGTCCCGGGACTGTCTTCAGTCCCGTCGCCGGTCAGGCAATGGATCACGGCATGAAGCATGTCCTGTTCAAGTGCTCGTGCCACTTCGGGTTGCTCAATTAGTTTGCTTGTGGGGGCTGCCAGGTGACAGGCGTGTTGGAATAGGCGTCGAAAACGGGACAGGTCCGCGCCGCAAGGGTGGAGCAGTCTGGTTGAGCGCGGTGGCAGGATCGGCTGGCCGGTCAATGCCGCACCACTGCTTGCGAGTTGATCCAGCGGCAGGGATATCAGGCCCCATTGGCATTTCCCGCTCGATAGCTGATGCATCTGCTGGCCTGGGCCATGAAAAGCGATCTTGTCACTTTGAAAAGCAAACCCGTCGCATTCCAGGCTCGCCCGGCCAACTGGAAAGGACAAGAAAACCCTGTCGACTGCAAGCGAAATGCAGCCAATGCGCGGCAGCCATTCGCGCAGCCGCATGATGACCAGATGGTTCAGTTTCAGCCGCAGCAGCTCCGCTTCGAAATCTCCGGGACCGGTTATTGTGAGATTGACCCCGATGTCGCCAAAACCCGCTTCGTATGCCCCAGGATCGTCAAAGCTTAGAATGGAGCGTTCAGCCATATCCGGTGTTCCATCGGACGGGCGAACGGCTCTTACGGCCTTTTGATGCCCATGGGTATCCTCGACGCGGCACCATCAGACAACTGATAGGCGCCGGCTATGCAATTCCGGCAGCGTGAGACGAAAAGGTCACTTCAGGGAGCGCGGACGCACATCCAGCTCCGGCAAATGCCGCGCTAGCGCAAATCGGCTGGTCGATTGTGCGTGGTTGGGTAACGAAAATGTTGCGTCAGTGAAGGCGTCCCACGATGTTCTCGGTGGGCAGCGTCGTGGGGCGATTGAGATGGAGATCGGGATCCTGCGCGGGCCGTCGCAGTGTTTCCGACGGCAACTCTCCAAACAGCTGGCGGTAGGTGACCGAGAAACGCCCGAGCTCCCAGAACCCGTAGTCGGTCACGATGCGGGTAACGGTGGCTTTGGATGCGTCAGCGCGCAGCAGCGCGCGCCGGACCAGATACATTCTTCGCAAGGCGAGATAGCGCATTGGGGCCATGCCGAGATGTTCTTCGCAAGCCGATCGCAGCGTCCGCTCGGAAACGCCAGTCGCAGCGCAGAGTTCGGTCAGATAGATGGCCCGGTTCGGATTTGCGGCCAGATAATCCTCGAGCCGCGCGATGATCGCATTGTGACGCCGCCTGCCAGCGGTAATCTCGATGCCGGCGCCTTCTGCAAGGCATCGAACCATCAGATAAGACAGTTGTTGTTCGAACCCGCGAAGCAGCTCCGGCGATTCCAGTGCGTCCGGCGCTGTATGAGCCAAATCGCCGACGGTCTGGTGCACCTTCAACAGGCGCGACATCAACTCCGGGCGGGGCCGAACCACGCGGGTTGTCAACTTTTCCAGAAAGTCAGCTCCGATGACGGTCGTGAGGGTTGCATTCATGTCCTCCTCGGAGAGAGACATCCCTCCATGGCGATGGTTGGCGCCGGAACGCTTGTGCGACACGTCGAACTTGTCGATGATGATATCACCCGGCGTGACGTCCATGCCGCAGTGTTGAATTGAAGCGCCTTCCGATTGCGTCAGAAAGCTGATGGATCTGCGTCCCGGCCGGACGGCAAGTTTGTTAACTTGAGGCAGGTTTACCTCGTATCGACTCATCCAAAGCCGATTCAAACCAATCTGCTCTATCTTTAGATCAAACTCACCACGCATTGTCGGAAATACGTTGAGCTCGCATCCTTGAACGGCACTCGGGCAAAGCAGCGGATCTTCGATCCTCATCGTTCTAACCCAAAACACTTCGGATGCTCCTGCAATGGTTGGATATCTCAGAAAGATCGCTCGAAACTAGCGCAGCATTCCAAAAGTAAAGTTGTAATTCAATATCGCATGCAACCGCCGAACAGTGAAGCCGTTATGACGAACCGAAAAGGGCAATTTTCGTCGTGTTGGCGCAACCGGTTGCCGATAGGTCTCGGCTAACACGGGAATGATAGAAGGTTGGAGCGCTGAAGGCGTTTGAATTTCGAAGCCGCGGCTTCGCTGCGAATTCGGCGCCGTGAGCCAAGGGCGCAATCTTTTCGCTCACGGCGAGTTCGTCGTGCCGATTTTGCATAGTCTCGGCTTCGCGCATGCTGCTCTATGAAAACAGAAGGCGGTTCGGGGCCAAGCGCCTGCCCGCGATCAATGAGGTTTTGCGAGATGATCGGGAAAGGAATGCGTGCGCAAGTTCTGGCCGTCGTCGGCGCGCTCTGCGCATGGTCTGGCTCTGTGTCTTCCGCAGCCGCCCAACAGGCATCGTGGACCCAGATCGGCATGCTGGCGTGCAAGGTCGACCCCAGCATCGGGTTCGTCATATTTGGCCATCAATCGATGTCATGTCGCTTTACACAAAACCCGCCGTTCCCGATTCAACTCTATGAAGGCGCACTCAACACCGTTGGGATCGATATCGGCGTTTCGGCTGGAGGCGCGCTCGCTTGGGCCGTTTTGGCCCCGACGGCAGGCCCTCCGGTCGGAGCCCTCGCTGGCGAGTATGTCGGGGCGTCAGGTGACATTGGGCTCGGCTTGGGCGCCGGCGTCAATGTTCTTGTCGGTGGCTCGGGGCGGTCATTTGCGTTGCAGCCCGTTTCCGTAGAGGGATCGATTGCCATCAATGTCACTGTCGGCCTTTCCGGCCTGCAGCTGCGTCCGATCTATTGAAGCTCCGCGCTTTTTTCTGGCGTGACGGGATGGGACGCGGCTCCAGTTCGTGGTGTCGAAAGTGCATGGCGGGAGCGAGCTCGCAGAGATCGGCGAGCCCACAGGGAAAGCAAATCGGAAGACCCGGTGCCAACTGATCCGCCGAAAACATGGTATGTTTCATTTGAGGTGCCGAAGAAGGTGCGCAAAGCATCGGCGCAGCGACATCCGAGACGAAGTGAGAGCTTTCCGACCGAGCTCGACGCCCAGAGGTTTGCTCGCCAGAAATTCGAGCAAGGATACGTCGTGACCGCGGGTACCATCAATCCCTGCACACCGCGACGGGCAATTCCTTCGATACTCATTCATCATTGGTTTGCGGAAATGTCCGAGCCGCCGTTTGTCGAGCCGGCCTCATTCGAGGATACCAAAGAGGCTGATCTGTCGTAGAAGTCACCGCGATGCGGTGCCCTGTGCATTGGCAGATTTTGCATAGAGCGTTCCGGCGAGTTGTCGATTTCGCTCCAGCATCCCGCAATCTCCCGGAATATTGAGCAGGGTTCGCCGGACGACGCACAATGCAAAGTTTGACCGAGATGTTGCCCGTCCCTCCCTCGATCGATCAGCTTGGCCGCATCATTGCTGTCAGTCGGATTGTCAGAATTTACATATTCGTCAGCTCGCTCGGCTGACACCCAAAGGCCTTTCGCGAAGGTCGCTTGTGGTGAACACCGATGGCGCGTCGGTGCTTCCGCTGCGGCAACTTGGCCACAGTCGGGAAAACTGAAGGCGGGCGTCAGATTCTGCATAGCGGGTTGCGCGAGTTCGATGCGATTTGATGTGCATGAATTTCTTCGATCAATCAGGTGGGGTCATGAACAAGATTGGAAAGCCAGCAGTTGCGATCGCGGCTTCGGTAATGATGGGTGGCTACGCAGTCGCGGCGGATTTGCCGGCGGCGCCCGTCTACAAGGCGGCTCCGGTTGCCGCCGTCTACAACTGGACGGGATTCTATGTCGGCGGCAACGGCGGTTATGGCTGGGGTAACCAGGACCCGCTTGTGCTGTTCTCCAACAGGTTCGATCGTGCCGGCTTCGACATCAATGGCGGCATGATCGGCGGCACGTTTGGCGCGCAGATTCAGCAGGGATATGTCGTGCTCGGCTTGGAAGGTGATGTGGACTGGGCCAACATCAAGGGCTCGTCCGTCGTAACACCCCGCGTTCTCGGCATCGGGCAGGGCGTCACGCTGAACACGTCGTCGAGCATCAGCGCCTTGGCAACGGTGAGGGCGCGTGTCGGTGTCGCCATGAACAACGTGCTGATCTACGCCACCGGCGGCGGAGCCTTCGTCAGGTCGACCGCCAGCGCATCGAGCATCGCGGGCGTACCCTGCGGCACGCTTGGTGTCTTGCCGGATTGTTCCGGCTCGTCCTGGCGTCCGGGCATCGCCGCGGGGCTGGGCCTGGAATATGGCTTTACGCCGAACTGGTCCGTGAAGGCCGAGTATCTCTACACGAAAGTCGTCGGCACTGGAATCAGCACGGATCAACTGAATATCGTGCGTGGCGGCGTCAACTATCGATTCTGAATGGAGCGGCATTGATGACGCATTCGGCCGTGTTCGATGCGCGATGTGCCGCCTCAACCATCCGATAGTGCTGCATGGATCCCGATCGCGCATCCGAGCCGATGGTTTTTCAGCTCGGATGCCGGTCGCCCGCGAAGGCGCCCGGACTCTGAAAGTCATGTGAAGTCCTTCCACATCTGATTCATTCCAAAATGGGGGCTCCCAATGCGTTCGAAACTGCTGCTTTCCGCCGCTCTGCTTGCCGCCGGCATGGCTTCAGCCAAGGCCCAAGTGCCGCTGTCGTCCTATGTCGATGCGAACGGATTCATCGACGTCCAGACGTTGACCTGCGCGCAACTCGCAGGGACTTACCAGGAGGACGCCGATGCGCTGACAGCCTGGTACAGCGGATGGTACAATGGCCTTGCCAAGAAGCACTTCCTTGACCTGCGCAAGGGCAAGCTCGTCGAGCACGAAGTCATTGTCTACTGCAAGGCCAATCCGGACAGGCGCATCATCGATGCTATCGCTGTCGTGTTCAAAGCGGAACGGGAGCTGATGGGCATCCAGATGAAGTAGATCGTCCGGAACGGCGTCGTCGCGGCGGCAGACCTGTCCCCTTATGCCGCTTTGCCAAAGCCGCACAGCTTGCCGTCTATTTCATGTGAGATGCCGCTCTGACGAGTCGGGATTCTAGATTTGAACGATTTCGGGCAATACACCGACGCCATTCGGGGTGCGACGGTGACATTTCTGAAATCCGCCCCATCGTCCCACCGTTGGGGGGTGAAGTATCTCCCCTTGAATCGCACGATCCTTCAGTTCGGAGCCGACGGCGGCCCGGGGATCTCTCATGGCGTCACCGCCCCGAACTTGACGACGGTGATGATCCAGTCGTCCAATTTCGATGATCGCGTCGTGCTCGATGGCGTGCCATGCCATGTGTCGGACCTGGTCATTATGCCCCCGGACTGTCAATTTACCTTTGTTCGGTTCGGTCACGTCGAGTGGATAGCATGGTCGCTGCCGGGGGATGGGGAGGTCGCGAGGAAGATCCTTCCCGTCGCCACAAGTCGGGAATCGCCGAACACCGCCAAGCATCGCGTCCGGTTGCCAATACCGATCGCATCGGGACTGATCGAAGCATCGAGGCGGGCCCTGCGTTCCGTCTCCGATTCCGCTTCCGCCGATCGGCCCATGATGGCCCGGGAGACGGAGCGCGCCTTGATGGATGAACTGGCTTACGTCTGGGACAATCGCCTGAGCGAGACCCTCCTGCCCACCAAGTACACCGTCTCGTCCGAGCGAATCGTTCTGGAGGCACTCGAATTCGTGCGGAAGAAGCCGGAAAGCATCGTCCATATCAAGGATATCGTGAAAGCCACCAAGGTGGAGTACCGAACCTTGCTGCGCGCTTTCGAGCGCTATCTCGGCTTCTCGCCAAAGCACTATCTGAAGCTGCGACAGCTAAACCTGGTTTACCATGAGATCCGTCGCGGGAATGGTGCATCCGCCAGGCTCGCCGATATCCTGGCGGCCCACGGCGTCACCGAGTTCGGCAGGTTTGCCGGCCACTACCGGTCGCTGTTCGGCGAGTTGCCATCCGAGACATATCGCCGGTTTCGCGCAGTGAAGTCTGGCAATTCGCTGTGAGTTCGGCGTGGTGTTTTGGTGCAACACCGCGGTGAAATGCTCGGCGGTGACAGTTTCTGCATATCAGGTGAGCCGGGGGCGATGGCAAATGGCTGGACTATTCTCCACCTTCGAAAAGGCTCACAGACGATGAAAAAAATCAGTTTACTCGCCGCAGCGGCGGTGACGTCCGTTTCACTGACGGGTATTGCAAAGGCCGCTGACCTTCCTCAGAGACCAACCTACAAGGCAGCGCCGATCGCAGCGCCGATGATGTACAACTGGTCCGGCTTCTATCTCGGCGCGAACGGCGGATATGGCTGGAGCAACCAGTGCATCGATGTCACCGCCATCAACGGAATTGGCGGCATTTTCGCGGAAGGCTGCAACAGCAAGGGCGGCGGCATCATCGGTGGTCAACTTGGCTATCGCTGGCAGGCTGGACAATTGGTGTACGGTCTGGAAGCGCAGGGCGACTGGGCCAACATCCGCAATACGCGCATCAGTGCGCAGGATCCGACCCGCACCTACAAGTCGACCCTCGCCGGCTTGGGCCTTTTCACGGCTCAACTTGGCTACGCGGTCAACGAGGCGTTGTTCTACGTCAAGGGCGGCGGCGCGGTTGGTAGCCAGGACTTTGCCATCATCAACAACGTGACCGGCACGGGCCTTGCTTTTGCGAACCGGACCCGCTGGGGTGGGGTCGTGGGCGTCGGCTTCGAGTACGGCTTCTCTCCGAACTGGACGGCCGGCATCGAGTACGACTATCTGTGGCGGGTGAACGAGAGCAACACCTTCCTGACGCCGTCATTGGGCCCCATCGCGTCGATCACCACCAACACCAAGACGGATGCGAATCTGCTCGCGCTCCGCCTCAACTACAAGTTCGGTTACTAATGAAGAGAGGAGGCCGGCCAACTCGGCTGGCCTCCACTCGGTCCCATCATGTGCCTGGGCCCAGGTCGTCCCTGATTCTGGAACTGATCATGCTGCCGAATACGATGTCGAGCGGGCCGAGTAATTCGTGCCGCACACCGGTGTTCGGACAAAGTGATTGGAGACATCCATGATCGCTGCACGTCGCACGTCGCACGTTGCCGCTGCTCGGCTTGGGCCTGTTCGCCGCTCCGCCGTCCACTTCCTTAACCGCCGTCACGCCAGATCTCGACCGACCACGTCATCCGCAGGTCTCAACGATCGGTTGATCCATCAACGCGCCGTCGAGGCCGTGATCTGGTCGATGCCAGCTATAAGCGAGGTGTTCTTCCGGCAGTCTCTTTTCCGTGGCCTCGGAATGAAGCCCGGCGACGTCATGGTCACGTGTAAGCCCCTTGTGGCGCGTCACGAGGTACTCACGGCAAGCAACCGAGTCAACCACGCGGCTATGGCATATGAGCAGAAGCAGCCCGTCTTCACCCTCAGTTGACCGCGTAGCACCCGTCGCTTGCCTCAACGCAACCGCTGAACTCGGCGCAGTGTCCGGGTCCAGTTCTGCGCCGGCGTTTGGTTCCCTGGGGCTATCGTGGCTGCCCCTTCTGTTCACGACGTACGCTTCTTTGGCTTCTTGCTTATGGCAAGCGTCTCCGCTCCCTTGGTTCCGTGTTTTTCGAAATCGGCCAAAATTCCTTCGTCGGACAAATCGAGCTTTTTGGAATTTTTCCAATCCTGGCGCGATGTCTTGACGAGCCGCTTCACGACATGCTTGGCGTCTGTCTCGACGGCCAGTTCTCGTCTTGCATCGAAACTTCCCGGCGTGAGGTTGATCGATCCTACAATCGCGCGCTTCTCGTCCGCGAGCAGCATCTTGCCGTGCAGCTTGAGGTCTTTGAGTTTATGAATCTTTGCACCGACGTCGTGCATGATGCGGAGACCGCCGACCGCTTCGACAAGCTTGTTCCGCTTCAGCTTGTGCGCGGGCCGCGCCATGATTCGGACGCGAACGCCACGATTTAAGGCTTGAACCAGCCTTTCGATAATTACCGTGTCCTGGTAACGCTCGTTTTGAATCCAGAGGCTTTTCTTGGCCCCGTCGATGAAAGCCGCAATACGTTCGCGGCCGTCGTTGGGACACCAGATGAGCCGCGACTTGGGGTTGGGCTTGAACGGCTTTCGTGACCAATCGGCGTTGAAGCACGCTATCATCTCCGCAACTTCGCGCTTGCTGGTCGTTACGACGGCGTAGTCGCGGGTTTCCGTAAGGTCCCGCGTCTCCCAGTTGAGAGACTCCACAAATCCAGACGCATCATCAACGACCATCGACTTTTGATGGGTTAGTGCAAACTTCTCGCTGCTGTTCCGAACCTTGACACCCGCTTTGAGCAATAGCTTGCGTGCCTCTTCGTTGTCGCTTTCCCCGTCGCGTCGCGCCGGGTTCAGCATCACACGCACGTTGACGCCGCGGTGTTGTGCCGCAATCACGGCACGCAACAGTGTCGGATCGGTGAACAGAAACATTCGAATGTTGAGCGAATGTTGAGCCGCATTGATCGGATCAAGGATCGATTTGGCGGTGTCATCCGGGAGAACGATTAACCTGTGCGACATTGCCTTAGCTCCAGAAAATCACAAAGCGAGATGGTCGACCGGAGGCTACGGGGTGCCGGCCGGTTCATATTGGACGCGGTGCAGTTCGGCGTAGACGCCCCCGCGTGCAATCAATTCGTCATTTGAGCCTTCTTCGGCGACGACGCCGTCCTTCAGGACGACGATCTTGTCGGCGCCGACGATGGTGCTGAGGCGATGCGCGATCATGATGACCGTGCGCCCCTTCATTAGACGCTCCAGGCCTTCAATGACCAGACGTTCGGACTCCGTATCGAGCGCCGCGGTGGGCTCGTCAAGGATCATGATTGGACTGTTGCGAATGACCGCACGCGCGATGCCGATGCGCTGCCGTTGGCCGCCCGAAAGCGTGTCACCACGCTCGCCGACAGGGGAGTCGTAGCCGTGCGGCATCCGACTAATGAACTCGTCCGCGTTGGCAATTTTTGCGGCAGCGATGACCTCGTCATTCGTGGCCCCGGGACGTCCATAGGCGATGTTCTCGCGAATGGTTCCACGAAACAGCACCGTTTCCTGCAAGACGAAACCAACCTGAGAACGCAGTGACGCCAGCTTGTACGTTGAGACGTCGGAGCCGTCGATCAGCACTCGTCCGCCGGTGGGATTGTAGAAGCGGGGAACCAGGCTCAACACTGTCGATTTGCCAGAACCCGTTGGGCCAACAATTCCCACGACCTGTCCGGGTTCGATGCTGAACGAAACGTCGCGCAACACTGGAGCATCGTCACCGTAGCCGAATGCGACATGATCGAACGTTATGGCGCCCTTGAGGCGACCAGGATCTGTGGCATCCGCATGCTCTTGGATGACGTCATCGGCGGACAAAATGGTTTGGATGCGTTCCAGGGCCACCGTCGTTTGCGCGATGGCGCTTGTCATGCTCGCGAGGTCTTTGACGGGTTTGAAGAACTTTGACAGATAGGCCAAATAGACGGTCAAGGCGCCTGCCGTCATCGTCCCTGCGACGATCAGGGAAGTGCCCTTCCACAGCACGATCCCCGTACAGACCGCCACCACGATATTGACCATCGGCGACAGCAGGGATTTCACCTGTCGCGCCTTCAGTGCAGCTTCAACGGTGGCATGGCTCGCGGCCTCCAGATGGGCAACCTCGAGATCCTGCCGTCCGAACGCCTTGACGGCCCGAACCGAACCCAGCCCCTCCTGGACAACGGCAACGATCTCGCTCTGGCGCGCACGCACGGTTCGTGTGACGTCCTTCACCGCCTTCTTGAAGTGGAAGAGGAACACCACCAGGAAGGGCGTGAAACCGACGGCAATCAGGGTGAAATCCCAGTCGAGCCAGAACATCAGCCCGACCATGAAAATGATCGTGATCAGGTCAACGACGATGTCGAGCGTCGATGACGATGCAAAACCTTGAATCGTTGCAACGTCGCTGGTGATCGTGGACATCAGCGCGCCGGTCTTGACGTTGTCATAGTAACGCAGCGAAAGGCGATGGAGATGTTCGTATATGCGAATACGAAGGTCGTTTGCCACCCATTGCCCAACGCTCGTCGTGTAGTAATTGTCGATGTAAGTGGCGATTGCTCCGAAGATGGCGATGAACAGGGTTGCGACCCCTGCGAACAGGGCGACGCCGAGCGTATGGCGTCCAAAGCCGTAGTCGTGTGCCCAGGCGAGCCAGTCCGGGAGCTTGTGGTGTCCGAGGGCGTCGTCGAGCACCAGCTTGAGTGGCCACGGTGCTGCCAAGCTCATGGCGATTTCGACCAGCATCGCGATGAACACAATGATTAGCCAGCCACGGTACGGCCTGAGGAGGTCAAGAACCAGGCGAGTCAACTGCCCGCTCTTCGCAAGGTTTGCTTTAGAGACTTCGCCGACCGAAACGGTGGTCGTTGCAGCGGATTTCGAATGCGGCATTCCTGATCACCTGGTCATGGCCGGCCTTCTACCTCGGTTCAAATTTTCACGGTGCGACATCATCCGCTATGCAGAATCGGGCAAATCGTGGAGGCTGAACTGTTCGGGTGAGGGAACGAAGTGCCGATATCGCAGGCGTCATCGTTTCGAGGTCGGATTTTGCATAGACGGACGGCGCGATGCCGAAATAAACACGATCAGCGAAGGCGGTCTGCTCGTGACCGTTGAACCAGGCAAGAACGAGGAGCTGCAGATGCCCATCTCAATTTCGATGATTGTTCTGAGCTCGCAACTGGTCATGCCCGTGGCTGACGGTGTGCCGAAGTTCGATATCGCCCGGAGCTGCAAGCTCGATATTGCGGCGACCGCGGGCCTCACGGTTGATCAGCCCCTGAAGAGCTGCATGAATGACGAACAGAGGGCCAAACGGCAACTCGCGGGTCAGTGGCAGAGATTCCCCGCGCCAAGCCGGGCAAGCTGTGTCTCGCAAGAGAGCATTGGCGGCACGCCGAGTTACGTCAGTTTGCAGACTTGTCTCCAAATGGGGCAATGGGCGCGGTAGCAGCTCAGCCGTAGTGATCGTATTCGCTCAGCGCAATCCGGACTTCACGGGCAAAATCTATCAGCGAGATGGTGAACGCGCCGAGCGAGATCATGAAGAAGATGGCGACTCCGCGCTCGTGGTGTATCTGAAAGAACGCCGTTACAAAGGCGACGATCACGAGAAGCGTCACCGCGATACTTGCGATCACTGCCCAGAAGATCGCCCGGTTCATCATCGCCGCACGCCGCATCAGACGCGGCAGATCGGCCTTCAGCCGGCATCGGGCCGTATCGTCATCGGGAATCCCGTTCAGGATCACCGTCCGGTCGACGATCCTGTTTAGACGGGAGATCAGGACGGCGATGAAAGCGGCCAGCGCGCCCAGGAGGAAAGCGGGTGCAGCCGCTTGTGCAATGACATGAGATAGCTGAGTTACAGAGGGCGTATCTGGGAACATTGAGCGGCTTTCGGTTGGCATCACGGTCAGCGCGCTTGGTTGGACCACCTGACTTACCGTCCATCCGACGGATCGGCTATGCAAAATCGGCGTCGTCTGCATTGAGCCTTCGATTCATTGGGATAGACAATCAGCGTTGCGCGTCGAGCACGGTCCGATTTTGCATAGGCAGGTGACGACGCCGGTTCGTATAGCTATTCCCGCACATCAGCCCGAGTGGGCTCATCCATCGCAGCGATCGGTGTCGGCCTCACAGGGAGTGATCGATCATGACCAAGCGCCATTTCGTTCTGGTAATGAGCCTTGCAGCGCTGATACTTCTCGGCCCGGCGTTTGCCTCGGCTCAGCAGCCCCTCCGGGCGTCCAGGCCGGTATGCTGACCTGTAACCTCGCGCCCAGCATCGGCCTGATTGTCGCCGAGAGCCAACGGATGAGTTGCCGGTATGCACCCAACGGGCCTTATCCGCCCGAGAACTATAATGGTGTGCTGAACACGGTCGGGCTCGAACTCGGCATCACTGCAGGGGGAGCTATGGCGTGGGGGGTGTTTGCTCCAACTCAGGGGACGCCGATCGGAGCGTTGGCCGGCGAGTACGTGGGCGCCAGCGGCGACATCACAGTCGGGGTCGGTGTCGGCGCCAACGTCCTGTTCGGCGGCTCAAACCGGACGATTGCGCTGCAACCTTTGTCGGTCGAGGGGCAGGCGGGTTTGAACGTGTCCCTGGGAGTGTCGGGCCTGACACTCGCCTTCGCGCCCTGATGCCGAGGTCATTTTCCGGGATGTTGCCATGGCCGACGGCGCGACCGCGCTTGCCCAGGGGCAATGGAATGCCCGACTTGATGAGTTGGCGGACCACATCGAGCGGAACGAAGGAGGAGAACGATTCCAGCGAGCTTCGCAGCAGCGAAGCCGCCGATTCCATCTTCGCAATCTTGCCGGATATTCGATCCATTCCCCATGCTCTGTCCGTTCTTTCAGCATGCCGGAATCTGCCCGATATCTTCCGTGGTCCTGCGACCAGGGAGGCCGCATCGGCTAGAGGTAGGCTGTGTAGGAGCTGACCCAGACCAGAATGGAGGCGAGCAGCCCGATAACGCCCGCATTCGCAGCAAAGGCGGTTGCGCTGCCGGACATCCCGAGCCGGAGCGAATCGCGGCTCATTTCGTCCGGAATGGAGATCGCTGCCGGAAAGACCGACGCCCCACCGATCGCATTGGTCCGCGCCAGGGTGCCGGATGTGGCAATCTGTCCCTGGCCTACCCCCTTTGGAATTTCCGTGATCTTCGCGTGATAGATCCGTCCGGGGGCGTTGTCGAACACGATATCGACGGGCGCGCCGGCCTTGACCGTCTGGAAGCCGTTTTGTGAGAACATTCCGACAATCGTAATTTCATTCTCAACGATAAACGACATCGTTGAGCGTGCCTGGAGGGCACGATCGCCGACAGTGAGTGCAACAGATGTGACATAGCCGTCGGCCGGCGCGCGAATGGTCGTCTGCGACAACTCCCAATTGGCATTCTCCAGCTGGGCCTGAATCTGGGCAACGGCGGTGTTCACCCCACCGATTTCCGAATCCAGGGCGAGCTTGGCGCTCTGCTGAGCGGCCTTGGCCGCATTGAGCTGCGCCAGTGATGTCTCGTATTGATTCTGGCGATCCTGTCCCTGGAATTGTGTGTTGGCATCATCAGCGACGAGCTTCTGTATGTCCGCGAGACGTTTTGCGTTGAACGCGACCTGCGAGGTCAAACCAACAACGTTGGCGGTGGCTTGCTCGTAGTTGGATTTCAGTATCTCGGTTTGCTGTCTTGCGGCCGCAAGCGACGCCTGCAATTGCGCTACCTTGTATTGAAATGGTGCAGGATCGATTTGAAACAGGATGTCACCTGAACTCACCAGCACGTTCGGCTTTACCGGAATTGCTACCACCTGACCTGTCACATTCGGCGTCACCTCGACCACCCGGCCAGCGACCGTCACCTTGCCCGACGGTGTCAGATTGTTGAACAGCGCGAGGAATGTCGCGAGAATAAGCGCGCCGATCAGTATCGAAATCGTTCCCGATAGCCAACCCCAGCCCATGAGCTTGAACCTGGAAAACACGGCCCACATCCCAGCAACATAAAGGCACAGGATGATGACCACGGCCGGATCTCCCATCGTTCGGGCACGAGATCGCCATTTTCCGGCAATCGATCAATGCGCGCTATGCAAAATCGGCGTCGTGAAAGTCTTCGTACCAAACGATCGCCGTGCAGCATAAATCTACCGGCGGAGATCCAGGCGGATCTGGATTGACCGTTTTTGCATAGCCAGCCACCGCACCGGGCGCCTAGCACTTACCTGCGATCCAAACGAGCTTGACCACTAGCTGCGAACCGGAAGGAATTGTTCGGATGTTTACGAAACGCGATCTGCTTCGCTCTGCTGCAATGACCGCGCTCACCGTCGCGATGGCGAAGTCCACCCCGGCAATGGCGCAGAACAAGGCCGATTGGCCCAGGCTGTTAGAGGCCAAGGACATCGCTGAGGAAGGCTTCATCTACGGCTTGCCGCTCGTGATGAATTATGCGGTCATGCAAGAATATGCCGTGGACAGGAACTCGGGGCAGTTCAAGGCACCGTTCAACGAAATCTACAACATGCACCACGTCGCCACCCCGGCGGACACGGCAATCATCACGCCGAACAGCGACACCCCTTACTCGATACTCTGGCTGGATTTGCGCGCCGAACCAATGGTCATCTCGGTGCCGACGGTCGAAAAGGACCGCTACTACTCGGTCCAGTTGATCGACGGCAACACCTACAATTTCGGCTACATCGGCACGCGCGCCACGGGGACCGAGCCGGGCGACTATCTGGTGGTCGGCCCCGACTGGAAAGGCGAAACGCCGACCGGAATCAAGAAGGTTTTCCGATCGACGACGCCGTTCACATTCGCGGCTTTCCGCACCCAGCTCTTCAATCCCGGCGACATGCCGAACGTCGAGAAAGTTCAGGCCGGCTACAAGGCCCAACCGCTTTCCGCCTTCCTCAAACAGCCCGCCCCGCCCGCCGCGCCGAAGATCGATTTCCTTCCTGCCACCACGGCCGGGATCAAGGATAACTTCTTCCAATATCTCGACGCAGCCCTGCAATTCGTCCCCGAGACGCCGAGGGACAAGGCGATCCGTGCGAAACTTGCGAGAATTGGCATCGGTCCCGGCAAGACCTTCGCGTTCAGGGATCTATCGCTCGAACACAAGGCCGAAATCCTGGTGGGCATGAAGCAGGGTGACGACAAGGTCGACAAATGGCTGGCCAGCGGAAACAAAAACATCAATGGCTGGAACGTTGGTTCGTTCTTCGGCGACGAGGCCTTCTTCAACGGCGATTGGGCGATGCGGGCAGGCGCCGCCAAGGGCGGTCTCTATGGCAACGATGCCGTAGAAGCGATGTACCCCTATACCCGGAAGGACGCGGCCGGTGAGTTGCTCGACGGCAGCAAGCACAAGTACACCATCACCTTTGCGCCTGGCCAGTTACCGCCGGTGAATGCGTTTTGGTCGGTGACGATGTACGACGGCAAGAGCCAGCTCCTGGTCAAGAACCCGATCAATCGTTACCTCATCAACTCTCCGATGTTGTCGGCGATGAAAAAGGACGCGGACGGCTCGCTGACGCTGTACATTCAAAAAGATAGCCCCGGTGCGGACAAGGAAGCAAATTGGCTTCCGGCGCCGGATGACAAAATCTATCTCGTGATGCGCCTGTATTGGCCGAAGCCTGCGCCACCTTCGATCTTGCCGCCGGGCCAGGGGACCTGGCAGCCGCCCGGCGTGAAACAGGTTTCATAGCAGGCGCAGATTTCCGGCGCTTGAGTCCACGCCCTGGTTCAAGCAACGCGGATATTCGCATGCCGCACAGCATGCGAGTGTCTGCTTTCGATGCGCCGTCCGGTCGTGAGGCGGCTCGCTTTATGTTTTCCCGTCGGTTGGTTTTTGCATAGTCGGTGCGTCATCGCACACCCATAGTGCCGGTTAGCGCGACCAACGCCTGCTGACATTGGCGATAACCCGAATCCCGATAGGAGAACTAGAGATGACGACTGCAAGATTTGTTCAGATGGCCGGGCTACTCGCGGTGACGGCGATACTGGGCAGCATCGCAACGGCCAGTGCCCAAACCGCACAGGCGCCGTCCGCGTTGAAAACGATTGGTGCGCCGTCCGTCGCAGCCAAGCCTGAGATCGTTCCCTCGCTGTTCGTACTCAATTCCCGTGCGGCGACGTTGCAGGGCGAGACGCTGGTGCTGACGGGCATTGCCCCGAGCTCCATCATATTTGCCGACCGCCCGGTGCGATCCGCCGGCCATCAGCTCACCGCCGACGTCATCGCGGAATGGGGATCGGGCGACGACAGCTTTGCCAAGAATCCACCGAACGCGACCGTGTCGGTGCTGGGCAAGGACGGCTCGGTCAAGGACGCCGTCGTGGTGCTGAAGAACCCGAAGCTCGAGGGCGACAAGCTCACCTTCAATGTCCAGACCCTCGAAGGCGATCTGGCAGGTGCCGACGGCGCGGCCGCGCTTTTCATCGATATTATCGGCCGGCCGTTCACGCCGCTGTCGTTTGCCGGCGTCGCCCGCCGCACGGCATTCAGGGGCGCGATGTATGCCGGTGCGGTCGGGGCGGCCGCGTATGGAGCTGCCTACTACCACCCGTACGCCTACGCCTATCCCCGTCCGGCCTGCGGCTATTACCCGTATCCGCCCTGCTACTGACGTCGGCCGATCGGCAGATGGTCCTGCGTCGTCTGCTGCTTCAGATTCCGGAAAGATTTTGGAAACCAGAAAGACCATGTCATGACAACGACCCGACGTTCATTCGCGGTCTCTGCATTTGCAGGTAGCCTCGTTCTCTCCAGCCTCGCGCTCAGCTTGCCCGCCGCGGCCCAGGTGTCGCCGACGGAAGCGCAACAGATCGCGACGGATGCCTACATCTACGGCTATTCGCTCATTACGACAGAAGTTACCCGCGTTCAGATGAGCAATGTGCCGAAGGTTGAGGGACTGAAGGGGCCGCCCGGGCAGTTCATCAACGTTCCGCGCTACCCGCCGGCCGACTATCGCGGTGTTTCGGCACCCAACGCTGACACGCTCTACTCGCTCGCCTGGCTGGATCTGACTGAACCGCAGGTCTTCAGCCACCCGGACATGGGTAACCGCTTCTATCTGTTCGAGGTCGTCGATCTCTGGATGTCGGATTCCGAGTCCTCGCCAAGCAAGCGCACGGCAGACGGCAAGGCGGCGAATTACCTGTTCACCCCTCCCGGCTGGAAAGGTGAGGTGCCGGCCGGTGTGAAGCACTTCCCCGTGGCGACGCGCCACATGGTCATTGTGGGCCGGACCTACGCCGATGGGACAGAAGAAGACTACAAGGCCGTCAACGCCCTGCAGGCGCAGTACAAGATCACGCCGCTTTCCGCCTGGGGCAAATCCTACACGCCGGTGGCGCCGCCGGTCATCGAGCCCGGTTACAGCATGACCGATAAGCCGCAGTCGGTGATCCTCGCCATGGGAACGGAAGGCTATTTCAACCTGATGGCCAAGCTGATGGGAGGGGTTGCCCCTCCGGCGACTGACGACGGTGCGATGCTCGCAAATATGGCGAAGATCGGCATCGTGCCCGGCAGGCCGTTCGAGATGAGCAAGCTCGATCCGGCCGTGCAGGCCGCGCTGAAAGACATTCCGCAATCCGCGTTGAAGAAGATCGAGGGAAACAAGGATAGCCTCGGAGAGATGGTGGACGGATGGGTCGTAACAAAGGGGCTCGGGACCTACGGGCCGGCGACCTACACGAAGCGCGCGGTGGTGGCCGCGTTCGGCTGGCCCGCCAATCAGGAACGCGACGCGGTGTACCCCAACACCCAGGTCGATTCCGCCGGACAGAAGCTGACTGGCGCGAACAAGTACACCCTGACCTTCCCGAAGGACGCGACGCCCCCGGTTAACGGCTTCTGGTCGATCACCATGTACATGATCGATCAGGGCTGGTGGTTCGTTCCAAATCCGTTGAACAAGTTCACCGTCAGCATGCGCGACAATCCCAAGTTTAATGCTGATGGATCCCTGACGCTCTATTTCCAGAACGAGTCGCCCGGCAAGGACAAGGAAGCGAATTGGCTGCCCGCTCCGAAGGGCGACTTCCTCCCGATGCTGCGGATGTATTGGCCGAAGGAGACCTCTCCTTCGATTCTGAATGGGAGCTGGAAGGTGCCAAAGGTGGTGAAAGCCGACTGACATACACGCTTGACGAAGCTCATTACGAAACTCAGTTGAAAGGAAGCCTCCGATGAACATCACTCGACGCAACCTCACCCTGGGCGGCATCAGCCTGTTGGCCGGAGCGTCCGCGAGCACCATCAGCCGCGCCGAATTCGGCTCATTCCTCGGGATCGGGGAGGGGATCGAAGACTTCATGCTCGCCACCGACGCCTACATCTTCGGATACCCACTGGTGACGATGGAGATGACGCGGCGCGTCATCACCAACGTCGCGTCACTGGTCGGCACACGCGGGCCGATGGGTCAGATCATCAAGATGCGGCAATATCCAGATGCATCGTTTCGCGACGTTACTGCGCCGAACGCCGACACGCTTTACACGACGTCGTTTTTCGACGTCGGCAAGGAGCCGTGGGTCCTCAGCGTTCCCGATATGAAGGGCCGCTATTTCCTGTTGCCCATGCTGGATGGCTGGACCACCGTATTCCAGGTGCCGGGCAAGCGCACGACAGGTACTGGCGCGCAGACTTACGCAATCACCGGCCCGGGCTGGAAGGGCACGCTGCCGCCCGGGGTCAAGGAATACAAATCGCCCACCTCTATCGTATGGCTGCTCGGGCGCATCTACTGCACCGGCACGCCGGAAGATTACGCCGAGGTGCACAGGCTGCAGGATGAATTCAAGCTGGTGCCGCTAAGCTCGTATGGCAAGCCCTATACGCCGCCGGCGGGGACGGTCGATCCATCGATCGATATGAAGACGGCGGTGCGCGAGCAGGTCAATCGGATGGATGCAGTGGCGTACTTCACGCTGCTATGCAAGCTGATGAAGGACAACCCGCCGTCGGCGGCGGATGCGCCGCAGCTGGCGAAGTTCGCCAAGCTTGGTATCGTTCCGGGTCAGGACTTCGATGCGAGCAAGCTCAAGGCGGATTTCGTCAAGCGGGTGCCGGAAATCGCTGTCGACCGGATCATGCTCCAGTTCAAGGTCAACAAGGCCATCACGGACGAGAACGGCTGGGCGTTCACGACCAGGACCGGCATCTACGAGACCGATTATTTGATGCGCGCCCTCATCACCGCGATCGGGCTTGGGGCCAACAGGCCGCAGGATGCGGTCTACCCGACTTCACAGAAGGATGCCGAGGGCCGCAAGTACAACGGTGCCAACAAGTACGTGATGCGATTTCCCAAGGGGGAGCTGCCCCCGGCGGAGGGATTCTGGTCGCTCACGATGTATGATTCCGGCTATTTCTTCGTCAACAATCCGCTCAACCGCTATTCGATCAGCGCGCGCGAGAAGCTGAAGTCGAATCCGGATGGCTCGACCGATCTCTACATCCAGAACGAATCGCCCGGCAAGGACAAGGAATCCAACTGGCTCCCGGCGCCGGCCGGAGATTTCATCCTGATGCTGCGGCTGTACTGGCCGAGCGAGAAGAATCCGTCGATCATCAATGGCTCCTGGAAGATCCCGCCGGTGAAGAAAGTCGCCTGAGCCAGCGGAGACGTCGGCGCTTCGGCGCCGGCGTCTCATCCACAACCAAAAAAACGGAATGGAGTGCAAAGTGCACAGGGCCCTGATTTTCGCAACGATATTGTCTGCGGCGGCGATTCCAGTTGCCCGCGCCCAGGTCGATCTCAGCACCTATGCCGATGCCAACGGGTTCCTGAACGTCCAGAAATTGACATGCGCTCAACTCGCCGGGACCTGGCAGGGCGACGCCGACCGGCTGACTGCCTGGTACAGCGGCTGGTACAACGGACTCGCTCGCAAGCACTACATGGATATCGTCAAGTCAAAAGAGGCCGAGCACGAAGTCATCGTCTATTGCAAGGCGAACCCTGATCAATTGATCATCGAGGCGATCGCCGTCGTGTTCAAGGACATGCGGGCGAAGCTGGGGATTGAAATGAAGCCCTGAAATCTGGCTGTTTGCTGTTACAACAATCTGGGCGCCCAATGATCGTTTCGTCATGCGCACCATAGCTATCGTCGATGACAATCCCAGCGTGCTGCAAGGTCTAAACCGCCTTTTGTCGGCGCACGGCTTCCACGTCAGAACGTTTGCATCGGCGGAGGCTTTTTTGGAGGCCGATGCCGGGTGCGAAGCGGATTGTTTGCTCCTGGATATTCACCTTGGCGGAATCTCAGGCATCGACCTGCAACGGCAATTGATCGCGTCAGGTAGGGAGTTACCGGTCATTATGATGACGGCCATCGACAATGAGGTCAGCCGGCAGGAGGCATTCGACGCGGGCTGCATTGCGTATTTGAAGAAGCCGTTTCTATCAAAACTGCTCATCGATGCCATTGGAAGGATTCCCTGAGGAGTCGAGCTCAATTTCTTAACGATTGCAGGGAATTGTCGCGGAAGTTGATTCTTCTAATTGTTCTCCCTGGCGCTGGGCAGGTCGAGTAGGATTGGGTTCTCGGTCACATTGTGACATCTCGCGTAAACGGCCGCCTTATCGCATGATAGCTCGAATAGCTTTTGGCTCAATCGTTCTGTTCCTGGCGATGACCGGTGCGGCGTTTTCCCAGCCAAAGCGGGTGCTGATTGTTCATTCCGTCGGCCGAGATTTTTCGCCGTGGGATGATTACGCAAGACATATCCGCGAACAGTTGAAGCTTCAGTCGAAAGATCCCATCGATATCTTTGAGGTGTCGCTGTCGACGGCCCGCTTCCCCGACGGGAATGAAGACGCCTTTGTCAGCTATTTGAACGCGGTGTTTTCCGAGCGCAAACTCGACCTGATCATAACGATCGGCGGCCCCGCCGCACGATTCTTTCAGCAGAACCGGCAACGGATTTTTCCTTCGATCCCGACGTTGTACGCGGCCCTCGAGCAGCGGATTTCTCCGAACGCACCGGCGACCGACGCGATGGTCTCCGTATCTATCGACGTATTCGGGACTCTCGACCAGATCCTGAAGCTGGTTCCGGAGACGACCAGGGTTTTCATCGTGCACGGGAATTCTCCGATCGAGAAGCAATGGTTGGTGGAGATTCGCAAGCTGCTCCAACCGTTCGCGAGCCGGGTCGAGATCACTTATTCCAGTGAATTGTCGCTGGAAGAGATCCTCAAGCAGGTGGCTGTCCTGCCACCTCGGAGCATCATCGTCTACGCACAGATGTTGGTGGACGCCGCCGGCGTCGTGCACGAAGGCGGTCGAGCCCTGGAACGGATTCACGCGGTTGCCAACGCGCCTATGTTTTCGGAGCAAGACACGTTTTTCGGCCGAGGGATCGTCGGCGGCCGGATGACGAACATATCCGACGTCAGCCGCCAGACCGCCGCAGTTGCCGTGCGCATTCTGGGCGGAGAGTCGCCTGGCAGCATCAAGACGCCACCGATTCCAGCGGCATCGCCCAGATACGACTGGAGGGAGCTGAAGCGCTGGAACATCAGCGAAAGCCAATTGCCTCCAGGCAGCGAAGTTCTTTTTCGCGTGCCCAGCCTCTGGGAGCAGTATCGCCCGCAACTGACGGCTGGTGTGGCGGCCATCATGCTGCAGGCGGGCATCATTGCATTGTTGCTCGTCGAGCGGCGGCGACGCGTTGTCGCCCAGGCGGAGGCGACCAGTCGTCGTCAGGAGGTCGTCCATCTGAATCGGGTCACGACCGCCAGCGTTCTGTCGTCATCGATTGCGCATGAACTCAATCAGCCGCTCGGAGCGATTTTGAGCAATACCGAGGCCGCGCAGATGTTGCTCAAAGCTAATCCACTTGATCTGGCCCAGCTCGGCGAAATCCTTTCCGATATCGTCCGGGATGAGCAACGCGCGAGCGACATCATCAGCGGCCTGCGGAATCTGCTCAACAACAGAGCGGAAGCCGATCTGCGGACGCTCGATTTGAACGACACCGTGCGTGACGTCGTCAAGATTGTGTCTTCTGAAATCACAAGGCGGGGAGTGGTCTTGCGTACCATACTGGCACCGGAGCCATTGCGGGTACGCTGTGATCCGATTCATCTGCAGCAAGTCATCATCAACCTTGTGATGAATGGCATGGACGCGATGGAGGGAGTGGCCAGCCCGCACAATCTGACGATCCGAACAGCCCTGGCGGATGCCGACGGAATCGAAGTCCAAGTATCCGACTCCGGGTCCGGTATTCCCAATGACAAGCTGGCAAGCATCTTCAATGCGTTCGTCACAACAAAGTCGCATGGGACCGGGTTGGGTCTTCCAATCGCACGAACGATACTTGAGAGCTACGGAGGCGAACTCTGGGCCAAGAACGGTAGTCGAGGTGCGGTGTTCTCGTTTAGGCTTCCGTTGGCCAGGACTTGAGCGAAAGACGGGCGATCGCGCTCGCGGGGCCCGATGAATCCTAAAAGCTAAATTGCGATTTCAATGGTATAAGGGTTCGCAGTTTTGTTCTGAATGGCGCGCCAAGGCTCACTAAAGCCCCAATATTTCAATAATTTACTGCAAATCATGGCTTTGGCCGCTTGACCGCGGAACGGTCCAGGCAATCCTCTGAAGTTTTGAGTCAGTCTCCCGAGTAAATCACGTCCGAAATCGCAAATTCCCGCTCGATCAAGCGGCGTGCCACGAATGTGTCCGGCCGCGTTCCTGGAGCGCGCGTCGAGTCGCGCCGGACGGTTCGCCCTTCGCGATGCCACCATCGCCCAGAGCATCCGCGAGCCCTTGACGTATCGGGCGCCGGTGCAGGGCTCATGCGCCGGAAGCCTCCGAGAATTATTTTTGCCACGCACCGATGAGTTCTGGCGGGTTCGCTTGTCATAGTCTCGAGAGAGAGAAGTCGACGGACAAAGGGGCAATCAAGAAAGAATATTGAAAAATAAGGTCGCGATGATCCACGGAGCCGGTGGCGCTTTTTTGGCAGCGTCGGCGCGCAAGAGTGATCTGGCTCGCGCGACAAATGAAACGCAGCGCTCCTCCAAACTCGAGGCAAACCACCTTATGGACGATACAAATATCGCCAGACAGGACGATCTGGAAGCAATAAATCAAACTCTTCTCGACTACATTGAAGGGTTCTACGACGGCAATGAAGCGCGGATGGAAAGCTCGCTCCACCCCGAACTGGCCAAGCGCATTGCCAACCTCGATTCCGCATCAGGCCGCGGCTACCTGGCCGAAATGAGCGCGCTCGCCCTCACGCAGCTGACCCGAAAGAAAGCTGATCGTCCAACGCCAGCGGCTGAGCGTGTGCAGGAGATCGCTGTTTTTGATATCTTTGAGAATGCCGCCAGCGCCAGGGTGACTGCATCGACGTGGATAGACTACCTGCACTTGTCACGCCTCAACGGTCGCTGGGTGATAGTCAACGTGTTGTGGGAAATGAAGGCTGGACAACCATTCAAGCCATATTGGTAATGGTAACAACCTATGTGCCCCTCGATGCCGTGGTCGCCAAGGAAGTCGCGGTGTCCCTTGGCGACTTGACAACAGCCGTAACGTCTAACTTGGTTACATTGGCGAGATAGGTAGGCGAAGCAACGCAGCGGCTTCTGCCTCCGCTATTGCAAAAGAGCTAACAGATGGCTGCTCGCCGCGAGGCTGTTGAGGATCGCGAGGGGCGAACCTGGTCCTTCTGCGCAATGTATTGGCTGGTGTGCTCAAGCTGTTCGCGCATCGTAGGCGACCATTGCGGTCACTGATCGGCTTCACGATGTCGCGGTGCCGACCGCGTATTGCTGCTGGCTTAATCCGTCAGCGAGCAGGCCAATCATCTAAATCGGGAAACGGCCAGGTTGCTGATGACGGCTCGCGCAGACCAGGCGCAAAAAAAGCCCGTCATGCACCGATGAGTTCCGCTCGGTCCACCGGTCATACCCTTTGCTGGGGGCAAAGCCCGGCTGGTCGGAAGGAACTCAAATGATTTTGAAAGACAAGGTGGCGGTGATCTACGGGACCGGCGGTGCTGTGGGCGGCGCCGTCGCGCGCGCCTTTGCGCGCGAAGGCGCCAGGCTTTTCCTGATCGGGCGCGAGCTGGCGCCGGTCGAAACGATCGCAAAGGAGATCGCGGCCACCGGGCATTTGCCGAGGGCGCGGAAGTCGACGCGCTCGATGCAGAGGCGATCAACAAGCATCTTCAGTCGGTGACCAAAAAGTCCGGACGCATCGATATCTCGTTCAAGGCGGCATGACCGGTAGCGTCGTCAACATCAGTCCGGGAAGCCTCGACGACTAACGGTTTCGTCGGTTCCCGCGAAAAGCGTGCAGTAATTGTGAAAGGACTCCCATGAAGCTCACAGGTCGTACGATCCTCATCACCGGAGGGTCCGCGGGCATCGGACTTGCCTTCGCGCTCAAGTTTGCCGAACTGGGCAACAAAGTCATTGTCACCGGTCGGCGCCAGGCGGTGCTCGATCAGGTCAGGTTGAGATATCCCAAACTCGATACGATCCGAAGCGACGTTGCAGACCCGGTCGAGATCGCCGCCCTCGCAGCGCGCGTGAAGGCGGACTATCCCAAGCTCGATGTGCTGATGAACAATGCCGGCATCAGCCACTATAAGAATCTAAAAGCCACTGCCGCCGATCTTGCGGGTTTGACGTCGGAATTGAACATCAATGTCGGAGGCGTCATACGCATGACGTCAGCGTTCATCGACGTCCTGAAGTCCAACAACGGCACGCTGATCAACGTGTCATCGGCCCTGGCCTTTGTACCGTTGCCCTGCATACCGATCTACTGTGCGACCAAGGCGGCGATCCACTCCTACACCCTGTCGCTTCGTTTTCAGCTTCAGGAAACCGGTGTGGAAGTCATCGAGCTTATGCCGCCCGCCGTGAAGACCGACATGACGGCAGACCTTCCCGAGGGTGACGGCATTACCTTGATCACGACCGGGGAGTTGGTGAAGCAGTCGTTCAAGGCGCTCAAGGCCGGCTCGCTTGAAATCCGGCCGGGTCAATCCAAGCAACTGGCGCTCATGAGCCGTCTCGCGCCTAACTTCATTAACGGACAGCTATGGAAAGCATCCAGCAAGCTGGTGCCGGTAGGGGCGGAGTAGTTCTGCCCGTTCAAGAAAATCGTTGGTAACATTGGAGCATGAGATGCACTCCCTGACAGGCAAGAATGTTGTCGTGATCGGCGGAAGCCGTGGCGTCGGACGAAAGATTGCGGAATCGGCCACAATTTCTGGTGCGCGTGTGCTTGCGGTGGCTCGTCAATTGGAGCCACTGCAGCGATTGGCTGAGGAGGTCTCTGGCATCGGCATTTTATCGCTCGATGCAACAGATGTGGAAGCCGCCGGGAAAGTGTTCGACGTCATGCTGCCGGATGTATTGGTCGTGTGCGGGGGCTCGTTTCCGCCAACCATGCCGCTCCACCAGCAAACTTGGCAAGAGTTCTCCATCAATTGGGATGGCGACGTCAAAATTGCGTTCAATTTCTTTAAGGCGGCACTCTCCCGGCCGCTCGTGGCTGGTTCAACGGTCGTGTTGGTCTCAAGCGGTGCCGCTTTGGCCGGGTCTCCACTTACCGGAGGGTATGCCGGCGCTAAGCGGACGCAACTATTCATGGCAAACTACGGCCAGAAGGAATCCGATCGTCTCGGCCTTGGCTTGCGGTTTGTCTCGATTGCACCTCGCATCATGCCGGACACCGAGCTTGGAAAGCGTGCCGTCGCCGGTTATTCCAACTATCTAGGCATAGCGGAAACTGACTTCATTCGCGGCATGGCCGCGCTGCCAACTTCGTCGGATGCCGCCAACGCGGTGATCGAACTTGTGACGACCCCGGACCGTTTCAAGGAGCATGTGTTCATCGTCTCAGGTAAGGGGCTCGAGGCCGCTCCGTCTTGAAACGGGGGTCGCCCAGGACCACATCACGGCAATGACCGCGACCGAAGCGTCACGCTCGTTCGAGATTTCCGATCGATCAGACAAGACGTTTGAGCGGATGGCGGAGCCGTTTCGCGGCGAGCTGAAATTGCATTGTTATCGAATGATGGGTTCGCTGCACGAAGCGGAAGACCTCGTGCAGGATACCTATCTTCGGGCCTGGCGGAGCTTCGATAGCTTTGAAGGTCGTGGATCGTTGCGCGGGTGGCTTTACCAGATCGCTACGAATACCTGCCTCAACGCGATTGCCGGCAGAAAATACCGGCAACGCTTCCTGCCAGACCAGCGTTTCCCTGTAACTGCCCAGATGCCCGATGGGGTTCCGGCGAGCGACGTCGATTGGCTTGAACCCTATCCGGACTCCGAACTGGCTGGAATTCTCGACGAGACACTCAATCCTGAAGCGCGGTACGCCTCTCGCGAGGCCGTACAACTCGCCTTTGTGGCCGCCATCCAACAGCTCCCGCCGCGCCAACGCGCCGCGCTTTTATTGTGTGACGTGCTCGGCTGGGGCGCCGCGGAAGCCGCGACCTTGCTCGGCGGCTCGACAGCGTCGATCAACAGCGTCCTGCAGCGCGCGCGCGTCACGATGGCAAAAAGCCGCAACGACGATGAACGCCCGATGATTTCAAAGCCCGCGCCGGCGCAGCAAAAGCTGCTCGACCGCTATTTGAAAGCATGGGAAGAGCTTGATCTCGACAAGTTTGTCGCCCTCCTGAAGGAGGATGCGACCTATACAATGCCGCCGCTCGCTCAGTGGTATGTCGGCCGCCAGTCGATCCGTGCCTTTTTTGAGTGGGCCTGGAAAGATTATGGCGGCTACCGCCTGCTGCCGACAGCGGCGAATGGACAGCCCGCATTCGCGGCCTATTTCCGTTCTCGCACCGCTCCGGATGCGCCGTGGAGCGCGCACTCGATCCACGTACTATCGCTCGCGCAGGGCAGCATTTCCGCGGTCACTCTGTTCGTGAGACCCGCCGCCCCGGCGCTCTTTCAGGCCTTTGGCCTTCCGCTTGTGATCACGGACACCGTCGGCACCGAATTTTCCGCCCAGGCAGAGCCCCCGTAACGGCGAAGCCCCCGCGTCGACGCAGATGCCTGCCAGCGAACCGCGTGGAGCTTCCTCAAGCAGGTGCCCCCTGGGTGCGGCACAGGCTCATGCGAAGGGTTGGACCAGGTATGGCAGGTTCGGTTGGCGTGTGAAAAGCGGAAGCGCTCCAGTAGCTCGAATCCTCGACAAGGCAGCTCAACAGAAGGAGCCGCTCCCAGTGAGGCCTAGAATTAGATAACGATCTCAATTACATAAGAGTTCGCAGTTTCATTCCGGGTGGCGCGCCAAATGTTCGCTTTTCCGCGACATTGTACGACGCGCCTCCGTTCGCGAGCGTCCTCCTGCTCGATGGCTGATTGATCGTGCCGGCCTGCATCAGCTGAGTTTGGCGCTTGTGCTCATTCGCGGTCCCGGCGACGGAGCTTTGAGCATCCGCGTCGCCCGCCTTGGCGGGCAGTCCGGCCCGTAAATCAAGCGGCGGGCGTCCCTCATTTCCGCTATGATCAAGCCATGACGATCGGGATTACCGGACCCGGCCGGAAGGTACCACGGCAAAGTGGCGTGGTCAGGCTGATCGTTGTGGCCGTCGTCATCACGATTTGCCTGATCCTGCTCTCGTTCGCGAGCGACTTCCTGGTCGATTGGCTTTGGTTTTCCTCGATCGGTTATCTCGAGGTTTTCCTGACGGCGATCGGCGCCAAGGCGACCGTCTTTTTCGCGGTCTTGGCGGTGACCACCGTCGTCCTCTGGCTGAACGGAGTGCTGGCAGCGCGGTTTGCCATGCAGCAGCCGCGACAGATTCCGGCCGCCCCGTGGAAGGTGGCCGGTGTTACGCCGCCGCCGGATCTGTCCGCAATGCTGCGCGATCGACTAACACGGCCGTGGTTTATCGCGCTCGGTGCGGGTTTGCTCGGCGTGCTGGTTGCCGCAGGCGAAGCCGGCAACTGGGGCCTCTTTCTGCAGTTTCTCTACGGCGTGCCCTATGGCGCGGAGGATCCGCTCTACAACAGGGACATCGGCTTCTATCTCTTTGCGCTACCCGCTTATCTTGCGATCAAGAACTGGATGCTGCTCGCAATCGTCCTGAGTGCGCTGTTTGCCGGAGCGATCTACTGGGCGCGCGGCGACATCGAGTACGATGTTCACAACCGATCAATCTCGCCGACGGTGATCGCGCATGGCTCGGCGCTGGTTGGCCTTCTGTTCGCGGTGAAGGCTTGGTCCTATGGGCTCGACCGCTATCTGCTGCTCTACGGCGACAATGGCGTCGTGGTCGGGGCAAGCTACACCGATGTCCATCTGGGGCTGCCGGCGCTGTGGCTGATGATCGGGCTTTCGATCATCGCGGCGTTCATCGCATGGGTCAATTTGCGCGCCCGCACCTACCGCCTTCTTGCCGCCGGGTTCATCCTCGTCGGCGCCGGCTCTGTCGTGCTGTCGAGTCTCGTCCCTTCGCTGTTCCGGCACTTCGTCGTCAAACCGACGGAGTTGCAGCTGGAGAAGCCGTACATCGAACGCAACATCGCGCTCACGAGGCAGGCCTACAATCTCGACCGGATCGCAGCCAAGCCGTTTGCCGCCGAACAGCGGCTGACCTTCAAGACGCTGGAAGCGAACAAGGCCACCATCGACAATATACGACTCTGGGACTGGCTGCCGCTGTCGAATACCTACGCGCAACTGCAGGAGATCCGGACCTACTACAAATTCCACGATCTTGACGTCGATCGCTACTGGCTCGACGGCTCCTACCAGAGCGTGATGCTCTCGGCTCGCGAACTGCGGGCCTCCCTGCTGCCGGCAAACGCCCAGACGTGGGTCAATCGCCACGTGCTGTTTACGCACGGCAACGGCGCGGTGATGAGCCCGGTCACCCGCAAGAGCCCAGAAGGACTGCCGTTCTTCTATTTGCGCGATATTCCGCCCGTTGCGGACGGCGGTCCCAAGATCGAGGAACCGCGCATCTACTTCGGCGAAGAGAGCGACGACTACGTCATCGTCAAGGCCAGCATCCCGGAGTTCGATTATCCGAAGGGGAAAGACAACGTCTATGCCGCCTATGACGGCAGTGGCGGTGTTCCGATCGGAGCATTGGGATGGAGAACGCTGTTCGCCTACTATTTCAATGACGCGAATCTGGTCCTCTCAAGCTACATCACGGCCGACAGCCGGATCATGATCCGGCGCAATATCACGGAACGGGTGCGTACGATCGCTCCATTCCTCAGTCTCGATCACGATCCCTATCTGGTCGTCAGCAACGGGCGCATGTTCTGGATGCAGGATGCCTACACCACGAGCTCCTATTTCCCCTCCGCGCAGCCCGTGCCGGAGCTCGGTCTCAACTACATCAGGAATTCGGTGAAAATTGTTGTCGATGCCTATAACGGGACGGTCGATTTCTATCTGATCGACCCACGCGACCCCGTTGCAGCGACCTACCAACGTATCTTTCCGAGCCTGTTCAAGCCATTCACGGCCATGCCGGCGGATTTGCAGAAGCACATTCGCTATCCGGAAGATCTGTTCCTGATTCAGGCGCGGCTGTATCAGACCTACCACATGGAGCAGGCCGAAACTTTCTATAACCGAGAGGACTTCTGGCAGTTTCCGCGACAGCCGGGCGGCGATGGCACCTCGGTGATGACCCCCTACTACATCATCATGCGGCTGCCCGGCGAGCCGCAGGCCGAGTTCTTTCTGATGCTTCCCATGGTGCCCAGTCGTCGCGACAATATGATCGCGTGGCTCGCTGCGCGTTGCGACGCCCCCGACTACGGCAAGCTGATCGTCTACGAATTCCCCAAGGACAAGCTTGTCTACGGGCCGTTTCAGATCGAGGCGCGGATCAACCAGAACACCGAGATCTCGCAACAACTCACGCTGTGGAATCAGATGGGCTCGCGGGTGATACGCGGTGCGAACCTGCTGGTGATCCCGATCGAGAACTCGATCCTTTATGTCTCGCCGCTCTATATGCGCGCCGAGCTTGGACACCTGCCGGAGCTGAAACGCGTGATCGCAGCCTACGGTGAGCATGTCGTGATGAAGGAGACGCTCGCTGACGCCCTGGCCGCGCTGTTCGCAGAGCCCGGTGCGGTGCCGACGGTTTCAAACGCAACGGAAACGATATCCCCTGCGGGCGGGACGGCGAGCCCGGCGCAGCAGGCGCTCGATCACTACAATCAGGCGCTAGAGCGATTGAAGGCCGGAGACCTGAAAGGTTTCGGCACGCAGTTCGATGCCCTGCGCGAGCCCCTGGAGGAAATGAACCGGCGCTCCGTCGGTCACTAATGGCGCGGGGGAATCGTGAGCGCGAAAGCGCGCCTCAATTGGGTGCTGTCAAAGGTTACATTTCAAATTTCAATGACATAAGAGTTCGCAGTTGTGTTCTGGACGGCACGCCATTTCCGCTTCGCGCGCGATGCCGCCGATCAATCGTCGCAATCGCCGGCGCCTCCGGTGGCGTCCCGGATCCTTGCCACGACCTCCGGCCGGTTGCTCTCGAGCCAGGCCACGGCGTCGGGTCCATCGACGACGCACGCGAAGGTTTCCCAGGTTGGGTCCTCCAGGGATTCCGGTTGCAATCGCTTCGCCGCATACTCAACGAGGTCGTGCAAGCGTTCATAGCCTCGTCGGCGCTCGAGGGAATCTGCAATCGCCGTACTGGCCCAGCCTCGCTGGGCCAAATCGATAATGCTCGGAGCGTCAGCCTCGCTGAACCAGGGGGTGGCATCGAACTCGATGCAGCGGACATTATCGGCGGTATGGCAAGTCGCGTGGATCATTGGATTCCTCCGTTCGCCGGCTAACAACCTGCGCCAGCATTGCTCATGGAGTTTCACATCGCCGCCTCGCACGCCTCAGGCTTTGACCAGGTCCCCCAGCAGGTTCGCCGCCACCGTCAGCTTGGCGAGCGTCAGGCCGCTGGCCGCGATCTCCTCGACCGAGCGGCGGATGCGCGCCGCTTCGGGGTGGGCCGCGAGCCAGGTCTCGACAGCCTGCTGGCCGGACTGGCCGGTTGCCAGCATATCCGCGGCCAGTCTTCTCTCGGCGCCGGCGATCTGCTCAACGGCGCGATCGATCGCCATACGTTCGAAATAATCGTTTGCCGGCACGCTGCGCGCGGCGGCGACGATGCGGTCGAGGCGGAAATTCGCTTCGGCGGCGAAGAAGGTCGCGGCGGCGTCGCCGATGGGACGGGCGGTGCGCTCGGCAACCGTCACGATATCGGGCGCCGAGACCAGAGCGTCGAGATCGGCGAGTTCGCCGGCGAGGCCGGCCGGGACACCGGCATCGGTCAGGTCCTGCCGACGCTTGGCACGTGCGGCCTGCAAGTCCGGCGGCAGCGCGGTGTCGAGCCCGGCGACGATCTGGCGGATAGCCGGACCGAAGCGCGCGACGACGGTCTCCAGCCCGTCCTTGAAATCGACATTGCGCACGTACCAGACCATGCGGGAGAGCAGCAGGTCCTGGACGGAAGCGTAGAGGGACAGCTGCACCCGCCCGTCGATGCAGGTATCGAGCGCATCGATCGCGTCACTGAGCCACTTGAGCCCGTAGCATTCGTCGACTGCCACATAGGCCATGACGATGGTCGGGATATCGGCGTCCGTCTCATCGATCAGACGCACGACGCAGGCCGGGCCGCCACGGTTGATCACCGCATTGGCGAGGCTGGTCGCGATGATCTCCCGCCGCAGGCGATGGGATTCGACCGCTCTCGGGTATTTGTCCTGAACCTCGCGCGGAAAATACTGAGATAGTTCCCGGGCAAGATAGGGATCATCCGGCACGCTGGTGACGAGCAGGTCATCGTAGAGCGTCAGCTTGGCGTAGGCGAGCAGCACGGCAAGCTCGGGCCGTGCGAGGGACTGGCCGCGCCGTGTGCGCTCGGTGAGCGCTGCGTCGTCGGGCAGGAACTCTACCGCGCGGCTGAGCAAATCGCGCTGCTCGAGCGACTGCATCAGGCGCGTAAGGAAGCCGGTCTCGGCCACGCCCTTGCGTTCGGCGAGCGAGAGCGCCAGCGACTGCAGATAGTTGTTGCGTAGCACCAGCGTGCCGACCTCGTCGGTCATCGCGGCCAGCAGGCTGTTGCGGTCAGCGGGGCTGAGCCGTCCCTCGCGCTCGAGCCGCGCCAGCGCGATCTTGATGTTGACCTCGACGTCGGACGTGTTCACGCCGGCCGAGTTGTCGATGGCGTCGGTGTTGAGCTTGACGCCCTTCTGCGCCGCCTCGATGCGGCCGCGTTGGGTGACGCCGAGATTGGCGCCTTCGCCGATTACCCGGGCCCGCACGTCGCTGCCCGTGATGCGGATCGGATCGTTGGCGCGGTCGCCGGCCTGATCGTCGCTTTCCGCGGCGGAGCGGACATAGGTGCCGATTCCGCCAAACCACAGCAGATCCGCGCGCGCCTTCAGGATTGCCGTCATCACCTCGAAAGGCGTCGCTTGCGGCTTGTCGAGATCGAGCAGGGCGCGTACCTCCGGAGCGAGCGGGATCGCCTTGAGCTGGCGCGAGAACACGCCGCCGCCCGCCGAGATCAGCGACTTGTTGTAGTCCTGCCAGCTCGATCGCGGCAGGTCGAACAGACGCTTGCGCTCGGCGAGGCTGATCGCAGGATCAGGCGAGGGATCGATGAAGATGTCGCGGTGATCGAAAGCCGCCACAAGCTTTGTCGCTGGCGACAGCAGCATGCCATTGCCGAAAACGTCGCCGGACATGTCGCCCACGCCGACCGCGGTGAACGGCATGGTCTGAATGTCGGTGCCGAGTTCGCGGAAGTGGCGCTTGACCGCTTCCCAGGCGCCGCGCGCCGTGATCCCCATCTTCTTGTGGTCGTAGCCCTGGCTGCCGCCGGAAGCGAAGGCATCGCCGAGCCAATGGTTTTTCTCTGCCGAGATCGCGTTGGCGATGTCGGAGAAGGTGGCGGTGCCCTTGTCGGCGGCGACAACGAGGTAAGGGTCGTCGCCGTCATGGCGCACGGTGGATTCGGGCGGCACGACGATGTCGCCGTCGAGATTATCGGTGAGCTCCAGCAGCGAGCGAACGAAGATGCGATAGGCTTCGGTGCCTTCCGCGAGCCAGGCGTCGCGATTGGAAGGCGGCGGCAGGCGCTTGGGCACGAAGCCGCCCTTGGCGCCGACCGGCACGATCACGGCGTTCTTGACCTGCTGCGCTTTCACGAGGCCGAGGATCTCGGTGCGGAAATCCTGCGGCCGGTCGGACCAGCGCAGGCCACCGCGCGCAACCTTGCCGAAGCGCAGGTGAATACCTTCGACACGAGGTGAATAGACGAAGATCTCGTAGAGAGGTCGTGGAGCCGGCAGGTCGTCGATCCGGCGCGCGTCGAACTTGAAGGAGATCACCGGACGCGGATGTCCGTCCTCGCCGATCTGCCACAGATTGGTGCGAATCGTCGCCTGCACCAGGTTGGTGAAACGGCGCAGGATGCGGTCCTCGTCCAGCGAGGCAACGGATTTGAGTTGCTCCTCGACCTCGGCAAGCAGGGCCGTCTCGCGTGCCGAGCGCTCGGCATCCGTGGAGGCGAGGCGTGGATCGAGGCGGGTCTGGAACAGCGCGACGAGGCTGGCCGTGATCGCGGCGTTCTTGCGCAAGGTCTCCCACATGTAATCCTGGGTGAACGGCGCGCGGATCTGGTGCAGGTAGCGGGACAGTGCCCGGATGGTCGAGACTTCCCGCCAGCCCAGGGCGGTGCGCAGGATCAGGCCGTTGTATCCATCGGATTCGGCGTGATCGCGGACCACGGCCATGATCGAGGCTTCAAGGCGATGGCTGAATTCCGGGGTGATCGTGATCGGCAGGCCGTCGCTGGTCTCGATCGTCATCTCGTGGAGCCAAACCGGCGGAGGCGCCGGCGTGGCGCGCGGCGCGATCTGATAGGTGCGTTCGTTGACCACGCGCAGGCCGTGATTTTCGATCACGGGCACGCGGTAGGACAGCGACAGGGGCGCGTCGTGCGAGAACACCCTCAGTCCGAAGCGCTTGGGATCGGCCTCGCTTGCGTCACGATGAACCGAAACCGCCACGGGGCGGGCTGGCGTGAGCTTTTCGATGGTGGCGATATCGGTGATCGCCTGTTCCGCGCCGAACACCTCGGTATAGCCACCGCTGAACGCCTGGGCATATCGGTTGGTGAGCATGCGTGCCCGCATGCCATCGGTGGAGGCAGTGAGCGCGGCCTTCAGCTTGTCGGCCCACGTCGCGGCAATGGCGCTGATCCCGGCTTCGAGCGTGGCGCGTTCGACGACGGGAGTTTTGCCGTCATAGCGCCCGATGATGTAGTGGACGCGCACAAGCGCCCCTTCAGGGAATGAAACGTAGGAGGCCGACAGCGTCCCCTTGTAGACCTGCGCCAGGAAGGCACCGACGCGGGTACGGACGTCCGTGTCGTATTTCTCGCGCGGAATGAAGGTGAGGATGGAGACGAAGCGATCGAACTTGTCCACCCGCGCCAGCGCGCGGACGCGCGGACGCTCGTAGAGGATCAGGATCTCCATGATGAAATTGTAGAGCGTGTCGACGTCGACCTGGAACAGTTCGTCACGCGGATATTCTTCGAGAATATGCATGAGCGCCTTGCCCGAATGGCTGTTCGGGTCGAAGCCGGCGCGTTGCAGCGCGCGCGTCACCTTGTGGCGGACATAGGGGATCTGGCGTGCGGAGCGGGTATAGGCGCCCGAGGTGAACAGGCCGACGACCCGCAATTCGCCCTCCAGCCGGCCGTCGGGCGTATAGAGCTTGATGCCGACATAATCCATGCGAATGCGACGATGAACGCGGCTGGAGACGTTGGCCTTGATGACGATGAGCAGGGTGGGGTCGTGCATGAACTCGCGTATTTCTGACGTCATCACCACCATTTCGCTTCCGCGGCGCAGCACCTTCGCATCCGGATCGCGGAGGACGCCGAGGCCTTTGCCCGTCGTGATGTCGTCGGATGCATCGCTGTCGGGCGAGAAGCGATATTCGCGCACGCCGAGGAAGGTGAAATTGTCCGCGCACAGCCATTGCAGGAACTGGTTGGCCTCGGCGACCTCGTCGATCGGCAGCGGCGGCGGATTGGAAGAAAAGGTCTTGATCGCGTCCTCGACCCGGTCGCGCATTGCGCGCCAGTCGGTGACGCAGGCGCGGACGTCGTTCAACGTCTTGGTGAGGCCGTCGATCAGCTTCTGGCGATCGGCATCGGCGTCCAGGCGGGTGATGTGGAGGTGAATCAGGCTTTCCCGCGTGCCGTTTACTCCCGCCGGCAACGCTTCGCCGTGGAAGCGCAGGAGCTTGCCTTGGCTGTCGCGCTCCACCGCGAGGATCGGGTGAGCGACGAGGGTGACTTCGATGCCTTGCTCGGCCAGCTCCGCCGTCGTGGAATCGAACAGGAAGGGCATGTTGTCGTTGAGAATCTCGAGCACGGAAATCTCGCGCCCGTCCGGCATCATCGGATTGACGACACGGATATCGGCGCCGCCGGCCGTACGCTGCTGCACGTGCTCCCAGGCTTGTTCCGCCAGGAAGGCCAGCGACAGCGCATCGTGATTGGCGAGGTCCTCGACATTGGTATAGCCGAACAGAAGTTCGGCAAAGCTCCGGGGCGCCTTGCCCGGCTGCACGCTTCCCGCTGCATCGCGGATCAGGGTTGAACGGGCCTTATCGTCACGCCAAGCCATCATGTCCTCCATTTGCCGCGCCGTCCGATCGCGTTCGCGATCATCAGCTTGATTCTGGAGTGCATCGCTTCGAGCGCCACAGCCTTGACCGCGATCGAGTGCGTACGCGAAATCCCCGGTCTCAAAGTTGCGACAACTCCGGACGACAATACTCCGATCCCAAAGCTATCCAAGACGCATGCTGTCGGGAGAAGCATTGAGAGGCCCTGCTGCAGCGCGTGAGGCCGAAGTCGGCGCGGAGGCTGCCGAACCGTTGGGGTTGGCCAAAATCACAAGCAATTTCAATCGAGTATGAGTTCGCAGCGCTGCGGTGCGGCTTTTCAACGCCGCGCCGCTGCGCGAATTTCCGAAGGCGTTGCGCCGTAACGGCGGCGGAAGATGCGGTTGAAGTAGGACAAGTCTCCGAATCCGGCTTCGAACGCGATGCTGGAGATGTTGCGTTCGTCCCAGAGCCGATCGGTCAGCAGCCGATGCGCGCTGGTCAGGCGGGCCTCCAGCACGAATTCCGAGAAGCTCGTGTCCTGGTCCGCAAACAGCCGCTGCACGCTGCGCGGCGGAAGACGCTGGCGCGCTGCGACCGCGCTCAGCGACAGGTCGGGATCGCAGAGACGCGCGCTGATGTCGGCCTTGATCGCGGCGAGCCGAGCGGCCCGCAGCCCGCGGCTTTCGGCCAGCGCCGCTCCATCGCTGGTGGCGCCGATCGCGAGCGCCGCCAGATCGTACATATGGGTGACGACGGCGCGCTGCAGCTCGTACGTCGTCAGTCGCGCCCCAGTCTGCAATTGCCTGACATAGTTCACGAGCAGGCGAAGTGGGTCGCTGCCGGGCAGCAGACGCATCAGCGCATCCTCGGGCCTGGACACGAGCGATGCGATGGCCTTGCGCTGCAGCGGAATCGTGATGAAGCATGACGGTGATGACGTGGCGGACATGCTGGTCTCCGCTGCCGACATCAACAACGCATCGCCCGCACGGAGCGTGACCTCTCGATCGCCTTGCGCTGCGACCCCGGTCCCGCTCGTAAAGACCTTCAGAACGAGATCGTCACGGTCGCCCAGCAGATCGCGCGTCCTTGCCGCGCGAATATTGACGCTCGCGCCGGACACGATCGCGAGCCCAGGGAGCGCCTGCACCACCAGGTCAGCGCGGAACGGGTCGTCGGTAAGCGGCCCGAGATCGAACTTCACGGTCGCGCGTCCGATGACCTCCCGCAGAATCATCAGCCGATCCCGCTCCGGCCAATCGGCGCTCGAGAATCGAAACGTGCTGGAGTCCGGCAATTTCGGCAACGCGGAGTCTGGATCACCTGCTCGCATGATGTTCTCGACCGTGTTTCCAACCGGTCAACCGCTCGCCGCCTTCAGAGGGGAACTCATACCCTTTCTACGGCGGGGCAGGGCGGGGAAGCTAGGACAGTCGCGCCAAGGGCCCGGTTTGAGGCGCCATCGATCCGACGCGTCATCAACGCCTTGGCGTTGCGCGAATCTCCGACGGCGTCGCGCCGTAGCGGCGGCGAATGGCGCGGTTGAAGTAGGACAGGTCGCCGAACCCGGCTTCGAACGCGATGCTGGAGATGTTGCGGTCGTGCCGGCGTGGATCGGTCAGCAGGCGGTAGGCGTGAGTGAGGCGTGCGCCGAGCACGTATTCCGAGAAACTCGTGTCCTGTTCGGCGAACAGCCTTTGAAGGCTGCGCGGCGACAGGTGCTGGCGCGCGGCAACCGCGGTCAATGTGAGGGCGGGATCGCCAAGATGGGAGTTGATATCGGCCTTGACGGCGGCGCGCCGCGCCGTCCGCAGCCCGCGGCTTTCAGCAACGGCCGCGCCGTCGCGCGTGGCACCGATCACCAACGCCGCGAGGTCGTACAGATGGGTGACGACGACATGCTGCAGCTCGCCTGTGGCCATCCGATCCATGCGGTTCAGCTCGTCGGCATAAAAGGTAAGCAGTCGCAATGCCTCGATGTCGCGTGGGACCGGACGCATCAGCGCATCCTCGGGGTTGGGCACGAACGGCGTAAGCGCCTTGCGCGGCAGCCGCAGACTGAGGAAGCGCACAAGCGACGGGTAGACGCTCACCCGCGGTTCTGCGGTCGACATCAGAATGGCATCGCCGGTGTCGCCGGTGGCCTCGCGTCTCCGGTGCGTGATGATGGGCGCACCGCTCAGCGCGATCCCGAGCACGAGATCGTCGCTGCCATCGAGCAACTCGCGGGTCACGGCGGCGCGTAAATTGGCCAATGCCCAGGAACCGAGCCAAAGCCCGGGCAGCGCCAGTACGGTCGCCTCGGCATGGAACGCGCCGTCGGACAACGGCTCCGTGTCGAGCTGGATGACGGTGCGCCCGATCGACTCGCGCCAGATTGCCAGTCGATCCCGGGCCGGCCAATCGGCGGTCGAGAACCGAAAAGTCGTAGGCGCCTGTTGCTCTGACATCGTCGGCTCGTTCCCGTGCCGTGGCATCCCCTGTTGCGGCATTGCGTCACCCGACCCGAAAAGTCAACGGTGGCGTCTGTGTCCTAGCTCACGGTGCGCCAGCCCAAGAACACCGGTCCGATCACCCCCTACACGTCGTGCCACGGGAACCGATCAACGGGAGTTTTTTTGCGTGTCTCGGAACAGGACTGGGCGCAGGTCGGGATATCGGCCGGCGACCTTCGGCTCCACCACTCAGGATCTGATCAGCACTTGCCGCCAAGGTCGAGATCAACTCCAAACCTTGACGACGATTTTGCCGCGTGAGGACCGGTTCGCAGCGAGGAACCGGTGAGACGCATGACGAAAACGGCGCTGCTGATCGGAGCGACGGGAGGCGTAGGGCGCGAAGTCGCAAGGGCCTTGGTGCGCCGCGGCTGGCACCTTCGGTGCCTGAGCCGCACGCCGAAGCTAGCCTCCGCCTCTCTGCCGGATAGCGGCGTCGCCTGGATCGAGGGAGACGCGATGAAGGCGGATGACGTGGCCAACGCAGCCAGCGATGTCGCCCTCATCGTTCACGCAGCCAATCCACCACCGTACAAGAACTGGCGTGGCCTCGCGATGCCGATGCTTCGTAACTCGATCGAGGCGGCGAGCGCCTCAAGCGCGCGACTGATCTTCCCTGGCAATCTGTATAACTTCGGCGCGGACGCCGGTCCGCTGTTGTCCGAGACCGCGCCGCAGCAGCCGAACACGCGCAAGGGCCGCGTTCGCTGCGAGATGGAAGACATGCTGAGGGCGGCGGCGGCGACCGGCACCCGATCGCTTGTCGTGCGCGCCGGCGACGTGTTTGGTGGACACGGGCCATCTTCAAATTTTTCGAATGTCCTGATCAAGCCGGGGCAGCCGCTGCGTGCCATCTCATATCCCGGTCCTCCTGCGACGGGTCATGCCTGGGCCTATCTGCCGGACTACGCCGAGGCGATTGCGCGACTTGCAGAGATCGAAGCCGATCTGCCGCCGTTCGACGTGTTTCACTTTGGCGGACACTGGATCGAACCCGGGATCGAGCTCGCTCAATCCATTCGCCGCGCGGCCGGAAGGCTCGACCTTCCCGTTCGGCACTTTCCATGGCTCGCCGTCCGGCTGCTCGCGCCCTTCGTCCCGCTCCTGCGTGAAGTCGAAGAAGTTCGCTATCTCTGGGATGTCCCGCTTCGGCTCGATAATTCCAAGCTGATTGCGTTGATCGGCGACGAGCCTCACACGCCTCTCGACCAGGCAGTTCGCGCCAGCCTGTTGGAGCTCGGGTGCCTGTCGAGTTGAAAGCGAAGTTGCAAAAAATGGAGACCAAAATGCCAGTCCTGATGGTTCGCGGTGATGTCGAGGACTTCGACAGATGGAAGCAGGTTTTCGACAAGAATTCCGACGCGCGAACCGCGCATGGCTGTCGCCGCGTCCGCCGCTTTCGCTCGACGGCAAACCCCAATCACCTGCTGATCCTGTTCGACTGGGACACCGAGGAAAATGCGAAGGCCTTCAGCTCCAGTCCGCAGCTTGAAAGAACTCAGGCCAAAGCCGGCATCTTGCCGGGGCGGGAGACCGCCTTTTTCGAGGAATTCTGACATGCTGACGCAGAGGCCGCCAATGTCGAAACAACTTCGCTCCAGCGCGATTGCGCGATGGTACATCATCGCGGCTGCCATCTATCTTTGCATCGGACTTGCTATCGGCATCGGCATGGGTGTTGCCGAGAACTTCAAATACGTGGTCGTGCACGCCCACCTGAATCTGCTCGGCTGGGCGACGATGTGTCTCTACGGGCTCGTCTTGCAGGCGTTCCCGGAATTTGGCGCATCCCGGCTCGTACGCTGGCAGTTCGCTGTCGCGAACCTTGGCGTCGTCATTTTCATCCCAGGGCTCGTTCTTGTGGTTGCCGGCGTCACTCACGTCGCTGCAATCGCGGGTGCGCTCATTTCCTTTGTCGGCGCCTTGCTCTTTGCCGGCCTGCTGATCGGATCGTTACGTCAGGGACGCGGCGAGGCGGAGCAGCCTGGCCCGAGCAGCACGTCGACAGCCGCTCATTGACCCATAACCGATCCTCGCCAGGATCAGGAGGGGTCGCAATCAGCGATCACGCCGGGACGACGATATGGTCCGGCGCAATGCCCGCCCGGTGACGCTCATACATCGCGGTGTAGGCGGCCTCGACATGTCGGGTGAAACGTTTGGTATCGAACAACGGTGCCGTCAGCCGATTGGCCGCCAGCCTGGTTTTGAGCGCCGCGAGTCTCGAAGGATCGGTCGCAAGATCGACCGCCATGCGCTCGTAAGCCTCCGGCGATTCCGCAATAAGCTCGGGCAGGCCGATCGCATGGAGCAGGCTCGCCGCGACCCGACTGGCAAACGTGTCGCCGAGAATGGTCAGCACCGGCAGGCCGACCCATAGCGCATCGCTGGTGGTCGTGTGGGCGTTGTAGGGAGTGCTGTCGAGGAACAGGCCGGCGAGGCGATGGCGTGCGAGATGGTCGGGCAACGACAGGCGCGGTGCGAACACAAGGCGCTCCGCAGCGACGCCACGCGCGACCGCCTCCTTGCGCAGATTTGCGGCAGCGTGGGCGTTGCCTTCGAGCAGCCACAACATGCTGCCCTCGACGCGACCGAGAATCCTCATCCACCGATCGAACATGTCAGGCGTGATCTTGTGGTTGTTGTTGAAGCAACAGAACACGAAGCCCGCCGGTGCCAGCCCGACGTCGCCGCGCGTAAACACGCGATCGGCGATGACGCGCTTGTCGTCGTTGGCCTGATAGCTGTTGGGCAGGGCGACCACCTTTTCGCTGTAGAATTCGCGATGATGATCCGGGATCACGGTACGGTCGGCGATGATGTAGTCGATGAACGGGGCACCGAGCGTTCCCGGGTAACCCAGATAATTGACCTGGATGGGGGCAGGCCGGCGGCCAAGCACTCTGGTGCGGGACCCCGCGGTAAAGCCTTTCAAATCAACCAGGATGTCGATTTCCAATCGTCTGATCAGGTCGGCGACCTCATCGTCGTTGATGTCCCGGACCTCGACAAATCGATCGAACGACACCTCCAGCCGTCGGCGCATCTCCGAAGGGTCGTTGGGCGACCACGAGATCGCCACCGTCTCGAATTTCGACCGGTCGTGGCACTCGAACATCCCCGCCATCAAAGCCGCTGTCGCGTGGTTGCAAAAATCCGACGAGAAATAGCCGATCCGAATTCGATCGTGATGATACCGTTCGCCCCGCCAACGCTGGCTTTCAGACGGCGGATGATTCTTCGCGGTCCATCGCGTGGCGCAGAGCAGTTGGTCGGCGGCCGATGAAGGCACGTTACAAAACAGAAATGGCGGCGTCGTCGCGTCCCGATTCCTGATCGACCCGATCAGTTGGTCGCACTCGGCGTCAAAGTCGACCCAGTCGCAAAGGTGAGATTTGACGTGCAAACGATAGCCTTCGATGTCGGCCTGGTCCGGCTTGAGCGCGACGGCCCTGTCAAAGGCCGCGAATGCCTCGTCATAGCGCGCCAGCATGGATAGAACCTTGCCGCGGTTGGCGTAGGCATCCGCATCGTCGCCCTTGTACTGGATCGCCTTGTCGATGCTGGCGAGCGCCGCCTCATGCTGCCTGAGCCTCAACAGCGCCGTGCCGCGGTTGTTGTAGGCCTCGGCATAGTCGGGCCGCAGCGCGATCGCTTTGTCGAAGCTTGCAGTTGCCTCTTCGAGACGATCCAGCTTGATCAGCACGTTGCCGCGGTTGTAACAGGCGCCGGCCAGCCCTGGCGCCCGGTCGTAGCTCGCGAGCGCATCATCGAACCTTTCGAGGTCATTGAGCACGTTGCCACGATCGTTGTGCGCACCGGCATCGTTGGGCTTGAGCGCGATCGCCCTGTCCAGGCTCGCCAGGGCCTCCTCGAGCCGCTCCAGCTTTCTCAGCGCGGCGCCCCTGTTTCGATACGCATCCGCATGGTCAGGCACGAGCGCGATCACGAGATCGTAGCTTGCGATCGCCTCCTCGTGGCGCCCGAGCTCCGCGAGCGTAAGTCCGCGATTGTAGAGTGCGGGCGCAAGGCTTGGCTTGAGCGCGGTCGCCCTGTCGAAGCTCGCGAGCGCTTCGTCGAAGCGACGCAAATCGCGCAGCGTGTTGCCCAGGTTGTTGTGCGCGTCCGCGACGGTGCCGTTGAGCCTGATCGCTCGCCGGATCAGGTCAGCGCCGCGCTGGCTGCGGCCGGTCTGTGCGGAAATCAGGCCTAACAGATGCAGCGCATCGAAGTTGTTTGGCTGCTGTCGCAGCATGTCTTCGTAGATCTTCTCTGCTGCCGCCAACTGCCCCCGCTGATGCAACGCGACAGCCTGCCCGAAGGCGAGCTGCAAGGCGGTCGAATCGGATTTTTGAGGTTTACCTGTTTCGGGCATCGAACTTCTTCACGCGTTCCGTGTCCGATCCGGGCTTTCAAAAGCAGTTGCAACAAGCGGGTTCAATAGCTTTAGGTCTTCGCCCTCACGCTGGTAGCCATTTGATATCTGTTTTGCCTCGAAAGCAACCGGCGGACGCGGGACTCGCGATGGGCGACCTGCGCGTCCGCCGGAAAGCCGGGCTGCTTCTCAATTGCAGTTCGTCGATACGCCAACGAGGTCGGCGCGTGCTTACGCGGCCACCAGGACCGGTTGCGCCGGCCGCCGGGTGATCATCAGTGACAGCACGGCAGCTATGATGCCGGTCAGGCCTGCGATCATGAAGGCCTGCAGATAATCGCCCTGGGCCGAGCGCATGAAGCCGGCAAAGAACGCGGCGCAGGCGGCGCCGAGCTGATGGCCTGCGACCACCCAGCCGAACACCAGCGGTGCGTTCTTGTCGCCGAACGCCTCGTTGGCGATGCGCACCGTCGGCGGCACGGTCGCGATCCAGTCGAGACCGTAGAACACCGCGAACACCGACAGGCTGACCAGCGAGAAGTCCGAGTAGGGCAGGTAGATCAGCGACACGCCGCGCAGCCCGTAATAGAAGAACAGCAGCTTGCGCGGATCGAAGCGGTCGGTGAGCCAGCCCGACAAGGTGGTGCCGAACAGGTCGAAGAATCCCATCAACGCGAGCAGGCTCGCCGCCTGCACCTCGACGATGCCATGGTCGCCGCAGAACGCGATCAGATGGGTGCCGACCAGGCCGTTGGTGGTGAAGCCGCAGATGAAGAAGGTGGCGAACAGGAACCAGAACGCCCGCGTCTTCGCGGCGCGCGCCAGGTTGCTGAATGCGGCGGTGAACGGGTTGCCCTGCGCCGGCGGTGCGGCATGATCCTCGTGCGTGCTGCCGAACGAGCGCAGCCCGACCGACGCCGGCCGTTCCGGCACCAGGAAATACACCAGCGGAATCAGCGCCGCGCAGCATGCGGCCACCGTCAGCACCACCGGCTGCCAGCCGCCCCATTCCACCAGCGCCGCGAGGCCCGGCATGAAGATCAGCGTGCCGGTCGCGGTCGACGCCGTCAAAAGCCCCATGACGAGCCCGCGATTGGTGGTGAACCAGCGATTGACGATGGTGGCGCCGAGCACGTTGGCGACCGCGCCCGAGCCGATGCCGGAGAGCAGTCCCCAGCTCATGAACAATTGCCACGGCGCGGTCATGAAGTAGCTCACGCCGGTCGAGGCCGACATCAGCACCAGCGCGCCCAGCACCGTGCGGCGGATGCCGAAGCGCTGCATCACGGCCGCGGCGAACGGGCCCGCGAGGCCATAGAGGAAGATGCCGACCGCGGCCGACGACGAGATCACGCCGACGTCCCAGCCGAAGGCCTGTTGCAAGGGCAGCATCAGCACGCCCGGCGTTGAACGCAGGCCGGCTGACGCGAGCAACGCGAGGAAGATCACGGCGACGACGACGAAGGCGTAGCTCTGGCCGAACGGCCGTCTGGACACAGGGGTAGCTTGAATGGATGGTTCTGGCATGTTACTTACCGGTACGTATTGCGATGCGGCATGTATACGTACCGGTCAGTAACATTGTCAAGCGTGCCGTATGCAAAATCGGGAGGGAGCCGTCATGAAGAAAGCTGTCGAGCCGTCTGCGGAACGCCCCGTGCGTGCCGCCGACCGGATCCGCGCGTCCGCGGCCGAGCTGTTCTATCGCGAGGGCATCCGCGCCGTCGGCGTCGACGAGGTGGTCGACCGGGCCGGCGTCACCAAGCCGAGCCTGTATCGCAGCTTCGCCTCCAAGGACGATCTCGCCGCCGCCTATATGCGCGACTATGAGGCGAACTTCTGGGAGAGTTTCGAGAAGCCCGGCGGAAAATCCTACAGTGATCCGCGCGAGCACGTGCTCGCCTATATCCGCGTGCTGTCGGCGCGCGCCGTGGCCGCAGGCTATCGCGGCTGCGGGCTCAGCAACGCGACCGTGGAATTTCCGTCGCGCGACAATCCCGCACGGCAGGTCGCCGAAGCGCACAAGAAGCTGTTTCGCAAGCGCCTGCGCGAGCTCGCCGCCGGCATGGGCGCGCGTCACCCCGCCGTGCTCGGCGACGCCCTGCTGCTGCTGATCGAAGGCATCTACGTCACCGGCCAGCAGTCGGAAGAGGGGCCGGCGCAGTCGGCGCTCGCGGTGGCGAAGCTCGTGATCGATGCGAGCGTGGCGAAGGCGTGAGGTGCAAGTCCCGTAGCCCGGGTGAGCGAAGCGATACCCGGGGAAGGCCCATCCCGCATATCGCTTGCGCTCATGCGGGCTACGATAGCTTGATCACCCCGCAAGCGCGCGAGCCGGCTTGAACCGTCACGCCTGCGGAGCCGCCTGCCGATTCAAGACCAGCGTCGGAACACCAGGCTGGCGTTGACGCCGCCAAATCCAAAGCCGTTCGAAATCGCGTGTTCGATGGCGGTTCGCCGCGCCACGTTCGCGACGAGGTCGATGCCCTCGGCGGCCGGATCGGCGTTCTCCAGGTTGAGGGTGGGCGGCGCCACCTGATCGCGCAGCGCCAGCACCGTGAAGATCGCCTCGACGCCGCCGGCCGCGCCGAGCAGATGTCCTGTCGCTGACTTGGTCGCGCTGACGGCAACGCTTCCCTCGCGCCCGAACACGCGCTTGATGGCCGCGAGTTCAGAGAGATCGCCGACCGGCGTCGAGGTCGAATGCGCGTTGAGATGCTGGATCTGGTCGGGCCGCAGCCCGGCCTGCCGCAGCGCCGCCTCCATCGCGCGGGCGGCACCGTCGCCATCCTCGGGACCCGCGGTAATGTGATAGGCATCCGCCGTCGTGCCGTAGCCGATGAGCTCGGCGATCGGCCTCGCGCCGCGCCGCAGCGCGTGGTCGAGCTCCTCGATGACGAGCACGCCCGCGCCTTCGCCCATCACAAAACCGTCCCGGTCGCGATCGAACGGCCGCGACGCCCGCGCCGGCGTGTCGTTGAACGACGTCGACAGCGCCCGCGCCGCCGCAAAGCCGCCAAGGCTCACCGGATCGATGCAGGCCTCCGCGCCGCCGCAGATCGCGACATCCGCTTCGCCCGACCTGATCAGGCGCGCGCCATCGCCGATCGCCTGCACGCTCGCCGCGCAAGCGGTCACCGGCGCGCCGATCGGCCCCTTGAAGCCGTAGCGGATCGTGATGTGTCCGGCCGCGAGATTGGCCAGGAAGGACGGAATGGTGAACGGCGACAGCCGGCGCAGCCCGCTTGTCTCCGCGGTGCGCACGGCGTCCGCGATCGCGGGAAACCCGCCGATCCCGGACGCGATCACGGTCGCGGTGCGCGCTTGCGCATGCGCCTCGGCCGGCATCCAGCCGGCCTGCGCCACCGCCTCGCTTGCGGCCAGCAGCGCGAACAGGATGAACCGGTCCATCTTCTTCTGGTCCTTGCGCGGCGCCGCGAGATCGGGATCGAAGCCGCCCTCGGCATCCTCGGCCTTGTCAGGGACCTGTCCTGCGACGCGCGCCGGCAGCGCGGCCGCCCACGCCGGCAATGCGCCAAGCCCGGACCGCCCCGCAAGCAGCCTCGACCAGACCAGTTCGGTGCCACAGCCCAGCGGAGACACCGTCCCCAGGCCCGTCACAACAATTCGACGCATGGTTCTCCTGTCGTGGTCTTGCCGGCGTGGCCGGAACTCGAAACTGCCAAGGCGGCGGGTCTATGTTATATGATGGTTGTCATGTATTATCTCGCCCCACCGGACGTCAAGGCGTCAGGCAGATACCTCATAGGCCTTGGAAGCTCGCCCGCCAGCGAATCGACGGACGGTGATGCGACAGTTGCGACCCTGTGAATAAGCGGGATAAGCGGGAAATGCGCCGCCAATACCCGCTCCGCGTGTCATCCTGCAGTTCTTTCGAATCACGTCTGAATGACTGCGAGGATTGCTAGCCTATGAAGTATCGAGAACTACCGTGGAAGCGCAATTTCAAGAAGGCTTCGCCTTCGATCATGAGCCAGTTGAGCGCCCTGAAGGGTGAAGTCTTCCACGTTGGTGTAACCAAGACGCTCACAGCAGCGGAGATTTCGGCAACTCCGCTCAAGTTGCTGAAGATCGGCTCAACCGCAGGCTCGGTTTCGGAGACTATTCCTTCCGAAGACATGGGCCCATACTCAGACCGCAATCGGAACGGATGGCAAGTGGTTCGGCGCGACCTGCCGAAGATCAAAAAATCGTTCTATTGGGAAACGCCCAATTTTGGCGACGCAGCCACCTATGGAACGCATCTCCATGAGTCGAAACGGGAAGTTTTTCAACGAGAGATTCACGAGGCGAGAAGCTATTCGATTTCGACGCACGTACTACGCACAGACCCAAGTGGCGGCATAGTCGTGCATTTGCGGATTAAAGAGGACTTGGATAAGTCGAGCGCGAAATTGGGGGACGAACTGCTCTTCATGCTTAATTTGCTTCAGGAAAATTGCGGAGCTATCGGCGTGGTGAGCAGCGACACGCCTATCGCTGAGTATATCAAGACGATCGCGTTAGACTGGGAGATATTTCCACCGGGCAATGCTGGGGAGGTTGCTGAGAGGTTGTTGAGGGGAAGAGCGTCAAGCGCTGCGGCGCGCGGAAAGATCGAGGAACGCATTCGCCTCTTCGCGAAACTCACACCGTTGGCTTATTTGCGAGGGTCTGGAGGATTCGGATCGTATATCGGTGCCAAATATGCGGATGATTTAGTCGTCTTTGAGAACGTCCAATACGGGAACGCGCTCTACCTGCTGTATGACGATTGGGAACAAGTCTCGAAAAGATCGCGAATTGATCTGCTTCACGGGACGGACAAGAAGTTTGATCGACTTCCGCATCGCGATGGATGGGAAGACGCTTTCGAGAAGATACTGCGTCGTGAAAAGCGGAAGAGAGGCCTGAAATAGGTTTCGAGTTGATGCGATAGCCGAACTGCTTACGGTGTAGCCCGCTCCGAGAATGGAAGTTAGGTGCACTGTCACCGCAACATCGAATCGTTCGTCGCTTTATTCGCTGGCGGGCGAAACGCGGTGGACGCAAGAGGCAGGCAAGTAGCGCTCAAAAGTCGTCCCGTTGCGATCCCGCCACGCGCAAACGAGGGCGCTCCGATTATTTTCCACGACCATCATAGTCGGGCCTCCGCTATTGAGTCTCACGAAACAGCCAATTCCAACGGGCCTGTCGCCAACGTTGAGGAACGTCTCAGTCGAACGAATTAGACGCAGGTTGCTTGCATTAATTCTTCGGTGATTTAGGGTCATTCTTCAACCTTAAGTAGGAGGAATTTCAGATGTCCAATTTCAAAGCTGGAGATACCGTCCGGCTCAAATCCGGTGGTCCGCTCATGACAGTTACGGTGATCCAGACCGATGGTGATTTGTGGTGTGAATGGTTCGACAAGAGCGACAAACCGCAAGCCAAATCATTTTCGCCCCACAGCGTTGTTGAAGACGATGGCGGCCCAGTTATTGGCTGAATCAAGAATGCGGCGCCGAATTGCGGCGACAGTGCGCTCAATTGATGCCTGATACCATTGCTTGCATCGTAGTCACCCTGCGTCGTCCGTATCGTCAATCCCCGACTAGCCGCACAGCGTTAGCGAGCGCGGCAACGCCGCGCGGGGAGCATTTCGAGAATGGAAGTTAGGTGCACTGTCACCATAGACTCCGGTTTGGCTGCCGGCGGCTTGGGCTCAGAGTTATAAGTGACCACCGAGGTAGAGGAGAGGATGTGTGGTAACGGAGGAGGAAAACAGGGCACGGCGCGAGCGGGCGTATCGCCACGTAGGTCAACTCATCGACGGGATTGTTGCTCAGGCGTGTGTGCGACACTATTTCGCCACAACGCAAGAACATCAGTTCACGAGCAAGATCGCAGACCGCCTCGAAAGCGAACTTAACAACCTCAAGGTATTTGGCGTGAGCGTGTCGGTTCATGCTCAGGATTTTCCGGACAAGGGGCGCGGAAGTTGGGAGAAACCTTCAGGTGCGGACGTTTACATCTCGGTCGTGATGAATGCCGCCGGCCATACCATCAATAAAGGGATGACTATCCAATCGAAGTGGGATGACTCGACCGACTACGCCGGCCTCGCCGAGCAGGTGGGCAAGATGAAGAAGCGGACGAAGTCTTCCTACGTATGGGTCTATGGGCCTTCCAGCATTGCGGTTGTGCCCTCCGGCGACGTGCATGGCGGCAGACTGGATTTCTCTCGTGCGATGACCGTCGGCACGCTCATTACCGAGGCTCTTCGATGCCATGAAGCGGACCCGCGTTTGGGCCTCAATCTCGCTTTGCCGATCCCGAATGCTCTTACCGCGATGATGGAGCAGCTAACCGTTCCCAATGGGTTGAGCCTGACCCTCACGGACGGCCCCGTCTAATGCTGTCGGAAGCGCAATTGCTCGGAATGACCATGGAGCAACGCGCGGATGCCGCAAAGATCGCAGTATGGCGGGGCTGCAAGAAATTACTAAAACGCGATCTCTTGCTTCTCGCGATAGGCGCGCATGAGCAGGCGATCTGTCATCGGCTCGCGGTATATCTTGAGACGTTTTCCGCCTTGAATGTTGACTGCGAATATAACCGACAGCGTGTGCATCCGAAGTCTATACGGGACGGACGGATCAAGCCGGACATCCTCATTCACAAGCGGATGGACAACCGCTTCAATATCATGGTCCTGGAAGCCAAAGCAGGTGCCGCCACTTCATTGCGCGACAAGCAGAAACTCGAAGCGATGTTGGAGATTCGCGGGATGTATCGCTACGCGCTCGGCGTGTATCTCCATGTGGAAAACCAGCGCAAGCGTGTACTGGAGACGGGCAAAGTTCCGGCTAAACCTGCGTTGGCATGGCACTGACGACGCTTACGAGATGGCGCGCGATGTTCCTGAGAATATTTTACATGAAATAGCCGCGCAACCGGACTAGTTGGATGCGCCATCTTCTTTCTGACCTCGGGCTACGATTTTGAGCGTTCCGTCCGGAAGCAGGTGCAGCCGCGGTTCCTCGGGCGGAGCGGTCAGCCAGGTTTCAATGGCGTCATAGTTGCGGTGAGTGCACTCAATTGACGCCTGATACGATTATTTCGCATCCTACTCGTCGCCTCGCTCGTGTCGTCATCCCCGACTAGCCGCACCGCGTTACCCGGTGTGGCATCGCCGCGTTGACCATTCCTAGAATGCAAATTAGGTCTACTGTCACCGTAACCGCATGTGGTTGAAGTTGATTCAGAGGGTGCTTCGTCGACGCGGTTTGCACGCTCTCAGGTTGCAGAAAACATTGTACACCCTGTCCGGGCGGCTTGATTTCTGGGAATATTCTAGCGAAGGTTCCAAGTTGAGGCCCGACATGGGAAAAGATCGCCATGTCGCAACGGCTTGGGCGCGTGACTTTTGAAGGTGCGACATGAGCAGCTGGTGCGACAAATTGGGATCGACCCCAGCAGCCGGGGTAACGCTAAGCACGCACTTCGTGACAGCCTTGCGGCTGCTCGACGCCTTCGCACCAATTCTCGACCTGCACGAGGAGCGAACCAGGGCGGCTTTCACGGTTGATGAAGCCGATAACTTCTCGGTCACGTTCAATACTAATGACGGCTACAAATATGGCGCCGACCACCGGCGGGTTCATGTGACCTTCAATCACCGAATGCGTGCCAAGAATGTGAGCGGTGGTGCACCGATCATGGAGATGCTTTCGGAACCCCTACCATACACCCAGCTGCTGCCGAAGACCCTTGCGAAGCTGACGGAAGCTGCTCTGCTAATCCCCAAGCGTGAAAGCCGAACGATTAGTCGCGTTGGCATTGTCTCCACTACTGTAGTGTCGGAAGACATCGTGCCACCCGGCATAGCCAGGATGCTGAGTTGGATGGGCAAGCCATGGGGTAAATTGACCGACGGATTTAGCATTCAGTTGACGGCCGAGATCGATCGCAAGCCGGGATGGACGGACCGTTGTGCTCATACTCTGTTGCGGACCGAACATGCGGAGGATTTGCTCACCTTGGTCTTCGACTTTCAGCGAACCTACAACATCGAAAAGCCGGTGCAGCAGGCCGCAATGAGCGAAATCTTTGGAGAGACCGAAAGAGCGGCCCTAAGATACTTCGAAGATTTGGCAGAAGGAAATCGTTTCGATGAGATCGATGTCGGCCACAAGGCTGGTTAACAGCTATGAGCTTGATGAAACGGGCGCCGCTCCAGCAGCTGATGGGGCCGTTCCGACGGGCTCGGCCAGTACGAGCAACACGGGTAGCACGGTAGCGAACATCCGTCTGCCCAACTTTGATTACGGGGAGGCCGCAGTAGCGTCGCGTATCGCCGGCCGGAGAAACGCGGCGCGAATTAGCGAGAGCGACCACGATGCACTTCTGATAGAGCGGCAGGTGTTACTCAACAAGCATTTTGCTGGCGAGATCACCAAAAAGGAGCACAATCGTCTCGAATACGTTCGATGGCAACTCGACAGGATTGAGGATGCCCTTTATGGCGACGCTGCTGATTTTCTGGAAGGAGCCATCGAACGATACGAGAGGCTATCTAAAGACATGAAGGATCTGACCTCTCAGCTCTCCGAAATGGGGAAGGCAAAGCGCTAGATGACGACGCTTCCTGCGGCGAAGAAGCCATCGGAGTTGGTGGTCCGCTCGGCCAATGTACCGAAGCTTAGCGATTATCGAGAATACAAGCCGTACCTTCGGCGCGACTTCCTGCATTCTTGCGCATATTGCACGATGTCTGAAGCTGAAGCGCTCGCAATAAGGTTCACCATCGACCACTATGAGCCCCAGCGTGCTCGAAGCGATCTGGTGAATGACTACGGCAACCTCATGTACTGCTGTAACGAGTGCAATATACGCAAAGGAGATCGCACCCCGCCGGCCGACGCCAGAGCAAAAGGCATTAAGTTCTTTCGCCCAGACACTGATTTCTTTGAGGACCATTTCACTCTAAATGGTATTCGGCTCGATCCGGCATCGCCAGCTGGCGACTACAGCATACATGCTCTTGACCTGAATCGTGCGATGTTACGCAAGCTGCGGGATCTCCGGCAGCGCGAGAAACTTGCTCGCGAGGCCGTCGCTGCCGGAGTGCGCGCATTGCGAGGGGTCTCGATCGATCGTCTCCCGAAGAGCATTCGTGGGCGAGCCGCCGTAGCGATGGCTCAAGCCGAAAAGGCAGCGAGCGATCTTGCTCGAGAAATAGAAGACTTACTTTGCGAGCATGCCGGATCTCCGCTCATAGATCTCCCGGAAGAGCCCGATGAACAAAAAGCGCGAACTCAACGCCTAAAGGACCTGCAGGCGATGATTCCAGGCGCTTGGCGCGCAAGAGACGCCTAACGTTGGCTTTGGGCCGGATCATTCGTCCATCGCCAGCGGAAGATTTCAAGTAGCCAAAAGCCTCGCAAACACGAGATCACCAGCACTGGATTAAAGCTCGGATGGGGGTGAACAACGAATTCCCACCCCCCATCGCCCGGTTCCCGGTAAATATGGCACTCCGGCCGCCAACTTGTTAATCGCGGAACGGTCACTAGAACCTCCCATTTTCTGGGTCGCGCCAGACCCGATGAGTACAGTGAAATGGATACGCTCTGATGACGTCAGCCGTCTTCACTGGCGTAGAGCCTTGATCGTCGACCGTCGTCGTCAGGCCGACGAGCTGGGCTGCAACATTTTCAGGATGCGATGGGTCGAATTTTGCGTAGCGATGAAGCCGACCGCTTAGCACGCCAGACCGAAACAATGGGCCACTTGCTCGGACGATGTCCGACGCGCCGTGGTGAGCCGCGCCGCGAAGATGTGAATCGACAAGCTGACGAAGCAGACGTGGCGCAACTAGGTTTTGGTTTCGCTTTCTTTCTTGGAGCGGACCGCAGTGAGTTCTATTTGTACTTCGCCGCTTTCTCTTCGAGCTTCTGATGGGATTTCAGCCGACGCCCTACCTAGCGGATTGATCCGTCGCCTGTTCCTCTTTGGCTGCGCGCTCTTCGCCGCACCCAATCACTTAATCCCTCCCAGCAGCTTCCGCACGCCCCCCAACAACGCCCGTATCTCCCTCCGCTCTTCGATCGCATCCCGGGTGAATAGGCCGTGCTTGCGCGCGTTCCGGTTTGCCCTTGGCGCGCCGGATCCCTTGGCGCCGCCGTGCATGCGGCAGCGTGTCTTTCCGTGCACCGCCGGCGCGCGGCACGCGCCGCCGGTGCGGGTCTTGGCGCCGCAGCGCCGGCTCGCCCGCATCGGGCCGGTGGTTTTGGTGTGACCGCTCATGCCTCAGCGTCCTGCCTTGCATCGGCGGCATCATGCCGTTGCCTGGCGCCCGCGGGCCTCAGTGCCCGCGCCGCGGCGGCCGGGGTCTGGTCGGAGACGATCACTCTCGCATGCTGGGTGATGGTGCCGACGATGGCGTTGCCGCCGTCCTCCACCTTCACGTTCTGCACGGTGATGGCGGGTTCGCGCTGGCTGCGATAACGATTCAGCGCGTCGATCTGGGCGGGGAACGTGCGGGTGAGCCGGCCGAGCGCCCGCGCGGCGCTGTCGTGCTGGGCGAGGTCGTCGGCATGCGCGAGGTGATGGGCGCAGCGCATCGCCATCACGTGCACCGACACCATCTGCGCCACCAGCATGGCCTCGACGGAATCCCGCGGGCCAATGCTCTTCACCATCGAGATCATGAAGGCGAGGTTGACCTCGCAGGGCTTGCCGCCGCTCACGCTGGCCTTGACCAATTGCCGCAGGATGCCGTCCATCGCGTCGCGATCGGCGGCGCCCAGCGCGTTCGCCATCAGCGCTTCGCCGAGCTTCCGGTCGGGATGGTCGATCGCGAATCCGCGCCGCGAGAGTTTTATGCGCGGGGTCGCGGTGGCGTGGTTCTGGCCGGTTGCGGCGGCCGTGGTCGGCACGGTGATGTCAGGTGCAGTCGTCATGTCGATGGTCCTTGGGGCGCGCGTGGCACGCGTGCAGGCGATCGCTCGCTGCGGCAGCCGGTGCGATGTCGATTGTGGGGAGGGGTTTTGGTCGCAAGCGCAATCGTCGCGCCCGCTGTTGCGGGGCGAGGGGCGCTTGCACGATTTCGGAATATTGGAAAACTACCCCTGAGTTGCCCGACGTGTCAAGTTGACTCATCAAGCGCAAGGCAGCCGCCGGCTACTGTGCATGGGGTTGTTTTCGATATTTTGGCGGCGCGGCGCTGCGGGGGATCCGAAGTCGGCTCCCTCTCCCGCTTGCGGGGGAGGGCTGGGGTGGGGGCTCTCCCCGCGAGTCATATCGTGGAGAGAGCCCCCACCCGCCGCGCGCTGGGCGCGCGTCGGCCTCCCCCGCAAGCGGGAGAGGCGAAGAGAGCCCGCGGACGATCTGCGCAGACGTCATGTGCAAATTGCCGCGTTGCGCCGGGGGCGCTCGCCCCCGTCCCGCTATGCCGGCAAGGCACGGGGCGATAACCGGCCGGCGGGTATCGCGGGCCGATTGGATCACTATACTGGCCGGAACGTTGCGACCCAGGCGCGGCCTCGCCGCCGGCCCGCGGATGAAGGACATTCGATGAGCGAAACCATTGGCTACCCCGATCCCGGCCTCGATCTGTCCGATGGTTTCAAGCCGCATACCTCGCATTGGGGCGTGTTCTCGGCGCGGCTCGGCCAAGCGGGCCTCGAAGTCCGGCCCTATGGCGGCGATCCCGATCCGAGCGGCATCATCAACAACTTCCCCGGCGCGCTGCGCCACCAGGCGCGCATCGCCCAGCCCGCGATCCGCCGCGGCTGGCTCGAACGCGGGCCCGGGCCCGACGACCGTCGCGGCCGCGATGAATTCGTCTCCGTGAGCTGGGAAAGGGCGATCGACCTGCTCGGCGGCGAGCTCGCGCGTGTCCGCGACACGGTCGGCCCGGGCGCGGTGTTCGGCGGCTCCTATGGCTGGTCGAGCGCGGGCCGCTTCCACCACGCGCAGAGCCAGGTGCATCGTTTTCTCAACATCGCGCTCGGCGGCTATGTGCGTTCGGTGAACTCCTATTCCTCCGGCGCGTCCTCGGTGCTGCTGCCGCAGATTCTGACCGGCTACGAGGACATCACCAAGCGCAACGTCACCTGGGAGCAGATCGCAGCCGAGACCGACATCGTGTTGGCGTTCGGCGGCATGGCGCTGAAGAACTCGATGGTCGCGGGCGGCTCGATCAGCAAGCATGTCGAGCGCGGCGCCATGGCAGCGGCGCAGCGGCGCGGCTGCGAGTTCATCCTGGTCAGCCCGCTGCGCGACGATCTGCCGGTCGAGGCCGGCGCCGAATGGATGACCGCATTGCCCGGCACCGACACCGCGCTGATGCTCGGCATCGTCCACACGCTTGTCAGCGAAGGCCTGCACGACCAGGCCTTCCTCGATCGCTACACCGAGGGCTGGCCGGTGTTTTTGCGCTATCTCATCGGCGAGAGCGACGGTGTGCCCAAGAGCGCCGAATGGGCTGCGGCGATCTGCGGCATCGACACTGAGGCGATCAGGACGCTGGCGCGCCGGCTTGCCGGGCGGCGCGCGCTGATCACCGTCTCGCATTCATTGCAGCGTGCCGAGCATGGCGAGCAGCCGGTGTGGATGGGCATGGTGCTGGCGGCAGCGCTCGGCCAGATCGGCCTGCCCGGCGGCGGCTATGCCTATTCGCTCGGCGCGATCGGCTATTACGGGCGCCGCGTCAATGCGGTGCCGGGACCTACGCTGGGGCAGGGCCGCAACGGCGTCGCCGACTTCATTCCGGTGGCGCGCATCGCCGACATGCTGCTCAATCCCGGCACCATTTATCGCTACAATGGCGAGACGCGGACCTATCCGGATATCCGCCTCGTCTATTGGGCCGGCGGCAATCCGTTCCACCATCACCAGGACCTCAACCGCCTGCGCAAGGCCTTTGCGCGGCTCGATACGCTGGTGGTGCATGAGCTCGCCTGGACCGCGACCGCGCGCCACGCCGATATCGTGCTGCCCGCGACGATGACGCTGGAGCGCGAAGACATCGGCTATTCCAGCAACGATCCGCTGATGGTCGCCATGCACCGCATCGCCGAGCCGTTCGGCCTCGCGCGCGACGACTTCGACATCTTCGCCGATCTCGCCGACCGGCTCGGGGCCCGCGAACCCTTCACCGAGGGGCGCACCTCGCGGCAATGGCTGGCGCATCTCTACGAGCCGACCCGCAAGGCCCTCGCCGCGCGCGGGCTCGAGGCCCCTCACTTCGAGGAATTCTGGGAGCGCGGCAGCCTGGTCGTGCCGCAACATCTCGACGACGGCGGCTCGCTGCGCCGTTTTCGCGAAGACCCGGTGGCGCGGCCGTTGCCGACGCCGAGCGGCCGCATCGAGATCTTCTCGCAGAAGATCGCAGGTCACGGCGATGCGGACTGCCCGGGCCATCCGGTCTGGCTCGCGAAGACCGACACGCCGACGCCGGGCGCGCCGTGCTTCCTCGTCGCCAACCAGCCGGTGACGCGCCTGCACAGCCAGCTCGATTTCGGCGGCCATTCGCAAGAGGCCAAGCATCGCGGCCGCGAGGTCGCGCGCATGAACCCGCGCGACGCGAAAGCGCGCGGCATCACTGAGGGCGACATCATCCGCATCTTCAACGCGCGCGGCGCCTGCCTTGCCGCGGTGCATGTCACCGACGGCATCGCGCCCGGCGTGGTGCAACTGCCGACCGGCGCCTGGTACGATCCGATGGACCCCGACGACGAGGCGCCGCTCTGCGTGCATGGCAATCCCAACGTGCTGACCCGCGACATCGGCACGTCGTCCTTCGCGCAGGGCTGCACCGGCCAGCTCACCACCGTCGAGGTGGAGCGGTTCAACGGCAATCTGCCGCCAATCCGGGCGTTCGATCCGGCGTAGTTTCATCGCCGGATCACGAACAAATCATCGGCGGGCGCTGGATGGCGCCGAGCCGTTCGGCTACGGCATCACGGATCACCTCTGACCTTGCGGATCTCCTGTAATGCATCTGAAAGCCCTGTTTCATTTTGCCGTCGCCGCAACCGTCGCGCTCGCTTCGTCCAGCGCCTTGGCGCAATCGGCCGCCGAGCCGGCATACGGACCGGAATTGCAGGGCTTCGATTATCCCTATCCGGTCGAGCATTATCGCTTCAGCTCGCAGGGGCAGGAGCTCGACATGGCCTATCTCGACGTCAAGCCGGCGACGCCGAACGGCCAGACCGCGGTGCTGCTGCATGGCAAGAATTTCTGCGCCGCGACCTGGGACGGCACCATCAAGGCGCTCAGCGGCGCCGGCTATCGCGTGATCGCGATGGACCAGATCGGCTTCTGCAAATCCAGTAAGCCGGAGCGCTATCAGTTCACGTTCCAGCAGCTCGCCGGCAACAGCCGCGCGCTGCTGGCTTCGCTTGGGATCGAACACGCGATCATGGTCGGCCACTCGACCGGCGGCATGCTGGCGATGCGCTATGCCCTGATGTATCCGGAGGCCACCGACCACCTGGTGCTGGTCGATCCGATCGGGCTCGAGGACTGGAAGACCAGGGGCGTGCCGTGGCTCAGCCTCGACGGCTGGATGCAACGCGAAACCCGCGTCACCGCCGACAGCATCCGCGCCTATGAACGCGCCACTTACTATGCCGACACCTGGGATCCGTCCTACGAGACGTGGGTGCAGATGCTGGCCGGCATGTATCGCGGGAAGGGCCGCGCCGCGGTGGCGTCGAGCTCGGCGCGGCTCTACGACATGATCGCGACCCAGCCGGTGTTCTACGAGTTCGAGCAGATCAAGCCGCCGACGCTGCTGTTTGTCGGCGACAAGGACACCACCGCGATCGGCAAGGACACCGCGCCGCCGGAGATCCGCAAGACGCTCGGCAATTATCCGGTGCTGGGCAAGGCGGCCGCGAAGCGGATACCGCATGCGCAGCTGATCGAATTCCCCGACCTCGGCCATTCGCCGCAGATCCAGGCGCCGGCGCGCTTCCACGAGGCGCTGCTCGGCTGGTTGCAGCATCCGGAAACCGGCGCGATGCTGGTCAAGTAGCAACGGCGAGACAAGCGGGCGACATCATGACGACAGCCGAGATGGTCAGCGTGTTCACGGTCGATGGGCAGGGCGGCAATCTCTGTCCGATCGTGGTCGATGCAAGCGGCATGAGCGCGTCCGAGATGCAGGACGTCGCGCGCCGCCATGGTCACGAGTCCGGCTTCGTATTGCCGGCGCAGAGCGACGATTTCGACGCCACGTTCCGCTTCTTCGTTCCGAACCACGAAATGGAGATGTGCGGCCACGCAACCATCGGCGCGCTCTGGCTGCTGGCGCGCCATGGCAAGCTGCCCGGCGATACGATCCGGATCTCGACGCGCAGCGGCCCCGTGACCGGCTTCATCAGCCGGGATCGCAACGGCGAGCCAAGTGTCGAGATCACCCAGCCGGCGGGAAAAACCGTTCCGCTCACTGATGCGCAACGCGATGACGTGCTTCGAGCGCTCGCGGTCGAGCCGGATGCGATCGGCGGGGCCGCGCCCTGCAATGCGGTCACATCGCGGATCAAGACCCTGATCCCGATGCTCTCTCCGGAAGCGCTGAATGCGCTGGATCCCGTGGCCGATGCCGTCGAAGCGGTGTGCGGCCGGATCGGATCGACCGGGCTCTATCCGTTCGCGGTGATCGACCGCGAGGCGCGCCTGTTCGAGGCGCGGCAATTCCCGCGCTCGTCCGGTTATCGCGAGGATGCCGCGACCGGCATCGCGGCCGCGGCGCTCGCATTCGGGTTGCTTGATAGCGGCCTGGTCGCTCCCAACGACGACGAGATTCGAATCCTGCAGGGCCGGGCGATGGGGCGTCTGTCGGAGATCCGCGTCCGCATCGGCTTCGCCGGCGGCCGTGCGGTCGGTTGCCTGCTCGGCGGCAATGTCGTGCTGATGGCCGCGCCGTCACACTGAATGAGCTAGCTCGATTCCGCGGCGCGCTTGGCCCGCTCCCGCGCGCTGGCGTGCACCGGCGACGATTTCCGAGCACCGGGGCCCGGATGCACATGGACCGCCTTCGCGCTCAGCGGCTCGCCGCATTCCGAGCAGACCATGACAGGGTCGAACATCTTCCCGCAGGTCTTGTGTTCGTGCAGCAACGGCCGGCCGCGTGCATCGACCATGTGGATGTTGCCCCAGTGCACGATCGACATGATGATCGGATAGAGGTCGAGACCCTTCTGCGTCAGGATGTATTCGTAGCGCTTCGGCGCCTCCTGATAGGGAATCTTGCGCAGCACGCCGAAGCGCACCAGCTTCTTCAGCCGGTCGGCGAGCAGATGCCGGGTGATTCCGAGCGATGCCTGGAAGTCATCGAACCTGCGGATGCGCAGGAAACATTCGCGCAGGATCAACAGGCTCCAGCGGTCGCCGATCACAGCGACGGTGCGGGCCAGCGAGCACGGCTCCTCCTCGAGGGTATCCCATTTCATCGGCGTCTCCTGCGATCTGCAACGGCATCGCACACAAAATTCTAAAACAGAACTGACGTCATTTCAATAGGATGCCTACGCAGAGCCTGCCGCTCGGTCATTGGATGACAAATATCATATTGACAGTTCTAAAATAGAACTTATGGTCCGGACCACGATCAACCGGCGGCAACAGGCGATTGCCGCCCATCGAAGGGAAGGGCGTTCCATGGCTGCTCCGCTCAGGGTCGAATTCCATTTCGATTTCGGAAGCCCCAACGCCTATCTCGCCGAGCTCGCGCTGCCCGGGATCGAGAGGCGCACCGGGGTCAAGTTCGACTACATCCCGGTGCTGCTCGGCGGCGTCTACAAGGCGACCGGCAACATGTCGCCCGGCGAATCGCTGCGCGGCATCAAGAACAAGCCCGAATACAACGCGCTCGAGACCGAGCGCTTCCTGCGCCGCCATAACGTCACGAAGTTCGCCATGAACCCGTTCTTTCCGGTCAACACGCTGGCGCTGATGCGCGGCGCGGTGGCCGCGCAGTTCGAGGGCGTGTTCGAGTCCTATTTCCGGGCGGCCTACACCCACATGTGGGTTGAACCCAAGAAGATGGACGACCCGCAGGTGTTCCGCGAGGCATTCCTGTCCTCGGGTATCGACATCGATCGTCTCATCGCCCGCGCCCAGCAGGACGACGTCAAGAAGAAACTGATCGACAACACCAGCGACGCGGTCGCGCGCGGCTCGTTCGGATCGCCGACGTTCTATGTCGGCAACGAGATCTTCTTCGGCAAGGACAAGGTGCGCGAGGTCGAGGAAGAGATCGTCGCGCAGCTGGCTGCGGGGCAGCGCAAGACCGCCTGAGCGGAAATTCCTCAACACAAGCCCGAAGGGCAGCGACAGGGAGGTTTGAGTGCAGGCGCCGATCCGGATTATCGAGGGAAGTGTGGAAGGCTTGCCGAACCGCCTCCACGAGGTGATCGATCACCACGTCGCGGCGACGCCGGATCATCCGGCGCTGATCGACGACAAGGGGCGGCTGACCTATCGCGAGCTCGATCGAACGGTCGGCCGCGTCGCCGAGGCATTGCAGGCGCTGGGCATCCGCGCCGGCGACCGCATGATGATCGTGAGCGAGAATTCGATTCCGCTGGCCTGCCTGCTGCTGGCGGCGAGCCGGCTCGATGTCTGGTCAATCGTGGTCAATCCGAGGCTGTCGCCGCGGGAGCTGGATCAGATCAGGGATCACAGCGGCGCCCGCCGCGTGCTGCTGACTGCCGACGTGTCGCAAGAAGCGGCCACCCATGCCGCGCGCTATGAGGCTGTTGTGCAGGATGTCGGCCCGCTCCGCGGCGTTGCCGTCACCGGCCTGAACTTAGCGACCACGGCCGAGCCGGTCGAGGCCGACGGCGCAAACCAGGTCGCGGTCCTGATCTACACGTCCGGCACCACCGGTACGCCGAAGGGCGTGATGCTGACCCATCGCAATCTGCTGTTCAGCGCCCGCGGCACCGCCGGCTTCCGCAAGATGGCGGCCGACGACGTGCAATATTGCGTGCTGCCGATCTCGCATATCGTCGGCATCTCGCTGCTGACGATGACCTTGATGGTCGGCGCCACCGTGCGGCTGGTCGCCAAATACGACCCGGCCGCGCTGGTCAAGGCGATGGCCGAGGAGGGCATCACGATCCTGAACGGAGTGCCCGCCACCTACCAGCGCCTGCTCGAATACCGGCGCAATGCCGGCCTGCCGAGGCTCGATCGCGGCCGGTTGCGGGTGATCTCGGTGGCCGGTGCGCCACTCGATCTCGATCTCAAATCCCGGGTCGAGCAGGAGCTCGACCTGCCGCTGCTCAATGGCTATGGCATCACCGAATGCTCGCCCGGCATCTCGGGCGTCCGGCCCGATAATCCGCGGGCCGACCATGCGGTCGGCACGGTGATGCCGGGGTTGGAGGCAAAGCTGGTCGGTCGCGATCTGAAGCCGGTTGCATCGGGTGAAGTCGGCGAGCTGCATGTCCGCGGCCCGAACGTGATGCGCGGCTATTACCGCGCGCCTGATCTGACCGCAAAGGCGATCGACCCCGACGGCTGGTTCAACACCGGCGACCTGGCCCGCTTCGAGAATGAGGTCCTCTACATCGTCGGGCGCACCAAGGAGATGATCATCCGCTCCGGGTTCAACGTCTATCCGGCCGAGATCGAGGCGGTGCTGAGCACGCACGACGCCGTTGTGCAGTGCGCCGTGGTCGGCCGGCCGGTCGCGGGCAATGAGGAAATCATTGCGTTTGTGCAGCTGATCAAGGGTTCGACGGCCACCGTGCAGGACCTGATGGCCCATATTGCCCCGCAACTCACCTCGTACAAGCGCCCGTCCGAGATTATCCTGATGGACGTGCTGCCCGCGACATCGACGGGCAAGCTGCTGAAGCACAAGCTCGCGGAGTCGCTGCGCAGCTGAGGCTGAGCCGCCGTGTCGTCCGCAACATCGTTCACTCGAACAAGACCGGAGTACACCATGCAGAAGAGAAACAAGACGGTCGCCGTCATTGGTGCCGGTGATTTCATCGGCGGCGAGATCGCCAAGAAATTCGCCTCCGAAGGCTTCACGGTCTTCGCCGGCCGCCGCAACGGCGACAAGCTCGCGCCGCTGGTCAAGGAGATCGAGGCCGCCGGCGGCGAGATCCATGCGCGTTCACTCGATGCGCGCAAGGAGGAGGAGATCACGGCGTTCCTCAACGACGCAGACAAGCATGCGCCGCTGGAGGTCTGCATCTTCAACATCGGCGCGAACGTCAATTTCCCGATCCTGGAGACCACCGAGCGCGTGTTCCGCAAGGTCTGGGAGATGGCCTGCTACTCCGGCTTCCTGGCGGGGCGCGAGGCGGCGCGGCTGATGACGGCGCGCGGCGAGGGCAACATCTTCTTCACCGGCGCGACCGCGTCGCTGCGCGGCGGCAGCGGTTATGCGGCCTTTGCCAGCGCCAAGTTCGGCCTGCGCGCCGTGGCGCAGGCGATGGCGCGCGAGCTCGGGCCGAAGAACATCCATGTCGCGCATCTGATTATTGATTCCGGCGTCGATACCGAATGGGTACGGCAGCGCCGCATCGAGGCGCTCGGCCCGAACGCGCTCGACAATCCCGATCTGTTGATGCCGCCGGCTTCAGTCGCAACGTCCTACTGGCAGCTCTACCAGCAGCCGAAGAGTGCCTGGACCTTCGAGCTCGAAATCCGGCCCTTCGGCGAGAAGTGGTAGGGAGCACGGCAGATGGAGCTCGCGCTCTCTCCTGAAGACGCGGCGTTTCGCGACGAAGTCCGCGCCTTCATCAAGGACAATTATCCGGCGGAGATGCGCGTCCCCAATCCGGAGACCGACCTCTCCAAGGAGCAGATGCTGCTGTGGCATCGCATCCTGCACGAGAAGGGCTGGATCGCGCCGCTCTGGCCCAAGGAATATGGCGGACCCGGCTGGTCGATCACCCGCCGCTTCATCTTCGAGCAGGAGACGACGCGCGCCGGCACGATGCCGCCGCTGGCCTTCAGCGTCACCATGGTTGGCCCCGTCATCTACACCTTCGGCAACGCGGCGCAGAAGGCGAAATTCCTGCCGCGCATTCTGTCCGGCGAGGATTGGTGGTGCCAGGGTTATTCGGAGCCGGGTTCCGGCTCCGATCTCGCCACCGTCCGCACCAAGGCAGTGCGCGACGGCGATCACTACATCGTCAACGGGCACAAGACCTGGACCACGCTGGCGCAGCACGCCGACTGGATCTTCTGCCTGGTTCGCACCGATCCGGCCGCCAAGCCGCAATCCGGCATCTCGTTTCTCTTGATCGACATGAAGTCGCCGGGGGTGACGGTGCGCCCGATCATCACCATCGACGGCTCGCACGAGGTCAACGACGTCTTCCTGGAGAACGTCCGCGTCCCCGCCGAGAACCTGATCGGTGAGGAGAACAAAGGCTGGACCTACGCCAAATTCCTGCTCGGCAATGAGCGCACCAGCATGGCCGGCATCGGCCGCTCGACGCGCTACATCGCGCGGCTGAAGAAGATCGTGAAGGCCGAGATCCCGGAAGACGATCCGGCGCATCTCGAATTCATCCGGGATATCGCCCGCGTCGAGCTCGACGTGCTGGCGCTGGAAGCGACCGAGCTTCGGGTCGTCGCCCAGATGGCGCGCGGCATCGATCCGGGGCCGGCGGCCTCGCTGTTCAAGATCCGCGGCACCGAGATCTTCCAGGATATCACCGAGCTGACCCATCGGGCGATCGGCAATGACGGGCTTGCGATCCGCGAGCATCCGGTCAGCGCCAATCACTTCATGCCGGGGCCGGACTACGGCCACACGGCGTCGGAGAAATATCTCAACTCGCGCAAGCTCTCGATCTACGGCGGATCGAACGAGATCCAGCGCAACATCATCGCCAAGGCGGTGCTTGGTCTCTAGAGCATGATGCTCAAACAAGGCGTTGGAGCGCATCGCAGCGCGCTTCAGCAGCAGCGGCACGAGAGGATCGGATGGATATCCAGTTCACGGAAGAGCAGGAATTGTTGCGGTCCAGCGTGCAGCGGCTGCTTCGCGACAATTATGGTTTCGACGCGCGCCGCAAGATCGTCGCGAGCGAGGACGGCTTCAGCCGCAAGCATTGGGCCGAGTTCGCCGACCTTGGTCTGGTCGCCGCGCCGTTCTCCGAGGCCGCCGGCGGGCTCGGCGGCGGGCCGCTGTCGACCATGATCATCATGCAGGAGTTCGGCCGCCATCTCGTGGTCGAGCCGTTCGTCGAGACTGTTGTCGTTGCGGGTGGCTTGCTCGAGCAGGCAGGCTCCGGCGCCCAGAAGCAGGCCTACATCGCCGACATCATCGCTGGATCGAAGCTCTGGGCGCTGGCGTGGACCGAGAGGGGCTCGCGCTTCGATCTTGCCACCGTCACCACGACAGCGCGCCGGGACGGCAACGATTATGTCCTCACCGGCGAGAAGACGGCGGTGCTGGCGGCACCCTGGGCAGATTATCTGATCGTCTCCGCCCGCACCTCGGGCCATCGTCACGATCGCGGCGGCGTCAGCCTGTTCGTGGTCGATCGCCGCGCCGCCAATCTCGATCTGCAGAGCTTCAAGACGATCGATGGCCGCCGGGCGGCCGAGATCAGCCTGCGCGGCGTACGCGGCGAACTGCTCGGCCGGGAAGGCGAGGGCGTCGCCGCGCTAGAGGCCTGCCGCAACCGGGCGATCGGCGCACTCTGTGCCGAGGCGGTCGGCGCGATCGGCGAGCTGAACGACGCGACACTCGACTATTCCAAGACCCGCAAGCAGTTCGGCGTCACGATCGGCAGCTTCCAGGTGCTGCAGCACCGGATGGTCGACATGTTCATTGCGCATCAGGAGGCGCTGTCCCTGATGCAGCACCTCAGCCTCAGTCTCAGCGACGACGAGGCCGGCATCTCCCGGCTGGCCTCGGGCGCCAAGTCCAAGATCGGCTATGCCGGCAAGTTCGTGGCCGACCAGGCGGTGCAGCTGCACGGCGGCATGGGCATGACCGACGAGCTCAATGTCGGCCACTACTTCAAGCGGATTTCCTCCATCAACATCCAGTTCGGCGATCCCGCCTATCACGTGCTGCGTTTCGCGCAGCTCGACGCGGTCGCATAAGCCAGAGAGGCAAGCATGTCACAGGATGCAGTCATCGTTTCCACCGCGCGCACCGGCGTCGGCAAGGCCTATCGCGGCGCGCTCAACAACACCGACGGCCCGACCCTGGCCGGCCATGTGATGGCCGAAGCCGTCAAGCGCGCCGGCATTGCGCCCGGCGAGGTCGAGGACGTGGTGATGGGCTGCGCCATGCAGCAGGGCACCATGGTGATGAACGTTGCGCGCAAGGGCGCGATCCGCGCCGGGCTTCCCGTCACGGTTGCCGGCACCACGATCGACCGGCAATGCGCCTCCGGGCTGCAGGCGATCGCGGTCGCCGCCCGCTCGGTGATGCTAGACGGCGTCGAGATCGCGATCGGCGGCGGCATCGAATCGATCAGCCTGGTGCAGAACGAGCACATGAACCGGTTCCATGCCGTCGACGACGAGCTGATGGCGATGAAGCCCGAGATGTACATGTCGATGCTGGAGACGGCGGAAGTGGTCGCCGAGCGCTACGGGATCGGCCGCGACAAGCAGGACGAGTACAGCCTGGAATGCCAGCGCCGCGTCGGCGCCGCGTTGCAGGGCGGTCGCTTCAATGAGGAGATCGTGCCGTTCACGACCAAAATGGCCGTGGTCAACAGGGACACCAAGGAAGTCAGCTTCCAGCAGGTGACGCTGGCGAAGGATGAAGGCCCGCGGCCGGATACCACGGCCGACGGCCTCGCCAAGATCAAGCCGGTGTTCGAGGGCAAGACCATCAGCGCCGGCAATGCCAGCCAGCTCTCGGACGGCGCCTCGGCCTGCGTGATCATGAGCGACAAGATCGCCGCGCAGAAGGGGCTGAAGCCGCTCGGCATCTTCCGTGGCTTCGTCGCTGCCGGCGTCGAGCCGGACGAGATGGGCGTCGGCCCGGTCGCGGCGATCCCGCGGCTGTTGAAGCGGCACGGTCTCAAGATCGACGACATCGATCTCTGGGAGCTCAACGAGGCCTACGCGGTGCAGGTGATCTATTGCCGCGACAAGCTCGGCATCGATCCGGACAAGCTGAACGTCAATGGCGGCTCGATCGCGATCGGCCATCCCTATGGCATGACCGGCGCGCGGCTCACCGGCCACCTCCTGATCGAGGGCCGGCGGCGCAAGGCAAAATACGGCGTGGTGACCATGTGCATCGGCGGCGGCATGGGCGCGGCCGGCCTGTTTGAAATCGTCCACTGACCGGAAACGCGGGAGAAATTTGTGAAGACAGCAATCACTGAACTGTTCGGCATCGAGCATCCGATCATCCAGGGCGGCATGCATTATGTCGGTTTCGCCGAGATGGCGGCCGCGGTGTCCAATGCCGGCGGCCTCGGGATCATCACCGGCCTGACCCAGCGGACGCCGGAGCTGCTCGCCAAGGAGATCGCGCGCTGCCGTGACATAACCGACAAGCCGATCGGCGTGAACCTCACCTTCCTGCCGAGCTTCACCGCGCCGCCCTATCCCGAGTATATCGCTGCTATCCGCGAGGGCGGTGTCAAGGCGGTGGAAACCGCGGGCCGCAGCCCGGAGCAGTACATGCCGGCGCTGAAGGCGGCCGGCATCAAGGTGATCCACAAATGCACCTCGGTGCGGCATTCGCTGAAGGCCGAGAAGATCGGCTGCGACGCGGTCAGCGTCGACGGCTTCGAGTGTGGCGGCCATCCCGGCGAGGATGATATCCCGAATATGATCCTGCTGCCGCGCGCCGCGGACGAGCTGACAATCCCGTTCGTGGCCTCGGGCGGCATGGCGGATGCACGGAGCCTCGTCGCCGCGCTGTCGATGGGCGCGGCCGGCATGAACATGGGCACCCGCTTCATCGCGACCAAGGAAGCGCCGGTCCATGCCAATGTGAAGCAGGCGCTGCTCGATGCCGACGAGCTCGATACGCGCCTGGTGATGCGGGCGCTGCGCAACACCGAGCGGGTGCTGAAGAACAAGGGCGTCGATGAGCTGCTCGAGATCGAGCGCGAGAAGGGCGGCAAGCTCAGGATCGAGGACATCCACGAGCAGGTCGCCGGGGTCTACCCGAAGGTGATGATCGACGGCGAGATGGATGCCGGCGCCTGGAGCTGCGGCATGGTGGTCGGCTTGATCCACGACATCCCGACGGTCAAAGAGCTGATCGACCGCATCATGAGCGAGGCCGAAGCGATCATCCGGCAGCGGCTGACCGGCTTCCTCGACGGCAAGTTTGAAACCACGGCGGCCCGCGCGGTCGCCTGACGGAGAGTGCCATGACCGAGCATGTCAAAGTCGAAATCGCTGCCGGCGTCATGACGCTGACCCTGCAACGGCCCGAGAAGAAGAACGCCCTGACCGGCGCCATGTATGACGCGATGTCGAACGCGCTGAAGCAGGCCGAGGCGGATCCGGCCGTCCGTGTGATCCTGTTCCAGGGCGATGGCGACAGCTTTACCGCGGGCAACGACCTGGCAGACTTCGCGAGCCAGGCGCGCGGCGAGAGCGCGGTCGACAGCCCCGCCCATCGCTTCATCGAGACCATCAGCAAGGTCGGCAAGCCGCTGGTCGCGGCCGTGCAGGGCAATGCGGTCGGCGTCGGCACCACCATGCTGCTGCATTGCGACCTGGTCTATCTCGCCGAGACCGCGCGGCTGATCACGCCCTTCGTCAACCTCGCTCTGGTGCCGGAGGCGGCGTCGAGCTGGCTGCTTCCCTTAAGGATCGGGCACGCGCGTGCCTATGCGATGTTTGCGCTCGGCGAGCCGATGGATGCACAGGGCGCGCTGGCATCTGGCCTCGCCAATGCCGTGGTGCCGCAGGCCGATCTGCGCAAGAAGGCGCATGACGCGGCGGTCGCGCTGACCAAGCGGCCGGCCGGTTCGCTCAGCATGACCAAGCAGCTGATGCGCGAGCAGCAGCGGATCGCGGTGCAGATCGCCGAGGAAGGCGTGTTGTTCAAGGAGCGGCTGACGACGCCCGAGGCGCGCGAGGCCTTTGCCGCGTTTGCCGAGCGGCGCCAGCCTGACTTCACCAAACTGTCGGCCTGAAGCCGCCGGGGAGTTCACGGATACATCGAGGGAGCGAAAGCATGCGCGTCATCGGCAGCCATCAATATCCCAGCATGGAATCCGTGATCTACGGCAAGCCGGCAGCCGAGGCGCTGCGCGGGGAGGCCGAACGGCTGGGCGCGAAGCGCGTCTATCTGATCGCGAGCCGCACGCTGAACACCACGACCGACGAGATCGAGAAGATCCGCAAGGCGCTCGGCGACCGCTATGCCGCGACCTTCGACGGCGTGCCGCAGCACACCACGCGGGATGTCGTGACCCAGATCGCGCGGCAGGCGAGCGAAGCCAAGGCGGACCTCGTCGTCGCGATCGGCGGCGGCTCGGTGGTCGATGCGGCGAAGATCGTGCTGATGTGCATCGAGCACGCGATCTTCGAGCCCGCGGGGCTCGACGGCTTCGAGACCACGCCGGACCGCCGGTTCGGACCGTTCCGCAACCCGAAGGTCCGGATGATCGCGATTCCCAGCACGCTGTCGGGCGGCGAATACAATTCCGGCGCGCTGGTCACCGATACCGGCCGCAAGCTGAAGCAGATATTCAACCATCCGATGATGATGCCGCGCAGCATCATCCTTGATCCCGCGATCACAAAATATACGCCGGAGAAGCTCTGGCTCGGCTCCGGCACGCGCGCGATGGATCACGGCATCGAGGCGATCTGCTCCAGTCGGCCCAACGTGCTGGTCGATTCGGTGTGCCAGCAGGGACTGCGCTATCTGCATCATGGCCTGCTGCGCACCAAGGCCAATCCCGGCGACGAAGCGGCGCGGCTGAGCTGCCAATTGGGCTCGTGGCTGTCGGCTTTTGGATTGCAGTCGCGGGTGCCGATGGGCGCCAGCCACGCCATCGGCCATGTGCTCGGCGGCACCTGCGACGTTCCGCACTATTTCTGTACGGCGGTGATGATGCCGAGCGTGCTGCGCTACAACCGTCCCGCGACGGAAACCGCCCAGCAGGCGATCGCCGCCGCGCTCGGCGCGCCGGGGCGTGACGCGAGCGAGGCGTTCGCCGGCTTCATTGCGGAGCTCGGCCTGCCGCGGCGGCTTGCCGATGTCGGTGTCGGTGAAGACCGCTTCGAGCTGATCGGCAAGAACGCGATGCTGTCGATCTTCACGCGGACCAACCCGCAGCCGATCCGCGAGCCCGGCGACGTCGTCAAGATCCTGAAGCTGGCCGCCTGAAGCAACAGCACACGGAGCAGCCACCATGGCCGCCTTGCGCATCTTCTCCTATCTACCGAACCCGCGGGTCTGGAAGGCAACCATCGCGGCGCGGTTCTGCGGCGTCGACGTCGAGGTCAGGGGTGCCTCCGGCAAGGAATTGCGCGATTGGCTGTGGGACTACGATGCCCGTCCGCTGGCGGAGCAGGAGCGCGCTGGGCTCGCCTCGCTTGCGCGAACCGGCCGGGTCGGCCTGACCGGCGCGCAGCTGTTCAAGACCGATGCGTTCATGGCGGCGCAACCGTTCGGCAACGTGCCGGCGGCGTTCGGCGCCGACGGCAAGGTCGGGATCTTCGAATCGAACAGCATCATGCGCGCGGTGGCGCGGCTCGGCGAGGCGGCGTTCCCGCTCTATGGGCGTGACGCCTATGAGGCGTCCAGGATCGACAGCTTTCTCGACGTCAGCCTGGTCTTTGCGCGGGACACGCAGATCTATCTGCTCGCGCTGTCGGGCGGCACGGTCGACGCGGCCATTCACGCCCGTGCCAAGGATGCGTTCGCGATCTATGCCTCGGGGATTGAGCAGGCATTGTCGCCACGGCGGGAGGCGCTGGTCGGGAACGGCATCTCGATCGCCGACATCTGCCTTGCCGCCGAACTTGCGCTGTTCATGAACGAGCATGCGCGGACCGAGCAGTTGCGCAAGCAGGGGTTGGAGAGAATTCTGCACCCGGGGGTAAGGGATGAATATCCGCTGATGTTCGCGCACTTTGCCCGGCTGGTCGAGCACGAGCATGTCAGGCCGGATCTCAAGCCTTACGTCGAGAAGCTGCTGTCGAAGGCGGCCGCCTGATCTCGAGAACGATTGGCTGCAACGCGGAGGATTGACTGCATGACCGCACCCGTCTGTCTGATATCCGGCGTTGGGCCCGGCACCGGCTCGGCGCTTGCCCGGAGGTTCGCTGAAGGCGGCTATCGGGTCGCACTTCTCGCCAGGAACGAGGAGCGCCTCGCTGCGCTCGAGAAGCAGCTGCCGGGGGCAAAGGCCTATCGATGCGATGTGTCCGACCTCGCGCAAATCGAGGCGGTGGCATCTGCCGTAGAACGCGATCTCGGCAGCCCCGGCGTCGTGATCCACAACGCCGTCGGCGGCGCGTTCGGTACCTTCCGCGAGATCGATCCGCAGATTCTCAATCGCAACTTCCAGGTCAACACGATGGGCCTGTTGTACCTGGCGCGGCGGTTTGCTCCGGCGATGATCAGCGCCGGCAAGGGCGCCATCGTTGCGACCGGCAATACCTCGGCATTGCGCGGCAAGGCCGGTTTCGCCGGGTTCGCGCCGACCAAGGCGGCGCAGCGCATTCTGGCCGAGGCGATGGCGCGCGACCTCGGGCCGCAAGGCGTCCACGTCGCCTATCTCGTGATCGATGCGGTGATCGATCTGGAATGGACGCGGAAGCGCTGGCCGGAGCGGCCGGACGACTTCTTCATCAAGCCGAAAGCGATCGCGGACGAGGTCTGGCACGTCGCCCATCAGGACCGCAGCGCGTGGTCGTTCAACGTCGAGATCAGGCCGTTCGGCGAAGCCTGGTAGGCGCCGCGCGGCGGTCGCAAGAGCCGGTCAGTTCATAAGAGTTCAGGGGGAGTTCATGTTGATGAAGACGACGTTTGCTGTGTCCATTGCGATGCTTGCGGCCGTTGCCGCTACTGCGGTCCGCGCGGAAACGCCCGGTGTCTCGGAATCGGAAATCAGGATCGGGGCGACATTCCCGTTCAGCGGTCCGGCATCCCCGCTCAGCAATACCGGCAAGGGCCTCATCGCCTACGTCCATTCCATCAATGATCGCGGCGGCGTCAACGGCCGCAAGATCAACCTCATCACCTATGACGATGCCTATTCGCCGCCCAAGGCGGTGGAGCAGACCCGCAAGCTGATCGAGAGCGACGAGGTTGCGTTCCTGTTCAGCCCGCTGGGGACGCCCGGCATCGGCGCAACCATCAAATACGTGACCGCGAAGAAGGTGCCGCACCTCTTCGTCGTCAGCGGTGTGACCAAGTTCGCGAACTTCGCCGAGTTTCCGCTGACGACCACGGGGCTGCCGAGCTACAACACCGAGGGAAAGATCTACGCCAAATACATTGCCCAGACGGCGCCCGACGCGAAGATCGCGATCCTCTACCAGAACGACGATCTTGGCCGTGACTTCGTGGCCGCGTTCAAGGAAACCCTGAAGGGCGAGTTCGACGGGAAGGTGGTGACGTCTCCCTATGAGGTCACCGAGCCCACGATCGAATCGCGCGTGGTGACGCTGAAGGCGTCGGGCGCCCAGGCATTCCTGATCGCCGGCACGCCGAAATTCGCCGCGCAAGCGATCAAGAAGGCGAGCGAGATCGGCTGGACGCCGCTCACCATCGTGAATTACGTGTCGAGCTCGGTCTCCTCGACCATCGTGCCGGCCGGGGCGGACAAGGCGGTCGGCGTCGTCGTGGCGACCATCGCGAAGGATCCGAACGACAAGAAGTGGGCCGACGATCCCGGCATCAAATGGTATCGCGCTCACTTCGAGAAATATCTTCCGGGCGCCGATATCGGCGACAGCAACTATCTGTTCGGGACCCAGCAGGGCCAGATCCTGGAGCAGGTGCTGAAGCAGTGCGGCGACGACCTGTCGCGCGAGAACATCGTGAGGCAGGCGCGCAACATCAAGGGGCTTGTGCTGCCGACCTTGATGCCGGGTATCACGGTCAACACCGGACCGGACAACAGCATGGCCTATACGCAGCTTCAGCTGCAGCGCTGGACAGGGAGCTCCTGGGAGCAGTTCGGCGGCGTGCTGAGCGCCGAGCCGAACTGAGCCGCCGACGGGATAACTAACGCAGCGCGCTAGTGGAGCCGTCGTGCGATCGGCTTCGCCAGCGTACCCTGCCAGCTCCATTGCGATGATGGGTCGCTCGATCGCAGGCTCGCCAGAAACGCTGTGGTCTTCGGCTGGACCCGCGAGCCGTCGATCACCTCGAGCTGGCCGCACCGGTTGAGCGTGTGGAGCTTGCGCCCGGTCCATAGCGGCCCGGGCTTGAGCAGATGTCGAACGGCCTGCTTGTAGGTCGTCGGTGACAGTTCGAGCACTTCCGCAAGGCCGAGTGCCGCACCGTACCCGTTGGTACAATCCTGCACCGGCCGCCACAGCTTTCCATTGACGGTCACGAAGTTTCCGGCCGGCCGCGTGGTCGCGCGATCCATCAGGATCGGATTGGCCGCATGCGGTTGCCAGGGGCCGAGCAATTGCCCGGCGTAATAGATCGCCAGCGTGTCGGAATATCCGCCGGTGCCATCGCGCCAGGCTCCGAACATGTAGTGAAGGCCGTTGTGCTGCGTGATCGTCACGTCGGCAAGTTCGAGGCCGGACAGCAACGTTGAGTGCCGCTCCCACTTGTCCGGAAAGCGGATGCATTTGTAGATCGGAACGTCCTGATGCGCGGTGCTTTCCGGGATCATCCAGAGCTCGCCGCCATCCTCGATCAGGAACGGATAGGACAGATGCCAGGGCTCCTCAAGCACCGGCATCACCGTGCCGATCGGCCCGCTGCCGTCGAATTCGATCGCGGAAATGATGCCTTTGCCGGTCCGGTGGTCGAGGTCTTCGAAGAAGACGAACGTCCTGCCCTGCCACTTCACCGGGACAGGATCGGCATAGAAGTGGTTGCCGGGATCGCCGAGCACGTTCCAGGTAGGTCCCGACAGGTCGCCGGTGCGCCAGATATCGGTATTCCCGGCAAAGCGCCAACCGATATGCCAGTGCGGCGCGTAGCAGCACAGACGATAGATCTCCTTCGCGATCGAAGTCGCCACGCCGCGCATGACAAAGGGCGCGGGATTTGGTGCCGTGCCGCTGTTCGCCGGAGCAGCCAATTGCGGCACCAGCCGCGGAGCTCCTGACAGAATCGGAGGCAGCATCGACAGCGTGCGTGCCATCACCGTTTCGAGCCCGCCGCTCAGGCCGGCCGCGGTTTCCGCGGAGGGATGGCCGCGGTCCATCACCGAGCCGTCGAGCTCATTGACGATTTCGATCACCGGCAGATCGCCGGCGAGAATGGCCGAAAGTACCGCGCTTTCTCCGGTGTGCCCGTTGAACCGCGGACGGAGATAGAGCTTGGCGGAGCAGTTCGGATCCCGCGCGGCACTGGTGAAGTCGACCACCACGTCGGGGTTGCCGGCGCGCGGACGCTCCGGGATCGTCTTCAGCCGGTCGGCCTCGCCGGTCTTGCCCTTGCGCAGGACGATGCGTTCGAGCTCGAACAGCATGTCGAGGCCGGCGGGTCGAGGCTCCGGCGTCGTGGTCCAGGCGATTTGAACGGGAATATCCTGATCGTTGACGCGCAGCGACTCGCGGCGCATCCAGAGCCGCGGCTGCTCGCGATCGCAGCGAAACTCGATAATCATGGCCAGCCCAACTTCCTAGTGCGCGTCCGCCCCCACAGCGTCGCCGAGAATGCGGACGTATTCTTCTATCATGGCATCCAACGAATAACGCGACTTCAGGCCCACGGCGCTTTGCCGCAGCTGGTCGCTCAACACACGATCGGTCAGGACCTTCGACACGGCGGCCGAGAATTCGGTCTCGTTCGAAGCGTCAACGAATACCGCGGCAGGCTGTCCCTGGCAGGACAGCACCTCGCGCAGCACGGGGAGATCGTTGACGACGCAGGGAATGCCGGCGCTCGCGGCTTCGACCGCGGCAAGGCCGAAAGTTTCGGCCTGCGTCGGGAATACGAAGACGTCGAGGCAGGCCAGGAAACCGGCCATCTGGCGCGGTGCAATCTCGCCGATGAAGTGCACCCGGTCCGCAACGTCAAGCTCGTCCGCCAGGGCCCTCAGCCGCCCCTCATCCGCGCCCTGGCCCGCGAGCGCAAGGTGCCAGGACCGATCGGCAGCCAGCAGGCGAATTGCCGCATCGAGCCGCTTGTGCGGGTGCAGCCGTGCCGCGCAGCCGAGCAGGGTCCGATCCGGCGGCAGCTTGAACTGTTGCCGCGCAACGTCCTTCGGCAGGCTGTGCGACTTGTCGTCGAAGCCGTGCGGGACGTGCTTCATGCGCGATCGATACGGAGCCGGATAGCGCGCATATTCGCGCTCCATGTCCCGCGAGTTCAGCGTGATGCAGTGAAAGAAACCGGTAGAACCCATGATGATGTCGGCCGCGCGCACCGGCATGCTCATCGACAGCGCCGAGGATACCTGGTTGGCGATAACGGGGGCGCGGCTGACGAGGCGCGACACGCCTCCGCCGATCACATTGCCGAAGTGCTGGAAGGTCAGCACGACATCGGGTTTGATGGTCCTGAGATGACCGGCGAGCGCCCACAGCATGCGCAGCAGCGCCACCGGATTTCCCGGACGGGTCTGCGCGCAATAGAACGTATTGGGCGGCTCGTCGAAGGAATCCGATTTGCGGAAGAAGAACAGGTTGGCGACGTCATAGCCGCGTGCGGTGAGGCCGGCGCCGAGCAGCCGCGAGATCTCCTGCGCGCCGGCGTTCTCGGCCTGGGTCTGCACCAGGACAACACGCAGCTTTCGCTTGCTCTCGTTCGGTCGATCGCGTGATGCGGTCGATGCCTCGCGCAATTCGGTGCTTGGCGTGTGCTGGAGCACGGATTCCTTACCCGTCGAAGGGGTGGATTCGCCCCCTTCATTTTTGCGCGCGTAGCTATCACGCGAAGCGCGTTCGTGCATCGAGTAGCGCGTGTTGAGGTTACTGCTCATTTAGCAATCAGACATGTGTCGGCAATCGAGAGCCATTATCTCACAGATAGGGTACAGCCGGCTCGTTAACTAATTGGTTACGGCAACGCGAAGAGGGGGTAACCGGCGATTAACCATAGATATTTACGTTGGAGCAGTACTGTCAGTTGAATTCGAGTCAGAACCCATGAAGTTCGGTAGCCGGATAGGCCCGAGACGTTCCGAAGTCACGGAACCCGCAGCGTCGTGGGAAACTGCCGGCGTGCCGGCTGGCCAATCCTCCGCGGAAACCACCAAGGGCGTGCTTAGCATTCCGGGTGTGGTGGCCTTTTTTCGCGAGAAGGGTCAACGGATCCTGATGCTCGCCGCGGTCATCTTCGCGATCGGTGTGATCCTGTTGATGTTGATCCCGGCGCGCTACGCCGCGACGGCGCTCGTCGTGCTCGATCCGCGCGAGCAGCGCGTGACCGCCGACCAGGACGTGCTGCCTGGGATCGGTCAAGATGCCGCAGCTCTGCAAAGCTACGTCGAAATCGCCAAATCCGATGGATTTCTCGGACCGCTGATCGATCAGCTCAAGGTCGCCGACGACAGCGACATCGCCGGCGGCAGGACCGACGCCACGCGCCTGCTCGACCGGTTTCGCAACCGGCTCGATATCTCGAGGCGCGGGTTGACCTATGTTATCGCCATCAAGTTCACGTCCAACAGCCCGCAGCGCGCCGCGTATTACGCCAATGCGGTGGCCGAGGCGTTCGTCGCCAGCCAGCGCGGGACGCGCAGCGTGGCAACCGACGAGGCCGCCGATTGGCTGAAGAGCCGGCTCAAGACCTTGAACGACCGGCTGCGGTCATCGGAAGATGCCGTTGCCAAGTTCAAGCTCGAGCACCGGATCGTCAACGCCGGCAAGGAATCCACCACACAGCAATTGCGCGTCACCGACCTGACGCAGCAGGTTGCCGCGGCGCGCGCCCGTGCCGAGGAGGCCAAGTCGCGCTATGAGCAGCTGCAACGCGACCTGAAGGCCAATGTCGACGGCCCGGTCAAGCAGGACCTGCTGAGCGCGCTGCGCGCCCAGCGCTCCGCGCTCAACGACCAGATTGCCCAGAAGCGCGGCGTGCTCGGCGATCGTCATCCCGACCTCGTGATGGCGCTCAGCCAGTTGAGCGATCTCAACCGGCAGATCGAGATCGAGCGCAAGAAGAACATCGACACCGCGAAGTCGGAATTCGAGGCGCAGCGCGACCAGCAGAAGGCGCTCGAAGACCAGCTGAAGGCGGCCGAGCAGCAGATCCTTGTCGACGGTCAAGCGCTCGTCAAGCTGCAGGAATTGCAGCGCGATGCCGATGCCAACAAGAACATCTACGAGCAGTTCCTGTCGCGCTACCGGACGACCGACGAGCAGCGCGGTCTTCAGAACTCGCAGACCAAGGTGGCATCGCCCGCGACGCCGCCGGTGCGTTCGACGCTTCCGCCGCTTCCTCTGTTGCTCGTCGCGCTCGCGATCGTCTCGCTGCTGACGTCGACGGCGATCGTCGCCGTGCCTGGTCTCGATCTGAAGCAGCTCCCGATCAAAAGCATTCCGCTTCGCCGCGCCGAGGCGCCCGCACCGGCACCGGCCCCGGCCGCGCCGCAATCTGCGCTGCCGCCGGGATTGCCGGTGCTGGCCCGCATTCCCAACATGGTGTCGTCGGATGCCGTCAGGAGCGTCTGGCAGACCCCGATTTCGACCGCGGCCGAGCCCGATCTCAGTCCGCATCTTCAATTGCTGATCGAGAACATCGAGCAGCTTCCGGGTGAGCACGGCAAGGTGGCGCTGCTGCTGTCGGTCGAGACCGGTGCGGGCGGCAGCACCGTCGCACGGTCGCTCAACCGGTCCGCCGTCAAGAACGGGATGCTCAGCGTCCTGATCGAGATGGAAACCAGGCGCGCCGAAGACGCGCCGCCGCAAGGCTCGGGGATCATCAAGGCCGATCTGCCGTCGGTCGTCGAACTGCTGGGCGCCAGCAGCAAGGCGCCGCCCTATCCCCAGGACGACATTCGCGCCGATTTCGGCCTGATCATCGTCGACGCATCGTCGCTTGCCATGCAGCCGGCCGCGGTCGCGCTGGCCGCCCACGCCGACCTGGTGATCCTGGTGGTTCGCGAGGGCGCCGCCAACCCGGCTGCGATCGGCAAGGCGCGGACCGATCTGTCCAGGTTCGGTTCGGTCCCGATTGCGCTCGTCGTCAATCGTGTGGCGGGCAATGCCGCGGCCGGCAACCCTCAGCGCGAAGCCCTGGGATTGGCAAGCTGAAGCTCTAGATTGTTGTTTGACGCCTTTCCCTCACGCGAAGCGGCGTCCATCCCGCATCAAGTGCGGGACAGGCTTTCGCTTGAAAACGCCCTAGTCCTTGCTATCCGCAACGCGGACTGCGTAAGCGCCGGCCTTCGACGACGAGAGATGCGACAGCACCAGGATTGACGGGTCGACGCCGGTCCGCCGGCGGCACAGCACATTAAGTGCGATGGTGGCGAGCACCAGGGAAACCGTCGCCGAGATCGCGGCCCCGAGCACGCCGAGCCAGGGGATCAGCACGACAAATCCGATCAGCCGCAGCGCCACGTTGGCGGCGACCACCGGAACATAATCGCGCTCATGCCCTGTCAGCTGCAGGACCGCGGCGGACGGCCCGCCTGCCGCCTGGAAGGCCGTTCCGATCGCGAGCACGATCAACACCCACTGCTGCGCGGCGAAATGCGGTCCGAACAGGCCGAGAAGGTAGGGAGCGCCGACCCAGACGATAACGAGCCCGCTAAGCACGCAGAGCGCGGTCACCTCGGCCATCAGCTTCAGCGTATGTTCGAGCTCGCGGTGATTCTTGCTGAAATACAGCGACGGCAGCCGGCGCGCGCCGAACGTGTAGAGCGCAGCGGAAAGCATCGCGAAGATGTTGGCCAGTCGCGAGGCGGCGAAATAGACGCCCGCAGTAGCCGGATCCAGCATCCAGTAGACCAGGATGACGTCGAAATACTGGTTCGCCGCTTCGAGAATGGATGCCAGCCAGAAGCGGAACGCACTGCGGTTCCAGCGCGACGTCTCGAAGCGCGCCGTGACCGAGCGCAGGTTCGGCAGCACGCGCACGATCGACACGATCTGCACGATGAGCCCCAACGCCATCGCGACCGTCATCGCGGTGAACAGCTCGGCGGGGGTGAGCTGGCGGTGGCCGAACAGCGCTGCGATCAGCACCAGGACAACGGCAACCCGCCAGAAGAATTCGCGATTGCCTTCGCCCATCAGGATGCTGACCAGTGATCGTGCGATCTGGCTGCCGAGCATCAGCCCAGCATTGACGGCGGTGAACGCCGAGACCGAGAGGATCAAGAGCCACCATTCGCCGCGAATGGTTGCCACCGCGGCGATCGCGGCGATCGAGATCAGCATCCCGATCGCCGAGTACTTCAGGCTCGACAGCAGTACACCCTTGGTGAACTCGGCCTGACTGCGCACCTCGTACTCGTTGAGGAAGCGAACCAGCAGCAGCTCCTGGCCGACCAGGCCCACGACGGCGCCGATCTGGGCGATGGAGAGCAGGGTTGCGAAGTCTCCGAACGCGTCAGGCGTCATCGCTCGCGCGGCCAGCGAGAACAGGGCGAACGCAAGCCCGCCGCTGCCAACCTTGAGGAGGATGGTCCCGGCAACGCCGCGCGTCACATCGCGCCGTAGCATTTGGAGAACGGAGGCAATCACAAGAGACGTCTCAATATCCTGTCAGGCTGCTGACCCTAGCAATCGGTGAGGTCAGGAGTGTTAATGTTCTCTTGCTAAGATTCCGTTCCTTCCAACCGGCCTCCGGGCGCACGCAGTCGGCCAATATGTCGCGCTGCTCCATTCTGGAACGCTGCCGTCCTCGCTGTGTCCAAACGGCGCAGATTGGATGCTTCTCCGGCGCCCGGTTCGACAGCGTGGACCGCGCTGGTTGAAGCCGCGTTAGCGCGTCAACGGCATCCGTCGAAGCTCCATGGCCTGGCAGTTGCCCCGCCAGCCTGCTGTGGAGCGCCCAAAACGTCGGTTTCATGACCGCTGTGGCTGCAAGCCACGTGCCGGGAAGGGGCTGATCGCGGTGGGGGCGTTGTCGTTAACCTCAATCATGGAACTCGTCGTGTCCGTTCTGCGCGGCGGCAGGGCAGGCAAGGAAATTGCAGTTCCGTAGCCAATTAGCCGTCGGAGCGGACAAATATGATTGCCGAGGAAAGCATGACCCAGCCGATCGCAACCTGCGAGGCTGAAACGATCGAAGCGGACGTTGCCATTGTTGGCGCCGGGTTGGCGGGCTCGCTTGCGCGGGCCGTCCTCACGCGTGCCGGGTATCGGGTCGTCCTGATCGACAAGCGTTCGATCCCGCCGGATGAATTCCGCGTCGAAAAGATCGCCGGACGCCAGATCGATATCTTCCGCCGTCTGGGCTTCATCGACGACGTCGAGGCCGTCGCCTCGTCCTATGACCGGGTGCTCAATATCAGGGACGGCAGACTGGTCGATATCGGCGTCGGCCGGTCCTACGGGGTTTCCTATGCCAACCTCGTCGACATGGCCCGCGGCCTGACGCCTGATACATCCAGCTTCCTGCTCGACCAGGTGACCAATGTCAGCTGCAGCGAGGATCGTCAGCAACTGACGCTGGCCTCCGGAAAACGCGTCGTCTCGCGGCTGGTCGTTCTGGCGACCGGCATGGCGGGCGCGCTTGGCTACAATCTCGGAATGCGCCGGCAGATGATCGCCGCGCGCCATTCGGTGACGTTCGGCTTCACGATCGCGCGGCCGGATAACGCGCCTTTCAGCTTCGACGCGCTGACCTGCTACGGCAAGGAGGCGGCTGACGGCGTCGACTATCTCAGCCTGTTTCCGATGTCGGGCGGCATGCGGGCGAACCTGTTCATGTTCCGCGACCCGACCGATCCGATCATGCGCGAGCTGCGCCGCGACACCAGGCGGACGCTGCTTCGTCTGATGCCGGGACTGGAGCGCTACCTTGGCGATTTCCAGATCGTCGGCCAGGTGCACAACTGGGTCATGGACCTGTCCGTGACCGAGGGCCATCTGCAGCCGGGCGTCGTGCTGATCGGCGATGCCTACCAGACCAACTGTCCTGCGGCCGGTACCGGCGTGAGCCGACTGCTGGTGGATGTCGAGCGTCTCTGCACCGAATATGTGCCGCGCTGGCTCGAGACCGACGGCATGGGCACGGAGAAGATTGCGCAGTTCTATTCTGATCGCGACAAGCTCGCCGCCGACCGGCATTCACTGCAACTGGCGCACTTCCGCCAGGCTTTGACCTCGAACACCGATGTACGTTGGACCATGCAGCGGAAGCTGCACTTCCTGCGCCGCATGATCACGCATCAGGTGGACCGGATTCATCCGGGATGGGTCATGCGCGTTCGCAGCGCGCTTCGGTAGAGGGCCGCGCTTCTCAAGCGGCTCTAAAGCCGGACGAGTTTTGATTTGAATCGGCTTGGTGCAGTCTCGGTTCACCTCCCCCCGTCGGGGAGAGGTCGGATTGCTCTCGGCGATGCGAAGCATCGTCCGGTGCAATCCGGGTGAGGGCGCTTGCTCTCTCGAAAGACCGTAACCCCTCACCCGATTTGCTGCGCAAATCGACCTCTCCCAAGGGAGAGTTGAGCTTTCGACGCAGTCCAGCTCAACCTGATCTCATCACGATCTAGCGTGTACCGGTCGAGGTGCGGACCGGCCTGAGGTCGGTCACCCGCTTCGCGGCCTGCTTGATCCAGGGCGCCTGCTTCAGCGCAAACAGTGCAAGCGATCCGGCCGCGCTGCCGGCCTGCGTCACGCTCGACATCGGCGTGGGCTGGCCTCCGAACTGCATCTTGTAGGGTTCGTCACCGATGGTGAAATCCAGCACCCGGTCTCCGCGCTCGATGCAGTCTTTGGCGACACTCTCGAAGGTCAGCGCGCCGATCGACTGGCTCTTGTATCCCTCGATGTTGAAAGCCGTCATGACGACGAGCAGGCTGCCGCGGTGAGCCAGCCCAAGGGCGGTGGCGATGACCTCGCCATCCATCTTCATGGCATAGAGTCGGGTAAAGGAGCCCATGCCGCGAAGCGCCACGCTCGAGTAGAAATCGAAATATTCCGGTCGCTGCAGCAGGTCACCGTCGCCGTGTGCCTGGAAACGCGGGCCGCGAAACTTCCTCATCACGTCCATGGCTTCGCCGATGGAAGCGCTGTCGTTGCAGCATGCGAAGGTGAGCGTGCCCTTCTTGTGGATCTGGCGCCATTTCTTTGCCAGTTCCTTTTGATAGGATTTTCCCAGCGCGTTGAGCTCCCATTGCTCGAACGGCGCGGACAGGACCGTCGCATAGGCATTGGTATCCATCAGACTGCGGTGAGGCGCCCCGAGCAGATTCTCGATCGGCATCCTGGCATCGAGCAGCTTGGGAATGCGCAGCAGGTCGAATGGCCGGACCAGTTTGCGAAGCTGCTCGCAGGCCTGCCGGTCCTGCAGCAGGTCGGCGAATGTCTTGGCGGCGCAGACCGGTGACAAATAGTCGGACACACGAAGGTCCGCGAATTCGATCGTGCGCATCGGGCCGCGCCGCACGCGGAGCAGCGGCAGCACGGCCGCAAGCGCCTTGTTTGCGCGATGACGGACGACGACGACCAGCGGCTTCGCTGCCGCGGCGGGAGCGAGCTTGCGATACAGGCTGTCGAGCCACAGCGGATGCTGGAAGGCGGTCGCGTCCGAGCCTTCGAACAATGTCGCGTACTCTTCAGACAGGAAGTCGAATGCGTCGTCGATACAAACATCGAACGCGTCATCATTCTTATTCATGCGAAACCAAACAAACGGGTTTTCAAAGCGCCGGTCGAGCCGCCGTGATCTCCTTATAGCAAAGGCTGACGACCTCCGGCACCGGGAGATTACGATTTGTATTAATGTCGTCCCTCGACCTTTGCGCAGTGTTGCTGCTCAAACATCGCCGGCCTTGCGGAATCCTGTGTGATGCTGTCGCTCCGCCCAGCGCCGGCATCGTTAACCATCCCTCACGGTCCGTCTCACGTCACGCTGCCGCGTGATATCGCATCCGTCTGGACCGGATATTGCAGTTAGGTGCACGTAAGCACTGGAGCCCCTGCTGAAATGTTGACTAACAGCCAAAAAGCCCGCGTTTCCGACGCAATCTCGCCCCTGCAGGCCGATCACGAGCGGCCGCGGCGTCTCGATTCGGATATGGCTGCTCCAGCTGTCCGGATTTGCAACACTTCGAGCGCCGGGCAGCCGGTTTCCTTCGCGGATGCGCCGGCCGAATCAACGATGCCGAACGGCGTGCCGGAGCGTCGCACCAATCCTGTCGGCAGGGCTGCGACCGCCAGCGTTGCGCGGGCGACGATCGGCGGGCTGCGGCTCGCTGTGCTCGATCGCGAGCAGACCGCGGATTTCATGGTCGAGGCGGTGTATCCGAACCGGCGTATCGATCGGCCGCTGTATCTGACATCAGCCAATGGCGAGGTGCTGTCGCGCTGCTCCACCGAGCCGATGACCGACCGGCTGTTCCGTGCCGCCGACCTGATCAATGCCGACGGGCAGCCGCTGGTCATGGTGTCGAAGCTGCGGTCGCCGAACCCGCTTCCCGAGCGCGTTGCGACCACGGACTTGTTCCACGACGTTGCGCGCAAAGCGGAAGAGCTCGGGCTGACCTTCTACCTGTTCGGTGCGAACGAGGCCGAAAACAAGGCGGCAATCGCCAATGTCCGCCGGGCCTATCCGGCACTCAAGATCGTCGGCTATTCGCACGGCTATCTGCGCGGCGACGCGCTTCGGGCCAAGGTGGATGAGATCAACGCTCTGGCGCCGGACTTTCTCTGGGTCGCGCTTGGCGTGCCCTATGAGCAGGCCTTCGTCGACGAATTCATGTCGCGGCTTGGCAATGTCGGCGTCATCAAGACGTCGGGCGGATTGTTCAACTTCCTGTCCGGATCGCGGCCGCGCGCGCCGAGATGGATGCAGATCGTCGGGCTCGAATGGGCCTGGCGTGTTTGGCTCGAGCCGCGCCGGCTGTTCTGGCGCTATCTGACGACCAATCCGCACGCCCTCTATCTGCTGTTCAACCGGACCCGGTCCTCGGCGACCAAGGACTGAGTCCGTACCGAGTGCAATGTGCCGCTCCGATCCACCGGAGCGGCGAGCTCTTCAATGAGCGGAGTACAATCGATGGACGGTCGAGCAGTCGATAGCTCGGTCTGGCAGGCGCCGGGCGTTGATGCGGAAGATTTCGCGCGAACCGTCGTCAACTGGTCGATCACCGTCAACGTGATCATGTCGATGGGGACGTTCCACCCCGCGCTGCTTCCGACCGAGGTAACGCTGGTTCAGCAGGCCGTCGCCCTGCTGATGTGGGGGGTGCTGATCTATGCGAGCCTGTTCATCCGTCCCTGCCTGCGGCTGGCGTTTAATCTCGATACGCTTGTGATCGTCGCATTCTATGCGTTCGCCACGATTTCGGTGCTCTGGACCAATTTGGACGCGGCGGCCCTGATGAAGGCCGCGGCGCTCGCGGTCACGACGCTGGGCGCGTTCTGCATGGTCAGTCGCGTCGACATCGACGACATCGTGAAATCGACCACCCGCGGCCTCTTCGTCCTGATCGCCGGCTCCGCGGTTTGTGCGGTCGCACTCCCGGACATCGGCGTGGACCAGACCTGGATGCACAATGGGCAATGGCAGGGCGTCTTCGAGTCGAAGCAGACCCTGGGCTTCGCTGGCGCCTATCTTATGTTCTTTGCCTGTTATCGCAAGATAACCGGACAGGGATGGCTGCCGTTCCTCGTGACGTTCGCACTGGCCTCGACCTGCGTCGTCTTTTCAGAGTCGCGCGGCGCCGGCGCCTTGTCGCTGGTCGCCTGTGCGTTGTTGCTGACCTCCTTGTGGTCGGTCAGCTGCATGCGGGTCTACGCGGTGCTGCCATGTGCCATGTGCGTCGCTGCCGCGTTGCTGATGCTGTACTTCTACACGACCGGGTACGACTCGATCCGCGTGTTCGACACGACGATCAATTTTACCGAAAGAACCTTCATCTGGCATTACGCCATCAGCCATTTCGATGATGCGCCGCTGTTCGGATTTGGCATCAACGGGTTCTGGACCAGACCGGAGATCTACGACTATTTCAACCAGAACCACGGCTGGGTGCTCGACAATTACCACAACGGCTACATCGCCATTCTCGTCGAAACCGGGTTCCTGGGCTATTTGCTGTTCATGGCGAGCGTCTTTCTGTTTTCCTACAGGATGCTCTGCCTGATCGCGGAGCGGGCGATCGACCGTCTGCATTGTGCGCTGATCGTCGGGTTCGTCTTCCTGAACTGCCAGACCAATTTTACCGAAACGGTCTTCCTGCGTTCGACGATGTTCACATCGGTGCTGTTGATCGCCTTTTTCCTCGCCGCTTGCCGCTCGTTGCCGTTGTCGCGCCTGCGCGAGCTGGAGTTGCCATGACCGCGTTTCGATTTGTTCCGCAAAGAGCCTTGAGCGCGCTGCTGGCAGTGGCGCTTTCTGCCGTGCTGATCTCGCCCGCGCGTGCGGCCGGGCAGGGGGCATCACCGGACGTCGCGGCGTTGGGGCGCGGCATCAATATTCTTGGCTATGACGGCATCTGGGAAGGTTACCCGAACGCGCCCTTTCGCCTGGAAAACCTCACCGCCATCCGCAAGGCAGGCTTTTCACACGTCCGGATCAACTTCTTCGGCTTCAGGCACATGGATTCCGGCAACATCCTGGATGACGCCGTCCTGCGGCGCCTCGATGCCGTGATCGAGCAGGTGCTGGCGAGCAGACTGATCCCGATCCTCGATGAGCACGATACCGATCTCTGCCAACGCGACGTGCCGGAATGCGCGGCGAAGCTCAAGGCGTTCTGGCGCCAGATCGCGTCGCGCTACGCGGGCAAATACCCCGCGCTCGTGTTTGAGATCCTGAACGAGCCCGGTGGGAACATGACATCGGCCGGGTGGAATGCGCTGCTCGGCGAATGCCTGGCCATCATCAGGGGCACGAATCCGAAGCGCGATGTCGTCGTCGCCGTCCTGAACACCGAGGAGCTGCCGGTCGAGCAGCTGACGTTGCCGGCCGGCGACAGGAACCTGATCGTCACATTCCACTATTATTTGCCGCTGCAATTCACCCATCAGGGCGCGCCGTGGTCGGCGACTTTCTCGAAGATCGACCCGTTGAGTTGGGGCTCAGCGGAGGACGAAGCCAAGGCCGCCGCCGATTTCGACAAGGTCAGGTCGTGGTCGGAGAGGGAGCAGCGCCCGATCTATCTCGGCGAGTTCGGCGTCTACGAGCGCGCGCCGGCGGAGAGCCGGACGAAGTACCTGTCGTTCGTGGCGAGGCGCGCTGAAGGCTTCGGCTGGGCGTGGGCCTATTGGCAATTCGATCACGATTTCGCGGCATTCGACGGCGCCCGGCAACGCTGGAACAGGGACATCCTCCGCGCGATCATTCCTTCGGCTCGATGAACCCATGCGGCCCTTGCGCGGCCTCTGATTCAGGATCGCGCTGAACGCCATGCCTTGCCTTGCATGGCCTGAGGAATGATACTCGCTCCGGACAGCCAAGCTTAAGGAATCGAGAGCGTTGCCGGACATTGCGAGCAGGGAACAGTTCGATGTCAAGCGCGCAGCCTTTGCCGCGACCATCGGCAACATGCTGGAGTTCTACGACTTCATCACCTACAGCTTCTTTGCGACCGAGATCGGGCGCACCTTCTTTCCGGCGCACAGCGAATACGGCAGCCTGATGCTGTCGCTTGCGACCTTCGGCGCCGGTTTCCTGACGCGCCCCATTGGCGGCATCGTGCTCGGCATCTTCTCCGACCGGGTCGGCCGGCGGCCAGCGATGTTGCTGAGCTTCGCGCTGATGGGTGGCGCGATCCTGACCATCGCGCTGACGCCGTCCTATGCCGCGATCGGCGTTGTGGCTCCGATCATCGTGATCCTGGCGCGGATGGTGCAGGGCTTCGCGCTCGGCGGCGAGGTCGGGCCGACCACGGCCTATCTCATCGAGATCGCGGCCCCCCGGAATCGCGGCCTGGTGGTGGCATGGCAGCCGGCCAGCCAGGAGATCGCGGCGACCGTCGGCGCCCTGGTCGGGGTCATCCTGAGCAGCACGATGGCGCCCGATATGCTGCAGGCTTACGGATGGCGGGTCGCATTTCTGCTCGGGGCCGTCTGCCTGCCGTTCGGCATCTGGATGCGCCGGACGCTGCCGGAAACGGTGCCTCACGGCGACCGCGCCGTGGCGGGGGTCGAGCGTTCGAGCCATGTCACGCTGGCGCGTCGGCATCTTCGTGTGATCCTGCTGGCCGTGATGATCCTGGCCAGCGGCACGATCTCGACCTACGTGACGCAATACATGACGACCTACGCCAAGAATACGCTGCATGTGTCGCCGTCGCTGGCGTTCACCGTCTCGCTGGTGAGCAACGGACTTCAGATCATCGGCGCGGTGCTGGGCGGCTGGCTTGCCGACCGGCTCGGACGCAAGCCGATCATGATCTGGCCGCAACTCGTCGTGCTGGTGCTGACCTATCCGGCCTTCCTGTGGATCGTCCGGGACCCCGGCGCGTGGTCGCTGCTGTTCGGATTCGGCATCCTGTCATTCATCGGATCGCTGCCGTTCACGGCATTTTATGCGGCCTTCACCGAAGCACTGCCGCAGAACATCCGCGGCGGCGTGTTCGCCACGATCTACGCGGTCGCAATCGCGACCTTCGGCGGCACCGCGCAGCTCGTGGTCACGTGGCTGCTGCACGTGACTGGAGATCCGTTGGCGCCGTCCTGGTATCTGCTGCTCGCAGCAGTGGTCGGCATCGTGGCCATGAGCCTGATGCCCGAGACCGCGCCGGTGAAGATCGGCGAAAAGTAGCGCGTTTTCGAGCGAAGTGGATACCGGTTCGCGTGAAGAAAACGCGCCAGAACAAAGCGCTGAGCTCAGTCCATGTCGCGAAAGGCGTGGCCGTTGGCCTCGATCTCCTTCACGAACTGCGGCGGCAGATTGGCTTGCGCCCAGGTGCCGTCGAACACCCAGTCCTTGGCATCGGCCAGATCGGGGAGGCCGGCGCCCTTGCGGACATAAAGGCCGACCGACGCCTTCTTCGGGTTGATGTAGAGATCGTAGTCCATTGCGCGCCTCCTCTTCGTTGAAGTTCAACGGAAGCTCCGGCACAGTTCGGCCGGAGGCTTCCTGGAAGAGTCAACGCCGGTGCGACTAGGCGGGTTTCTTCGCCTCCGGCGCAAGCACCACCGATGCTTCGCTGGTCAGCATCAGGAAGGTGATGGTCTCCTGGAAATACAGCTGGACCGAGGTCGCCGAGTGGCTGAGATAGCCGATCGAAAGGTCCTGGCCGATCGAGAGCTGGAAATCGCCGCCGCGGGTGGTGAGCAGGACGCCGCCCGCGATTGCGGGTGCCCAGATGATCTTGCCGTCGATCAGGCGCTGGATGTGCTGCAGCACGGGGTAGCCGTCGTCGGTCGCACCGCCGATCGCGGTATAGGGCTCGGTGCCGAGCAGCAGCGTATAGGGACCGTTGACGCCGGCGAGCCGCAACTGGCTGACCGCCTGCGCGACCACGGCGGGGTAATTCTTGATGCTCGACGGCAGCTTCAGCACCGGGTTGCTGGTGCCCTGACGGATGCCCTGAATGCCGGCGGCGGTGTAGCCATCGAACACCGCGCGATCCTCGGCGAAGGCGATCTTTCGCGCGGCTTCCTTGAGCGGATCCCAGTCGGAATCATTGGAGCCGCGTTCGACGTCGTCGATCGCCTGGCGCGACAGCTCGAACGGCACGCGCAGCTCGACCAGCGCGCGCACGTCACGCTGCGTCGCCTCGACCCCGTCGCCGGGTGTCGCAATTTTCTTCAGATGGCCGGTGCCGACCGCGGAAAAGTCCGTGCCCTTCGGACCATCGACGTCGACGACACGGCGCGCCGCCAAGTGGCGCTTCAACGTCCGCGAGGCCTCCTCTTCGATCTGGGCCCATGCCGCGTCTGAGATGGGGGCCAGTCCCCGATGAAGATTATTCATGTCCAGCCTCTCCTTTGAGTGAGCCGATCCCGAGCGAGCCGTCGGACGGCGGTATTTTTTGTGCAGGTGCCTCGTCGGCCCCGGCGTCGTCCAGCGACGGCTCAGCGGGCGCGGGTGCAGGTGGTTCGCTGGTGACGTCCTCCAGGAAGGTCGCAGACGGGATGAAGAACAGCGTGCCGGTTACGGCGCGACTGAAGTCGAGCAGGCGGTCGTAATTACCCGGCGGCTTGCCGACGAACATGTTCTCCAGCATCTGCTCGATCCGGTGCGGGGACTTGGCATAGCCGATGAAATAAGTGCCGAACTCGCCCCTGCTGATGTTGCCGAACGGCATGTTGTCGCGCACGATGTCGAGCTCCTCGCCGTTCTCGACGATCGTCGTCAGCGCGTTATGCGCGTAGCTCGGCTTCACCGCATCGTCGAGCTCGATGTCCGACAGCTTGGTGCGGCCGATGATCTTCTCCTGCATCTCGACCGGCAGCTCGTTCCACTTCTTCAGATCGTGCAGGTATTTTTGCACGATCACATAGCTGCCGCCGGCGAAGGCTGCGTCCTCGTCGCCGATGATCGTCGCCTCGGTCGCCGCCTGGTCTTCCGGGTTCTCCGTGCCGTCGACGAAGCCGAGCAGGTCGCGCTCGTCGAAATATTTGAAGCCGTGCACCTCGTCCGAGGTGGCAACCGCATCGCCGAGCCGTGACATGATCTGTGTCGCGAGCTCGAAGCACAGGTCCATCGGCACGGCGCGGATGTGGAACAGCAGGTCGCCTGGTGTGGCGACGGCGTGGTGGACGCCGTTGATCTCGCGGAACGGATGCAGACCTTGCGGCTTCGGCGCACCGAACAGCCGGTCCCACGAATCCGAGCCGATGCCCATCACGCAGGACAGCCGGCCCTCGAGATCGCGGAAGCCGACCGCGCGCACCAGCGCAGCCACGTCCGCACATAGCGACCGCACCACGGTATCAAATTCCGGATTGGGCTTGATCGTGACCGCAAGGAAGATGGCCGCGCGCGTCAGTTTCGCAGCGACCGGTTGCGGAACGGCTGATGGCACGCATCTCTCCTTAACTAACGGCACTTCCACGCGAAAAAGCCTGAACCGGACGCCGGATCGACGTCCAGACAGGGGCAGAGGAGCATGCCATCGGAGCCTTTACAAGAGCCCGGATTGCTAGGCTTCCGCGGATGGACCAACCGGCTTTCCGGACTTCTCCTCCTCGAGGGTCACGGCAATGGCTGCGTTGGCTGACAGCCGGACCTTGGTGCCTTCGACACCGGCAACGAAGCCGAGCTCGATATAGTGGTGATGGCCTTTGTGGAAGCCGTCGCTTTCGCTCTTCTTGAGCTTGATGCGGTTGCCTTCCACGTGATCGACGGTGCCGACATGCACGCCGTCGGCGCCGATGACCTCCATGTTGTCCTTGATGTTCTGCTGCGTCATGGCGCTCTCCCTGGTTGCAGGTCGGCTTGTATATCCAGCTTGCATATGATGCGCCCGGACGACGCGGCGATGACGGCGCGTCGTCGGCGATCCCGGCTTCGCTCACACCGGTTCGAATTCGTCCGCGGCAGCGTTCTCGGGCTTCTTGCCGTTGAAGGTGAGGCCGGCCTTGGTGGCGGAGAGCTTCACCCGCGAGCCGTCGCGCACGTCGCCGGCGAGGATCATCTCGGCGAGCGGATCCTGCACGCTGCGCTGGATCACCCGTTTCAGCGGGCGGGCGCCATAGGCCGGATCCCAGCCCTTCTCCGCCAGCCAGTCGCGCGCTTTCGGATCGAGCTCCAGCTCGATCTTGCGATCCTCGAGCAGCTTGCGCAGGCGCGAGAATTGAATCTCGACAATGCGGCCCATGTCGCTCTTCTGCAGCCGGTGGAACAGGATGATCTCGTCGATGCGGTTGAGGAATTCGGGGCGGAAGTGCGCCCGCACCATGTTCATCACCTGCTCGCGCACCGCGCTTGTGCTCTGGCCCTCCGGCTGGTTGACGAGGTACTCGGCGCCGATGTTCGAGGTCATGATGATCAGCGTGTTGCGGAAATCGACGGTGCGGCCCTGGCCGTCGGTCAGGCGGCCATCGTCGAGCACCTGCAGCAGCACGTTGAAGACATCGGGATGGGCTTTCTCGATCTCGTCGAACAGCACGACCTGGTAGGGCCGGCGCCGAACGGCCTCGGTCAGCGCGCCGCCCTCGTCGTAGCCGACATAGCCCGGTGGCGCGCCGATCAGCCGCGAGACCGAGTGCTTCTCCATGAACTCGGACATGTCGAGCCGGACCATCGCGGTCTCGTCGTCGAACAGATATTCGGCGAGCGCTTTTGCGAGCTCGGTCTTGCCGACGCCGGTCGGACCTAAGAACATGAACGAGCCGATCGGCCGGTTCGGGTCCTGCAGGCCGGCGCGGGCGCGGCGCACCGCGGTCGACACCGCACGCAAGGCCTCGGCCTGGCCGACGACGCGCTTGCCGATCATCTCCTCCATGCGCAGCAGCTTGTCCTTCTCGCCTTCCAGCATCTTGTCGACCGGCACGCCGGTCCAGCGCGAGACGACCTGCGCGATGTTGTCGGCGGTCACGGTCTCGCTGGCGGACGAGGTCTCGCTGGTCTCGACGGCAGCGAGCTTCTTCTCGAGCTCCGGAATGCGGCCGTAGGCCAGCTCGCCCGCCTTCTGGAATTCACCCTTGCGCTGCGCATTGGCAAGCTCGGTGCGCAACTGCTCGAGCTCACCCTTCATCTTCTGCGCGTCGGAGAGCTTGCTCTTCTCCGACCGCCATTTCGACGTCATGTCCGCCGACTTCTTCTCGAGATCCACGAGATCCTTCTCGAGGGTTTGCAGGCGGCTCTTGGAGCCGAGATCGGTCTCCTTCTTCAATGCCTCCTGCTCGATCTTGAGCCGGATGATCTCGCGGTCGAGCGAGTCGAGTTCCTCAGGCTTGGAATCGACCTGCATCTTCAGCCGTGCCGCGGCCTCGTCCATCAAATCGATGGCCTTGTCGGGCAGGAAGCGGTCGGTGATGTAGCGGTTCGACAGCGTGGCGGCTGCGACCAGCGCCGAATCCGCGATGCGCACGCCATGATGCTGCTCGTATTTGTCCTTGAGGCCGCGCAGGATCGAGATGGTGTCCTCGACCGTCGGTTCCGAGACGAACACCGGCTGGAACCGCCGGGCCAGCGCCGCGTCCTTCTCGACATGCTTGCGATACTCGTCGAGCGTGGTGGCGCCGATGCAGTGCAGCTCCCCGCGCGCGAGCGCGGGTTTCAGCAGGTTCGATGCGTCCATCGCGCCATCGCCCTTGCCGGCGCCGATCAGGGTATGCATCTCGTCGATGAACAGGATGATGCCGCCCTCCGCGGACGTCACCTCCTGCAGCACCGCCTTGAGCCGTTCCTCGAACTCGCCGCGATACTTTGCACCGGCAATCAGCGCGCCGAGATCGAGCGCGAGCAGCGCCTTGTCCTGCAGGCTCTCCGGCACGTCGCCATTGACGATGCGCAGCGCAAGCCCCTCGACGATCGCGGTCTTGCCGACGCCGGGCTCGCCGATCAGAACGGGATTGTTCTTGGTGCGGCGTGACAGAACTTGAATCGTGCGGCGGATCTCCTCGTCGCGGCCGATCACCGGATCGAGCTTGCCGTCGCGCGCGGCCTGGGTGAGATCGCGGGAGTACTTCTTCAGCGCGTCATAGGCATTCTCGGCCGATGCGCTGTCGGCGGTGCGGCCCTTGCGCAGCGCATTAATCGCCGCATTCAGGTTCTGCGGATTGACGCCGCCCTTGGCGAGCAGCTTGCCGGCCTCGCTGTCCTTGTCGGCTGCCAGCGCCTGCAGCAGGCGTTCGACCGAGACAAAGCTGTCGCCGGCCTTGTCGGCGACCTGTTCCGCCGCGGCGAAGGCGCGCGCGGTCTCGGGCGCGAGGTAAATCTGTCCGGAGCCGGCGCCGCTCACCTTCGGCACCTTCGCCAGCGCGTCTTCGGTTGCCTTGAGGATCGCGCGCGAGTTGCCGCCGGCGCGGTCGATCAGGCCGGCTGCGAGGCCTTCACTGTCGTCGAGCAGCACCTTCAGGATGTGGAGCGTCGAGAACTGCTGGTGTCCCTCGCGCGTCGCAAGCGATTGTGCCGACTGAATGAAGCCGCGGACGCGATCGGTATATTTTTCAATGTTCATCGTGGCACCTCAAGGCAGCACAGGCTCGTCGAGATCCATTATGCCATGCATTGCCGCCGGCGACAGATGGCGGAACGATGACATCCATCATGCGACCGACGTCCAATCGTGCCGGGCGGAGAACCGCGGGCCTGACGCCACCGCTGCTCGTATCGTGTGGTCGTTTCAGGGGAGTGTCAATCGCGGAGCGCGGCCGCCGGCATACCGCTTTTGAGGTGTTGCGACTGCCGGTGTTCGCCTTTGGCACTCATCCGGAGGCATTGCTACGGACGCGCCGACAAATCGGGGCCCGCATCACGCAGATGGCGGCTCGGCTGATCGCGGTGCCTGCGAAATGAGCCGCGCGACGAGTCCGGATGGTTGCAATCGTGCGAGAGCCGAAGTCATATTCGCGATTTCAGCAGCTGTCATCTCGCCCCTTGCGGAATGCACGCGATGATGCAGACGTGCGTCGCGCGCTGTTCCACTGAATCGCGCGATGATGAGTCACTGCACACTCTGAACCGTCGATGAATGGCTGCGTGATGCGTGTGGCGCTGTTTCAGGTTGATGTAAGGTCGAGGCGCTAGCGATGAAAGTGTGTCGGTACGTTGCCGATGCACGGAACTTTGTTCCGGTTCTCACGTTGAACGTGCTCATCGAAGAGGCTCCCAATGATCACTCGTCTTCTTTCGACCGCGTCGTGCGCCGCGCTGGCTACGGCGCTGTTCACCGCGACGGCCGTGCCGGCAATCGCGCAGGATGCGGCATGCGCGCCGGTCGCTGCCGTCGAGACCGCGCCGCCGCCGTTGCCGACCTACGATCAGCCGCCGGTGCCGGGGCCCGGTTACATGTGGTCTCCGGGCAATTGGTCGTGGGACGAGGATCGCGGCGATTACTACTGGGTGCCGGGCACCTGGGTGCAGCCGCCGCGGGTCGGGCTGCTCTGGACCCCCGGTTACTGGGGCGCGTTCGGCGGCGGCTTCATTTTCCATCAGGGCTATTGGGGCGATCGCGTCGGCTTCTACGGCGGCATCAATTACGGCTTCGGCTACGGCGGTTCAGGCTATGAAGGCGGCCGCTGGGATCACGGCAACTTCTTCTACAATCGCACCGTGAACAATCTGGAAGGCGCGCGGATCACCAACGTTTACGAGAAGAACGTCACGATCAATCAGACCACCATCAATAACGTCAGCTACAATGGCGGCCGCGGCGGCATCGAGGTACGGCCGACTCCCGCCGAACGTACGATCGCCAAGGAACAGCATTTCGCGGCGACCCCGTTGCAACGCAAGCAGGTCGAGACCGCAAGCCAGGATCCGAGCCTGTTCAAGCGGACCAACAACGGCGTGCCCGCAGTCGCTGCAACGGCGCGGCCCGGCGAGTTGAAGGGACCGGGTGTGGTCCGCGCGCGGCCGGCCGGCGAGGTGGTGCCTGCCAGCGCTGCACGGCCAGCGGCCGGGGAGCCGGCGCGGCCGGGAACTGCGGCTGCACCTGCGGCTGACTCCCATGCGCTTCCGGTCCCGGGTAAGGAGCTTCCGGCCGCTCAGCAGAACAAGCCGGCAGCCGAGGAGAAGCGCGCAGCTCCTGCTCCCGAGACGAAGGTTGAGCCGCACCCTGCTGCACCGGCGGCTGGCGGTTCGCATGCGCTTCCGGTCCCCGAGAAGGGCGTTGCGGCGCATCCGCCCGCCGAGGCGAACAAGCCCGCGGTCGACGAAAAGCGCACAGCGCCCGCCGCCGAGCCGAAGGTTGAGCCGCGGCCTGCAACGGAAGCGGCGCGTCCTGCCGCACCGGAGAGGCGGCCTGAGGAGGTGCGCAAGGAGGAGCCGCGGCCCGAGCCTGCCGCGAAGCCCGTCGCGCGGCCGGAGCAGGCCGCAAGACCCGAAGCACGACCGGAGCCCGCGCCAAGGCCGGAAGCACGGCCGGAGACGATGGCTCGCCCTGAGGCGCATCCGCAGTCGGCAGCACGGCCGGAGCCGCACATTCAGGCCGCGCCGCACGTTCAGGCGCCGCCGCATGCTGCGCCCGCCGCAGGTCACCCCGCGGAGGAGAAGCGGCAAGAGCAACGCTGAGGTACAATCGCGCTCCGCCGGCTCGTTCCGGCGGAGCGCGCACTCTCTTCTTCCCGCGCGCAGGCGATCATCACTGGAGGTCGGTCATGGCACAGAGTCACGGTGGCAGCGGACAGCTTGACGACGGCAAGCCGCGCCTGAGCGAGGACGATATGCAGCGAGCCCTGCTGGGTCCGCGGGGCGTGCCGGGCAAGCCGGATCCCGCCAGGATGACGCCGCAGCAGAAAAAGAACATGCCGAACTATCTCGATCCCGGACACACCTCGTAGCGGGCCGCGATCTGAGCGCATGCTGCGTCGCCCATTGCCGGGCGACGTGCGAGCGCACTTGCAAATCGGCTGCTTTTGCGCCCTCATGATTGCAGGTGCACTCACGGTGTTGCGGAGCATGTTGTGAGAAATCCGTACGAGGTTCTTGGCGTTGCCCCGACGGCGTCCTCGGCCGATATCCAGAAGGCCTATCGCAAGCTGGCGAAGAAGCTGCATCCGGATCTCAATCCGGGTGACAAGGCAGCCGAGGAAAAGTTCAAGGAAGTCGCCGCGGCGAACGATCTGCTCTCGGATGCCGACAAGCGCAAGCGCTTTGACGCCGGCGAGATCGACGCGAGCGGTGCCGAGCGGCCGCAGCATCGCTACTACCGGGATTTCGCCACCGCGGGTGAGGGGCATTCCTACGCCGACAGTTCCGGTTATGCCGACTATATGGACCAGGACGACGCGTTCGCCGAGCTGCTCCGGCGCAGTGAGCAGGCACGCGCCAACCGGCGCGGCCGCGACCTGCATTATAGCCTCGCGATCGATTTCGCGGAATCGATCACCGGCGCGAGCAAGCGCCTGACGCTTCCCGACGGCGGCACGCTCGACGTCACGATCCCGCCGGGGCTCGTCGACGGCCAGGTCATTCGCCTGCGTGGCAAGGGTATGCCCGGCAGCGGCAAGGGCGGTCCCGGCGACGCGCTGATCGAGGTCGAGGTTCGCCCTGATCCGCGCTTCACCCGCGAGGGCGACGACATCTCGCTGGAATTGCCGATCTCGCTGTCAGAGGCCGTGCTCGGCGGCAAGGTCAACGTTCCGACGCCGACCGGCGCGGTCACCATGACGGTTCCGAAGGGCTCGAACACCGGCACGACGATGCGGTTGCGCGGCAAGGGCGCGCCCAAGGTCGGCGGCGGTCATGGCGATGAGTTCGTCAAGCTCAAGGTGGTCCTGCCCAAAGGACCCGATCCTGCGCTCGAGGCGTTCGTGTCGAACTGGGATCGCAAGGGATTCAATCCACGCGATGATGGTGCATCATGAACAAGAAGCAGTTCCTGATCGATGCGGGTCTCGAGGTGCAGACCCTGGAGTTCTGGATCGAGCAGCAATGGCTCGTTCCGGACGAGACCATGCACGAGATCAGCTTCTCCGACACCGACCTGGCGCGCGCGCATCTGATCCGCGATCTGAAGGGCGATTTCGGCGTCAACGACGAGGGGATCGACGTCATCCTGCATCTGGTCGACCAGCTGCACGGCCTGCGCCGTGCGTTCGAGGAGTTGCACAAGGATATCGCGTCATCGCCGCGCTAGCCGCCTCGCTTGCGGCGAACCTCGGTCCCGGGAGACGATCATGACGGACAAGCCGACACCGCTGGCCCATGGCGAGATCGACGTTCTGATTTTGCAGGCGCTGGTGCGCAAGCTGATCGCCAAGGGCGTGCTGACGCCGGACGACGTCCGCGCGATGCTGTTCGAGGCCGCGAAAAATCTCGACCTTGTCGGCAGCGAGCTGACGACGGAAGCCGCCAACATCATCGTGCAGGAAGATCTGGCGCCCGCGTTTCTTGGTGGCTGATTTCCTCAGGTCTGCCCGCTGCGGTTGGAGACCAGCCGGATTTGCGTGATCTGGTCGGCGTTGCCGGCGAGATAGGCTTGCGCGTCGCGCACCAGACGCTCGATCGCCGCGGCGTCATAGCTCGGATGGCGGGTGTTCAGATGCAGATCGGTCTCGATCTGCATCACATTGGTCGTGGCCTCGGCGCCGATCTCGATCGAGAACGACACCAGTGAAACGTGCGGGCTCTTGAATGCCATGTCTTGATCTCCTTTCGTCGCGCAGTGGGCGCCGTGACCTCAGGCCGCGGAATCTTCCCTCGCGGTTGCCGTATCCTGCGTGGCGACACCAGCGTGTCTGCGGTCGAGCTCCTCGATCATGCCACGGGCGATCTCGCGCTCGCCCATGATCACGATGTCGGCCCCGAGGCCCTTCAGATGATCGACCTCGGCGTCGGAATGGGCGCGCGCGATGATCCGGATATCGGCATTGGCCGCGCGGGCCTGCTCGACGATCTGTCCGGCCTCGAATGCCTCGGGAATGGCGATGACCAGCGATCGTGCGCCGGCCGGATTGGTCGCGCGCAGCACGCTCGCACGCGCGGCGTTGCCCATCAGGGCTTCGATGCCGCGCTGCCTGAGCCTTGCGACCATGTCGTCGGACGCCTCGACCGCGAGGAACGGCGCGTTGCGCTGATGCAGGGCATCACCCACGATGCTGCCGACCCGGCCATAGCCGACCAGGATGGTGTGATCCTGCAAGTCGGTGATCGGGATCGGTTCAGCCGTTGCGACGGTTGGCGAGGAAGCCTTCGGCTTCTCGATCCGCAATGTCAGCCAGTCGACCACCGCGAACACCAGCGGGTTGAGCATGATCGAGAAGATCGCGCCCGCCAGGATCAGGTCGCGGCCGGCCTTCGGCAGCAGATTGAGCGCAACACCGAGTTCGGCCAGGATGAAGGAGAATTCGCCGATCTGGGCGAGGCTCGCCGAAATCATCAGGGCGGTCGCCATCGGGTGACGGAACAGCACGACGATCAGAAGCGCTGCGAGCGATTTGCCGACCACGATGACGAACAGCGTCGCGAGAAACGGCCAGGGTTCGCGCACCACGCTGAGCGGATCGAACAGCATGCCGACGGAGACGAAGAACAGCACCGCGAATGCGTCGCGCAGCGGCAGGGTCTCCTGGGCGGCGCGCTGGCTGAGCGGCGATTCCCGCAGCATCATCCCGGCAAAGAAGGCGCCGAGCGCCAGCGACACCCCGAACAGCTTGGTGGCGCCGAACGCGATGCAGAGCGCGATCGCGAGCACGGCCAGCCGGAACAGCTCGCGCGAGCCGGTGTGCGCGATGTAGTGCAGGGCCCACGGGATCAGCCGCCGTCCGACCACCAGCATCAGCGCGATGAACACGGCGATCTTGACCAGCGTCAGCACCAGCACGCCGGTCAGCCCAAGCCCGAAGCGGGTGGCGAGCGGATCGGAGGTGAGTGCCGCGCCATCGCCGCCCTGGAAGCTCGCCACCGCCGGGAACAGCACCAGCGCGAGCACCATGGCGAGGTCCTCGACGATCAGCCAGCCGACCGCGATCTTGCCGCGTTCGGTGTCCATCAGGCGGCGCTCCTGCAACGCGCGCAACAGCACGACGGTACTTGCAACCGACAGCGCGAGCCCGAACACCAGGCCGGCGCCGACGGTCCAGCCCATCACCAGCGCGAGGCCGAGGCCTAATAGTGTGGCGACCGCAATCTGCGCGATGGCACCGGGCACCGCGATCGCGCGTACCGACAGCAGGTCGTTCAGCGAGAAATGCAGGCCGACGCCGAACATCAGGAGAATGATACCGAGCTCGGCGAGCTCGGTCGCGAGCGCCTGATCGGCGACGAAGCCCGGCGTGAACGGACCCACGGCGACGCCCGCGATGAGATACCCGACCAGTGGCGGAACCCGAAAGCGCTGGGCGATGGTTCCGAAGACGAAGGCGAGTCCGAGGCCCACGACGATGGTCGCGATCAGAGGTGTGTCATGCGGCATTTCGCCTTGTCGCACAGCATGGTTGGCGGTGCACCGCGACCATTTGAGGCGCGGCATTCCGCGCACAAACTGTGATCTATTGCTCACGGCGTGAGCATATGATCTCATGCCGGGATGGATCCGCGGCTGCCCAAGACCGATCTGGTCATCTTCGACTGCGACGGCGTGCTCGTCGACAGCGAGGAGTTGAGCTGCCGCTGCCTCGCCGAGGCGATGGTGAAGGCCGGCATCGAGATGAGCACCGAGCGGGCGCTCGAACTCTTCCTCGGGCGCAGCACCACGGCCCTGGTCGCGTATTGCCGGGACGTGGGCAAGCCGTTGCCTGCGACGTTCCTGCCCGAATTGGCGCAGCAGGTGCGCGAGACCTTCCGCTCGCAGCTCAAGCCGATTGCGGGCATCGCCGCCGTGCTCGCGGAATTGCAGCTGCCGTATTGCGTCGCCTCATCGAGCGATCTTGAGCGGGTGAAGTATTCGCTGGAGCTGACCGGTCTTGCGTCGAGCTTCGGGCCACGGCTCTACACCGCGCAGATGGTCGAGCACGGCAAGCCGGCGCCGGACCTCTTCCTGCTTGCCGCCGGCAAAATGGGAGCCGAGCCGCGCCGCACGCTTGTCATCGAGGACAGCGTCAGCGGGGTGACGGCGGCGAGGGCCGCGGGCATGAAAGTGTGGGGATTTGTCGGCGGCTCCCACTATCGGCTGGCGGACGGCAGTGCTCTGCTGAAGCAGGCCGGGGCGGATCGAATCTTCGCCGCGATGACGGATTTCTGGAACGAAGGCTGACGCAAGATCATGGCTGCGCCCGACAACGAAAAGTCTCGCCTCGACGATGCGGCGCGCGCCGGCTGGCTGTATTTCATCGCGGGCCACACCCAGGACGAAATTGCGAAGATGCTGCAGGTGTCGCGGGCCTCGGCGCAGCGCCTGGTGTCGCTGTGTCTTGCCGAGCGGCTGATCACGTTTCGCCTCGAGCACCCCATTGCGGCCTGCATGGAACTGGCATCGCGGCTGAAGGAGCGGTTCGATCTGGTGCATTGCGACGTCGTGCCATCGGATCCGGCGGCGCCGCTGTCGAATGCCGGGATCGCTGAACGCAGCGCCAATCTGCTGGAGCTGACGCTGCGCTCGGAGACGCCTGTCATCGTGGCGCTCGGCACCGGCCGCGCGGTGCGTGCCGCGGTCGAGCGGGTCTCGCCGATCGAGCGGCCCGATCATCAGATCGTCTCGCTGGTCGGCAACATCTCCGCCGACGGCTCGGCGAGCTTCTACGACACGGTCGGACGGCTCGCCGACCGCACCGGTGCGCGGCATTACCCGATGCCGCTGCCGTTCCTGATGTCGAGCGAGGACGAGCGCAACCGCATGATTCGCATCGACCCGATCGCGCGGGTGAGGGCGGTCGCCGCCAAGGCCGATCTGCGCCTGATCGGCATCGGCCAGATGGACCAGAAGGCCCAGGTCCATGTCGACGGCTTCGTCACCCGCGAAGAGCTCTTGGAGATGATGCGGCTCGGTGCGGTCGGCGAGGTGACGGGCTGGGCCTATGATGCCAAGGGCCGCCTGATCAAGGGTGGCACCAACAAGCGGCTGACCAGCATTCCGCCGCAGATCCCCGCGGTATCGACCACGATCGCGGCGGCCGTCGGCGCTGCCAAGGTGCCTTCGATCAAGGCCGCGCTGGCGGGCCGGGTGATCAACGGCCTCATCACCGATGAGGCCACCGCACGCGCGGTGCTGGATCGCTAGAAGTCACGAATTGGGTGCGCTCCCTCTCCCGCTTGCGGGGGAGGGTTGGGGTGGGGGTCTATCCTCGAGTCGTATTGCGGAGAGAACCCCCACCCGGATTGCATCTTCGATGCAATCCGACCTCCCCGCAAGCGGGAGAGGTGAACCTTCGATGCCGCTCCAGCTCAATCAAATTCGCCGTCAGCCGCTTCCGTTCGCCCCGCAGAACCTCCCTCCCAGGCTGTGGTGGAACCCGCAATCGCGCGGGACGGGGGCACCCGCGTGCTTGACAAATTTTGACGACGGGATGAACATACGCTCAACACGTGGGCATATGCTCAACGTGACATAAGGGAGGTCACTGTGAAAAACGTCCTTTGCGCCGTTGCGGGCGCGGCTGCTCTTTTGATCTCTGCCCCCTCGATCGCCCAGACCACGTTGACGGTGGCGACCGTCAACAACAGCGACATGATCCGCATGCAGGGGCTCACCAGCGAATTCACCGCGAAGAACCCCGACATAACAGTCAAATGGGTGACGCTCGAGGAGAACGTGCTGCGCCAGCGCGTGACCACCGACATCGCCACCAAGGGCGGCCAGTTCGACGTGCTCACCATCGGCACCTACGAGGTGCCGATCTGGGCCAAGAAGAGCTGGCTGGTGCCGCTCGACAAGCTCGGCGCCGATTACGACGTCGGCGACCTGCTGCCGAAGATCAAGGATGCGGTCTCGGTCGACGGCAAGCTCTATGCCGCGCCGTTCTACGGCGAGAGCTCGATGGTGATGTATCGCACCGACCTGTTCGACAAGGCCGGCTTGAAGATGCCGGAAAGCCCGACCTGGGACTTCGTGGTCGATGCCGCCAAGAAGCTGACCGACAAGGCCGGCGGGGTCTACGGCATCTGTCTGCGCGGCAAGGCCGGCTGGGGCGAGAACATGGCGTTCCTGACCGCGATGTCCAACTCGTTCGGCGCGCGCTGGTTCGACGAGAAGTGGGAGCCGCAGTTCAATTCGCCGGAATGGAAGAAGACGCTGACGACCTATGTCGATCTGATGAAGCAGGCCGGACCTCCCGGCGCCTCGTCCAACGGCTTCAACGAGAACCTCGCGCTGTTCAGCGCCGGCAAATGCGCGATGTGGATCGACGCCACGGTGGCGGCGTCCATGGTGACCAACCCGAAGGATTCCAAGGTCGCCGACAAGGTCGGCTTCGCGCTGGCCCCGAACACCGGGCTCGGCAAGAACGCCAACTGGCTGTGGGCATGGAGCCTCGCGATCCCCGCCGGCTCGAAGAAAGTCGAGGCGGCCGAGAAGTTCATCGCCTGGGCGACCAGCAAGGATTACACCAAGCTCGTCGCGTCGAAGGAAGGCTGGTCCAACGTGCCGCCCGGCACGCGCACCTCGCTGTACAAGAACCCCGACTATCTGAAGGTCGCGCCCTTCGCCAAGTTGACGCTGGCCTCGATCGATGCCGCCGATCCGAACAAGCCGACGGTGAAGCCGGTGCCTTACGTGGGCGTGCAGTATGCGGCGATCCCTGAATTCCAGGGCATCGGCACCCAGGTCGGCCAGCAGTTCTCGGCCGCGTTGTCCGGCTCGACCACCGTCGATGCGGCGCTCACCGCCGCGCAGTCCGTGACCGAGCGCGAGATGAAGCGCGCGGGCTACATCAAATAAGCCACGCCCAGACAAAGCCAGGGCGCAGCACGCGCCTTGGCCGCCCGACCAGCTTAGACCTCCCGAGCTGGGTTACTTGCGACCATCCTGTCCCGCAGCGGGATGGTCGCTCCTTTCCTTAACAAGGAGGCGGGGATGGCGACCCAGCAGACCCAACTGCTCGCACGCACGCTGCTCACGCCCGCCGTGGCGCTGCTGTTCATCTGGATGATCGTGCCGCTGGCGCTCACGATCTACTTCGCGACCCTGCACTACAATCTGCTCGATCCCGGCTCCGAATCCTTCGTCGGCCTGGAAAATTTCCGCTACTTCCTCACCGATCCGGCCTTCCTCGCCTCGCTGCAGAACACGCTGGTGCTGGTCGGCTCGGTGCTCGCGATCACGATCATCCTCGGCGTGCCGCTGGCGCTGCTGCTCGACCAGCAGGTGGTCGGGCTCTCCATCGTCCGCTTGATGGTGATCGCGCCGTTCTTCGTGATGCCGACGGTGAGCGCGCTGGTCTGGAAGAACCTGTTGATGCATCCGGTGTCGGGCCTGTTCGCCTGGATCGCGCATCTGTTGGGGCTGCCGGCGATCGACTGGTTCAACGATGTGCCGCTGTTCTCGGTGATCCTGATCATCTCCTGGCAGTGGCTGCCGTTCGCGACCCTGATCCTGCTCACCGCGCTGCAATCGCTCGACGAGGAGCAGAAGGAAGCGGCAGAGATGGACGGCGCGAGTGCGATCTCGACCTTCATCTACATCACGCTGCCGCATTTGGCGCGCCCGATCACGGTGGTGATCCTGATCGAGACCATCTTCCTGCTCACGGTGTTCGCCGAGATCTTCGTCACCACCGGCGGCGGCCCCGGCCTGCAGACCACCAACATCGCCTTCCTGATCTATTCGCAGGCACTGATCCAGTACGACGTCGGCAGCGCTTCGGCGGGCGGCCTGGTCGCGGTGGTGCTCGCCAACATCGTCGCGTTCTTCCTCGTTCGCATCGTCGGCCGGAATCTGGAGGCGTAACGTCATGGCGCGGATGGTCACGACACGAAACAAGGTGATCTCGACGGCGGCGGCCTGGCTGGTCGGCTTCCTGATCTTCTTCCCGATCCTCTGGATGGCGCTGGCGAGCTTCAAGACCGAGCTCGAAGCTTTCGCGATCCCGCCGTCGTTCCTGTTTTTCCACTGGACGACGGAGAACTATATCACGGTGCAGGAGCGCAGCGACTACCTCCACCATGCGCTCAACTCGATCATCATCGCCGGCGGCTCGACATTGATCGCAATGCTGATCGCAATTCCGGCGGCATGGTCGATGGCATTCTCGCCGACCAAGCGGACCAAGGACGTGCTGCTCTGGATGCTCTCCACCAAGATGATGCCGCCGGTCGGCGTGCTGGTGCCGATCTACCTGATCTATCGGAATTTCGGCCTGCTCGATACCCGAACTGGCCTGGTCTTCATCCTGTGCCTCGGCAATCTGCCGATCGTGATCTGGATGCTGTTCACCTATTTCAAGGAGATCCCGAAGGACATTCTCGAGGCGGCGCGGATGGACGGCGCCACGATCGGCCGCGAGCTGATCTATGTGCTGACGCCGATGGCGGTGCCGGGGCTCGCCTCGACCTTGCTGCTCAATCTGATCCTGGCGTGGAACGAGGCGTTCTGGACCCTCAATTTGTCGACGCTCGAGGCCGCGCCGCTCACCGTGTTCATCGCATCTTATTCCAGCCCGGAAGGCTTGTTCTGGGCGAAATTGTCGGCGGCGTCGACGCTCGCGATCGCGCCCATTCTCGTGCTCGGCTGGTTCAGTCAGCGGCAACTCGTCCGCGGCCTGACCTTCGGCGCGGTCAAGTAGCAGAAAGGCTTGTCCCATGGGTCAGATTACGCTGCAGGGTGTGCAAAAATCGTTCGGGCCGGTCCACATCATCAAGGGCGCCGACCTCGAGATCACCGACGGCTCCTTCGTCGTCTTCGTCGGTCCGTCCGGCTGCGGCAAGACCACGCTGCTGCGGCTGATCGCCGGGCTCGAGGACGTCACCGGCGGCGCCATCCTGATCGACGGCCGCAACGTAGTCGACGTGCCGCCGGCCAAGCGCGGGCTGTCGATGGTGTTCCAGTCCTACGCGCTCTATCCGCATATGAGCGTGCGCGGCAACATCGCGTTCGGCCTGAAGATGGCCGGGATCGCCAAGGACGAGATCAACCGCAAGGTCGAGGCTGCCGCGGCCACGCTCAACCTGACGCCCTATCTCGAGCGCAAGCCGCGCGAGCTCTCCGGCGGCCAGCGCCAGCGGGTCGCGATCGGGCGGGCCATCGTGCGCGAGCCGAAGGCGTTCCTGTTCGACGAGCCGCTGTCGAACCTCGATGCCGCGCTGCGGGTGCAGATGCGGCTCGAGGTGACGCGGTTGCAGAAGCAGCTCGGCACCACGGCAATCTACGTCACACACGACCAGGTCGAGGCCATGACCATGGCCGACAAGATCGTGGTGCTGAACGGCGGCAAGATCGAGCAATATGGCTCGCCGCTCGAGCTCTATGAGAAGCCTAACAACCTGTTCGTCGCCGGCTTCATCGGTTCGCCGAAGATGAATTTCGTCACCGGCGAGCTCGCCAAGCAGCAGGGCGCGACCACCATCGGGGTGCGGCCCGAGCATTTGAAGGTCGAGCGCGACGGGCAGGGCGGCTGGCAGGGGACGGTGGCGGTCGCCGAGCATCTCGGCAGCGACACCTTTCTCTATGTCGATGCTGCGGCGTTGGGAACGCTGACCGCGCGCTATGTCGGCGAGCTCGACCTGCATCCCGGCGACAAGGTGTCGCTGATCCCGGATCCGGCACGCATCCATCGTTTCGACGACAGCGGAAAATCGATCCACGCGTAAGGCATGGATGGTCTCCGCAGTTGATCTCGCTCTGGCCGGGGCGGCACGCCCGCGAAAATACGGGCTCTAGGCAAAGGAAGAAGAAAATGTATCTCGAGAAATTCAAGCTCGGCGGCAAGACCGCCATCATCACCGGTGCCGGCCAGGGCATCGGACTGGCCTGTGCCGAGGCGCTGGCGGAAGCCGGCGCCAAGGTCGTCATCGGCGATCGCGACGCCAAGGCGGCCCATGACGCGCAGGCGGCGCTGAAGGCCAAGGGCTTCGATGCCGATATCGCGCTGATGGACGTGACGGATTCCGGGCGCGTGTCGGCGGTCGCCGACGAACTGGTTCGCAAGTACGGCAAGGTCGACATCCTCGTCAACAATGCCGGCATCGCGCGCAGCGAGACGCCGGCCGAGACCGTGACCGACGAGCACTGGCTCAACGTCATCGACGTCAATCTGAACGGCACTTTCTGGTGCTGTCGCGCCTTCGGCAATCACATGCTGAAGGCGAAGTCCGGCACCATCGTCAATGTCGGCTCGATGTCCGGCTTCATCGTCAACAAGCCGCAGGAGCAGTGCTTCTACAATGCGTCGAAGGCCGCGGTGCATCATTTGACCAAATCGCTCGCCGCCGAATGGGGCGCGCGCGGGGTCCGCGTCAACGCCGTGGCGCCGACCTATATCGAGACCCCGCTGAACGCCTTCGTAAAGAACAGCCCCCGCATGTACGACGCCTGGATCGGTGGAACCCCGATGGCGCGGATGGGGCAGGTCGACGAGATCGCTTCCGTGGTGCTGTTCCTGGCCTCCGAGGCGGCGAGCCTGATGACCGGAAGCATCGTTCTGGTCGATGGCGGCTACACTTGCTGGTAGGATCGCGCCGGAAATAACGGAGCGGCCATGCGGCAAGCCTATATCGGGGTGGACGTCGGGAGCACCAGCGCCCGGGCGGGGGTATTCGACGAGGCCGGCAAGCTATTGGGTTCGGCCCGGCATCCGATCCGGGTCTGGCATGAGCCCGGCGATATTGTCGAGCAATCGTCCGATGACATCTGGGCGGCCTGCGTGACGTCCGTGCGTCACGCGATGCGCGAGGCAGCGGTCGCGGCCGAGCAGGTCAAGGGCATCGGTTTCGATGCGACCTGCTCGCTGGTCGTGCTCGACCAAGCCGGCCGGCCGCTCACCGTCAGCCCGTCTGGCGATCCCGCGCGCAATGTCGTGGTCTGGATGGACCACCGAGCGATGGACGAGACGGAGTTCGTCAACGCGACCGGCGACCGCGTGCTGCGCTATGTCGGCGGCGCCATCTCGCCGGAGATGGAGATCCCGAAGATCCTCTGGCTGAAGCGGCATCTGCCGGCGACCTTCGAGGCCGCCGGGCATTTCTTCGATCTCGCCGACTATCTTTCATTCCGCGCCTCCGGCTCGCTGGCGCGCTCGACCTGCACGGTCACCTGCAAATGGACCTATGTGGCCGGTGAGGGCGGCTGGAGCGAATCGTTCCTGAAGCGCGTCGGGTTAGAGACGCTTGCAGCGGATCGCTTTGCCCGGATCGGGACCGAGATCGTGCCGCCGGGCTCGCCGCTCGGCCGCGGGCTGTCGGAGGATGCCGCACGCGATCTCGGCCTGACGCCGGGAACCGCGGTCGGCGCCTCGCTGATCGACGCCCATGCCGGCGGCGTCGGCGCGATCGGCGGTCGTGACGGCTCGGGCGCCGACGTCGATGTCTGCCAGCGATTGGCCTACATCATGGGAACGTCGGCCTGCATCATGGCGACCACGGTCGATCCTTGCTTCGTGCCCGGCGTCTGGGGCCCGTATTTCGAAGGGATGGTGCCGGGCTTCTGGCTCAACGAGGGCGGCCAATCCGCCGCGGGCGCCGCGATCGATCATCTGCTCAAATCGCATCCGGCGCATGCCGAGGTTATGCTTGCTGCGAAGCACGACGGCGTCGACGTCATCGAGTATCTCGAAAAGCGCATTCTGGCGCGCAGCGGCAATGCCGGCGCAGCCGCGCTGCTCGCGCGCAACGTTCATGTCCTGCCGGAATTCCTCGGCAACCGATCGCCCTATGCCGATCCCGGCTCGCGCGCCGTGATCGCGGGGCTCGATCTCGACACCGACGTGTCGGCGCTGGAGCGGCTGTTTATCGCCGGCCTGTGCGGGCTGGCTTATGGCCTCGCCGACGTCATCGAGGCGCTGCAGGCCCACGGCGTCAGTGGCAAGACCATCGTGATCGGCGGCGGCGCCAGCCGCAGCCCCCTGGTGCGCCAGATCATGGCCGACACCACCGGTTACACGGTGGCGCTGCCGCAGACGCAAGAACCCGTCTTGCTCGGCGCCGCGATGCTGGGTGCGGTCGCCAGCGGTGCGCACAACTCGATCAATGCGGCGATGGCCGGCATGTCGGCGCTCGGGCGGTTGAGCGAGCCGACCAGGCCCGAGCTCGCCGATTTCCATCGCAAGAAGCGCGGCGTGCACAAGATGCTGCGCCAGCTTGATCGCGACAGCCGCGAGGCGATGAAGCGGGCGCCCGGCGCGGCGCCGACTTGAGGTGTTTGCATGCTGCTGAGTTGCGGAGATGCGCTGATCGATTTCCTGCCGTCGCGGACGGCGGATGGACGCGAGGCCCTGACGCCCGCGGTCGGCGGCTCCTGCCTCAACATCGCGATCGGCAGCGCCCGGCTCGATGTTCCCACCGGCTTTGTCGGCGGCATCTCGACCGACACCTTCGGCCGGATGATCGCCGATCACGCCACGGCGTCCGGCGTCGATCTCAGCCGCGCGACGCGCAGCGATTGCCAGGCGACGCTGGCCTTTGCGCGCGTGACCGGCACCGAGACGCAATACGCGTTCTATGACGCGGACACCGCATCGCGGAACTGGACCTACCGGCGCGAGGCGATTGCGCTTGACGGCGTCACCTGCCTTCACACCGGCTCGACCACGCTGGTCCATGACAAGGGTGCGGCAGAGACGCTGGCCTTCATCGAGCATGCGCGGCCGAACGCGACGATCTCGCTCGATCCGAATTGCCGGCCGAACCTCGTCAAGGACAAGGACGCCTATCGCGCCCGCATGCTAGCGTTCTGCGGCAAGGCCGACATTGTAAAAATGTCCGACGTCGACTTCGCCTATCTGTTCGGCGATCAGGCCTATGCGGGGAGGGCCGAGGCGCTGCTGTCCGGCGGGGCGTCGCTCGTCGTCATTACGCGCGGCAATGATGGCGCCTCGGCCTGGCATCGCAAGGCCGGAGCGATCGAGGCCACGTCGCCGGTAGTGAATGTCGTGGATACGATCGGCGCCGGCGACAGTTTTCAGGCCGCGCTGCTCGCTGCATTGCATCGGCTGGATCGGATCGCACGAGCGCAACTGCGCGAGATCAGCGCGGCCGAGCTCACACGCGCGCTGTCGTTTGCCTGCAACTGCGCTGCCTTCACCTGCACGCGCGCGGGCGCCGATCCGCCGCGGAGCCGGGAGTTGCCTGCGAACACCTGGTAGGCCATGCGCCATCGCGGCCGCCCAGCGCGCCGTCATGCGCACGAGGCGATGGACTTGGCCGATGCAGCGCGGCACGATGCCCGGCGGTCGACCACGTTTGATGCGAGCGCCTTGTCCCAATGAGCGATGATCTCTGTATGCTGCCTGCCGTTGAGCTTCGTGCGCGCATCGCCCGCAAGGAGGTCTCTCCCGTCGAGCTCACCGCCGCGGTACTCGCCCGCGCCGAGCGGCTGCAACCCGAATTGAACTGCTTCATTACGCTGTGCGCCGACGAGGCGATGGTGCAGGCGAAGGCCGCGGAGCGGCAGGTCATGGCCGGCGAGCCGCTCGGGCTGCTGCACGGCATTCCCTTCACCGTGAAGGACATCGTCAGCACCAAAGGCGTGCGCACGACCTTCGGCGCGGTGCCGTACCGGAACAACGTGCCCGACCATGATGCCGTGGCGGTGGCCCGGCTCCGTGCGCAGGGCGGAATATTGATCGGCAAGACCACGACGCCGGAGTTCGGCAGCAAGTGCCTGACCGACTCGCCGCTGTTCGGCCGCACCCGCAATGCGTGGAGTGCGGAACGGACGAGCGGCGGTTCCAGCGGCGGCGCGGCGGTCGCGGTCGCGAGCGGCATCGCGCCGCTGGCGGTTGCGACCGACGGTGGCGGCTCGACCCGGATTCCCGCCGCGTGCAACGGCGTAGTAGGGATCAAGCAGAGCAACGGCGTGATCCCGCACAGCCAGGTGCAGGACGCCTTCGGCAACCAGACCTATGTCACGCCGACCACGCGCACCGTCGCCGACACCGCGCTGATGATGCAGGCGATGGCCGGCGAGGATCCGTCCGATCCCTGGTCGATTGGCGTGCCGGTGCCTGATTATCTCGATCGCGCGGCGCCGCGTGGCGATCTCCGGGGCAGGCGGGTGCTGTTCTGCCTGTCGCCGCCGGGTCGTCCGGTGAGCGCGGATGTCGCCGCTGACTTCAAGGCGGGCCTCGACCGGCTGGCCGGCCTCGGCGCGGAACTCGAGGAGTTTTCCGGCGACGGCTTCGACATCGAACCGATCTGGCGCGCTATCAATCACACCGTCTGGCGCACCCGCTTCGGGAAGCTCGCGGCCGATCATCCCGATGACCTCAGCCCCACCTTCCTGAAGCAGCTCGCGCTCGCCGCAAAGGTCAGCGGCGTCGAGTACCAGCAGGCGATGTTCGACCGCACCGCGCTGTTCCGCCGCGTGCAGGCGCTGCTCGAGCGCGGCGACATCCTGGCGATGCCGACGCTGACCCGTACGGCGCTGCCGATCGATCAGGATCTGTTCGGCACCATCGACATCGACGGCCAGAGCTTCGACAGCGTGCGGCCGCACTGGTTTCCCTGGACCATGCTGTTCAACATGACCGGGCATCCCGCGATCAGCATTCCCTCCGGCTTCGGCCGCGACGACCTGCCGATCGGCCTGCATCTGGTCGGCCGCTTTAGGGCCGACGCGGAACTGCTGCGCGTCGCGGCGCTGTTCGAAGAGGCGAGCGATCTGCTTGGCCGCAGACCGGCGCTGAAATCATGAATGGTGCGGCGAAGGGCTTGCATTCGTTCGCGAACATGTTGAAACCTGCGGCCTGTTCCTTACCCTTCGGGCGGGCATGAGCGTATTCTTCCTGCGGCGGATCCTGACCCTGGTGGCGACACTGTTCGCGGCCTCGCTGATCATTTTCCTGGTGCTCGACGCGTTGCCCGGCAATGCCGCGCAGATGCTGATGGGCGCCGACGCCTCGCCCGATGCGGTGCGCGCGCTCACCGTCAAGCTCGGGCTCGACCAGCCGCTCACGGTTCGCTATCTGCTCTGGATCAAGGGCATGGCGGTCGGCGATCTCGGCAACAGCTATGTCTATGGCACGCCGGTGGCCGGCCTGATCGCGGAGCGGCTGGTGCTGACGATCCCGCTCGCGATCATGTCGATGCTGATCACGGTGGTGCTGGCGCTGTCCGCCGGCATCTACACCGCGGCCAACCACAACAAGATCGGCGATGTCGGCGTGATGTCGCTGACCCAGATCGGCATCGCGCTGCCGAATTTCTGGTTCGCGATCCTCTTGATCCTGCTGTTCTCGGTGAAGCTGCAATTGCTGTCCGCCGGCGGATTTGCCGGCTGGGACGACGGCATCTGGCTCGGGATCCGCTCACTGCTGCTGCCCGCGATCTCGCTTGCCGTGGTGCAGGCCGCGATCCTGGCCCGCGTCACCCGTTCGGCGGTGCTGGAGGTGCTGCGCGAGGACTTCGTCCGCACCGCGCGCGCCAAGGGGCTCGGCAAGCGCGAGGTCTTGTGGCGCCATGTGCTGCGCAACGCCATGATCCCGGTCATGACTGTCATGGGCCTGCAATTCGCCAACCTGCTGGCCGGTACCATCGTGATCGAGAACGTGTTCTATCTGCCGGGCCTCGGCCGGCTGATCTTCCAGTCGATCGCCAACCGCGACCTGATCGTGGTGCGCAACTGCGTGATGCTGCTCGCCGCGATGGTCGTGACAGTCAATTTCGTGGTCGATGTGCTCTATGCCTTCATCGATCCGCGCATCAAGGTCGCCAACCTGTGAGCGCGCCGCTGACCGCATCCACCGGCACGGCGGCGATCGCACCGGGGGCGATGCCTGTGACCGGCTTCTGGCGCCGTGCGCTGCGCCATCGCAGCTTCGTGCTCGGTGCGGTGCTCAGCTTGGTCGTGCTCGGCGCGGCGCTGCTGTCGCTGGTCTGGACGCCGTGGTCGGCCTACGACATCGACGTCGCCTCGAAGCTGCACCCGCCGTCGGCGGCGCACTGGCTCGGCACCGACGTGCTCGGTCGCGACATCGTCTCGCTGCTGCTGGTCGGGGCGCGCTCCACCATCATGGTCGGCGTCATCGCGGTCGGCATCGGCCTGACCTTCGGCGTTGGCCTCGGCCTGATTGCAGCGGCCCGCAAGGGCTGGACCGAGGAGCTCATCATGCGGATGAGCGACTTCACCTTCGCTTTCCCGGCGGTGCTGTCGGCCATCATGCTCGCCGCGGTCGCGGGTCCGGGCATGGTAACGTCGATCACCGCGATCGGCATCTTCCAGATCCCGACCTTCGTCCGCGTCACCCGCGGCTCGGCCAATGCGATCTGGGCCCGCGAATTCGTGCTGGCCGCGCGCGCCGCGGGCAAGGGCTCATTCCGCATCACCGTCGAACACGTGCTGCCGAACATCCTGTCGATCCTGATCGTGCAGGCGACGATCCAGTTTGCGCTGGCGATCCTCGCCGAGGCCGCGTTGTCCTATCTCGGGCTCGGTACCCAGCCGCCGCAGCCGTCCTGGGGCCGCATGCTCAACGACGCGCAGACCCTGCTGTTCCAGTCGCCGATGCTCGCGGTCTACCCTGGTGTTGCGATCGCGATCGCGGTGCTCGGGCTCAACCTGCTCGGTGACGGCTTGCGCGATCTGCTCGATCCCCGTCTGGCACGGGAGCGTTGAGCATGGCTGACACAGGTACACCACTGATCGAGGTGAAGGACCTGGGCGTCCGGCTCAACACCAGCCGCGGCCCGGCGCAGGCCGTCCGCGGCGTCAGCTTCGCGCTTCGCCGCGGCGAGACGCTCGGGCTGGTCGGCGAATCCGGTTGCGGCAAGTCGGTCACCGCGCTGGCGCTGATGGGGCTGCTGCCGGACAGCGCCGTGATCAGCGGCAGCATTCGGCTCGAAGGCGCAGAGCTCGTCGGCCTGCCTGATGCGGCCTATTGCAAGCTGCGCGGCAACCGCATCAGCATGATCTTCCAGGAGCCGATGACCGCGCTCAATCCGATGCACACGATTGGGCACCAGGTCGCCGAGCCGCTGCGGCGTCATACCGGTATCTCGGCAACAGAGGCGCGGCTGGAAGCCATTGCCTTGCTCGATCGCGTCGGGTTGCCCGATGCGGCGAAGCGCGTCGATGCTTATCCGCATCAGTTTTCCGGCGGCCAGCGCCAGCGCATCACGATCGCGATGGCGCTGGCCTGCCAGCCCGACGTGCTGATCGCCGACGAGCCGACCACGGCGCTCGACGTCACGATCCAGGGCCAGATCCTCGATCTGATCGCCGATCTCGTCGCGGAGCGCGGCATGTCGATGATCCTGATCTCGCACGATCTCGGCGTGATCGCCGAGAACGTCGAGCGCATGATGGTGATGTATGGCGGCACCGTCGTCGAAAGCGGCGCGACCGATGCCGTGTTCACGCGGATGGGCCATCCTTATACGCAGGGCCTGTTCCGCGCCCGCCCACGGCTCGGCGCGCGCAAGGGGACGCGGCTCGCGACCATCGCCGGCACTGTGCCGGAGCTGGCCGACTTGCCCGCGGGATGCACCTTCGCCGATCGCTGCGCGATCGTCGAGGCGCGCTGCCGCGCGGCGCTGCCGGCTGTCGTCGATGTCGGCGCGGCGCATGGCGTGCGTTGCATCAGGACCGACGTCTCGATGGCGGCCGGGGGCGTTGGCGCATGACCGTGCTCGATCAGCTCCAGTCCGAGCCCGCGACGCCGCTGCTTGAGGTAACGGATCTCGCGCAGCGTTACACGCTGCCGCGTGAAAGCCTGTTCAAGCCGGCGGCGCAGGTGCACGCGCTCAATGGCGTCACGGCTCGGGTCATGCCGGGCAAGAGCCTCGGCGTGGTCGGCGAGTCCGGGTCGGGCAAATCGACCTTTGCGCGGCTGGTGATGGCGCTGGAGCGGCCGACATCGGGCACGGTGTGTTTGCGGGGTCGCGACCTCAACCGGATGCCGCCGCACGAGCTGCGCCACGCGCGCCGCGATTTCCAGATGGTGTTCCAGGATCCCTATGGCTCGCTCGATCCGCGGCAGACCATCGTGCGCATCGTGGCCGAGCCGCTGACCGCGCTCGGGCGGATCGATCGCGGCAGCCTGCGCGAGCGCGTCGCCACGGTGCTGCGGCAGGTCGGGTTGCGCGATGCCGACATGGACAAGTTCCCGCACGAATTCTCCGGCGGCCAGCGCCAGCGCATCGCGATTGCGCGCGCGCTGATCACCCAGCCGAAGCTGATCGTCGCCGACGAGCCGGTCTCGGCGCTCGACGTCTCGGTGCAGGCGCAGGTGCTCAATCTGATGCAGGATCTGCAGGACGAGTTCGGTCTGAGCTACATCCTGATCAGCCACGACCTCGCGGTGGTCGATCTGCTCTGCGACGAGATCGCGGTGATGTATCTCGGGCGGATCGTGGAGCAGGGGCGGCCCACCGATCTGTTCGCCCGCAGCGCCCATCCCTACACGCGTGCGCTGCTGGATGCGGTTCCGCGCGCCCGGGCAGGTGGTGTCCGGCGCCGCCGCGGCGCGCAGGCGATCGGCTCGCAGGCCTCGGCCGCGGCCGGCTGTCCTTACGCGCCGCGCTGTCCCCTGGCCGACCAGCATTGTCGCGAGGCGGCGCCTGCGCTACGCAACGTCGGAGACGCCCATCTGGCGGCCTGCCATTACGCCGAAGCCGTGATGGCGCTGCCGCCAGTGGTCGCGGAGGCCGGTTAGTCCATTGTGCGGGACCAGCCCAGGCTGATGAAAGAGCACGTCCGGGGAGCAGACCAATGTTGAGGAAATTGTGCATCATTGCGGCCGCTGCCGCGCTCGCCGCAGCGCCGCTGCCGAGCCTCGCGCAGGGCAAGAAGGACAGCGTCGTGATGGGCATGACGCTGGAGCCGCCGGGACTCGATCCCACCAACGCGGCGGCCGCGGCGATCGCCGAAGTGACTCTCTACAACGTCTATGAGACGCTGACCAAGATCAACGAGGACGGCTCGGTGTCGCCGCTGCTCGCCGAGAGCTGGCAGGCCTCGCCGGATCTCAAGACCTACACCTTCAAGCTCCGCAAGGGCGTCAAATTCCACAACGGTGAGCCGTTCGATTCCGCGGCGGTCAAGTTCACGTTCGACCGCGCCGCGGCGCCGACCTCGACCAACAAGGACAGGAGCCTGTACCAGGCCTTCGCGTCGGTGACGGCGCCCGACCCGGAGACGATCGTCGTCGCGCTGAAGTACGCCGAGCCGAACCTGCCGTTCCTGCTCGGTCAGGCGTCCGGCTCGATCGTCGAGCCGAAGAGCGCGCCGACCGACGTGACGCAGCCGGTCGGCACCGGGCCCTATACACTCGGCAGCTGGGCCAAGGGCTCGTCGATCACGCTGGTGAAATGGCCGGAGTATCGCAACGCTGCCGCGATCAAGCTTTCCAAGGTGACGATCCGCTTCATCGGCGATCCCGCCGCGCAGGTCGCGGCGCTGCTGTCGGGCGACGTCGACGCGTTTCCGCGGGTTGCGGCGGCGCGTAGCCTGGCACAGTTCAAGGCCGATCCGCGCTTCAACGTGTTGATCGGCGGCTCGCGAACAAAAACCATCGTCGGCATCAACGAGCGCAAGAAGCCGCTTGATGACGTCCGGGTTCGCCGTGCCATCCTGGCGGCGATCGACCGCAAGGCGATGATCGACGGCGCGGTCGACGGCTTCGGCACGCCGATCGGCAGCTTCTACACGCCGGGATCGCTCGGCTATGTCGATACCACCGGCATCAACCCCTACGATCCTGAACTCGCCAAGAAGCTGCTGGCCGAGGCCGGCGTCAAGACGCCGCTCGAGCTAAGCCTCAAGCTGCCGCCGCCATCCTACGCGCGGCAGGGCGGCGAGGTGCTCGCGGCGCAGCTCGCCAAGGTCGGCATCGTTGCCAAGATCGAGAACGTGGAATGGGCGCAATGGCTGTCGCAGGTCTTCACCGGCCCGCACAATTACGATCTCACCATCGTCGCGCATGTCGAGCCGTTCGACCTCGTGAAGCTGACCGAGCCGGATTACTATCTCGGCTACAAGTCCGAGGCGTTCAACGCGCTCTATCAGCAGATCATGGCGACGCCTGACGAAGCCGGTCGCGCCAAGCTGCTCGGCGACGCGCAGCGGATGCTGGCAACCGATGCGGTCGCCGGCTTTTTGTTCCAGCCGCAATTGATCACGATCGCCAGCAAGAAGCTGAAGGGCGTATGGAAGAACGTGCCGCAGTTCGAGAATGATTTCTCGACCTGGGCTTGGGAGTAACTTGGGAGTAACCCGGGAGCAGGCGATCGCGCTGGCGAAGACCAGTGGCTTCAGCCGGAGCCGCACCTCGCGCGCCGCCGTCGCTTGACGCTTAGTCTCATTTTGCGTGCTGCGCCTGCGAAGGCGAATGTGTCCGGCGATGCGCGAAGGCGCCGGAAGCTACCGATATTGCTCAGATTGATGCAAGCCCGCGGTCGCAGCACTTCGGGCGCGCGACCGCATGCTGTTGCAGTTTCGCATTGAGCGCATCGGTTGTCTTTGTGAAGGACAGCGCTAACATGGAACCCGTCCATCGATACCTGTCGTTGTCTTTTTTTTGATCATCTATTGCAGCGCAACCAAAGCCATCCACGGTGTGCGCTCGCTACGGCGGCCAGGCCTCGAGGGGGAAGTAGCAAACACCATCCCTGATACTGCAACCAAGAAATAACGGGGGAGACTATGTACGTGAAAGGGCTTGCGGCATTCGCCGCAGCGGTCGGCGTTGGCCTGTTGTCCGGTGCTGCCATCGCACAAGAAGTCAAGCAGGAGAAGCAGTCGGTCTTGGGTAACGCCAATGTCCCTCCGGTGACCCAGGAGCAACTCAACGCCGCCGACAAGAACGTCAAGGACTTCCTGCTCACCAACGGAAATTACGCCCAGACGCGGTTTTATCCGGGTAAGCAGATCAGCCGGGACAATGTGAAGAACCTGCACGTCGCCTGGATTTTCCAGACCGACGTCAAGGAGTCGCTTGAGACATCGCCGATCGTCGTCGACGGCGTGATGTATGTCACGACGTCGTTCAGCCATGTCTATGCGCTCGACGCCAAGACCGGCCAGCAGCTCTGGCACTACGCCCACAAGATGGGGCCGATCACGGTCTATTGCTGCGGTCCTAACAATCGCGGCGTCCAGGTGCTCGGCGACCGGGTCTATCTGGCGACGCTGGATTCCAAGCTGATGGCGCTGAACGCCAAGACCGGCGAGGTGGTCTGGACCACCAACATCGCCGATCCCGAGCTCGGCTACAGCGAGACGATGGCGCCGACCGTGGTCAAGGACAAGGTGCTGATCGGCACCAATGGCGGCGAATACGGCATCCGCGGTTTCGTGCGCGCCTATGACGCCAAGACCGGCAAGCAGCTGTGGAATTTCAACACCATTCCGGAGAACTCCGTCGGCGTCTGGGCGACCAAGGACGCCACCGGCCGCGACATGCATCGCAATATCCAGGCCGAGAAGGACATGCTCGCCAAGATCGGCGATCCCTATGCCAAGCTCGGCGGTGGTGTGTGGCAGAACCCGTCGGTCGATCTGGCGACCAACCGGATCTACTTCGTCGTCGGCAATCCGTCGCCCGACCTCGACGGCTCGAACCGGCCCGGCGACAACCTCTACACCAACTCGCTGGTCGCGCTCGATCTCGATACCGGCAAGTATGTCTGCCACTTCCAGTACATCGCCCATGACGTCTGGGACCTCGACGCGGTCAGCCCGACGGTGCTGGTCAACGTCAAGGACAAGGACGGCAAGACGATTCCCGGCGTCATTCATGCCGGCAAGACCGGGCACATCTATGTGCACGATCGCAAGGACTGCAGCCTGATCCGCTTCTCCGAGGCGATGGTGCCGCAGGAGAACATGTGGGTGCTGCCGACCAAGGAAGGCGCGCGCATGCTGCCCGGCGCCAACGGCGGCGTCGAATGGTCGCCGATCGCGACCGATCCGGGACAGGAACTGGCCTATGCCATCAACCTGCACCAGCCGATGACCTACCACGTCGAAAGCTCGGCCTATCCGAACGGCAAGCTGTGGCTGGGTGGCGCCTTCAAGGTGATCCCGAGCGAGAAGCAGTCGGGCAACATCACCGCGGTGAACTACAACACCGGTAAGATCAAATGGCAGGTCAAGACGCCCGAGCCGATGATCGGCGGCATCCTCGCCACCGCCGGCGGCCTGGTGTTCACCGGCGAAGGCAACGGCAAGTTCGCGGCCTATAATTCGTCGAGCGGCAAGGAGCTGTGGAGCTTCCGCGCCGGCGCCGGCGTCAATGCGCCGCCGTCGAGCTACATGATCGGCGGCAAGCAATATGTCGTGGTCGGTGCCGGTGGCAACGTCCAGCTCGATTTCAAGCGCGGCAACAACATCATCGCCTTCACGCTCGACTGAGCCGAGGCGGGATGCATCATCGCGCGTGCAAGCATTGACGGCGAGGCGGGACCGGTTCGGTCCCGCCTCTGTTTTCTTCGGATGGACCAATGTTCGGTAAATTGATGATGTGCGGCGCCGCGCTGCTTTTGATGGTGGCGCAAGCGCGCGCGGAGACGATCGAGGAGAAGGCGCAGGTCTGCACCGGTTGCCACGGCGAGGACGGCAAGCCCGTCGACAAGACCATTCCGACGATCTGGGGCCAGCAGGCCGGCTATCTCTATATCCAGCTGCGCGATTTCAAGCGCGGCGATCGCAAGAGCGAGATCATGCAGCCGATCGCGACCCAATTCGAGCGCGACGACATGCTGGCGATCGCGGAATATTTCTCGCAGAAGCCATGGCCGAATCTCGGCCAGCCCAGCGCGCCCAAGGACGTCGCAGCGAAGGCGCTCAGCGCCAGCGCTTCGGTCGGTTGCCCGGCCTGCCACCTCGATCGGTTCCAGGGCGACGGCACGGTGCCGCGGCTCGCCGGGATGGGACGGGACTACCTCGCGAAAACCATCGCCGATTTCCGCACCCGCGCGCGCGGCAACAATCCCGGCATGTCGGACCTGATGCTGGCGACCTCGCCCGACGACCTCACCGCGCTGGTGGATTATCTGGCGGGGCTTTAGCGGCGGGCAAGCTCAGCCTCACGCGAGCGCAGGGCTATCGCATATGTGTTCTTGGCGGTCGAGGTCGGACGCCGGCGCCCGATCCCGTTCTGTGCGTCTGCGCGCCAAGTTGCGGTTGCTGGCGTAGAGCCGATCAGTTCGGTCGAGACCTGGACACCACGCCTGGAACAGGAAAGGCTCGGCACATCTCGATGCACTCCGACCTGAGACGCGCGAGGACCGCATCGTCTCCGTTCGCCTGCAGAGCCCCCGCAATGAACTCGGCGATGCGGCGCATTTCGGGGTCTCCCATGCCGCGCGTGGTCGCCGCCGGTGTCCCAAGGCGAATACCGCTTGGCCTGAGCGGCGGGCGCGGATCGTCTGGAATAACCTGCTTGTTTGTCGTGATGGCGATGGCATCGAGCACGTCCTCGGCTGCTCGCCCGTCCAATCCGACGGATGCGACCGTATCGACGACCATCATGTGATTATCCGTCCCGTCCGTGACCAGCTTCATCCTGCGTTCCATCAGCGCGCCGGCAAGAACCTTCGCGTTGCGCAGAACCTGTCGCGCGTAAACCTGGAAATCCGAGGTCGCCGCCTTCTTGAGCGTCACGGCAATCCCGGCCACGACGTTCATGTGAGGTCCGCCCTGCAAACCTGGAAAGACGGAAGCATCGATCCGACCGGCATTCTCCTTCCGGCATAGGATGATCCCGCCGCGGGGGCCGCGCAGTGTCTTGTGGGATGTCGTCGTCATGATGTCGAAGCCGGCATCAAGCGGATTGCGCATGACATTAGCGGCAACCAATCCGCCATAGTGGCTCACGTCAGCCATCGTGAGCGCGCCGACTTCGTCGGCGATACTCTTGAACGCCGCATAGTCCAGGTCGCGCGGATAGGAGCTGTAGCCGCACAACACCATCTTCGGACGTGCTTCACGCGCAATCGCGCGCAATTCATCGAAATCGATCGCGCCGTTTGACGGGGCCGTCTTGTAGCGAACGAAGTTGAACAAGCGCCCCATGTGGGACACTGGCGCGCCGTGGGTGAGATGACCGCCGTGGGACAGATCCATGGCGAGAATCGTGTCGCCAGGCTGCAATAGGCCGAGATAGACGGCCTGATTCATCGGTGATCCGGAAAGCGGCTGAACGTTGGCGTGCTCGGCACGAAAAAGCGAGCAGGCCCGCTGGCGTGCGAGGTTCTCGATGCTGTCGGTATACTGCTGGCCGCCGTAGTACCTGCGTCCCGGATATCCCTCGGAGTATTTATTGGTGAAGACCGATCCGAGCAGCTCAAGCACCTCCGGGTAGGTGTAATTCTCGGACGGAATCAGTTCGACGCCGTCCTGTTGACGACGCTCTTCCCCTATAAGGGCGGCAGCGATCTCTTGATCGTTGATGGACAGTTCGTTGCGAAATGACGGCATGCTCGGGCTCCTCAACACGCTGTTTTTCCAGCAGATTGGTTGCCCAGGCGATCGGCGTTGGAACCCTTCGCGCTTCCCCGTGGTCGATTCCACGTTAGCTCGCCAGTCGCGCGATAGGACGAATGAGCACGGAGACTCTTCGTAGAGAAAAATTTAGCCCACCTGCGGACCTTTCGCAACTCATGAGTCCATCGCGCGCATGCCTCAGCGCGGCGTCAGCTCCTCGCGCAGCGCCGACAGGATGGTGAGATCGGCGGCGTGCTTGCCGGCCTTGTCGGCCAGCGCCGCATCGGCGCCGTGGGCCAGCAACGCTTTCGCGATCGCCGGATGGTTGCCCTCGGCGGCGATCATCAGCGCCGTGCGTCCCCGCGCATCGCGATCGTCGACCCTGGCGCCTGCGTCCAGGAGATACGCGACGACCTCGAGCGCCTGTGCCTCCGGCACGGTCTCGTCCGGTCCAGCCGCCCACATCAGGAGCGTGAGATCGTTGGCGTAGCGCGCGTTGATGTCGATATCGAGCGCGAGCAACTGCTTGACGATGCCGATCTGGCCGCCGGCGGCCGCGTACACGATCGGTGGCTTGCCGGTGTCGTCAGCCTTGCGGCCGTCGGCGCCGTGCGCCAGCAGCATGCGCACCACCATGTCGCGGCCGGCATAGGCGGCGGCCGCGACTGGGGAAGCACCGCTGCGCCCAGTGAGATTGACGTCGGCGCCGCGGTCGATCAGCCGCTGCACGATCGCGACATGGCCGCGCTCGGCCGCAAGATACAGCGCGGTCGATCCCGCGAGGTTGCGGGCATCGACCGGCGCGCCACGGGCCAGCAGCAGGTCGATCATGTCGAGATGGCCGGAGCGGGCGGCGTGGCTCAGCGGCCTTGCACCGAGCCGGTCCCGCGCATCGACCGAGGCGCCGCCATCGAGCAGCGCGGTGGCGAGGTTGACGCAATCGGCATTGGCCGCCGCGAACAAGGTCAGCGAGATCTCGACTGCGCTGAGCTGCGCCTTGTCGGTTTCGTATTTGCGGATCAGCTCGCGGCACCGCGCCGGGTCGGCCGCCGCGAGGCTGGTGTGGGTACTGCCGGCAACCAACAGCGCGGCGAGGGCGATGCGGCGATACAAGACGTGTCCTCCGTATGGCTTGCTATCAGCATCGCCATTCGGATTGAGCGTCGCATGATCCTTGGTTGCTGCCAAGCTGCCCGTCGATTTTCAAGCCGCGCAGGGATGTCGCGCCGCGCAGCGCCGTTGCGCCGCGCGGCGTTGTGCGGCTCTAGCCGGTCTGTCCGGTGCTCGCATTGGCAACGGCGCGCGCGACATTGGCGATCACCTCGTTGCACTTCTCCATCGGAGCGCTTGCCCCGGTCAGGTAGACCGTCACCACGATCGGCTTGCGGCCGGGCGGCCAGAACACGCCAATATCGTTATAGGTGCCGCGCTCGCCGGTGCCGGTCTTGTCGCCAACCCGCCAGTCGCGCGGCACGCCGGCGCGCAGCCTCGTGTCGCCAGTCTTGTTGGCGACCATCCAGTCCACGAGTTTCTGGCGCGAGGCGGCCTGCAGGACATCGCCGATCACCACGCGCTGCAGATTCTTCAGCATCGCGACTGGGCTCGTCGTGTCGCGCGGATCACCCGGCACGGCTTCATTTAGCGCTACCTCCCAGCGATCGAGCCGGCTGACATTGTCGCCGATGGTGCGGAAGAAGCTGGTGAAGCCGGCAGGCCCGCCTATCTCGCGCAGCAGCAGGTTGGCAGCGGTATTGTCGCTGAGGGTAATGGCGGCCTCGCAGAGTTCGGACAGCGTCATGCTCGATCCGACGTGCTGCTTGGCCACCGGCGCATAGGCCAAGATATCCTTGGCCTCAACCTGCACGCGCTGGTCGAGGCTGGATTCGCCGCGGTCGACCCGGTGCAGCACCGCGGCCGAGGCCAGCGCCTTGAAGGTGCTGCACATCGGGAACCGCTCGTCACCGCGCTGGCTCGCGCGCAATCCGGTCTCCATGTCGAGCGCGGCGACGCCGAGCCGGCCGCTGGTCGCGAGCTCAATGCGCGCAAACTCCTCCTGCAGCCGCCGCGCCGGTTCGCCTGGTCCCGCCGCTGCGCTCTGTCCTGCCGCGGCGCTTGGCCGCGGCAAAGTGCAGGAAACCGCAAGGCCCAGCGCGCGCAATCCGAATGTCCGTCTCGTCAGCATCTCTCGTCCCCGTTGGCGGCGCGAAACTGCCCAACGGCGTGACGGCGCACAAACAATCATTTATACAACGAGGCATGAGGAAAACTTGGTCATGACGCCGTGCGCCGGCATCTCCCGCTGAACGCATTGCGCGCCTTCGAGGCCTCCGCGCGGCTATTGAGCTTCACCCGCGCGGGCCTGGAATTGCGCGTGACGCAAACCGCGATCAGCCATCAGGTCAAGCAGCTCGAGGATCTCTTGGGCGCGAGCCTGTTCCGCCGCCTGCCGCGCGGGCTGGTGCTCACCGACGAAGGGCTGGCGCTGCTGCCGGTGCTATCAGACGCGCTCGACCGGATCGGTGCCGCGATCGATCGCATCGAAGCCAAAGGCACGCGCGAGGTCGTCACCGTCGGCTGCGTCACGACGTTTGCGACCGGGTGGCTGCTGCAACGGGTCGATCGCTTCAAGCGCGCGCATCCCTATATCGACCTGCGTCTGCTCACCAACAACAACCGCGTCGACATTGCGGGCGACGGGCTCGATCTTGCGCTGCGCTTCGGCGACGGCTCCTGGCACGGCACCGAGGCGATCCATCTGTTGTCCGCGCCGCTCTCGCCGGTGTGCTGCGCCGACGTGGCGGGCCGGCTGCGCAAGCCGTCCGATCTCGCGCAGGAGTTCTTGCTGCGCTCCTACCGCGCCGAGGAATGGCCGCTGTGGTTTGCGGTGGCGGGCGCGCCCTGCCCCAAGATTCAGGGACCGATCTTCGACAGTTCGGTCGCGATGGCCGAGGCGGCTGCGCGCGGCGTCGGCGTCGGCCTCGTGCCGATCGCAATGTTCAACAACGAGTTGACCTCAGGCCGGCTGGTGCGGCCGTTCGCGGCCGAAGTGCCGGCGGGGTCCTATTGGCTGACCTGGCTGAAGTCGCGCGAGGTGACGCCCGGCATGCGCGCCTTCCGCGACTGGCTGCTCGACACGCTGCGGGCGGAGGTGAGTGAGGTGGAGGAGGTGAGGGATGCGCCACAGGTGCCTGCCGCACGGCCCAAGCCGAAAGCCAAAGCTAAAGCGCAGGTCAAGACAAAGGCCGTGAAGAAGCGGCGGTGAGCAAGGGCTTTTGCCCCGTCATCCTGAGGTGCGAGCCCTTGCGAGCCTCGAAGGATGCACGGCCACCAGTCGGGCCGTCGACCCTTCGAGGGCCGCTGAAGAAGCGGCCACCTCAGGGTGACGGTGAGGGAGCAGACGCGCGTCGGCAGTTCGGCAGTGCCTGCGTTTCAGCCCTACGCCAGATGGCACGCCACAGAATGCCCGTTGCTGCCTTCGCGCAGCTCCGGCGCGGTGTGGCGGCAGCGCTCTTCGGCGATTGGGCAGCGGGTGTGGAAGTGGCAGCCCTTGGGTGGATTCATCGGGCTCGGCACGTCGCCCTTGAGTCGGATGCGCAGCTTCTTCGCCTTGGGATCGGCCACCGGCACCGCCGAGAGCAGCGCCTTGGTGTAGGGATGCTGCGGATTGCGGTAGAGATCGCTGGCCTTGGCGAGCTCGACGATGCGGCCGAGATACATCACCGCGACGCGGTCGGAGATGTGCTCGACGACAGAGAGATCGTGGGCCACGAACAGATAGGTGAGGTTCAGCTCGGCCTGCAGATCCTCGAGCAGATTGATGACCTGGGCCTGGATCGAGACGTCGAGCGCCGACACCGGCTCGTCGCACACGATCAGCTTCGGCTCCAAGGTTAGCGCGCGGGCGATCGCGATGCGCTGGCGCTGGCCGCCGGAGAATTCATGCGGATAGCGCCGCATGTGCTCGGCCTTCAGCCCGACCTTGACCAGAAGGCGCGCGACGCGGTCCTCGCGCTCGCTGGCCGAGGTCACGAGGTTATGGATGATGAACGGCTCGGCGAGGATCGCGCCGACCGTCATGCGCGGATTGAGCGAGGCGAACGGGTCCTGGAAGACGAGCTGCATGTTGCGCCGCATGGCGCGCAGGTCGCCGCCGCCGAGCCCGATCACGTTCTGGCCGTCGAACACGACTTCGCCCGAGGTCGGCTCGATCAGCCGCAAGACGCAACGCCCGGTGGTCGACTTGCCGCAACCGGATTCGCCGACCAGCCCCAGCGTCTCGCCGCGGTTGACCGCAAACGACACGCCATCGACCGCATAGACCTGGCCGACCTCGCGCGAGAGGAGGCCGCCGAGCACCGGAAAGTGCTTCTTCAGATTGCTGACGCGCAGCAGCGGCTCGCTCATGACGCGTCTCCGAGGTGGCAGGCCATACGATGGCCGGGTGCGATCTCGCGCAGGCGCGGCTCCTGCTCGGTGCAGATGCTCATGGCGTGTTTGCAGCGGGAAGCAAACCGGCAGCCGGGCGGCGGGTTGATCAGGATCGGCACCGAGCCGCCGATCGCTTCCAGCCGGGTCTTGTGTTCGGCGTCGAGATCGATGCGCGGGATCGAGCGGATCAGGCCCTGGGTGTAGGGATGGCTCGGATTGCCGAACAATTCGTCGACCGGCGCCTCTTCCACCACCTTGCCGGCATACATCACGACGACGCGCTGCGCGGTCTCCGCGACCACGCCCATCGCGTGGGTGATCAGCATCACCGCCATGCCGAGGCGCTCCTTCATGTCCTGCAGCAGGTCGAGGATCTGCGCCTGGATGGTGACGTCGAGCGCGGTGGTCGGCTCATCCGCGATCACGAGCTTGGGCCGGCAGGCCAGCGCCATCGCGATCATCACGCGCTGCCGCATGCCGCCGGAGAACTGGTGCGGATAGTGATGCACGCGGCCCGCGGCGTTGGGGATCTGCACCAGCTGCAGCATCTCGATGGTGCGCTCGAGCGCCTGCTTCCTGGTCACCGCCTCGTGGCGGCGCAGGCTCTCGGCGATCTGCTCGCCGATCGTCAGCACCGGGTTGAGCGAGGTCATCGGCTCCTGAAAGATGAAGCCGATCTCCTTGGCCCTGATCTCGTCGAGCTGATGGCTGGTCAGCGGCGCCAGATCGCGGCCCTCGAACATGATCTCGCCTGCGACGATCTTGCCCGGCGGCATCGCGATCAGCTTCAGGATCGACATCGCGGTGACGGTCTTGCCGCAGCCGGATTCGCCGACCACGCAGAGCGTCTCGCCGCGGTTGATGCTGATGTCGACGCCGTCGACCGCCTGGACGATGCCGTCGTCGGTGGTGAAATGGGTTTTCAGGCCCTTGATGTCGAGCAGCGCCATCAGATCACCTTGCGCGCGTCGAGCGCGTCGCGCAGCCCGTCGCCGATGAAGTTGATGGCGACGACCGCGATGAAGATCGCGCCGCCCGGAAACAGCGCCCAGTGCGGACCGATATCGAGAAAGTCCTTGGCGTCATAGAGGATGCGGCCCCAGGTCGGCGTATCCGGCGGAAAGCCGAGGCCGAGGAACGACAGCGTCGATTCCGCGATGATCGCGGCGGCGACGTCGATCGTGCCGGCGATGATCACCGGTCCCAGCGCATTGGGCAGGATGTGACGCACCACCTGACGCACCGGGCTCGCGCCGAGCGCGCGCGCGGCCTCGACGAATTCCTTTTCGCGCAGCGACAGGAACTGGGCACGCACCAGACGGGCGACCGGCATCCAGCGCAGGCCGCCGATCACAAGCACGATCAGGATGAAGATGCCACCTTCCGGGCCGAACACAGCCTTGAGCCCGTCGCGGAACAGATAGATCAGCATCAAGAGCAGCGGCAGTTGCGGCAGCGACAGGAACAGGTCGGTCAGCCACATCAGCGCATAGCCGAGTGGGCCGCGCGACATGCCGGCGAGCGCGCCGATCAACGTGCCGACGAACACCGAGACCAGCATCGCGGCGAGGCCGACCGCGAGCGAGATGCGGCCGCCATAGATCATGCGGGCGAGCAGGTCCTGGCCGAGATCGTCGGTGCCGAACGGATGCGCCAGCGAGGGGCCCTGCATGCCTGCCACGACGTCGATGTCGCTCATCGAGACCCGCCAGACGAACGGGCCGATCACGACGGCTGCGATCAGCAGCAGCAGCAGGACGGCGCTGACCACGGCGGGCCTGTGCCGGCGGTAGCGCCGCCAGGTTTCGCGCCAGGGCGAGTAGCCGCGCCGCTCAGCGGAAGGAGATGCGAGGGTCAAGCCAGCCATAGAGGACATCTGCAATCAGGTTGAAGAGCACCACGAGACACGCGAACACGAAGGTCACGGCCATCACGACCGGCGTATCGTTGGCGAGGATGGACGAAATCAGCAGCGAGCCGATGCCGGGAATCCGGAAGATCTGCTCGGTGACGATGGCGCCGCCGAACACGGCAGGCATTTGAAGCGCAATGAGCGTGACGACCGGGATCATCGCATTGCGCATCACATGCTTGACGATCACCTTGGCCTGCCCGAGCCCCTTGGCGCGCGCGGTGGTGACATAGTCGAGCCGGATCACGTCGAGCATCGCCGAGCGCACGAAGCGGGTCATCGACGCCGCCTGGAACAGGCCGAGCACCATCACCGGCATGATGGCCTGACGGATCATCTCCAGCAGCCAGGGGATGCCGCTGCCGGGCACGTCGGTGTAGACGAAGGGCAGCCAGTCCAGCTTCACCGAGAACACCAGGATGAACAGGATGCCGGTGAAGAAGGTCGGTAGCGAGAAGCCGATGAAGGCGAAGGTGTTGGCGAGCTGGTCGAACAGCGAATAGGGCCGGGTGGCGGCATAGACGCCGACCGGGATCGCGATCAGGAGCGCCAGCAGCTGCGCCGAACCGATCACGTAGAGCGTCGTCGGCAGCCGTTGCAGGATCAGCGTGTCGACATTGATCCGGCTGACAAAGGAGAAGCCCCAGTCGCCCTGCACCATCGCCGCAAGCCAGTGCAGATAGCGGAGGTAGATCGGATCGTCGAGGCCGAACTTGGTGCGCAGCGCGGCCTGTACCTCGGGCGGCACGTTCGGATTGGTCGCGAGCTCGCTGAACGGATCGCCCGGCGCGAGCGCCAGCACGACGAACAGCACGACCGAAATCCCGAGCAGGCTCGGGATCGCGATCATCAGACGGCGCAGGATATATTGACTCATCGAGAGATCATCTAACTAACGCTCGCACCTTGAGCACGTTGATCTTGCTTCCAGTCGAAAGGCGAGCTTCACCTCGCCCCGCGTGCGGGGAGAGGTCGAAATTCAAGCACAGCTTGAATTCCGGGCGAGTGAGACTCTCCAAGAACTCATCTCTCACGGTATTTGCGGTTGGAGCCGCTCTCCCCGTAAGAACGGGGAAAGGGAGAAGATGCACCCATTCAACTCCGAACCCGTCCCCGTGTCTCAGGTTTCACGATACCAGTCTTGCAGATTGTCAGTTTGGTTGGCCCAGCCGGAGAGCGCGGGCCGCACCGTGTTGGAGCAGGCTTCCACCGCAAGCCGATGCATCACGGGGATCATCACCGTGTCTTGCCACATCAGATCGTTGCACTTGATGTAGAGATCCGCGCGCTTGATCGGATCGGTCTCGGTATCGGCGGCATCGACTGCCGCATCGTAATCCTTGTTGACCCAGCGCGGGAAGTTCGGTCCCTGCCACTTGTTCTCCTTGGTGGCGACGTTGCGCGAATGATAGCGGCGCATGTGCAGGGCCGGATCGGGTTGCGTCATCGGGATCTGGAACATCTCGATGTCGGCATAGAAATGGGAGTAGGTGTCGGGGTTGGCGACGTCGGAGGAGAAGAACACCGAGGCCACCACCGATTTCAGCTCGACGTCGATGCCGGCCTTCTGGCAGGCCTGCTTGACGATCGCCTGGGTCTTCTGCCGCGGCCCGTTGATCGAGGTCTGGTATAGCAACTTCAGCTTCTTGCCGTCCTTCTCGCGGATGCCGTCGGAGCCGGCCTTCCAGCCGGCCTGCTCGAGCAGCGCGCTCGCCTTCTCGACCGAGAACTCCCATTTGGTGTTCTTGGAGACGAACTCCTCGGGGCCGTTGAGATAGTTGGCGGTGGCGCGGCCGGCGCGGCCGTAGATCACCTTCTTGATGGACTCGCGGTCGACCAGCAGCGCGAGCGCCTGGCGCACGCGCTGGTCGGACAGGATCGGATGCTTGGTCTTCATCGACGAGCGTTCGCCGTCGACCTCGGTGTTGGGGTCGGTGAAATTGATGGCGATAAACTCGATGTCGCCGCCGACGGCATAGAGCGTCTTGCCCTTGCCGCCCTTCTCCAGCCGCAGCAGCACCTCGTCCTCGACCTGGATATTCCAGGCGAAATCATATTCGCCGGTCTGGATCACCGCGCGGGCCGCCGACACCGCGTCACCGCCGCCCTTCATCTCGATCGTGTCGAAATAGGGCCGGTTCGCCATGTGATAATCCTGATTGATCTCACCGCGGATCAGGTCGCCCGGCTTGAACTCGATGAACTTGTAGGGTCCGGTGCCGACCGGCTTCAGATTGGTCGACGCCTCGCGCGACTTGCCGCCCTTGAATTCCGCGAACAGGTGTTTTGGAATGATGCAGCCATAGGCACCGACGAACGCGTTGGCCCAGAACGGCGTCGGATCCTTGAACTTGATACGGACCGTGAGGTCGTCGACCTTCTCCACGGTCATGCCGGCGTAAGTCGCGCTCGAGACCGCTGCCGTCGCGGGGTCGCTGGCATATTCCCAGGTGAAGACGACGTCGTCGGCGCTGAACGGTTTCCCGTCATGCCATTTGACGCCGGGTTTGAGTTTCCAGACCACCGATTTGGCGTCGGCGGCTAGGCCGCCATTCTGGATCGAGGGGATCTCGGCGGCGAGGATCGGGTTGAGATGGCCGTCGACGTCCCAGCTGGCCAGCGGCTCGTAGAAGATGCGCGAGCCGTCCTGGTCCTTGGTGCCGGTGGCGAAATGCGGATTGAGCAGGGTCGGGCCCTGCCACCACAACAGCTTCAGCGGACCGCCGCCGCCGCGCTTGGTCGGCTTGTAGGGGTTGGGGCTCTGCGCCATCGCGACGCCGCCGATCGCCAGAATCTGGTTCGCCAACGGCGCGGTGAGGCCGACGGCAATCATTCGCTTGACGAAGGCGCGGCGGTCCATCCGTCCGTCCCTTACGTCGTCGATCATCCCGCGCAGATTGTTGTCGAACATTGTCCCCTCGGTCCGGCTCACGTGTGATTGCGGCGGGCCTTGGAACCGGCCGCCGTGCTGGCGGCAGATGGCACACCGAATGACCGCGAAGGTCAACGCCTCCCGAGGTTCAGCGACTAGGTCTTTTGGCTATCGCTTGTGCAGAACCGCTCCGCGCCGCACATCGGTTCGGCATTTCGGTGCCAAAGCGCGCCTGCGCGTGCCTCGCAGTGCGGAAAATTTGTTCGTTATCCTTTGTTCCGAGATGCTTTTTTGTCACGCGCGCGCGTTTTCGAGCGGAGCGGATGCCGGTTCGCGCGACGAAAACGCGTCCAAGCAAAAATCCAGAGCCCCGCTCCGATCCAATCGGATCAGAACAGGAGCTGGCCGGGCCGCGCATCGGCGCGCAGGCCCGGCTCGTTAAATGCGGCGCTCAGGCGACCGACATGTCCAACGGCGGTGCAACATTCGCCGGCAGCGGACTGACATAGGGCGTCCGGGTGGTCCGCTTCTTGAGGTCGGCCTTGGCGGCTGCGATCAGCTCCGGCTCCATCAGCGCCTTCACGCCGAGGCCGGCCATCGCCTTGGCGGCCTGCACCATCGCCTTGTGCGCGGCCGGCGTCTTGCCCTGCGCCACAACCTGCCAGGTGTGGAACGGCGTGCCGATTGCAACCGTCGGTGCATGGACCTGCACCGTCGGCACCACCCAGCTGACGTCGCCGACATCGGTCGAGCCGATCAGCGGATTGCGCTTGGCGTCGATCGGCACCAGGAAATCGGCCAGCGGCCGGTCGGTCGGATCCATGCCGATCGCGTAGTAGACCGAGGCGATGTCCTTGTCGGTCAGGGTCGCACGGATCTTTCCGGCGAAATCCTTGTCGGCATCGTCGAAATGCGGCGGGCCGAGATCTTCCATGATGCGGTGCAGGGTCTGCTCCAGCGGCGTATTGGGCAGGATGTTGGAGACCGCGGAGATGATCTTCATCTCCATCCTGGTCTCGGTCATCAGGGCTGCGCCCTGCGCGATCTTGTTCACGCGCTCGACCAGCTCGTTCATGCCGGGCAGGTCGCGGGCGCGGATCGAATAGCGCACGCGGGCATGGGCCTGCACCACGTTGGGCGCAATGCCGCCGGTGTCGAGCAGCGCGTAATGCACCCGGGCGTCGCTCGGCATGTGCTCGCGCATGTAGTTGACGCCGACATTCATCAATTCCACCGCATCGAGCGCGCTGCGGCCGAGATGCGGCGAGGCTGCCGCATGCGAGGTCCGCCCGGTGAAGATGAAATCGGCACGGGTGTTGGCGAGCGACGGCGTCACCGCCACTTCCCAGAAACTGTGCGGATGCCAGGTGATGGCGATGTCGGCGTCCTCGAACGCGCCACAGCGCACCATGAAGGCCTTTGCCGCGCCGCCTTCCTCGGCGGGACAGCCGTAATAGCGCACCCGGCCCGGCACCTTGTTGGCGGCGAGCCAGTCCTTGACCGCGGTTGCCGCGAGCAGCGCGGAGGAGCCGAGTAGATTGTGGCCGCAGCCGTGGCCGTGGCCGCCGCTCTCGACCGGGCGAGGTTCGGCAATTCCGGCCTCCTGGCTGAGGCCGGGCAGGGCGTCATATTCGCCGAGGAAAGCGATGACCGGGCCGCCCTCGCCCCATTCGCCCATCACCGCGGTCGGAATGTCGGCGAGGTTCTCGGTGATGCGGAAACCCTGGTGGCGCAGCTCGGCCAGATGTTCGGCGGATGAGCGCGCCTCGGTGTAACAGACCTCGGGCATCGCCCAGACCCGGTCGCTCAATTCGATGAAACGCGGCTTGATCGTGTCGACGCCGCGCCAAACATCATTACGGTTGTCCATTTGCTTCGGTCCCTTAGCTCGCAAGGCAATCTGAAGCGCAAAAGGCTAGCAGCTTGGCGCGGCGCCGCCTAGCGCGTGCCGGCAGAGCAGCTTTTCCGCAGCGTCACGTCTTGGTGTGCAGAGAAACAGTCACAAAGGGCACCGGTCGCCTGTCTTGAGCGATCAGCCTGCCTTCCTCTATGATGCGGCTCGCGAGGACGTAGTCCGACCATGCATGATGCAATTCCGTCTCTGTTGCCGAGAAATTCGGGCCACCAGTTCGTGATTTATGCCGACGCCTGCTCGGGCATTCCCGGTGCACTGCATGAGCGCACCTTCGCGTCGGTGAACAACGTGGTCCGCCGGCTGCACCCTGCGCCCGAATTCATTCTCTTCCCCGGCGACGAGATCATCGGCCTCACCGCCGATGCCGACGCGTTGCGGGCGCAGTGGCGGCATTGGCTCGACACCGAAATGGCCTGGCTCGACCGGCGCGCGGTGCCGCTGTGGCACACGACCGGCAACCACACCACCTATGACGAGATGAGCGAGGCGGTGTTTCGCGAGGTGCTGAAGCTGCCGCGCAACGGTCCGCCGGGTCAGGAGGGCTTGTCCTATTGGGTCCGCCGCGACGATTTGCTGATGGTGTTTGTGCATACGCTGTGGAGCGGGTTGGGCGGCGAGGGGCATGTCGAGACCGACTGGCTGCAAGCGGTACTCGCACAGCACAGGGATGCCCGGCACAAACTGGTGCTGGGTCATCATCCCGTGTACCCCATCAATGGCTTCAGCGGCAGCTATCAGCGCGAGATCGGTCACGAATACAGCGCGCGCTTCTGGGAGGTCCTGGTCGGCGCCGGCGTGACCGCCTATCTGTGCAGCCACATCCTCGCATTCGATGTTCAGGTCCATCGCGGCGTGCTGCAGATCTGCACGGCGGGCGCGGGCACTGCGCACCGGATGCCCGAAGGCGTCGAGTACCTGCATTGCGTGCAAGCGGCGCTCGATCAGGACGGCCTTCGCTATCAGGTGCTCGACACCGAAGGCGCCGTGCGCGAGCAGCTCGCATGGCCGCTGCCATCTTTCGACCGCGCTGCGTGGTCGCCATTGCCGCACGGGACCAGCCCCGCGCCGCTGTCCGGGATGCCGGCGCCCGCGACGGTGGTCGCCCTGAAACTGTCGGGGCGCACCGCCGCGGCAAGCGCCGCGCCGCAAACGCTGCTGTGCACGCCCGTGCCAGACATGATCGCGCCGTTCTGGCTCGGCCTGCGCGGGCCGAACCAGACGCTCACCCTGATCCTCGGGCGCGAGCCCGGGCGTAGTCCGCACTACTGGGTCGGTCCCGATCTCGGCGATGAGCGGGATTTCGACCTCGACATCGCCTTCTATCCGGACATGGGACCGGGCGGCGTGCTGTGGCGACGCCGCGGTGACATCAGCTGGACGTCGTTCGCCGCGATATCGGCGACGGGGCTCGAGCGGTTCTCGTGGCCCGCGCTCTGGAGCGTCGGGTGCGGACAGCATGGACCCGACGACAGGCGATATGCCGGGCCTCGGCTCGACGTCGCTGCGACCGTGATCGCATTGTCATGAGCCAAAGTCTTGAGCCAAAGTCCTGAGCCAAGTCGGCGGCGATCGCGCTGGCGGAGAAACGGAGCAGGGACGTGTGCCGCCTAGTCAGATCCCTTGGGCTTCTTCCGTTCCGCGCTTTTCAATTCGCGATCGATCAGCGTGCAGACTCGTCGCTGTGCCAGCAGGCCGAGCCGCGCGCGCGTGGTGCCGTGCTTGATCTTGCCGTTGATCTCGAATGACCAGCTCCAGAGGTCGGGTTCGACGTTGGTAAGCGTGTATTGAATGTCTCGATGACGATCGATCAGCTTCTTCATGCCGTTTCTTTTTGTTGGCTGAAGATTGCATAGCCAGATCGAGGAGGCGTCTGTATCCGGACGACTACCTACACAATTGGTCTAAGCGTCCGCGCGGCGGAATTTTCCGCAATCACTGAGTTGGGGGCGTTGTCCAGTGGTTGCGTGATCATGTCGCGAGAATGCAGATTTGTATCCCCATTCTCATATGTCATCGCCCGGCTCGACCGGGCGATCCAGTACGCCGCGGCCTCTCGGCTCAAGCACCGCTGTCTCTGGAATACTGGATCACCCGCATGCGCGGGTGATGACACCGCGCAGTTTGACATCTTGAATCGAGAACCATCCTCATCGTCGTCTTGGCGAAAGCCAGGACGATGAAGGGATGGATATCAATCCGCCAGCATCAACCTTGTACGTTCCAGCCTCACAAATTGATCACCCCGCGCCGCGCCGCATGCGCGACGGCGTCGGTTCGGCCGGTGGCGTCGAGCTTGTCGAGCAGGGAGCCGACATGAAACTTGGCGGTGTGGACGGAAATCCCGAGCCGCTGCGCGATCATCTTGTTGGATGCGCCTTCGGCCAGCAGCGCCAGCACGTCGAGCTCGCGCGGCGTCAGCTCGAAGTCGCCGCCGCCCGCGGTCTCCCGGTTGCGTGCGACGATCGTCGCCGTCACCTGTTCGCCCGGCGCGGCAAGCCGCAGGCCGGCGACGCTGCCGAGCAACGTCGCCAGCCGGTCGGCGAGGACGGGGTCGTCTATCTCGAGTGCGATGACGATGTCGGAAGTGGGCTCACTGCTCACGTCTCGGGCCTTTCGCCGACCGTCACCTTGAAGTTCAACGGCTCGCCGCCGCGATGCACGGTGAGCTCAACCACGCTGCCGACGCTCTGTGGCCCGAGGCCGCGCGACAGCGCCCGCACGCCCGACAGCTTCTCGCCGTTGACAGCAATGATCACGTCGCCCTGGCGGATGCCGGCGGCGGCCGACGGGCCGGCCTTGTCGACATTCATCACCATCGCACCAAGGCCGTCGTCGAGACGGACCGGCTGCAGCCCGACGCCGAGATATCCGCGCGCGATCCGGCCGCTCTTCTCGAGCTGGGCCGCGACCCGCTCGATGGTCGCGGCCGGGATCGTCAGCACGCGGCGCGGGCCGAGCACCGCCATGCCGAACGGCACGCCCGCGGCATTCAGCGCCAGCCCACCCTGCTGGCTGTGCCGCAGCCGGACGTCGAGCTCGATCCGCGCATCGATCTCGCCGCCGCGCAGGCTGCGCCAGGCGGCGCCCGACCGCGAGACCATGCCGAGCCGCGCGATCGGCGCGCCGCGGTCGGCTGCGACGATGACCGCGAGCGATCCGAGCGCGGGGATTTCGGCCGAGAGCTTGATCGGCGCGACATCGCCATCGACGCGCAGCAGCGCGATGTCGGTGGTGTGGTCGCGTCCGGCGACGGTGGCTTGCCTGCGGCTGCCGTTGGCAAACTGGATTTCGATCTCGCCCTCGTCGGCGAGGGCCTCGTCGGCAGTCACGATGAGGCCGGTCTTCCAGACGAAGCCGGAGGCGCGCGCGCGATGCGAATGCACGGACACGATCGCAGGCGCAGCGCGCGCAATGGTCTCGGAAAGGGCTGACGACAGCGAGGCGAGGGTGGTTGATTCGGTCATGGGAAACTCCGTTGGCTTCCCCCAATCTGGGATGTCGCGGCTAAGGGCGAAACTGGCCGGATGGGCAGGACGCGGCCCCGCCGATCGGAACTGCCGCTCAGCTCAGCTGGTGCAGGGTGTCCTTCGGGCTTTCGCCGAACTTGGCGCGGTAGGCGCTCGCCATCCGGCTCAGATGGGTAAAGCCGAGGTCGAATGCAATATCGACGATGCGTTCGCCCGGCCGCGCCGTCTTGAGACGGGCGTTGAGATGGGCGAGACGGATGTCGAGCAGCATCTCGGAAACGGTGGTGCCGAAGTGGCGGCGGAAGCCGAGTTGCAGCGCGCGGACGCCGGTGCCTGCGATCTGCGCAAGCTCGACGAGATCCATCGGCTCGGTCGCGCGGGTCTCGAGATAGGCGCGCACGCGCTTCAGCGCCGCCGGCTGGGCCTCAGCGCGGCCGTTGAAGACATCGATTGCCGAACTCAAGGTGTGCCGCTGCTCGTTGAGCAAAACATTGAGAAACGACTCGCGCCAATCGGCCGCCGCCACCGCGGACAAGGATTTGTGCGGCCCGAGCTGCTCGGCGGTCGTTACGAGCTGCTCGATCCTGGCCGAGAGCGCCTGCCCGAGTGGCCCGCTCAGTGCGACAGCCGGATCGAACTCGACCGGCCGGACCGCCACGCCGCCAAGCGCGGCGGCGCGATGCTCGACCAGCTTGCGGTCGAGCAGCAGGATGAGCTGGGCGCAGTCGTCGCGCCATGTCATCTCGGTTGGAATCGTCGGCGACAGCAGCGAGGCACAGTGTTGTGGTCCGGTGGTGAGCTCGCGCGCGGCGGTCCGCACCGCGGCCGAGCCGGACAGCGGCATCTGCAACAGGAAGAAGCGGTCGAGGCAACCGGGGTTGATCGCGACCGATCCGCCATAGGCGACATAGTTGACCGAGAACCCGTTGAACCCAGCGCAATTGTGGTGTGCGGAGAAATCGCGCTCCGAACGATCGACCGGCGTCAGATCGTGCGGACAGAAGATGCGCCCGATCGCTTCAGCCGCGTCGTCGACGCGCGCCGTCGCGACGCGCGCGAAATCCTTGAGCCTTGCGCTTGTCGAACGTGCCCTTGCCGAAACCTCGTTGCCAACAGCAGTCACGCCGGCCGTCCGGAGTTGTTTGAGGTCTAAAACATCGTGCAGCCTAGTGCATCCGCCGGCAAAGGGGAACGCCGTTTCGTCGCGCAATCTGCCCGATCGGCGCGCAGGCGGATGCGGCGGCATTGGGCAGACCCCGCCGGGCTCGACGCTCCCGCATTGCAGCATGATCGTGCCGGCCGCGGATTCGTTTATCGGCTAGACAGCCTCACCGGCTGGCGACAGGCTCGGTGTCGGCAATACGCATCCAAAACTGGAGAGGCTGACATGGGCACGCTCGAAAAAGGCATTACCCGAACCGGCACCGGCTACGGCGGCAAGACCTGGAATATCCTGGGCCAGGTCTACTATCCGAAGGCGGTCACCGACTCGACCTTCGCGTTCGAGACCAACAGCGATCCCGGCCAGTTCGTGCCGGTGCACGTCCACCCGACCCAGGACGAGTTCATCCTGGTGCAGGAGGGCGTGCTCGACCTCAAGCTCGACGGCGTTTGGGTGCAGGCCAAGGCCGGCGACCTCGTGCGCATGCCGCGCGGCATTCCGCACGGCTATTTCAACAAGTCCGACAAGCCGGCGCGGGCGCTGTTCTGGGTGTCGCCGATGCAGAAGCTCGAGGCGCTGTTCGACAAGCTGCACAATCTGCAGGACCCCGTCGAAGTGGTGCGCATTTCCGCCGAGCACGAGGTGGACTTCCTGCCGCCTGAAGCCAACGAGTAGGCGGGCGAGCACACAGACAGCGCACCCGAGACAGCGATCGCCGGAGTTGGCTCCGGCGATGACGGGAACGCGTGCGCTTAGGGAAATGGACCTGTTCATTCATCGCGGAGACGTTTCATGGTCAAGCAGAAGCATGTGTGCGTGATCGGCGCCGGCATTTCCGGGCTCGCCGCCGGAAAAGCCTTTGCCGGTCGCGGTCACAACGTAACGATCATCGAGCGCAGCAGTGATCTCGGCGGGGTCTGGGAGCCGGCGCGCTCCTACCCCGACGTGCAGACCCAGAGCCCGAAGGAGCTCTATCGCTACACCGACAAGGCGATGCCGGAGTCCTATCCGGAGTGGCCGAAGGGCCCGCAGGTCCATGCCTATCTGCGGGACTACGCCCGCAGCCACGGGCTCGACGGCGCGATGCGGTTCGACACCAAGGTCGAGAGCATGACGCGCCGCGCCGATGGCAGACCGGGCTGGACGCTCGAACTGCGCTCGACCGACGGCGCCGCCGGCCATGAGGATTTCGACTTCGTCGCGGTCTGCACCGGGCAATTCAACGAGCCGCAGACGCTGCCGCTGGCCGGCGAGGACGGCTTCAAGGCGCAGGGCGGCCAGATCCTGCACTCGTCGCAATACAGCGATCCTGATCTCGCCAAGGGCCGCAAGGTAGTCGTGCTCGGCGGTTCGAAATCGGCGACCGACATCGCCGTGAATGCGGTCACTTCCGGCGCCAGCGAGGTCACCATCGTGTTTCGCGAGCCGGTCTGGCGGATTCCCTATTTCGTCGGCGGCCTCGTCAACTTCAAGCGCATCCTCTACATCCGCGCCCAGGAGCAGATGTTTGCGAGCTGGGGCATCGGTCCGATGGCGCGCCTCGCGCATGTCGTGGCAAAGCCGTTCGCCTGGGCGAACTGGCGTGGGCTCGAGAGCATGCTGAAGATGCAGCTCAAGCTGAAGCAGTGCGGCATGGTGCCGAAGGAGCGGATCGAGGACGGCGTCAACTGCTCGGTGCCGATCGCGACCCCCGGCTTCTATCCGATGGTCGCCGACGGCCGGATCAAGGCGGTGCAGGGCACCTTCGATCATTATGACGGCAAGACCATCGTGATGAGCGGCGGCCAGCGTGTCGCGGCCGACGTCGCGGTGCTCGCGATCGGCTACAAGCTCGGTGTGCCGTTCCTCCCTAAGGAGTATCAGAGCAAGCTGGTCGAGCCCGACGGGCAGTACCGGCTCTATCGGCTGATCGCCAACCCGGATCTGCCCGACATGGGCTTTGTCGGGTTCAATTCGAGCTTCTGCACCGTGCTGTGCGCCGATCTCGCCGCGAACTGGCTGGTGCGCTACGCCGACGGGCAGCTCGCGCGGCAGCCGAGCGCGGCCGAGATGCACGACAACATCGCGATGATGCTGAACTTCAAGCGCGTCGAGCGGCCGGCGGCGGGCGTCTATGGCGGGCTGTGCGTCGCGCCGTATCACTTCAAGCATTTCGACGAGCTGTTGGCGGACATCGGCACCAAAGCGTCGCGTCGCAACCCGCTCGTCGAAAGGTTCACGCCGCCGGACGCGGACGCCTATGCGCGCTTCCTTGCGACCGCGCCGGAGTACAGGGCGGTGGCCTAATCGCGGCCGGCGTCGAGGAAGGCTTGCGCCAGGCGCTCGGGATTGGAGAAGCAGAGCTCGTGGCTGCCCGGCACCTGCACGAGGCGGAACAGCCCGAGCTTCTCCGACAGCCGCGGATGCCAGGGCAGGCCGTGCGGCATCGCGGTGTCCTCGGTGCAGTTGACGTAGGACTTTGCGATCGGCATCTCGGCCGGATTGGTCCGCAGCGCGATCTTGTCCTGGAAGGTCTTCAGCGGGTGCGGGTTGAGCTTGTCATAGGCTCGCTGCGCCGTCTCGAGGTCGGCGTCGTTGATGAACGCCTCGCGCCAGATCGGGAACGGCAATACCACCGAGCCGTCGCCGCGCTCGGCATAGATGGCATCGAACAGGCCGACATAGTGCGGCGGCACCATGTCGTTGAGGCTCTCGCCATTGTTCGGCACGAACGCATTCCAGTACACCAGCCGGCGGATGCGATTGGCGGCGGCGTCGGCAACACCCGTGATGACCATGCCGCCATAGCTGTGGCCGACCAGCACGATGTCATTCAGATTGTGCTCGGCGAGATAGTCCACGATCGACTGGATCGCCTCGGCAAGCCCAGTATCCTTGCGGTCGCCGGGGCGGTTGCCCTTGATCGTCGGGGTGTGGACGACATGGCCGGCCTTGCGGATGGCGGCCGCAACCGGCTCAAACTCGGCGCCGGTATGCCAGGCGCCATGGACGAGAACATAGGTCGACATGTTGTGCTTCTCCGACGGGTTTGGTTAGATCGATCGACGCTCGCTTCCTCTTTAGGCGCGAGGTTCGTGCAACTGTTTGTCGGATATTGCGGTTGTCGGGCCGGCTGCGCTTGGCTGAGGCCGCACTGGAATGGCTTCGGAGTGAACTGATGCAGCAAATCGCTCCCCCGGATCGCGCGCGGAGCCTCGCCTGGAACACCGAGGATGTCCGGCCTGCCGAACAGTTCGCCTACTACCGTGAGGCGATCTGCCAGGTGTTCATGAAGCTGACGCCGGAGCCGACGGACAGATCGAGCTTTGCCGCCCGGATCGAAAGGGTCGCCCTGGGCGCAGGTGCCATCAATCGCGTCAAGTTTCCTGGCCACCTCGTGCACCGCTCGCCGAGCGATATCGCCGCGTCGAGCAGCAGCTGCTTCTATCTCAATCTGAAGCTCGCCGGCCGCTGCCGCATCGAACAGGGAGGGCGGGGCGTCGATCTGTCGCCGGGACAGGTCGGGATATTCGACAGTGAACGGCTGTTCGCACTGCGCCACAGTCACGGGCCGTCGCTGCAGGTGGCGTCCTTCTGGGTCCCGACCCAGCTGCTGCGGGACCGCCTGCCGCCATCGTTCGAGTTCAAGCCGGCGCGGGTATCGGACGACCCGCTGGTCGGCCATCTGATCGTGGAGACGGCCCATGCGCTCAATTCCGCAGCGGCCAGCATGCCGGAACAGGAGAGCGCGCAGCTGTTCGGCGTGCTGCTCGATCTCGTGGCCTTGAGCCTGTCGCGCGACGGACGGCGCGGCACAGAGCCGATCAGCCTCGTGGAAGCGACCTGGATCGCGTTGCGCCGCGCGGTTGACTCCAGGCTGCGCGAGCCCGGCCTGACCGCTGCGACGGTTGCTTTGTCCGTGCGCATCAGCGAGCGTTACGTCCACAAACTGTTCGAGCGCGCCGGGACCACATTCGCCAGCCATGTGATGGACCGTCGCCTCGACGGTGCGGCGCGCGACCTGAAGGATCCCGCGATCGCCGGGCGCGCGATCGGCGACATCGCGTTCGACTGGGGCTTCTCCGATCTGTCGCACTTCACCCGGCGCTTCCGGCATCGCTTCGGCTGCACGCCGCGCGACTGGCGCCGCGGCTGACCAACGTTTTTGGAAATCACCATGCCGCAAGCGTTCACCTATCAAGTCAGCCCGATGCGGGTCGTGTTCGGGGTCGGCACGATCGCGCAGCTGGCCGATGAACTCGACCGCCTCGGCATCAAGCGCGCTTTGGTGCTGGCGAGCCGGCGACAGCAGGCCGAACTCGGCGATCTCCCAGGCCTGGCCGGCGGCCGCATCGCCGGCGTGTTCGACGGCGCCGTGGTGCACACGCCGGTCGCGGTCACCGAGCGCGCGATGCAGCTGGTCGGCGAGTTGAAGCCCGACGGCGTGGTGGCGATCGGCGCGGGCGCTGCGACCGGCCTCAGCAAGGCGATCGCGCTGCGCACCGACCTGCCGCAACTGGTCGTGCCGACCAGTTATGCCGGCTCCGAGATGACGGCGGTGCTCGGCGAGACCGTGGATGGCGTCAAGACCACGCGGTCGTCGCCGAAGATCCTGCCCGAAGCCGTGATCTACGACGTCAACCTGACCCTCTCGATGCCGGCAAAATTCTCCGCGATCTCAGGCCTCAACGCGATCGCCCATGCGGCCGAGGCGCTGTATGCGCGGGACGGCAATCCGATCACCGCGCTGATGGCGGAGGAAGCGATTGCAAAACTCGCATCGTCGCTGCCGGACGTGATTGAACGGCCGCGCGATCTCGATGCGCGTTCGGACGCGCTCTATGGCGCGTGGCTGTGCGCGGTCTGTCTCGGCACTGTCGGCATGGCGCTGCACCACAAGCTCTGCCACACCGTCGGTGCGCTGTTCGACCTGCCGCACGCCGAAACCCATGCGGTGCTGCTGCCGCACACCATCGCCTACAACACGCCGGCGGCGCGCGATGCGATCGGCCGCGCCGCGCGGGCGCTTGGGACGACTGACGCAGCCGATGGCCTGTTCGATCTGTCGTCGAGGCTCGGTGCGCCGCGCTCGCTCGCGGGGATCGGCATGCCCGAGGACGGCATTGCAAAGGCAGCTGCGCTCGCGATCAGGAATCCCTACTGGAATCCGCGGCCGATCGAGGAGCGTGGCATCAGCGATCTGCTCAGGCGCGCGTGGTCCGGTGCGCGGCCGCAGGCCGGGTGATCACACCCCGATCGCGTTGCGCGCGATCACGTCGCGGTAGAACGCCGCGCTCAGTTTCGGCACCCGCGCCTGGGTTTCGAAATCCACCCGGTACAGGCCGAAGCGCTTCGCATAGCCGAAGATCCATTCGAAGTTGTCCATCAGGCTCCACAGGAAATAGCCGTGGACCGGAACGCCGTCGGCGGTCGCGCGCTGCAATTGGGCGAGGTAGTTGCGCAGGAACATGATGCGGTCGAGGTCGTAGATCTGCCCGTCCGCTTGCACGTTGTCCTCGCCGGAGGTGCCGTTCTCGCTGATATAGATGCTCTTGATGTTCCAGAGCTTGGCGGCGATCCGCGGCGCCCAGTAGATCGTCTCCGGCGCGATCCGCAGCCAATCCGAATTCATGTGCGGGAAGGAGGCCGGCATCGGCAGCGGTTTCCAGCCCGGTGCGCTGTCGGTGGCGAGAACGTAGCAGTGTGGCGCGTAGATGTTCAGCCCGACGAAATCGTTGGGCTGCGAGATGATCTTCAGCTCCTCCGCGGTGAATTTGGGCGCGTCGGCGCCGGCATATTGCAGGAAGCCCTCGGTGTACTTGCCTTCGAGGAGGACGCCGAGGAATCCCGCATTGAGTTCGCGGGTCGCGATCTCGGTGGCGCGGATGTGCTCCGGCGTGTTGATGGCGGGCACGCAGGCGGTGATGTTCTCGGCGGGCCCGACCCGTGTGCCGGGGCGGCCCTTGGCGCGGATCGCCTGCACCGCAAGCCCATGCGCCAGCGCGACGTGGTGGCGCGCCTGGTTCACCTCGGCCGGCGGCAGTTTCAGCCCCGGCGCGTCGACGCCGAGGGCGTAGCCGAAGGGGAGGAAACGCCCGACCTCGTTGAGGGTGAAGATGTTCTTCACCCGGTCGGTCAATCGCTGCGCCACATAGCCGGCATAGTCGCCGAACGCCTTCGACGTGTCGCGCGAGCGCCAGCCGCCGACGCGGTCCTGCAGCGCCTGCGGCAGGTCCCAGTGATAGAGCGTGGCATAGGGCTCGATGCCGTTCGCGAGCAGCTCATCGACCAGGCGGTTGTAGAAGTCGAGACCCTTCGGATTCGGCGTGCCGCCGCCGTCGGGAAACACCCGCGGCCAGGCGATCGAGAAACGATAGGCCCTGGCGCCGAGATTTTTGATGAGGCCAACGTCTTCCTTGTAGCGGTGATAGTGATCGTTGGCGCGATCGCCGGTCGAGCCGTCCTCGATCTTGCCCGATGTGTGGGTAAATGTGTCCCAGATCGACGGACCGCGGCCGTCCTCATTGACCGCGCCCTCGACCTGGTACGACGAGGTCGCGGTGCCCCAGACGAATCCCGTGGGAAAATTGGCGCCGTCCGGCCGCGGCGCACGGTTCGCGGCCTCGGCCGGCGCCGACAGGCCGAGCGCCGAGAGGCCCGCAAGGCCCGCAAACTGCCGGCGCGAGAATTTTCCGAACATAGCTGTCTCCCGTCGCCGGACGTTGCGGCTGGAATGCCGGTCGCAGGTTAGCCTTCCACACCGCGGTTGAGCAACAAGGGCCGGGAGGCGTGCCGTAGCAGACACGCGCCGATCAATGTCGCGCAGTTGTCAGTTCTGTGGCGACATGTTCTCTACTAGATTGCCTGCTACGTCCTTCCGCAATGACATCCGAAAATCCCGAGCCCCGGTGAGCTGCGCGATGAACCAGCCCGCAACCCATGTCCGAACCTCGTTGCTGCGTCGCCTTGCCGCGGCAATCGGCCTGTTGCTGACGATGGCCGCAGGCGCGCGGGCCGAGCAGACCTTTTCGTTCGACGGCACACCCGGAAAGCTGCCGAAGACAGTCGTCCCGTTGAGCTACGCGATCGAGCTGACGCCCGATCTCACCAGTCTCGCTCTGCCGGGGGTGGAGACCATCGACATCGAGGTGCGCGAGGCGACCGCGCAGCTGACGCTGAATGCGATCAGCACGACCTTCGCCGAGGCCACGATCGATGACAACGCACAGCGCGCGGAGGTGACGACCGACGCCGCTATGCAGACCGCGACGCTGAGCTTCGCCAAGCCGCTGGCGGTGGGCCGGCACAAGCTCCGCATCGCGTTCACGGCGCAGATCAACAAATTCGGCACCGGCCTGTTCGTCGTCGACTATCCGACCCCGGCCGGGATGAAGCGGCTGATCTCCAGCAAGCTGGAGCCGGCCGATGCAAGGCGAATCTTCCCGTGCTGGGACGAGCCGTCGTTCAAGGCGAGCTTTGCGCTGACCGTCGTGATCCCGCGCAATCTGCTGGCGGTCGGCAACATGCCCGTCGCCAGCGAGGTGCCGGGAGCCGGCGATCTCAAGAAGGTTGCGTTCGCGCCGACGCCGAAGATGTCGAGCTACCTGTTCGTGCTCACGATTGGCGAGCTCGAACGGGTCACGGCGGATGCCGGCGGCGTCACCATCGGCGTGGTGACCACCGAGGGCAAGAGCGGGCAGGGCCGGTTCGCGCTCGACAGCGCCGTGAAACTGCTCGGCTATTACAACGACTATTTCGGTGTGAAATATCCGCTGCCGAAGCTCGATCTGATCGCCGTTCCCGGCGGGTTCGGCGGCGCGATGGAGAACTGGGGCGGCATCACCTTCTTCGAGAGCCGGCTGCTGTTCGATCCCGCGACCAATGCCGAGACCGCGCGGCGCGGCATCTTCGGCATCATCGCGCATGAGATGGCGCATATGTGGTTCGGCGACCTCGTCACCATGGCGTGGTGGGACAATCTCTGGCTCAACGAGGGATTTGCCAGCTGGATGGCGACCAAGGCCTCGGAGCAGTTCTATCCGCAATGGCAGAGCTGGCTGAACGGCACCAGCGCGAAGCAGTTTGCCATGGCGCTCGATGCGCGCCGTACCTCACATCCGGTGCAGCAGCCGATCGCCGATCACAGCGAAGCGGTCACGGCGTTCGACGCCATCACCTACAACAAGGGCCAGGCCCTGATCCGCATGCTCGAGACCTATCTCGGCGAGCAGGCGTTCCGCGACGGCATCCGAAAATACATGGCCGCGCATGCCTACAGCAATTCCACCACGGCCGATCTCTGGCAGGCGCTCGAGGCGTCCGGCGGCAAGCCGATCACCGGCATTGCCGCCTCCTTCACCGAGCAGGATGGCGTGCCGCTGGTCGTCGCCGAGACGGCTTGCGAAGGCACGGCGCAGCGTCTGACGTTGCGCCAGGATCGCTTCGTGATCGCGCCGGCCAACGATCCACCGCTGCCGGCCCGCAACTGGCAGATCCCGGTCGCGGTGGGACCGGCGCACGGCAAGCCCTTTGACGAGATCTTGCTGAAGGGCAGCGGCGATGTCCCGGCCGGCGCGTGCGGCGATGCGATCAAGGTCAATCTCGGCGACGTCGGCTACTACAGGGTCGAATACGGCCCGAAGAACCGTGCCGCATTGCTGAACGCATTCCCGCAAATGCAGGTCGTCGACCGGCTCAATGTCGTCACCGACAGCTGGGCGCTGGTGCAGGCGGGCCGCGCCGAGGCGCCGTCGTATCTCGCGCTGCTCGACGCGCTCGATGCCGGCGACCATCGCGCAGTGTGGGATCAGGTCATCTCGACATTTGCCGCATTGAACCGGCTGTCGCGCGACCGCAGCGAACGGGGTGTGATCCAGGCCTATGCCCGGGCCAAGCTGCGCCCGGTGTTCGATCGGATCGGATGGGACGGACACGGTCCCGCCGACGACGACACCGCGCTGTTGCGCGCAAGCCTGATCTCGACGCTTGGCGACCTCGGTGACGCAGATATCGTCGCGGAAGCCAAGCGGCGCTTTGCGGCATTCCTCGATGATCCCAATTCGCTGCCAACCACGTTGCGCGATGCGGTCACCCACGTCGTCGGTATCACGGCCGATCGAGCAACCTATGACAGGCTGCTGGCGCTGGCGCGCAAGAGCACGGCGACCAATGAGCGGCTGCGCTATTATTTCGCCGCGGCAAGCGCGCGCGATGCCGATTTGGCACGCGCGACGCTGGACCTGACGCTGACCGGCGAATTGCCCGATACGATCGTGACCGGGATGATCGGCACGGTTGCGGGGGCAGGCGAGCAGCCGCAGCTCGCCTGGGATTTTGTCCGGAGCAATTTCGACACGTTGCTGGCCAGGCAGGGGCCGAACTTCCGCGACCAGTTCGTGCCGAACTTCATGACGAATTTTACCGATCAGGCCCACGCGGCGGAACTGGCCGCCTTTGCCCCGTCGCAATCGACCACCGGCGGACGGGTGATGGTGGCGCGATCCGTGCAGGCGATTGCGATCTCAGCCGATCTCGCCGCGCGCGTGCTGCCCGCCACTGAGGCCTGGATCAAGGCGCACAGGCCGTGAGCTCGCGAGGGAGTTTCCGGCGGCGCGCGATGCGGCTATGCTCCGAGCGCGGCATGCAAGCAACGATGCGAGGCTGAGATGGTCAAAGGTTCCGATTTGCTGGTCGCGGCCCTCGAGAACGAGGGCGTGGAACGGGTGTTCGGCGTCCCCGGCGAGGAGAACCTCGACGTCGTCGAGAGCCTGCGCAAATCCTCGATCAAGCTGATCGTGACCCGCCACGAGCAGGCCGCAGCGTTCATGGCGGCGACCTATGGCCGGCTGACCGGAAAGCCCGGCGTCTGCATGACGACGCTCGGCCCCGGCGCGCTCAACCTCACCACCGGTGCGGCCTATGCGTTGCTCGGCGCGATGCCGATGGTGATGCTCACGGGGCAGAAGGGCATCCTGAGCAGTCGGCAGGCCAAGTTCCAGATCGTCGACATCGTCAACACGTTCCGTCCGCTGACCAAGCTGTCGCTGCAGATCGTCAGCGGCGCGACCATTCCGACGCTGGTCCGTGACGCTTTCCGGATCGCAACACAGGAGCGGCCGGGGCCGGTGCTGCTCGAACTGCCGGAAGACATCGCGCGCGAGGAGATTGCCCCGGTCGAGATCGTACATCCGCATCCGATCGAAATTCCGATCGCGCACGCCGCCGCGCTCGACCGTGCCGCCGACATGATCCTGAGGGCGCAGCGTCCGCTGATCATGCTCGGTGCAGCGGCATCTCGGCCGCGCAGTACCGCCGGGATCGGCGACTTCGTGCGGCGGACCAAGATCCCGTTCTTCACCACCCAGATGGGCAAGGGCACGGTATCAGGCGGCACCAATCAGTACATGGGGACCGCTGCGCTGAGCGAGCGCGACTATGTGCATGAGGCGATCGACCGCGCCGACTTGATCATCGCGATTGGTCACGACACGATCGAAAAGCCGCCCTTCATCATGGGGCCGAAGGGGCCGCAGGTGGTCCATGTCAGCTACACGCCGGCGACGGTCGAGCAGGTCTATTTCCCGCAATCCGAGGTGATCGGCGATGTCGGCCCGAGCCTCGAATTGCTCGCCGACCGGCTCGAGGGCAAGCTGCCGCATGCCAGCGCGCTGCTCAGCCTGCGCGAAGGCATTTTGGCGAAGATCACCGATCGCGCCACTGAGGGCCGCTGGCCGCCGACGCCGCAGCGCATCGTGCACGATGTGCGGCAGGTCATTCCCGAGGATGGCATCGTCGCGCTCGACAACGGCATGTACAAGATCTGGTTCGCGCGCAACTACCGCACGCTGCTTGCGAACTCGCTGCTGCTCGACAACGCGCTCGCCACCATGGGCGCCGGCCTGCCGTCGGCGATGATGGCGGCGATGCTGTATCCGAAGAACCGCGTGCTCGCGGTCTGCGGCGACGGCGGCTTCATGATGAACTCGCAGGAGATGGAGACCGCAGTCCGGCTCAAGCTCAACTTGGTGATCCTGATCCTGGAGGACTCCGCCTACGGCATGATCCGCTGGAAGCAGGCGGTCGATCATTTCCCGGATTTCGGCCTGACCTTCGGCAATCCGGATTTCGTCAAATATGCCGAAAGCTACGGCGCCAAGGGTTCGCGGATCGAGAGCACGGAAGCGATCGTGCCGACCCTGGAGCGGGCGTTCGCCGGCGGCGGCGTGCATCTCGTGGTGGTGCCGATCGATTACACCGAGAACAAGCGGGTGCTGGTCGACGAACTGCGCGAGAAGGTAAAGCAGATCGACGTCGAGTAGCGGATTGCCGCTGACGGCACGGAACGAAAAGCCGTCGGCTTGATTGAAGGTAAGCCGCCATGGTAGCACGCCAGGATGTTGCGCAATGAGTATTACTCGTTGTGCTGATGGTCGGCGATACCAGATCTGAGAGGTCACGTGACTGCACCAAATCCTGCCGCCGGCAAACCCATCGATCCCTTAGCGCTTGCCAATGTGCCGCGGCTGGTCACGGCCTATTTCGCCGGCAAGCCCGACGCCGGCGATCCCACTCAGCGGGTTGCTTTCGGCACCTCCGGCCATCGCGGCTCGTCGCTGAAGAATTCCTTCAACGAGAACCACATCCTCGCCACCACGCAGGCGATCTGCGACTACCGCCGCGAGAAGGGCCTCACCGGTCCGCTGTTCATCGGCATCGATACCCATGCGCTGGCCGAGCCGGCGCTGGCCAGCGCGGTCGAGGTGTTCGCGGCGAACGGCGTCGAGATCATGATCGACGCGCAGGGCGGCTACACCCCGACGCCGGTGATCTCGCATGCCATCCTGAGCTACAACAAGGGACGCAGCACGGGCCTTGCCGACGGTGTCGTCATCACGCCGTCACACAATCCGCCGGAGGACGGCGGCTATAAATACAATCCGCCGCATGGTGGCCCCGCCGACACCGACGTCACCGCCGTGGTCGAGAAGAATGCCAACCGCTACATCGAGGCCGGCCTCAAGGGTGTCGCGCGGATGCCGTATGATCGCGCGCGCAAGGCCGCGACCACGCATCTGCACGACTACATCACGCCTTATGTTGCCGATCTCGGCAACACCGTCGATCTGGCGCTGATCAAATCCGCCGGCGTCAAGATCGGCATCGATCCGCTCGGCGGCGCGGCGGTGCATTACTGGCAGCCGATCATCGCGCGCTACGGCATCAACGCGTCAGTCGTCAACAATGCAGTCGATCCGACCTTCCGCTTCATGACCGCGGATTGGGACGGCAAGATCCGGATGGACTGCTCGTCGCCTTATGCGATGGCGAGCCTGATCGGGATGCGCGACCGGTTCGACGTCGCCTTTGCCAACGATACCGATGCCGACCGCCATGGCATCGTCACCCGCTCCAACGGGCTGATGAACCCGAACCACTTCCTCGCCACCGCGATCGCCTATCTGTTCGCGCACCGGCCGCAATGGAGCAAGGACGCCGCGATCGGCAAGACCATCGTGTCGAGCTCGATCATCGACCGCGTGGCGAAGAAGCTCGGTCGCAAGCTGGTCGAGACACCGGTCGGCTTCAAATGGTTCGTCGAAGGGCTCGGCAGCGGCGGCTTCGGCTTTGCCGGCGAGGAGAGCGCCGGCGCGTCGTTCCTGAAGCGCGACGGCTCGGCGTGGACCACGGACAAGGACGGCATCATCCTCGGCTTGCTGGCGGCGGAGATCATCGCCAAGACCGGCCGTGATCCCAGCGAATTGTTCAACGAGCTGACCGCCGAACTCGGCGTGCCCTATTACGAGCGCATCGATGTCGCGGCGACGCCGAAGCAGAAGAATGCGCTGAAGGCGCTCGGGCCCGAGCAGCTCAACATGACCGAGCTCGCCGGCGATGCCGTGCGCGCGGTCCGCACCAAGGCGCCGGGCAACGATCAGCCATTCGGCGGCATCAAGGTCGAGAGCGAGGCCGGCTGGTTTGCCGCCCGTCCCTCCGGCACCGAGGATGTCTACAAGATCTACGCCGAAAGCTTCCGCGGGCCGGATCATCTGAAACAGATCCAGGGCGACGCGCAGGCGGCGATCGCCAAGGTGTTCTGAGGGCACGGGGCCGGGCGGAATTCATGCGCGTATTGTTGACCGGCTCTTCCGGCTGGCTCGGCCGTTTCCTTGCGCCGCGGCTTCGACAGGCCGGTCATGATGTGACTGGCCTCGACGTCGTCCCAGGCGGGGCGACCAATGTGGTCGGCTCCGTGGCCGACCGGATGGTGGTCGATCGAGTGTTCGGCGATCACGGCATTGAGGCCGTGATCCATGGCGGCGCGCTGCACAAGCCCGACATCGCGCGGTTCTCGCCACAGGCCTTTGTCGACGTAAACATCACCGGCACGCTCAATCTGCTGCAGGCGGCGACTGCCGCCGGCCACGACCGCTTCGTGTTCACCTCGACGACATCGCTGATGATCTCGCAGGCGATCCGCGACGACGAAGGCCACGCGGCGGTGTGGCTCGACGAGAGCTCGGGGCCGCTTGAGCCGCGCAACATCTACGGAGTTACAAAACTCGCCGCCGAAGGGTTGTGCCGGCTGTACAGCCGGGAGCATGGGCTGAACTGCGCGGTGCTGCGCACCAGCCGCTTCTTCCCCGAAGACGACGACACGATCCGCGGCATCCATGGCGAGAACCTGAAGGCGGTCGAGCTGCTGTATCGCCGTCTCACGGTCGAGGATGCCGCCGATGCCCATGTCGTGGCGCTGGAGAAGATCCGCGGCTTCGAGGTGTTCGTGATCAGCGCGCCGACGCCGTTTGCGCGCAGCGATGTTGCGGCCCTGAAGATCGACGCGGCCGGCGTGATCGCGCGCACTTTCCCCGATGCGCCGGCGCTGTTTGCGCGTCGGGGCTGGCATCTGCCGCATTCGATCGGCCGGATCTACGACGCGGGCAAGGCCGAGCGGCTGCTCGGTTTCCGCGCGGTAACCGACTTTGCAGCTGTGCTCGGCGCCCTGCGCAACGGCGAGCCGCTTCCCTTTGCGCACGATCCCGATTATGTCTCGCCGTCAACGAGGCTTGCAAATGGCTGACTTTCACGGCGTCTTTCCGTATCTGGTGTCCCCGGTCGACCCCGCCGGCCATGTCCGCACCGAGGTGCTGGGCCGGCTCTGCGACGATCTGATCAAGGCCGGCGTCCATGGGCTGACGCCGCTCGGCTCGACCGGCGAGTTCGCCTATCTCAACAATGCGCAGCGCATGCAGGTGGTGGCGACCACGATCGAGGCCGCGCAGGGCCGCGTGCCCGTGGTGGCCGGCGTCGCCTCGACCTCGACAGCGGATGCGGTGGCACAGGCCAAGGCCTATCAGAAGCGCGGTGCTGCCGGCATTCTCGCGATCATGGAGGCGTATTTTCCGCTCGGTGACGCGCAGGTGGAGTCCTATTTCCGCGCCATTGCCGACGCCGTCGACATTCCGGTCGTGATCTACACCAATCCGAATTTCCAGCGCTCCGACCTCACGCTCGACGTCATCGCGCGCCTCGCCGCGCATCCGCGGATCGGCTACATCAAGGACGCCTCGACCAACACCGGCCGGCTGCTGTCGATCATGAACCGCTGCGGCGACAGCCTGAAAGTGTTCGCGGCCTCCGCCCATATTCCGGCCGCGGTGATGCTGATCGGCGGCCATGGCTGGATGGCGGGACCTGCCTGCATCATCCCGCGCCAGAGCGTCGAGCTCTACAATCTGTGCCGGCGCAACCGCTGGGACGAGGCGATGGCCCTGCAGCGCAAGCTCTGGCGCATCAACGAGGCGTTCGCCCGCTTCAACCTCGCCGCCTGCATCAAGGCCGGGCTCGCGATCCAGGGTTATGATGTCGGCGACCCCGTGCCGCCGCAGGCGCCGCTCGCGGCCGAGCAGCGCAAGGTCGTCGAGGCCGCGTTGCGCGATCTCGGTTGAAGCTGGCTTGCGCGTTGCATAAGGCGCATTACGTCGTCGTTTCCGGGCGTGTTGTCTCGCGCCGAAAATCCGTTAAAACCCGCCGAAATTTCTGAAATCAAGGACCCTCCGATGAACATTCTTCCCGGCAATATGCGTTTTGGTGCGGGCCAGCCGGTCAAGCGTCTCGAGGACCAGCGGCTGCTCACCGGGAAGGGGCATTTCATCGACGACAAGCCGCAGGACGGCGCGCTCTGGCTGCACGTGCTGCGCTCGCCGCATGCCCATGCCAACATCAAGTCGATCGACGCCAAGGCGGCGCTCGAGATGCCCGGCGTCAAGGCGGTCTATACCGGCGCGGACCTCGTGAAGGACGATATCGGCACGCTGCCGACGCTGGCGATCTTCAAGCGGCCGGACGGCTCGCCGATGACCGTGCCGCCGCGGCGCCTGCTGGCGCACGAGGTTGTGCGTTATGCCGGCGAGGGTGTCGCGGCTGTGGTCGCGACCTCGCGCGTGCTGGCGCAGACCGCGGCCGAAGCGATTGAGGTCGATTACGAGGTGCTGCCCTCGGTGGTCGATCCGGTCGAGGCGATCAAATCAGGTGCGCCGGCGGTCTGGCCGGAGGCGCCCGACAACATCGTGGCCGCGATGAGCTATGGCGACGCGGCCAAGGTCGAGGAGGCCTTTGCCGGCGCCGCGCACAAGGTGTCGCTCGACCTGGTCAGCCAGCGCCTGGTGCCGTCGGCGATGGAGCCGCGCTCGACCATTGCCGAGATCGAGAAGAAGACCGGACGGCTGATTCTCCACGTGCAGTCGCAGACCCCGGGCTCGACCCGCGATCTCCTGGCGGAATCGATCCTGAAGCGGCCGAAGGACAGCGTGCGCGTGCTGGTCGGCGATATCGGCGGCGGCTTCGGCCAGAAGACCAGCCTCTATCCCGAAGACGGCATCGTCGCCTACGCCGCGACCAAGCTGAACGAGAAGATCCGCTGGCGCGGCGACCGCACCGACGAGTTCGTCGGCGGCACCCACGGCCGCGACCTCACCTCGACCGGCGAGTTCGCGCTCGATGCCAAGGGCCGCGTGCTGGCCTATCGTGTGCGCTCGATCGGCGGCACCGGCGCGTACTCGTCGGGTACCGCCAACATCATCCCGCTGGTGCTCGGCCCGTTCGTGCAGACCGGCGTCTACGATCTGCCGCTGGTGCATTTCGAGGTGAAGTCTGTCATGACCAACACCGCGCCGGTCGGCGCCTATCGCGGCGCCGGCAGGCCCGAGGCGGTGTTCATCGTCGAGCGGCTGTTCGATGCCGCGGCGCGCCAGATCGGCATGGACCCGCGCACCATCCGCAAGGTCAACTACATCAAGCCGGCGCAACTGCCCTACACCAATGCGGTCGGGCAGGTGTATGACTCCGGCGCCTTCGCGCACATGCTGGAGCGCGCATCCGATTTGGCCGACTGGAACGGTTTTGCCGCGCGCAAGAAGGCGGCGAAGAAGAAAGGCCTGCTCTACGGCCGTGGCCTGACCAGCTACATCGAATGGACCGGCGGCCGCGCCCACACCGAAAACGTCTCGCTGCATGCGACCGCCGAAGGCCGCGTCATCCTGCACTCCGGCACCATGGCGATGGGGCAGGGCCTCGCCACTACGTATACCCAGATGATCGCTGATACGCTCGGCATTGCCATGGACAAGATCGACGTCATCCAGGGCGACACCGATCTCGCCACCGGCTTCGGCAGCGTCGGCTCGCGCTCGCTGTACGTCGGCGGCACCGCGGTTGCGGTCTCCGCCAATGACATGATCAACAAGGCGCGCGACAAGGCCTCCCATCTGCTCGAAGCCTCCGTCGGGGACATCGAGTATCGCGACGGCTTCCTCACCGTGGTCGGCACCGACAGGCGCATCAGCCTGTTCGAGATCGCAAAGAAGGAAAGCGGCGCCAAGCTCTCGGTCGAGAGCGAGGGCAATGTCGACGGCCCGAGCTGGCCGAACGGCACCCATATCTGCGAGGTCGAGATCGATCCCGAGACCGGCGTGACGCGGGTGGTGCGCTACACCACGGTCGACGACGTCGGCGTCGCGGTCAATCCGATGCTGGTGACGGGGCAGGTGCATGGCGGCGTCGTCCAGGGCATCGGCCAGGCCCTGTACGAGAGCGTGGCCTACAGCGAGGAAGGTCAGCTTCTGACCGCAAGCTATCAGGACTATTGCATCCCGCGCGCCTCCGACGTTCCGCCGATCACGGTGACGCTCGATCCCTCCGCGCCGTGCAAGACCAATCCGCTCGGTGCCAAGGGTTGCGGCGAGTCGGGCGCGATCGGCGGGCCGCCCTGCATCACCAACGGCGTGATGGATGCGCTGAGCGAGGTCGGGATCACCCAGCTCAACACGCCGCTGACGCCGGTGAAGATCTGGCAGGCGATCCAGGACGCGAAGGTGGGGACTTAGGCCGCGCGCACTCTCTCACCACGTCATTCCGGGGCATCGCGAAGCGATGAGCCCGGAATCCATTAGGCCGCACGTTCTGTCGTGAAATGGATTCCGGGCTCAGCCCTGCGGGCTGCCCCGGAATGACGGGGAGAGAGAGCTAGAGCCCCAACACCATCTTCGCGATGATGTCGCGCTGGATCTCCGACGAGCCGCCGAAGATCGTATACGCCCGCCCGTTGAGATATTCGGGCACCACCGGCAGCAGTTCTTCCGGGATCGCCGGCTCGTGGTTGAGCCGGTAGAACGGCCGCGCCGGCTCGACGGCAAGGCCGTCCTGACCGATCACGTCGACGCCGAGCCGCGTCACGGCCTGGCGGATTTCGCTGACCCGCAGCTTGATCAGCGACGACACCGCGCCGGGATTCTGTCCGGTCTGCAGCGCCGACAGCACCCTGAGCTCGGTCATTTCGAGCGCATCGATATCGACCTCGACCTCCGACATCCGCATCGCGATATCAGGGTCCTCGATGGCGCGGCCGGTGACTTCGGAACCTGCGAGATCGGAGATCGTCTTCAGCGCCTCGCGCAGCTTGGCGGAGGCGATGCCGGAGCCGCGCTCGAACTCGAGCAGATATTTGCCATAGGTCCAGCCCTTGCCTTCCTCGCCGACGCGGTTGGCGACGGGCACGCGAACATCGTCGAAGAACACCTGGTTGACCTCGTGGTCGCCGCCGATGGTCAGGATCGGGCGCGTGGTGATTCCAGGCGTCTTCATGTCGATCAGGATGAAGCTGATGCCGTCCTGCTGCCGCTCGCCCTCATTGGTGCGCACCAGCGCGAACATGCGGTTGGCGTGATGCGCATGCGTGGTCCAGATCTTGGTCCCGTTGATGACGTAGTCGTCACCGTCGCGCACCGCGCGGGTCTTCAGTGACGAAAGATCCGAGCCCGAACCCGGCTCGGAATAACCCTGGCACCAGTAGTCTTCACCCGAGAGGATTCGCGGGAGGTAAAAGTTCTGCTGCTCAGGGGAGCCGAAGCCGATGATGACGGGGCCGACCATCTTGACGCCCATCACGTTGACATTGGGCACGCCGGCGCGGGCACATTCGGCCTCGAAGATCCAACGCTGCGCCGGCGTCCAGTCCGGCCCGCCATGGTCCACCGGCCAGCCCGGCGCGCCCCAGCCCTTCTTGTGCAGCGCGCGCTGCCAGGCCATGCCGATGTCAGGGTCGGAGAACACCGACGGCGTCAGCGCGGTGGCGCGCTTCATTTCCGGCGTCAGGCTCTCGGCGATGTAGTCGCGGACTTCCTTTTCGAAAGCACGTTCCTCGGCGCTGAAGGTGAGATTCATCTTGCGCTCTCCGTTAGGCGTGGGCGCGGCCGCTCAACGCGGCGTGGCGGCGATAATGATGAGCACTGCCGCCGAACAGTGTGTCGAAGGCGAGCAGCCGCTTGAAATAGGCGCCGATGTCGAGTTCTTCCGTGACGCCCATGGCGCCGTGCAGCTGGACTGCCTGCTCGGCGACGAAGCGCGCGCATTTGCCGATCTTCGCCTTGGCGCCGGATGCGGCACGGCTGCGGGCGACCGGTTCGGCGTTGGCCATCAGCGCGGCGCGCAGCGCCATCGAGCGCGCCTCGTCGACCTGCATCGCCACGTCGGCAAGGCGATGGCGGATCACCTGGTTGGCCGACAGTGGCCGGCCGAACTGTTTTCGAATTTTGGTGTATTCGAGCGTGGTGTCGAGCAGCGTCTGCATGATGCCGACCGCCTCGGCGCCGAGCGCAGCCATCGCGCGGTCGACCACGGTCTCGATCGCGGGCAGCGCATCCTGGCCGTCGCCGAGCACCGCGTCGGCCGGCAATTGCACATCCCTGAGATCGAGGTTGCAGCCGCGCCCGCCGCCAAGTCGCGCGTAGTCGCGCAGGGTGAGGCCGGATGTTCCAGCCGGCACCAGGAACAAGCCGAGCTTGCCGGATGCGCCGTTGGCATTGGCGACGCGGGCCGAGACGATGATCTGGTTGGCCGATGCGCCGTCGAGCACCGCGATCTTGCTGCCGCTCAAAAGCCAGCCGTCGGCGGTCCTGGTGGCCGTCGTGTCGATATGGCCGAGGTCGAACCGCGCGGCGCGCTCCGAATGCGCAAACGCGAGCGTGAGCGCGCCCTCGGCGACCTTGGGCAGGATGACCTGCTGCTGCGCCTCGGTGCCGCATTCGGCAACCAGCGCAGCACCAATCACGACGGTGGAGAGGAATGGCTCGGACACCAGGCCGCGCCCGAACGCTTCCATCAACAGCCCGATCTCGATCGCGCCGCCGCCGAGTCCGCCGTGGGCCTCGCTGATCGGCAGCGCCAGCCAGCCGAGCTCGGCGAACTGCTTCCAGATCGCGGGCGAATAGCCATGCGGATCGTTCGCCGATTTCTTGCGGTGCTCTGATGTAAAGGTCTCCGCCACGAAGCGGTCGGCACTTTCGCGCAGCAGGCGCTGCTCGTCGCTGAGGGTGAGGTCCATCTGGTCACTTCACGTTGGCGTTTTTCTTGACGGAGGGATGCAGACCGGCGGGGTCCACCACCATTCCGAATTCCTGCAGATTGTGCGCGTGGCATAGCTGATGCAGCGCGAAGGCCTGATCGATCGCGGCGGGCTGGCCCATGATGTCGATCGAGCGGTTCACCGCCTCCTTCGACAGCTTCAGCGCAAAGGCGGGCTTGGCCGCGATCCGTCGCGCCAGCGCCAACGTGAAGGAGGAGAGATCGCCGCGCGGCACGACGTGATTGACCATGCCGAGGCGATGCGCCTCGTCGGCGCTCCAGACGTCGGCGGTGAACAGCATCTCCTTGGCCTTGCGCGCGCCAAGCTCCCAGGGATGCACGAACCACTCGACGCCGCAGACGCCCATCGTCACCACGGGATCGCAGAATTCGGCATCGTGGCTGGCGACAATCAGGTCGCAGGCCCAGGCCAGCATCAGCCCGCCGGCGATGCACTTGCCGTGCACTTCGGCGATCGTCGGCTTGGCGAGGTTGCGCCAGCGCCGTGTGATCTGCAGGTAGATCTCCTGCTCGCGCGCGAAGCGCCCATGCGCGTTGGGTTCGGCGAAGCCGCCCCAATTTCCGACTGGCGGGAAATCGACGCCGGCCTGGTTCTTGGCCCCAGGCCTGAGATCATGACCGGCCGAAAAATGCGGGCCGTTGCCGGCGAGGATGATGACCTTGACCGCTTCGTCCTGCACCGCCTGGTCGAAGGCGGCATTGAGGTCGTAGGTCATCTGCAGGTTCTGGGCGTTGCGCGCCTCAGGGCGGTTCATCACGATCCGCGCAATCGCAGGATCCGGCCGCTCGACGACAATCGTCTCGAATTGTTCAGACGCCAATGGATCCTCCCAGGATCGATTTTCTTGGCATGATGAACGGCGCAGGGAGGGATAGGCAAGGGCCATCATCGGCAAAACCGGCCGCGAATCCCGCCACGCGGGATTGTCGGGCGAAAATCTGTTACTCTGATTGAGAATCCACCGGGAGGAACAACTTCATGCGCAAGCTTTGGACCGTGCTGGCAGCGCTGGCGACTTTGAGCCTGACCAACTGCGGCTACAACGCGATCCAGACCAATGACGAGACGGTGAAGTCGAGCTGGTCGGAGGTGGTGAACCAGTACCAGCGGCGCGCCGATCTGGTGCCGAACCTCGTCAATTCGGTGAAGGGCTTTGCGCAGCAGGAGAAGGACGTGCTGCTCGGCGTCACCAACGCGCGCGCCAAGGTCGGCAGCATCCAGGCGACGCCTGAAGTGCTCAACGATCCGGCCGCGTTCCAGAAGTTCACGCAGGCGCAGGGCGAACTGACCAGCGCGCTGTCGCGGCTCCTGGTCGTGACGGAGAACTACCCGCAGCTGAAATCGGATGCGCTGTTCCGCGACCTGATGGCACAGCTCGAAGGCACTGAAAACCGCATCACCGTGGCGCGCAACCGCTACATCAAGGCGGTGCAGGACTATAACGTCGGCATCCGTACCTTCCCGAACAATCTGACCGCGATGGTGTTCGGCTACAAGGAGAAGCCCAACTTCTCGGTCGAGAACGAGAAGGAGATTTCGACCGCGCCCAAGGTCGATTTCAATCCGACGCCCGCGCCCGCGCCGTCGAAATAGCGCCGGCGTGCCCACCAACGCGATGACCACCGCACGCGTCTTCCTGCTCGCCTTCCTGCTGGGCTTCGTGTGCCCGGCGTGGGCCGAGGTCGCGGTGCCTCAGCTCACCGGCCGCATCGTCGATCAGACCGGGACGCTGTCGGCGAGCGATGTTGCGTCGCTGAACGACAGGCTGAAGGATCTGGAGGCCCGCAAGGGCAGCCAGATTGCGGTCCTGATCGTGCCGACGACGGCTGAGGAAACCATCGAGCAGTTCTCGATTCGCGTTGCGGAGGCCTGGAAGATCGGGCGCAAGAAGATCGATGACGGCGCGCTATTCGTCGTCGCCAAGAACGACCGGCATTTGCGCATCGAGGTCGGCTACGGCCTCGAAGGCGTGCTGAGCGACGTCGTCACCCACCGCATCATCGACGAGGACATCACGCCGAAATTCAAGGCCGGCGATTTCGCCGGCGGCATTTCGGCCGGCGTCGACCGCATGATCCGCCTGATCAATGGCGAGCACCTGCCGGCGCCGGAGCCCGAGCATTGGCAGGGCCCCAATCTCGTCGATCTCGCCAATCCGGTGACGATCTTTGTCGTCATCATCGTGGCGAGCGTGTTGCGCGCGATGCTGGGGCGGCTGCTGGGCTCGGCGGCGACCGGCGGCATCGTCGGCGTCTTCATCTGGATGGTGGCCGGCTCGCTCGCCACTGCCCTGGTGGTCGGGCTGTTCGCTGCCATTGCGGCGCTGATCTTCGGCGGATTGAATTTTGGCGGTCCGGCGGCCGGCTCGGGACCATACCGGCGCGGCGGCGGATATTCCGGCGGCTGGTCGGGCGGCGGCGGTGGCTGGAGCAGCGGCTCGAGCTCGAGCGACAGCGGCGGCTTCAGCGGCGGAGGCGGCAGCTTCGGCGGCGGCGGCGCTTCGGGGAGCTGGTAGGCATGGGCATCAAGCGCATCGGCAAGCATCTGCTCGAACACCGCTGGCGCGTGCGGCGCGAGTTTCCGCCGCGCGTGCTCGACGCGATCGAGAGGGCGATCAAGGCCGGCGAGGCTACGCATTCGGGCCAGATACGTTTCGTCGTCGAGGGTGCGCTCGACGGCGTGCCGCTGTTCCGCGATCAGCCGGCGCGGGAACGGGCGCTCGACGTATTCGCGCACTTGCGGATCTGGGACACCCATCACAACAACGGTGTTCTGATTTATCTTTTGCTCGCCGACCGCGACGTCGAGATCGTCGCCGATCGCGGCATCGATGCGAAGGTCGGCCACGCCGGCTGGGAAGCGATTTGCCGCGCGATGGAAACCGACTTTCGGGCCGGCCGGTTCGAGCAGGGTGTGATCAAGGGGATCGCGGCGGTGTCGCGGGAGCTGGCGCAGTATTTCCCGCATGTCGCCGGAGGCCCGAACGAACTGCCGGACAAGCCGGTGGTGATTTAGGGCGACCAACGATTTGGTCCGGTGCTCTTCATCCTCCCCTGGAGGGGGAGGATCGACGCGAATGCAACGAGCGGCGAGGTGGGGTGAAGGTCTCTCCGCGTGAACGCTGCCCGCGTGGAGAGATCACCCCACCTCGGTTCGCATTGCGCTGCGCTTCATGCGAACCGATCCTCCCCCTCCAGGGGAGGATAAGAATAAGAGCCCTACGCCTTCACCGAAGGCCGCGCGCCGACGCGGTTGAACCAGGCTACGATGTTGGCGTTCGACTGGTCCAGCGGTTGACCGACCTGGTTGCCGAAATCGAGCCAGCAATAGAGCAGCATGTCGGCGAGCGTGAAGCGCTTGCCACAGATATAGTCGCGGCCATCCGCCATCTGGTTATCAAGCCATTTGATGCGGTTGGCGGCGATCATCTTCAGCCCGGGCGAAGCCTCGGGTGCCACCGGAATGCGCTTCTCGAAGAATTTCAGCGCCTCGCCGAAGCGATAGCCGTTGGCGAGCGGCTCGGCGATGTTGAGATCGACGCGGCGCGTCCACATCCGGCATTCCGCGCGCTCTTCCGGCGTGCTGCCGATCATGGCGGGCGAGGGGTGCTTCTCCTCGAGATATTCGCAGATCGCCGTGATCTCCGAGAGGTAGCTGCCGCAGTCGAGCTCGAGCGCCGGCATCTGGCCGTGCGGATTGCGCTTCAGATGCGCTTCCTCGCGGTTCTCGCCCTTGCGCAGGTCGACGGTCTCCTTGGGGATCTCGATGCCCTTCTCTGCCACGAACATGCGCACGATGCGCGGATTGGGTCCGATCGAGTCGTAAAGCTTCATGGTCTTCGCTCCCTGTTCTTCAGCGTTATTCTTGCCGTTGTTGAACAGGCCACGCGCGGATTTGTCAAATGTAGCGCCGATGCGCGGTCGCGCACGCGCGGGCGTCGTACCGGTTGCGCGCCGACCGCATGGTCTGCCTGTCGTCTGCCGACGGAGGTCATTGCGCCGGCTGAGTTGCAATTCCCGGCACGGATGGTCGCCCGCGATAGACCGCCAGACCGAAGAGACCCACTGCCGCCGCAAACAGGATGTAGTAGACGGGCGCAGCCTTGTCGCCCGTTGCCTGGACCAGCCAGGTGTTGATGAACGGCGCCAGCCCGCCGAACAGCATCACGGCGAGATTGTACATCAGCGATGCTCCGGTCGAGCGTACGCCGACCGGAAATATCTCGGTCATGAAGGCCGGCATCGGCCCGGCCAAGGCTCCGAGCAGGACTGCGACGATCTGCAACTGCCAGAGGTTCGCGGTGGTCGGGTCGGCGACGAGCCGCTGCAGGATCACATAGAACAGCAGGCTGTAGACGATCAGCGCCGGAACGAGCACCGCGCGACGACCGATCCGGTCGGAGAGGGCACCGCTGGCCACCGCCACCGCCGCATTGATGACGCTGACGACGAGCAGGCCGAGCTGTGCATTCAGGATCGGCAGCTTCAACTCGGCGACCGCATAGGTGGGCAGAAAGATTGCATTGACATAGTTGATCGCCGTACCGGCCGCGATCAGGCAGAACGAGGCAATCAACTCGCGTGGGTGCTCGGAGAACAACTGGCCGAGCGTGGTCTGCCGGCTCGGCTGCGCCGTGGCGGCCTTCTCGGCGAGATACGCCTGGAATTCAGGCGACTCGTCGCACCTTTGGCGCAGGTACCATCCGGTCGGTCCGATCAGAATGCCGAGGATGAACGGCACACGCCAGCCCCAGCTCGCGAAGGCGTCGGGCGACAGGCCGAGATTGAGACCGATCGCCATCGCGGCACCGAGGCCAAACGCCAGCGATTGCGACACCATCTGGAACGAGCCGTAGAAGCCGCGCCGGCCGGGCGGCGCGAATTCGATCAGCATCGCGCTGGCGCTGCCGAACTCGCCGCCGGCGGAAAAGCCCTGGATCAACCGCGCCAGCAGCAGCAACAGCGGTGCCGCGATTCCGATCGCGCCATAGGTCGGCAGCAGGCCGAGCAGGCCGGTGCCGACAGCCATCAGCGATATCATCACGACCAGCGCCTTCTTGCGGCCGTGCTTGTCGGAATAGAGCCCGAACACCAGGCCACCCAACGGCCGGGCTGCGAAGGCGATCCCGAATGTCGCGAAGGTCAGCAGCAGCGAGGAATGCGGATTGTCCGCCGGAAAGAACAGCTTGCTCAGGATGCCGGCGAACAGGCCAAAGACGGTGAAGTCGAACCATTCCAGCGCATTGCCGATCGTGGAGGAGATCACCACCCGGCGGCGCATCTGCGCCCTCGTGTCAGCCTGCATTGGTTTCGTCTCCCCGCTGTCGGCAACGGCTTGCATCGCCGAGCCCATGATTTTTATCGTTGTGCGCCGATCCTAGTGCAAAGTCATGGCGGGCCACAACGGGCCCCTTGGCTGGGTCCGGGCGTCAATCGTCGAGCTTGTTGAGGTCACGCACCGACTGCATGATCGGCTCGAAATTCGAGCGCGCGTCGAGCGCATCGAACAATTGCGCGGTGTCCTCGAGCAGGGCATGCGAGCGTTGCAGCGCGATCCGCACGTCGTCCTGCGGCGTGTCGGACAGCCGGCCATGACCCGACAGCAGGATCTTCGAGTTGAGGCCCTTCAGCCGCTCCAGCGACTGGATGTAGTCGGCGATCGAGCCGGAGCCGAACACGCCGCCCATCACGCCGCCGGGCATCAGCGTGTCGGCGGCGAACAACAGCCCCTTGTCCTGATCGAACAGCGAGATGCAGGCCGAGGTGTGGCCCGGCGTGTACATCACGTTGAGGCGGAAACTGCCGAGGTCGATCAAATTGCCTTCCTCGAGCCAGATGTCGATGTCGATCGGCACGTTCGGTTCGTTGAACATCTTGCGCAGCATCGAGAAGTCGTCGCGCAGCATGATCTTGTTGGCGGCGAGCCGGTGCGCCGCGATGTAGGCGCTGCCGTGGAAATGATAGGCCGCGCCGATGTGATCGAGATGCTCGTGGCTCAGCACCACCATGTCGATCATCTCGGGCGTGATGCCGAGATGGTTCAGGCAGGCGACCAGCGACGGATAGTTGGTCGACAGCCCGACGTCGATCATGATGGTCCGCTTGCTGCCGCGCACGAGATAGGCGTTCGCCGCTCGGTTCTTGAAGCGGATCTGGTAGACGTCGTCGGCCGCCTGGATCAGCGTGGCGACGTCGGCCTCGAACAGCGTCTTGAATGGGCTTGGCTTGCGCTCGCTCATGGGGTGGCCGCCGCTCGGTAGGTGACGGCGTTGGTCGCGCGCAGCCGTTTCGAGAGCGCATCCATCACCATCAGCGCGAACGCCGGCTGCTGGCTGACCAGATAGACGAAGCGGGCGTGGTTGATCCGCATCACCCGCGTCGCGGGCGCGGAGGCGATCGCGGTTGCCGAGCGCGCCGAGCCGTCGATCACGGCCATCTCGCCGAAGAACTCGCCCTTGCCGAGGCTGACGATGACCGTCTTGTGTCCGCCATCGATCTTGGCGATGTCGACCGTGCCGTCGAGTACGACAAACAGCTCGCGGCCGGTCGAGCCTTCCTCAAAAATGACGTCATCGACATCAAATTCATTGATGCATTTCTCGATCGTCATGGCGCTGTCCTGCCTTCTGGCTGGAAGACGCCGGTATGTTAATCGGGAAACCGCCGCGCGCAAACGGAGCTGACGCAGATTGCCGCATGGCAACATCGCCTAAATCCGGCCCGGAAAACTCCCTAAAATTTAGGTAATGGCGGAGCTGGGTAACCATTTCGCAAGCAATAAAAGTTACCGAATTGTCAACCCAGTCTGGAGACTTTGAACGTGAGTGAGCAGCAGAGCGAGCCGATCAGCGGTCAAGCCGGCGCCGAGACGGCGGCGAAGAGCGAGCCCGTGATGGCCGCGGCCGGTGTCGAGGCTGTCCGGCTTGCGCCCGAGCAGGAAGAGACGTCGCCAAAGGCCGACGCGCCCAGGATGGACGCGCCGAAGGTTGAATCCCCGAAGATTGAGCCGTCCCGGCTCGATCCCATGATTGAGGCCAAGATCGACGCCAAGATCAATGCCAAGATCGAGCCGACCAACATGGACGTGCCCAAGGTCGAGACCGGCAAGCGTGAAGAGCCGCGTTTCCCGGGCAAGCTGATGATCATGGCGCCCGGCGACCGGACCTGGGACCATGAGGCGACCGCCTCCAAGCCGGGCGCCGAGCAGACCGCCAAGGCAGCAGGCAAGCCGGCCGGCACGCGCCGGTTCGGGGCCATGGCCGCCGTAGTTGCGCTTGCGACCGTGGCAGGAGCCGTCGGTGGCGCGCTCGCGACCGCCGGGCTTGGCCATCTCGCCGCCCCCGCCGCTGCTTCCGTCAGGGATGTGGCTGCCCAGGATGCAGCCAAGGACGCCGCCGCCAAGGAAGCGGCCGACGCCGCGCTCGCCCGGCTCGAATCAGAGATCACTGCGCTGAAGGCCAATGTGGAGCAGACGGCCAAGGCCGGCCAGGCCCAGTTCAGCAAGGCCAGCGACCGGATCGAGAAGGTCGAGAGGGCCCAAGCTGAGCCGATTGCCAAGCTCAACAAGCTCAGCGAGACCGTCGACAAGCTCCGCGCCCCGCAGACGACCGTCGCCGCCGCGACGCCCGCCCGCGAGGTGACCGGCTCGATCCCGCCGGCGACTGCCGCGGCAGCACCTGCGGCCCCCAGGCCCGAGGTCGGCCGCATGCCGGTGGTCGACGGCTGGGCGCTGCGCGACGTCGGCAATGGCGGCGCGCTGATCGAGGGCCGCGGCGGCATCTACGAGGTTTATGCCGGCGATCCCGTCCCCGGCCTCGGCCGCGTCGACGCCATCCGCAAGCAGGACGGCCGTTGGGTGGTCGTCACCAGCAAGGGCCTGATCGTTTCGCGTTGATCGGCGAAACACGACGATACCAAGGCGCTTCACCGCGATGTGAAGCGCCTTTTTTCTTGAATAGGGTTTGCCGTGCGGTGTTAGTGGGGCATGAGCCGCGCGCTGAAATGCCTCCTGGTGATGTCCGTTCTGCTCGTTGGCGCCGTGCCTGCGCGTGCCGCGGAAGATCGCGCGCTCGAGCGCGGCGCGGCGGTGATCGATCCCGCGATCCTGCGCGAGCTCGATCATGGCCGCTTTGGCCTCGGGCGGATGCTCGCGCCGGGGCGTTCCGCCGACACGCCGCTGTCGAACCGCGATCTGTTCGGATTGCCTGCGATGGTGCCGGTGCGCGAGGCGCTCGATAGCGAGTTCGATCGTTATGTCGGAAAGCACAAGGAAAACCTGCCGAACGAGAGCATCGGGGTCGGCGACGGCTTTGCGTTTCAGCTGTTCGATCGCGCGCTGTTTGAATCCCCTGACGTTCGCTTCGTGCTGGCCGGCATCGTCAACCGCATGGACCGCGCCTATGTGGCGCCGAAGGACTGCGGCGAGATCCGGCTGATCTATCGGCTGACCCGCACCGACGTGCCGCTGATCGGCGAGAACGCGGTGTCGCAGCGGCTGCCGATGACGTTGAACCTGGTGCTGAAGGCGAAGGGCGACGGCAACGATGCGTCGCTCAGCTGCCGCGAGATTGCGCGGCGCTGGCTCGCGACGGGCAGCGCAGCGCCGGCGATGGAGAAACTGTTCGGCAAGGACGGCCCGCTCGACCCGATCGATGCACGGAATATCGATCGCATCGAGACCAATCTGCAGATCGCACACGCGCCGAAATCGGCCATACGCGACTTCCGCACCGACTATCTCCTGAAAGTGTTCGACTATGACGGCGCAGCGAAACGCTTTGTCGAGGCGCCGCTGGAGAACCAGATCGACCGCGATCGCATTCTGGCCGACGAGGCGTTGAAGCGCGACTTCAAGGCATGGCTTCTCGATCCCAGGCATTTTGCCGAGCTTGATCGCGGCACCCTGCTGATCCCCGACAAATTCCTCGCGCGCGGTGCGGTCGCGCCGACGCCGACCGGTTTCGACGTCAGCGACCTGGAGCCGGAGTTCGGGATGGTGCAGGGTGAGGGGACGCCCGGCAACGCGCTGTTCTCGGAAGGTGACGTGGTCGGCGCGTTGCAGAAGGCTGCGGCCGACGGAACGAAGCTGCAAAACATCCAGTCGCTGGCCGGCTTCGAGCGGCGCCTCAACGACGTCACCTGCGCCGGCTGCCACCAGACCCGCGGCATCGGCGGCTTCCATTTCCCCGGCGTCGACTGGATGGCGGCAAAACCGTCGAACTCCACCGTGGTGCCGGCCTCGCCGCATTTCTTCGGCGACCAGCCTCGGCGCCGCGATATTCTCGCAAGTTTCCGCGACGGAAAAGCGCCGGACTTTTCGCGCGGCTTCTCCAACCGGCCGCAACTGCGCGCCGGCGCCGAGCTTGCCGGCACCGAATACAGCGATGGCTGGGGCGCGCATTGCTATCTGCCGGGCGCCAGGCCGGCCGAGACCGACCGCAGCTTTCGCGGCTGGACCTGCGCCGAAGGCCTCGCCTGCCAGGTCGCGGGGAAGACCTCACGGATGGGGATGTGCTTCGTGAAGGGGCGGTAATTCCGGCCGGAACCGAAGCGTCTGCGCGTCATTAGTTGATGCTACATTGCGGTCCGCGACCACGACCCGAACAGCCCAGCCCTTGAGCGGAGACCGGCCGATGAGTGCTCCCGAGCAGGACAAGCAGCGCAACCGCGAGATCGCGGCCAACGAGGCCGAGCGTCAGGCGGTGAGCGCCGTCCGCGTCAGCAGCTGGGCGATCGGGCTCGCGGTCATCATCGCCATCATCGTTGTGGCGATCGTCTGGGCCTGGATGAAACGGTGAGCTCCTTTGTAGCCCGGATGGAGCGAAGCGTAATCCGGGAACGAAGCATCCGTAGACGCAGCCGTCCCGGATTGCGCTTCGCTCCATCCGGGCTACTTGTCGCGTGACTATGCCACTGCGCCGGACGCGCGCAGCTTCCGGATCGTGGCCTCGTCGTAGCCGGCCTGGCGCAGGATCTCGTCGGAATGCTCGCCGACCTCGGGCGGCTTGCGCGGCTGCACCTTCTTGGCGCCGTCGATGAAGATCGGGCTGTTCACGGTCAGCATGGTGTCGTTCTCGAAGCGCACCAGCACCTCGTTCTCGATCATCTGCTTGTCGTTCGGGATGTCGTCGAGGATGCCGACGACGCCGAACACCAGGCCGTTGCCGTCAAGGATCTTGCGCCATTCGGCGAGATCCTTGCCGGCGAACACCTCGTCGAAGATCTTGATCAGCTCGACCGAGCGCGCATGGCGGTCCGCCTTGGTGGCGAAACGCGCATCGGCGAGGAGGTCCTCGCGGCCCATGCAGCGCGCCAGCGTCGGCCACTGCCGGTCTTCGTTGAGCAGCGACAGGATCAGCCAGCGGCCGTCCTTGCACTTGTAGTGGTTGGTGACGGCGTTCAGCGCCTCTTCGCGCGGCTTGCGCTTCTTGAACTTGGCGCCGACGAGCTTGGCCTGCGCCAGTACGCCGTTGGCCCAGATGCCGTTGGCCATCAAATTGGTCGCGACATGCGAGCCCTTGCCGGTCTTCTCGCGCTGGAACAGCGCGGTGACGATCGCGCCGTAGAACGCCATCGCGCAGGGGTGATCGCCCATGCCGGCGACCGAACGGGCCGGCGTGGTGTCCTCGTCGGCGCGTACCAGATCCATCAGGCCGGAGCGGGCCCAATAGGCGTTGGAGTCGAAGCCGGGCTTGTTGGCCTCTTCGCCCTTCTCGCCGTAACCGGTGAAGGAGGCGTAGATCAGCCGGTCGTTGAGATGCGCAAGATGATCGTAGGTGATGCCGAGCTTCTGGCGCACCTGCGGCGGCATGTTGGTGATGAACACGTCGGCCTCGGCGACGAGCTTGTAAAGCACCTGCTGCGCGTCAGGTTTGGTGAGGTCGAGCGCGAGGCTCTTCTTGTTGCGGGCCTCGAGCATCCACGCGAAATTGTGCTCGCTCGCTGGATAGCCGGGCAGGTTGGGCAGGTTGCGGTAGGGGTCGCCGGCGCCGGGCGGCTCGATCTTGATGACGTCGGCGCCGAAGTCGGACAGCACGGTGGCGGCCGCGGGCGCCGCGATGAAGCTCGCGCAGTCCAGGACCTTGAGCCCGTCAAAAATGCCTTTTTCCATCGTGCCGTCGCTCCCGTGGCGCTTGTTGGTGTTTTTCCGGTAGCTGGAATTATCGTGTGCGATGATCCCGATCGGACCGGCATTTGACCCATCTCGGGGGCACGATGCAACGGCACTTTCTTACCCACCCTTTTACTCTCCCCTGGAGGGGGAGGGTCGGCTCACATTGAGCGAAGCGAATGTGAGACGGGGTGGGGTGATCTCTCAACACGAGCAGCGTTCGAGCAGAGGGACTGTCACGCCACCCCGCGCCGCATCTCGCTGCGCGCGATGCGACACGACCCTCCCCCTCCAGGGGAGGGTGAAGCGCTTACTCCACCCCCGCCATCAACGCCGCATTGCCGCCCGCGGCGGCGGTGTTGATCGTTACCGTCTGCTCGGTTGCGAAGCGCGTGAGGTAGTGCGGGCCGCCGGCCTTGGGGCCGGTGCCGGAGAGGCCGCTGCCGCCGAACGGTTGCACGCCGACGACCGCACCGATCATGTTGCGGTTGACATAGATGTTGCCGACCTGGAGACGGTCGATCACGTGCTCGATCGTGTCGTCGATGCGGGAATGGATGCCGAGCGTCAGCCCAAATCCGGTTGCCTCGATCGCGGAAAGCACCTCGCCGAACCGCTCGGCGCGGTAACGCACGACATGCAGGATCGGGCCGAACACCTCCTCGCGCAGCTGGCCCGCCGCCGACAGTTCGAAGATATGCGGCGCGACGAAATTGCCTGCCGGGGCCTCGCCGGCGAGATGCACCCGCGCCTCCTGCTTCATCCGCGCGATATGCGCGTCGAGCCGTTGCTTGGCCTCCGCATCGATCACCGGTCCGATATGCGTCGACGGTTGCGAGGGATCGCCGATCTTCAGTTCGCGCGCGGCGCCCGCGATCATCTCGATCATGCGGTCGGCGACGTCGTCCTGCACGAACAGCAGCCTAAGCGCCGAGCAGCGCTGGCCGGCGGAACGGAACGCCGAGGTCACGACATCGTCGGCGACCTGCTCGGGCAGTGCGGTGGCATCGACGATCATCGCATTGATGCCGCCGGTTTCCGCGATCAACGGCACAATCGGCCCGTCCTTGGCGGCGAGCGTCCGGTTGATCGATCGCGCCACCTCCGTCGAGCCGGTGAAGACCACGCCGGCAATGCCGGGATGGCTGACCAGCGCGGCGCCGGCCGCACCGTCGCCCTGCACCAGATGCAACGCCGATCGCGGCACGCCGGCCTGATGCAGCAGCGCGACGGCCTCGGCTGCGATCTGCGGCGTCTGTTCGGCCGGCTTTGCGATCACCGCATTGCCGGCCATCAGCGCCGCCGTCACCTGGCCGAGGAAGATCGCGAGCGGGAAATTCCATGGCGAGATCGCGACGAAGGCGCCGCGGCCGCGCAACTCCAGCATGTTGCTTTCGCCGGTCGGCCCGGGCATCGCCTCGCCCTGCCCGAACAGCTTCCGGCCGAGCGCCGCATAGTAGCGGCAGAAGTCGATCGCCTCGCGCACCTCCGAGAGTGCGTCGTCGAGCGTCTTGCCGCCTTCGCTCTGCAGCAAGGCGAGGAAGTGCGCGCGCCGCTGCGCGAGCAGGTCCGCGGCCTTGTCGAGGATCGCCGCGCGTTGGACGGCCGGCGTGCCATCCCACGCCTTGAAGCCACCGCGCGCAGCGGCGACCGCGGCATTCGCCTGTTCGACCGTCGATGTCGCAACCATGCCAGACGCCGCCTTGGGTTCGCCCGCAATCGAAGACGTCAGTGCGTCGAGCGCCTTTCGCTCGCCGAATTCGATGCCGTGCGAATTCTCGCGCTGCGGCCGGTAGAGATCGGCCGGCAGGGGAATTCCGGAGTGAGCGGCATTGTTGTCGGCGCCGATGATCTCGGCCGGGCGGCGCAATAGGTCCACGATGGAGACGCGATTATCCGCCGCCAGCGCCACGAACGACGAGTTGGCGCCGTTCTCGAGCAGCCGGCGCACCAGATAGGCGAGCAGGTCGCGATGGCTGCCGACCGGGGCATAGGTGCGATGGGCGATCTCCGGTCTGTCGTCGCCGAGCTGTGCGTAGAGCGCTTCGCCCATGCCGTGCAGCCGCTGGAATTCGAAGCTCGCGGGATCGTCTGACAGTTCGAGGATGGTCGCGACCGTCAGCGCGTTGTGGGTCGCGAATTGCGGAAACAGCCGCGGCCGCAGCGCCAGCAGCTTGCGCGCGCAGGCGACGTAATTCAGGTCGGTCATCGCCTTGCGGGTGAACACTGGATAGCCGTCGAGCCCGCGCTCCTGTGCGCGCTTGATCTCGGTGTCCCAATAGGCGCCCTTGACCAGGCGCACCATCATCCTGCGGTCGAGCGCGCTCGTGAGTGCATCGATATAATCGATCACCTCAGCGGCGCGCTTCTGATAGGCCTGGATCGCAAGACCAAAACCGCTCCAGCCGGCGAACGACGGGTCGGCGAACGCGGCGGCGATGACGTCGAGCGACAGTTCCAGCCGGTCGGCTTCCTCGGCATCGACGGTGAAGTTGAGGTCGAACGCCTTGGCGCGGCGCGCAAGATCGATGAGCTGCGGCACCAGCTCGGTCATCACCCGGGCGTGGCTGACCGCCTCGAAGCGCGGATGCAGCGCGGAGAGTTTGACCGAGATGCCGGGCCGGTCGGGCAGGGGCTGATCGCCGGCCGCCTTGCCGATCGCGTCGATCGCGCGGGCGTAGGATTCGAAATAGCGGCGGGCATCGTCGGCGGTGCGCGCGCCCTCGCCAAGCATGTCGAAGGAATAGCGCGAGCCGCGCGCCGTATGTGATTGTGCCCGCGCCAGCGCCGCCTCGATGGTCTCGCCGAGCACGAAATGGCTGCCCATCAGCCGCATCGCCTGCCGTGTCGCGGCGCGCACCGCCGGCGCGCCGAGCCGCTTGGTCAGCCGCCCGATCGTGCCTTGCGGCGTCTCGCCGGGCTGGATCACGCGCGCCGACATGCCGAGCGCCCAGGCCGAGGCGTTGACCATGAACGCGCTCGATCTGGTCTCGTGGTTGACGAAGTCGCCCTGGCCGAGCTTGTCCTCGATGAACTGGTCGGCGGTGCGCGCGTCGGGCACCCGGAGCAGCGCCTCCGCCAGCACCATCAGCGCCAGGCCCTCCTTGGTCGACAGCGCGAACTCGCGCAGCATGTCCTCGACCCCGCCGAGCGGATCGTCGTTGGCCCTGATCGCCTCGATCAGGCGCCGCGCGGTGCGGTCGACCCCGGCCTCCTGGTCCGCGCCAAGCCTGGCGTCCTGGCGCAGGCGGCCGGCGATCGCGGTGTCATCGGGGGCGTAGGGCGCGCTGAACGGGGGCGGGAGCGGGTCGGGCATGGTGGTTCCTTGGCGGTCCTTGGCGATTCCTTGGGGTTGCACGGGAACACCTACGCGCGGTCGCACCGTAGTTCGATAGACAAATTAGCAGATTTGCCTTAGAAAATCCGGGTCAAGTCAGATATTGCCTTACATATGACAGACATAGACAAGACAGACCGCAAAATCCTCTCGATCCTGCAAGGGGATGGCCGGATTGCCAATGTGGAACTGGCCGAAAGGATCGGCCTGTCGCCGACCTCGGTCGGCGAACGGCTGAAGCGGCTGCAGCGCGACGGCTTCGTCGAGGGCTATGGCGCGCGGCTCAATCCGCACCGGCTCGGGCTCGGCCTCCTGGTCTTCGTCGAGGTGCTGCTCGACAAGACCACGCCCGATGTGTTCGAGCGCTTCGCCAGGGCAGTCCAGATCGCGCCGGAAGTGCTGGAGTGTCACATGGTGGCCGGCGGCTTCGACTATTTGGTCAAGGCGCGCGTCGCCAACATGAGCGCCTATCGCAGGTTTCTCGGCGAGACCCTGCTGGCGCTGCCGGGCGTGCGCGAGACGCGAACCTACGCGGTGATGGAGGAAGTCAAGCGCGACGCGCCGCTGCCGGTCGGCTGATGGGCTCCGGATCTGATCGACAGCCATGCGCAGGATGTCTTGGCATCGCGACGCACCCGCGATAATTCTGCCCCCAGTTGGGGGCCGCGACATGGACGATGCCAATCTGCCGATACGAGCGAAGCGAACCGGGGTTGCCGGCGCGTTATGCGCAGCCGTCTTGTCCCTCTCCGCGATGGCGCCGTCCCGCGGGGCCGAGTTCAGCTCCGGCATCATGCAGCTCTATACATCGGTCTCGATCTATCCGCCGTCGGCCTCGGCGATGACGGTGTGCTACGGCTTCGTCTGCCGGCGCCGCGAGATGCTCGACTTCAGCGGGGCTGACCGGGCAGCCCTGACCAGGATCATGGCCACGGGCCGCGCCAACGCCGCCGCCGAGCGCGCGGCCGTGCAGAACGCCGTGATCTGGTTCGACCGCCGGATGGGGCCGATCCTCGGCACCGACAAGCGCGTGGCGAAAGCGGACTTCCGCGCCAACGACGACAAGCACAATTACGATTGCTGGGACACGACACGCAACACGACCAGCCTGATGCTGGTGATGCAATCGTGGAACCTGTTCAAGTTCCACGACGTCGGCGACCCCCACTATCGCGGATTTTCGCTGGGACAAACGCCGCACAACACCGCCGTTCTGCTCGAACGCGCGACCAAGGTGGAGTGGGCCGTCGATCTCTGGCCCCGCGGCTATCTGCAACCGCCTGACGTCATGACCGTCGCCAAATGGGTGACGGAAGATTGAACGGCTGAACGTTCCTGCCGCGCGCGCACCGTTCACGGCGCAGCTTTTCCGTCACGACCCTGGCATGATGGAGAGAGACATCCCGCGATTGTCGGTGAGGCTCACGTGCGGCGGGCCACAGCAATGGGGCGGTGCCGGATGTGACGGTCAAATAGCCAATAGCGGCACGCGATCGGTGGCGGCCGAAAAAAGTTCAACGCCGTGGCGCGCGGGCGCCGTGCCCGCTCCGCCGAACGTCACGTCGTGTGATGTTGGATCGGCCCTCACTCCCGGATCGTGTCCGAGAGTGCGCCGCTGGATCTTGCGCGGTGCGCTAGACCTTGAGGTTCTCGGCTGATGTCTTGCCGCGATTGGCAATCTCTTCGTATTCAACAGACTGGCCTTCGTTGAGGCTCTGAAGACCGGCCTTCTGAACTGCTGAAATATGAACGAAAATGTCCTTGCCGCCTGTTGCGGGCTGGATGAATCCATAACCCTTGGTCGGGTTGAACCACTTCACTGTACCTTTGGGCATTCCAGTCGTCTCCGCGGAATCAATCGAAAACAGACCAGTCGGTCCCCGCACAAACCGGCTTGTCCGTACCGCACAGGATAGCAGTTTGAAAAAAGCTGGGTAGATCAAACCACGGTGTGTTTTTGCCCGGAAACAACCCGCTTTGCAGGGTTTTGGTGGCGGATTGCCTGTTTCGTGGTCAATTGATGCGCTGCAAAAAAGATCGGTTCCACTGAACCGAATTGGATCAATAGCCCCGCGCGCGGGCGTTCGGCCGGCGCGCGGGCAATGGATCGGCCGCGTCTCAATAGGTCGCGGAAAGATACTCGACGATCTTGCCGACGTCGGCCTGGTCGATCGGCGCGCCGTAGACCTTGATCATCTTGGTCACCTCGGCCTGCCAGAAGTCCTTCTTGAACTTCTCGCCCTGCGGCTGGGTCTTGATGTAATCGGCCGAGTGGCAGGCGGTGCAGTTGTTCTGCACCACGTCGAGGTTGGGACCGGGCTTGAAGGCCGCAGTCTCCTCGGGAAGCGCGTAGTTGACTGGCGCGGCAACAGCGGTGCCGATCGACAGCATGGCGATCGCGGCGAGGGAGGGAAGCAGCTTGCTGGTCATGATGCTTCTCCTCACGCCGCGGTGACGCGCACGGTTTCGACGACGTTGCGCAGATAGCCGGCGGGATTCCACCACGGATCCATCGGCTGGGTGTCGCCGGCATTGCTGGTGGCGCGCACCTTCAGGTCGGAGGCGCCGGCCGGGAGCGCGACCTTCAGCTTCCATTCGCGGAATGCGTATTTGCCGAGATCCTTGCCGAGCTTGGCCGGCGTCCAGCTCTTGCCGCCGTCGATCGAGACCACGACCTCCTTGATGCCCTTGCCGCCGTCGAAGGCGATGCCGCGCAGCGTGCTGCGGCCAGCCTTCAGCTTGGCGCCGTCGGCAACGCTGGTGATGAACGAGCGCACCGTGAAGCGGTTGATCGGGATCGTCGCCTTTGGTGCGGTGCCGGGCTCGACCGCATTGTTCGGCGTATCCGGAATCCGGTAGGCGGACTTCATCCAGAAGCCCTCGAAGACGTTGTCGATCACGGTGATCTCGTTGAGGTGCTTGACCCAATAGGTGCCGTAATAGCCGGGCACCACGAGGCGGAGCGGGAAGCCGTTGAGGAATGGCAGGTCCTCGCCGTTCATGCCCCAGGCCAGCATCACCTCGCCGTCGCGCGCATGGTCGATGTCGAGCGCCTTCACGAAGTCAGGCGTCGTCTCCATCACCGGACCGTCCATGCCGTTGAAGGTGACCTGCTTGGCGCCGGCTTGCACGCCGGCCATGTCGAGCACGGTCTTCAGCGGCACGCCGTGCCAGCGCGCGCAGCCCATCGCGCCGTTGCCGAGCTGGCCGCCGGCGACGCGCGGATTGAAGAAGCCCCGGCTGTTGCCGGAGCACTGGTTGACGGCGACGAGCTCGGTCGCCTTCAGCTTCCGGATATCCTTCAGCGAGAGCTTCAGCGGCTTGTCCACCTTGCCCTTGATCTCCAGCGTGAACTTGTCCGGATCCAGATCGTAGGGGATGCCGGCGAGGTGATAGCGGACGAAGAACGCGTTGTTCGGCGTGAGCGGACCGTCGTTGAAGACCGCAAACGGCGTTTCCAGCTGCGGCGGCCGGGCGGTCAGGCCGATCATCGGGCGCTTCTGCGGGTAGCGCACCAGCGGGCGTTCACCATTGCCGAACGGCAGCGTCACGGTGTCGAGTGCGAATGCACCCCTTGATCCCAGCCCCGCCACCAAAGCGGCCAACCCGGCGCGCTTCATCAAGTCTCGTCGATCGAGCATTCCGCTTCCTCCGAAGCTGTTCTGTCGTGAGCCGGTCATCACCAGGCTCACTCTGCCTTGCGCGCCTTCGCATCATGGAACGCGCGGCGACAAATGTCGCACCTGACAACTGCAAGTCAATTGAGCTTTCGCAGCGTTGCGTCGCAACAACGAGAAGCCCCGGTCGCATGCGGCGACCGGGGCATTTCCATCCAGGTCGAAGGCTCGATCAGTAGCAGACGTTCACGGTGCGATAGCGATAGCCGTACGGCGTCATCACCAGGCGGGTGACATAGCAGCCGGAATCGACGAAGCCGACGGAGATGCCCGGGCCACCCCAGAAGTGATGGTGATACGGATGCCAGAAGAACGGCTTGGCCGAAGCCGAGGTCGGCGCCAGCGCGGCGGCAGCAAGCGTTGCGGCGGTCGCGAGAGCAAGCGTGACTTTGCGAAGCATGGTCGTCTCCTTCAGATGCGCGTTGAACTCTGTCGCGGCGCGGTTGCAGTGTTACCCATCGCCAGTCAGTCGCATCCGGCGCCGGGCGCGTTCGAGCATCTCTGTTGAACGCAGCTTCGGATGTGCGGCAGGTCACATTCAGTGAAGGGGGAGATGAACCGGTCAGGCCGCGACGGCGTGCCGGTCATCGACCAGCGTGGACAGGACGCGCGTCGCCTCGACGGTGCGCACGGTCATCGGCTCGTTGCGGCCGCGGATCGCGACCTCCTGCGCCGGCAGGGCATCGTCGGCGAGCCCTGCGGTGACGCGCACCTCGTCGGAGATGACCGCCTCGCAGGCCAGCGCTTTAGTCATGTCCTGCAGCCGTGCCGCGACGTTGACGGCATCGCCGAGCGCGGTGAACACCATGTGGTCGCGATAGCCGATGTCGCCGACGATCACCTCGCCGCCATGGATGCCGATGCCGAACCGGATCGGCTCGCGCAAATCGTGGCTGAGAAACTGGTTCAGCTCGTCGATATTGGCTGCGATCAGCGCCGCCGCGCGCAGCGCCTGGCGGCAGGCCAGCTGCCGGTCGGTGGTGAGCCCGAACAGCGCGAGCATGCCGTCGCCGATGAACTGGTTGGGCCGGCCGCCGGCTTCCAGCACCGCCTGCGACACCGCGCCGAGGAAGCGGTTGACGATGAAAACGGTGTCGAACGGCAGCCGCTTCTCGGCAAGCTGCGTCGAGCCGCGCATGTCGACGAACATGCTGACGAGATATCGCTCCTGGCCGACCCGCGTCGGATTGGAGGCGTGCGCATTGGCCGACATCGTTTGCGGCAGGAACAGCTGGAAGAAGGCCAGGTCGGTGGTCGGCCGCAACTGGCAGGCCAGCCGGATCGACGGATCGTCGGCGCCGACCCGGTGCAGTACGAAGGCTTCGCGCGGGGAAGGCTCGGGCAGGGCGGCGTGATCGCCGATGATGCGGATGCGGCAGGTCGAGCAGCGCGCACGGCCGCCGCAGACGCTCGCATGCGGCACGTTGTAGCGCAGGCTCGCTTCCAGCACGCTCAATCCCTTCGGCACCCGCAGCGTGCGGCCGTTGCCATAGGACAGCGCGATCATGCCGCCGCGGCGCTCAAGCAGGGCACGCGCGCCCCTCGCCAGCAGCACGAGGGCGAGCAGGCCGAGATAGCCGGACGTCAGGCCACCCGTGATCTTCTCGAGCGTGGCAGCCTGGGCCGCCGTGCCAAGCTTCTGCACCGACAGCTCCTCGCGCCGCCACTCGGGATCCTGATAGTCCTCCATCGTGGCGCGGCCGCCCTGATAGATGCCGAGCATTGCCAGGGTCGGGATCAGCACGGCTGTGGCCAGCAGGAACGGCGCAGCCCACCGGAAGAACGCGCGCAGCCGCAGCCAGAAATACAGCCCGATGCAGCCATGCACCCAGGCGATCAGCAGCACCGCAAACATCAGCCACAGCCGGACCGGCGAGGCGATGAAGAAGGTGTAGAGCTCCTGCGGGTAGAGCTTCTCGTGCCCGTACAGCGTCTGGCCGAGCCGCACGCCGACGATGTGGATGATGATGAAGACCGGGATGCTCAGGCCGAGCACCAGCTGCAGCGGCTCGATCGCCTTCCAGTGGAACTCGCGGCGCTGATACAGCGCCCAGATGCCGAGGCCGGTATGCACCAGGCAGGCGCCGTAGAACACGATCGCGACCGGCAGGAACTGCCAGAATTCGGTGTGGTAGTGCACCCCGATCGCCATTGCGTCCGTCGAGATGTTGCCGAGCGCGTGGTTGAGGAAATGGCTGACCAGGTAGGCGAACATGATCGCCCCCGTGACCAGGCGAACCTGCCGCTGGCCGACGCCGCGGGCCATTTCCTGCAAATGTTCGCGCGAGGGGGAGGCCATGTGATTCATATCGGCAATTCTAGTGCTTAATTCCCGCGCTGAACACCACCGCGGGTCCGGACGGGCCCGCGGTAGCGGGCACTGCAGCACGTTGACACTCCGTTAAGAGTCGAACAAAAAGCGCCGTGACGATAGCCCGAGCCCAATCCGGAGCCGATAACATCAGCGTTAAGCCGGCCCGTTCGCGCGCGCCGGATTGGCGCGGCGTCATCGCCGTGATCGTCGCCATGACCGCGATGCGGCTGGTCTATGCCCATGCGCTCGATCTGCGCACCGACGAGGCCTATTACTGGACCTGGTCGAAGGAAAACGTGCTGTCCTTCCTCGACCATCCCCCGATGGTCGCCTGGTTCATCCGTTTTGGCACGGCTGTTCTCGGCGACACCAATCTTGGCGTCCGCCTCGGTGGCATCGTGGCGATGCTGGCCACCCAGCTCCTGCTTGCCGACATCGTCCGCCGCGTGACATCGAACAACGTCCACGCCGTGATGCTGGCGCTGCTGCTGCCGGAGGCGGCACTGTATTACGGATTGTTAATGGCGAAGGTCGCGCCGGACACGGCGCTGATCCCGTTTTCGGTTGCGATGCTGTGGTCGCTGGTGCGGCTCGCGCAAAGCAATGACGGGCGCTGGTGGCTCGCCGCGGGGCTGTTTGCCGGGCTGTCGCTGCTGTCGAAATTCACCGCGATCATGTTCGCGCCGGCGGTGCTCGCCTTTGCGCTGGTGCCGGACTGGCGCTGGCGCTGGCTGCGCAGTCCGTATCCGTACCTCGCCGCGCTGATCGCGATCGTCGTGTTCTCGCCGGTGCTGATCTGGAATGCCGAGCATGACTGGGCCTCGTTCCGCTTCCAGGCGGTGCGCGCCACCGTCGAGCGCGATCTCACGTTCCGCACGCTCGGCGAGTTCATCGGCATGCAGTTCGGCCTGGTCGGCTTCGTGCTGTTGCCGGTGACGCTGTTCGGGACAATGCTGACGGCATGGCGCGGCTATGTCAGGCGCGAGCCGGTCGCGATCCTGCTCGCGACCGCGGTGCTGGTGCCGGTCGTCTATTTCCTCTGGAAGTCGCTGACCTTGCGGGTCGGCGACACCTGGCCGATGTTCCTGTGGCCGGCGGGCTTTGCGGCGGTCGCCATCAACGTCACGCGGATGCCGTTCGAGGGCTGGTCGGTCGGGCTCGTCAAGTCGACCGTCGCCTGGGCGCGGACTGCGATCACATCGGGCATCGTCTTCGTCGTCTGCGTGTTCTTCTATTACATGTTCGCGCCGTGGAATCTGATCGGCCGCACCGATCCGATCGGCACCGAGGCGGGTTATGATGTGGTCGCCGCGCATACCCTGGCGCAGGTGCAGGCGACCGGCGCGACCTGGGTCGCGACCACGGATTATCGCACCTATGCGATGCTGCGCTGGATGCTGCGCGGGCGGGTGCCGGTCGTCGAGGTCAACGAGCGCGGCCGTTTCCAGGGCTTTGCCGATCCCGGCATCAGCAAGATCCGCGATCACGCCGGCATCTATGTCGGGCGCGAGCCCGAGAACAACCTGGCGCTATGGAGCGAGACATCAGCAGTGCGCCAGCCGCTGGAGCGCGTGACGCGAAGCTGGCGCGGCATGATCATGGACACCTATGCGCTGGAGAACATCAGCGGCTGGACACCCGATCTGTCGCCGCCGCCGGACACGACGTTTTTCCGCTGGCGGGTGCTGGCCTTCTCCTTGTCCCCGCGTGCGGGAAGAAGGTTGGGATAAGAGGGAGCTTCCGCGCGGACGGCGAGAGACGGTGACGCGGAGGCTCCCGCTCACCCGGAATCACTGAGACCGGCTTTGCTGCTTTTGAATGTAGTAGCGCAGCTTCGACCGAGAGATTCCCAAGGTTCGGGACGCTTCTGAGATATTTCCCTTACATGAGGCCAGCGCTTTCTGGATTGCTAACTTTTCGATTTCTCCAAGAGACAGTTTGCGAGGGATCACCAACTCGGTTGGATCGCCGGTTGCGATCTGCTCGTCTGCGTACGAAAGAGCGCCAAGCTTCCCCGTAGTTTGGGGCTTGAAGACCGTTCGATTGGATATCTGCGAGTGACTGAAGAGATGAAATAGACTTATGGGCTCCTCGTCATGAGTTAAGATCGCGGCACGCTCCACCATGTTCTCGAGCTCGCGGATGTTGCCAGGAAATTCGTAGACCAGAAGTGCCTCAATCGCTTCGGCCGTAAAGCCGGTCACGTGCCTCCCGGTCTTCTTGTTGAACCTATGCAGGAAATGACTGACAAGCAGGGGGATGTCGTCCCGCCTGTCCCTGAGAGGCGGGAGCTTTATCGGAAAGACATTCAATCGGTGCAGCAGATCCGCCCTAAACGTGCCCTTTGCCACTTCGGCATCAAGGTCCAGATTTGTCGCGCAGACCACACGCACGTTGACCTGCTTGGTCTTGGTGCCCCCGATACGGCTCAGTTGTCCCTCCTGCAGCACTCTCAGGAGCTTCGCTTGGGTAGTTGGGCTTAGCGTCCCGATCTCGTCCAGAAAAAGCGTGCTTCCATCGGCGGCTTCGAACCACCCTTCTCGCGCCTGGTGCGCGCCGGTGTACGCACCTCTCTCCACGCCGAAGAGCTCCGCATCGATCAGCGTTTCAGGAAAAGCCGCGCAATTGATGCTGTAGAGAGGCTTTTTTGACCTCGAGCTCGCGCTGTGCAGGGCGCGCGCGAAGATCTCCTTTCCGACGCCCGTTTCGCCAAGAAGGAGCACGGTTGTGTCCAGAGGCGCGACGCATCGTAGGAGATGCCACGCGCCGAGGAATCCGGGCGAAGTACCTACGACGTTGGAGCTGACCGGTTTTTCCGCTGCCTTCGCATCGATCGAGGGGCCAACCCGCTTTCCCGTAAATGATCGGCGAGGCATGAATTGTGACGCATAATCTTCCGGCCACTCCTCGACAGGCTTTCCAACGATCCGGCATTGTGGGGACCCACAGGCGATACACTCCACCTCTCTGAACAAGATCGCCCGTTCCATGATGGCGCTCGTATAGCCGGACGCGTAGCCAATCTGCATCCAGCAAACCGGTTCAGAGCTTCCACCAAACGAGGCAGCATGAGCTTCAGCCTCGGCAGAATTGCGCCATGTAAGTTCGCTGAAGTATTCTCCGGTTTCGACGTTTGCTTCTATGTTGACTGGCTCAACGAAGACTTCGCCACGCAACGCGTGAAGTTGCGGCCCTACAAGAAACGCGTCAATCTGCGGGCGATCTACGCGAACCTTCATCGCGACCTGCGCTTCCCGCGTTCCCGCAGCATGCCCCATGCGAAACAGAATTTGCCTGGCTTTCAGGGGGCCGTTGGCCTCGATCAGTTCGCGGCGCAGCGCCACCATGGCGTCCAGATTCAGAAGCACGGCTCTTTGGTCAGCCAACCAGATCTGCCCGTCGTGAGGCGAGAAGTGGACGCACGCACTCAGATCGGAGATGTCGGGCAAGACGCTGCTTCGCGCGGATGAACCGGTGCCAGTCCGATCAGCGATGTTCTCTTTCAACGCGAAGCTTGTGAACCGCGACACTACGTTCTCCCTTCTCCCGACATTTACGCACTAGCCGCCAGGTATCTCGCCATGATCGATCTCCAACATGGCTGACTTCAGCCGATCGAGCCGTTGAGATTGGCTATTTTCAACCACCATCCGGCGACAGTCCAAGGGACCACATTTCGAATCGCTTAGTAAACTCAAACGAGTACGAACAGTTTTCAGTGTTGGCACACCTTCTGCTTACGAGAGTTGCGCGCATCGTCACACCGACAGGTCGCGCCACTATCAAAGCAACATCAGGAGGAGATGCCTGTGCACTCAGTCGCTCAAAAGTCGAATGTTTCCGAGCCAACTGCCTCGTATATCGATCCGCTGGGACCTCAAAAGTCAATCGTCGAGCGCGCCACGCGATTGCAGTCCTTGGTCAAGGCGAACTCGCAAGCCGCCGAGGACGCGCGCCGCGTAGGTGATGAGACCATTGCTGCGTTGCAACGCGAAGGCCTGTTCCACATCGCGGTGCCGGAGCGTCTCGGAGGCGCCGGCGCGAACTTCCGAACCTTCATCGATGCCGTTTCGGAGATCGGTCGGGCGGACGGCGGCACCGGTTGGGCTGTCGCGCTTCTGAATGTCTGTACGTGGTTCGCGACGTTGTTCTCTGAACGCGCCCAAGCAGAGGTGTTTGGCAAGACGCCTGGCGCCAGGGTTTGCGGTGTGTTTACGATGCCGGTGCAGTCGGAGCGCGTTGATGGCGGATATCGGGTTAGTGGCGAATGGTGGTACGGCTCAGGTTCTCTGCATGCACAATGGGGTACCTTGGGCATCAAGATCGGAGAGAACGCCGATGGTTCGCCGATCACTGCGCTCGCCCTCATACCGCTAAGCGACCTCACAATTCGCGACACCTGGCATGTGGCCGGAATGCGGGCGTCAGGCAGCAATACGCTGGTTGCGGATAACGTGTTTGTCCCCGACCACCGGGTACAAGCTTTCGCTGACATGGCAGCCGAGAACTATGCGCGCGAGTGGGCCGAAGAGCCGAATTACCATGCTTCGTTCGTGCCGGTTGCCGAGATCGTTCTCGTGGCTGTCCAAATCGGGCTGGCGCGACATGCGGTAGATCTGACCCTCCAGAAGGGGGCCGGGAAGCCCGTCGCGTACACGGTGTTCAGCGAAGCCCGCCAATCTCCGGCGCACCAGATCAAATTGGCGGAAGCAATGTGCGACATCGACTCCGCCTATCTGCTCGTCGCACGAGCCTGCGCCGACATTGACGGCGCCGCGCTCCGGCGTGAAAAGCTCGACCTAGTGACGCGCGCACGGGTCCGTATGGACACGGGACACGCCGCCAAGCTGTGCCGCGAGTCCATCAATAAACTCCTCAGCGTGAACGGTGCAGGAAGCTTTGCCCTTGCGAACCCGCTACAGCGGATCTGGCGGGACAGCGAGATCGCCAGCAGGCACGCGTTCGTCCACCCAGAAATGGCCAGCCTTATCTATGGCCGCGCGCTGTTCGGCATCGAAGAACTGATCCAGCCGTACTAGCAGGGGGATTCAATGCATAAGCTCATCGCGCTTTATCATTCGCCAAAGTCGGAAGAGGACTTTCGAAGTCACCTCGTGAAAGTTCATCTTCCGCTGGTCGCCAAGTTCCCCAGACTTCGATCTCTTCGGTACGGATTCGGCGTCGAAGCCGGATCCCAGCCGTCGCCATATTATGCGGTCGTCGAGTGCGAATTCGACGACGAAGCCTCGCTGCGGGCGGCGCTCGCCTCTCCGGAAGGTGAGGCGGCGGCGGCCGATGTGCCCAACTATGCGACCGCCGGCGTAACGATCATCACGTTTCCACTCGAACCGGGTTTTGTTGGCGGTTCGATCGGGAGGACGACATGAACGCACCTCTGGTCGATTTCAAATCAGCCATGCGGCGACTGACCGCAACCGTGTCTGTCGTGAGCTGCACACGAGACGGCGAGTGGTTCGGCATGACTGCGACTGCAATCACTTCCGTCTGCGCGGATCCTCCGACTGTCCTGGTCTGCGTGAACGGAGCGGCGGCCATCCACAATCCCCTGGTTGAGAGTGGACGCTTTTGCGTCAACGTACTCCGGATCGACCAACAGGAGATATCCGCGACTTTTGGCGGAAAGCTGAAGGGGCGGGACCGCTTCGGTGTGGGGGACTGGAGCCTCTCGTTCGACGGAATTCCCATTCTGACGGACGCTCAAGCCAACATAGTGGCGTCCGCGCAGAAGGTCGTTCCTTTTGGAACTCACTCGGTGATTATTGGCGCAGTCGATCGAGTTTTGGTCTCGGAGAAGATCGCTCCCCTTCTGTACGAGAACGGCCGCTATATGCGGTCGGCCGAGCTGGCAAGTGCCTGACCGCGCTCGGCGAAGATGGCGGGCTATCCGACATCGACCTTTGTCGAGGCTCTTTCCAGAGCCTTGACCTTTCTCAGCAGTAGATCAGGTCGATCTGCGACTATGTATGGTCGCGAGGATGATGTATCCGTCCGAACCAACAATGACCGTTGGGCGCTTCCCGCGTCGAAGTGCTCGTGACCCACATGGAAAGCAAAGCTATTCCTCTTCCTCGCGCTTGCGGATCAGGTCTTTCGCCAGATCGGTCAGCGCGGGGCGCGGCAAAGCGTTGAAGGGGAGCGGGCGGGTGACGTCGATCGCGGCGAGGCCGAGGCGGGCGGTCAACAGGCCGTTGAGCATGCCTTCGCCGAGGCGTTGTGACAGTTTGGCCGCGATGCCGTGGCCGAGCATCTGCTGGATCAGGCTGTCGCTCGCGGCCATGCCGCCGGTGATCGCCAGATGCGCGATCACATGACGCAGCAGGCGGATCATGCCGAGCGCGCCGGGCCGGCCGCCATAGAGCCGCGCCAGCTGCCGGATCATCCGCAAGCTCGCCACGAACACGAACAGCACGTCGATCATCGCGCGCGGGCTGACCGCGGTGACGACGGAGACGCGCTGCGCCGCCGTCGACACCAGCCGCCGCGCCTCCTCGTCGAGCGGCGTCATTAGTTCGCGCTCGGCAAGGCGGATCATGTCGGCGCCGTCGATGATGTCGTCGGTGTGGCTTTGCAGCGCGCTGCGGGCGCGGGCGAGCTGCGGGGTCTGGTGCGCGAGCTTGAGCAGGTCGGCGACAACAGCGCGGCTCGCGGCGCGATCGTCGCTGATCAGCACTTCTGCGGCGCGCAGATGCAGCTTCTCGATGGTCGCAAGCCGCGCCAGCCCGACCAGTTCGCGCAAGGTGACTACCGCCAGCGCCACTGTGGCGATGACCGCGAGCCCGAGCCCGAGGACGCCGAGGCCCTCGTTGCGCGCGAACAGATCCTCGACCAGGTTGATGATGCCGAGCCCGGTGCCGAGCACCACGAGGCCCGCGACCGCGCTCCAGAACAGCGTGCCCCAGCGGAAGCCGCGGCGCGCCGGCAGCAGCGGCGTATCAACCGGCACCGGCAGCTGCGCGGGCTCGGCCTCGGGCACGATCTGGATCGTGCCGCGGCTGAGGCGGCTGTTGTCGTCGGGATCCATCACGACCACGCCGGGATCGTCGAGCTTGAACGTCGCCGGCCGCCGCGGGGGCGTCTTCTCGTTCATTGCAGTTTGTCTCCGATCAGGAACTGGAGAGCGCGGTCAAGGCGGATGTGAGGCAGCGCCGGCTCCGCATCGCCGCCTCGCTCCAGCTTCGGCGGCCGGAAGCGCAGGAAACGATAATCGGCGGCTTCGGCGCCGGCGCTCGAGAGGCCGCGGAATCCGCCGTTGAACAGCTCCTCCGGATCGTCGGGCAGGTCGCCCGGAAAGGTCGCAACTTCAGTTTCGCCATCCAGTGTCCCGCCATTGGCGACCTCGCCCGCCGCCGGTGTGCCGAGGATCGAGGGCAGCCGGTCGCGGCCGCGTGCGACCTGCGCCTCGCGCGTAGCGCGCACCGCGGCGAGCGCCACCACGTCGATGGCAGCGCCGGCATATTCGGCGCGCTCGGCGGCCTTGGCCACGATCCGCCGCAGCACGGCTTCCAGCCGGTCGTGGCTCTGGTGATGCAGATGGTCGGCCTTGGTAGCCGCGAACAGGATGCGGTCGATGCGCGGCCGGAACAGCGAACTCAGGATCGTGCCGCGGCCGATCCGGAAGCAGTCGAGGATGCCGGCGAGCGCCGCCTCGAGGTCGTGCAGCGCCTCGGGGCCGGCATTGAATGCGGCAAGCGCATCGGCCAGCACGATCTGGCGGTCGAGCCGCGCGAAGTGATCGCGGAAGAACGGCCGCACCACGACGTCCTTGTAGGCCTCGTAACGCCGCCGCATCATCGCCCATAGCGAGCCGTCGGGCGCGCTGCCGTCCACGGGCACGTCGAGCGGCGCAAAGGTCAGCGCCGGCGTATCGGCGAGGTTGCCCGGCATCAGGAAACGGCCGGGCGGCAGCAGGCTCATCGCGAAACGCTCGTCGCGGCAGGCGCGCAGATAATCGGTGAACAATCTTGCTTCGGTGCGTGCGGCCTGCTCGTCTTCTTTGGCCTCGGGCTTGAGCGTTGCAAGATGGGCGTGCCATGGCGCCGCCAGCTTTGCGCGCAACGGCTCGCGCGACAGCGCAAGGCTCTCGGCCGACCATTGCTCGTAGCTCTTGTTCAGCAGCGGCAGGTCGAGCAGCCACTCGCCGGGGTAGTCGACGATGTCGAGGGTCAGCGTGCGGTCTGCGCCATTTTGCCGCTGATACTCGATCACGAGGCGAAGCTCGGAGATGTCGGTGGTCGAGCTCGGCCAGCTCCGCTCCTCGATCAGGGTGCGGACATGGTCCTCATAGGCGAAGCGCGGCACCGCATCGTCGGGCTGCGGGGCGAGACAGGCGCGCGCGATCCGCCCCGAGGCATAGGCCTCGAATACCGGGAAGCGGCCGCCGCGGGTCAGGCCATGCACCAGCGCGGTGATGAACACGGTCTTGCCGGCGCGCGACAGGCCGGTGACACCGAGCCGCACCGTCGGCTTGAAAAGGCCCTCGCTATAGTCGAGCAGCGCCCGCGCCGACAGACGCGCTTCCTCGACGATATCAGAGAAGCGGGGGGGCATGGAGGGTTAACGAAAAGACCCGGCAGGAGGAGCCAAAAAAGGCGGGCGATCACCCGCAAGTTGGCGATTATCGGGCCAAAATCAAGCTTCACATTTCCGGCGCCTTTCCGGGCGAGGGGAATACCAAGGGGATTGAACGCGCCACGCCACCCGCGTTACCCATAGTTCATCGGCCCACAGGAAAGCCCTGCATGACGGTCTTTCGCCTCAAGCAACTTGCCTCGAACTCGATCCACGCGGCCGGCGCTGCGCTGTGGAACTACGACCGCGCCGAGCTGATCGCCGATGGCGTCGTTCATCTCGTCGGCGTCTGTTTCGGGCTGGTTGCCGCCACCGCCCTAATCGTGCTGACCGCGGTCTATGCCGGCCCGTTCGATATTGCCGTGGTCTCGGTCTATGTCGCAGGTCTGCTCGCGATGCTGACGCTGTCGGCGACCTATAATCTCTGGCCGGTGTCGCGCGCCAAATGGGTGCTGCGGCGCTTCGATCACTCCGCGATCTATCTGCTGATTGCCGCGACCTACACGCCGTTCATCGTGGAACTGAAGGACAGTTATTTTGCCATTGCGCTACTGATCGGCGTGTGGTGCGTGGCGATCGTCGGCATCTGGCTGAAGCTCACCTATCCCGGTCGCTTCGACCGGCTGGCGGTCGGGCTTTACCTTGCGATGGGCTGGAGCGGTATCATGCTCTACGACGCCGTCGTCAAGGCGCTGCCGGCGAAGGCGCTCGGCTTCGTGCTGGCCGGTGGCATTCTCTACAGCTTGGGGGTGATCTTCCACTCCTGGCGGCGGCTGCGCTTCCAGAACGCGATCTGGCACGGCTTCGTGCTGCTCGGGGCTGCCTGCCACTATACGGCGGTGTTCGACGTGGTGCTGGCGAGCTGAAGTTCTCGCCATTCGTGGCGGATGGGCTATCATGTTTCGTGATAGCGCATTCAGCCCTCTCACCGTCACCCCCGCGCAACGGCAAGGCCGTTGTCGCTGGAGGAGCCGCGCAGCGGCGTCTCGAAGGGTCGACGGCCACCAGCCGGGCCGTGCATCCTTCGAGACGCGCTCCGCGCTCCTCAGGATGACGGGATATAGGGGGCAGGGTGAGCAAAGCGACAGTGTGCAAGCAAAGATATCGGGAGGACAGCCATGCAGGTGGCAGGTAAAGTCGTGGTGGTCACCGGCGGTGGCAATGGCATCGGCAGGGCGCTGTGCGAGGCGTTCCACGCCGCGGGGGCGTCCAAGGTCGTGGTGGTTGACCTCGACCATGCGGCGGCCGAGCAGGTCGCAGCCTCGGTCGGCGGCGCCGCGTTCAAATGCGATGTCGGGCAGGAGAAGAACATCCTGCACGTGATCGACGAGACCGAGCGCATGTTCGGGCCGATCGCGCTGTTCTGCTCCAACGCCGGCATCGGCGGCGGCTTCGATCCGCTGTCGAAAAATGCCGGCGGCACCTCGGACGAGCCGTGGTCGCGAAGCTGGGCGATCCATGTGATGGCGCATGTCTATGCCGCGCGGCATCTGGTGCCGCGCATGAAGGCGCGCGGCGGCGGCTACTTCCTCAACACGATCTCGGCCGCGGGCCTGCTGTCGCAGGTCGGCAGCCCGGCCTATTCGACCACCAAGCACGCCGCGGTCGGCTTTGCCGAAAACCTCGCGATCTCGCATCGCGCCGACAACATCAAGGTCTCGATCCTCTGCCCGCAGGGCGTCGACACCAACATGCTGCGTTCGATCCCGAGGGGCCCGCAATCCGGCGACGGCGATCTCTCGGCGGAGCAGGTCGCGCAGGATGCGCTGAGGGGTATCGAGCAGGAGACCTTCCTGATCCTGCCGCACCCGCAGGTGCTCGGCTACATGCGCAAGAAGACCGAGAACTATGACCGCTGGATCGGCGGCATGGCGAAGATCCAGGCCAAGATGCGGGAAGCGCAGGGGAAGTGACTCGCAGGAAAGACTGACCGCGCACGTCGCTGTGAGGTGAGCACGCTGATCAGGCTCCCTCCCCCCTTGCGGGGGAGGGTTGGGGAGAGGGGTAAGCCCCGGGCGAGATCATTGTCGTAGTCTCGCCATCGCAATTTCGGACACGCGTCGCTCGAGCACATTGAGAGAGCACGCCGTGTGGTACCCCTCTCCCTAGCCCTCCCCCGCAAGGGGGGAGGGAACCCTTCCACCGGTGCGATCCTCACTTGCGCGTGCGCAATCTCACCCCTTACCGAGCTGCGCAATCTTGTCGCGCAGATAGGCGTCCATCAGATCGGGCGCGGAGGCGCCGAACATCCTGATGCGGCCGGTGTGCAGCAACAGCAAGAGGCCAGTGGCGTGCGCGAAGCAGTCCACCATCACGGTGTTCGCCTTCTGCCTGGACGCGCCGAGCGCCTCGGCGGCTTCGGCGATCGGATGCAGCGCGGCTTCCAGCGCGGTGTTCAGCTCGTGGTCGCGATCATGGCCGAGCCCGGCCGGCTTCATGCCGCCGCGGAACAGATAGAAGCCGAGATCGAGGTCGCGCGGGTTATCCGCATAATAGCGGAAGAAGCCCATGCCGGCGGCGTGCAGCCTCTGCTTGGCGCCGCGCGTCGTCGCGACCGAAGCGCTGACGGCTTCGCCGAGCGAGGCCAGCGATTGCCGCAGCACCTCGGCATAGATCGCTTCCTTGGAATCGAAGTGGAAATACAGTGCCGCCGGGGTGTAGCCGGCCCGCGTCGCGATCGCCCGCAGGCTCGCGCCCTCGAGGCCTTCTTCCGCGAACACGCTGCGCGCCGCATCGAGGATCAGCTCCCGCTTGTGGCGGCTGACCGCTTCCTTCCTGCTCTCGCGCATCTGCATCGGCGAATCCGTTCTTGACTCAATTCTAACAGCGTCAGATAATTTAACGATGTTAGAATAAATGATCAAGGGAGAAGCGCCATGCTGATGACGGCCGCGGACTACCGGGAATCCCTGCGCCGCTACAAGCCGCTTGTGTTCGTCAACGGCGCGGCGATAGCGAGCGTTGCCGACGAGCCGCTGCTGGCGCCGGGCGTGGCGGGTGTCGGCGTGACCTACGATTTCGCGCATCGCGCCGAGCACGTGCCGATCATGACGGCGCGGCAGGGCACCTCGGGCAAGACCGTCAACCGCATGCTCCACATCAATGAGAGCGCGCAGGATCTGCTCTACAAGCTCGAGGCGGTGCGGTTGGTGTGCAGGACGTCGGGCTGCGCCCAGCGCTACCTCACCCATGATGCTCTGAATGGCCTCTATCAGGCGACCAAGCTGACCGACGATCGTCACGGCACCGACTACAGCCAGCGCTTCCTCAACTATCTGCACGAGGTGCAGGACCAGGACCTGACGCTCGGCATCGCCATGACCGATGCCAAGGGCGACCGCTCCAAGCGCCCGGGCTTGCAGGCCAATCCGGACGTCTATGTCCATATCAAGGAGCGCCGCCCGGACGGCATCGTGATCCGCGGCACCAAGGCGATCGTCACCGGCGCGCCCTACATGCACGAATTCCTGGTCATGCCCTGCCGCACCCACGTGCCCGACGACAGGGATTTCGCGGTCTGTTGCGCCGTGCCGGTTGATGCGCCGGGCGTCACCATCGTCGCACGCCCGGCCGGCCGGCCCGGCGATGCATCGGCGAAATTCTCGGCGAAGTATGGCCAGTCGGTCGGTGTCGTGATGTTCGACGACGTGTTCGTGCCACATGACCGCGTCTTCCTCGCCGGCGAGACCGAGGAGGGCGGCTTCCTCACCACCTCCTACGCCACGCATCACCGGCATTCCTGCATCGGCGCGCGTGCCGGCTTCGGTGATCTGCTGATCGGCGCCGGCGCGCTGATGATCGAGGCCAACGGGCTCGATGCCGAGAAGCACGCGCATATCCGCGAGGCGATGGTCGAGCTGATCACCATCACCGAGAGTTTCTATGCCTGCGGCGTCGCGTCCTCGGTCTACTGCACGAAGGATCCGGCCGGCTCGGTGATGCCCGATGCGGTCTTCTCCAATATCGGCAAGCTGCTGCTGGCGACCAAGATCTACGACATGCACCGCGTCGCGCATTACGTCTCCGGCGGGTTGATCGTGGCGCTGCCGGGTCCCGACGAGGACCACAATCCGGAGACGCGCGCCTCGCTCGCCGCCGTGATGGGCGGGCGGCCCGACATTCCGGCCGAGCAGCGCGCCGAGGTGGCGCGGTTGATCGAGGACCTCACGGTGTCGCACGAAGCCGGCTGGTACTCGGTGATCTCGCTGCACGGCGGCGGCTCGCCGGAGGCGATGAAACGCGAGATCTGGCGCAACTATCCTGTCATGGAGAAGGCCGAGCTGGTCGAGAATCTGCTCGGCCGCGGGCTTGTCGACGACGGACAACGGGTGTCGAAGCAGCCCGGCCGCTGCTGCGCCACCGGCTGCGAGGTGCCGGCGCCGTCAGCTGCGGCGTTGGAGCAGGAGCCGGCGCTCGTCAGGTGAGTACGCTCCCCAGCCCTCCCCCCTTGCGGGGGAGGGCTGGGGAGAGGGGTAAGCCCCGGGCGCGATGATTGAAGCGAGCCACGCTTTCGCAACTTCGATCGCGCATCGTTGAAACTCATGTTGAGAGAGCGTGCCGCGTGGTACCCCTCTCCCTCACCCTCCCCCGCAAGGGGGGGGGAGGGAACCCTACCGCCAGTGGCCTCCTCACTACGGAAGCGCGCCACTTGATCAGCGCGATCCTCACCCCTTCTGCGCGTAGAGCAGCGGCACTGCGGAATCCACCATCACCTCGATCAGGCTGGCGCCCTGATGCGAGAGTGCGCGCTTGTAGGCGCCTGGAAGCTCGGCCGATTTCGTCACCCGCATTGCGTCGCAGCCCATGCCTTCGGCGAGCTTGACGAAATCGATGCCGGGCAGGTCGAGGCCCGGCACGTTGCGCACCTGCATCACCTGGCTGAACGAACGCATCGCGCCGTAGCCGGAATTGTTCATCACGACGACCGTTAGCGGCAGCTTGCGTTGCGCCGCGGTCCACAGCGCCTGGATCGAATACATCGCCGAGCCGTCGCCGATCAGGCAGACCGTGCGCCCTGTGCTGCGGCCGAGCGCCATGCCGACCGCGGCTGGCAGGCTGTAGCCGAGGCCGCCGCTCGCCATGGTGTAGAAACTGTCCTGGCCGCGCATCGGCATCGCCTTCTGCATCAGCGGGCGATGCGACGGCACCTCCTCGACCAGCGCATCGTGTGGTCCCATTGCGGCCGAGAGTGCATGCAGCGCGTATTCGGCGGGGATCGGGTCGCCGGCCGCGGGCGCCGGCGGCAGGACGCGGCCCGGCGATGCGGTGCGCCTGGTCTCGGGCAGCATCTCGAGCAGCGCCGTCAGTGCCGGCTTCATGGTGGCGACGATGCTGTGGCCGGTGGGCGTCATCGCCGCGGCATCGGGATCGTCGGTGATCTGGAAGATCGTGGTTGCGCCGTCGAAGATCGCGGCATGGCCCTCGACATGGAAGGTGAAGACCGGCGCGCCGACCACGACGACAAGATCGTGATCGCGCAAGGCATCGGAGAGCTGGCCCGGTGCGGCATGCAGGAAGCCGGCAAATTGCGGGTGCCGCTCGGGGAACGAGCAGCGCGCCGAGAACGGGCTGACCCAGACCGCGGCCTTGGTCTTCTCGGCGACGTCAACCATGAGGCCGACAGCCTCAGCGCGATCGACGGCGGGGCCGACGACGAGGGCAGGGCGCTTGGCCCCACCGAGCGCGGCCACCAGCGCCTGCATCGCGGCCGCATCGGGGCCAACCTCGCGGCTGACCTGGCGCGCATCGAGCGGCTGCGTCGCATGCGCCCAGTCGTCGATCGGCACCGAGACGAAGGTCGGCCCGCAGGGCGGCTGCATCGCGACATAATAGGCGCGCGCGATCGCGGCCGGCACGTCCTCGGCGCGCGCCGGCTCGACCGCGAATTTCACGTAAGGCCGCGGGAATTCGGAGGCGCGCTCGGCATAGAGGAACGCCTGCAGCGGCATGATCGAGCGCGCCTGCTGGCCGGCGGTGATCACGAGCGGGGTCTGGTTGCGATAGGCGTTGTAGATGTTGCCGAGTGCGTTGCCGACGCCGGCTGCCGAATGCAGGTTGACGAAACCGGCATTGCGCGTCGCCAGCGCATAGCCGTCGGCCATGCCGACGACGGAGGCTTCCTGCAGGCCGAGCACGTAGTCGATGTCGTCGGGCCAGTCGCTCAGGAACGGCAGCTCGGTCGAGCCGGGATTGCCGAACACCTTTTTGATGCCCCACGCGCGCAGGAGGCCGAAGGTGGCGTCCTTGACGGTGACGGTCTTGCTTTTGCCGGCGGCGGGTTTGCGCGAGGACATCGGGCGGCTCCCATTGCTGTCTTGTTACGTTCCGTCATTGCGGGCGGCAAAAGCGGAAAGGCAATCCACCTCTCGATGGATTGCCTGACGATGTCAAGCCGCCGCGCCCATAGTTGCCGCGGCAACGGCTGAAATTTGCGTGGGCGCCTATCCCGTCATCCCTGCGCAAAGGCTGCGCCTTTGTCGCTGGAGGAGCGCGCTCTTGCGCGCGTCTCGAAGGATCGACGGCCACCGGCCGGGCCGTCGATCCTTCGAGACGCCGCTTCGCGGCTCCTCAGGATGACGGTATGACTTCTAGCCGTGCTCCCTAATTCGCCTTCTGCAGTGCAGCGGTCTGCTTGGCGAGCTGCTTGTCGAAATCCTGCTCCAGCCCGGCCACATAGCTGGCGTTTTCGCCCGGCTTGACGAACGGGTTCGGCGCGCCGTCCTTCATCTGTGCGCGCTTGGCCTGCATGTCGTAGACCTCGGGATGCGGTCCGAGCAGCACGTCGACCTTCATCGCCTTGACCTTGGCGAAGGTCGAGCGGTAGTCGTCGACGATGCCGGGATAGGTCGGGCGGCCGACCAGCCGGTTCAGCGCCACCGTTCCGCTGCAGAAGAACAGCACGTTGCGCTGCTGGTTGCCGTCTTTCACCGTCATCTCCCAGCTGGTGCAGCCGGGCGAATGGCCTGATGTGGTGTGCGCGGTCAGCGTCACGTCGCCGAGCGTCACCTTGTCGCCTTCCTTGACGGTGCGGTCGACCTTGACCGGCGCAAAGGCAAGATCGGCATTGTTCTCGTCGCCCGGATAATAGCCGCCCTCGAGCAGCGGCTTGTCGCGCTCGCCGGCGATCAGCTGCGCGCCGGTCTCCTGCTTGATCTCGGCAAAGCCGCCGGTGTGGTCGAGATGGGCGTGGGTGTTGAGGATGATCTTGATGTCGCCTTCCTTGAAGCCGAGCTTGGCGATGTTGTCCTTGATCAGGCCGGTCGACTGCTGCATCGCCGTATCCATCAGGATCAGCCCTTGCGACGTCTTGATGATATAGACCGCGATCCCGTCAGTGCCCACGTAGTAGATATTGTCGATCAGCTCGTACGGTTCGAACGGCGCGGTCCATTTCTTCATGACAACAGCCATGAAATCCTTGAGCGTCTCTGCTTGCGCCCCGATTGCGATCAGCGCGAGCGCGCACAGCGCGGCTGCGATCGTCCTCATGGTTGCCTCCCTATTGTTGTTGTTTGTGCACGGAGGCGCACTATGCGTGCCGGCAAGGCCGATCGCAAGATACGGACAGCAAGCAGCCGGACATGCCACCGCGTGTCCGGCGCATGCCTGTTCCGCGTTCAGCTCGCGTATTGTGCGATGCCGTTGCCGAACGACCAGTTTTCCTTGGCGACCTCGACCAGGTTGATGAAGATATCGTCCGGGCGTCCCTGCAGCTGGCTCTGGAAATCATCCACGATCCGCTTGTAGAACGCCTTCTTCATCTCGACCGAACGCCCGGCATTCAGCGTGATCTGGATGAAGACGAGATCGTCGCTGTAATTGTTGCCGAGATAGTTGTCGGCATAGTTCAGGTCGCCGCGGTCGTGCTCGGTGATGATCTGAAACTTGTCATTCTCGGGCACGTTGATCACCTCGCGCATCGCCTTGTAGACGATCTCGCCCAGGGTCTTGCGATATTCGGCGGACTTGCCGCGCTTCAAATCGATACGAACGAATGGCATGGTGGTCTCCTGTGTTATGCGGGGCTCGGCCATGAGAGGCCCGCGTGATGGAAATGGTTCAGCAGTGTGACAGCAATTACGTTGTCCGCTTCGCCGGCGGCGTCGGGGAATTCAACGGGTCGCCTTGAAGGCCTCCCATCGCGCATCGCGCTCTCTTTGATATTTGGGCGTTCGCTCGCCCACCATGTCGGCGCGGCGGACCGGCTCGCCGCAGGACTCGCAGACCGGACCGAGCCCGGCCGGCTTGCCGCAGACGAGATGGGTGTAGTTCATTGCGCGGCCTTCCCGCGGAGACTTGCACCAGGTCTCGCCCCAGGCACGGAGCGCCATCAGCACCGGAAAGAACGCTTCGCCCTTTTCGGTGAGATGATACTCGTGGCGCAACGGGCGCTTGTTGTAGACGCGGCGCCTCACCAGACCGTCAGCTTCCAGCTTTTTCAGCCGTGCCGTGATCATCTGCGGCGTGCCGCCGGACTGCGCCTGGATCTCCTCGAAGCGATGATTCCGCGCGAACAGTTCGCGCAGAACAAGTACAGTCCAGCGGTCGCCCACAGCGGTCTCAGCGCGAGCGACAGGGCAGAGCGTCTGGTCAGCCGTGTTGTCCTTCATTTTGGTCATCACGTTTTCTTCATCCGGCTTGTTACTATGATTTTCATAGTAATATGGCCCGGCATCGTCGCAAATGCAATGGGCCGCTGATGGCCCGGTCTGTCATCACCAAGGAGCGAGCCATGACCACCGAACGGGGGCCGACAGCGGCCAAAGTCGATTTGAAGCTCGAAGTCGTCGTCATTCCGGTCTCGGATGTCGACCGCGCCAAGCGCTTCTATCAGGACCTGGGCTGGCGGCTTGATGCCGACTTCGTCAGGCCCGACGGTTCACGCGCGGTTCAGCTGACGCCGCCGGGTTCGCCGACCTCGATCCATCTCGGATCTGGATCCACGCTGCCGCGCTTTCTGATCGTCAATGATATCGAGGCGGCACGCGCCGAGCTGATCGCGCGCGGCGCCGATGTCAGTGAGGTGTTTCACCGCGGTGCGGAAGGCCGCATCAAGGGGCCGGACCCGGAACGGCCGAGCTACGGGGCGCTCGCCACGTTCAACGATCCCGACGGAAATGCCTGGCTGCTGCAGCAGGTGACGCAACGCCTGCCCGGGCGGGTCGACGGCAACAGCACGAATTTCTCCTCATCGGCCGATCTCGCTGCTGCGCTGCGCCGTGCGGCAGCAGCCCATGGCGAGCACGAGAAGCGGACCGGCGGCCACGATGCGAACTGGCCCGATTGGTACGCCGAGTACATCGTCCGCGAACAGGCCGGCAAGCCGCTGCCCGAGTGAACGGAGCGCGTCATTGAAGCAAATCCAACCGGGCGCCTGATGGCCAGGGAGCGAGCGATGTCCCAGATCACCTATCCACGCGAGAGAACCGCGCTGCTTCTCGTTGATCCCTACAATGATTTCCTGTCCGAGGGCGGCATGGTCTTTCCACGCATCAAGCCGATCGCCGACGAGGTCGGGCTGCTCGACAATCTGCGCCAGCTCGACAGCGCGGTCCGGGCCGCCGGCATCCAGGTGGTGATCGTCCCGCACCGCCGCTGGGAGCCGGGCGATTACGAGGATTGGGATCACCCCAATCCGACCCAGCGCTTGATCATGCAGCGCCATAGCTTTGCGCGCGGCGAATGGGGCGGGGATTGGCATCCGGACTTTGCGCCCAAGCCCGGCGATCTGATCGCCCAGGAGCATTGGGGGCAGAGCGGGTTTGCCAACACAAATCTCGATTTCCTGCTCAAGCAGAAGGGCATCACGCATGTGATCGTGGTCGGGCTGCTGGCCAACACCTGCATCGAGTCGACCGGCCGCTTCGCGATGGAGCTCGGCTACCACGTGACGCTGGTGCGCGATGCCACCGCCGCCTTCTCACACGACATGATGCACGCCGCTCACGAGCTGAATGGCCCGACCTACGCCCACTCCATCCTGACAACCGCCGAGGTGATCGCGGCGTTGCCGGCGGCCTCTCTTGCCAAGGAGACAGTCAAATGACCACGACATCGCAGGCACCAGTTGCAATCGCATTAGGCCAATCGACCGAGGAGGCCATCGACCAAACCCGGCGCAGGCTGCTGACGGGCGCGGCGCTAAGCCTGGCTGCTGCCGGTGCTGCCAGCCTGTTCCCCTCGCATTCCGCCGCGGCGGCCACCGGTGATGCGATCCGCTCATTCCGCATCAATATTCCCGAAGAAGACCTTGTCGACCTTCGCCGCCGTCTGGCCGCGACCCGATGGTCCGACAGGGAGACCGTCAACGACGACTCTCAAGGCGTTCCGCAGGCGATGCTGCGCGATCTCGTCCGCTACTGGCAGACCGACTACGACTGGCGGAAGGTGGAGGCGCGGCTCAACGCCCTGCCGCAGTTCATCACCGAAATCGACGGGCTGGACATTCACTTCATTCACGTTCGCTCGAAACATGACAATGCACTGCCGCTGATCGTCACACATGGCTGGCCGGGTTCGATCATCGAGCAGATGAAGATCATCGACCCCCTGACCGATCCCTCCGCACACGGCGGCAGCGCGTCGGACGCGTTCCATCTCGTGATCCCGTCGATGCCGGGCTACGGCTTCTCCGGCAAACCGACCACGGTCGGCTGGGATCCCCAGCGCATCGCGCGGGCCTGGGTTCAATTGATGAAGCGGCTCGGCTACAGCAAGTTCGTGGCGCAGGGCGGCGACTGGGGTTCGCCGGTCTCCAATGAAATGGCCAAGCTTGGTGCGCCGGAGTTGCTCGGCATTCACGTCAATCTGCCCGGCGTCGTTCCGCCCGAGGTCCTCAAAGCAGTTATCTCCGGCGGCCCTGCGCCGGACAACATGTCCGCGGAGGAGCAACACGCCTTCGAACAGATCAAGCTTCAATTCGCGAAACGGCGCGCCTACGCGCAGATCATGGGCACGCGCCCCCAGACGCTTGCGGCCTTTGCGGATTCGCCGGCGGGCCTTGCCGCCTGGCTGCTCGATCACGGCGACGGCTATGCCCAGCCGGCCTCCGCGATGCAATCAGCCGTGCTCGGGCGCGCAGTCAATGGACATTCCGCCGGCGCACTGACCCGCGACGACGTGCTCGACAACATCACGCTCTACTGGCTGACCAACACGGCCGTCTCTTCGGGCCGCCTGTACTGGGAGAACAAGACCAACCTTTATCTGCCCGCCAATGTCACGATCCCGGCCGCCGTCACCGCGTTTCCCGGCGAGAGTTTCGTGGCGCCGCGAAGCTGGGCGGAAAAGGCCTATCACAAGCTGATCTACTTCCATCAGGCCGAAGCCGGCGGCCACTTCGCCGCCTGGGAGCAACCCGACATCTTCAGCCGAGAGGTTCGGGATGCGTTCCGACCGCTGCGCAGCTGATCTGAATATTCAAAGGGACCGAAAGGAGTATTCATCATGGCCAAGCTTGCAATCGTTGCCACCATCGAGGTCGCGCCGGGTAAGCGGGATGAGGTGCTGCCGCTGTTGCTGGCACACCGTGCCCGTTCGCTGAGGGATGAGCCGGGCACGCTGCAGTTCGATGTCCTGGTGCCGCGCGAGGACGCTTCGAAGCTGCTGCTCTACGAGGTCTATCAGGATGATGCGGCATTCGCGGCGCATCGCACTGCGCGATCGATCGCAGAGTTTCGCGAGGAGACCGCGGACCTCGGCGTCAAGGTTGCCGGGACCTGGTGTACGCCCGCCGAGTAGACGTTGTCGTCGCCGTCGCCGTCGCGGGATCAGACCATCTGGCGCAGCAGGCCGATCAGGCGGCCGCATTCATCGTCCGTGCCGACCGTGATGCGCAGGAAATCCTCGATCCGCGGCTTCTGGAAATGCCGCACCAGCACGCCGCGCTCGCGCAGCTTCGCGGCGAGATCCGCGCCGCGATGGCCACCGTGGCGGGCGAACACGAAATTCGCATGCGACGGCAGCACGTCGAAGCCGAGCTCAGTGAGGCCGCGGGCGAGTGCCTCGCGGCTCCGGATGATGCGTTGCCGCGTCTCCTCAAACCATGCGTCGTCCTCGATCGAGGCGACGGCACCCGCGATCGCGAAGCAATCCAGCGGATAGGAGTTGAAGCTGTCCTTGACGCGCTCCAGCGCCTCGATCAGCGGGCGCTGGCCGATCGCGAAGCCGACACGTAATCCCGCCAGCGCGCGCGACTTCGACAGGGTCTGGATCACCAGCAGATTGTCGTGGCGCGCGACCAGCGGCACGGCGCTCTCGGCGCCGAAATCGACATAGGCCTCGTCGACCACCACCAGCCGCTCGGGATGCTCGGTGACCAGCGCCTCGATCGCGGCGCGCGGCAGCGCGATGCCGGTCGGCGCGTTGGGATTGCACAGCAGGATGGCGCTGCCCGGCCGCCGGTAGTCGGCAAGCTGTATCCGCATCGCGGCATCGAGCGGAACCGTCTCGTAGCCGACACCATAGAGGCGGCAATAGACCGGGTAGAAGCTGTAGGTGATGTCGGGGAACAGCAGCGGCGCGTCGTGCTTCAGCAGCGCCGGAAAGGCGTGGGCCAGCACCTCGTCCGAGCCGTTGCCGACGAACACTTCGTCAGACGTGACGCCGTAGCGCGCCGCGATCGCCTCGCGCAGGGCGGTTGCGCGCGGATCCGGATAGAGCCGCAGGCGATCCGTCGTCGCGGTGATCGCCGCTACCGCGCGCGGCGACGGCGGGTAGGGATTCTCGTTGGTGTTGAGCTTGATCAGGCCATCGATCTTCGGCTGCTCGCCGGGCACGTATGGCGACAGATTGTGGACGATCGAACTCCAGAAGCGACTCATGATCTCAGATCCAGGGGAGAATGCGATCACAATACGGAATACGAGGCGCTGATGAAAGCGCCACTTTATTCCCAAGCATTCTGATGTGTATCGCGCGCGCGACCTACCAGGTCGCCGTGCCCTTCATGGTCGGCTGGCCCTCGGCATTGGCCGTCCACAGCTCCATGCCGCCGTCTTTGTCGTTGGCATTGATCGAGAACTCGCTGCCCTCGAACAGCGGCTGCACGCCGCGATAGGTGAGCTTCTTCGGCGGCTTGCCGCCGCGCAGTTTCGCGGCGAATTCGACGATGAAGGAGGCCTGCAGCGGCCCGTGGAAGATCAGGCCCGGATAGCCCTCGACCTTGGTGACGTAGTCGCGATCGTAGTGGATGCGGTGGCCGTTGAATGTCAGCGCCGAATAACGAAACAGCAGCACCGGATCGGAGACGTGGCTCTCGCGATGCTGCGCGGCAGGGGGAGGCGGCGCCGCCTTGGCCGGTGCCGCGGCTTGTGTGCTCGTCATCTCGCGATAGACGATGTCCTGCCGCTCGCGGACCGCAAGCCCGCGCGAGGTCGTCACCTCGTGATGGACCGAGACGAAGCACAGCGTGCCGGTCGAGCCCGATTTCACCGTGACGTCGGCAATCTTCGAGGTGCGTTTGGCTTCATCACCAATACGCAGCGCGTCGAAGAATTCGAGCTCGCCACCAGCCCACATCCGGCGCGGCAGCGGCACCGGCGGCAGGAAGCCGCCGCGGGTCGGGTGGCCGTCGGGACCAAGCTGCGACATCGGAAACACCGGCTGCGCCAGGCACCAATGCGTGGTCCATGGCGCCGGGTCGCCGGCCTTCGGCTCGCCGATCTCCTGGAACAGCGTGGCGCGCAGCCCCATCACGAGATATTTGGTGACGACATCGGAGGCCTCAGTGGTCTTGCCGATCCACTGGCGGAGATGATCGAGGTCGAGTTTATCGGTCATGAGATTTTGTCCTCGGTGAGAGACATCTGAGGGTGATGGCGTCGGTGGGACGGCAAACTCGGTACACCTCTCCCGCTTGCGGGGGAGGTCGGCGCGTAGCGCCAGGTGGGGGCTCTCTCAACGTTAAGGCTCGTGGAGAGAGCCCCCACCCCAACCCTCCCCCGCAAGCGGGAGAGGGGGCGCAGCTCGTTCTTGATTGCAATCGCGCCTGATCTCATTACGCCCTAACGTTTGATGCGCTCGCCGATCGCGGGCACCTTGCCGTAGTGCCTGTCCTCTCCGACGACGATCGCGGCCGGCGCGGGATAGCTGACCTTGCCGTTCGGCGTGTCGACCTCGATGCGGCGCAGATGCGGATGTTTGGCGAGGTCGTCCATGCTGTTGACCTCGGCGAAGGCGATGTCGGCCTCGGCGAGCTTCGTCAGCAATTCCTCGCGCGTCAGTTTGCCGAACGCGTCGCCGACGATTCCGTCGGTCAGCGCGCGGTTGCGCACGCGCTCGACCATGTTGGCAAAGCGCGGATCGTCGGGGAGAGCGGGCTGGCCCAGCACCTTGGCGCACAGCGTCTTCCACTCGCGCTCGCTCTGGATCGAGATCAGGATCTCTTTGCCGTCCTTCGAGCGGAACACGCCGTAAGGTGCGATCGAGGGATGGGCGAGGCCGATCCGCTTCGGTGACTTGCCGTTCTCGGCATTGAGCAGCGGCACGGTGAGCCAGTCGGCCATCACGTCGAACATCGAGATGCGGATGTCGGCGCCCAGGCCGGTGCGGCCGCGGCCGATCAGCGCTTCGAGGATCGACGCGTGCGCGGTGGCGCCGGTCGCGACATCGACGATCGACATGCCGACGCGCGAGGCGCCTTCGGGACCGCCGGTGATCGAGGCAAGGCCGCTCTCGGCCTGGATCAGCAGGTCATAGGCCTTGCGGTCGGCATAGGGGCCGGTGTCGCCATAGCCGGTGATGGTGCACATGATCAGCTTGGGATAATCCTTGCGCAGCCGCTCGCGCGAGAAGCCGAGCTTGTCCATCGAGCCCGGCTTGAGGTTCTGCAGCAGCACGTCGGCGCCCGCGATCAGCGCCTCGAGCTGCGCGCGGCCTTCCTTGGTGGCAAGATCGACCACGGCGGAGTCCTTGCCGCGATTGAGCCAGACGAAATAGCTGCTCTGGCCCTTCGCTGCGGCGTCGTAGCCGCGGGCGAAATCGCCCTCGGGCCGTTCGATCTTGATGATATGGGCGCCGGCATCCGCCAGGCGTGACGAGCAGAACGGCGCGGCAACCGCCTGTTCGACGGCGATGACGGTCAATCCCTCAAGCGGCAGCATGGTCAAGCAACTCAATAGGAGCGGGGCATGCCGAGCACGTGCTCGGCGACGAATGACAGGATCAAATTGGTCGAGATCGGCGCCACCTGGTAGAGCCGGGTTTCGCGGAACTTGCGCTCGACGTCGTATTCCTCGGCGAAACCGAAGCCGCCATGGGTCTGCACGCAGGCATTGGCCGCTTCCCAGGAGGCATCCGCCGCCAGCATCTTGGCCATGTTGGCCTCGGCGCCGCAGTCGAGACCGGCTTCGTATTTGCGGGTGGCTTCCTTCACCATCAATTCAGCCGCGCGCATCGAGGCGTAGGCCTTGGCAATCGGGAACTGGATGCCTTGATTCTGGCCGATCGGCCGGCCGAATACGCTGCGCTCCTTGGCGTAGTTGGTGGCCTTCTGGATGAACCATTTGGCATCGCCGACGCATTCGGCTGCGATCAGGATGCGCTCGGCATTCATGCCGGAGAGGATATAGCGGAAACCCTTGCCTTCCTCGCCGATCAGATTCTCCGCCGGCACCTTCATGTCGGTGAAGAACACTTCGGTCGTGGCGTGGTTCATCATGGTGCGGATCGGGCGGATCTCCAGCCCCTTGCCCTTCACCTCGCGCATGTCGACGATGAACACCGAGAGCCCGTCGGTGCGCTTCCTCGACTGCTCCTTCGGCGTGGTGCGTGCGAGCAGGATCATCAGGTCGGAATATTCGGCGCGGCTGGTCCAGATCTTCTGGCCGTTGACGATGTAGTGGTCGCCGTCGCGGCGCGCGAAGGTCTTCAGCGACGAGGTATCGGTGCCGCTGGTCGGCTCGGTGACGCCGAACGCCTGCAGCCGCAATTCGCCGGTCGCGACCTTCGGCAGATATTTCGCTTTCTGCGCGTCGTTGCCGTGCCGCAGCACGGTGCCCATCGTGTACATCTGGGCGTGGCAGCCGCCGCCGTTGCAGCCGGCGCGCTGGATCTCTTCCAGGATCGCCGCCGCGGCCGACAGCTTCAGGCCCGCGCCGCCATATTCCTCGGGGATCAGCACCGAGAGATAGCCGGCCTCCGTCAGCGCATCGACGAACTCCTTCGGATAGGCCATCTGGCGGTCGAGCTTGCGCCAGTATTCGCCGGGAAACTGCGCGCAAAGCTTTGCGACGGCGTCGCGGATGTCTGTGTGGTCGTCGGTGTGCTGATCGTGTGCGGTCATGATTTCGTTTTGCCGAGAGGTTGCGCCAGAGCGTTGTCGAGCGAAGCGGAAGCCGGTTCGCGTGAGGAAAACGCCCGCTGTTGTGGGGTCCCGGTAAACTCCCTATGCTGTTTTGTTATAGCGTATGAACCTGCCTTCCAGGATTGGCAAGTATGGATTTCCGCCAGCTTAGGACCTTTGCGTGCGTCGCGGAACTCGGGAGTCTGAGCAAGGCATCCGATACCCTGCGGGTCGCGCAGCCGGCGCTGAGCCGGCAGATCAAGCTGCTGGAGCACGAGCTGCGCACCGAATTGTTCACGCGCAACGGCCGCGGCATGGTGCTGACCGATGCCGGCCGGCTGCTGTTGGCGCGCACCGGCGGTATCGTGCGGCAGATCGACCAGATCCGCGACGACATCCAGTCTGCGGGCGGCGCGCCGTCCGGGCGCGTCGTGCTCGGGCTGGTGCCGACGGTGAGCTGCGTGATCTCGGCGCGGCTGGCGCGCCGCACGGTGGAACGCTATCCCGGCATCTCGCTCTGCATCGTCGAAAGCTACAGCGGCCATCTGATCGAGTGGCTGCATCGCGGCGAGATGGATCTTGCGGTGATCTACGGTCCGTCGGTCGATCTGCACCTGGCGGTGCAGAGCCTCGGCCGTGACTCGATCGTCGCGGTCGGCCCGCGCGGCAGCGGGTTGAAGCAGAAGAAGCAGGTCGATATCGGCTGGCTGCTGCGCCAGCGCCTGGTGCTGCCCAGTCATTCGCACGGGCTCCGCGCCATGATCGAGCATGCGGCGGCGAAGAAGAAGGTCACGCTCGACGTCAAGCTCGAGGCGGATTCGTTCCGCGTGCTGACGAGTTTGGTCGAGGAGGGGCTCGGATACACCATGCTGCCGCCGTCCTCGGTGCGCGGCGAGGTCGCCGACGGCCGGCTCGAGACCGCGCCGATCGCGCGGCCGGCGCCGCGACGCGAGCTGACTCTGGCCTCGCCGGTCGAGCATCCCGGCTCCAACGCCATCACGCTGATCGCAAAATTGCTGCGCGACGAGGTCGCCGCGTGCCGCACCGAGGGGCTCTGGGATATCCAGCTCGCCTGAGCGCGGCTGCATTCATTTCCGTCATTGCGAGCGAAGCGAAGCAATCCATCGCGCGGCATGCGCGGTGGCATGGATTGCTTCGTCGCTGTCGCTCCTCGCAATGACGGGGTCGCACGCATTATGCTCTCATCTCACCGCGAAGCCGAGATGACCGCGGAAGCGGTTCTTCAGGTAGGTGCCGTCGCGCGGCGGCAGTGCGCGCTCGACTTCGCCGGCCGCGATCCTGATCCGTGCCAGCCGCGGGCCGCCGCCGAGATCGCGCAGGCTATTCCGGAAGCGTTCGATGCCGGCCATGTCGGCGATGTCGGAGACATCGCCGATGCCCGCGCCATCGGCGATCACCTCGAGCTTCGCCCCTAAGCCGGAATGGCTGAGCTGCATCCCGGTCTCGCCGAAATGGCCGTTGTCGAGCACCGCGATCGAGAGATTGCCGGGCTGCTTGGTTGCGATCGTCAAAAGGCTGCCGATCCCCATCAGCTGCTCGCCGTCGCCGGTGACGACCAGCACCGGGCGCTTCGGCTGCGCCAGCGCGAGGCCGAGCCCGATCATCGCGGCACCGCCCATCGCGCCCCAGAGATAGAAGTTGCCGGGATGCTCGCCGGCGTCGAACACATCGTAGGACGAGGAGCCGAGCCCGGAGATCACGAGCAAATCGCCGCGGTCGGCGAGCAGCGCCTTCACGGCGGCGCGGCGATCGAGCGTGCCTGTTGGTGCTGACATCAGTGCGTCTCCTTCGTCCACTTCTTGCGGCCGATCATCCGTTGCGAGATCAGCACCGCGACCTGCTGGTCGCCGTCATAGGCGAGCGAGGCAGCGGCCGAGATCACCTCCTCGGTGTCGTCGGGGTTCTCGAGCCGCAGCACGGTGGTGCCCATGATCTCGAAGGCCTGCGGCGTCGCGCGGCCCATCGGGATCTGCCAGGGATTGAACTCGGCCCATTCGCCGCGCATCGTCACCAGCGTGAGCAGCGGGAAGCGGCAGCTCGCCATCAGCGACAGCATGTTGACGCAATTGCCGACGCCGCTCGATTGCATCAACAGCACCGCGCGATCGCCGCCGAGCCAGGCGCCGGCGGCCATCGCCACGCCTTCCTCCTCGGTCGTCAGCACCGTGGTCTTGATGTCGGCATCGGCGTGCGACAGCTTGATCAGCTTGGAATGTCCGGCGTCGGGGACGTAGGACACCTGCGCGACGCCGAAGCTCTTCAGCGTGCGGTAGATCGCGACCGGCCAGTCGGTGCTGGTCGCGCTGTCCTGGTGAACGGCAATCTGGTCCATCGTGGCCTCGGCTCGGGGCGCGCAGTGGCGCGTCCTCACCCAAGCCTTACCGCGCGAGCAGACTTAACTCCCTTCGTATCTGGCTCGCGCAGCTATACCGGATTTGTATACCGCACGTCAGCGCGGCCGGCGACCTTCGAACTCAGCCATTCGGCTGCAGGAACGTGCCGTACTGCTTGCTCGCGACCACCGCGGCGGCGGCCTCTCCGATGACGCGCATCGCCGCCATCATCGGCCACGGCCCAAGGCTGATCCGGCGCACGCCGACGCGGGCGAGCTCGCCGATTTCGGGAACGCCCCGCGTCACCATGATGTTGACCGGCAGCGGCGTCAGTTGAACGAGCCGCTCGATCAGCGCGAGATCGGTCAAGCCCGGTACAAAAATTCCGTCTGCGCCGGCATCGGCATAGAGCTTCGCGCGTCGCACCGCTTCATCCAGGCATTGCTCCGGCGAGCCGAATTTCAGCAGGAACGGATCGGTCCGCGCATTGATGAAGAGATGAATGCCGAGCTGTTGCGCGGTGTCGCGCACCGCCCTGATCTTGGCGGCATGCTGCTCGGGACTGGCGAGCTGCCGCGTGCCGCCGAAAAGCCCGTCCTCGATATTGATGCCGATCGCGCCGGCCTTCAGGATCCTTGCCGCCGAACGCGCGGCGGCGTCCGCGGTGTCGCCATATCCGGCCTCCAGATCGATCGAGACCGGGACCAGGACCGAAGCGGTCATCCGCGAGACCATGCCTTCGATCATATCGAGCGGGGCATTTTCGCCGTCGGCAAAGCCGAGCGCAGACGCCACCGCGCCGCTGCTGGTCGCGATGGCCGGCGAGCTCTTCGCGATCGCCTTGGCGGTCGCGACGTCCCAGGCGTTGAACAGGACGAGCGGGTCGCCCGTCCTGTGAAGAGCATGAAACGCTTCGGCGTGTTGCTGCTGTGTCGTGGCGTCCATTGCGCGCACTCCTGGTTAGAGAGAATTCGAAAGACTTCGTGACGTGGTCGCTGGTTGCAGCACGGCTGTTCAGCCGGCGGCGTGGGTCTTGAACCAGTCCATGATCAAACTGTTGACCTCGGCCTCGCGCTCGAGGTGCGGGAAGTGCCCGACATTGGGCAGGACAACGCGCTGATGTGGCCCCTTGAAGAGCGGCTCTTCCTTGATCGAATACCGCGCTGTCGGATCGTTGCCGCCATAAATCGTCAGCGTCGGCGTATGCATGTCGTTGATCGGCAGCCGGCCAGCCACTCCCGCATCGACCAGGCCATTGTAGTATTTCAGCGCCGCCTTCATGGTGCCGGGAGAGCTGAGCGTCTCCTTGACGGAGCGCAGATGCGCGTCGTTCTCGAATGTCGGCGACCACAACTTCCAAAGGTAGTCGACGAAGGGAAGTCCCTCGATGTTGACCGCCGAGTGAGCGCCAGGCACCGTAAAGAAATAGACATGGAAGACCGATCGAACGGCATCGGGATCGCTCCTGAGGCTCGGAATCGTGATCGGGTGCGCGGTGTTCATGACAACCGCGGCCTTGATCGCCGACGGCGCCGTGGCCAGCACGTGGAACGTTGACGTGCCGCCCCAATCCATGCCGACGACGCGCGCCTGTCCGTCGTCGCTCAACGCCGCGATCAGCGCTTCGAGATCCTGGCCCAGCGCGATCGGATCGAAGATGCCGTCGGCCGGAATCTCGGTCGGCGCATAGCCCCGCAGGAACGGTGCGACCGCGCGATACCCGGCATCAGCGAACACCTGCAGCTGCTTGCGATACGACCAGGCGTTGTCGGGAAAGCCATGCATGAACATGACAAGCGGTCCGTTGCCCTGTTCGAGATAGGCAAACCGCACGCCGTTGGCCTGCACGTATTTCAGCGTGGGTTCGCTGCCGGCGGCGTCAGGCATTGCCAATGCGGTGCTTCGGATCGTCATCGCTGCTCTCCATTTTTGGTCGTTGTTGCTCTCCCGGATAAATATGTGCGTAGCGCACATATCAGGTCAAGTTGTTTTTTGTGCGTAGCGCACATATTATTCCCCGCATGGAACACGGAATCGCCAATCTGCTGGGTGCGCTGTCGCTCGCCGTCATGGATCGTATCGAGCAAGGCGCGCGCGAGGTGGTCGGCCGCGGCGGCGAGACGCCGGCGGCCCTCATCGTCATCGGCTATGGTCAGGGCATGACCAACGACAAGCTGAGGCGGATCCTCGGCCTGTCGCATTCCGGAACGGTCCGGCTGGTGGACCGTCTGGTTTCGGATCGGCTGGTCGAACGCCGTCCGGGCAAGGACGGCCGGGAGGTCGCCTTGCACCTGACGGCGTCCGGCGCTGCATCCCGCAACGAGCTGCTGGCGTCGCGGATTTCCGCCGTGACGTCATTGCTCGATGTGCTGTCGTCGGCCGAACGAAAGCAGCTCGCGACGCTGATCCGCGAACTGCTGGCAAGGCAGGATACATCGGAGATGGATCGCTTCACGATCTGCCGGATGTGCGACGACCGGGTCTGCACCAATTGCCCGTTGCCGACCAGCAAGGGCCAGCACGGTCACTAGAGGGATGACCCTACTCCGAGTCGAGCGGCAGGCTCCGCTTCACCTCGCCCCGCGTGCGGGGAGAGGTCGGAACGCATCCTTGGATGCGTTCCGGGTGAGGGGGAGCCTCCGCAAGCATAACTATCGCCGGATACGCGGAGACGGCCCCTGACCCCAACCCTCTCCCCGTAAGAACGGGGAGAGGGAGCGCAGTGCCGTCGCGGTCACTATTCGACCTCATCATGCGCAGCGCCTTGCCGTCAGCGCGCGGTCTTGCCGACCGTGAAGACGTACATGTCCCAGAACGTCTCGGGATGATCGACCTCGAAGCGGTGCCACTGGTCCAGATTGGTCTCGTCGGCCGCGCCCGGAAACTGTTTGCGGAATTGTTCGAGCACCGCCGGATCGTCAAACGGCTCGAAGCCCTGGAAGGTCAGACCGTGTTCGTTGAGGAATGCCGCGATCTCGGGGATCGTCAGGCGATGCTCCATGACGTTGAACAGCAGATCGCGGCAGCCGCTCATGCTGTAAAAATCCTTGGCGCCGATCAGCGGCTTCCATTGTTCGGCCTCGCGAAAAATGTCCTGGCGGCAGCGTCGGATGTCGTCCGCGGTGGCGCGATAATTGCGCGCGGCGATGCGGGCCCGGGCCTCCACGATGACGCGCCGCGCCAACTCGCTGTACAGGCCGATGCGCATCGTGCCGCCCGGTCGTAGCAGCGAGACCAGCACGCGCCAGCCGGCAAAAGGCTCGGCCAGATGGTGCAGCACGCCGACCGACTCGATGCTGTCGAAGGTGCGACCGATCGCGCCCAGTTCCAGGATATCCGCCTGCGCATATTCGATGTTGCGCAGGCCCAGCTCCCGCGTCTTGCGGCGCGCATAGGCGAGGCTCGTCATGCTGATGTCGACCGCGAGCAGGCGGGCGTTCGGATAGACCTGCGCGATCTGGATCGCGTGCGAGCCGGTGCCGCAACCCGCGATCAGGATATCCCGTTCGGCCTGCTGTTCCGCGGTCGCGACGGTCCGTCCCCGCGCCCGGTCGGCCGCGAAGGCCGTCAGCGGGTTGACGGTCCAGCGCGGATAGGGATTTTCCTCGTACTGGCGCATCACCTCGACGGATACCTCGTTCTTGATCGGGGTGAGTGTCGCAATGGTGCCGCGCTCTGCCATCTCCTCGCGCGGCTCGCGAAGCTGCACCTTCAACAGGCCGACAGCGGCCGCAGGCCAATCACGGCACAGCAGCGCGTCCGCCTGCGGGAGCGCATGAAGCGGGAAATAGGCCGCAACGACCGCGAGCGTGAGCGGCGCGATGGCGACACCTGACGCCGGATCTTGCAGTAGTCGATCGCGCAATGCGCCTGCACGTTCGCCTTCCACCTCGGTCTGCCCATACGGATATTCGTTGATGAAGCATTGGCGGGCGAGCGCGCATGCAAAGGCGACGATCTCGTCGTCCTCCGGGTCCTGATTGCTCGCGAGCCGCAGCAGTTCGGCCCGCGCATATCCGAGCAGAACCTCGAGCTGCATGTTGGCCAGTGTCGTCGCCTCCAACGCCGCGCGCAGGAACAGGTCGCGCGCAAGCGGGGCGAGGCCCTCGGCGCCGAACAATTCGACGGTCGTCACCGGGAGCGGCCACTTGCCGGCGATCCGCCCGATATAGCCGGCGATGGTCGGGCTCTGCAGGACGAAGCTGACCGCCCTTGCATCCATGCCGAGCGCCAGCGCCTTGCCGAAATGCGTGGTCGCCTTGGCGCGATTGCCCAGCGCCTGGTACGAATTGCCGGCATTGTAGTGGCAGGCGGCGTTCACCTCGTCGGAGGCAATCGCCTTGGTGAACAGCTTCGCGGCGGCCCGGTGATCGCCGGCTGCCTGCGCCATCAGGCCGAGAAGATTGAGGCTCTGCACATGGCCGGGCTCGCGCGCGAGAATGCGCCGGCAGATCTCCTGCGCTTCGTTGAAGCGGCGCATCCCGTAAAAGCGGCTTGCCTCGGCGGCGAGGTCGGCAATGCTGACGCCGGCGGAGCCGAAAGGTGGGCTTGGCCGCTTGGCGGACTCATCCTGTCGCTTGCTGGCCGCCCGCCGCTCTTTTCGGTTCATGTTCCGTCAACTGGCCCAAACTGCAAGGCACTGCCGAACGGGGCGGCCTGCAGCCGCGCATCGGCAATCACATCAGGCAGACATAGGGCCGAACGCACTTGCAGCCAAGGATATTCTAGACTCGGCCCGGGATCCGCACCGGCAGGTTCTCGATGCCGCGGACGAAGCTGGAATAGACTCGCTTCGGCTCGCCGACCACCTCGATTCGGTCGAAGCGCTTCAGCATCTCCTGCCAGACGATCTTGAGCTGCAGCTCGGCGAGCCGCATGCCGACGCAGCGGTGGATGCCGAAGCCGAACGACAGATGGATGCGCGGCCGGGCGCGATCGATGATGAATTCGTCGGGGCGGTCGATCACCTCGTCGTCGCGGTTGCCGGAGACGTACCACATCACGACGCGGTCGCCCTTCCTGATCGTCTTGCCGCCGATTTCGGTGTCCTGGAGCGCGGTGCGCCGCATATGCGCGAGCGGCGTCTGCCAGCGGATCACCTCCGGCACCATGGTGTCGATCAGCGCGGGGTTCTCCTTCAGCTTCTTGAACTGGTCGGGATGCTCGTGCAGCGCCAGCACCGAGCCGCTCATGGTGTTGCGCGTGGTGTCGTTGCCGCCGACGATGAGCAGGATGATGTTGCCCATCAGATTGTCGGGGTCCATGTGCCGCGTGGCCTCGCTGTGCGCCATCATCGACAGCAGGTCGTTCCTTGGCGGCGCGTTGACGCGCTCATTCCACAGCTTCGAGAAATAGGCGTAGCACTCGTCCATTTCCTGCCGCCGCTGTTCCGGCGAATCGACGATGCCGCTCTTCGGCAGCGCGGTGGAGACGTCGGACCAGCGCGTCAGCTTGCGTCGCTCCTCCCAGGGGAAGTCGAACAGCGTCGCCAGCATCTGGGTGGTCAATTCGATCGAGACGCGCTCGACGAAATTGAAGGTCTCGTTGCGCGGCAGATTGTCGAGCACGCTGGCCGAGCGCTGGCGGATCAGCTTCGCCAGCTCGTCGAGATGATTAGGGGTGAACATCGGCGAGACGGTCTTGCGCTGATGGGCGTGCTTCGGCTGGTCCATCGCGATGAAGCTCGGATAGTCGTAGCCGGGCGGCACGTCGCGGATCGAGATGCCGCCGAGCGTGGAGTCCGAGGAGAAGATGCCGTGGCTGGTGTCGACATGCATGATGTCGTTGTACTTCACCACAGACCAATAAGGCTCGATCGGCGAATTGGTGCAGTAGTGCACCGGCTCTTCCTTGCGCAGCCGCTCGAACCACGGCCACAGCGTGTCGTTCTGGAACAGTTTTGGCGCGCCGGGGTGAAAGTCCTGTAACGGAGTCGAATAGGCTTCCTCGCGGGCGAGGCGCTGCAACTCGGCCTTGTCGGCACTGACTGCGGCGTGGACGTTCATGATTTCTCTCCACACAATTTTGCCAAAGCCGCACGGGAGGTGGTTGGGCTCTCTCCCCCCTTGCGGGGGAGAGTTGGAGAGAGGGGTGTGCCACGAGCACTGCCCGCGCGGCTTACCCCTCTCCCTAACCCTCCCCCGCACACAAGTCGGGCCTGCCCGACTTGTGCGGATTCATGATGCGCAACCGGGGTATACCCCGGTTGCGTGGGGAGGGAACCCATCCGATTGTGCCTTCCTAACTCAGGCCGAGCGACGCGAATGTTTCAACACGATAGCGGATGCGGCCTCAGGCGGCGATGCGCACTGGCAGCGTCTCGTAGCCCTTGATGAAGCTGGAATACACCCGCTGCGGCTCCTCCACCACCTCGATCGTGTCGAAGCGCTTGAGGATCTCCTCCCAGATGATCTTGAGCTGCAGCTCGGCAAGACGCAGCCCGACGCATCGGTGGATGCCGAAGCCGAAGGAGATGTGGGTGCGCGGCCGGGCGCGGTCGATCAGGAACTCGTAGGGCTTCTCGATCGCCTCTTCGTCGCGGTTGCCCGAGACGTACCACATCACGACCTTGTCGCCCTTCTTGATCTGGCGGCCGCGGAACTCGAAGTCGGCGAGCGCGGTGCGCCGCATATGGGCGAGCGGCGTCTGCCAGCGGATCACCTCGGGCACGAAACTGTCGATCAGCGCCGGGTTCTCCTTGAGCTTGCGATACTGCTCCGGATGCTTGCTCAGCGCGTAGATACTGCCGGACAGCGTGTTGCGCGTGGTGTCGTTGCCGCCGACGATCAGCAGGATCAGGTTGCCGAGGAAGTTCTTCGGGTCCATGTTCCGCGTGGCGTCGCTGTGCGCCATCATCGAGAGCAGGTCGCTCTTCGGCGGTTGGTCAGCTCGTTCCTTCCACAGCCGTGCGAAATAGGTCGCGCATTCCATCAGTTCCGCCTGCCGCTCGTCCTCGGTGGCGACCAGGCCGCCGGCGCCGGGCAGGGTGGTCGCGACGTCGGACCAGCGCGTCAGCTTGCGGCGATCCTCCCACGGGAAGTCGAACAGCACCGCGAGCATCTGCGTGGTCAGCTCGATCGAGACCTTGTCGACCCAGTCGAACACCTCGCCGCGCGGCAGATTGTCGAGGCACTCGGTCGAGCGGTTGCGGATATTGATCGCGAGCTCGTCGAGGTGCGTCGGCGTGAACATCGGCGCCACGGTCTTGCGCTGCGCCGAATGGCGCGGCTGGTCCATCGCGATGAAGCTTTCGCGGCGCAGGTCCGGCGGCACGTCGCGGATGGTGATGCCGCCGAGCGATGCCGCCGAGGAGAACACCGCGTGGTTGGTCTCGATGTCCATGATGTCGTTGTAGCGGGTGATCGACCAGTACGGACCGAACATCGAATCCTTACAGTAGTGCACCGGATCCTCGCGGCGCAGCCGGTCGAAATACGGCCAGAAGGTATCGGTCTTGAACAGCTCGGGATGGCCGGGATCGTAGTCTGCGAGCGCAAGCGTGTTGGCGCGTTCGCGTGCAGTGTCCAGATTGGTGTCGTCGACCAGATCGATGGTCCCGTGCATGAGCGGCTCCTCAACCGTTTTCGCCGCCGGGGCATCGCCGGCGCGACATGTTTTACCGAATTACATTCTCATTCCGCGGTTTGCGCAAGGGCTCTCAACGCGCATTTGACCGCATTGATGTCAGGTCAAAGCGGCCGAATCCGGGCCTTTCCGGTGGTGGCGGGGCCGTGGGCCACGGCCTCGCTGTTTGAAACGGCGTTTGATTCGGTCGGGCGGCGGCGTGCGAACAGTGCGGGGCGGCTATTGGCTGGCGGGTTTTTCGCTGCCGGTTGTTTCACAGGGATAGGTATCCTGCATGCCCCACAGCAGCAGGAGCGCGACCGCCATCTCGCCTTTGGCGGACCGCTTGTCGGCGGACTTGAGCATGATCTCCTCGGTCTGCTCGCTCGTCAGTGCGAGGTCGCCCGGCATGCAGAACAGCAATTGGCCGCCATGCCGTTTCAGCCAGGCATTGGAAGCCATCATGCCGCCCCTGACGCCGTCCAGATACATGTGATTGAAGATGCGAAAATTCTCATTCTTTGGATTGCGATAGGAATCCAGCCGCACGTCGACGGCCGCAGCGGGAGCTGCCGTCAGCGCCAGAAAGCATGCCGACACGATCCACTTGCTCATCGCTATCCTTCCTCGCTTGTCCGGCGTGTTCCCTCGTCACCTGATCCGTAAGTATCTCATTCCCGCCATGGGGTTCGAAGCTCGCGCTCGACGAGGGCGGGGTGGCGGTCGCCTCGCTGCGACCGGGGCGATACCGGCAGCAAGGACGGCGCTGTTTCCGGCGATACCGTTAAGGCATGGCCAACCGCACCCCAGCAAAAATCGGCCTGTCATCTCGACCTTGTGTGAAACCTGGATCACACTCGCAGCGACAAACCTGTGCTTTTGATACGCAGAGATTGTCCCGTCTGGAGTTGACCCCGTGAACGACATGAGCTGGACCCCGCTGGGGCCGCCGCAGCCGCCCCCGCAACCGGTTCCGCCGCCGATGCCGGTGGCGTTTTCAGGGAACCGGAAGGAGTTCTTCCGGCTGGTCGCGCGCGGCGCCGGGCTCGAACTGGTCACGGTCGGCTTCTACCGGTTCTGGCTCACCACCGACATCCGCCGTCACCTCTGGTCGAACACCCAGATCGACGGCGACGCGCCGGAATATACCGGCCGCGGCAAGGAGCTCCTGATCGGCTTCCTGGTCGCGCTCGCGATCCTGGTGCCGATCTATCTCGGCTACTTCCTGATCGGCATCGAGGCCGAGCATCTCAAGGCGTTCGCCTCGCTGCCGCTGGTCGCCTTCTTCTATCTGTTCGGCCAGTTCGCGATCTATCGCGCGCGGCGCTACCGCCTGACGCGCACGGTGTGGCGCGGCGTCCGCTTCTGGATGAGCGGCTCGGGCTGGATCTATGCGCTGAAGGCCTCGCTGTGGGGCGTGGTGGTCGTGATCACGCTCGGCCTCGCGTTGCCATGGCGCGAGGCGGCGCTCGAACGCTACAAGATGCGGCATTCCTATTACGGCGACCTGCAGGGCTCGTTCGAGGGCCGCGGCTGGGAGTTCTTCAAGCGCGGCTGGTGGCTCTGGCTCTTGATGCCGTTCGCGCTCTACAGCACGATCTTCGCCCCGTTCGCCTATGCCGCGTTCAAGGCGATCGAGTGGCGCTGGTGGCTGTCGGGCATCCGCTTCGGCGAGGTCCGGCTGGAATCCACCTTGCGCCGCAGCGCGCTGATCGGCCTGTACTGGAAGGTCATCGGCTGGGTCATGCTGCTCGGCATGGTGTTCGCGGCCTATCTCGTGCTCTGCACCTTCTTGGTCGCCAGCATGGACGGCTCCTCGATCGAGAGCTTCTTCAAGACCGAGGCGTTCGCCAAGAGCATTCCCCTGATCGTGCTGCTCGGCATCGGCTATCTCGCCTTTGCGCTGGCCATGAACGTGGTGATGCGGGTCTATCTGATGCGCGATCTCTGGCTCCGGGTGCTGTCCTCGACCATCGTGCACAACATCGGCGCGGCCGCTGACGTCACCGCGCGCGGCGATCTCGCCAATGCGCTCGGCGAAGGCTTTGCCGACGGCCTCGACGTCGGTGGTTTCTAGCGACATGGACTCCGATACCAGCGAGACCAGCTCCGCGGCGACGCCTGCACCGGGCGCCGTCTTCTTCGACGGTGCATCGAACCGTCGGCGCATCGTTGCGCTCAAACTGTCCGATGCGCTGGAGATCAGGGAAGACGGCGAACTGCGCGCGCGCTGGGCGTTTGCCGACATCCGCCGCGCCGACAGCCCGTCCGGCCTGCTGCGGCTGAGCTGCCTGACCGCACCGTCGCTGGCGCGGCTCGAGATCCGCGACGCCCAGCTCATGACTGAACTCGTCGCGCGCTGCGATGCGCTCGAGGCCAGCCTGCCGAACCGCAGGAGCGTCGCCGCGATCGTCGGCTGGTCGCTCGCGGCTGCGGTGTCGATCGTGCTGGTGGTGCTGTTCGGCGTGCCGCTCGCCGCCGAGCGGCTGACGCCGCTGGTGCCCGACTCCTTCGAACGCCGCCTCGGCGATGTCGCGGAGGCGCAGGTCAAGGTGCTGTTCGACGGCAAGCCGTGCAGCAACGCGGCCGGCCAAGCGGCATTCGAGAAGCTGGTCGGCAAGCTGCGGGAGACCGCGGGCCTCGACAATTCAGTGCAGTCGGGCGTGTTGGCGACCTCGGTGCCGAACGCCTTCGCGCTGCCTGGCGGCAAGGTCTATCTGTTCGATGGGCTATTGGAGAAGGCCGAGAATCCCGACGAGATCGCCGGCGTTTTGGCGCATGAGCTCGGCCATCTGCGCCATCGCGACAGCATGCGCGAGCTGATCCACAATGGCGGCACCTCGTTCCTGATCGGGCTGCTGTTCGGCGACATCACCGGGTCCGGCGCGCTGATCTTCGCTTCGCGCTCGCTGGTGACGTCATCCTATTCGCGCGACGCCGAGACCAATGCCGACAGCTTTGCGATCGAGACCATGCACAAGCTCGGCCGTCCGGCGAAGCCGATGGGCGAACTGATGTTCCGCGTCACCGGCAAGGAAGGCGGCAAGGGGCTCTCGCTCGTCGCCGGCCATCCGCTGACCGAGGACCGCCTCGCGCGCATGGACAAGGCCGATGCCGGCAGCCGGCCCAATGGCCCGCCGCTACTGTCATCAGCCGAATGGCAGGCGCTGAAGGGCATCTGCGGATCGGGCAAGGGCAAGGTGTGAAGCAGGGGATTTCGAGAACACGGATTTCGAGAACGTCGCCTGGATAGGGCTCGTAGCCCGAATGAAGCGCAGCGAAATCCGGGGCCACTGCTCCCGGATTACGCTTCGCTTCATCCGGGCTACGGATCGCGATACACACGCATCGTCGTGACATTAGCACCGGGGAGCAATCCCATGCCGCGTGACGTCAGATACTGGTTTCCCGCCAAGCGCTACGGCTGGGGCTGGGGACCGCCGAACAACTGGCAGGGCTGGTCGGTTCTCGCGGGTTTCGTGGTGCTGATCGCCGCGGGCGCGGCAATCATGCTCCCGCACGCCAGGGCCGAATTCCTCGGCTATGTCGCCGTGCTGAGCGTGCTGCTCACCGGCGTGTGCTGGTGGAAAGGCGAGCCGCCGCGCTGGCGCTGGGGCGGCGACTAGAGCAACTTCGAGCAAGTAGCCCGCATGAGCGCAGCGATATGCGGGGCAACCGCCCCCGGATATCGCGGAGCCTGTCATCGGGCGCGCGTTCGCGCGACCCGTTGGCTCATCCGGGCTACATCCGTGCTGGCCGGCGGCCGAGCGACCTACTTCACCAGCCTGAACTTGCCGCCCTCGACCTTGATCAGGAACGCCGACCGCTCGTCATAGCCATTGTGATCGGTCGGGCTCATCGTCGAGAGGCCGTTGTTGAGATAGACGTCCTTGCCGCGCTCGAGCTCGTCGCGCAGCGCGGCGCGGAATTCCGGCGTGCCGGGCTTCGCCGTCTTCAGCGCGCTGGCCGCCGCCCGCTTGAACAGCGTGACGGCGTCCCACAGATGGGCGCCGAAGATGTTCGGGCTCGAGCCGTTGACCTTCTCGTAGGACGACACGAACGCGTCGCGCGCCTGGCGGAACGGATCGCTCGCCGGCAGATCGTCGGCGATTGTGAAGGCCTCGCCGGTGAAGATCGCGCCCTCGACATTGACGCCGCCGAGCTTGATGAATTCCTCCGACGCAACGCCGTGGGTCTGGAAGATCTTGCCGGCATAGCCGCGGCTGCGCAGCGCCTCCTGCGGCAGCACCGCCGGCGTGCCAGCGGAGGCGATGAACACTGCCTCCGGGTTGGTCGCGATCACCTTCAGCGCCTGGCCCATCGCGCTGGTGTCGGCGCGCGCATAGACCTCATGCGTCGTGACGGTGAGGCCGAGCGTGGGCGCCAGCCGCGACACCTCATTGTAATAGCCTTCGCCATAGCCGTCGGAGACGCCGATATAGCCGAGCGTCTTGATGCCGGATTTCGCGATGTATTTCAGGATCGCCGCCGCCATCAGATCGTCATTGGGGACCACCTTGAACGCCCAGCGGCGGCGGTCGTCCATTGGCCGCACGATCGCGGTCGCCGCGGCGAGCGAGATGATCGGCGTCTTGGATTCGAAGGCGACGTCGAGCATCGGCATGGTCACGGGGGTCAGCGAGGAGCCGATCAGGATGTCGACGCCGTCCTGGATCACGAGGCGGCGGGCATTCTGCGTGCCCTTGGTCGGGTCGGACTCGTCGTCGAGGGCGATATAGACCACCTTCTCGCCGCCGATCTCCTTCGGCAGCGCGGCGATGGTGCGCATCTGCGGCTGGCCGAGCGCCGAGCCCGGCCCGGATGCCGACACCACGACGCCGACCTTGATGTCGGCACGCGCGTCCGGCGCGACCAGCAGCGCGCCCGCGAGTACCCAGAGTCCGGCCATGGCCAGCTTCATCGCAAATCCTCCCAGCAGGTTCTTTTTGTGTCAGTGCGGCCGATGATAGCCGACCGGTGTCCGGTTTCGCATCATATTGATTCCGCCTGATGCGTCTGTCCCCCTGATTGGGGACATCCGGGCGGCGGCTGCGGCCCGGCCCTGAACCTGGCGTTTACCAATCCCTTAAAGGTCGCAGGAACCAGTTTCCCTAATCGGGCGGCAACGTCCTCCTGCTAATGAAGAACGGGAAAAGGGAGTACGAACCATGTTCAGCATTGTTCGGATCCTCGTCTTGATCGCATCTCGATATGCGGGATCCGTGGTTGCAGGCGTGCAGTTGGACGGCGCGTGGCCGTCGCAAGCGGTCCACGTCCATGATTGAGCATCATCCGATCGCGCCCGAGCACGCGCGTGCCATCTGCGAAGAGATCGGCGAGAGACTGCGCTATGCGCTGCAAGGCGATTACGCCGATTTGCCGCCAAGGCTGCGCGAGCTCGTGAACGAGCTCGCTCTGCAGGATTTTGAGGCGCCGTCGCTGGTGCCGACAATGGCGGAGATGACGCGGCCGCTCGTCGTCGCGGCCTAGGATATCGATCTAGTTGTTGCCGTGGTCTGTCTTGGGCGCTTCCAAAGATGGCAGCAGCGCAGCAAGCAGAACGAGCGCGATTCCCAAATCGATTGAAACGTCGGCGACGTTGAAAATCCAGACAAATCGAAGTTTCGAGGCATCGAACAGATCGACGACGGCTCCCAATCGAAGGCGGTCGATCGCATTTCCGGCGGCTCCGGCGCCGATCAAGGCGAATCCGAAGGCGTTGATGGTCGATGTCGATCTCCGCAGGATCGATCCGAGCAGCGCGGCCGCCGCGGCAAGGCCGACGAACGCGAGCGCCCACCGCGACAAGGCTCCGTAGTCGGGAACGAGACCGAATGCGTTGCTGCGATTGAACACGAGTGTAAGATCAACGGGCCCCGGCAGATTGACGGTGGCGCCGGTTTCCAGCGATCGAAGCGCCCAAAGCTTTGTCAGCTGATCCAGCGCCAGCATCGCAAGCGCGGCGCAGAGCGCGATGATGTGCGCGCTTCGATCTCTTCTCGCAAAACAGTTTCGAAGTGAGGAGCACAAGTTCGCTTCACACGTTCTTCGCGACCTTGCGCGTTCGCGTCGGACCGGCGCCGGCGATCGCCGGCTTGATGTTCCACACTGCGCGCACCGCCGCGAAGGCGTGCGCGATCACCGGCTCCTGGCGGCGGGAGGCAAGGCAGGCGAAAGAGAGATCGCAGGTGAGCTTCACCCGGTCGGAGACCACGAACTGATGCGGGCGCGCCATCCGTGGCGCCAGCACGCTGTCGCGCGCGAGGCTGAGGCAGAGCCCGGATTCGACGAAGTCGATCATCGCCTCTTCCTGATCGGTGTAGCCGACCCGCTTCGGCAAGGCGCCGAGCGGACGGAAGATGTCGTCGAGCAGCCGGCGGTGGCCGGAATGCGGCGGTGTCGCAAGCCAGGGCAGCTCGGCAAGCTCCGCCCAGTCCTTGCCGATCACCCGGTCCCGCCAGCCGATCGGCGCGATCACGCGGTAGTGGTAGCTGAGCAGCGGCGCCAGCTGGTAGCGGCCGTCGGCAATGGTCCGCTCAGTGAAGCTGTGATGAACCAGCTGCTCCGGCGGCGTGGCGTCGACATAGTAGCCGACGTCGAGCTCGCCCCGGCCGACCTGCGCCAGCATGTCGTCGCTGACGCCATGGCGCAGAAACACTTCGGTGCGCTGTGAGGACATCGCAAGGCTGCGCACGAATGGCCCGAGCCGGGTGAATTCGGGGTCGAGGATGGTGCCGACGCGCAGCGTGCCGCGCTGCGCCTCGTTCAGCGAGTCCGCCATCGCCTTGAAGTCGGATGCCGCGGCCACCGCCCGGTGCGCCAGCGGCAGCAGCGCGGCGCCGGCCTCGGTCAGCGTGAAGCCGCTGGGTGTGCGGTTGAACAGCTGCATCCCGGTGCTTTCCTCCAGCGCCTTGAGTTGCAAGCTGACCGCCGGCTGGGTCAGTTTCAGCATCGCTGCAGCGCGCGATACAGTGCCCTCACGGGCAACCGTGATGAAGCAACGCAAGGCCTGGGTACGGGGAAGCTCGGTCATTGTGTGAGCTTATAGCACAGTTTTCTTGTCGTGCATCCGACCTTGTCGCGTGATTATAATACAACCAATACGAGAAATCAGGATGGCCGCCACGCAACCATGCCTTCGGTCCGCGCGCGCACCTCCGGCGAGGCAAGGCAGGTCGCGACCGCTTCATAGCCCACCGCACCGGGAATGGGCGCGACGCAGATCGGCACGCTGTGATTGGCGGGGCACAGGATGATCGCTTCATCGTCGCCGACCGCGTCGAGGTCCAGGATCGCATTGGAGCGCGTGAGGAAGAACAGCGGCCGCGCTTCGGGTCCGCGGCGGCGCAGATGCGCGATCACGGCTTCCTGGCTCGCAGCATCGAGCCCTTGCTCGAGCATGTCGATCACCAGGATGGTGTCGCTGTCGGCCTCGAGAGCGGCGAGCAGGGTGGTCAGTGCGGGCGAGTCCACCGCGCCGTCGGCGAGCAGGGCGGCAAGGCTCGCGTCGACCCTTGCCTTGTGCGCCGGATCGGCATCGAGCAGTGCACGAACGGCCGCGCCGCCGTCGGCGGTGCGGTCCAGCCCGACGAAGCTGGCGTCGGGCAGCACGTCGGCGAGCCGCTGTGCGAGGCGCGTCTTGCCGCTGCCGAGCGGGCCGACGATGTAGTTCAGCAGCTTGATGTCGCGCAGCTCGAAGCGCTCGCCGCCCCACGGCCACGGCAGATCGAACGCGACGCCGATCGCCGGCCGCGCCCTGACCGCGCCGATGAGATCGCACGTCGCGGGCACTTTGCCGCGGCCCAGGTCGGCGCGCAGCCGGCGCACCCTGGCGATGCTGTCGCCGGATTGGCGCATCCGTGCTTCGAGCGTGGCCTCGTGCGCGGCCAGCACGCGATCGAGGATCACGGCGTCGCCGCTCAGGATCCGCGCCACTTCATTGATGCTGAGGCCGAGCGCGCGCAGCGCGACGATCTCGGCGCCGCGCGCCATCTCGGCCGCACCATAGGCGCGCCATCCCGCCGGCGTGCGGCCGGGTGCGATCAGGCCGCGCTCCTCATAGAGGCGCAGCGCTTTCGCCGAGATCCCGAGCTGCCTTGCAGCTTCGGACGGACTGAGGAAACGGGCAGCAGGAGCATTCATCGAATCACCTCGCGTCGTCTGACCGCGCTTCTATGGAGGCGGCCGCAGGGGCAAGGTCAAGCGGGGAGGGTGGTGATCCCGCATCGGGTGAGGAGACAACGGTGAGGCGAGCACGCTGCTCAGGCTCCCTCCCCCCTTGCGGGGGAGGGGTGGGGAGAGGGGTGGCCCCGGGCGAGATGATTGATGAAAGCGTCGCTCTCGCAACTTGCTTGCTTGTCATGACGATACGGAGAGAGCACGTCGTGTGGCACCCCTCTCCCTAACCCTCTCCCGCAAGGGGAGAGGGAACCCTGCCGCCGGTGGCTGCCTCACGCGCGCGCGTCGCGCGAGAATGCGAAGCTGCGTCCTCATCCTCAATTGTCATCGCCCGGCCTGACCGGGCGATCCAGTACGCCGCGGCCTCTCGCTCAAGCACAGACGTCTCTGGAATACGGGATCGCCCGGTCAAGCCGGGCGATGACACCGCGTGGTGTGGCAACTTGAATAGTGACCCATCCTCATCGTCGTCCCTGCGAAAGCAGGGACCCATAACCACCGATGCTGATCATCTTGCGTTGCTGGAACGACGAGTCCCGTTCACAACATCCGCTGCGGCGTATGGGTCCCTGCTTTCGCAGGGACGACAGCGGTGGGTGTCGCGAGCGTCTGCGCCCATCGCGCCGCCGCTACCCTCACTCCAGATGGTTCACCTTCGCCACCCAGGCGCGGACGTCGGTGAGCACTTCGGGCAGCGCGGCCTTGACCTCCTGCACGGTCATCCCGGGCTTGATGCGGGGGTCGTAGAGCAGATTGAGCAGGTATTGGTCGTAGACGTCGAAAAAGCCCATCGAGACGCTGTCGTTGAACATGGTCCACGGCACGGTCGCAGTGTCGTTGATCGGGCCGAGCGACTGCAACAGCTCCTCATAGGCGCAGTCGAGGAAGACGAAATCGCCATTGTCGACGGTGAGGATGACGTCGGAATGCTCGATCTCGTAATTCTCGTTCTTGCGGAAGCCCGACAGGCATTGCGGGTCGAGCGAGGTGCGGATCTCCTTGGCGCGCTCCTGGCCGTAGAAGGTCGCGATCGTGCGGTAGAGCTCGCGGTCGCGCACCAGCTTGACCACGACATTGGCCGCGTCGTTGTCCTCGGTCATCGCGATGTCGAGATGCTGCACCTTGGCTCGGATGTCGGCGATGACCTTGGCGAGCTGGGCCTTGCGGTCGGCGCGGTTGCCGTCGGCGAACACGCGCACCGATCTGTCGTATTTGCGGATGCGGTCGACCCGACCGGCGAGATGGTATTCCGCGCCGAACGCGGTTTTCAGAAAGCCCTCGACGATCTCGGCGTCGGTGAAGACCTTCTTCTCGTTGCGCTGGCGCGAGGCGATGGCTGGAATCTCTGCGCCCATCGCCGGTACGATGGCGTCGGTGAGCGAAGTGGCGAGCGCCGCGGCGAGCAGCAGCAGGATCGGCGAGCAATGTTGGCGCATTCGAACCACGCTGCCGTAATGCGCCCGGCAGCGCAAGGCAAGATCAGCGATCTCGCCGCATGGCAGCGCCTGGTTCCGTTGAAATCGACGCGATCAGTTCTTCACCACCACGGTGGCGCCGACCGAGACGCGATCATAGAGGTCCTTGACGTCCTCATTGGTCATCCGGAAACAGCCCGACGAGACCGCCTGGCCGATCGTCTCCGGCTCGTTCGAGCCGTGGATGCGATACAGCGTCGAGCCGAGATACATCGCGCGCGCGCCGAGCGGGTTCTCGATGCCGCCGGCCATGTGGCGCGGCAGATCGGGGCGGCGGCGCAGCATGTCCGAGGGCGGCGTCCAGGACGGCCATTCCTTCTTCGCGGAGATGCGGTGCACACCGCTCCAGCGGAAGCCGTCGCGGCCGACGCCGATGCCGTAGCGCAGCGCCTGGCCGTTCGCCATCACCAGATAGAGCCGGCGCTCGGCGGTGTTCACCACGATGGTGCCGGGAGCGTAGTTGGTCTCGTAGTTGACGGTGGTGCGCGGGATCGGGCTCGCGCCGCCGCCGCCGAAAAAGCTTGGGACCTCGGACTGGTAGCCCCGGGAGTCGAAGAACTGGGCCTGGGCCTGGCCGGCACCGGCCAGGATCGTGAGCGCGGCAAACATCAAGGCAATCTTGCGCATCGTCGTCGTCCTCGCGAACAATCAAATATGCAGCCAAAAAGGCCATAATCGCCGGCGTTTCGCAAGCGACGAAGCCGTGACATCAGCCATTTTCCGACAACACGGTTTAAAAAGGCAACAGACCGGAAGCGATACCTGCATTGTCCCGCCAAACCTTTGACGAAGCGGCTGAAGAATGGTTGATCTGGAGCGTTTTCAAGCGAAGTGGGGACCGGTTCGCGTCGAGAAAACGCGACCAAACAAAAGGATGAGAGCATGATTCGATTCAATCGGATCGGATCATGCTCTCAGCGACCTCAAGAACATCTCGAAACGGGAGCGTGAGCATGAACGGTGCGGAAAGTCTGGTGCGAACATTGGTCGCGGGCGGCGTGGACGTCTGCTTTACCAATCCCGGCACCTCGGAGATGCATTTCGTCGCGGCGCTGGACAAGGTCCCCGGCATGCGCTGCGTGCTCGGCCTGTTCGAAGGTGTGGTGACCGGTGCCGCCGACGGCTATTTCCGCATGAAGGGAACGCCGGCCTCGACGCTGCTGCATCTCGGGCCCGGTCTCGCCAATGGCCTCGCCAATCTGCACAACGCCAAGAAGGCGCATTCCGGCATCGTCAACATCGTCGGCCAGCATGCGACCTATCACATCGAATACAACGCGCCCCTGACGTCCGACATCGAAGGCCTGGCACGGCCGATGTCGGCCTGGGTGCGCACCTCGCCGGACGCCAAGTCGGTCGCCCGTGATGGCGCCGCCGCGATCGCCGCCGCCAGCGGCGCACCGCCGCAGGTTGCGACCTTGATCCTGCCTGCCGACACCGCGTGGAACGAGGCCGACGGGGTGGCCCAGGTGCCGGTGGAATCGCAGCGCCGGAACTATTCGCCACAGGCCGTCGAGAGCGCCGCCAAGGTGCTGCGCAGCGGTGAACCGACATTGCTGCTGATGACCGGCAGCGCGGTGACAGAGCCAGGGCTGGCGCTGGCGGCGCAGATCGCCGGCAAGACCGGCTGCAAGGTCATGGGTCAGCTGGCGAGCCCGCGGATGGCGCGCGGACGCGGGCGGTTTTCGATCGAGCGGGTGCCTTACGTGGTCGAGCTGGCGCTCGCGGCGCTGAAGGGCTTTCGGCACATCGTTCTCGTCGAAGCCAACGAACCTGTCGCATTCTTCGCCTATCCGAACAAACCGAGCCTGCTGAAGCCGGATGGATGCGAGGTGCATCGCATGACTTCGAGCGGGGAGAATTCGGTGGCGGCGCTGCAGGCGCTGGCCTCGGCGGTTGGCGCCAAGCCGGCCGATGTGAAGCCGCAGGCGACCGTCGAACTGGTGAAGCCGACAGGTGCCTTGAACCACGCGTCGATCGCCCAGGCGATCGCGGCTGCGGTTCCTGACAATGCCATCCTGGTCGACGAATCCATCACGACCGGGCGCGGCTTCTTTCCGCTGACGGCGAGCGCCGCTCCGCACGACTGGATTCAGAATCTGGGCGGCTCGATCGGCTATTCGACGCCGGTCGCGACCGGCGCGGCGATCGCCTGTCCGGACCGCAAGGTGATCTGCATGGTCGGCGATGGCAGCGCGATGTACACGATCCAGTCGCTGTGGACGCAGGCGCGCGAAGGGCTCAACATTGTCACCATCGTCTTCGCCAATCGCATGTACCAGATCCTGCGCGGGGAGTTCGATGGCGTCGGCGCCGGCGAACCGGGCAAGCGCGCGCAGGACATGCTGAGGATCGACAGCCCGACGCTGGATTTCGTCGCGCTCGCCAAGAGCATGGGCGTGCCGGGCCGGGCGGTGACCACCGCGGACGAGTTCAACAAGGCCTTGGCGGATGCCATCGCCGAGCCGGGCCCGCGGCTGATCGAAGTGCAGGTGTAGCAGCGCTGTTGCAGGGCCGCGGCGGCGGCCGAGCATGATCCGGACCGGAACGGCCGCGTTAGCGCAAAGTGCGAAGCGGTTTTACCTGCGACAAACGCGATGCGTTTGCGCGGAGATCATGCTCAAACAAAGAGCTAAAGCGCGATGATGGATCAACCTGATCTCATCGCGCTTTAGTCCAGTCGGAGGCGTCAATGCAGACCGAGCTGAACAAGGTGATCGCCGCCGTGCGGGAGTTTTATGCGCAGGAGACCTTCCTGCTGGAGCGCGATCTCGGCGAGCGAACGCTTACTCACCGGCTAGCGGTCTATGTCGAGCGGCAGTTTCCCGGCTGGCAGGTCGATTGCAACTATGATCGGCTCGGCGAGCGCACGCTGCGGCTGCCACGCGGCTCGGGGAGCTCGACCGATGACCATCTCGGCAAGTCGATCTATCCCGATATCGTCGTGCATCAGCGCGACATCCCGAACAATCTGCTGGCCATCGAGCTGCGCAAGGACAGCAACCACCAGCCGCTCGAGCACGATCAGCGCAAGCTGCAGGCGCTGACCGATCCGAATGTCTGGTTTGCTTATGCAACGGGCGTTCTGGTGATCGTCGGACAGGGTGGCGTGAGCCTTTCCGAAATCTATGCCGGCGGCGCCATCGACAGCGCCACGTCGCGCTGGTTTGCGGCGCGCCTACGCGAGAGCGGGCTCGCGGGTAGCCGCGACGACGGTGCTCAGCATTAAGTCTATCGCGATGAATCTTGCCCTGCATCGCAGTGATAGCCCGTTTGGATCATGCGTTGCCGCTGCACGCGCGTCAGAACAGAAGGTGCGGGAGGTGGAGCAATTCCTGGAGCTGGTGGTCAATTTTCAGTACGATCCGATGGCGGTGCGGATTATCGGCTCTGCGCCTCTTTCGCTCCCTCTCCCGCACCTCAATTTGCTGGTCAACTCTCACCGGTCCAGCGCTCACGTCCACAAGCCTCGCGATCGCAAGCGATCTGCGCATATGACTTGCGACGTACCAGGCGGAGGCAACATCCGCACCCGAGACAGCAAAAAGGCCGCCTGCGGGCGGCCTTTTCCGTGATGGCCAGGTTCGCGATCGGCTACCGCGATTGTTTCTGTTTATTGCTTGGCCGCATCATCGCCGGTCGCGGCTGCGCCGGCCTTGGCGCCCCCCTTGGCGCTCGATTTCTTGGCGGTCTTCGCTTTCTTCTTCGGCGCCATTTTGGTCGCCTCGCCCTTGGTCGCCGTGTCGCCGCTTTGCGCTGCGGGGGCCGGGCTGGCGGCCTTGTCCTGCGCGAGCGCGGTGGACGAGACGAAGGCAAGCGCCGTGGCGGCGAGGATCAGTGTTCGCATCGGATGGTTCTCCCAAGTTGGTTTCCGGCGCCCCTCAACGGGACAGAATGTCGCAGGTTCCGCGACGCCGATCAGCAGTCCGTGAGCTGTGCGTGAACGGCGCAGTCGCCCCGAAAGGGCCGGAACCGGGAACCGCGAGCCGCGTTATGTCGCTGGGCAGAGTTCCGAGGAGAGACGCCATGCGCTGGCGGTCAATGACGGAAACCACCAATACGGTGCTCGACACCGCCCCCGAGGACACCTTCTACACGGTGGGCTGGACCATCAGCGGGCTGGCGACACTGGCCACCATCGTCGCGGTCTGGATGTTCGGGATCTGAGCGGGCGATCCATGCAGGCAACCGGCTTGCTGGCGCCGGCGGGCGGTCGCGGCCTGCGCCGGCCGGCTATTTCCGCAAAATGGCCAGCGCTTCCCGGTAGAGCTGCGAGAAACCGAGCAAGAGCGCGCTCGACAGCAGGAACGTCGCGATGCTGTCACAGTCGTCGGCCGTCGGCCAGGCGAACTCGAAATAGGGGGGCATGAATACCCACCACACGATCGGTACCGTGATGATGGTGGCGAAGGCGCCGGCCGGCGCGCCGCCCATCAGGCCTACGATCAGGATCGCCGGCACGAAGGCCGCGAAATAGAACTGCATGCCGAAGCTTGCGAACATCTCCTGGGTCGCGGTGGCGAGCACCACGGCCAGCAGGGCGACGACGAACGTCGACAATGACCAAGGCCGCAGCTTCAGAATGTAGTCGTTGCCCTTGCGCATCGAGACGTCCCGGCCTCCGCGAGTTGCGGGAAGGTAGCCGAGGAGGCCTGCAAACAAAACCCCGTAGGACTCCGAGGGTCAGCGTTGTGCTCGGCGCAGTGACAAGGAACCGGCCCGGTCAAGCCGCTGCCGCATTGTCGCGCTTATTGCATTGCGACAGGGTGATGGTGGGACGACACAATGCTGGGATTGCTGATTGTCGTGCTCGTGACCGGGATCGGGTTCGTATCCGGATACGGCGCGCGCGAGCTGATCTCGCGCCGCAGACGGCGGTCTCCTCTCGGCGTTGACGCGCCGGAGGTTCGCGCCGCGCGGCATTGGGCACGGAGACGGCACGATGATGACGCCGACGCGCTCCTCGCCGCGAACGACGACATCTCCGCCGGTAACCTGCGACAGCCGCCCGGCACGCAGCAGGCCGGTCCCGCGACTCCACCCGACGAACTCGACGGCGCGGTTCGCGACCTGCTCGGCGAACTCGGCCGGCGCACCGCCAAGCCGTCATCGGCCCCGCACCGCCGCCGGCACTGAGCCGGCATGGCCGCGGCATCGCAGCCACTGCCGACGGTTCTGATTGTCCCAAAGTCGCTCGGCTCGAGGGCGGTAGCTGTCGCAGCCATCGCCCCTCTCAAGGCTGAAACAGGGGTTCGATTCCCCTAGGGAGCGCCAGCAAACTCAGGCACTTAGATAGCCATCGGCCGCGTTCGTTGAATAATGGTTGAATAAGACGCTGGTGAACAGCGGCGAACGCTTGGGGAATTTGCTGCCGACATTTGCAGAGTGGCCTCGGCGCGATGCCTCACTGTGGCTGGCGCATTCGCTAAAAATTTCCTCGTCGCCCTTTGTGTCCGGGAATATTCAAACCGCCGCCGACGTGCGCTGTCGTACGCGAGCGTCCTCGGATGCTCGCATTGACGTTGCTCGTCGCACAATCAACCCTTCTGTCGAGCTTTGTGCGAATAGGAGGGCCACGTGAAAATACAATCGACGAGAGAAAACTGGCGGACAACAGTCACAAGTCAGTCTATCCGCTCCGAAAACCGCAGAACCGAGCACGATGCCATTCGCCCAGCGGCTCACCTGCACGATTGACGATGCATGCGAAGTGACCGGCTTGGGACGCACGAAACTTTACGAGTTGATAGGAGCTGGGCGTATCGTCACGACAACGATCGGACGTCGGCGACTAGTAGTGGTGCGCTCACTTCTGGCGCTCCTTGACACTAACATGTCGAACTAGTGGACGTGCGACTTAAGGGGGCAACACCACTTTGAACGCGCAATTCTTCAGGCACTCATTTTGATGACACGACCGTGCTCCCACCACCGCATCATCAGCACGGCGCTCTTGCCAGAATCCGGCGGCATGGGTAGCGGCACTATTCTTGATGGTGTCTCTGTGCGCACTCTCAACTACGCCTATCGGCCGCAACTGCTGAGAGAGGCACACGCATCGGACCAGCATATAGAGCCAACTGATGGAGAGTTGCGCCTCAATGCGGCTGTGCTAGTACGCCCACTCTCGAATCGAGGAGCTAAAAGTGGCGAAGAAGGCAAAGAAGACGGCTACGAAGAAGAAGCCTGTGCGTCGCGAATACACAAAGGCTGACGTGAAGGAGCTGCGCGCTCATTCGAAAGCGAAGACTCCGGTTGCAAGAATTGCGAAGCTCACAAAGCGCTCCGAAGGCTCACTCCGCCAAAAGGCGCTCAAGCTTGGAATCCGGCTCGGTCACCAGCGCTAGAAGGCGGCATCATGACGCTCTTAAATAGAGTGTTGCCGAACGGCTATTCGAGACGCTGACCCGCGCGCCAGCCCATCTCCCAGAAATCTGCCTCGAGTCGGGTGGCTTCCTTGAAGATCGCAATCAGCTCTGCCTCGCGGGCCGGCGTGGCGTAGAAATCGGCGAGATGCTCCAAGTGCGCTCGTGCTTTCGCCGCGACCTCCTGGTATGGCGCGCCGGCGTACTCGGCGATCCAAACGCGATAGGGGTTCGTCGCAGCGTCCGCATCGGGTCGCGAGGCGAGCCGCGTGGCGATCTCGGCGTACCCGATCACGCAGGGGGCAAGAGCCACCTTGAGTGCCAGCAGGTCGCCGCGCATTCCAGCGTCGAGCACGTAGCGTGTGTAGGCCAGCGTCTCGACCGCCGGAGGGGTTTGTTCAAGATCGTTCGGAGATAGACCCCAACCGGCGCAGAGCTTCACATGAAGGTTCATCTCAACATCAAGGATGGCCGAGAGGCCGGCCGCTGCTTCACGCATGTCGACAAGCTTGGGCGACTTGTAGACCGAGAGCGCGTAGGCACGCGCAAACTCGATGAGGAACAGGTAGTCCTGCGCGAGGTAGTGACGAAACGCCGCTTCTGTGAGCGAGCCGTCTGCCAATCCATTCGTGAAGGGATGCTCGGTGTAGGCCCGCCACTCAGCGGATGCTTCTGTCTTTAGACGCTCGAAGAAACTCACGATCTATTTCGCCTGGCTTGCTTTCCCATGAACCTCTTTTGCCCGCTACCCATAGCGAGCGAATCGGGACGCTGACCTTGACAGGCCGCGGCGATCAGCCGGCGGCGACGGTGCACGGAATTCGCCTGCCGTCGGTCGCCGGGACTGACTTGCGTTCTCACGTTATCACCAACAGAACGCAATGCCCTAAGTCCAAATTTCGATTGCAGACGAGCCGCAGCGGTTTCGCATCAGAAGCAACCCGCGCGGCGAATGTGGTCGAATTCTACGAAAGCGCAAGAAAATCAACGGCGGCGGCCATTATCCGGCCGCTCGTAACGGCCTGTTTGCTGGTTCGAGTCCTGCCGCACATTATCGGAAAATCGCTCGCGCCAGATTTTTGACTAGTCTCCCTCACTCTACGGCTCTGAAGGCGCCATTACTTCGTACGCTTGAATGCCGCGTGATAGCTCGCCTAGGTGGGCTTCTTTTCTGCTCAGCCGTCCAGGGTGTTCTTCTAGTCAACCGCCAACTGCGGCTGCCCAGCTGCAGTTATAGTGAGTGCTCAACAACTTCATTGCGACAACAGCGACGAGGACGCAGGCGATCTGCAACAACGTTCTGGTCGAGAATCGTCAGGCTCATAACGTGAAGGTCATAGGTTCAAATCCTATCGGCGCAACCACCGACTTTCCGTGGTCCTAGATCGTGCCCAATTCGCCATACAGTGTCGCGTGCATTTCGCCGCCTTGGGGCCAGGGCAGAGAACGACCCGCTCGATCAGGTTTTGAAGAGCTTTTGTCGCTTCCGATCTTCCGGCCGGTTCAGCGCGCCACGATCGATTGATTGTAATTTCCGCCGCCGCGCCTGTAAACTCGGCGGTGGGAGGAGGCCTGCCCGTGAGGACGGGGAGGCCGAGACGATCATGTTCGAAGGACACGATCCCTATCTTGTCGCGCTCTCGGTGGTGATCGCGATCCTGGGAGGATACACCGGCTTCGGCTTGGCTGCGCGCATCCGCGGCACGCCGGATGCGAGCCATCGCGTGTTGCTCGCGGGCGCAGCATTTTTCCTCGCCGTCGGCATCTGGACCATGCATTTCGTCGGCATGCTGGCGGCGCCATTGCCGGCGGGCACCGTCTATCTGGTGCTTCCGACCATCGTCTCATTCCTGATCTGCGCGCTGGTGGTCGGCATCTCGTTATTCTTTGTCAGCATCGGCGAGCCGTCGATGCTACGAGTGGCATCGTCGGCGGTCCTGCTCGGGCTCGGCATCGTCAGCATGCATTATGTCGGCATGCACGGGCTGTCGGGTGATTTTGCCATGGCGCATGACGGCGCCATGGTGGTGCTGTCGGTCGCAATCGCGATCGTCACGGCCTATGGCGGCCTGCGCGCCTTCCTGGCGCGGCAAGGCGGCGTGCAACTGGCGTTGAGCGCGGTCGCCTTCGGGGTCGCCGTGTCGGGCATGCACTATACCGCGATGGCCGGCATGCATCTGGTCGCGCCGTCGGAGGGATCTCATCATCACATCGAGGGACTGGCCGCATCGTCGCAAATGCTGTCGCTGGTGGTGGCGCTGCTCTGCTTCGTGATCGCGGCCGGTTTTCTGCTGTCGCTGGTGCCCGACCCGCGTAAGAAGGCCGGGCCGACGGCCGATATGGTCGCCGCCGTTGCGGACCCGGACCGCCTCGCGGCCAATGTGCCGTCGGCGGACGCGAGCGGCGCGCCCACCAGCCCGCGGCTGCGGCCGACTCCGCTCGGCGGCATCGGCCAGCCGCCCCGTGTCGCACCCGCGCCCCGGCTGCCGGTCGAAGGCGCCGACGGCACCCACTTCATCGATACCGCCGATATCAGGAGCGTGCGGGCCGACGCCCATTACACCAAGGTCCATGACGGCACCCGGGAGCGGATGTGTCCGTGGTCGATCTCGGAGGCCGAAGCCCAGCTCGACCCCGGCCTGTTCGTCCGGGTGCACCGCAGCCATATCGTCGCGATCCCCCACGTCACCTTCGTCCGCAAGGAAGGCGACGGCGCGATCATCGAACTCGACGGCCCGTCGCCGCACCGCGTGCCGGTCAGCCGCGCCAAGATCGCCGAGGTGAAGGCGCGATTGGGCCTCGCCCGGCGACACGCCTAGCTTCAGCCATGTATTAGGTCCCCAACGCTGACGCATTTCGTGCGCGGAATTCCGCGACTCGTGCGCATTTCCCGACTTTGTGCCCCCGCGATTGCGCACGAAAACAACCGGGAACAGCCTCCCTCCCAACGTCCGCGCCTCCCAAGCGCCAAAGAACGAACGGAGGAGACCCATGATACCTGGCCCATTCAGCTATCACCGGCCGGCGACGGTCGCCGACGCGGTCAAACTGCTCTCGACGCTTGGCGATGAGGCCCGTCCGCTCGCCGGCGGCCACAGCCTGGTTCCGATGATGAAGCTTCGGCTGGCGACGCCGGAGCATCTCGTCGACCTGCATAACGTCGCCGGGCTGAAAGGCATCCGCCGCGACGGCAACAACGTCGTGATCGGGGCCATGACCACCCAGCACGAGTTGCTGGCTTCCGATGAGATCACCAAATCCATCCCGATCCTGCACGAAACGGCGCTCCTCATTGCTGATCCGCAGGTGCGCTACCGCGGCACCGTCGGTGGCAACGTCGCCAACGGTGATCCCGGCAACGACATGCCGGCGCTGATGATGACGCTGGGGGCCACCTATCATCTCGACGGTCCGGACGGCGCGCGCGAGGTTGCGGCAACCGATTACTATCAGGGAGCCTATTTCACCGCGATCGAACCCGGTGAACTTCTGACCTCAATCTCGATTCCGGTCCCCGCGGCCGGCCATGGCTATGCCTATGAGAAGCTGAAGCGGAAGGTCGGCGACTACGCCACCGCTGCGGCTGCGGTGGTGCTGACCATGTCCGGCGGTAAGGTCGCGACCTGTGCGATCGGGCTCACCAATCTGTCGGAAACCCCGTTGCTGGCCGATGCGGCCGCCAAGGCGGTGATCGGCACCAGCCTCGATGCGGCCACCCTGAAGAAGGCCGCTGCAGCCGCGCAAGCGATCATGGCCCCCGCCGCCGATGCGCGCGGCCCGGTCGAATACCGCAAGCATGTCGGCGGAATCATGGTCACGCGCGCGTTGCAGCGCGCCGCAGCCAAAGCCAGCTAGGGGAGGGACAGATGGCAAAAACGCACGTCACCATGAAGGTGAACGGCGCCGAGGTCGAAGGCCTCGTCGAGCCGCGCACGTTGCTCGTGCATTTCATCCGCGAGAATTTGCAGATGACCGGTACCCATATCGGCTGCGAGACCACGCATTGCGGCGCCTGCACCGTCGATATCGACGGCATGTCCGTGAAATCCTGCACCATGTTCGCGGTGCAGGCCAGCGGCTCTGACATCACGACCATCGAGGGGATAGCCAATGCCGACGGCTCGCTCTCCGCGCTGCAGGAAGGTTTCCGCATGATGCACGGCTTGCAATGCGGCTTCTGCACGCCGGGCATGATCATGCGCGCGCAGCGGCTTCTCAAGGAGAACCCATCACCGAGCGAAGACGAAATCCGGATGGGCATTTCCGGCAACATCTGCCGCTGCACGGGCTACCAGAACATCGTCAAAGCCATTCAATACGCCGCCGCCAAGATCAACGGCGTGGAATTCCGGGAGGCCGCAGAATGAACGACATGACTCCCACGCGGGAACAACGCACCGCCGCGCTCGAAGGTATGGGCTGCAAGCGTAAGCGGGTCGAGGACATCCGCTTCACCCAGGGCAAGGGCAATTACGTCGACGACGTGAAGCTGCCGGGTATGCTGCATGGCGATTTCGTCCGCTCGCCGCATGCCCATGCGCGCGTCAAATCGATCGACGACACGGAGGCGCTGAAGGTCCCGGGCGTGCTCGCGGTCATCACCGCGGAGACGCTGAAGACCGTCAACCTCGCCTGGATGCCCACGCTCGCCGGCGACGTGCAGATGGTGCTCGCCGACGGCAAGGTGTTGTTTCAGAATCAGGAAGTTGCCTTCGTGGTTGCGACCGACCGCTACGCTGCCGACGACGGCATCAACAAGGTCAAGGTCGAGTACGAGGCGCTGCCGCCGCTGATCGATCCGTTCAAGGCGATGGACAAGGATGCGCCGGTCTTGCGCGAGGATCTCGCCGGCAAGATCGCGGGTGCGCACGGCCCGCGCAAGCATCACAACCACATCTTCGAATGGACCGTCGGCGACAAGGATTTGACGGACGCCGCCTTCAAGAAGGCCGAGGTGACGATCAAGGAAATGATCTCCTATCACCGCACCCATCCGTCGCCGCTCGAGACCTGCCAGTGCGTCTGCTCCTTCGACAAGATCAAGGGCGAGCTGACGATCTGGGGCACCTTCCAGGCGCCGCACGTGATCCGCACCGTGGTGGCGCTGATCGCGAAACTGCCCGAGCAGAAGATCCATGTGATATCGCCTGACATCGGCGGCGGTTTCGGCAACAAGGTTGGCGCCTATCCCGGTTATATCTGTGCGGCTGTCGCCTCCATCGTCACCGGCAAGCCAGTGAAATGGGTCGAGGACCGTATCGAGAATTTGACCGCGACCTCGTTCGCCCGCGACTATCACATGACCACGGAAATTGCCGCGACGAAGGAGGGCAAGGTTACGGCGTTGCGCGTCCACGTGCTCGCCGATCACGGCGCGTTCGATGCCTGCGCCGACCCGTCGAAATGGCCGGCGGGCTTCTTCAACATTGTCACTGGCTCCTATGACTTCCCGACCGCGCATCTTTCGGTCGACGGCATCTACACCAATAAGGCGCCCGGCGGTGTCGCTTATCGGTGCTCGTTCCGCGTCACCGAGGCGGCCTATTGCATCGAGCGGGCGATGGACATCCTGGCGCAGAAGCTCGGCATGGATCCGGCGGAGCTGCGGCTGAAGAACTTCATCAGGCCGGAGCAGTTCCCCTATCACTCGGCGCTGGGCTGGGAATACGATTCCGGCAACTACGCCACCGCGATGAAGAAGGCGATGGAGACGGTAAGATACGCCGAGCTCCGCAAGGAGCAGGAGACGATGCGTGCCGCGTTCAAGCGCGGCGAGACCCGCGAGATCATGGGCATCGGCGTCTCCTTCTTCACCGAGATCGTCGGCGCCGGCCCGTCGAAGAACTGCGACATCTTGGGGATCGCCATGTTCGATTCCTGCGAGATCCGCATGCATCCGACCGGTGCGGGCATCGCGCGGATGGGCACCAAGAGCCAGGGCCAGGGTCACGAGACAACCTGGGCGCAGATCATCGCTACCGAGATCGGGATCCCCGCCGACAACATCATGGTCGAGGAGGGCAACACCGACACCGCGCCCTACGGGCTCGGCACCTACGGCTCGCGCTCAACGCCGGTCGCGGGCGCCGCAATTGCGATGGCTGCGCGCAAGATCAAGGCCAAGGCGCAGATGATCGCCGCCTACAAGCTCGAGGTCCACGAAGACGATCTCGAGTGGGACATCGACGGCTTCCGCGTCAAGGGTCTGCCGGAGAAGGTCATGTCGATGAAGGACATCTGCTGGGCCGCGTACAATTCCGTGCCGCCCGGCATGGAGCCCGGGCTGGAGGCGGTAAGCTATTACGATCCGCCCAACATGACCTATCCGTTCGGAGCCTATATCTGCGTCATGACCATCGATGTCGACACCGGCGTCTACAAGGTCAAGCGCTTCTATGCGCTCGACGATTGCGGCACACGGATCAACCCGATGATCATCGAGGGCCAGGTGCATGGTGGCCTCACCGAGGCCTTCGCGATCGCGATGGGGCAGGAGATCCGCTACGACGCCGAGGGCAACGTGGTCACCGGCTCGTTCATGGACTTCTTCATGCCGACCGCGGTCGAGACGCCGCATTGGGAGACCGACTTCACCGTCACCCCGTCGCCGCACCATCCGATCGGTGCCAAGGGCGTCGGCGAAAGCCCGAATGTCGGCGGCGTGCCGGCATTCTCCAACGCTGTCAACGACGCGTTCTCGTTCCTCGGCTCGACTCACATCCAGATGCCGCATGATTTTTGGCGAAACTGGCAGGCGGCGAAGAACCTCGGCGTGTTCGCTTCACCATGAAGACCCGCGACCACATCACGCAAGCACTCGGCAACGCCGGCTATATCGCCGACGGCGAGCTTGCGACCGCGATCTCGCTGATGCAGCTGTTGCGGCGCCCGCTTTTGCTGGAAGGCGAGGCGGGCGTCGGCAAGACCGAAGTGGCGAAGGCGCTAGCCGCCGTGCATGCGACCGAACTGATCCGCCTGCAATGCTACGAGGGGCTCGACCAATCGGCGGCGCTCTACGAGTGGAACTACCAGCGCCAATTGCTGTCGATCCAGGCCCATCGTGGCGCCGATGCCGATGCGGTCGAGGACCGGATCTTCTCGGAGAAGTATCTCTTGGAGCGGCCGCTGCTCGCGGCGATCCGCCGTGACAGGCCGCCAGTGCTGCTGATCGACGAGATAGACCGCGCCGACGACGAGTTCGAGGCGTTCCTGCTGGAGCTGTTGTCGGACTTCCAGGTCTCGATCCCCGAACTCGGCACGATCAAGGCGACCGCGATCCCGCATGTCGTGCTGACGTCGAATGGCACGCGCGAACTTTCCGACGCGCTGCGCCGGCGCTGCCTCTACCACTATGTCGACTACCCCGACGTCGAGCGCGAGGCGCGCATCATCATGGCGCGTATTGACGGCGCCGGCGCCTCGCTGGCGCTGCAGATTGCGCGCATGGTCGAGGGCGTCCGCAAGGAGGAACTCCGCAAGGTGCCGGGCGTCGCGGAGACGCTGGATTGGGCGACGGCGCTGGTCGGGCTTGACGTGAAAGACTTGCACGATGCGCCCGAGACCGTGCACGAAACCCTGATGTGCCTGCTCAAGACGCAGGAGGACAAGGCGCGGGTGACGCGCGAGGTTAGCGAACGTTTGTTGGGGAAGGTTGCATGAGCTGCTGCGGCGCATCTCCCGATTTCGACGATATCAACGAGGTGTCCCGTCTCGTCTCGACTAGGCTTGCGACGTTCTTGCGGACCTTGCGCGACGGCGGCTTCGCCGTCGGTCTCGCCGAGGGTCAGGATGCCGCCGCGCTGATAGCCGCCGGCTATGCGGCGCGGCCGGGCCTGCTCCGCTCGGCCTTCAAGCATCTCTTTTCGGCACGCAAATCCGATTGGGAGAAGTTTGACGGCATCTTTGATGCGTTCTGGCTCGGCAAGCGGGTGCGGTCGAGCTCGGTCGTCACGGGTGTTGCGAAGGCGGCGAACAATCCTTCGCTGAAGCGCCTGCCGAACCAGCCGGCTGAGCCTCGCGCGGGCGCTGAGACGGCGATGGATGAGGTGCCGTCGGTAGATGGGACCGAGAATGAGCTTTCGGGCGAGGGACGCGCGGAAGGCGCCTCGCGCACGGAAAATCTCGCCGAGGTCGATTTCCGCAACATGGCCGATTCCGAGCAGGTCGCGCAAGCCCACCTCGCGGCTGCGCAACTGGCGCGCGCGATGCGGACGCGGCTGACGCGGCGCGATCTGGCGCGGCGGCGTGGCGCCCGGCTCGATCTGCGCCGCACCATTCACGGCAATATTAGTCATGGCGGCGTGCCGATCAGCCTCGTAAAGCGGCAGCGCAAGCCGAAGCCGCTGCGATTGGTGGTTCTGCTCGATGCCTCCGGTTCAATGAGCATGTACACGGGTGTCTTTCTGCGCTTCATCCACGGTGTACTCGATGAGTTCCGCGAAGCCGAGGCATTCCTGTTCCATACGCGCCTTGCCCACGTCTCCGACGCGATGAAGGAAAGGGATGCCGGCCGCGCGCTTGACCGCCTCTCGATCATGGCGCAGGGCACAGGCGGCGGCACCCGGATCGGCGAGAGCCTGCAAACCTTCAATCGCTGGCATGCGGCGCGCGTGATCCATTCGCGCACCTGCGTGATGATCGTGTCCGATGGCTACGAGACCGGCGAGGCCGCGCTGCTCGGCCGCGAGATGGCTGCGCTCGGCCGCCGCTGCCGCCGCATCGTCTGGCTCAATCCGATGATGGGATGGCAGGGCTACGCGCCCGAGGCGCGCGGCATCAAGGCGGCGCTGCCGTATATTGATCTGTACGCGCCGGCCAACACGCTTGCGAGCCTGACCGCGCTCGAACCTTATCTTGCGAGGCTTTGAGATGGGCGTGCATGTCGAGGTGATGGACCTGGTCGCGCAGATGAAGGCGGCCGAGCAGGCCTTCGTGCTGGCGACGGTGGTGCGCACGGTATCGGTGACGGCGGCCAAGGCCGGTGCGAAGGCGATCATCCGGCCTGATGGTACCATTGCCGCGGGCTGGATCGGCGGCGGCTGCGCCAAGGGCGCGGTGCTGAAGGCCGCGCGCGACGCGCTGGCCGACGGCGAGCCGCGGATGGTCTCGGTGCAGCCGGAAAACCTGCTCTCCGAGCTTGGGGTCAGGCCCGGCGAGAGCAAGGACGGAGTGCGGTTCGCCAGCAACATGTGCCCAAGCAAGGGCACGATGGATATTTTCGTGGAGCCCGTCTTGCCGCACCCGTCGCTGGTCATCCTTGGTGCGAGCCCGGTCGCGCTGTCGCTGGCCGCGCAGGCGCGCCAGCTCGGCTACCACGTGACCCTCGCCGCACCGGCGGCAGACATCGTTGCTGCGCCCGATGCTCACGTCATCGTCGACGGCTTCGCGCCGCGTTTTCTCACTGACGCCCGCCGCTTCGTCGTGGTGTCGACGCAGGGCAAGGGCGACCAGCTTGCGCTCAAGCATGCGTTGACGATCGATGCGGCCTATTACGCCTTTGTCGGCAGCCGTCGCAAGATGGCTGCGCTGCGCGACAAGCTGATCGCCGCAGGCCTTGAGGCTGCCGCGATCGATCGCGTCAAGGCGCCGGCAGGCCTCGATCTCGGCGCCATCACCCCGGAAGAGATTGCGATGTCGATCCTCGCCGAAATCACCGTCGAGCGCCGCCGCGGCCGGCGCGCCGCCAACCCCGTTGCAAGGAGCTGAGTTCCGATATGCAGATGAATGACAGCCAGCGTATTCCGGCATCACAAGAGAAGGTCTGGGGCGCGCTCAATGATCCCGATATCCTGAAGCAGTGCATTCCCGGGTGTCAGTCGCTCGACATGTCCTCCCCCACTGAAATGACCGCGACTGTCGTGTTCAAAGTTGGGCCGGTGAAGGCGACCTTCAGCGGCAAGGTCACGCTGTCCGATCTCGATCCTCCCAACAGCTACCGGATTTCAGGCGAAGGCTCCGGCGGGGTCGCCGGCTTCGCCAAGGGCGGAGCCGCGGTACGGCTCGAGCCGGAGAGCCCCGAAGTCACGGTGCTCCATTATGAGGTCGACGCCCAGATCGGCGGCAAGCTCGCCCAGCTCGGCGCACGGCTGATTGATTCTACCGCCAGGAAGCTCGCGGGAGAATTCTTTGCATCATTTGCAACCGTGGTCGGAGGGCCCGCAGAACCGGCCGAGCAAGCCGGTACGGCCGCGACGGGTTGGCTAAAGAGACTGACTGGCGCGACCTGAGCCGCCTCCGCAGTGAGGAGGCGTTACCGCAACTACTGATCGCAATGGCGCGGGTGGCTATCCGCGATGAGAAGATGCTCATCTTGCTGAGGAGAACCGCCCATGCACATAGGCGAGCTTCTTGTCATTCGTAAGCGGCCGACGCCAATCATGCCTGCAGTTCTTTCCGTGCGCTCTGCCGTCGCACGCCTCGTGGAGTTGGACCACAAGGCAGCAATGGTCATCCGGGCGGACGGCACCTTCTCTGGCGTAGTCTGCGAGGCGAGCCTCATCGCAGCGATTTCCCAGCATCGTCGGACAGCGTTCGATCAGGCAATCGGCGAGGTGGCGTTAGATCGACACGTAGCTTACTGTTCGGTTCACGACACGTTGAACAACGCTCTCAGGCGTCTCAGCGAGCAGGGACGAAGCTTTCTCGTCGTGACACGTCGCATGCGCCCGATCGACCTCGTCTTCCGAGACGAGCTTACCGAGTGGTGGGAGCGACGATGCGGGGCTTAGGACGAGAGCAAAAGCCCGCGCAGCCACCGAAGATCGGGAGTAGCGGCGCGAGACGCGGTCTGGTGTGGCGCATCGGGCAAGTCAGCAAGAAACTTGGTCCCTGGCAACCTCCGGACCGCTCTGCTTGCAAAAGGCGCGTCCCTCATGATGGTGTAGCGGGAGAGCAGTGCCCCCACGCGCGCGCCTCGAATAGCGCGCCGTTGGGGCGGGCCTTGCGGCGGTCATCGGCGATTTGCAGGCAGGATGGGTTGCAACACGCTAACGCAACCGACGACCATCAATTGTGGAGCGATGATAGGAATTGTCGAAGCTCGGGTGTCCTGGGATTGGCAAAGAGCTCGTCGGGTGGTCCCATCTCATGAACCTTGCCCTGATGCATGAAGATCATGCGATCGGCGACCTTGCGCGCAAAGCCGATCTCATGGGTAACCATCATCAGCGTCATGCCATCCTTGGCGAGGCGTTCGACGACGCGTAGAACTTCGCCGACGAGCTCCGGATCGAGCGCGCTGGTGATCTCGTCGCACAACAGCAGGGCCGGTTCCATCGCAAGCGCGCGTGCAATAGCGACGCGCTGCTGTTGGCCGCCCGACAGGCGGTCGGGCATGGCGTCGTATTTCTCCTCCAGACCGACGCGCGAGAGCAGCGCGCGCGCCTGTTCTTCGCCTTGCTCAGTGGTGCGCTTCTTGACGAGCTTCGGCGCCAGCATGATGTTGCGTCCGACAGTCAAATGGGGAAACAAGTTAAAGCTCTGAAAGATCATCCCCACCTGTTGGCGCAGCTCACGCATCGCAGCCGCGCTGTCGTGATCGATCTGCTTGTTGTTGACCAGGATCGCGCCGCTGTCGAAGCGCTCCAGCCCGTTGATGCAGCGCAGGAGTGTCGATTTACCCGAACCGCTCTTGCCGATGATCGCGATCACCTCTCCCTGGTTTACGTTCAGGTCGACCCCTCTAAGGACCTGTGTCTCCCCAAAGGATTTGTAAAGCGCGGCGATCTCAACGATGGGCGGCATGGAGCGTCCTTTCGAGAGCGCGGGCCGTAAGGCTGATGGGATAGCACAGGGCAAAATAGATCAGCGCGACCAGGGCATAGACTGTGAAGGGCCTGAAGGTTGCATTGGTGATCATGCCTCCGGCCTTGGTCAGTTCGACGAAGCCGATCACGGAGGCGAGTGCCGTGCCCTTGATGACCTGGACCAGGAATCCGACGGTTGGAGGCACCGCGATGGTGAGCGCCTGAGGAAGGATGACGTGACGCAACTGCTCCCAGAAATTGAGGGCCAGGCTCCGGGCGGCCTCCCATTGGCCGCGCGGAACGGAGGCGACGCAGCCGAACCAGATCTCGCTCAGAAAGGCACTGGTATAGGCGGTCAGCGCCAGCGCCGCGGCGGTCCAGGGCGAGGTCTGGATGCCGAGCAGCGCCAGGCCGAAATAGGCCAGGAAGAGCTGGATCAGAAGCGGAGTGCCCTGGAAAAGCTGAACATAGAGGCTGACGAGGCGGCGCGCACTGCGCGAAGGTGTCAGGCGGGCAATCAAAAGAGCGAACCCCACGCAACCTCCGCCGATGAAGGCAATCAGCGACAGGCCCACCGTCCAGCGCGCGGCGAGCAGCAGGTTGCGCAAAATATCCCACAGCGTGAATTCGACCATGCCCTCAATCTCCGAACAGGAAGCGTGGGCCAAGCCAATTGAGCAATCGCCTCAGGGCTATCGACAGGGCAAGATAGATCAGAGCTGCGACGATGAAGGCCTCAAACGCCCGGAAGTTGCGGCTCTGGATCAAATTGGCGGCAAAGCTCAGCTCCTCGGTGGAGATTTGACCGCACACGGATGAGCCGAGCATGACGATGATGATCTGGCTGACGAGTGCGGGCCAAACCTTGCGCAGCGCCGGCGGCAGCACGACGTGAAAGAAGGTTTGCATGCGCGACAGCGCAAGGCTCAGTGCGGCCTCGACCTGGCCGCGCGGCGTCGCCTCGATGCCGGCGCGGATGATCTCGGTGGCATAAGCGCCTAGATTGACCACCATCGCGAGGATCGACGCGGCTTCCGGCGACAGCCGGAAGCCCATGGCTGGCAGGCCGAAGAAGATGAAGAAGAGCTGCACGATGAACGGCGTATTGCGGAACAGTTCGACATAAGCACCCGTCACGGCCTTCATCCAGACCGGCCCGTGAATGCGCGCCCAGGCGCATCCAACGCCCAGCGCAATCCCCGCAGTTGCGGAAATCGCGGTCAATCCAAGCGTCCATGCAACGCCCTTGGCGAGCATGCGCCAGTCGACAAGGATGGCCCCAAAATCGAGATCGACCACGGCCGGGCTTACTCCGGAAGGTCGCCGGTGGACCTGCCGAGCCATTTCCGCGAGAGGGCCTCAAGGGTGCCGTCGGCCTTGGCCGCGAGGATGATCTCGTTGAGCTTGGTGCGCAACGCGTCCTCGCCCTTGCCGATGCCTATGAAGTTCGGGCTGTCCTTGAGAAGGAATTTGTATTCGGCGCCGAGCTGCGGGTTCTTGGTGATCATCGCCGCGGCGACCTGCGCGCTGGTGGCGACGGCTTGAGTCTGGCCGGCGACGAAGGCGGAAATCGTGGCGTTGTTGTCTTCGAACCGGCGGACCTCGGCGGTCGGAGGCGCGACCTTTGTCAGTTCGGCATCATCCACCGAACCGCGCGTCACTGCGATTGATTTCCCAGCCAGCGCTTCGGGTCCCTTCAGCTCCGTTGCCTTGGGGGCGAACACGCCGATGAAGAACGGCGAGTAGGCGACGGTGAAGTCGATGACCTTCTCGCGATCGGGATTCTTGCCGAGCGTCGAGATGACGAAATCGGCCTTCCTGGTCTGAAGATAGGGGATACGGTTGGCGGTCGTGACCGGGATCAGTTCCGGCGTCGCCCCAAGTTTTCCGGCGATCAGGCGCGCCATGTCGATATCGAGACCCTGCGGCTGCATGTCGGAGCCCACGAAACCGTAGGGCGGGAAGTCCGTTGGAATAGCAATCCTGACCGCCTTGCTGCGAACGATGCCGTCGAGCGCTGTCTGTCCGAAGACCTCCGGGGCGGCGAATACCGAGAGAATGGCGGCGAAGCCGATCGACAAACTGCATCTAAAAAACCGCATCACGATTTCTCCTTACTGAATCGAAGAGGCCCGGCGACCCGCTTAATGGGCCGTCTCCTGCTTCGTCTTGTATGCAAGTCTTGTTCCATGTGGTCGATCGGCGACAGGGCCTGCCGCAACGTCGCCAGCGGATCGCTGCCGGGGGTGAGGCGAAGCTTTTCCTTCCAGGTGCGGAGATGGACGCCCATGCGCCTTTCGGCAAGCGACATGTCCCGCGCCTCCAGGGCTGCAACGATTCCGACATGCTCGTCGAAAGATCGAGTGGCTTCGCTTTGCGTCTGGTGGTGTGTGGCGGTCAGCGCCGTGCGAACGGTGAGATCGCGCAGAGTCTGGGCAAGAAGTTCGTTTCCGAGGCAGCGGGCAAGACAAACATGGAAATCGCCCAGAATGAAGCTCCTTAGTCCGATGTCAGAGCCCTTTATCGCCTTCGATTGACGCCGCAAGTGATCCCGCAAAAGCCTGAGTTCCGCCTCGCCGAGCGGACCGGCACCACGCAACAGTCCGGTCTCGATCACGAGTCGGGCCTCGAACGCTTCCCCTGCCTGTTTCTCCGTCGGCTCCAGCAGGTACCACCCGCGGCGGGCGCTGACCGAAACGAGGCCTCGTGTTTCGAGCCGCACCAGCGCTTCGCGCACGATGGTGCGGCTACAGCCGAACAACTCGGCCAGTTGCTGCTCGCCGAGACGGCTGCCTGGCTCCAGTTTCTTCGCCAGGATGGCGTCCAACAAGCGGTCGCTGATCTGCAGGGCGGAAGTCATCACTTGCCTCGAACGAAGGCTCATTCTTGCATGGATGCGTCATCGTTGTATACAAGATTGGCGCGTGATACATGCTTGCGCCCTGAACCGGCTCCTGGAACGGCAGTCCCCGCATGACCCATTTCTGGCATCTCGATGCCGCGCAATTGATCCAGGGGTATGCGCAGCGCGCATTCACGCCGGTCGACGTCATTGAAGACTGTCTGGATCGCGCACGGAATTTCGACTCTTCGCTCAACGCCTTCTTGCACTTCAGCGAGGCCGACGCGCTGGGGGCGGCAGAGGCAAGCGGCCGGCGCTGGGCGGAGGCGAGGCCGCTTGGCCCGCTCGACGGGGTCCCGGTCTCGGTGAAGGACAATCTGCATGCCGCTGGCATGCCGACCACATGGGGCAGCGCGCTGATGCGCGGCTTCGTCGCGGCGCAGGACGAGGAGCCGGTGTCCAGGATACGGGCGGCGGGCGCGGTGCTTTTCGCAAAGACCAGTTTGCCGGAGTTCGCGATGCAGGGCTTTACCGCAAATGCCCTGAAAGGCACGACCTTCAATCCCCTCGATCTGTCGCTGACACCAGGCGGTTCCTCGGGCGGCGCGGCAGCCGCCGTTGCTGCCTTCTGCGGACCGCTGGCGCTGGCGACCGACGGCGGCGGTTCAATACGGCGGCCGGCCTCCCATTGCGGCCTTGTCGGCTTCAAGCCGTCAGCCGGGCTCGTGAAGCGGCGCGGTGGCTTACCGGAGATATTTCTTGACCACGAGGTGGTGGGCGGGATTGGGCGAAGTGTTGCGGACGTTGCCAACTTCACGGAGATACTGGCCGGGCAACCGCTCGCCGCCGCTTCGAAAAAGGCCAGAATCCTGTATGTGCCGCGCTTTTCGGGCGCGCCCGTCGATCCTGGCATCGCCGATGCGGTCGAGCGTGCGGCCCAATGCTTCGAAGCGATGGGACACCTCGTCGAGTGTCCACCGTCATTCGACCTCTCCGACGAGATCAACAGCTTGTGGCCGCAGCTTTCCGCGATCGGTCTGGCATGGCTGTTTGAAGATGGCGCACACTGGCCTGAACTCGGCCTCCGCCGCGGGGCGCGACCGGACCAGACGATGTGCGGCGAGGCGGCCCGCGCTACTCTGCAAGAGGGCCGCTCGGCGCGAGCTACCGCACTGTTCAATCTTGCCAGTGCGATTCAGCAGCTCAAGCGGCGCTTGGATGAGCTCTTCGATTCCCATGACGCGATCCTCACGCCCGCCACCGCGGCTTTGCCCTGGCCCGCCGACCGTCCCTACCCTGAGACGATCGCCGGACAGGCGGCCGGGCCGCGGGGACACGCCGTCTTCACCGCGATCGCCAATGCCGCTGGCCTGCCGGCGCTCGCGATACCTTGCGGACGGGTATCGGCGCTACCGACGGGCTTCCAGTTGCTTGGCCCGAAGGGGGCCGACGCCGCTGTGCTCGCATTGGGTCGGGAATATGAGCGGAACTTTCCTTATGTCCGCCTGTCGCCGGAGCCCAGCCTCACCGTGGGGAGGACGCCGTGAGTCATGCGGGTGAAGCGGCGGACCGGTTGGTCACGGCCCGAAACAGCGGGCGGCCGGTCTCGTGGCGTGACATTCTCCCTTTGGATCGCGCCGGCGCCTACGCGATCCAGGATGCCACGCTTTCCCGGATCGGCCCGTCCGGCGGCTGGAAGGTAGGGGCGTCGGGCCCCGAGGCCGAGCCCATCTGCGCGCCGCTGCCTGCATCGGGTCTGCTCACCTCCGGCGCGCGACTTGGTCCGGAATTCCGCCTGCGCGGTGTTGAAGTGGAAGTCGCGCTCCGGGTCGGGCGAACTCTCACGGCTGAAGATGCCGCGTTGCCCGACCGCGAACTGGCACGCGCCTTCGACGCCGCGTATCCCGCCATCGAAGTGGTCGAGACGCGTCTTGAGAATTGGAAGAATAGCGCTGCCTTGGCCCAGCTTGCGGATTTGCAGAGCCACGGCGCGTTACTGCTCGGACCAGCCTCGACAGTTAGCCTTCCCTCCGTCGATTTGAGGGGCGTCGAGGCGCATCTCTCCGTCGGGGACGAGATCAGCCGGCAAACGACGGGAGGCAATCCGGCAGGCGACATCTGGCGTCTGCTGCGCTGGCTCATTCGCCATTGTGCGGACCGAGGCGTGCCTCTTTCACCGGGCCACATCGTCACAACCGGCTCGTGCACCGGCATGGTCTTCGCAAAAGAACGCACCAGCGCCCGTGCGCGCTTGGCGGGTCTCGGCGAGGTTGTAGTCGACTTCTGAGAAACGATGCTTCCTTGGTCTGTATTACCCGGATCAGTCAACTTTGGGCAGCCAACGGCTTCACCAAAATTGCGCGCGAGGAGATCTTCCAGCTCACAACACTCGTATCGCCTACCGGCGTTGATTATGTTAGCGCCTGGACTTACCCAATTTCCTCCTGCCGCCACCTGTCAGCACTATTCTCCTCGAGCGATTTCCTCGTCAATGGACGCCAGGCTCGGATAGTCGAGATACCCTTCATCCGACCCGCCATAGATCCCGATCGGCTGTGGCGAGTTGTAGGGACCGCCAGCTCGTATTCGCGCCGGGAGGTCCGGGTTGGCGAGAAAGAGGCGGCCGAACGCGACTGCGTCAGCCTCGCCGGAATTGACGATGTCGGCGGCCCGCTCGGGCGTGATGCCGGCATTGACGATGAGAGGCCCACGATAGTGCTCGCGAAATATCGCCAGCATTCGCTCGTAGTCCGGCGCTCCGGTCCACGCGTTGGTGTCCGCAAGGTGCAGATAGGCGAGCCCCGCGGTCTGGAGCCAGAGCGCGAGCCCGCCATAGGTGTCCTTCGGCTTCGGATCCCGCGTGCTGTTGTAATCGGCAAAAGGCGACAGTCGCAGTCCGATCCGCGATCGCGGCATGACGTCGGAGATCGCCGCAACAATTTCGAGAAGCAATCTGGAGCGCGCTTCGATGCTTCCGCCATACTGATCGGTTCGCAGATTGATCGTCGGTGACAGAAACTGGTGAACCAGATAGCCGTTGGCGCCGTGAATCTCCACACCGTCAAACCCGGCGCGAACGGCGTTGGCCGCCGCCCGTCGAAATTCGTCCACGACGGCCTCAATCTCCGCAGTGGTCATCGCACGCGACGACGTGGCCGCGACGCGCACATAGGCGCCGTTGGCAAGCAGCGCCCATACCTGCAGCTGTTCCAGATCGTCATTCACGCCCGACGGTGACAGCGGTTGCTTGTTGGACAGCAGACCGCGCGCGCTGGCGCGGCCGGCATGCCAGAGCTGCGCGATAATCCGGCCTCCTTGCTTGTGGATCCGCTCGACGACCGCTTTCCAGCCCTCGGTCTGCGCATCGGTCCACAGGCCGGGTGTTCGATCAAAGGCGTTGGACATCGGTCCTACATTGATGCCCTCACTGACAATCAGGCCGGCGCCGGCGCGCGCCGCGTAATACTCGCCGGCGGAACCATTGATGACACCATGTTCGTCGGCGCGCGAACGCGTCATCGGTGCCATGACGATCCTGTTCGGGAGACTGAGGTCGCCGAGCGCTGCGGGACGAAAGAGACCTGCCATGTTGTTCACCTTCGGTTGGGCTGTTCGCAAGATTGGCGCCGGCAGCTAGCGCCGCAGGACCTCGTGTAATTCGCGGGGATCCATTGCTCCGCAAAATACGCATTGATCTTGTGCGCGACGATCGTACCGTGTCCGGCGTCGTCCATTGTGATCGGATCCCTGACCGGTGTGGGCGGCGAGCGATGCCGAGGCGACAGCGCTCAATTTGACGTGCATGTCCCGGCCGGCGCGCGTGCACATGAGCTCGCTGGGCGGGCTCGATCTTGTTCCGATGTTGATCCAAAACAAATCCCGCTGATTGCACATCCTGGCGCGCAGTTGTACGATTGCGTCCAGGTTGAACGTGAGGATGCTGCCGGTTGTGGCTCCCAAGTCCGTCTGGCCCGCCACGTGATCGGGCGAAAATCCAAGACATTTCGACCGGTATCGGCCTCAATGAGCGATCAGACAGCTGCACCTGCCGATGGCGGGAGCGGGGACGAGGAATTGCGTTCGTGTGCGATTTGGATCGCCATATCGAGGATTGCGTATCGGCTATGACGGGTTCTTTTTACTACTGTTCAGCAAGGCAACGGTGAGCGCATATCGTGGCCGAACCAGACAGATCGTGCTCGCCATCTCGTGGACTACATCACGTCACGACAATCATTGATGACGTGCAGCGCGCGGCTGGTTTTTATGCCGGCGTTCTCGGTCTGAAACGGGTCAAGAAAACGGTCTGCTACGACGACCCGGGCAGTTACCATCTCTACTATGGCGACGACGCTGGCAGCCCGGGAACGGTGCTGAGCACCCTGGCATGGCGATGCGTCGCGAAGGGATTGGTTGGGGTCGGCGAAGTCGTGCAGACCGCCCTTCGTGTGCCGGCCGGATCGCTCGAATGGTGGTCGGAGCGGCTCAAGGCCGCGAACGTCGCGTGCCGGTTCGATCATTCGCCATTTGGCGAGCCGCTGCTTTGCTTCGCCGATCCGGACGGAACGACGCTTGCTCTGGCGGAAGCGGCGCAGGATCGTCGCGAAGCCGGGCGCAGCGATGCCTTTCGAGCGGTCATGGGGTTGAACGAGGTAACCCTGAACGTCCGCGCGGAGGACGCCACGATCGATATCCTCCAGGACGTGCTGGGTTTCAGGCGCGTTTCGCAGGCCGATGATTCGATCCGGTTCATCGCACATGACGGTCCTGGAGGCACGCTGACGCTGCGGATGGTGGGCGCGTCGTCGCGGGGCCGCCTTGGTGGCGGCACGATCAGGCATGTCGCTTTCCGCGCGGCCAATACTGAAGATCAATCCGAGATGATCCGGAAGCTTCAGAGACGGCACGACATCGCCGTGACCGAACCGATTGAGAGAACATACCTGACTGCGATCGGCTTCCGGGCGCCATGCGGCGTGCTTTTCGAGATCGCAACCGATGGGCCCGGTTTCGCGGTCGACGAGCCGCGCGATCAGCTCGGGGAGGGTCTTAGATTGCCGAGCTTTCTCGAGGAGCGTCGTCTGGAGCTGCAAAACATCCTGCCCCCGCTGAGCTAGCCGGGCTTGCGATTGTGCAACTCGTCGAGCATCGCCCTTGCGCGCCGGAAAGGGACGGTTTCGAAGCCCTCTGCGAATTTTCCGAGCGTCCGTTCCAGGACCGCTGAAGCCTCTTCATTTCGGCGCTGTTGACGCAGGAAACTTGACAGGCTCTCGGCCGATCTAAGCTCCCATCCGAGGGCGCCTTGCCGTTCCGAAACCTCGAGCGCCTCGCGCAAATGGTCTTCGGCCGGCTCCGAGTCGGGTCCCTGCAATGCAGCCAGGACATCGCCGTGGATTCTCAGCGAATCCGGCAGCAACCAGAGCGCCTCCGTAGCTTTGGTTCGCTCCAGGCATTCCGCGGACGCCAGCAGCGCTTCTTCCGGCCGGTCGTCCGCCGCCAGCACCTCGGCGAGGCGGCCGAGAAATGGGATCGATACGTTTTCGTATTGTGCGCCGCTCAGCTTCGAGAGCGCCTCTCGCAACAATCTCTCGGCGGGTTCGATCTGACCGCGCAGGAACAGCAGCCTGCCTTCGAAACCGATCGACGAAAACACGTAGCTTTGGATGTCGTTATCCTGAGCCACCTGCCTGAACCGCTGTATCGCGCAAGCAGCCCTGTCGAGGTCCTCCAGGCTCAGGAACAACGAAACCCCGCACCAGCTGAGTGCCTGGCAGATCGACGTCGGATTGCCGGTCTCCTCCGCTTCGGAATGCGCCGACAGGCAGGCTCGAACAGTTCGATCGAAGCGTCCCAGATTCCAATGGGCCCGTGCCATCACGCATTGCGCATAGACCGAGTGGTTCAGTCCCCATCGGCCGATCTGCGAGACGTCGCTATGAGTTCGGAAGTACTCGTGGGCCTCGCGCGCGAGTTCCAGGGCCGTCGCATACTCGGCGCGGAAGAACAGCGACGCACTCTTCGCGCTTTTCGTCATCGCCAGCGCCGCCGGCTCGTCGGCGTCAGCGACAAGCGTCTCGATCCTCTGCGTCCCTTCCAGCGCGCCCTTGAAGTCGCCGCGCCGATGCAGGAACACGATCAGGCCCAACCGCGCCCTCAGCTCCCATTGCCGGTCGCCCAGGCGTGCCGCAAGCTCGATTGCCCTGTTCAGCGCGTCGCGCGACTGGCCCGTCATGCCCTGGGTGAACATCACGGCGAGGCCGTGAGCCGCCTTCAGGACCATCTCGTTGCGCTCGCTTTCGATCGCCGGATCGAGCGCGTCGATCGCCCTGGTCGTCCAAGCGATACATTCCGTCAGCAGCGAATTCTCCAGCCACACGGGCACGGCGGCGGCCGCGAGCGCAACGCCCGCTTGCGCGTGGGTGTCCGTCGAGAACGCCCAGTCCAGGATTCCGCGCACGTTGTCGAGTTCCTGGACCGCGTCCCTAAGGGTTTGCACCTGTTTCGGGCCGTCGGCGTATCTGCAGAGCATTTCGGTGACGCAGGCCGCAAGTCGGCCGGCGAGTTCGTTCCGCTCCGATTGTTCGACCAGCTTGGCAAGCGCGAACGCCTTGGTGATCTCCAGCAGCCGAAATCGGGCGCGCTCGGAGCCGATGTCGACCGAGACCAGCGATTTGCAGACCAGATCGGCGAGGATCGATGCGGTGTCGGCGCCCTCAGCTGCCGGAATCACGGAGACGGCGGCCTCCAGCGTGAAGCTGCCGGCGAAAATGCCGAGGCAGCGGAGAACGTATCGCTCTCGCTCGCTCAGCAGCTGATAGCTCCAGTCGAGGGCTGCCGCGATCGTACGATGCCGCGCCGGCGTGCCGCGGCGCGCATCAGCGAGCAAGTGCACGCGGTCCTCGATCCGGGCGGCCAGCCCGTTGACGCCGAACGCGTCGACGCGCGCGGCCGCGACCTCGATCGCGAGCGGGTTGCCGTCGAGTTCGCGGCAGATCTGCGCGGCAAAACCGGCATTGGCATCGGTAAGCTCGAAATCGTTGACGATCGCTGCCGCCCGCTCCACGAACAACTGAACTGCCGGATAGCCCAGCACGTCCTTCGGTCCGAAGGACACACCGATTGGAGGCACCTCGAGGGGAGCGAGCCGGAACACCTGTTCGCCATCGACGCGGAGCGGCTCCCTGCTCGTGGTCAGCACCTTGATGCTGCCGGCGCCGCGCAGCAGCTCGCCGATGGCGGCCGACGCCCCGTCGATCAGATGCTCGCAATTGTCGAATACCAGAAGGAGGCTCTTGTAACGCAACGCCGCCGCGATGCCGGATAGTACGTCGCTCGAACGGGCGTCGATCGGAAGGGCGGCCGCGATGACGCTCGAAATCAACGCGGCATCCGTGATCGAGCCGAGGTCGATCAGCCACACGCCGTGTCGAAACTGCGGCAACATCGCTTCCGTCAGCCGAAGCGCGACAGATGTCTTGCCGACGCCCGGCGGTCCGACGATACTCAGCAGGCGACTGTCGGTCAGTTTTTGCTGCATCAAGCGAAGCGCTTCGGCGCGTCCGACCAGCCGGTTCAGTTGCGCCGGCAGGTTGTGAGCCGTCTGCATCGCCGGCTGATCAATGGCGGGGCGCTCCTCTTCGAGCACCTTGATCGGCGCAACGAAGCGATACCCGCGTCCGGGACTGTTGACGATATACTGGTTGGCGTTATCGTCCTCGCCAAGCGCGCGGCGAAGCGCCGCCACCTGGACGGTCAGGTTCGCTTCAACGACGAATGTATCTGGCCAGGCGATCTCGACGAGTTCGCGCTTACTCACCAGTTCGCCCGCGCGCTCGACGAGCGCGATCAGGATCTCGATCGCCTTGCCGCCGAGGCGAATGACGCGGTCGCCCTCGAGCAGGATTCGTTTGGAGGTGGAAAGGCGAAACGGTCCGAATAGAAACGTACGCTCTGGTCTGTCGTTGCGGTCGGGCATCCTTCAGTCAGCCATGGGCCTTCTCAAAGGACCTCACTACGCCACAGCCCGGAGGGTGTCCATCCCCTCAAGGATCCGCGCGAACGAGGACGTCATAGCTGTTTTCGCGCTCGACCTGAAGGGCAATCGCCTGCCGGCGGGCCATGATCGCGGTCACGGTGAGGCGTTCGGCCTCGACCGTGGACAGTGCCGCCAATTCCACCGCGACCGTGGCCATCTGCTCGATCAGATCGGCACGGGCGTGCAGCTGCGCGGTTTGCCGCTTGCTGACCCATCTGGACAGGGTTTCGGGCGCAAGCGTGGCGTCGCGTTCGAGGCCGGAGCGCAATGCCTCGCGAAGCGCTGCGGCGCGTTCGGCGGACTCCTTGACGGCTGCCTGCAGTTCTTGCGTCCGGCTCGCGAAGTCCGCGCCACGAGCAGCGGCGCCCCCCGCGAACAGTCCGTTGATGTTGCCAAGGCTCACTTGCAGGCGAGCCAAATGGAGGCACAAATCCTCACCGAATTGAGCCAAATTGCCGTTCATCAAATCCTCGTCTCATCGATGTACACAACTCTCTCGCGGCGGAAGGCCGCAGCCAAATAAAACCTTGCAAATTCCATGTGGTTGACGGCAACACCGCATCATCGGCTGTGGTTTTTGGAACGATTTACTGGCCATGCGATGGGGCGGGGAATAACCATCGGCGCGGTGTGCAGAATCTCGACGGGGCCCCGATGGACGACACCGATGCTTCATCCGACGGCTTCTACGGCCGTCGACTCGCCTCGCACCTCGGAATGGAAGGCGATTGCGTTCGCAAGATCAATCGCCACGGCAAGCTCGCGCTTGCCATCACGCGATTGACATGTACCCGATTTGTTCGTGAGCGGACTGCGGCGATTCCGTCGGAGCCTGCATTCAGCATCCTCCATCAACTGGGCGATCTGGACCGGCACTCATGCTGGCTCGCCGGGCGCCAGAGGTATTCCGGATCGTTCGGTGCGGGAACCGTAAGCGTCATCGACTTGCGCGACAATCCGCAGTGCGAGTTCAGAGGCCCGTTTGATGCGCTTCAGTACTACATCCCGCGCCGCGCTCTTGACGACTTCGCCTACGAGAACAGCGCGAAGCCGATCTCCACGCTGAAGTGGACCCGTGACCGGCGCGATCCCTATCTGTCCACGCTTTCAAACGTTCTCTTGAACGCCCTCGAAGAGGAGAGCGCGAACAATCAACTCTTCGTCGATCAGCTTGGACTGAGCTTGCTCGCCCATTTCGCGCAGACCTACGGTGATCTCAGCTCGCGCGAAGGCATTCAGGAGGGGGGACTGGCGCCATGGCAGGAGCGGCGTGCCAAGGAGATCATGCGTGCCCGCCTCGCCAGCGGTTTGACGATCGCCGATGTCGCGGCCGAGTGCAGGCTGACGCCGAGCCATTTTGCCCGCTCGTTCCGGCGCAGCACGGGTATCGCTCCCCACGAATATCTCTCCCGGCTCCGGATCGATGAGGCCAAGCGCCTGATGACCACCACCAGGCTGCCGTTGGCGGATATCGCGCTGATCTGCGGGTTCGGTGACCAGAGCTATTTCACCCGGGTCTTCTCGCGCAGCGTGGGAACGAGCCCCGGCGCCTGGCGCAGGGCTCGTTCTGAAGGCTGAAGGGCTTCCGCCGAAACCTAGGTAGGATGGATCATGTCACGCGCGTAGGACAAGCCGATCCCGTATCCGCCGCCATGGGCTTCGACGATGGCTCTCGCGTGGTCATAGGTCTCTCGGCGGGTCCAGTCTCGCTGCAATTCCAGAAGCACCTGGATCCACGATGTTGGCCGTGCGCCCGCGGCCTCCATGCGGCGAAGCGCGAGGTCATGGCCGACCGTGGTGAGACCTCCGCAGGCGTCGCCGACCACGTAGACCTCGAGCCCGGCGGCCAACGCCGATAGAACGGTGAAGCTGACGCATGCTTCGGTCAGCAGTCCCGATACGATGAGACGCCGCCGGCTGGTTGCGAGAATCTTCCCACGCGCGTTGTCGTCTTCCCAGACGTTCATGTTGCGCCGCTCGATCGGGACGATGCCAGGTAAGGCCGCACTGATCGCCGGCATCAGCGGACCGCTGTAGACTTTCGTCGCAGAGGTCGAGGCAATGACCGGAAGGTTGAACGCCGTGGCCGTCTTGGCCAGGGCGACCACGTTGTTGAGGAGGACTTGCCGGTCGATCGAGCTAACGCCGAAGGCGAGCCCGGCCTGCTGGTCGGCGAACAGGAGCGCGCAGTCTTTCGGTTCGAGAAGGGGAGCGTCGGTCATGTGTTCACCCAATGTCACGACTTGAGGAATTCGAGCAGATCAGCGTTGAGCTGGTCCGTGTGGGTCGTGGCGGTCGCGTGCGGAGCGCCGGGATAGACCTTGAGCGTGGCGGACTTGATCATCTCGGCCGCGCGCTTTCCGGTGTACTGAAGCGGGACCACCTGATCGTCGTCGCCGTGGACCACCAACGTGGGAACGTTGATCTTCGCCATATCGGGACGGAAATCGGTTTCGGAGAACGCGGTCACGCAGTCGATCGTCGCCTTGATGGAGGCCTGCAAGCCGATCTGAAGTGTCTGCTTGAAAATGCCCTGGGAGACCTTGGTGCCGTGGTTGGTCCCATAGAAAAGCGGACTGAAATCATCCAGGAATTGCGGACGGTCCTTGGCGAGCCCGGCCTTGATGCCGTCGAAGACGGCCTTGTCGACACCGTCATGGTCCGCCGTCTTGCCGAACAGGGGAGTCACGGCGCTCACCAGCGCCAGCTTCGACACCCGCGAGGAGCCGTGGCGCGCGACGTAGCGCACGATGTCGCCGCCGCCCATCGAGAAACCGACCAGGGTGACGTCTGTGAGCTCGAGATGCTTGACGAGTTCGGCGATGTCATCCGCGAACGTATCGTAATCGTAGCCTTCCCAGGGCTGGCCCGACCGGCCAAAGCCGCGGCGATCGAACGCCACGGCGCGGAAGCCGTGACTGGCGAAGAACAGCATCTGGGCGTCCCACATGTCCGCACTGAGCGGCCAGCCATGGCTGAACAGGATCGGCTTTCCGCTGCCCCAGTCCTTGAAGTAGAGGTCGGTACCGTCCCGTAATTTCAGCAGCGCCATCAGTTGCTCCTTTGTGGTGGCGATGGCCGCGCACCGATGCGTTGGGCCATCCCCGCCAAACTCATCGATGGAAGCCCCCTTGGCTTGGACGGCCTCGGCGCTGTTTGCACGGCCTCGCGGTCTCGGCCGAGCGCGCCGTCTGCAAGCTCCGAAGGGCAGTTTTGTCGCACGCGAGCCTTCATCGCGACTTCGTCCAAGCAGCGAACAACCTGTCCAAGCGGCGGCGGCGCCTCGGGTCATACAGTCGAAGCCGTACGGACGCTGGATGTCATTCGCTCCGGCCGGCAATCGTCAATTCAAGGAGAATCTCGATGTCCAAACTCGACATGCTGACCCCAGACAACAGCGCCATTGCGCTCATCGACTACCAGCCGGCGATGTACCAGGGCGTCCAGTCGCACGACCGCCTCGTGGTGTTCAACAACGTCCAGATCCTGGCGAAGGCCGCCAAGCTGTTCAAGATTCCGACCGTGCTGTCCACGGTTGCGAAGGACTCGTTCTCCGGACCGTTCATGCCTGAAGTCGCCGAGCTCTTCCCCAATCACGACATCATCGACCGCACCTCGATGAACTCCTGGCTCAATGCCAATTTCCGCAAGGCGGTCGCCGCGACCGGCCGCAAGAAGTTCGTGATCGGCGGCCTCTGGACCGAGGCCTGCGTGATGTTCCCGGCGCTGGACATGCTGAAGGAAGGTTATGAGGTCTACATCCCGGCGGATGCATGCGGCGACCTGTCCATCGAGTGCCACAACCGCTCGATGGAGCGTCTCGTGCAGGCCGGCGCGGTTCCGATCACCTCGTGCCAGTACGCGTTCGAGTTGCAGCAGGACTGGGCACGCACCGAGACCTACGACGGCATGATGGAGATCCTGAAGGCGCATTCGCCTTACGGCATCCAGATCCGCTTCTCGAAGTGGGCGCTCGGCGAGCATGCGTCGGAGGCTGGCTAAAGCATGAATCGGAAAAGCGCGAAGCGGTTTTCCGAATAGATCGTGCTCGAACAAGGGGCCAACGCGCGATGACCTGATCTCATCGCGCCTTAGGCCGCCTGATTTCTCCCTCCATCCTCCGAGAGGGGTGCGATGAAGATCTACATACTGTCCCTTGGCGCCGGCCTGCTGGTCGGCGTCATCTACAGCCTGCTCAACGTACGTTCTCCCGCACCGCCTCTGGTGGCTCTGGTCGGCCTGCTCGGCATCCTCATTGGCGAGCAGATCGTTCCCGTCGCCAGGCAGATGGTCGTTGGCGAGGGCCTTGCCGCCGCATGGCGGCAGGCGAAATGCGCGCCTCACATGTTCGGCCTGCTGCCGGGGCGGCACGCCGAGGAAGTCAAGACAACCACAGATGTTGCGGAGAAGGCGTCATGAGCGCTCCTGATACGATTCTGCATCGCGGCCTTTTCACCACGCTCGACCGTTCCAATCCGGCCGCCAGCGCCGTCGCCATCACGGACGGGCGCTTCACGGCGGTCGGCCACGACCACGACGTGATGCCGCTGGCCGGGCCATCGACCAGGGTGATCGATCTGAAAGGGCGGCGCGTCCTGCCCGGGCTGATCGACAATCATCTGCACATCATTCGCGGCGGGCTCAACTTCAACATGGAGCTGCGCTGGGACGGCGTATGGTCGCTTGCCGACGCGATGGCCATGTTGCGGAAGCAGGTCGCGATCACGCCGCCGCCGCAATGGGTGCGCGTCGTCGGCGGATTCACCGAGCATCAGTTCGCCGAGCGGCGCCTGCCGACGATCGACGAGCTCAACGCGGTCGCGCCGGATACGCCGGTCTTCATCCTCCATCTCTACGACCGCGCGATGCTCAATGCCGCAGCGCTGCGCGCCGTCGGCTACACCAAGGATACGCCGGAGCCTCCGGGCGGCGAGATCACGCGCGACGCGAAGGGCAACCCGACGGGGCTCCTGCTCGCCAAGCCGAACGCCAACATCCTCTATGCCACGCTGGCAAAGGGCCCGAAGCTGCCGTTCGAGTACCAGGTCAATTCGACCCGGCACTTCATGCGTGAGCTGAACCGGCTCGGCGTCACCGGCGCGATCGACGCCGGCGGCGGCTTCCAGAACTACCCGGAGGACTACGCGGTCATCCAGAAGCTCTCGGACGAGGGGCAGCTGACGATCCGGCTTGCCTACAACCTCTTCACCCAGAAGCCGAAGGGTGAAAAGGACGATTTCCTGAACTGGACCAGGACCTCAAAATACCAGCAGGGCACCGATTACTTCCGCCACAACGGCGCCGGCGAAATGCTGGTGTTCTCGGCCGCCGATTTCGAGGATTTCCGCGTCGCCCGGCCGGACATGCCGCCGGAGATGGAGGGCGAACTCGAGGGCGTCGTTCGCATCCTCGTCCAGAACAAATGGCCGTGGCGGCTGCACGCGACCTATGACGAGACGATCTCGCGCGCGCTCGACGTGTTCGAGAAGGTCAACCAGGATATGCCGCTGGACGGCCTGCACTGGTTCTTCGATCACGCCGAGACGATTTCCGACCAGTCGATCGATCGCATCGCCGCGCTCGGCGGCGGCATCGCCGTGCAGCACCGCATGGCCTATCAGGGTGAGTATTTCGTCGAGCGCTATGGGTACGGTGCCGCCGAAGCGACGCCGCCGGTGAAGAAGATGCTCGACAAGGGCGTCAAGGTGTCCGCGGGCACCGACGCGACCCGGGTCGCTTCCTACAATCCCTGGGTCTCGCTCGCCTGGCTCGTGACCGGCATGACGGTCGGCGGCCTGCGGCTCACTCCGCCGCGCAACTGCCTCGACCGCGAGACCGCGCTGCGGATGTGGACCGAGAATGTCACCTGGTTCTCGAACGAAGAAGGCAAGAAGGGGCGTATCGAGGTCGGGCAGCTCGCCGATCTGATCGTTCCGGATCGCGACTATTTCTCGTGCAGCGAGGCCGAGATCGCCGATACGTCGAGTGACCTGACGGTGGTCGGTGGCCGTATCGTTTACGGTGCCGGAGACTTCAAGGCGCTCGACACCAACGCGCCGCCGCCGGCGATGCCGGATTGGTCGCCGGTGCGCAGCTTCGGCGGCTATGGCGACTGGCTCGGAGCTGACGGCAAGGCAAAGGCGGTGCGGGCGAACGCCATGCAGATGTGCGGTTGCGCCAGCAGCTGCGGTGTGCACGGCCATGACCATGCCCGCGCCTGGACCGGCAAGCTGCCGGTTTCGGACCTCAAGAGCTTCTGGGGCGCGCTCGGCTGCGCCTGCTGGGCGGTTTGAGATGCATGCGAAGGCCGGCACGCCGCGCTGGATCGCAGCCATCCTGTCCTGGCCGCGGCTGCTGCCGATCGCCAGGGTTGCCTTGGTCTCGGCCTTCCTGATCGGCGGCATCCAGAAGCTCGCCGATTTTCCGGCAGCCGTCGCCGAGCAGGCGCATTTCGGTCTGCAGCCGGCCTGGCTGTGGGCCGCAGCGGCGATCGTCGTCGAGCTCGGCGGCTCCCTGCTGGTCATCGCCAACCGGTTCGTCTGGCTTGGCGCCGGCGGACTTGGCGTGCTCACTTTCGTGGCGATGCTGACGGCGAACGCATTCTGGCTGTCCACAGGCCACGAACGGTTCATGGCGCTCAATGCGTTCTTCGAACACCTCGGCCTCATCGCCGGTCTTGTCGTCGTGACGATCTGCGCTGAAAAGACGCAATCTCGTCGAGTCAGCGAATTCTAGTCCAATCTCGCTCAAGGAGTTGTCCATGAAACGGCTATCGGCATCGATTCTGCTCTTGTCGGTTGCGGCCATTGCCGCAGCGGCGCCAGCGGTCGCCAGGGATGCGGGAAAAGCCGGCAGGGAAATGGTTGCGGTGGCGCCGCAATACGACACGACCCATGTCTATGTCGCGCCTGATGACGTGGACAAGTTCGTGTCGAGCTTTCTGGCGACGTTCGGCGGCCAGAGCACCAAGCAGGTGGTCGCAACGGTCACGCCTACGCCGAGCAGCACGACGTCGCAATTGCTCCAGACGCCGGTCGGCACGGTCTCGCTGTTCGGCTTCAAGACGCCGGTGCCGTATCCCTTCGGCGCCGAACGGAACGGATATCTGGTCAGCGACATGGACGTTGCGGTCAAGGCCGCCCGTGCGGCGGGCGCCGACGTGATCGTCACGACCTTCCCGGATCCGATCGGACGCGACGCCGTGATCCAGTGGCCGGGCGGCGTCAACATGCAGATCTACTGGCACACCACCAAGCCGAACTACGCGGCCTTCGAGAAGATCCCGGAGAACCGGGTGTATGTTTCGGCCGACAGGGCAGATGCATTCGTGCGGAGCTTCCTTGCCTTCTCGCGCGGGAAGGTGGTGTCGCAAGCCGCGAAGGCCCCCGGGATCGAGATCGGCAAGACGGGGCAGACTTATAAGAGGATTCGCATCGAATCGGCATTCGGCAAGATGGTCGTTCTCGTGACCGACGGTCAGCTGCCCTATCCCTACGGCCGCGAGACGACGGGCTATGAGGTGGCGGATCTCGACGCGACGCTTGCCAAGGCAAAGACGGCCGGAGCCGCCGTCCTTGTCGAGCCCTACACGTCCGAAGGAAGGTCCGCGGCGATCGTGCAGTTTCCGGGCGGTTACATCGCGGAGATACATGCGACGCCTGCCAAACACGCTGCCCGTGCAGACCAGCAGCCCCTCGAACGCGCCTTGAAGTAATGGTCGTTATGCCGGCTTGGATCGACACGCGAATTGTCAGGACGCTATTGCCCCTTCTGGCGATCGCGTCCTCAGTCCATGCCGCCGTTGCGGCAGATGGGGATGACGCGACTGCGAAGCGGCCTGCGATCCAGGCCAACCGATGGGCCGAGGATTGGTCGGTGCTTGCCGATCCCAGGTTGCGGACCGAAGCCTTCGACGGGCTCAAATACATTCCCCTGTGGGCCACGGATCCGAAGAGCTACGTCTCGCTTGGGGCCACGTTGCGCGAGCGCTTCGAGTCGAACAATGCGGCGGCATTCGGAACCAGCAACACCCCCGCGGACAGCTACCTCCTGCAGCGGCTTCAGGTCCATGCCGACGTGCATTTCGATGAAAACTGGCGGGCGTTCGTCCAGCTCGAGGACGATCGTGCCTTCGACAAGCTGAACGTCTCCTCGGTCGATCAGGACCGCCTCGATCTGCGACTGGCTTTCATCGAGTATGTCAACACCACCGCGGCGGGCACCTTCAAGGCGCGCGCCGGACGTCAGGATTTTGCGTTCGACCTGCAGCGCTTTGTTTCATCGCGGGACGGACCGAACGTGCGCCAATCCTTCGACGCGGTTTGGGCCGATTGGGAGAGCGGTGCCTGGCGCATCCTCGGATTCGTCAGCCGGCCCGTTCAATATTTCGACGTGCGTCCGTTCGACGACACGTCGAACGACCGCTTCAAGTTCAGCACGCTGCGCGTAGAACGGAAGGTATTCGGAAACGACGAGCTGTCCGGCTATTATTCGCTCTATGAGCGCAGTGACGCCAAGTATCTGGACGCGCGCGGCGACGAGCAACGCCATATCCTGGACATACGGTTCGCAGGCAAGGGCGCCGGATTCGATTGGGACCTCGAGGCCATGGGGCAGGCCGGCCAGGTCGGTACGACGGACGTGCGGGCCTGGGCGGTCGGTGCGCGGACAGGCTACACCTTTTCCGATGTGACATGGCAGCCGCGTATCGGCCTGCAGCTTGACGCAGCATCGGGCGACCGCCACCCCGGCGACGGTGTGGTCGAGACCTTCAATCCGCTGTTTCCGAACGGCTACTACTTCACGCTGGGTGGCTATACGGGGTACACCAATCTCATCCATCTTAAGCCTGCGATCTTCGTCAATCCCACGGATCGGCTCAAAGTGATGGCGGCGATTGCGTTCCAGTGGCGTCAGACGACGGCTGATGCGATCTATGTGCAGCCGAACGTGCCGGTCGCGGGAACGGCAGGAACCGGAAGCGCTTGGACGGGTGCGTACGGGCAGTTGCGCCTCGACTACGCCTTCAACGATCATCTCACCGGCGCGGTCGAAGCGGTACACTTCGCCGTCGGCAATACGATCCTCGGCGCCGGCGGGCACACCAGCAACTATCTCGGTGTCCAACTCCAGTACGGCTGGTAGCATGTCAAAGCCAATTTCCCTTCTTGCCCTGCTGATGAGCCTCAACGCAGGTTTCGTTGATACGGCCGGCTTCCTCGCCCTTCAGGGGCTGTTCACGGCGCATGTCACCGGCAACTTCGTCACCTTCGGTGCCGCGATCGTGCTCGGGACGTCCGGGGCGTTGGCCAAGCTGCTTGCGCTTCCGGTTTTCTGCGCGGTCGTGATCGTCACGAGGATCTTCAGCTTCTATCTCCCGGTCATGGGACTACCGATCCTCCGCTCGATGCTGGCGATCAAGACGCTGCTTCTCGCGATAGGTGGCGCAGCGGCCGTCCATTTCGGGCCGTTTGTGCAAGGCGACAGTTGGCAGGCGATCGTCACCGGGATGCTCCTCGTTGCCGCGATGGCCATTCAGAACGCCGCTCATCGCATCCACATGGGTACGGACCCGCCCAGCACTCTGATGACGGGAACGACGACCCAGATCATGATCGATGCCGCTGACGTCCTGCGGCGCGCGCCGGTCTCGGTTCTGACCGTTGCAAAGCCCCGCTTGGGCAAGATGTCGGCGAGTGTGGCTGCGTTCGCCTTGGGGTGCGCGGCCGGCGCCTGCCTTTATGCCAAGTTCGGTACCTGGTGCTTCGTCCTGCCTCCGCTCATCGCGTTGCCGGCGGTGTTCCTGGCGGGGGGCGAGCCTGCACCGGAAAAGACGGCCTAGCGCGCGATGAGTTCAGCCGAGTCGTTCCAGACCATCCTTCTGCTGCTGATGATTGCCGTCGTGCTCGACACGGTGGCCCGTCGCTTGCGCCTGCCGTCCGCGTCGGTGCTGGTGCTGGCCGGCATTATGCTGGCCCTGGTTCCGGGACTTCCCGAGGTGGAGTTCGACCCGGACTTCGTCATGGTGCTGTTTCTTCCGCCGCTCTTGCTCTCGGGCGCCTATTTCACGGTGTGGCCTGACTTTCGGGCCAATCTCAGGATCATCCTGCAGTTGGCGGTCGGAGCCGTCGTGTTGACGACCCTGCTGGTCGGTGTCGTGACACACTTCTTCTTCCCGGCACTGCCCTGGGCCGCGTGTTTTGCGCTTGGCGCAATCGTTTCGCCGCCCGACGCCGTCGCGGCGCGGGCTGTGCTCGACCATCTCAACGTCCCGCCGCGCATCGCTGTCCTTCTCGAAGGCGAAAGCCTCATCAACGACGCATCGGGCCTCGTTCTCTTTCGTTTCGCAGTCGCCGCCGCACTGACCGGTGCCTTCAGCGCTGAGGCGGCCGCAGTAAGCTTCGTCTACGTTTCGGCCGTGGGCATCGGTATCGGTCTCGCGCTCGGCTGGATATGCGCCTTCGTCGCCGGACGATTGACCGATGCCAGGCTAACCGTGGTCTGGACCTTCCTGTCGGCCTGGGCCGCCTATCTGCTGGCCGACCGCCTGCATGTGTCGGGCGTGCTTTCGACGGTTGCGTGCGGGCTGATCCTCGGACGCCTGCAGCACAAGGCCTTGAGCGCAGCGTCGCGCGTGCAGGCGCTGGCGGTGTGGTCCGTCGTGACCTTCGTGATGGAGGCCCTGGTCTTCGTATTGGTGGGGTTGGCGCTTCGCGGCGTTCTGCACCGGTTCGGCTCGGATTGGGGAATCGTGCGCACGCTTGCGCCGGCGGCCGCGACGATCTTTGCAGTGATGGTGCTCGCCCGGTTCGCGTGGATTTTCCCGACCGCCTACATTCCGCGAGCATTGATCCCGTCGCTCCGCGAACGGGATCCCTATCCACCGCTGGCCGTTCCGTTGGTGATGAGCTGGGCCGGGATGCGCGGGGTCGTGAGTCTCGCCGCCGCATTGTCATTGCCGGAGCATTTTCCGGGCCGCGACATCATCCTGTTCGTGACCTTCTGCGTCGTCGCCGCGACCATCGTCGTCCTCGGACTGACGCTTGGTCCGGTGGCGAAGACGCTGACCGGGAAGGAGTTCCTGCTGCACGGAGACGAAACGCTGTCCGAAGAGGCGATCCGGGCCGAAATCGCGCGTGCCCAGTTCGATGCGATCCGCGCACATTCGCTTGACGGCGAGGGGAAGCATGCGCATCCGCGACTCGTTGAGCAGTACGGGCATCGTCTGGCGATTGCCGAGGACCACGCCCTCGGCAAGGGCCCGCACGAAGAGCGGAGGCTGCAGCATTATCGTGCGGTGCTGATCGCGGTGGATGCCGGCCGCAGCAAGCTGCTGGAGCTCTTCAACGGCGGGCGCATTCATGACAGCATCATGCACCGGCTGGAAGGAGAGCTGGACCAGGAGGAGCTGTTCGGGGCGCGCGTGGTCGAGGTGATGGAAGGCGACTGACAGGCGTATCCAAGGCAATGGAGCCGAACTGCCGGAGTGACAGTTCGGCTCGCATCAAGCTAGGCAACCCGGGCATCGGCACCGGCGATCCAATCGTGGGCCAGATTGACGTCCGCCTGCGACAGCTGGTGACCGGACGGCAAGGTCCTGAGAATCACCTTGGCTCCCGCGTCGGCCAGCATTGCCGACAGCCTCGCCGCATTGCCGGGTGGAACGATCGGGTCTGCCTGTCCCGACAAGATGAGCACCGGTTTGCCGTCGAGCCTGGCTTTCGGCGGGTCCGACAAGGGCACCATGGCCCTCATTAGCACCGCGCCGGCGAGAACGTCCGGCTTCATCAGGAGAAGCGCGGCCGCGATGTTCGCGCCGTTGGAAAATCCCACCGCGACCGGCGCCGCGATGCCGTGGCGTCGCCCTGCGTCTTCGACGAATGCTCCAAGCTCGAGCGCGCGCTTGCGCACGTCTTGTTCGTCGAACACGCCCTCCGCCAGGCGGCGGAAGAAGCGCGGCATGCCGTGTTCGAGGACGCGCCCGCGTGGCGAGAGCAGGGCCGAGCCCGGCGATATCATGGCGCCGAGTTGCAGCAGATCGTTCTCGTCGCCGCCGGTGCCGTGCAGGAGCAGCAGCGGCGGCGCGTCAGCCTTGCTGGCTTTCTCAAAACGATAGACGAATGAGGGGGCGTCCGTCACGATACGGCTCCTTCCAGCTTCGGCAAGACGCCTTCGATCTCCTTGCGATGCGACTCGAGGAAGCCCGGCAGCTTCAGTTCGTGTCCCAGCGTCTCCACCGGCTCATCGACGGCAAAGCCCGGGACGTCGGTCGCGATCTCGAACAGCACGCCGCCCGGCTCACGGAAGTAGATCGAGCGGAAGTAGTTGCGATCCTTCTGTTCGGTCGGATGCAGCCCGTGATTCTCGACGAGCTTCTGCGCCATCTTGCCCTGCTCGGCATCGTCGGCCGCGCGGAATGCGATGTGATGCACCGAACCGCCGCCTTGATGACCGCGCAGGAATCCCTTCGCCTCATAGATGTCGACGACGCTGCCGTTGACGTCACCGGGCGCCTTGTAGCGGATCACGGAGCCCTCTCGGGCCGTCTCCTTGAAGCCGAACACATCAGTCAAGACCGCCGCGGTCTTCCCGGCATTGTCGAGCAGAAGGGTCACGCCGTGAAAGCCGCGGATCGCGTGCTCGACCGGAACGTCGCCATTGCTCCAGGCCGGCTCGTCTTCGGCACCCGGCACGCCGACGAGCGCCAGCGCCATGCCGTCCGGATCCGTGAATGGCAGGACCGATTCTCCGAACCGCTTTTCCAGCGCTTCGTAATGGATGCCCTTTTCAAGGAAACGCTGCGTCCAGTAGCCGAGCGAGCGTTGCGGCACGCGGAAGGCGGTCTGGTGGGTTTCGCCGACGCCCCTCCGGCCCGGAGGAACGCCCTGCCAGGGAAAGAACGTCAGGATCGTGCCGGGCCGGCCGGTCTCGTCGCCATAATAGAAGTGATAGGTGGCCGGATCGTCGAAATTGACGGTCCGCTTGACGAACCGCAGGCCGAGATCCCGCGTGTAGAAGCCAAAATTCCTGATGGGGTCACCAGCGATGGCGGTGACATGATGAAGTCCTGACATGTTCTTCCTCCAGCTCGAACGAGCAACTTCGTTTCGCGAATACATATCGGACGGCTTTGTTCTGAGGACAATTCATGGTTTTATGGCAGCTATGTCTACGATTTGGCGACAATCGAGGGGTGGATGGACAAGCTGGCGAGCCTGAGAGCCTTCGTGAAGGTCGTCGAAAGCGGCAGCTTCGCCGAGGCCGGCCGCCAGATGCGGCTCTCGCGGTCGGCGATCAGCAAATATGTCGGCGAGCTCGAGGAGAGCCTCGGGGTGCAATTGCTGAACCGCACCACCCGGCACGCCAGCCCGACCGAGAACGGCCAGATGTATTTCGAGCGGGCCGTCGTCATCCTCTCGGATGTCGATGCGGCGGATCAGGCGGTCACTCAGTTGCAATCGGCGCCGCGCGGCCTGTTGCGCGTCAATGCGCCGATGTCGTTCGGCACGATGCGCCTCGGGCCCGCGCTCGCCGATTTCATGACGAAGTATCCGGACCTTCAGATTCAACTCGTGCTGAGTGACGATCTTCTCGACCCCGTCCAGGACGGCTTCGATGTGACACTGCGCATTGCCGAACTGGAATCCTCGAGCCTGATCGCGCGCAAGATCGTCCCCGTCCCGCGGCGGGTCTGCGCATCGCCCGATTATCTGAAGCGTCATGGTACGCCGCTCCATCCGCAGGATCTGCGCGATCACGTCTCCCTGACCTACGGCTTCCTGCTGACGGGCAATCAATGGAAGCTGACAGGCGACGATGGCGTGCATTGGATTCAGCCGGCGTGGTCGCTGTGCGTCAACAACGCAGAGGTGCTGCGCGACGTGGCGGTCAGGGGCAAGGGCATCGCGCTGATACCGGAGTTCATCGCGGCGGAGGCCCTGAAGAACGGCAGCCTCCAGGCCGTCCTTGCGAACTATTCGGCGCCGCCGCTCACCCTTTATGCGGTCTATCCGCCGACGCGACATCTTGCCGTCAAGGTCCGGCTCTTCATTGATTTTCTCGTCGATCGGTTCGGATCGGGCGCCGGCTGAGCGCTCGCTAGTCGGTGCTTCTATCGCGTGACCAGCGATTGCCGAGCGCAAGGCCGTATTGGTAGAGCGCGTTGCCATATTCCAGCTGCAACCGTTCGGTGGATTGAAGCGCGACGTCGACATTGGCGCGTGCCGATTTCAGCGCGCGTGCGAGAACCGAGGCCTCATATGCCGCCTTGGCGGTCCCTCCGGCCGTGTGAGGCCGCACCACGAAAGCTGCGTCGCCGGTCAGCAGGACGCGGCCGAACAGGGTTTTCGGCACCGTCACGTCGAGGATGCTCTGAAGGAACGGATCCGGCGTCTCCGAGACCAGCGCGGCCATCTTTGGATGGATCTCGCGCAAGGCGCGGGCCCTCAGATCGGCGACGGCTTTCGCCGATGCCGAGCCGCGCGGAAGCGAAGATCGATGCCGCGTGCCATCCTTGTCGGTCAGCACAGTCGCGAGCTCGGCGGCACCGACGTGCACATACCAGACCCAGTTGAGACGACGCGACCCGGGCATCACGGCCCCGTCGGGTCCCGGGATGAAATACGCCAGCATGTGGCCGCCATTGCGGGCTTCCGAGAAGGTGAAACGATCGTCGAAGAATGGGAAGAGATCGGAAGGCACGTTGCGCTCGTCGAGCGTGCCTCTCCAGGCAACATAACCGGCGTATCTGGCCTCGACATCAGGAAGCATTTGACGCCGGACCGCCGAGCCCGAACCGTCGGCGGCCACGAACAGATCGCTTTCCACGACGGAGCCGTCGCCAAGCGTCGCCGAGACCTTGGAGCCTGCCTGGGACACCGCCATCACCTCGGAGTCAGCCCGATAGCATTCACCGGGAACGGCTGCCCGCAGCGCCTTGTGGATGGCTTCCCAGGAGGTGAATTCCTGCGGCATGTCCTGGAGAACACCATCGCCACCGTCCGGGTCGAGATATCGCCGGCCGCGGCAGGTCGTGAACGGGAGCGGACCTGCACCGTTTTCCTCGAGCAACTGGATCAGTTCTCGCTGGACGACGATCCCGGCTCCTCGGGCCAGCATCGGACCCGGCACGCGCTCGTGTACGGTGACGGTCGCACCCAATTTACGAAGCGTGATTGCATTGCAAAGCCCGGCGACCGATCCGCCGCTGATCGTCACCCTGAAATCATGATCGTGATGCCAGCTCATCTGCTTCTCCCTGATTTGCCGTTTCGCCAACTGGCGGGCTCACACGAGGTGCGCGCCCAGCTCGCGGCCGGACGCGGCGATAGCGGCGCCTGCCTGTCGGCGTTCTCGGTCGTATTGCTGGAGCGCCTCGCCGAGCGGCGCCGATGCAAGGTGCTTTCGCAACGCCATGACGTCAGCCGCCGCCTTTGCGATGCCCATCCCCGTATGCGGCCGCACGACGAATGCCGCGTCTCCCACCAGCGCAATCCGTCGCGAGGTCATTCGCTCCGTTTCGTAGTCGAAGATCCCTTGCACGAACGGTTGGGGTGTCGCTTCGATCGCCGCGGCGAAGGAGCGCGGCAGCAATCGTTTGGCGTCCTCGACGAGTCCGTCGCGGGCTTGTGCGGAGATCGCGCCCGGAGGCAGCGAGTATGGGTGGATGCGGCCTTCGCGGTCCGTAAGCACACCGTCCCGTGCTGCTGGTCCGATCGCCGGCCGATACCAGACCCAATTGTATCTGCGATCTCCGGGCTCAGTTTCGCCGTTCGGCCCGGGGACGAGGAAGCCGATCACGTGTGAATGCGGCATGCGGAAGTATGCGAAGCGCTCGAGGAGGTCGCTGGCCGCGAAGCCCGGCAGGTCGCGTTCCGGAACAAGGCCGCGCCACCCGACATAGCCGGCGTAGACATTGGCCGTGGCCTTGCCGTCGACCGCGGCGCGCGCGACGGACGCGATGCCGTCCGCACCGATGACGAGATCGGCAGCCGTCTCGCTGCCATCGCTGAAGCGAACCACGACCCGGTCGGCTTCCTCGCGAAGATGTTCGACCTTCCGATCGAGCACATATGAGGCGTCCGCGATGTGCTTTCGAAACGCGCGATAGATCGAGTCCCACGACAGCTGCATCTGGGGCGGCATCTTCTGATCGATGGTCGGGCCCGTATCGCCGAACACGATGCGTTCCCGCGCGACCACCCCGACGCGTGCGACATGTTCGCAGCCGGCCGCGCGCAGAATGGCAAATGTCTCGCGCTTGCCCAGCAGGCCGGCTCCGCGCCCTTCAAGCCCATGGACCGATCGCTCGTAGACCGTCACGTCGTGTCCATCCTGGGCCAGCAGCGTTGCAGCGAACAATCCCGCAAGCGAGCCTCCGACGACCGCGATTCGCATGTCTTGCGATCTCCAAATGCGTCCGTTCGACCTGGCGAGGTCAGTGATGCGCGGCCTTCCGGCCGAACAGCGTCGGCAACTGCAAGAGCAGGCCAGCGGCCGCAAGTGCGGCTCCGTAGCCGCAAACGCCGAACCATGACGCGTGCGCATAGGCCCAGCTCGCGCCGAGCGATCCAAGCGATCCGCCGATGAACATGGTCGTCATGAAAACCGTGTTCAGCCTGCTTCGCGCCTCTGGACGGAGCGCGAAAATCAGGTGCTGGTTGGCCACCAGCGCTGCGTTCACTCCCACGTCGAGCAGCACCACTCCGACGGTCAGGCCGGCGACGCTGTTCCAGCCGCCGAACACGGCCCAGGAGGACAGCGAGATCGCGGCGGCAATCGCGATCACGAGATGAGGGCCGCGCTTGTCGGCAGTTCGGCCGGCGAGCGGCGCAGCGAGGATTCCCGTCGCGCCGATGACGCCAAACAGGCCGGCGATCTCGGGGCCGAAGCCAAACGCCGGCTCTTGCAGATGCAGGGACAGAACGGTCCAGAACGCGATGAAGGAGGCGAACAGCATCGCTTGCGTAGCAGCGGCCAGCCGAAGCGCCGGCTCTTCGATCAGCAAATGCACCAGCGAATGCAGCGCGGCGGCGTATCCCAGGCTCTGCGTCGGATGATGGCGGGGCAGGGTCGTGCGGACCAGCGCGGCGGCGCCGAGCGCCAGAGGCACGCCAAGCCAAAACATCTCGCGCCATCCGAAATGCGATCCGACGAAGCCGGCTATCGTGCGGCTGAGAAGGATCCCGCCGAGGATTCCGCTGACGACCGTTCCGACCGCGGCGCCCCGCGTCTTGTCGTCGGCGAGCGTCGCGGCGAACGGAACGATCTGTTGCGCCACCGTGGCTGCTACGCCCAGCACCAGCGAGGCTGCGATCAACGCGAGCGTGGTCGGTGCAACGGCAGCGAAAGCGAGTGCCGCCGCCAGAACGACGAATTGCACGGCGATCAGGCGCCGCCTCTCCACGAGATCGCCCAACGGGACCAGCACGAGGAGACCGACCGCGTAGCCGAACTGCGTGGCCGTGGGGATCAGGCCGATTGCCGAGGAGGCCGGATAATTCGCTTCGATGAGGCCGAGCAGCGGCTGATTGTAATAGATGTTCGCGACCGCGATGCCGGCACAAACCGCCATGGCAAACGTGCGTGCGCGGGTGAGTTCAGGAACCCGTTGGTCCGTGCTGAGAGCAGACGTCGACATGGCCGCAATCCTCGCTGGTCGGCGCGCAGCTTCAATTCGCTGCGTCCGACGCTTGACTTCAAACACGATCGGCAGTTAATTATCAATTGATAAATAACAAGTCCGTGCAAAATGAATGGCTGTCATGTGCAGCGGGCTGCACAGTGCGCGGTCTTCCGGATGAAAGAGCTCTCGCAAGGCACGTTACGCGGCAGGCCGGCGAACGTATTGGACTGAATGCGCATGCTTTGGACTGGCTTTTGAACCCGCGGGCGCATTGCGGCGCTGCGACCTCCCGGTCGAACGTCGTTGGCCGAACCGGCGACACGACGCCGGCGCTCCGCACCGTCGTGACCTCATCGGGAGATTGTTCAAGGGCCGCATCAAACTGAAAAGATGACGCCTGCGGCGAACTGGTATGGCGTTTCCATTCAGGAAGGGACGGCGATGAAGCTCAGGTCAGTTCTGCTCGCGCTGCTTGCCGTCGGGGCGATCGGTGGGACGGGGGCGCTTCTCTACGCCTGGGAATCGTCCATTGATCCGATTGATCCGCGATCAGCCAGGGCCACCGATACTGTGATGGTGCGTCGTGGCGCAAGCCTCGCGCTGCTTGGCGACTGCGCCACGTGTCACACGGCGACCGGCGGAGCACCCTACGCCGGCGGACTTGCGATGCCGACGCCGTTCGGCACGATCTACTCCACCAACATCACGCCCGATCCGGAGACCGGCATCGGTCGATGGTCGGAGCAGGCGTTCGTTCGCGCCTTGCGGTCCGGCGTGGACCGCGAGGGTCGTCACCTTTATCCGGCGTTCCCGTATGATCACTTCACGCGCGTGACGGATGATGATGCAAACGCACTGTATGCCTTTCTGATGTCGCTCGATCCGGTCAGGTCGTCGGCACCGCCAAACGGCCTTCCGTTCCCCCTCAATATTCGCCTGACGCTCGCCGGCTGGAAGCTGCTGTTTCTGCATCGGGAGCGCTTCGTCGCCGACCCGTCGAAGGATGCGAAGTGGAACAGGGGAAAATATCTGGTCGACGGGCTCGGGCACTGCGGCGCCTGCCATTCTCCGCGAAACCTGATGGGCGCAGAAGAGGTCTCGGCGAGTTTCCAGGGCGGCGTGGCCGAAGGCTGGCGTGCCTATGCGCTCGGTCGAAGCTCGCCGTCGACGGTCCCGTGGGATGAGGCGGCCCTGACCGATTATCTCGCACGTGGCTCGCATCCCATGCATGGCACGGCTCAAGGGCCCATGGCGAACGTGACCGACAATCTGTCCCAGGTCGATCCCGCCGACGTCAGCGCAATGGCCTATTATCTGGCCTCGCTCGGCAAGGGCGAAGCTCGGACAAGCGCAAAAATCCCCGTTGCCAAGGGACCGGGACAATTGCCGCAGGCGGCTGGCGTGCAAGCTGCGACGCCGCCGCTCCAGTCCGATCCGGGCGGAGCGATCTACGGTGCTCTTTGCGCGTCATGCCATGAGGGCGGCAGACCTTTGCCGCTGGGGGGCGTGGGCCTTGCTCTCTCCACGGCGCTTGCCGACGAGACGCCAGCCAATCTGATCAATCTCGTGCTGCGGGGAATCGCCGCGTCCTCCGACGGTTCGGCGCGTCCGATCATGCCCGGCTTTGGCGATGCTCTCGACGACCGGCAAATCTCCGATCTCGCCAATTACCTGCGCACCCAATTCGCCGGAAAGGCGCAGTGGAGCGGAATCGCCAAGGCGATCGCAGACGCAAGAGCCAACCGGTGAGCCGGACAAGAGAACAACGAGCAGAAGGGTCGCTGACGCGCCATGACAACGTTGACCGTTAACGGCGAGAGCCGATCCATCAAGGCGAGCCCGGACACGCCGCTGCTCTATGTTCTCCGCGACGAACTCGGGCTGAACGCTGCAAAGTATGGTTGCGGCCTCGGCCAGTGCGGTGCGTGCACCGTGATCGTCGATGGCAAGGCCATCTTCTCCTGCATCACGCCGGTGATGGTGCTGGAGGGGCGGGCCATTACCACCCTGGAAGGACTCGGGAGCCAGGCGGAGCCAGGCCCGTTGCAGCAGGCTTTCATTGCCGAGCAGGCGGCGCAGTGCGGCTATTGCATCCCGGGCATGATGATGCGCGCCCAGGCGCTGCTCAATCGCGATCCGAACGTAACCGACGAGGCGATCAGGGCCGAACTGCAGCCGCATCTGTGCCGATGCGGAACTCACATGCGGATCTTGCGTGCGGTCCGCCGTGCCGCTGACGAGCTGAAGAAGAAGTCTGAAGAGGTGAGGGCGGGGCGATGACGCATGCTGTCTCTCGACGGAGCGTATTGACGGGTGCCGGCGCGCTTGTTGTCGCCTTGCGATTTGCCGGGGCGCATGCACAGACGGAAACCGGCACCGGTGGAGGCCCCTCGAAGCACGGTCTTCCCGGAAGCCTCGACGACACACCCAACATCGACGCCTGGATTCGGATCGATGCGTCGGGCGCGGTCACGATCCTCACGGGAAAGGCCGAGCTCGGCCAGGGCCTCAAGACGGCGCTGCTCCAGGTCGCGGCCGAGGAGCTCAAGGTGCCGTTCGATCGGCTGTCGCTCGTTACGGCAGATACCGCGCGGACGCCCAATGAAGGCTACACGGCCGCAAGCCATTCGATGCAGGACTCCGGCACTGCAATCCGGCACGTGGCGGCGCAGGCGCGCGAGATTCTCCGTGACGAGGCTGCCCGCAGGCTTGGCGTGCCGGCGGCCTCGCTCCAGGTCCGCAACGGCGCGGTGTTCGGCCCACACGGCGCACGCCTGGCCTATGGCGAGCTGGTTTGCGATCAACTGTTATCTGTGGAAGCGAGCACAACGTCGCATCTCACCTCGCCGGCAGACTTCACGGTGATGAACCAGCCGGTTTCGCGGATCGATATTCCGGCCAAGGTGACGGGCGGTAGCGCCTATGTTCAGGATCTGCGCCCCGATGGGGTGCTGCACGGTCGTGTGGTCCGTCCGCCGAGTTACGGGGCCACCTTGCGCGATCTCGATATCGCGCCTGTCGAGCGAATGAACGGGATCGCCAAGGTTGTGCGCGACGGCAATTTCCTCGGTGTGATCGCAGACCGTGAGTGGACCGCCGTTCAGGGAATGCGAACGCTCGCAGCGAGCACGACCTGGATCGAACAGCAAGCTCTGCCTGATAGCGCGGACCTGCCGGGTGCCCTGATCAACCTGCCTTCGCGCGACACGACGATTCACGATGAGGGACGTCCGGGCAAGCCGGGAATCGCGGTCGAAGCGAGCTTCAGCCGGCCTTATCTCACCCACGGCTCGATCGGGCCGTCCTGTGCGGTGGCGCAATTCCAGGACGGCATGCTCACAGTTTGGACGCATACGCAGGGCGTTTTCTTCCTTCGTAATGCGATTGCCGGCATGCTGCGCATGCCCACCGAAAACGTTCGCTGCATTCATGCGGAAGGGGCCGGTTGCTACGGCCACAATGGCGCCGACGACGCCGCAGCCGATGCAGCGATGCTTGCCGTCGCGATGCCCGGTCGGCCGATCAGGGTGCAGCTGATGCGTGAACAGGAGCACGCCTGGGATCCGTTCGGACCTGGCATGGTGGTCAAGCTCCGCGCGGCGGTCGGACCGGATGGGGTGATCGCGGATTGGCACCACGAGGTCTGGAGCCAGTCGCATATGATGCGGCCCGGACCTCCGGGAACGCTGACAGCCGCCCGACTGAGGTCCGACGCTTCGCCACCCGCGCCGCCGGTTGCGCTGGCGCAGCCCGAGGGCGGCGGCGACCGCAATGCAATTCCGCTCTATGCGATCCCGAACAGCAAGGTGATCAGTCACTTCCTGCCCGACATGCCCTTGCGTGGCTCCTCGATGCGCTCGCTGGGTGGATACCTCAACGTGCTTTCGATCGAGAGCATGTTTGACGAACTGGCGGCGCGCTCGGGTCAGGACCCCGTCACGTTTCGACTTCGCCATACCGTCGATCCCCGCGCGCGTGAGGTCATCGAAACGGCGGCAACGCGCTTCGGCTGGGCCGCGCGGGTCAAGCGTTCCGACAACACCGGATTCGGCTTTGGTTTTGCACGCTACAAGAACCTCGAAGCCTGGTGCGCGGTGGCCGTCGAGATCGAAGTCGTGCGCCTCAGCGGCGCCGTTCGTGTCCGTCGCGTCGTGGCGGCGGTGGATACGGGGCAGGTCGTGAACCCGGACGGCGTCCGCAACCAGATCGAGGGCGGCATCCTGCAATCGATGAGCTGGACGCTGTTCGAGCAGGTCACGTTCGATCGCACCCGTGTGACGTCGGTGGATTGGTCCGCCTATCCCATCATGCGGTTCGACAGCGTTCCGGGCGCGGTTGACGTTCACCTGATAGATCGGCCCGGCGATGGCTTCTATGGTGTCGCCGAGGCCGCGCAAGGGCCGACGGGAGCCGCGATCGCGAACGCGATCAGGGATGCAACCGGCGTTCGGATGCATGACCTCCCGTTCAATCCCGCCCGCATCAGGAAGGCGATCGGCGCGTGATTGGAGGGAGCGGGATCTAGGCGATCGCCTTCGCCGGGAGGACGAAGCGAACGCCGCCCAGGAACGTCGTCACCTTTGCATCGATGATCGAATTGACGTCGGTTTCCAGGGGCATCGAGTAGATGAACTTGCGAACCCCGAGATAGAAGATCGCGGCGTGCAGGCCCCACACCATCTCGACTTCGATATCGGTGGTCGGCATCTCATCGGTCGAGGGACGTCCATACTCGAACCTGATCTCCTCGATCACCCTTTCGAACGCACGTTCGCGCAGCATCTTGAGATAACGGGCGTTGAGTCCGAGGTCCCTGAGGCCCGCGAACATGAACAGGCGGATCCATTCGTAGGTGAGGATGACCTCGGCGTATTCGCGATAGAACTGGATCAGCCTGGCCTTGAGCGGGACCGAGCGATCGGTGATGATCTTTTCCCAGGACGGTTTCCAGCGCCCGACAAAAACCTCCTGATAGACCCGCTCGATCAGGGCTTCCTTGCTTGGAAAATAGCGATAGAGCAGGGGCTGCGTAATGCGCAGCCGCTTTGCGAGTTCGCGGGTCTGTCCCTCGAACCCGTGCTCGGCGAAAAACGACACGGCTTCCCGCGCGATGATGGCTTCCCGCTCCGACGGGTCCAGCCTCTGTTGCTCTCGGATCGGTGTCGGAAGACGCGCTCGTCTGGCCTGCTTCACGCCTGATTCGTCGGTTTGAGGACACTGCCGCACCCTCATACACCGATTTGCCGCCGGAGCCGACCGCAGCAAACGTCATCACTTTTTGTTTATCAATTGATAAATAACTGTTGACTCGCGCCGGGCGCCGCGCCAATTATTGATCAATTGATAAATAAGCAACGAAACGCTGCAATCGATCACCGAAAGGAGGATGCCCATGAGCGACGACCGCTGGAAGCGTGGAGTGCCGCCGAAGGCACTTGTGATCGGCGGATCAATGGCCGGTCTGTTCGCTGCGTTGCTGTTGCGGCGGGAAGGCTGGGACGTCGACGTCTACGAGCGTATCGGCGCCGAACTGGCGGGCCGTGGCGCGGGCATCGTCACGCATTCGGAGTTGTTCGACGTCCTGGCCCGGGCCGGCATCGATACCGCGGCCGCGGCGGTCGGGGTCGTCGTTCCGGGGCGGCGCGTGCTGGACCGGAGTGGCCAGATCGCGGGCGAACTCGGGTTGCGGCAAGTGCTCACGTCCTGGGGGCACCTCTACGGGCTCTTGAAGGCGGCGCTGCCGGCCGAGCACTACCATCACGGCAAGAACCTCACGGACGCCACGGAATTCGGCGACCGGGTGGTGGCGCGCTTTTCCGACGGCACCGAAGCGTCGGGAGACCTGCTGATCGGCGCCGACGGCATATTCTCGAGCGTCAGGACGCAGCTCGCGGCCAACGTCCAGCCCAAATATGCCGGTTACGTCGCCTGGCGGGGCCTCGTCAACGAGCGGGACCTGTCGGCTCGGACGCGGGCGGAATTGTGCGACTGGTTCGCCTTCAGCCTGCCTCCCGGGGAGCAGATGCTCGGCTATCCCGTTGCCGGGGCCAACGAAGAGATGGATGTCGGCGAGCGCCGCTTCAATTTCGTCTGGTATCGCCCGGCCGACGCTGACCATGGACTGGCGGATCTGCTGACGGATATCGACGGTGTCAGGCAGCCATTGTCGATTCCGCCGACCAGGATTCGATCCGATGTGATTGCCGCGATGCGTCGAGACGCCGAGCGGCTGTTGGCGCCGCAATTCGCCGAGGTCGTTCACCTCACGTCTCAGCCGTTCATCCAGGCCATCCTGGATCTCGAGACACCGCGCATGGCGCTCGGATCCCGCACCGTCATCCTCGGCGATGCTGCGTTCGTGGCGAGGCCCCATGTCGGCATGGGCGTGACGAAAGCCGCGGCGGATGCGGCGGCTCTGGTCGATGCGTTGCGAGGCCATTCGGCCGATCTGCCGATGGCGCTCGCGACGTTCGAGACAACCCGGCTCCCGTTCGGGGCCGCAGTCGTGCGGCGCGCCCGCCATCTCGGCGCGTACATGCAGGCGCAAATCGCCACGGCCGAGGAACGGGCGATGGCAGAGCGGCATCGCAGCCCCGAGGCGGTCATGGCGGAGACCGCGGTGGCAACCGGCATTGCCGCCTAGGCGAATTCAACGGAGGGAGGACAATCACCAATGGACCTGCAAACCATCCAGCAGCATCCGACGTTCAGACAGCTTGCGAGCGAGCGCACACGCCTTGGCGTTGCGATGTCGATCGTCATGGCCGCCGCCTACTTCAGCTACATCCTGACGATCGCATTCTGGCCCCGGCTGCTCGGGTATCCGCTGTGGAGCGGCACGGTGATCACCTGGGGCGTGTTGGTCGGCGTCGGCCTGATCGCGCTCGGCTTCCTGCTGACGGCGATCTACGTGCGGCACGCCAATTCCCGTTTCGACAGCCTCAGCCAGCTTCTTCTGGAGGATCTCCGATGACGTCACGCTCGGTTTACGGAGCCCTGATTGCAACTGCTTTCGTCCTGCCTTCCGGGCCCGCAGCGGCCGACGCGCTGACCGCGGCGACAGGCACGCAGCAACCGTTGAACGCGACGGCGATCGCCATGTTCCTCGGCTTCGTCGCGATCAGTCTTGGCATCACATGGTGGGCTGCGCGGCGTGGTACGAGCACGGCCAAGGATTTCTATGCTGCCGGCGGCGGTCTCAAGGGCGTCCAGAACGGGCTCGCGATCGCCGGCGATTACACATCGGCTGCGACATTCCTCGGCGTTACCGCGCTCGTCTATACTTCGGGCTACGACGGCATGATCTATGCGATCGGCTTCCTGGTCGGCTTTCCGATGATCCTGTTCCTGATTGCCGAGCCGTTGCGCAATCTCGGCCGCTACACCTTTGCCGACGTGGCGGCATATCGGTTGTCCGAAGTCCCGGTGAGGGCGGTCGCGGGCGTCAACACCCTCGTGATCGTGGTCTTCTATCTGATTGCCCAGCTGGTCGGCGCCGGCAAGCTGATCCAGTTGCTGTTCGGGCTTCCCTACATCTACGCGGTCGGCATCGTCGGCGTATTGATGATGATCTATGTAACGGTCGGAGGCATGCTCGCGACGACCTGGGTGCAGATCATCAAGGCCATCCTGCTGATGTCGGGCTCGGTGCTGATGTCGATCCTGATCCTCGGGCACTTCGGCTTTAGCCTGGAGGCGCTGTTCCGTGCAGCCGTGACGTTGCATCCGAAGGCCGACGCCATCATGGCGCCGGGCGGACTCGTCAAGGATCCGGTATCGGCGATCTCTCTCGGGCTCGCCCTGATTTTCGGCACGGCCGGGTTGCCGCATATCCTGATGCGCTTCTTCACCGTGAGCGATGCCCGCCAGGCGCGCACATCGGTGCTGGTCGCGACCGGGTTCATCTCGATCTTCTATAGCCTGTTGTTCGTGCTCGGCTTCGGCGCCATCGCGATCGTTTCGGCCAACCCGCAGTTTCGGGATGCGTCGGGCGCCCTCGTTGGCGGCGTCAACATGGTGGCCCTGCATCTGGCCGATGCCGTCGGCGGATCGCTGCTGCTCGGGTTCATCTCGGCGGTGGCGTTCGCGACGATCCTCGCTGTCGTATCGGGGCTGACGCTCGCGGGAGCCTCGGCGGCGAGCCACGACCTCTATGCCCGCGTGATCCGCCGGGGCCGTGCCAGCGAGCATGAGGAAGTGCTCGTCTCGAAGGCTGCCGCGGTTGCGATCAGCCTGATTGCGATGGGTCTGGGTGTCTTGTTCGAGAACCAGAACATCGCATTCATGGTCGGACTGGTGTTTGCGATCGCGGCGAGTGCGAACTTCCCGGTGATCCTTCTCTCGATCGTCTGGCCCGACCTGACGACACGCGGCGCCGTGAGCGGGTCGCTCGCCGGCCTGCTGGCTTCGGTGGGACTGGTCGCGCTCAGCCCGGGCGTCTGGACCGCGGCGTTGAAGCTCGGGCCTGCACCATTCCCTTACGACAATCCGGCCCTGGTCTCGGTTCCGCTCGCCTTCGCCGTATCGTGGGCGGTGTCCGTGCTGGACCGCAGTGCGGCAGCCGCTTCCGTCCGCGCCTCGTTCGGCGCGCAGCACGTTCGCGCCCAGACGGGGCTCGGCGTCGAGTAACGCAACGTGGGTCACTCATCTCAGGGAGATATGACAATGAGCATCGATGTGATGGAGAAGGGGAGGGCCGCATGGCCCGACGCCATTCGCAAGGAGTTCGATACCAATCAGCTCAACGGGCGGGTCGGGACGCGGCTGTTGTCCGAGACCGAGCGCGTGCGGGTCTGGGAAATCCGGCTTGCCCCAGGTGAGCGCATCGGATTCCATCGTCACGTGCTGGACTACTTCTGGACCGCGGTAACGCCGGGCCGGGCGCAATCGCATGCGGAGGACGGGACGATCGTCGAAGCGGTCTACTCGGCCGGTGAGACGCGCCACTTCGTCTATGGAAAAGGTGAACACAAGATCCACGATCTCGAAAATGTCGGCGATGCCGACCTGTGGTTCACCACGGTTGAGTTCCTCGACAGCGCCAATGCGCCCTTGGAGCTTGGCCGCATGCGCGAGGGCGAAACTTCCTCAGAACGGGGCGATTCCTGAGGGAGCCAAACTGCAGCCGGCGGTCGCAACCGGTGAGCCCGCTGGTGCGATCGGCTCACCGCTTGCATGATTTCGGAATATTGGAAGTATCTCCCTGAGTTGCCCGACGTGTCAAGTTGCCTCGTCGAACGCCGGCAGCCGCCGCCTACTTTGCATGGGGTTGTTTTCGATATTTTGCCGGCGCGCACCCCGCGCCGCCAATTGGTCCGCTGGCGCTGCTACTTCAGCATCGCCGCGACGTTGTCCTTTGTCACGACGTCGAGACCGGTGTGGATGATCTCCGGCACCTTCTGGCCCTTCTTGATGGCGAGCAGCGTATCCATCGCTTTCTCGCCCATCTCGAACGGACGCTGGCCGATCAGTGTGTTGACATAGCCCTCGTTCAGAAGTTCAAGCTGCATCTTGAGGGTATCGGCCACGACGAGCGTGAACTTGCCGGCGTCGAGGTCCTTCTTGCTCTTGCTGGCGAACGCCTTGAAGGCTTCCGGGGCGAACATCGGCCAGCCGCCGACCGGGATGATCGCCGCGAGGTCGGGAACAGCGGTGCGCAGATCGGTCATCTGCTGGACGCCCAGCGCGGGGTCATCGTTGCAGAACGTCGGCGATCCCCCGATTTCGGTCCACTTCGAGCCTTTGAGCGCCTCCCGGACGCCATCGACGCGTTCGGCCAGATTCTTCGCACCTGGCCCGCCGGAGACCATCGCGTACTTGCCGCCATCGGGCCGGAGCTTCAGCAACTGCTTGCCGAGCGCGACGCCGAACTCCTTGTTGTCGGTGCCGATATAGCCAATCCGCTTCGAGCCCGGCGCGTCAGCGTCAAACGTGATGACGGGAATGCCGGCAGCAGTTGCCGCCTCGATCGACTTGGTCATGGCCGCGACATCGGCGACCGAGATGGCCAGACCGTCCACCTTCTGGGTGATGAAATCTTGGATGATCTGCGCTTGCGTCGCCGGCTCGTGCTCGACAGGACCCTTGTAGATGCATTCGATGTTGCCGAGTTCCTTGGCGCGCTTCTGGCAACCGTCGCGCGCGAAATCGAAGAACGGATTGTTCATCGCCTTGGGCACGATCACGAATTTGTAGCTCTGGGCAAAGCCGGGCGTCGCCATCATGGCGAGGACCGCAGCGGCAAGAAGTGCCTTCTTCATTGTTTCCCTCCTCATTTTTATGCCTATCCCTCGAAATCAGCGGCTCCCGAAGGCGGATAGGCGGACATTACGATCCTCCAGGACGAACTCTTCAGGCCATGCGTGAGCGAAGACGATCGACCAGCACCGCTGCGATGATGATCACGCCCACCAAGGTCTGCTGCCAGTAGGAGTTGATCTGCGCGAGCACGAGGCCGTTGCGGATCACCTCGAGCAGCACGCAGCCGACGATCGCCCCGAGCGGGCCGCCGGCGCCGCCGGCGAGATTGGCGCCGCCGATGACGGCGGCTGCGATCACGTTGAGCTCGTAGGATGTCGCCATGTTTGCCGGCGCCGATCCCAGCCAGCCCGAGACGATGATGCCCTGCAGACCCGCGGCGAGCGCGCAGATCACATAGATCTCGATCTTCACCCGTACGACCGGAATGCCGGTCAGCGCGGCCGCCTTCTCGTTGCCGCCGACGGCAAAGACGTGGCGGCCGAAACCGGTGTGACGCAGCACGATCGCCATCGCCACCGCAAGAACCACGAGATAGATGAACGGCGCCGGCATGCCGAATACGACGCCGGATGTCAGCGCGTAGAGATAATCGGCTTCGGGGCCGCTGGGAAAGCTGCCGCGGCCGTTGGAGACGACGTATCCGAGGCCGCGCACGATCGAAAGCATGCCGAGCGTGGTGACGAAGGGCGACAGCCCGAGCACCGCGATGCAGAAGCCATTGACGAGACCGACGATCAGCGCGACGCCGAGCCCTGCCAGGACCGAGACGAGCAGGATCAAGCCGGGCATATTTGCGATCACGGTTTTGCCGTCGTCGGCCAAATGCACGAACCACTCCGCGCCAGGCTGCCCCGGCGTCGAGATTTGCGTCATGACCATCGAGGTGATCATCGCGGAAAAGCACATCACCGAGCCCACCGAGAGGTCGATGCCGCCGGTGATAATGACGAAGGTCACGCCGAGCGTGGCGATGGCGATGAAGGAAAAGTTCTTCGCCACATTCTGCATATTGCCTTCGGTGAGGAAGTAGGGGCTGGCGAAGTTCATCACCACGAACAGCGCCACCAGCGCGAGCAGGACGTACCCGGTCTGCGAGGCAAAGAAGCCGCTCTGCCACCATTTGGTCTTGCCGACATTGGTGAAGGTGATGGGAGATTCCAGGGGCGTGACCATTACGCAGCCTCTCTCGCTCCCGTGATGAGGGAGGTGACTTCCTCGGGGCTGGTGTCGCCGATCGCCTTGTCGGCACGTTTTTCGCCGCGGCGCATCACGACGACGCGGTCGCAGACCGCGAACACGTCGGGCATGCGGTGCGAGATCAGCATCACCGCGACGCCCTGTTCCTTCAGGCGATGGATCAGGCTCAGCACCTGCTCGACCTGGCGGACCGAGATCGCGGCCGTCGGCTCGTCCATCATCACGAGCTTGGCATTGGACAGCCGAGTCCGTGCGATCGCGACCGCCTGACGCTGGCCGCCCGACATCTGCTTGACGAGATCGTGCGGTCGGGTCTCCGAACGCAGCTCGCCGAACAGCTCCAGCGCGCGGGCTGCCATCGCCTTGTGGTCGAGAAACGCGAACGGACCAAGCTTGCGCTTGAGCTCACGGCCGAGGAAGACATTGGCCGCTGCCGTGAGATTGTCGGCGAGCGCGAGGTCCTGATAGACCACTTCGATTCCGACCGCGCGGGCATCGATCGGCCGGGCGAAATGAACCGGCTTGCCGTCAAAACGGATCTCGCCGTGACTCGGCGGGAAGTTGCCGGCGATGATCTTGACCAGCGTCGACTTGCCGGCGCCGTTGTCTCCCATCAGGCCGACCACCTCGCCGGGAGAAACGCGCAGGTCGACGCCATGCAACGCGCGAATGGCGCCGAACTCCTTGCCGATGCCCTTCAACTCCAGGACCGCCAGCCCGGCGTCGTGAGGGGTTACCATGGCTGGCCTCGCTCGGGCATGCTGGCAAACCCCTCCGGCTCAGAAGTGCACCAGCGTGCGCAGACCAAGGACCCAGGCATTCTCGGTCTTGATGCCTGCGCCATTATAGCCGCGCCCGCCGGGATTGATCACGTACTGGGCGTCGAACTTGAGGTTCATCCAGCCAGTCGCCTGCCAGCCGTACCAGGCTTCGATCGGAACTTCGTTTCCGCCCGCATTCAGGGTGAGCGCGGCCGAATTCACGTGGGTCGTACCCACTGCGAAACCGACTTCGTCTTCCGGACGCCAGGAGAACGTTCCGGTGTGCCGGAAGCCCAGGGCGACCTGGTAGTCCTGATACGACGTCCGGTGATCGGCGACCGTCGTGTTGAGGAACATGTACCAACCCTGTGCCTTTGCACCCTCAACGGTCAGTCGCTGCAGGATCGACTCATAGATGCCATAGCGGCCGCGTTGATCGCCCAGATTCTGGTCCGAGACGCCGCCGATGCCCGGGGCGATCGCGATGATACCGGGAAGGCCGCCGTCGATCGTCGACGCGCTGTCATACCAGCCGCCGAATCGCCAGGTCCCGTTCAGCGGACCGCTCGGCGCCCAGACCACCTCGACCGGCACCAGCACGCCGGAGGCCCGGCTCGAGCCGGGGACGCCAGGCAGGAAGTAGGTCGCGGAGTCCGACGTCGTCAGATAGTTCGGATTGGCGTCGTAGACGCCGACCGAAAGCTGCCATTCCTTGGTGAAGTTGTAGTGTGCGACACCGGCCCATTGGCTCACCGGCCAGTTGTAGATGTAGCCACCCTGGATGTTGCCGGGCTGGCCGCCGCAGAAGGTCAGGTTGATGAACTCGCACAGGCCGAAGAAGAAGTCGGAGCCGACCGGCAGACGGCCGCCCTTGAGTTCAAGGCGGTCATCGAACAGCTTCTGCGAATAGTAGAGTTCGGTGAGGCGAAGAATGCTGCCGCGGCCGAACACTTCGTTGGTCAGCTGCAAGGCCGGAATGCCCGCCTCGTCGTTCAGGTTGCGGCCGAAGCGGTCGACCAGCGTGAGGCCGACCGTACCGCCCTGGATGCCGGCAAGCTTCGCCATATCGAACTTGGCTTGAAAGAATAGCTGTCCGGCCTGGGTCGCGGTGTTCCTGTTGCCGCCCGACAAATTGCCGACGGCTTCGTCGCCCAGCGTCAGGGCCAGCGAGATACCGCGTTCCTTCAACTGCGTTCTGCCGAGATCACCGAACAGATACGGTCTTGTCCAGAAATCATCGGTCTCCGTGTAAGGCACAGGCGGAGCCTTCGTTAAGAGATCGGCCGCATGCGCGCCGCCGCCGAACAAGGATAACAAAGCGATCCCCACGCCGCATGCCCGCGCGGTGTTTACAGACCTATGCAACATTTTCTGCACTCCCAGCGTCCCCGGCTTTGTCCATTTTTGTCTCACGTCCCTGCCCAAAGCCCTTCGGCCTGGAACGTGCCCCGTCAATGTATCGATCCGTCAACTTGAGATAGAAACTGCGCGCACACCAAAGCCTTTCAAGACGGTGGTGAGGGCCTGCCCGCGGCCCCACCGGGTTCGGTGTGCAGGGCCAACGCGGACGCGAGCGTCGTATGCTTGATCAGTCTTGCGCATCGAACTCTCTTCCCCTTGTTCCTCTACCGAAGTCGCCGCGGCCATATTCCCGATCGTGGTTCTTCGCAGTCGAGTCATGCTTGATCGCCCGCGCTCGTCGGCAGCGCCGTCGCGCCGTGCGCAGATGCGCTTTGCAGAATTGTGGTTTCCTTTGCTCGAGGCGCCGTGCGGGCGAGGCCGGCCAGCGCCGCCTTGCGCCGCCGCCGGGCCTGCAATTGCTGATCCGCCAGCACGCCGATCAGAATCACGGTCCCCATCACCGCGAAGTTCAGGGAGTTCGGAATGCCGAGGATGTTCACGAGGTTCTGCAGCACCTGCAGCAGCGCCGTGCCCAGCACGATGCCGAGAATCGAGCCCTCGCCGCCGCGCAGGCTGCAGCCGCCGAGGACGGCGGCCGCAATCGCATAGAGTTCGTAGAAATTGCCGAAGGAACTCGGAGAGACCGAGTTGGTGTAGAAGACGAACATCACGGTCGAAACGCCGGCGAGGCCGCCGCTGATGACATAGGCGGTCGCGATCACGACATTTGTGTTGATACCGGAGAAGCGCGCCGCTTCCTCGTTCTTGCCCACCGCATAAAGCCAGCGTCCGTAGACCGAACGATGCAGCAGCACGCCGAGGATCAGCGCCAGGATGATCAGGAAGATGAAGGTGTTCGGAATGCCTGCGATATTGCCGGAGGCGATGTTGCCCAGCGTGCTGGCCTCGTCACCATAGCCGAAGCCGCGTGTCGAATCGCTGGTGTAATAGCGCGCGGCGCCGCGATAGATCAGCAGCCCGCACAGCGTCACGATGAAGGACTGCATTTTCAGCCGCGTGATCAGGAAACCCTGGATGCCGCCCAGCGCCAGCCCGCCCATCAGGACCAGCAACAGCGCGAACGGCCAGGGCACCTGATACGTCGTCAGCAAGTCGATGAAAACGACGCCGAGCAGCGCGAACATCGAGCCGAGCGAAAGATCGATGCCTCCGGTGATGATGACGAGACCTTCGCCCAGTGCGAACACACCGAACAGGCCGATCAGATTGGCCATGTTCAGCAAGTTCACGAACGACAGGAAGGCCGGATTGATCGCGCCGGTGATTGCGGAGATCACCGCCAGCAGCAAGAACAGGCCGAGTTCCTTCTTCATCATGGCGCAGCGGTCTCCAGGGTTTCGAGCGCCTGGCCGACCGCCAGCCTCAACACGTTGTATTCGCTGAACTGCTCGCGCTCGAGCACGCCGCTGACGCTTCCTTCATGCATCACTGCGACGCGGTCGGAGACGCCGATGACCTCTTCCATGTCGGAGGAGATCATCACGATCGCAACGCCGCGGTCGGCGAGGCTGCGCATCAGCGCGTAGATCTCGCTCTTGGCGCCGACATCGATGCCGCGGGTCGGCTCGTCGAAGAACATCACGCGCGGCTGCATGGAGAGCCACTTGCCCAGCACCACCTTCTGCTGGTTGCCGCCGGAGAGCGTCACGGCTTCGATGTCGATGCTCGGTGCCTTGATCGACAGGCGCCTCGCCTGTTCCTTCGCGATTTTGCGCTCGGATCCGCCGTTGACCAGCCACATCCGCGCATGATCCAGCAGGCTCGCGAGCGTCACGTTCTCCCGGATCGGCAGCTCCAGCACCAGTCCGGATTTCTTGCGATCCTCCGGCACGAGGTAAATCCCTTGCCTGATCGCATCGCGCGGCGAGGCGACACCGACCGGTTCGTTGTCGATCCTGATCTCGCCCCCCAGCAGCGGGTCGACGCCGAATACCGCGCGGGCGAGGGAGGTGCGGCCGGCGCCGACCAGCCCGGCGAGGCCGAGGATCTCGCCGCGCCGCACGGAAAGGTCGATCTGCCGGTCGGGAAAGGCCGTCGTCACAACGCCGGCGATATCGCAGCCACCCGGCTCTGGCGAGCGTGCCGGAGGTGTGTAGAGTGCCTTGAGGTCGCGGCCGATCATCAGCCGGATCATCGCGGCATGGCTCAGCTCGTCGCGCGCCAGTTCCCCCACGGTGCGCCCGTCGCGCAGCACCACGACGCGATCGGCGCAGCTCATGATCTCGCCGAGGCGGTGAGAGATGTAGATCACCGAGATGCCGTGGGCCTTCAGGTCGGCGATCACCTCCAGCAACCGCTCGGTCTCCGAAATCGTCAGGCTGGAGGTCGGTTCGTCCATGATGATCACGCGGGCATCGATCGAGAGCGCCTTGGCGATCTCCACCATCTGACGCTCCGCGATCGACAAATTGTCGACCAGCGTGTTCGGCGTGAAATCGGCGCCCAGCCGTTGCAGCAGCGGCGTCACGCAGGCGCGCATCTCCGCGTTGTCCACCAGCTTCAGCAGGCCGCCGGCGAGTTTCTCGCGCCCGATGAAGACATTGGCCGCGACGTCGAGATTCTCGAACAGGTTCAGCTCCTGGTGCACAAAGGCGATGCCGGCCAGGGTCGCCTCGTTCACCGTCATCCTTGCGTGATCGTTGCCGCCGATGCGGATCACGCCCGCGCTCGGCGCGATCACGCCGGCCAGCACGCGCATCAGCGTCGACTTGCCGGCGCCGTTCTCGCCGATCAGGCCCAGCACCTCGCCGCGGCAGACGTGCAGATTGACGTCGTCGAGCGCCCTGACGCCGGGATAGGTCTTGCTGATACCGCTGAGTTCGAGCAGCGTCTCCGCCATTCGGCATGTCCTCCTGCACTCCGCCCGGCGGCCTGTGGCGGCCGGGCGGCGAAGCCAACTGAAGTTACTTCTTCAGCAGTTCCTTCAGTTGCCCGGCGAACTCGGCGACGTTGGTCTTGCTGATCACCTTGGTCGGCACGATCAGCTTGCTGTCCTTCGGAATCCAGGACTTGTCGCCGTTCAGCGTCTTGATGATGTTGGTGGCGGAGAGATAGCCGAACTCGTAGGGCTGCTGCACGACTGTGGATTCGATCGTGCCGTCGGAAATGCCCCGCAGCGTCCGCTGGTCCTCGTCGAAGCCGACGATCTTCACCTTGCCGGCCTTGCCGGCGGCCTTCACCGCATCATAGATCAGCGGGGTCTCGTAGCTCCACAGGCCGGAGAGCAGCGCGATGTCGGGATATTTGACGAGCACGTTCTCCATGTTCGCCTTGGCCTTGGCAAAGTCCACCTGGTCGGTGAACACATCGACCAGCTCGACCTTGGTGCCGGCGATCGATTCCTTGATGCCCTGCACGCGCTCGCGGGCATTGTCGGCGTCCATCGTTCCGACGAACAGCGCGATCTTGCCGCCGTTCGGCAGCGCCTTCTTGATCTCCTCGCCTGCCTGCCGGCCTGCCGCGACGTTGTCGGTGCCGATATAGGCGAGACGGTTGCTCTGCGGCGCGTCGCTGTCTGTCGTGATCAGCACGGTCTTGGCCGCGACCTTGTTGAGCTCTTCGGTTGCATGCGGCGCATCGTCGACCGAGATCGAGATGCCGGCGACGCCGCGCACCAAGAGGTCGTCCAACTCGCGCCGCTGGCCGGCCGCGGTGCCTTCGTTGGTGACGATCAGCTCGATATTGTATTCCGGATGCTCTTTTTGCGCCTTCTCGAGCCCGCGGCCCGCGATGGTCCAGAAGTCGGCCGCAACATTGGTCACCAGCGCGATGGTCTTTTTCTGCTGCGCCTGTGCTATCCCTGTGGCCATCGCGAGCGCGGCTGCGCCCGCCAATAGCGGCACGATCAATAGTTTCATTGAGTCATTCATATGCACCTCCCTGTCGACACCCCCGGTGAGGGGTTTTCACGCTCGGCGCTTTTCACGCCTTATTTTATTCACGTAACTAATAAATTAGCGCGACAAAATGTCCAGTCAAGGATGCTGTTGCCCATAACTTCACGCAACAATAGTGCATCGGTGATGTATTGTTGCCACTATCGACGCCTTTTGACCATTATATGAGTTGCCCGCGTTGAATAACTTCATCAAGAGAATTAAAAAAGCCGATATGAATGAACAGCCCGAACCGCTGAGGCGTGCTTCGAGTTTGGCCCGCGGATCGAACCGCGGCCGGCTCGTCGAAGTCTTGCGGCGTCAGGGGCCATTGCCGCGCGTCGAACTCGCACGCAGCACAGGGCTGAGCTTCCCGGCCATATCGGCCATCACGTCGAAACTGATGGCGGAAGATCTGCTGTGCGAAGCCGTGACAGAGACGGCGACGTTGTGGCCCGACGATACCGACGAAGAGGATACGGATGGCCTGAACGGCCGTCGCCGCGGTCGGCCAGCGGTCTTGTTGACCCTGAACCCCGAGTTTGGCCGCATCATTGCGGTTTCGCTGCGCATGAATCTGATCGAGACATTGATCGCCGATTTCAGCGGCTCTGCCCTGGCGCAATCGCGGCTCGAGCTCACGACCCGCGGGCTCGATGCAGGCGCGTTGTGCGATCTCGTGACCGCGCAGATCGAGGCCATGCTCGATGAGACGGCCACGCCGCGAGACCGGCTGTTGGGAATCGGGATTGCGCTGCAGGGCATCGTCGATGCCGACACCGGCCGGCATCTGTGGAGCCCGGCGCTGTCGATCACCGACGTCGATCTGGCGACGCCGATCCGCGAGGCATTCGGCGTCGAAGTCGTGATGGCGAACGACGCGGTCGCGGTGGCGTTGGCCCTCGTGGCGGCCGAGCCGGCGCTGGCGCAGGGCCTCACGGCCACGCTCATGGTCGGTCACGGCATCGGCATGGGCATCGTTGTCGACGGTGAAGCGCGCTGGGGTGCCGGCGCGGGCAGCGAGATCGGCCATGTCAAGTTGACGCCGAACGGTCCGCAGTGCCGCTGCGGTCAGCGCGGCTGCATCGAGGCCCATCTCGCCGACTATGCGCTCTACCGCGACGCCCGCACCTTTCTCGATCTGCCGCCGGCGGTGTCGCAGCAACCATCCGAGGCGCAGATGGCTCTGTTGCGCGCGCGGGCACGCGCCGGCGATCCCCGTCTCGAACAGCTGTTCCGGCAGGCAGGCCACGCGCTTGCTGAGGCGGTCGCCACGACGATCTCGGTGCTGCGCCCGCATCATTTGATCCTTGCGGGTCCCGGCCTGCAGGCGTTTGACATGATGCGCAGTGCCTATGAGGAGCGGCTCGAGCAGGCGGTGTTGCCGTGGCTGCTCAAGTCCACGGCGATCCATGTGCGTCCAAGCGAGTCGGCGACGATTGTCGACGGCATGGTGCGGCGGACGCTGCGGGTGGTGGACCGAAACTACATGGAGACAACCGAGTGAACCTCGGGGGTTGTGGCTCCTGGCTTTGAGCCGCAGCAACGCAATCGACGCGCTTCAGGCGCCAAAGCGAGAGAATGCCAATGCAGGGTGCCATCTATCCAAGCCTCAAGGACCGGACCGTCCTGGTAACCGGTGGCGGTTCCGGCATCGGCGAGGCCATCGTCCGCCAGTTCATCAGCCAGGGCGCGCGGGTTGGATTCATCGATATCGATTTGACGTCCTCGGAGCAGCTGCTGTCCGATTTGGGAGCGCATGCTCGCGTGCACTTCGAGCACGCCGACCTGCGCGACATCGCCGCCTTGCGACGCGCGGTTACCGGCATCCGCGAGGCGCTCGGGCCGATCACCATTCTGGTCAACAACGCGGCGCGCGACGACCGTCACGCGATCGAGGACGTGACACCGGAATTCTGGGACGAGCGGATCGCCGTCAACCTGAAGCATCAGTTCTTCAGCGCCCAGGCGGTCGCACCCGACATGAAACAGGCAGGGGGCGGTTCGATCGTCAACATCGGCTCGGTGAGCTGGGTGATCGGTCAGGGCAACATGCCCTGCTACACCACGGCGAAATCGGCGGTTCAGGGCCTCACCCGGGCGCTGGCCCGCGATCTCGGGCCGCACAACGTGCGGGTCAACTCCATCCTGCCCGGATGGATCATGACCCGGCGGCAGCAGGATCTGTGGTTGACGCCCGAAGGTGTGGCCGAGCTGATGCAGCGCCAATGTCTCAAGCGCAAGCTCGTGCCTGACGACATCGCCCGCGTCGTCCTCTTTTTCGCCGCCGACGACAGCGGCGCCTGTACCAACCAGAGCCACATCGTCGACGGTGGCTGGGTCTAGCAGCCGCTGGTTGCGAGCGAGCGGATCCTGGTCGGGATCATGTCGGATGCGCTCGCCGCGGCGGTGCCGGCGGCGAAGCAGAAGCGCGTCCTCAAGCCGCTGACGATGAGCGTGTTCGGCATGCTGAACTGGCACTATATGTGGTTTCGCGAGGGCGGGCCGATGACCCGCGCCGAATAGGCCGAGTTCGTCGCGCAATTGGTGTTGGCCGGTGCCGCGGATGCGGCCGCCGCCCGGCCGCGCAGCAAGGCAAAGTCTGCCGGCCGAAGCCGGCAGGCCGCGTTGCTCTGAGCTGCGCGTTACGTCCGCATCGCGTTCATCGTCAGAAGTTCATAGGTCGCCGCGGTCTCGCCGGTCCCGGTCGTGATCTCGACGTCCCAGCGCACCTCGCCATACTGCTTGTTGCGCGGCGTCTTCTCCTTCGCGGTCAGCCGCACCTGGATTTGCTCTCCCGGCTGCACGGGTTTGACGAAGCGCAGGCTATCGAGGCCGTAATTCGCCAGCACCGGTCCGTAGTCGGGATCGACGAACAGGCCGGCCGCGAACGACAGCAGCAGGTAACCATGCGCGACGCGGCCCGGGAAGAACGGATGGCCCTTGGTCGCTTCCTCGTCCATGTGGGCGTAGAAGGTGTCGCCGGTGAAATGCGCGAAGTGCTCGATGTCGTCGAGCGTGATCTGCCGCGCCTTCGAGACCAGCGTGCGGCCGATCTCGAGATCGTCGTAGTGATAGCGGAACGGGTGCAGGTCACCCTCGAGCGTCGGGCTGCCCTTGAACCAGCGGCCGGTGACGCCGCTCAGCATCGCAGGCGAACCCTGCAACGCGGTGCGCTGCATGTAGTGCTGGAGGCTGCGGACGCCGCCGAGTTCCTCGCCGCCGCCGGCGCGGCCGGGGCCGCCGTGAACCATCTGCGGCATCGGCGAGCCGTGTCCGGTGTGCTCGGTCGCGCAGTCGCGGTCGATGATCGCGACGCGGCCGTGAAAACTGCCGATGCCGAACGCGAGCTCGGTCGCGGCCGGGATATCGTGGGTGTAGACCGATGCGACCAGGCTGCCGCCGCCGCGATTGGTCAGCGCGATGGCCTGGTCGAGATCGTCGTAGCCCATCACGGTGCAGACCGGCCCGAACGCCTCGATCTCGTGGACCGCGGTTGCGGCGAGCGGCTTGGGGCAGTGCAGCAGCAGCGGCGGGACGAAGGCGCCGCGTTTGGCGTCGGCGTCGACCAGCGCGAAGTTGTCGGGATCGCCGGCCACCAGTTCAGCCTCGGTGCGAAGCCTCGCCACATGGGCAAGCACATCGCTGCGCTGGGCGAGGCCGACCAGCGGTCCCATCCTGACCTTCTCGTTCTCGGGATTGCCGATCGTGACCTTGGCGAGACGCTCGCGCAGCGCCGTGATGACGGCGTCGATTTGCGCTGCCGGCGCCAATGCGCGGCGGATCGCGGTGCATTTCTGCCCGGCCTTGACCGTCATCTCCTTCGCCACCTCCTTGATGAAGAGGTCGAACTCCGGGCTTCCCGGCACGGCGTCCGGCGCCAGGATCGCGGCGTTGAGCGAATCCCGCTCGGCGATGAACCTGACGGCCTCGCGCGCGATGACCGGATGCCGTTGCAGCTTTTGCGAGGTGTCGGCCGAGCCGGTGAAGGACACCACATCCTGGCAGGTGAGATGGTCGAACAGGTCGCCGGTCGATCCGACGATGAATTGCAGGGTGCCTTCGGGCAGTGCGCCGGACTCGGTGATCATCCGGACCAGTTCGTAGGCGACATAGGAAGTGACGGTTGCAGGCTTGGTGATAACGGGAACGCCGGCGAGCAGCGCGGGCGCCAGCTTCTCCAGCATGCCCCAGCACGGGAAGTTGAATGCGTTGATATGCACGGCAACGCCGTGCAATGGCGTGACGATGTGCTGACCGGCGAATGCGCCGCCCTTGGAGAGCCCCTCGACGTTGCCGTCGAGCAGGTATCTGGTGTTCGGAAGCTCGCGGCGTCCCTTGCTGGCATAGGCGAACAGCGTGCCGATGCCGCCATCGACGTCGACCATGGCGTCGGTGCGGGTTGCGCCCGCATGGAGCGACAGTTTGTAGAGCCGGTCCTTGTGCTGGCTCAGATAGTCGGCCAGCGTCTTCAGCAGGCCCGCACGCTGGTGGAACGACAGCTTGCGGAGATTCCTGCCGCCGACCGTGCGGCCATAGGCGAGGATCTCGCGCATGTCGAGATCGCTCCTGGTCGCGAGCGCCACCACATCGCCGGTGACCGCACTATGAATCTCGGCAGCCGGTTCGCCGGGACCGGTCCAATGCCCACGGACGAAGCTGTTGAGCTTCATGACGGACTCTCCCGTTCGCGCGGCGCCGGATTGAGGCTGTGTCATTGAAATCGCACCCTTTGATCTGTGATCTATGTTGCGTCTTGCCGTGGCGGCGGAATGTTCAATTCTGCGTCTAGGCGCGTCCGACGAACCGCGGCGCGCGTTTCTCGAGGAACGCGGTCACGCCTTCGGCGAAATCCGACGTCCGCCCGGCGCGGCCCTGGAAATCGCGCTCGAGGTCGAGCTGCGCATCGAGCGTGTTGGTCTCGGACGCATCGAGCGCCTGCTTGATCAGCGCCAGGCCATCCGTGGGTTGCGTCGCGAGGTTGGCGGCGAGGGCGTGAGCCTCGGTCATCAGATCCGCATCCTCAACCATCTTCCAGATCATGCCCCATGACTGCGCCTGTTCTGCGGAGACAGGCTCGGCCAGCAGGGTCAAGGCACGCGCCCGGGCAGGTCCGACCAGCCGCGGCAGGAACCAGGTGCCACCGGAATCCGGGACCAGGCCGAGCTTGGCGAAGGCCTGAATGAACTTGGCCGACCGTGCGGCGATCACGATGTCGCAGGCAAAGGCGACGTTGGCGCCGGCGCCGGCCGCGACGCCGTTGACCGCGCATACGACCGGCATCGGGATGCCGCGCAGCTTGCGCACCAGCGGGTTGTAGAATTTTTCAATCCGCACGGAGAGATCCGGCGTCTCGCCCGGCGTGAATACGCCATCCGAAAGATCCTGGCCGGCGCAGAATCCGCGTCCGGCCCCGGTCAGGATCAGCGCACGGCAGGATCTGTCCTGCTCGGCGTCCGTCAACGCGGTGAGCAAGGCGGTATGCAGTTCGGCGCTGAATGAGTTCAGGCGATCGGGCCTGTTGAGCGTCAGGACGCGATATCCGTCGCGGATATCGGTCAACACCATATCGCTGACCATGATTACCTCCCGTTGCGGCTTCTGATGACCGAAGGTCGCGTGACCTGCGTCTGGATTACTATTGACCGTCCGGTCAGTCAATTATAAATATGCCACGCTCCGGCGTCGACGGCGTCTTCAGGCTTATCGAGCGAGGACAATTCTATTCCCGGTCGCGATCCCGCGCACGACGTTAGATGAGCGTCGCGCGCGCTGCACCAAGCCGCGCATTTGCGAAGCTTGTGCGCGATGCTTGACACTTGTCAGATCGAGGCATCGATGGAACCCGCGAAAGGTTCACGTTTGCAGCCTCGCTGCATGGCCCCCATGCTTCGATTTGCGCCGCCACAAATCAGCCGCATATGAACGGCGACCTCCGCCGCCATGAGGGCGAGCTGATAATGCAGTCGGGCGATATCACAGGGTTTCGGTTTTCGACTGCGCATTTCGGCGAGCGAGACCGCTTGCCGATCTTTCGCGAGCAGATCGGGCGGATGATCGTCAAGCTCGATCCGGAGCCGCTCGACGATGGCGCGTTTCATGCCGAAGCCAATGTGCGCGAATTGTCCGGGCTCGGCATCGGATCGTGGGCGTGCAGCAATCTCAAGATCGCAAGACCGCGCGAACTGCTCGACGGCACCGACGACCTGGTGCTGACGATCATCACGAGCGGCAACACCCGTGCTTCGCAGCGCGGCCGCGAGATCGAGCTCGGCCCGGGCCAGGCCGTGCTGCAGTCGAGCGCCGAAGCCGGCAACATGGTGGTGCCGGTGTCGCCGAGCCGCTTCGTCGGTCTCCGCTTGCCGCGCAAGGCGCTGGCCTCGCTGGTCAACGATCCCGAAGACATGCTGATCCGCCCTCTGCCGGCGAATACGGAGGCGATGCGCCTCTTGGCGCTTTACATCAGGGAGCTCGACGACAGCTACCAGCTTTCGACTCCCGAGCTGCGCGGCGCCGTCGTCAAGCATCTGATCGATCTCGGCGCGCTGATCATCGGCGCCAACCGGGATGCGGCGGTTGCCGCGGAAGACGGCGGACTGGCGGCTGCCCGGCTTGCCGCGGTCAAGGCCGACATCAGTGACAATCTCAGCTACGGCGACCTCACGCTGCCCGCGGTGGCTGCCCGGCTGAAGCTCACGCCGCGTCATATCCAGAGGCTGTTCGAGAGCGCGGGGTCGACATTCTCGGAATTCGTGCTCGGCCAGCGCCTGGCGCGCGCACATCATCTGCTGACCGATCCGCGCCACAGCCGCACCACCATCGGCACGATTGCATTCGAAGTCGGGTTCGGCGATCTGTCCTACTTCAACCGCACCTTCCGCCGGCACTACGGCGTGACGCCGTCGGATATTCGCGCGGTGCCGCGGCGTTCCTGATCGATCGTCCGGATTCCCGTTGTGCGGCCCGACCGCTCTCTACGGCTCTCCGCAACCAGGCACCTGCCGGATCTGTTCGATCAGCCGTTGGTGACGCTCTGCGGATAGCGCGCGCTCGTTCGCGCACATCAGCATGGCGACGCATGTCGCCTGCGGCGCGGAGGGCCAGGCGATGGTGCCGTCGATCGCGCCGTCGCATTTGAGGTAGGCGTTCTTCGCATCCCAACGGATCGCGCTGTCGGGTGCTGATGTCGCGGCTGCCGCGATGACCGCCATTGCAATGAGCGCGGCGGATCGCGGCGTCCAATGACATTGTTCGAGAAGGCGCTTGTCAATCTTCACGGCGATCGGAAGTCGCGCGCGGCACCGATCATTAAGGGCGCATCAGTGCGCTCGCAAGCCTATCGTCCGGCATGACGTGTGATGTCGAAGAGAAAAGATCGTGGTCATCGCGAACCTGTTGAGTGTTGGGCACACTCATTCAGGAAGGATTGCGCTCATGTCGGCTTCACTCATTCGATCAGCATCGGTAATTCTCTGTCTTCTAGCGGGAATAGCGCCGATCGCCACCGAGGCCGCGGGTGCGAAACCTGTGCTCAGTATCGAGAACGGATTCCAACAGACCGTTGCGGTCTCGGCCGGGAGCGAACTCTCGTTCGGATCACCGCGGCAATCGCCGATCCGGCCTGGTGGCACCGCCGCCGGCGAAATCACGATCTCGCTTGCGGCCGGCGCTGCCGCCGGCATTGCCAAGCTGCATGTTTTCGAGCGCAGTACTGTCCCGATCGGTTTCACGGTGACGGCCTGGCAGGGCCGGAAACCGATCGCTGTCGTCAAGCTTTGCGGTCATCTCGAGATGGACAGCTGGGTCGTGCTGCCGATCGAGACGACGCACGTCGACGTCTCCGATTTCTTCCCGGTCAAGGACGGATGCGACTGACTGCCGCGAGTTTCCTCCCCCAATCAAGAGAGAAGGAATGACCATGCCTCCGATGGCCAAACGCGCCTTTTGGGTTCTGCTTGCCGGGCTGATGCCCTGGTGCGCGCGAGCGAATGACACGTCCGCCGCGCTGGAAACCGGGGGACTTCGCTTCAAGCAGGACCCCGATATCGTGATGCGCTCCGAGGATTTGTTCATCTCCGAGAAGCAGATCCGGATCGTCTACCGGTTCTTCAACACCTCGGCTGCTGACAAGACGATCATGATCGCGTTCCCGATGCCCGACATCGCCGGCAAGGAGGGGGACGAGAATATCGGGCTCCCCACCGACGATCCCGAGAACATCTTTGATTTCCACGTCACCGCCGATGGCAGGGCGGCCGCGCCGCATCTCGAGCAGACGGCACTCGCGAACGAGGTGGACCAGACGGCGCTGCTGCGGAAGCTCGGAATTCCGCTGATGCCGATCAGGGGACCCGCGGGCGAGCTGCTCGACCGGTTGCCGAAATCGAACTGGCCGGAGCTCGTCAAGCTCGGTGTCGGCGCCATCGAGACCTACGGATCCGGTGGCCCGATGCAGGATCACCTGGTGCCGACCTGGACGTTGCGCTCGGCCTATACCTGGACGCAGACCTTTCCGGCGGGCCGGGAGATCACGTTCGAGCAGACCTATCGTCCGAGCGTCGGCGGCTCGGTGCAGACCATCATCGGCGCCGACAACTGGCGCAGCAATCCGGAGGCGCGAGAGTTCGTCGCGTCATATTGCATCGACGATGACCTGATCCGCACCATCGAGCGGGCGCGTGCGACGAAGCACGCTCCCTATCCGCCGTTCAGTGAACGGTCGATTGCCTATGTGCTCTCGACCGGCGCCAACTGGGCAGCGCCGATCGGCGACTTTCACCTCACCGTCGACAAGGGCGAGCCCAACAATTTCGTCAGCTTCTGTGCCGAAGGCGTCAAGAAGACCGGACCGACGCGCTTCGAAGTCCGGCACGCGAACTTCACGCCGTCGCGAGATCTGAAGATTGTCATCTTTGTTCCGAACCCGAACTAGCGCCAGCAAGAAGCAATGCAACGATTGGGAACATTGTTGTGTGATGTCGCATGCGTCCCAATCCCCCGTCGCATCCGTCCGAGCTTCGCATCGCAGAGGCGCCTAAAAGGCGGCCCCCGTGATCGCCCTGCGCGAGCGATCCACCGATAGCGACATAGCGAGGCCACCAATGACTGACACCACTTCATCGTTCGTCGATGCTGCCGCGGCGCTCGCGCCACGGGTTCAGGCGTCGGTGCAGGAGAGCGAGCGGTCGCGGCGGCTACCTGTCCCGCTGGTTGAAGCGATGGCGAAGGCGGGGCTCTTCCGCCTATGGGTTCCGCGCGCCATCGGCGGCGAGGAGGCTGACCCGATGACTCTCGTTCGGGTGGTCGAGGAGATCTCGCGCGCCGACGGTGCCGCCGGCTGGTGCATGGCCATCGGGGGCGCCTATGGCGTGTTCGGCGGCTATCTCGCGAAGGACGCCGCGCGCGACATCTACGGCAGCGATCCGCTGGTTCGGACGGCGGGAGCCTTGCGGCCGTTCGGCATCGCCAGGATCGTCGATGGCGGCTATCGCGTCACAGGCCGCTGGCCGCTCGGAAGCGGCTGCCAGCACTCGGGCTGGATGATCGGCAATTGCCGGATCTTCGACGGCGATCAACCGCGCTTGCGCCCCGACGGCACCCCGGTGATGCGCTTCATGCTGTTTCCGACCGCGCAATGCGAGATTCTCGACACCTGGCACAGTATCGGGCTGCGCGGCACGGGCAGCCATGACTACGCGATCGCGGATGCCTTCGTGCCATCCACGCAGTCGCTCTCGTTTCGCGAACCGCCGGTGGAGCAGGGGCCGCTCTATGCGTTTCCGACCATCGCGCTGTTCGGGGCGGCACTTGCGGCCGTGCCGCTCGGCATCGCCCGCCACGCGATCGACATTCTGGTCGAGCTTGTCGGACGAAAGATCGCATCGCGCTCGCGCAAGCTGCTCCGTGAGGATGCGTTGATCCAGGCCGATCTCGGCCGCGCCGAGGCCTTGCTGGGTTCGGGACGGGCTTTCCTTTACGGCAAGCTGGAAGAGGCCTGGCAGGCCGTCAGTGCCGGCGAGGTGCTCAGCGTTGCCGAGCGCGCCACGCTGTGGCTGGCTTCGACCCATGCGGCGAACACGGCCAAGCAGGCGACCGAGCTGATGTTCGGTGCCGGCGGCTCGTCCGCGCTGGACGTGAGCTGCGGGCTCGAACGCTGCGTGCGGGACGTCCATGCTGCCGTCCAGCACCTCACTTTGGCACCGGCCAACTATCAGATGGCTGCTGAGGCGTATCTCGGCGCAGACATGCGGTCGACGCCCTTGCTGTTCTCCGATGACCGCGAGGAAGCGCGCCCCCTATCTGCCAACCCGAATTAGCGCCGGCGCGTTCCGCACATGATGAGCATGCCAAGGATGGTCCTGAAGCCTGCCCTGCGCCTGCTTTTCTGTATCGGCGGGTTGGCCGCCCCGGCATCGGCACAGTCCACCGATCCGCATCAACCGACGGTGCTCGGCGCCGGAGTCAATCGCGCCAACATCACCAATGATATCCGCGGTCATTACTACAGCTTCATGGCGGGGCCGGGCCATGTCGACGTCGAGCTCGCTTTCAAGGAGATGGGGGTGTTCGGCCGTCCGCTGCCGCAACATCTCAACTTCGACTTCTGGAATGCGGATGGCGTTCGGCTGTCCCACGTCGAAGTCCTGTCGCAGGGCGGCATCGCCCGCCGGCACACCGATGCCGATTTGCCGGCGCGACAACGAATCAATCTGGCGGTCTCGACGCAATGGGGTGCGATCAAGGTCGGCGGTTACTACGAGATCGAGTTGAAAGGCGCTGTTGAGGCGGCAGCACCACCGGTCGGAGCCGACGTCAAGCCGGCGGAGTCCGAGCCGCTGGTGCGGCCGTGATCGAACAAGCCATCAGCTGTGTGCTGACGCGCACACAGGGCGATTCCAGGCGCCAATGCACGGCAACGTGTTTCACATTGTTGCCTAATGTCGCATATGTCCAATCCCCCGTCGCCTCAGTCCGAGCCTGCTGCTCATCGCGCGCATACAAGGCAGCCCCCGGTGATCGTTGCGGCCGGCGATACCAGTCGATTGCGATGCATTGAGGCGACTTGAGACCATCGAGGAGAATATGATGAAGTTTGCACTTCGAGGATACTTTCTTGCGCTTGGCACGAGCCTGGCATTGTCCGGCGCGGCCATGGCCCAGGATATCAGTGTTGCCGTGGTTGGGCCGATGACCGGCTCGGAGGCGAGCTTCGGCCAGCAGTTCAAGAACGGTGCTGACCTCGCCATCGCCGACATCAATGCGGCGGGCGGCGTGCTCGGCAAGAAGCTGAAGCTGGAAGTCGGCGACGACGCCTGCGATCCGAAGCAGGCGGTGTCGGTTGCCGAGAAGATGGCGGGCGCGAAGATTCCGTTCGTGGTCGGGCACTTCTGCTCGTCGACCTCGATTCCCGCCTCGGACGCCTATGCCGAGGGTAATGTGCTGCAGATCACGCCGGGTTCGACCAACCCGCTCTTCACCGAGCGCGGATTGTGGAACACGTTCCGCGTCTGCGGCCGGGATGACCAGCAGGGCATGGTCGCGGCCGCCTACATCATCAAGAACTACAAGACCAAGAACGTTGCGATCATCCACGACAAGACGACCTACGGCAAAGGCCTCGCCGACGAGACGAAGAACGCCATCAATGCGGCGGGCGTGAAGGAAAAGCTCTATGAGGCCTACACCAAGGGCGACAAGGACTTTGCCGCGCTGGTGTCCCGCTTCAAGAAGGAATCGATCGATTTCGTCTATGTCGGTGGCTACTACGCCGAGGCGGCATTGATCCTGCGCCAGATGCGCGAGCAGGGCGTCAATGCGGTGCTGATGGGCGGCGATGCCTTGGTCGACAAGCAGTTCGCCGCGATCGCGGGTCCGCTTGCCGAGGGCTCGCTGTTCACTTTCTCGCCCGATCCGCGCAAGAAGGTGACCGCGGCCGCGACCTTGAAGAAGTTCAAGGACAAGGGCATCGATCCGGACGGCTACACGCTCTACAGCTATGCCGCGTTCCAGATCTGGAGCCAGGCCGTCGCCCGCGCCCAGACCACGGACGCCAAGAAGATCGCAGCGACCATCAAGAGTGGAAACTGGGACACCGTGCTCGGCAACATCAGCTACACGCCGAAGGGTGACATCACCCTGATCGACTACGTCGTGTACCGCCGCGACAAGGACGGCAACTACGCCGAGCTGCCCGCAGCCGGTCAATGAGATCGCTGGCCGCGACATCGGCCGCTCCTCCCTGATCGATGTCGCGGCCTGAGCGCCGGCTCACAGCGCCAACGGACCAACCCTCTGCCAGCCCCGAGGTGTTGGCGCTGTGACGCCTGGTCCGCGGTGGACGAGGCAGGATGCCGCATGAGTCATCGAGCTGATCCCGCAACAACGATCCCTTTGAATCCAATTTCGATCGATCACGGCAACCCAAGAGCCAACGAGAGGCAACACGTGTCTGACATAAGCCTGAGCAATGGCGGCGGCCGCGGCGGCTCAGCCGATTGGCACGCTGCGGGACAATCCCAAGGACCGTCTCAAGGACCGTCCCACTCCTACCCGCTGCTGGTGCGCAATCACGGTCTTGGCGCCGCGCTGAAGCTGTTGATCGAAACCTTGCCCTATGCGCTGGCGCGATGGGGCGTGTTGCTGGGCTTTGCCGCCGCGTGCGCGGTCTGGGCCATCGTGGCCGTCGGCGGCGCGGTCTGGCTCGGCACCCATGTTGCCAGCGTGTTCGGCTATTGCTGGCTGCTTGGCATCCTGTTGCTCGGCGGATGGATCTGGGGCGCCATCCTGCGCTACACGCTTCACATGATCGCCTGCGGCCATGTCGCCGTGCTGACCGAGCTGATCACGCATGGCCGCATCGGCAGCGGTAGCGAAGGGCAGTTCGCCTACGGCCGCCGGATTGTGATGGACCGGTTCGGCGAGGTCGCGGTCCTGTTCGGGCTCAACGCGCTGATCCGCGCCGTGCTCCGCGCGTTTCACAATGCGCTCGATACGCTTGGCGATTGGCTGCCGGCGCCCGGGATGAAGGCGATTGTCGGTCTGCTCAACACCATCCTGTCGGCCGCAACGCGCTATCTGGACAAGGTGGTGTTGTCCTACGATCTGGCGCGCGGCGGCGCCGATCCGAAGCGCAACATCCAGGACGGACTGGTCTACTATTGCCAGAACGCCAAGCCGATCCTGGCGACGTCGGTCTGGATGGTCATCGTCGAGCGGATCCTGAGCATCCTGCTGTGCCTGCTGCTGCTGATCCCCGCCGGCGTGGTGACGGTCTGGTTGCCGGAGGCTGTCAGAGAATATGGCGCCATGGTCACGGTCTTGATCGCGGCCCTGCTCGCGGTCACGGTGCGCGCGGCATTCATCCAGCCGCTATTTTTGATCTGCATGATGATCCGCTTTCACGCGCTGATCGAGAACCAGCCGATCAATTCGACCTGGGTCGGTTATCTCGACGGCCTCACAGACAAGTTCCGGCAGATCGGACGCTGAGATCGGCGGACGGCAGCTCATGCCGTACTGCAAGCCGGCCGGCCGCCACCTGTGCTGATGGTATTTCGCAACGGAGATGTTCGGTGACCGATGTTACGCTCGACAATGACGGCGTCAGGCTTGCGGCTTCGGTCGATGGCCCGCCGGACGGCGAACCGATCCTGTTTCTGCACGGCCTGTCGCTCAGCCGGGACACATGGCAGGAAACCGGCGGCCGGCTGAAGGATCGATATCGGGTCTGGACCCTGGATTTTCGGGGGCACGGACACTCGGATCGGGCCCCGAGCTACGCGCTCGCCGATTATGTTTCGGACGCGGAGACTGCACTGGCGGCAATCGGGCGTCCGGCGGTGATCGCCGGGCACTCGCTCGGCGGCTGCGTTGCCGGTGTGCTGGCACAGAGTGGTCATTCCAGCGTGCGCGCCGCCTTCCTCGAAGACCCGCCGTGGTATCTTGGGCAGCCGGGTGAGTGGGAGAAATCGGCATTCCCAAAACTGTTTGCGATCGTCAGCGCGCGTCAGGCGGCGTGGCAGCAGGCGCGCGCGCCACTCGGGACGTACCTTGCGTTCCTTGCAGACTCTCCGACGCCGCATGGGCGGGATCGGCAGCGATCATTACGGCTCCCGACATCTCTTGAGCCATGCGTCAGCGCTGCAGCGGCAGGACGGACGGTGCTGGGCGGACGGAAACGTTGCGACCTCGATTCTTGCGGCGATTCCGACCGGGCGGGAATTCCTCTGTCCGGTCAGGATCGTTCATGCCGATCCCGGATGCGGAGCGGCGTTGCTGGAGCACCACGATGCGCGCTTCGCGCACGACAATCCGCGTGCCGACATCGTTCGCTATGAGGGATGCGGCCATTCACCCCATCGCTCTATTGCGTTCGAGCAGCGCTTCGCGGCGGATCTGCAAGCTTTCTTGTCGAGCCTACATCCGGCGTGAGCACGGGCGAACGGCAATCCGGCACCTGATATTCACGAACCGAGGCGGGTAGATCCATGCAAGAGACGTCCGGCTACGATCCGAACTATGTGATGGGGCGTTCGACCGCGGAGACCGACAGGCTCAAGCGGCAGTCGCAGCTCTACGATGCGTCCACATGGCAACTCCTGAAGGAGGCCGGGCTCTCGCGGGGCATGAAGGTGCTCGACGTCGGAAGCGGCGCCGGCAACGTGTCCTTCATTGCCGCTGGCCTGGTCGGCGAAAGCGGGGCGGTCGTCGGGATCGACAGCAATCCCGCCATCGTTGAGGAAGCCGCGGGCACGGCGCGTTCGCTCGGCCTGAGCCAGGTCTCGTTCCGGGTTGGCGATATCAGCATGATCGAGCTGGACCGGGATTTCGATGCGGTCGTCGGCCGGCTCGTGCTGATCTATGTGAAGGACCCCGCGGCGCTAATTCGACGCTTGCTCGGGTACGTCAAGCCCGATGGCATCGTGGCGTTTCAGGATCTCGATTGGGGTGAGGGGCCGATCGCCAATCCGCCGTCGCCGCTGCTGTCGCAGGCGTGGGGCACTGTGAAGGAGATGTTCAAGCGGGCGGGTCTGAACAACCGCATGGGATTGTCGTTGCACGGCGCCTTCGTGGCGGCCGGGCTTCCCGCGCCGCGCATGAGCCTGTTTGCGCCGGCCGGAGGCGGGGCGGATTTCGACGGCTACGACTACATGGCGAGCGGCCTGCGCAGCAATTTGCCGCATATCGTCAAGCTCGGCGTCGCCACCGAAGCGGATCTGGCGCTGGACAGTTTTGCCGAGCGCCTGCGCAGCGAGGTGGTCGCCATGCAGGGCGTCTTTGCGCTGCCGACCTTCGTCGGCGCATGGTCGCGCAGGCGGCCGGGCTGAAGCGCGACCTCAGGCATTGCCGACGACCGCGTCGATGAACGTCGCGGCCAATTCCCTCAACTGCTTGCGGCTGTATCCGGCGCGCTCCATCACGGCCAGCCCGCGCGTGTAGGTCACGATGACGCGCGCCAGGCGGTTCGCATCGGCCGCGCTGCGCTTGCCCGGCCCCGTGCCGATGGCCTTGCCGATCAGCTGTTCAAGCCGCGCGAGCACGTCCTGCACGCGCTGACGCACATCTGCGCTTGAAATGGCTGCGTCGAGAGCGGTGCGCGTGGTCAGGCAGCCGCGTGGCGGCGAACCGTCGGTCATGTTGACGATGATCATGTCGAAGAAGTGCCTCAGCCCCGCGACAGCGTCGCCGTGCGACAGCGCGTTGCCGGCCGCCTCCAGGAACTGCCCGGTATACTGATCGAAGGCGCGCAGGAAGATCGCTTCTTTGTCGCCATAGGCGTTGTAGAGGCTGCCGCGCAGCACGCCGGTCGCCGACGCGAGGTCCTGCATGGTCGCGTCGTGCAGGCCCTTGCGCCAGAACACGTCGAGCGCGGTTGTGATCACCTCGTCCTCGTCGAACTGACGCACGCCTACCATGCGATTCGCTCCAGCAGATCATTATTGACACTATCGTCAAGATTGACAATCATGTCAAGAATGATGCCCAGGAGGTCCAGATGATCACCGCCGTCACGACGTTCAGATTGCCGAAGCCGGTCACCCGCGAGGAAGCGCGCAGCATCTTCCTGAGCACCGCACCGCTCTATCGCGACGTGCCGGGGCTGTTTCGCAAGACCTATGTGCTGTCCGAGGACGGCATGACAGCCGGCGGCATCTATTTCTGGAACTCGAGGGGTGAGGCCGAAGCGCTGTACACCGATGCGTGGCGCGCCCGCGCCCGCGAGAAATACGGCGCGGATCCGACGGTCACATACTTCGAGAGCCCCGTCGTGGTCGACAATGTGGCCAAGGAGATCAGCTCTGACGACGAATAGGCTCGCGTCGTCACATCAGATCCACAGTGGCACGGAACTTTCGACCGTCGCTTGACGGCGTGTCCGCTCGTGACGCCTCCGCTTGTGTTCGGCACGCGCGCGAGGCTACTCTCCCTGCAAGCAAGAAAACTACAAGGGAGCCGTCACGGTGAACCAATCTCCATCCTCAGATCCGGCGCCTGCGTCGGCGCTGCCACGCCGCAGGCTCGGCCGCACCGGGCTCGATGTCTCCATTCTCGGCTTCGGCACCGCGCCGCTTGGCGACCTCTTCGCGCGGCTCGACGACGCCACCGCGATCGCAGCACCGGAGCGGGCGTTCGCCCTGGGTGTGAACCTGCTCGATTCCTCACCGCTCTATGGGCATGGTCTCGCCGAACATCGTTGCGGCACGGCGCTGCGCCGCGTGGCGCGTGACGATATCGTTATCTGCACCAAGGTCGGGCGCTGGATGGACCCGTTCCATGGCCGCGGCGACGGCTCGAACTTCGTCGGCGGCGCGCCGCATCGCGCGGTGGTCGACTATTCCTATGACGGCACCATGCGCTCGGTCGAGCAGTCACTGCTGCGGCTCGGCACCGATCATATCGACTTGCTGCTGATCCACGACGTCGACGTCTGGACCCATGGTGCCGATGCGATCGAAGCCAGGTTCCGCGAGGCGATGGAGGGCGCCTATGTCGCGCTCGACAAATTGCGCGCCGAGCGCGTGGTCAAGGGCATCGGCATCGGCGTCAACGAGGCCGAGATGTGCATGCGTTTCGCCAGGGCCGGCACGTTCGACACCATGCTGCTCGCCGGCCGCTATTCGCTGCTGGAGCAGCCGGCGCTTGCCGAATTCCTGCCGCTCGCGCAAGCGCAGGGCATCGGCGTGATGCTCGGCGGCGTGTTCAATTCCGGCATCCTGGCGACCGGCGCGGTTGCCGGCGCCAAGTACAATTACAAGGACGCGCCGGCTGACGTGATGCAGAAGGTGGCGGCGATCGAGCGCGTCTGCCGCGCGCACGGCGTGGCGCTCGCGACCGCCGCGCTGCATTTCGCGCTGGGCCATCCGGCGGTTGCGAGCGTCGTGCTCGGCGCGCAGACGCCGCAGGAGGTCGAGCGCAACGCCGCCGCCTTGTCGTCGCCCGTCCCCGCCGCGCTGTGGCGCGACCTGAAAGCCGAGGGGCTGCTCGACCAGCACGCGCCGGTGCCGGCATGATGCGGATCGATGCTCATCACCATGTGTGGCGACTTTCGCGCGCCGATTACGGCTGGCTGACGCCCGAACGCGGGCCGATCTACCGCGACTTCGGCCTGGCCGATTTGATGCCGCATCTCGCCGCGGCCGCCATCGAAGGCACGATCCTGGTGCAGGCGGCGCCGACCGAGGCGGAGACGGCGTTCATGCTCGACGTCGCCAAAGGCTCGGAACTGGTGCGCGGTGTGGTCGGCTGGATCGACTTCGATGCTGACGACGCCGCGACGCGGGTCGACGCGATCGCCGGGCGCGAGCTGCTGGTTGGCCTACGGCCGATGGTGCAGGACATCGCCGATGACGACTGGCTGCTGCGAGCCGCATTGGCGGCGCCGCTCGAGGCCATGGCGCAGTACGGCCTGGTGTTTGACGCGCTGGTGCTGCCGCGCCATTTGCCACGGCTCGTTCAGGTGGTCGATCGCCATTCGGACCTGCAATTCGTGCTCGACCATTTCGGCAAGCCGCAGCTCGCAACCGGCGACATCGCGGCCTGGAAGGACGACATCGCAAGCCTTGCCGCGCGGTCCAACGTCGTCTGCAAGTTGTCGGGCCTTGCGACGGAGGCCGCGCCGAACTGGCAGGTCGTCGATTTGCGCGAGGCGGTGGATCATGCACTGGCATGCTTCGGGCCGCAGCGCATGCTGTGGGGCAGCGACTGGCCCGTCGTCAACCTCGCCGGCGGTTATGCACAATGGTTCGCCGCCGCTGAGACCTTGCTTGCTGATTTGTCAAGTGAGGCAAGAGCTGCGATTTTCGGCGGCAATGCGGCGCGGGTCTATTTGTCAAGCCGCGGACGGCGAACATCCCGGAAATAGCGCGCGCAAGACGCCAAATTTGATCCACAGCGCGCCTTGATGAATCATTCCGGGATGGTCCATAAGCGGCGTCCGCGCCATCGGTGATTTGGCGGTGCAACGGGGTGAGAGAGACAGGCGTGGCAAAGATCCATCATCAGATTGCGCAGGAGCTGGGAGTCCGCGACGAACAGGTCGAGGCGGCGGTGACGCTGCTCGACGGCGGCGCCACGGTGCCGTTCATCGCGCGATACCGCAAGGAGCTCACCGGCGCGCTCGATGACGCGCAGCTGCGCACGCTGGAAGAGCGGCTGACATACTTGCGCGAGCTCGAGGAGCGCCGCACCGCGGTGCTGAATTCGATCCGCGAGCAGGGCAAGCTCGATGCCGCGCTCGAAGCCCAGATCATGGCGGCCGACAGCAAGGGCCGTCTGGAAGACATCTATCTGCCGTACAAGCCGAAGCGCCGCACCAAGGCCGAGATCGCCAAGGAGGCCGGCCTCGAGCCGCTCGCCGATCAGCTGTTGACGCAGCCCGAGAGCGATCCGAACGAAGCCGCTTCGCCCTTCGTCAATGCCGAAAAACAGGTCGCCGACGTCGCCGCCGCGCTGGACGGCGCGCGCGCGATCCTGGTCGAACGCTTCGCCGAGGATGCCGACCTGATCGGCGCGCTGCGCGAGGAGATGTGGTCGAACGGCATCATGGCCTCGACCGTCCGTACCGGCAAGAAGACCGAAGGCGAGAAGTTCAACGACTATTTCGATTTCTCCGAGCCGCTGCCGAAGCTGCCGTCGCACCGCATCCTGGCGCTGTTCCGGGGCGAGAAGGAAGAGATCCTCGACCTCGCGATCAAGCCGGAGGCGCAGGAGCCGGTGGTCGGCGTGCCCGGTCTCTACGAACTCCGGATCATGAACCGCTTTGCGATCTCGAACCAGGGCCGCAAGGGCGACAAGTGGCTGACGGAGACGGTGCGCTGGGCCTGGCGCACCAAGATCCAGATCCATCTCAACATCGACCTGCGGATGCGGCTGTGGACCGCGGCCGAGACCGAGGCGGTGCGCGTGTTCGCCTCGAATCTGCGCGACCTGTTGCTGGCGGCGCCGGCCGGCCCGCGCGCCACCATGGGGCTCGACCCCGGCTATCGCACCGGCGTCAAGGTCGCGGTGATCGATGCCACCGGCAAGGTGGTGGCGCATACGGCAATCTTTCCGCACGAGCCCCAGCGGCGCTGGGACGAGGCGCTGGCCATTCTCGGCAAGCTCGCGATCGAGCATGGCGTCGAGCTGATCGCGATCGGCAACGGCACCGCCTCGCGCGAGACCGACAAGCTCGCCGCCGAGCTCGTGAAGCGGCTGCCCGAGCGCAAGATGACCAAGATCGTGGTCTCCGAAGCCGGCGCGTCGGTCTACTCGGCCTCCGCCTTCGCGTCGAGCGAACTGCCCGATCTCGACGTCACCATTCGCGGCGCAGTCTCGATCGCGCGGCGCCTGCAGGATCCGCTGGCCGAGCTGGTCAAGATCGAACCGAAGGCGATCGGCGTCGGCCAGTACCAGCACGATCTCGGCGAGGCCAAGCTGGCGCGCTCGCTCGATGCCGTAGTGGAAGATTGCGTGAACGCGGTCGGCGTCGATGCCAATACCGCCTCGGTGCCGCTGCTTTCGCGGGTGTCGGGCATCGGCGCGGGGCTGGCGCAGAGCATCGTGCAGCACCGCGACGCCAACGGCCCTTTCAGGTCGCGCAAGGCGCTCAAGGAGGTGCCGCGGCTCGGGCCGAAGGCGTTCGAGCAGTGCGCCGGCTTCCTGCGCATCAGCAACGGCGAGGACCCGCTCGATTCATCCGGCGTGCATCCGGAAGCCTATCCCGTGGTGCGCCGCATCCTCGAGGCGACCAAGAGCGACATCAAGGCGCTAATCGGCAACGCCGACGTGGTGCGCGGGCTCAGGCCGCAATCCTTCGTCGACGACACGTTCGGCCTGCCGACCGTCACCGACATTCTGCGCGAGCTGGAAAAGCCCGGCCGCGACCCGCGTCCGGCGTTCAAGGCGGCAGTGTTCAAGGACGGCGTCGAGGAGGTCAAGGATCTCAAGAAGGGCATGATCCTCGAAGGCACCGTGACCAACGTCGCCGCCTTCGGTGCTTTCGTCGATATCGGCGTGCACCAGGATGGCCTGGTGCACATCTCCGCCATGTCCCGCAACTTCATCAAGGACCCGCGCGAGGTGGTGAAGCCGGGCGACATCGTCAAGGTCAAGGTTCTGGATGTCGAGGTCGCACGCAAGCGCATCGCGCTGACGCTGCGACTTGACGACGAGATTGGGCCGAAGAAGGACAACGCCGGACCGTCGCGCGATTTCTCGCGCGGCTCGGCCAAGATGACGTCGTCAGCTCCGCGCCGCCCGCAGGAGCAGTCCGGCGGCGGCGCGCTCGCCGAGGCGCTGCGTCGTGCGGCCGAGAAGAGCGGACGCGGCAAGCCGACCTAGGTCTGCGGCAAAGAGGCGGCGAGCCGAGCTCGCCGCCCTTCATCTTTCCTTACAGCTTGCCGTCGGAAAACCGCGCGAGCGCATCCGCGACACCCTTGCCGTAGGCCGGGTCGGCCTTGCTGCAATTCGCGACGTGCCGGTCCTGGATGGGCTTCGACGCCTGGCCGACCTGGCGGGCGGTGTTGTCGAACAGCGCCTGCTTTTGTGCGGCACTCATCTTGCGGAACAGATCGCCCGGCTGCTGCCAGTGATCGTCGTCCACGCGATGATCCCAATGTGCGGCCGCGCCGGCGATCTCGAGCGGCGGCTCGTTGAGCTGCGGCTGGTCGGTCCATTCGCCACGGCTGTTCGGCCAATAGGTCAGCGTGGCGCCCAGATTGCCGTCGGTGCGCATTGCGCCGTCGCGGTGATAGCTGTGGAACGGGCATTTCGGCGCGTTGACCGGGATCTGGTGGTGGTTGACGCCGAGCCGGTAGCGTTGCGCATCGCCATAGGAGAACAGGCGGGCTTGCAGCATCTTGTCCGGCGAATAGCCGATGCCAGGCACGACATTCGCCGGCGCGAACGCCGCTTGTTCGACCTCGGCGAAGAAGTTCTCCGGGTTACGGTTGAGCTCGAAGTGACCGACCTCGATCAGGGGATAATCCGCCTTCGGCCACACCTTGGTCAGATCGAACGGGTTGAACGGGAAAGCGTTGGCCTGCGCGTCGGTCATCACCTGGATGAACAGCGTCCAGCGCGGGAAATCGCCGCGCTCGATGCTGTTGAACAGATCCCGCTGGTGGCTCTCGCGGTCCTTGCCGACCAATGCCTCGGCCTCGGCATCGGTCAGGTTCTGCACACCCTGCTGGGTGCGGAAGTGGAACTTGACCCAGCTGCGCTCGTTGCTCGCGTTGATGAAGCTGTAGGTGTGGCTGCCGAAGCCGTGCTGGTGACGGAAGCTCTTCGGGATGCCGCGCTCGCTCATCACGATGGTGACCTGGTGCAGCGCTTCCGGCAGCAGCGTCCAGAAGTCCCAGTTCATGTCGGGGTCGCGCATGCCCGTGCGCGGATGCCGCTTGATCGCGTGGTTGAGGTCGATGAAGCGCAGGGGATCGCGGAAGAAGAACACCGGCGTGTTGTTGCCCACCACGTCCCAATTGCCTTGATCGGTGTAGAATTTCAGCGCAAAGCCGCGGATGTCGCGCTCCGCGTCCGCCGCGCCGCGCTCGCCGGCAACGGTCGAGAACCGCGCGAACATCGGCGTCTGCTTGCCGATCTCCGAGAAGATGCTGGCCTTGGTGTAGCGGGTGATGTCGTGGGTGACGGTGAAGGTGCCGTGCGCGCCGGCGCCCTTGGCGTGCATTCGACGCTCCGGGATTACTTCGCGGTGAAAGTGCGCCAGCTTCTCGATCAGCCAGACATCCTGCAAAAGCGCCGGCCCGCGCGGCCCCGCCGTCATGATGTTCACATTATCGGCAACGGGTGCGCCGGAGGCGTGGGTCAGAAACGGTCTCTTGATCTCGTCGCTCATCGAAAACTCCTTGCTGGAAGTCAGCACTCGTCGTCCCGGCGCCCAGAGAAGCCGGGTGAAAGACGATTGCATCGCGGATGGTTACGGCCGGCGCGACGGGGGACCCGGTGATCGACAAATTGTGAACCGGATCTGCGATCCCGCCGCGACGACGTCGTTTCTTGATGACTGCAGGATTAAGAAACCCGGCGGATCGATTCAACGCGCGCTAACCGCTGATTCCAGCCAAATGTCCGTCGATCTCGGCCAACGCAGGCGCGGCCCGCGATCGAGCCATTTGCCGCGCGTGCCGGCCTCCTCGCCAATCCTAAATCCGGCGTCAGAATCTGGCGCATTTGTCAGTTGAAGTCGGCCTCGTGCTTGCGTCTTCTGGTCACGCTCTGCATGCGGCGACACGAGGTTCGCCGCGGTCCCAATCAGGGAGGATTTCATGACGAACAGGCTCTTCACGCTTCTCACGGCGGCGACGCTCGCCGTCAGTGTTGCGCTTGCACCCGTAGCCCTCGCTAGAGGTGGCGGCGGTGGCGGTGGTGGGCACGGCGGTGGCGGTGGCTTCGGCGGCGGCCATGGCGGCGGTTTTGGTGGCGCCATGGGCGGCGGTATGCACGGTGGCGGTTTTGGCGGCGGAATGCATGGCGGCGGTTTCGGCGGCGGCATGCGCGGTGGAGGCACGGCGTTCGCCGCCATGGGCGGCGGCGGACATTTTGTCGGTGGGCATTTTGGCGGCGCGCGCTTCGCAGGTTCACCGGCGTTCGGCCCGCGCTTCGCCGGCGCCGGATTCCACGGCTCGCACTTCTTCCATCATGGCGGCTTCTTCCACCACCATCACCGCTTCCATCGCTTCGCCTTCTTCGGCGGGCCCGGCATATATGCCGATTATTATGACGGCTGCTACCGCAGGGTATGGACGTCGTACGGGCTGCAATGGGTCAATGTGTGCGGGGACTATTGGTGATCGCCCAACGAACCGCACCGTTGTCGCGGCCGTCGCCAGGCGTTCCATCCAGCCCCGGAATGGGATAGTCTGGCGGCGACCGTTGCGGGGCGCTCGGAGAGTTTGAGAACTCGGGGAGTTCAGGACAACTCGGAGAGTTCAAGAACATGACCGGAGCTCACCGCCGCATTCTCGTCGTTGAGGACGATCCGGAAACCGCGGGTCAGCTCGTCGAGGAGCTCACCACGAGCGGCTATGACGTGGATCTGGCGGCGAACGGCCGCGAGGCGCTGAGCCAGGGGGCGGCGCGCGACTACGCCGTGATCACGATCGATCGCATGCTGCCCGACATCGACGGCATCACGGTGATGCGCCAGATGCGCGACGACGGCATCGCGGTGCCGTTCCTGATCATCAGCGCGCTCGGCGAGGTCGATGATCGCGTACGCGGCCTGCGCGCCGGCGGTGACGACTATCTGGTCAAGCCGTTTTCCTTTGTCGAGCTGCTGGCGCGGCTGGAGGCGCTTGGCCGCCGCAGCGAGACCGTTGCCAAGGAGACTATCCTTCGGGTCGGCGATCTCGCGGTCGATCTGATCGCGCGGACGGCAAGCCGCCGCGGCCGCAAGATTCCGCTGCTGCCGAAGGAATTTCAGCTGCTCGAGTATCTCGCGCGCAACGAAGGCCGTGTGGTGTCGCGCGCCATGCTGCTGCAGCATGTGTGGGACCTGCACTTTGATCCTTCCACCAACATCATCGACGTCTATGTCGGACGGGTGCGCCGCAAGGTCGACGACCAGCAAGCCTATCCGCTGATCCACACGATCCGCGGCATCGGGTACTGCCTCCGTGCTCCTGGCTAAGACCCTCAGATCGTCGACGTTCCGCCTGGCGTTGATCGCCATCGGTACGTTCGGCCTCATCGTGTCCGTGATCTTCGCCTATGTCTACTGGTCGACGCTGTCCTATGTGCGCGACAGGTCCGACCGCGCCATCATGACCGAGCTGGCAAACCTGGACGATGCCTATGCGCGGTCCGGCCGCGATGGCCTGATCGCGTTGATCGCGCAACGCATCGCAAACAAGGGGCTTGCCGATCAGGTTTATCTGCTGGTCGGCCCTCGTTCCGTCGTGCTCGCGGGAAATCTCAAGCAATGGCCACCAGACACTGTTGGAGATGGATGGACGGAATTTCGAACCTCGCTACCAGCGCTGCCTTCGGGAACCGCGCTCGTGCGCGCCGTGACGGAGACCTTGCCAGGCGGTGATCGGTTGCTGGTCGGCCGCGACATCAGCGATCTCGACGGCTTCATGGCGCAGATCAGGGCCGCGGGCATCGCGGTCGTCGTGCTGATCATCGGCCTTGCAGCTGCTGCCAGCATCGGGGTCACGCGGCGAACCGTCGGCCGGATCGAGTCGATCAACGCGACCAGTCGCGCCATCATGCTCTCCGGCCTCGACCAGCGCATCCCGCTCCATGGCAGTCATGACGAATGGGATCGCGTCGCCGAGAACCTCAATCTGATGCTGGATCGCATCCAGACCCTGATGGGCGACGTGAAGCAGGTCAGCGAGAATATCGCCCACGACCTGCGCACGCCGCTGACCCGCATGCGCGGCCGGCTCGAGAAGGCCTATCACGCCCCGCGCAACGGGGAGGGCGATGCGGCGCTGATCGGCGACACCATCGCCGATCTCGACGCGGTGCTCGGGATGTTCGCATCGATCACGCGGATTTCCGAGATCGAGACGCGGGCCCGCAAGGGTGCGTTCCGCACCGTCAATCTCGTCGAGATCGCAGGCGAGGTGGTCGAGCTCTACGATGCCGCCGCTGAAGAGGTCACCACCCATCTCGACCTTGCCGGCGATCCGGCGGTGCTGGTGACCGGTGATCGCGACCTCTTGTTCGACGCCATCGCCAATCTCGTCGACAACGCCATCAAGCATGGCCGTCCGGGCGGACGGGTGACCGTGACCTGCGACAATGACGAGGGTGAAGCGGTGATTTCGATCGCCGACGACGGCCCCGGCATCCCAGCCGAACAGCACGATCGCGTCTTCAAGCGCTTCTATCGGCTCGAGCAAAGCCGCTATACGCCAGGCAACGGCCTCGGCCTCAGCCTGGTCGCGGCGGTCGCAAGCCTGCACGGCGCGCGCATCGAATTGCGCGACAACGCGCCGGGATTGTTGTGCAGGCTCGTGTTTCCGCCGACGGAAACGTAGGGAGAGTGCGGAGTAGCCCATATTCATCGTATGTGAGGTGAGCACGTCCCCAGGCTTCCTCTCCCCTTGCGGGAGAGGGTGGGGAGAGGGGTGGCCCCGGGCGAGATGGTCGATGAGTGCAACGCCCTCGCAACCTGTTCACTTGTCGTCGAGATTGATGCGGAGAGTGCCGTGTGGCACTCCTCTCCCTACCCCTCCCCCGCAAGGGGGGGAACCCACCCGCCGGTGCGCCCCTCGCGCGCCAATCGCTGAGTTGCCTGACGTCTCCAACCGACGTCATCCCGGGCAAGCGAAGCGCGACCCGGGACCCATAACCACCAATACGAATTGCTCTTGCTGAGCTAGGGCCACAGCTCGCTTCAACAACACGACCCTGTGGTTATGGGTCCCTGCTTTCGCAGGGACGACGATGTGGTGAGAGCAGGTCAAAACCGCCTCGCCATCTCCACGAGCCGGCGGTGCGCGGCCTCGCGGGCGGCGCGGATCGGATCAGTGGGGCCGGTGGTCGGGCCGATCGGCACGAAGCGGACGTCGCTGACGCCGATGAAGCGCAGCGCTTCGCGCAGATAGGGCGTTGCCATGTCGATGCGGCCGCGGTTCATGCCGGTGACGAAGTCGCTGCCGCTGGCGATGATCACGACCGTGGGGCGGTCCTTGAGCAGCGGCAGGTAACCTAACGCCGGATCGAAGCGGAAGGTCAGTCCGGGCTGGATGATGACGTCGAGCCACTGCTTGAGCTTGTAGGGGATGGAAAAATTCCACATCGGCGTCGAGATCAGCACGCGGTCGGCCAGCGACAGCCGCAGCGCCAGGCGCTCGGCCATCGCAAAGGCATCTTGCTGCGAATTGGTGAAGCTCTTGCCGCCGATCCGGGCGTACTTGGCCTCAAGCAGATAACCCTCGAACTCGGGCAGCGGATCGCGCCAGAGATTCATCGCGTCGATCTCCCAGTCCGGCCGCATTTCGCGGAAGCGATCGAGAAAGGCGCGCGCGCCGGCTGCCGATTCCGAATCGGCGCGGGGAGAGCAGGCGACGTGAAGCAGCTTCGGCACCGCGCCTCCTCAGCCGAGCGCCTTGATGACGGTGTCGGCGTTGGTCACAACGGAGACGTTCTGCAGGGCAAAATTGATCGCGGCGTTGTGCCAGTCGGCATTCATGGTCGAGCAGCAATCTTCCGGCACGATCATGAAATAACCCTTGTCGGCGCCGGTGCGCGCGGTGTGCTCGACCGACATATTGGTCCAGGCCCCGGTGTTGATGATCATGTCGCGGCCGGTGGCCTTCAGGATGGTTTCGAGCCGCGTGCCCTCCCAGGCGCTCATCCGCATCTTCTCGACCACGAAATCGCCCGGGCGCGGCTCGAGCCCCGCGACCGGCGCCGCGCCCCAGCTGCCCCGTACCATCGCCTTGCTGTCGACCAGCCCCTCGAACAGCGGCGCATTCAGTGTCACGCCGGGCGCGCCCGGCTCGACCACGAACCAGACGTGGATGATGGCGACGCCACGCGCGCGCGCGGATTCCGCGACACGGCGCACATTCTCGACGACGTGCTGCTGGCGGGCATGGGCCGGCGCGCCGGAAGAGGCGAATGCGCCGCCGTCCATGATGACATCGTTCTGCATGTCCTGGATGATCATCGCGCAGCGCTGCGGATCGATCTGCATCTCGCCGGCGGTCAGGTTCGGTGCCGACACGGACGATGCCGCACTCGCCGCGCCAGGTTTGCCGCTCATATAGGGCTCATGGCGCGGTCCGACCTTGGTCGGGATCGCGTAGACCGAATGGGTCGCGGTCAGATAGAGCGTGCGGAAATCGGCGCCGCCCCAGGCGAGGTTGGCGACGAGCTCGGGCAGGCGGACCTTGCCGAGCAGGTCACCGGCGGGCGAATAGACCCAGACGCCGCCCGGCGCGGTGACCCAGACATTGCCGCGCTGGTCGCACTTCATGCCGTCGGGCACCCCTCGCTCGAGCTCGGAGCGGATGCCGGAGGCGAACACGCGCGGATTGGCGAGCGAGCCGTCGGCGCTGACATCGAAGGCGCGGATCAGCGCCTGCACGGTGTCGTTGACGTAGAGGATGCGCTCGTCGGGCGAGAAGCATAGTCCGTTCGGCTGCTCGAACAGATAGCGGTCGACCAGCAGTTTCGGCGCGCCGCCGCCGGGCGGCACGCGATAAACGCCCTGGAAGCCGAGCTGGCGCGGCCGCTCGACGCCATAGACCGGCATGCGGCCGTACCAGGGATCGGAGAAATAGATCGCACCGGAGGAATGGACGCAGACGTCGTTCGGACTGTTGAGCTCCTGGTTCTCGTAATGCGAGGCCAGCACCTCGCGCCGCCCGTCGGGCCGCTCGCGGATCAGCGAGGAAGTCGCGTGCTCGCAGACGATCAGATTGAGGTCGGCATCATAGGTCATGCCGTTGCATTTGTTCGACGGGCGCTTGACCTCGACCACGCCGCGCCGCGCATCCCAGCGCCGGCGCACGTCGCCCGGCATGTCGGAGAACAGCAGGAAGTGATCGACCGGGTGCCAGATCGGTCCTTCCGTGAAATCGAAGCCCGTGCCGATCTGGCCGACCGGCGCGTAAGGGTCGATCAGGTCTTCGAACTCCGCGCGCAGCGTGACATGCGTCATCGTGTTCGTCCTCCGCGTCTACGCCGGGAACCAGCTGCGTTGCGGCAGACTCTGCACGACCGGCCCGGGCACCTGGTCGTGCAGCCGGCCGACCACCATGCCACCCTCGATCTTCGCCGGGCGATCGTGCACCGGCAGCAGATAGCGCGAGCTGGAGAGCAGCTTCTTGATCGCGGCCTTCTCGGCGCGCTTGCTGGTGCCGTGGTTGCCGGTGGTGCGCGGCTCGGCGTCCTGGATTTCGTTGAAGGGCGTGACGATCTGGTCGTTGAAATCATAGATCACGTCGCCGCAGATCGTCGCGATGCCGTCGGCGGTGTGGACGTGGATGTTCATCGAGCCTTCGGTATGGGCGTTGGCGGCGTCGCAATAGACGCCCGGCATCAGCTCGACCGGACCGGTGATCTCGAGGTCGAGGAAGCGCAGTGCGCTCTTGGTGTGCAGGCGGTCGATCAGGTGCTTGATGTCGGGCGCTGGATACTGCGGATGCATCAGGCCGGAGACCGAGTATTCCAGCTCCTTGCGGTTCAGGACCACGGTCGTGTTCATCGGAAACAGATCGTCCTTGCCGGCATGGTCGATGTGCAGATGGGTGTGGCAGACGAAACGGACGTCGCCCATGCGCACGCCGTGCCGGGCGAGCTGGTTCTCGATCATGTTCTCGTGGAACTGGAGGCCGCGCATGCCGAGCGTCTCCATGATCTGGTTGGAGCGGTAGCCGGTATCGACCAGCACGGGGTAGGGGCCACCGAGGATCAGGAAGCCGAGCGTCAGCACGCGGCGGGTGCGTCCGCAATTGTGCCCGAGCACGAGGAAGCTCGATTCCAGCTCGATATCGCCATAGTCCAGAATCTTGATCTCCAACGGCATCTTTCTCCCTCCCAATTCATGTTCGCTGCTGTGTTCGTGTCCGCAGCGCGCCTAGGGCCCGAGCCGATAGACCCGCGCCGCCGTCGTGCTGAAGATCGCCTCGCGCTGCTCCCGGCTGAGCCGTTCGGCGGCCGCCTTGAAGGCGTCGATGAGATCGCGGTAGCTGGTCCACAGCTTCTCGATCGGAAAGTTCGAGCCGAACAGGCAGCGGTCCGCGCCGAAGATCGCGACCGTGTCGATCACGATGCCGGCGATATGCGCGGCATCGTTGCGGTGGATGAAGGTGCCGAGCCCGGACAGCTTGGACACCACGTTAGGGCACTGTGCTAGCCGAGCCATGCCGGCGCGCCAGGCGGCGCGGCCTTGCGGCGACAAATCCTCCAGCATGCCGGCGTGCTGTAGGATGAAGGTGACGCCCGAGCAAGCCTCGGCGAGTCCTGCCGCATCGGCCATCTGCGGCGCGAACACCTGCAGGTCGAAGCTCCAGCCGTAGTCGGCGAGGTGGCCGACATTGCGCCGGATCACCGGATCGGTGCAGAGATCGGGACGGGCCGCGAAGCGGTAGAGCGGGTTTTCGTGCCAGTGCAGCTGCATGCGCACGCCGCGCACCAGCGGATAACGCTTCAATCGATCGAGCTGCGGCCGGACGTCGTCGACGGAAAAGTCGGCATAGGCGACGAGCGCGTGCGGCCAGCCGTGCTGATCCGCGGTCTGCTGCACCCAGGCCGCCTCGTCCTCGAATTGGCCATTCGGCCAGTTGGTCTGGACATAAACCGATCGGGTGACGCCAGTCCCCTTGAGGTCGTCGAGATATTCCTCGATCGGGTAGTCGCGGCGGATCGGCTCGTAGGGGCCGAAGATGCGCGGCTGCATCGGGCCGGACAGCCAGGCGAGATCGGCCTGACGCCAGATGTGATGATGTCCGTCGACAATGCCGGTCACGCGGCTCTCCTTGTTGCAAGCGACAGCAGGTGCGCAACGACTGCCGCGCTCGATCCGCCGTCCACGAGATCATCGACGAAGCGCTGGATCGCGATCAGCGCCTCGGTTTGCGGCTTGAAGCCGGGCGAGGTCGCGAGCGGCGTCAGCCAGCTCACCCGCCAGGCCCGGCGCGACAGCTTTGCAACGGCATCGCGCAGCGCCGCCGGATCGCCGCGCTCGAGGCCGTCGGAGACGATCACGACCGCGGCGCCGCGGGCATATCCGCCGAACCGCGGCACGGCGAGAAACGCCTGCAGCGCGTCGCCGATCCTTGTGCCACCGTCCCAGTCGCTGACTAGGAAGGAGGCCGCGTTCAGCGCCTGCTCGCGGCGTTTCAGCCGCAGCGCCGGCGTGACGCGGGTCAGACGCGTGCCGAAGGTGAACACCTCGACATTGCCGGCCGCGTGCACCAGCACATGCGCGAGCCTCATGTTCTCCTCGGTGCGCGCCTTCATCGAGCCGGAGACGTCGATCAGGAACAGGATCTTGCGCGGGCGGTGGCGGCGGCGCATCCGGCCTAGCCGCAGCACCTCGCCGTCATTGCGCACGCTGTCACGCAGGGTGCGGCGCAGGTCGGCGAATGGGCCGCTCCTCGCGCGGCGTCGCCGGTGGCCGCGCCTTCGCGGCAGCCGTTTTGCGGCGTCGCGCGATAGCCGGCGCAGCGGATCGCTGGTTGCTGTCTGGGCAAATCGTCGCTCGACCAACGCTTCGGCGCGCGCCGCGGCGAGGCCGGATTCATTGGCTTCATCGGCAAGCGGCGGCTCGTCCTCGCCGCTGCCCTCCTCCTGCAGGCGGACGGTTTCCTCGTCCTCGCCCTCGGCCTGCTCGATCGCCTCAGCGCCGCGGAAATGGATGTCGAACAGCCGGTCATACGTCGCGCGGCGCTCCGGCGGCGGCGCCAGCGTGGCAAGCCCGGCCCGGCGGATGTGCTCCAGGCTTCGTGGCCCGAGCAGTTCAATCGCGGCGAGGAAGCTCGTCGTTTGTTCCGGCGCGACCGAGAAGCCGTTGGCGCGCAGCAGCGCGACAAAGGTGACGAAGATCTGCGCGGCGTGCGGCAGCTTGAGGTCGTCGCTCACGCGGCTGCCTCCGCGATGATCGCATCGAGCCGGGGCGAGATGAAGTGAAGATCCTCCTCGTCCTTCAGCGCGACGCCGATCGAGCGCTTGAATGCATCCGGCCAGCGTGCGCCGCCCTTGTTGAGCAGGGTCGCGGCCTCGGCCCAGTCGACCGCTTCGGCAACCCCGGGCGCCTTGCTCAGCGGCTCGCGGCGCAGCCGGCCGACGGCGGCGACCACGGCGCGGGCAGTCGCCTCGGCGACGCTGGAGGCGCGCATCATCACGATCCGCGCCTCGCGCTCGGCGTTCGGGTAGTCGATCCAGTGATAGACGCAGCGTCGCCGCAGCGCCTCGTGCAGGTCGCGCGTTCGGTTCGAGGTCAGCACCACCACGGGATGCTCGGCGGCGCGCACCGTGCCGCGCTCGGGGATCGAGATCTGGAAGTCGGAGAGGAATTCCAGCAGGAACGCCTCGAACTCCTGGTCAGCGCGGTCGATTTCGTCGATCAGGAGCACGGTCGCGTCGGGCGCGCGCAACGCGGCCAGCATCGGCCGCTCGATCAGGAACGACTCGCCGTAGATATCGATGCTCTCCTCGCCGGCCTGCCGGATCGCCAGCATCTGGCGCGGATAGTTCCACTCGTAGAGCGCAGCCGAAGCATCGATGCCCTCATAGCATTGCAGGCGGATCAGCCTGCGGCCCAGCACGGCGGCGATCGCCTTGGCAGCCTCGGTCTTGCCGACCCCCGGCGCGCCCTCGAGCAGCAACGGCTTGCCGAGCGCGAGCGAGAGATAGGAGGCTGTCGCGATGCCGTCGTCGGCGAGGTAATAGGCCGCGCGCAGCGCCTTCTCCAGCGCCTCGGGGCTGTCGATACCGACAATGTTGCTGCGGACCGGCATGAGTTGACCTCAGCGCCGCGGCTGCGGCCGTGCGCCGCCCTGCGCCTTGATCGCGCGCAGCACCTTCTCCGGCGTGATCGGCAGATCGTCGATCCGGACGCCGACCGCATTGAAGATCGCATTCGCGACCGCAGGCAGCACCGGATTGGCGCACATCTCGCCCGGCCCCTTGGCGCCAAACGGGCCGTCGGGCGCGGGGCGCTCCAGCACCGCGATGTCGTGCGGGCAGATGTCACCGGGACCCGGCATCAGATATTCGACGAAGTCGCGCGGGCCATGCACCGGCTCCGGATAGTAAGGCTCCGGCGTCTCGTAGAGCGCGTGGCTGACGCCCATCCAGGCGCCACCGACCAGCTGCTGCTCGACCAGCCGCGGATTGAGCGCGCGGCCGAGCTCATAGGCAGAATCCATCCTGACCATGTCGACCTCGCCGGTCTCGTCGTCGACCTCGACCTCGGCGACCAGGCAGGCATGCGCATAACATGTCGCCGGCGACATCTCGCCGGTTTCAGGGTCGACGTCGGACAGCGGCACCAGGAAGATGCCGCGGCCGGAAATCGTCTTGCCCTGCTTGAACTGCGCGGCGATCGCGACGTCCTTGGTCGAGATCGAGCGGTGCGGTGCGCCCTTGACGTGGATGTTGCCGCGGCCGTCGGTCTCGAGGTCCGCCGCGTTCACCTCCAGCTCCTCGGCGGCCGCCTCCATCATCACGCCGCGCGCTTCCCGCGCCGCCGCCATCACGGCGTTGCCGACGCGATGCGTGCCGCGCGAGGCGAACGAGCCCATGCAGTGCGGGCCTGTGTCGGAATCCGCGGTGTCGACATAGACGTCCTCGACCGGCACGCCGAGCGTCTCGGCGCAGATCTGCCGCGTCACCGATTTCATGCCCTGGCCGAGATCGATCGAGGACAGCGCCACCGTGAACTTGCCGCTCGGGTTGGAATGCACCAGCGCCTGGCTCGGATCGCCGCCGAGATTCATGCCGATGGGATAGTTGACCGACGCGATGCCGCGTCCGCGATGCCGGGTCATGGTCAGCGCCTCCTGGTGCCGAAGACGGAAGAGAAGCGGGTCGCGCCGTGCGACGGCGCGCTCGGTCGCGCCGAGGGAGGCGACGGTGGCGGCGAGGAGGGCGGCGGTGGTGGCGGCTCGCGGGTCGCGGCCGGCGCGCGGTCATATGTCGTGCGCTGCTGGACCGGTGCGGCCGCCGGTGCATGCGATTCCCGCGGCGTCAGCGGCACGGCGGCACGGATCCCGCCACCATCCTTGCGCGACGACATCCGCTTGAACTCATCACGGATCGGCCATTTCGCTTTCTCGGCTGCGACCTGCACGCACTCGATCAGCGCCGTGTTCTTGGCCTCGCGGCGGTGCGCCTTCATGTCGCCGTCGCGATACGCATTGAGGATCCGGAACTCCATCGGGTCCATGCCGACCAGATGGGCGAGCTTGTCCATCTGGCATTCGATGGCGAAATCCATCGCCGTGACGCCGAAGCCGCGCATCGCGGTGGCGGGCGTGCGGTTGGTGAAGACGCAGTAGACGTCGCCATGGACGTTCGGGATCGTGTACGGGCCAGGCAGATGCGCAGCGCATTTCACCGCGGCATAGCTCGACAGCCGCGTATAGGCGCCGCTGTCGAAATAGGCGCGCACCTTGCGGGCGACGACGCGGCCGTCGCGCATCACGCCATCCTTGATGTAGATGCGCTCGGCGCCGCGCGGGGGGCCGTACTGCATCTCCTCTTCGCGCCCGAACACGTAGCGCACCGGCCGCCCGGTCAGCATCGCGCCGAGGATGCAGAGCGGCTCGGTCAGGGTATCGACCTTGCCGCCGAAGCCGCCGCCGACCGTGCCGCCGATGAAGTGGAAGGTGTTGGAGGGTACATCGAGGATCTTGGCGCAGGTGTCGACCGAGAAAAACAGCGCCTGCGTCGAGGTGTAGACGATGTAGCGGCCGTTGGTGTCGGGCGCTGCGATCGAGCCGTTGGTTTCGGTCGGCGCATGCTCGATCGGCGACATCTGGTAGCGCTGCTCCAGCACATGGTCGGCCGTGGCAAGCGCCCGGTCGGCGTCGCCGAAGCGCAGCTGCTGGCGATCATAGGTCTCGTGATAGGTGAAGGTGTTCTTGGGGTAGACCTCGTTGACCACGGGCGCGCCGGGCTTCAGTGCCTCCTCGACGTCGAATACCGCCGGCAGCGGCTCGTAGTCGATCTTGACCTTGGCGATGGCCTCAAAGGCTTCGCGCGGGCTGTCGGCGACGATGGCGACGATCGGCTCGCCCTTGTAGCGCACCTTGTCGACCGCGAGCGACGGCTCGTCGTCCTTGCCGAAATTGATCAGGCTGAGCAGCGTGTTCAGGTTGCGAGGCACGTCGGAGGCGCGGATCACGCGCCGCACCCCTGGCGACCGCTCGGCCTCCGAGGTGTCGATGCGCCGCAATCGTGCATGGGAATGCGCGCTGCGGACCACCTTCAGGTGCAACATGCCCTGCAGCTTGTGGTCGTCGAAATAGGGCGAGGTGCCGGTGACATGGCCGAGCATGTCCTGGCGCTGCGTGCCCTTGCCGATCTCCTTCAGGTTGTCGTCGCGCTCGTCGGCGAAGAGGTCCTTGCGCAATTCCAGCATGGCACTGTTCCCTTACGCGCGGGCCCGGCCGCCGGAAGCGGCTGCCAGCACGGCGTTGATGATCGGCTCGTAGCCGGTGCAGCGGCAGATGTTGCCAGAGATCGCCTCGACGACCTCGGCGCGGCTCGGTTGCGGATTACGGTCGAGCAGCGCCTTGGCGGCCATCAGCATGCCCGGCGTGCAGTAGCCGCACTGCGCGGCGAAATTGTCGGCAAAGGCGCGTTGCAGCGGGTGCAGATTGGGACCGTCCTTGATGCCGTCGAGCGTCTCGACCGAGCGGCCGGCGACGGTTTCGGCGAGCGTCAGGCAGGAGAGATGCAGCTCACCATCGATCAGCACGCTGCAGGTGCCGCAGCCGCCCTGACCGCAACCGAATTTCGGCGTCATGTCGCCGATCAGCTCACGCAGCGCGACCAAAAGGTTGGTGCCGCCGTCGACGAAGATCGCGACGTCACGGCCGTTGTGTTGAAACTGGAGAGGGGTCTTGGCCATGACGATCTATTCCTGACCGGACAACAGGCGCCTGAGATGCACGCCGACGATCTCGCGGCGATACCAGGCGCTGGCGAGCGCATTGTCGCCGGGCGAAGTTCCTTCGACCGCTGCCGCGGCAGCCGCATTGATCGTGGAGGCGTCGAGCGCGCGCCCTTCCAGCGCGCGCTCGGCAGCGCGGGCGCGGATCGGCGTCGGCGCCATCGACCCGAGCGCGACGCGGGCGCCGACGATGCGGCTGCCGTTGACCGGCAGATGGGCCGCGAGCGTGATCACCGCGCCGCCCTTGGGCTTGATCCGCGCGATCTTGCGGTAACGGAAGGCGTCAGCGCTGCCGGGCTTGGCAAGGGAGATCGCGAGCACCAGCGTGCCGGCCTGACGGTCGCGCGATTGCAGGAATTCCTCGATTCCGATCTCGCGGCCGCCGAGGCCGCCCTGCACCGACACGACGGCATCGAGCGCGAGCATGGCGACCGTGAAATCGCCATATGGCACCGGCGCGAACAGATTGCCGCCGACCGTGCCCATGTTGCGCACCGCCGGTCCGCCGATCGAGCGGGCGGGGGCGTGCAGGAAGCCGAGATCGCGCTCGGCCAGGATGCGCGCGAAGGTGACGCCGGCGCCGAGCGTGATGCGCGAGGCGGAGGCGTCGATCCGCCTCATCGCTTGGTCGCTGGCGCGCACGACGGTCGAGATCGAGATGTCGCCCTCGTTCAGCGCCCGCATCACCAGCGTGCCGCCGCCGAGATAGCGCGCGCCCCGATCCGACGACAGCGCCGCCGCGGCCTCGTTGGTGCTGGTGAAGGTCTTCACCGTGACTGGCATGATGTCCTACCCCGCTTACGCGGCCTCCTTCAGATGCCGGCGGATGGCGTCGAAGCCGGCCTGGTAGATGTCTTCCGAAACCATGTGCGTGATGCGGTCCGTGTCCTCGGTCCGCGTCATGAAGCGCGACTCCCAGTGCCAGAACGTGCGGTCGCCGTCGGTCACCGGCAGCAGGCGGACATGCGCCACGTAGTTGAACATCGGGACCGGCGTATCGAGCAGGCAGTAGCTGAAGCTCTGCTCCAGGTCGGACAGCGCGAGCAACTGCTCGCGCAGCTCGGAGCCGTCCTTCAGCTTGAAGCGCCTGACGCAGCCGATCTTGTCGGACGGCTGCGCGCGCTCGATGCCGCTGGTCGCCACCGCCGGGTGCCAGCGGTCATGGCCGTTGAAATCGCGCAGCACGGCCCACACCGTATCGGTCGGCGCATCCAGGATCGTGCTTTTGACGATATGCGGCACGGCTAGCGTCCAATGTCTATCGTTTGCATCGATGTGGCCGCGTGCACCACCTCTCCCCAACGGGGAGAGGTCGCGCCGAAGGCGCGGGTGAGGGGGCGCAGGTCCCTCGATAGACCGCAACCCCTCACCCGGATCCCATCTCGCGATGCGATCCGACCTCTCCCACAGGGGGAGAGGTGGACCGTCTGCGCGGAAAAAGTTGACCTACGCATTTCGTTACCCCCCGAACGCCCGCTTCAGCGCGTCGAATCCACCCTGGAACACGCCGCCGCCGATATTGTTGACAAGCTCGGTCTCGCGCTCCGGCGCGCAGTCGAACTCGGCGGTCCACTCCATGAACGTCTGGTCGCCATCGGTGACCGGTGTCAGCCGCAGCGTCGCGACGTAGTTCTCGACGCCCATCGGGGATTCCAGGATCGAGTAGGTGCAGAACATGTCGTAGTCGGACAGGCCGAGCAGCTTCTCGCGGATACGATCGCCGTTGCGCAGTCGGAAATCCCTGACGCAGCCGATCTTGTCCGAGGGCTCGCCGCCCTCGATCCGGCTCTCCGCGATCGCGGGATGCCAGTTCGGCAAGCCATTGAAATCGCGCACCCGGGCCCAGACCCGGTCGTTGCGGGCGTTGACGACGGTGGAGACGTAAACCCGTGCCATGTTGCGAGCTCAGTCCTTCTTGCGCGGCGCGCGTTCGGGGCGGGGTTCGCCGCCGCCTTCGGGCGCTGCCGGCTTGGCCTCACCGCCGCTCTTGCGTGCGCTCTCCTTGATGCCTTGCATGTCCCGGGCCTCGCGGATCAGGCCGGGCATCTTGGCGAGGCTGCCGCCCTCGACGCCGATGTCCGAGAGGATCGAGTCGATCAGCGGCGCCTGCACGCGGTAGCGCAGCGCCGAGTCGATCACCTCGTCGGTGGCGCTGCGGCCGGAACCGCCGCCATTGCCATTGCCATTGAGCCCGTCGACCTGGAGGATGCGGATGCCCTCGATCTTCTCCATCGGCTTGACGCTCTCGCGCACGATGCCCTCGATCCGGTCGAGCAGCTTGCGGCGGAACAGCGAGTAGCGGGCCTGGTCGGTCAGCACGTTCTCGGCCTCGTTGAGCAGGCGCTGCGCCTCGGCCTCGACCGTGGCACGGACACGTTCGGCGCCGGCCGCGATCCTGGTTTCCTCGGCCTGCTTCTCGGCGAGCAGCACCTCGACGGTCTTGCGCCGCTTGGCGATCTCGCTCTCGCGCGCGGTAACGACGCGCTCGGCCGCTTCGGTGGCGTGGACCCTGGCGTCCTCGGCGGCGGCGCGCGCCGCGGATTCCTCCAGCGACTTCTGGTGCAGCGCGATGGCCTTCTCCATCAGCGCGGTTTCGACGTCCTTCTCCCGGTTCACCTCGAGCTTGCGCAGCTCGCGCTCGCGGCCGACCCTCGCCTCGTCGAGGCCGCGGTCGGAGGCGATGCGGGCGCGCTCGACCTCTTCACGCGCGGCGATCTCAGCTTCTTGCAGCGATTGATTGCGGGCGACCTCGAGTTGCTCGATCGAACGGCGCCGTTCGATCCGCGCCGCCTCCAGCGCCTGCTCGCGGGTCACGTCGGTTGTTTCGACCTCCTTGCGGGCCGTGATCTCGGCCTGCTTGACCTGCCGGTCGGCGTCGATCCGTTCCGAGCGCTTGGCGGCGAGCGCGATCACGCGCTCCTCGTCGGCGAGCTCGATCGCCCGTTTCTGGTCGATGTTGAGCACCTCGCGGGTCTTGGAGGAGGTGATCCGCTCGCTCTCCAGCGCCAGCTCGACATCGATCCGCTGCCGCTCGACCGCGTCACGGCGCTTCAACTCGGCGGCCTCGATGGCTCCCGTGCGCTCGATCTCGAGCGCGCGGGTCTCGCGCTCAGCGCGGATGCGCTGCGCGGCGACCGACTTCTCCTGCGAAATGCGTGCCGCCTCGATCGATTCGCGCGAGGCGATGTCGGCCTCCTCGATCGCGCGGGTGCGGGCGATCTCCAGGGAGCGTACGTGTTCCTCCTGTGCGATCCGCGACGCCTCGGTGGCGTCGCGCGCGGTGATCCCGGCGATCTCGATCGCCTGGTTGCGTTCGATCTCGAGCTTGCGCGTGGTGTGATCGGCGGCGATGCGCTCGGCCGCCAGCGTCTTTTCTCTGATGATCCGAGCGGCTTCGACCGACTTCTGCGCCTCGATCTCGGCTTCCTGGATGGTGCGGACTTGCTGGATTTCCAGCGCGCGGGTGCGCTCGTCGGAGGAGATGCGCTCGACATTGACCGTCATGGTCTGGGCGATGCGCGCCTTTTCGGTGGCCTCGCGAGCCGCGATTTCGGCTTCTTCGACCGCGCGGGTGCGCTCGATCTCGCGCCGCCGAGTCTCTTCCTCATTGGCGATGCGGGCATCGGTGACGACGCGATCCTGCTGGATGCGGGCCTTTTCGATCGACTCGCGGGCCGCGATCTCGGCCTCCTCGACGGTGCGCATCCGCTCGATCTCGCGCTGGCGGACCTCGCGTTCGGAAGCGATGCGCGTGGTGTCGACCGAGCGCTGGTTGGCGATCCTGGCCTTCTCGATCTCTTCGCGCGCCAGCAATTCCCGTTCTTCCACCGCGCGGGTGCGCTCGATCTCCCGGTGCCGGGTCTCGCGTTCCGACGCGATCCGGGCTTCGGTGATCGCCTGCTCGTTGGCGATGCGTGCCTTCTCGATGGCTTCGCGCGCGGTGATCTGGGCCTGCTCGGCCTCGGTCTCGCGCAGCGCGCGTTCACGTGCGACTTCGGTGCGCTGCAGGGCGCGGCGCATCTCGATGTCGCGCTCCTGCTCGAGGCGGGCGGTCTCGCTCTCGCGCTCGATGTCCAGCGCCTGCCGCTCGGCCTCCAGGTTGCGGGAGCGGATCTTGATCATCGAGTCTTGCTCGATGTCGTTGCGCAGCTTGCGCTTGGCCTCGATGTCCTCCATCAGCCGGGTCAGGCCTTCGGCGTCGAAGCGGTTCGAGGGGTTGAAGTATTCGAGGTCGGTCTGGTCGAGATCGGTGATCGCAACCGATTCCAGTTCGAGGCCGTTTTGCGCCAGCGCTTCGGCGGCATTGGCCTTGACGCGGGAGACATATTCGCCGCGCTGCTCGTGCATCTGCTCCATCGTCATCTCGGAAGCAACGGAGCGGATCGCGGAAATGAACTTGCCGGAGAGCAGGGTGTGCAGCTGCTCGGGCTCCATGGTGCGGCGGCCGAGCGTAGCGGCGGCGATCGAGACGGCCTCGCGGGTCGCCTGCACCCGGACGTAGAAATCGGCCTCGATGTCGACGCGCATGCGGTCGCGGGTGATCACCGCATCCTGCCTGGAGCGCACGATCCCCATCGGCAGCACGTTCATGTTGACCGGCGTGTAGTCGTGGATGAACGGCAGCACGAAGGCGCCGTCATTGATCACCACGCGTTCGCCGAGGAAACCGGTCCGGACGAAGGAGGTTTCCTTCGATGAGCGGTGGTAAAGCCAGTTCACCACATAGACGATGATGACGATCGCGACGATTGCGACGATGAGCCAGAGGATCAATTCACCGACCAGCATCCCTGACATCTCTTCCTCCCTTGGTCACGGCGGCTAGCGCGCGCCGATCGCCTTGAACTTGCGAACCTGATCCGTCAGCGCCCGCTCGATCGGCAAGCGCTCCATCGAGGAGGCACCGTAGAAGCCGTGGCAGTTGCGGGTCTGCTTCATGATGAAATCGGCATCCGCGGGGTCCGCGATCGGACCGCCATGCGCGAGCACGATGATGTTCGAGTTGACGCTGAGCGCGGCCTCGGCCCAGGCCTCGATCCGGACGGGGCAGTCGGCGAGCTTCAGCGCGGTCTGCGCGCCGATCGTGCCACCCATCGTCAGCCCCATGTGACAGACGATGATGTCGGCGCCTGCGATCGCCATCGCGGTCGCCTCCTGCTCGCTGAACACATAGGGCGTGGTCAACATGTTCTTGTCATGCGCCTTTGCGATCATGTCGATCTCGAGCGCATAGGACATCCCGGTCTCTTCGAGATTGGCGCGGAAGGTGCCGTCGATCAGGCCGACGGTCGGGAAGTTCTGCACGCCGGCAAAGCCTATCGCCTTCAACTGGTCGAGGAACACATCCATGTCGCGGAACGGATCGGTGCCGTTGACCCCGGCGAGCACCGGCGTCTTGGTCACGACCGGCAACACCTCGCCGGCCATCTCGACGACGATGGCGTTGGCATCGCCATAAGGCATCAGGCCGGCGAGCGAGCCGCGGCCGGCCATGCGGTAGCGGCCGGAATTGTAGATCACGATCAGGTCGACGCCGCCGGCCTCCTCGCATTTCGCCGACAGACCTGTGCCGGCGCCGCCGCCGACGATCGGCTCGCCGCGTGCGATCATGGCGTGAAATTTTTTCAACAGCGCAGAGCGTTCAAACCTGGGCATGGGTCACCTCGCCACTCTCCGCCGGCCACCGGCGCGTCCGAGCAGCGGACGGAACGCGCTGACGATGGCGGCCGTGAACTCGGGATCGTTGATGTTGCGCTTGATGCGGATGATCTGCCGGTTGCCGGTCTGGCGCACGGTCTGCTCCAGCGCGCGGAACAGCGTCGTGTCGGCATCGGGGTCCCAGAACGGCTGGCCGGGCGCATCGAGCGCGGAAACGCCGCCTTCGGCCAGGAAGAAGCGCACCGGCCCGTCCATCTGGTTGAGACGTTCGCCGATCCAGCGGCCCATCCGCTCGTTCTCTTCCGGCGTGGTCCGCATCAAAGTGACCTGCGGATTGTGGACGTGGAATTTGCGCTGCCGGTAGCGCTCCGGAATGGTGTCGGGTGCGCCGAAATTCACCATATCCAGCGCGCCGACCGAGCCGACATAGGGCACGCGGCTGCGGATGATGGCGCCGAAGCGGTCGTCGGTCGCCGGGAACACGCCGCCCATCAGGAGGTCGCAGACCTCTGTCGTTGTGAGGTCGATGACCCCCGCGAGCTGGCCGGATTCGACGAGCTTCTCCATCGAGCGGCCACCGACCCCGGTGGCGTGGAACACGAGGCACTCGAAATCTTCGCGGAGGTCAGCCGCGATCTTCTGCACGGCCGGCGTGGTGACGCCGAACATGGTGATGCCGATGGCCGGAAGATGAGCGCCGGTATCGCGTGGCTTTCCGGTCTGTCCCTCGTGCCGCGCCTTGACCATGCCGACCATGGCATGGGCGCCGTTGCCGAGCACCGTGCGCGAAATCGAGTTGAGACCCTGCACGTCGGTCACCGAATACATCATGGTGATGTCGGCGGGACCGACATAGGGACCGACGTCGCCGGACGCGACCGAGGAGATGATGAGCTTCGGCACGCCGATCGGAAGCGCGCGCATGCCCGGCGCGACCAGCGACGCGCCGCCCGAGCCGCCGGCGGAGATGATGCCGGCGACATTGCCCTGGCGGCGCAGCCACCGCTCGAACGCGTCCGCCATCGCGGTCACCGAGGCGCCGCGATCGGTGCCGAACACGCCTGAGCCGCCACGGCCGTGGTTGAGGGCAATCTCCTGCGCGGTGACGTCGCAGCTCGCCGCCTTGCCGCTGGTCGAGACGTCGACCAGCCGGGTGCGCAGGCCGCTGGCCGCGATGAGATCGCGGATGAAGCGCAGCTCAGCGCCCTTGGTGTCGAGCGTGCCGACGACCAGCACGACGGGAGGCCCCGATGTCCTCGACGTCGTCGGTTCGCGCCGCGTACGGGTTGCTTCCTCGAGCCGCGTGACGGCGACGGACTGCGTCCGCGCGGCGGCCTCGATACGGGCGATCGGCACCGGCTGCGACCAGCGCGTCGGCAGCACGGGATTGGAGACGTAGATGCGAGCCGGACCCTTGCGGTCCGGCTGCGGTGTGCCGGCCGCCTCAGCTCTTGCCGGCGCCGTCTCGGCATCGATCTCGTCAGCGCCGTGGGTGCCGACGCCGAGCAGCCGCTGCTGCAGTTCGCGGTCGGTCGCAAGCCGCGCGGAGTCGATGATGCGGTTGATTCGGCCATTGACCATGATGGCGACGTTGCGCGACACCGCCGTCGCGACGCCGATGTTCTGCTCGATGACCAGGATGGACATGTCGCCTTCGTCACCGAGGCGGAGCAGCATCTCCTCGACTTGCGCGACGATCACAGGCGCGAGGCCCTCGGTCGGCTCGTCCATGATCAGCAGCTGCGGGTTGGTCAGCAATGCGCGCGAGATCGCGAGCATCTGCTGCTCGCCGCCGGAGAGCTGGTTGCCGCCGTTGTTCTTGCGTTCGGCGAGGCGCGGGAAGGTGTCGTAGATGCGCTCGATGGTCCAGGCGCCGCGCCGCAGGCCGCCGGCGAGCGCAAGGTGTTCGTCGACCGTCAGCGAACGCCACAGCCGCCGGCCCTGCGGCACGTAGCCGACGCCGAGCCGTGCGATCCGCGCCGGATTCAGCCGCGTGACTTCCTCGCCGCGAATCCGGATCGAGCCGCTGCTGGCGCGAACCAGGCCCATGATGGCCTTGCACAGCGTGGTCTTGCCCATGCCGTTGCGGCCGACCACCGAGAACACGCCGGCATCGAGCGTGAGGTCGACGCCCTGCAGTGCATGCGAATGCCCGTAATAGACGTCGAGGCCCTTCACCTCGAGTGCGGGAACTGGGCGGCGTTCATTCATGGCCGCCTCCGAGATAAAGCTCCTGCACCTCGGGATCGGACTCGATTTCGCGCGGCAGGCCCTCCTTGAAGATGCGGCCGTTGTGCATCATCGTCACGCTCTCGACGACGCGCAGCGCAACATCCATGTCGTGCTCGATGATGATGTAGCCGATATGCGCAGGCAGCGAGGTCAGGATCTCGATCAGCTCGCGCCGCTCGGTTGGCGACAGTCCGGCCGCCGGCTCGTCGAACAGGATGAAGCGCGGCGCGCCGGCCAGCGCCAGCGCGATCTCGAGCTGGCGCTGCTGGCCATGCGCCAGCTCGGCAACGCGCTGGTCCTTGACGCCGGCAAGGTGCACGGCCTGCACCAGCGTTTCGGTCGCGTGCGTCAGCGCATCGTTCTGCCCCGCGCGCAGCAACGAGAACCGCCCGCGCGAGACGCCGCGGCAGGCGAGATAGACGTTGTCCTGCACGGTGAGGCCGGGGAACAGCGCCGAGATCTGGTAGGTGCGGCGCAAGCCCCGGCGAATGCGCTCATAGGGCGGGAACTGGGTGATGTCCTCGCCGAAGAAGCGGATCGTGCCGGAGGAGGGCGGGAAGTCGCCGGTGATGCAGTTGAACAGCGTCGTCTTGCCGGCGCCGTTGGAGCCGAGCACCGCGCGGCGTTCGCCGGGGCGCACGGTGATGGTGACGTCGGTCAGCGCAGCCAGCGCACCGAACAGCCGGGTCACGCCGCGCAGCTCCAGCGCCGCGCCGGCGCCGACCACGGACAGTCGCTGCGCGACGCTATCCATGGCGGCCTCCACCCGGACGTTGCGTCGTGGATGCGCTACGCCGCCAGCGGTCCCAGAGCCCGATCACGCCGTCCGACGACCAGAACACGATGGCGAGGAACCCGAGCCCGATCAATAGCCGGAAGCGGTTGCCGTCGAGCCCGAACTTGATCAGGACGTCGAGCGCGAAGGTGCGCAGCAGGACGAAGATTAGCGCACCGATGAACGGGCCGATCGGCCGGGTGATGCCGCCGACCACGGCGATGATCAGGACGTCGATGCAGGCGCCGACGCTGACCGAGCCCGGCGAGATCTGCCGGTAGTTCCAGACTTGCAGCACGCCGCCGAGCGCGGCGATGAAGGCGGCGAAGGCGTAGGCGGCGATGCGGTGGGCATTGGGATTGAAGCCGAGTGCGGCCATGCGGCGGGGGTTGTCGCGGACGCCTTGCAGCGCGAGGCCGAAAGGGGCGCGAGAGACATACTGGACGGCGAAGTAGCAGATCGCGGCGACGCCGAGCGTCACATAGTAGAAGGCGATGTCGGCACGCCAGTCGACGCCCCAGAAATGCGGCGTCGCGACGGTGTTGATGCCGGTATGGCCGTTGAAGATCGCCCAGTTCTGGTTGGTGAAGTAGTAGAACGCTGCGCCGATCGCCAGCGTGATCATGATGGTGTAGATGCCTTCGGTGCGCACCGCGAGCGCGCCGCCGAGTGTGCCGAACAGCGTCGCCAGCGCCAGCGCCATCGGGGTCGCGAGCCACCACGGCCAGCCCAGGCTGATATTGGCGTTGCCGCTCATGCCGAACACCGCGACCATGTAGCCGGCGAAGCCCGCGATGGTGAGCTGCATCAGGCTGACCATGCCGCCATAGCCGGCGAGGAACATCAGGCTCAGCGCGATGACGCCGAGGATCAGCGTGGTGGCGAAGATCTCGATCAGGAAGAAGCCGTTGGCGATCAGCGGCATGATCACGAGGATCAGCGCGACCAGCCAGGCCGCCGGGTTCTGGAATTCCGGCCAGGCGCGGATCAACGCGCGGCGGGTCGCGTTGGCGGACGGGTCGGGGCGGAACTGGGTGCTCTGCAGCAACGACATCTCATCGCCTCGCGAGCAGGCCCTGCGGCCGCAGCGCCAGCACCACGACCATGATCAGGAAGGTGACGACGATGGCGTAGGTCGGGATGTAGACCGAGCCGAGCTGCTCGGCGAGGCCGATGATGACGGCGCCGAGCGCAGCCCCCGGGATCGAGCCCATGCCGCCGACGATCACGACCACGAGGGAGGCGAGCAGGAAGCGTGTATCCTCGCCCGGCGACAGCGACTGGAAGGTGCCGCCGACGACGCCGGCGATGCCGGCGAGCCCTGCGCCGAGCGCGAACACCAGCACGAAGACGAGCTGGATCGGCACCCCGGTCGCGGCCAGGATGTCGCGGTCGTCGACCCCGGCGCGCACGATCATGCCGATCCGCGTGCGGTTGAGCGCCAGCCACATCGCGATGCCGATCACGACGGAGGCCGCGAAGATCACCAGCCGCACCAGCGGATATTGCAGATAGACCGGCTCGCCCGATGATTTGATCGCTGTGAGCAGTGGCAGCTGCACCGGGCCGATCAGCCAACTCGGGGTCTGCACCTGGTAGAAGTCGCCGCCGAATACCCAGAGCATCAGATCGGCGAACACGATCGAGAGCCCGATCGTGACCATGGTTTGCCGCAGATCCTGCCCCTCCATGCGGCGGAACACCGCGAGCTGCAGGATCACGCCGACCAGCGCCGCCGCGATGAAGGCGACGATGAAGGACAGGATCCACGACCCGGTCCAGGTGCTGATGGCGTAGCCGATATAGCCGCCGAACAGATAGAGCGAGCCGTGCGCGAGGTTGACGTTGCGCATGAGGCCGAAGATCAGCGTGAAGCCGCTCGCGACCAGGAAATACAGCCCGCCGAGCGTGATGCCGTTCAGCACCGCGTTGAGGAACACGCGCTTGCGGCCGATCGCGGCTTCCAGCCCCGACGGCCAGATCGCGAACACCAGCCACAGCAGCACCGCGACCGCAATGATCACGATCAGCGCCCAGGCCGGATGGCGTTCGATGAACCTGGCCATCTCCGTCGCGTTCCCTCAGTGCTCGCGACCGTCTTGCGGGCCGCGTGTCCTTGCATCCTACCGAGGGCGAAAGCGGCGGATTTGATCGAGAGTATCTTTTATCGTCTGCTCTGGAACTCCTTCACGGCCGCAACACCTTGGCGGCGCGGCGATAGTCGGTCGGGGCCATGCCGACATTGGCGGCGAAGAAGCGGGTGAAGCCGCTCTGCGAGGAGAAGCCGAGATCGAAGCCGATATCGGCGATCGGCGCTTCCGTCGCCACCAGCGCATCCAGCGCCTGCTCCATGATCAGCGTGTTCATGTAGAGGTGAGGGGTGACGCCGGTCTGGGTGCGGAACAGCCGGTAGAAATGCGGCCGCGACAATCCCGCTTCGCGTGCGATCGCATCGAGCTCGATCTCGGCGCCGGGGCTTTCCGACATCAGCTTGATCGATTTGCGGACCCGGAAATCGGTCACCGCGGCGGCGGCGGGCGCGTCCTGCGCGGCCTGCCAGCTCTCCTCGTAGCAGGAATCGATCAATTGCCTGAGCTCGCAATCGAGGCTGCGCAGCGACGGCGCGCCGCACACCAGTGCTGCGGTGCGGCGGATCAGCCGGTCGAGCGCCTCGGTGCGGGGAAAGAAGGTGCGGCCGAACCGCAGGCCCTGCGCGCTCGCGGGCTGCGGCGCGAACCATTCGGCATTGACATAGAGCACGAAGAAGATCGCGCCGTGGTCCATGTCGGTCGGCAGAAAATTGTGCGGTTCCCACGGGTTGACCGCAACCACGGTGTCGTCCTTGAGCAGCAGGCGCTGCTCGGAGACATCGATCTGCGCCGGCGTTCCGCCGACGTGAAAGATCAGGTGCCCTTCGCGGTGCGCATGCACGTTGAAGGGACGGTTCAACTGATAGACCGTCGCGCGACCGAACCGGCCGTGGAAGACGGCAAGCGCCCTGCTCATGCCTCCCCTCCCGCGGGATGTTCTTGTCTTTTCGACAAGCGTTCATCATCCGCCCGCGGAAAGCAAGGGCGAGCAGGGCTGTTCATGCAACCGCGCGCTTCCGTCACGGTTGGCTTGCTCGCACCTGCAACAAATACGTCAGTACTTCTTGCACTCCGGGACCGTGCGGCTCGGCAGGCCGATCTTGGCGAACACCGCCGGATCGTAGCCCAGCGTCTGGTTGACGTTCGGGATCACCTTCACGACCTTGCTGAACAGCGCGCCCTTGCCGTCGTCGACCACCTCGGTGACGAAATTGGTGCCGATCGCCTGGCGGTTGGCGTCGAGCTTGATCTTGCCGTTCGGGGCGTCGATCTCGATCTTCGCCAGTGCGTCCTTGAGCTTGGCCTGGTTGTTGGAGAGATCGCCATTGACCTGCCGCAGCGCCAGGATCAACGCCATGGTCGAGCCGTAATAGTTGGTGGCGAGCAGCGACGGGCTCGGGAAGCGTTTGCTCTCCGGGAACGAGTCCTGATAGGCCTTCACGAACTTCTGCCAGCCCGGATCCTCCCAGGTATCGGCCTGGCCGCTCGCGGCGATGGTGCCGATCAGCGCGTTCTTGGCGCTGCCCTTCGACGACAGGATGGTCTGGTCGATCATGATCGAGCCGCCCATCAGATGCGCCTTGCCGCCGGCCTGCTGATACTGGTTGAGGAAGTTGACGGCGTCGGCGCCGCCGAGGCCGAGATAGATCGCATCGACATCGTCGGGCAGTGCTGCGATCACGGAGGCGAAGTCCTTGGTGCCGAGCGGCACCCATTGCCGGTTGGTGACCTGGCCGCCGGCGCCGCAGAACTCGAGCACGAGGCCGAACACCTGGGTGTAGATGAACGAGTAATCCTCGCCGACGGTCGCGATCTTGCGATAGCCCTTGGTCTCATAGGCATACTTGCCGAGGCCGACCTGCCACTGCGCGCCGTCCATGTTGTAGCGGAAGAAGTTCGGCGCCGGGTCGACGTAGGTCGTCTCCTGCGCGCCGGAGGCGGCGTTGACGAAGGTCAGCTCCGGATGGGTCTTGGCAAAATTCTTCACCGCGATGCCCTCGTCGCCGGACAGCGGCGACAGCAGGATCTGCACCTTGTCCTGCTCGATCAGCTTGCGCACCGCACGCACCGCGGAGTCCGGCGTCGCGTCGGTCGAGGCGACGACGAATTCGAGCTCCTTGTCGCCGATCTTCTTGCCGAGCACGTTGAGCGCGGTCTGGTGGCCGCGCATGCCATCCTCGCCGAGCACCGTATAGGTGCCTTCGAGCGTCGCGGTGACGCCGACCTTGATCTTCTCCTGGGCGAGCGCCGTGCCCGAAAGCAACAGGCTGCTCAACGCAATCAGTCCCAAACTGCCTTTCAACATCGCTCTCCTCCCTCTGTGTTGTCACCGGCGTCCACATGGCCTGACGAAGGCTGATGGGCGTCCGGTTGTTGCCGGCAAAGCTAGCCGAAGGCAGGCGCGGCGCGGATGTCGTCGCGGCGGGGGTGCTTAACGGGCAGTCTCATTTTGATTGTTGCGCCGCAACGAGGTTCGCGGCGCGACGTGGTGGTTACTTGCTCGGTGTCATCACCCGCGCATGCGGGTGATCCAGTATTCCAGAGGCGGCTGTGCTTGAGCCGAGAGGCCGCGGCTTCTCCGGTGTCGTCCCTGCGAAAGCAGGGACCCATAACCACCGCATGTGGTGATGAAGCGGATCGTGGCCCCGGCGTCGTGCAACGATTGAGATTTGGGGTAATGGGTCCTGGCTTTCGCCAGGACGACGATGAGGGTGGGTCGCAATTCAAGATGTCAAACAGCGCGGTGTCATCACCCGCGCATGCGGGCGATCCAGTATTCCAGAGGTGGCTGTGCTTGAGCCGATAGGCCGCGGCGTACTGGATCGCCCGGTCGAGCCGGGCGATGACGGTGTGGGTGAGGCTTTGCCTATCCTGGAGTCCGATGCAGCGCCGCATACACAATCGTCGTCCCGGCGAAGGCCGGGACCCATAACCACAGGATTGGATTGGCGAGGAAAGCTGTGGCCCCAGCGTCGCGCAACAATCACCTTCGGTGGTTATGGGTCCCGGCCTGCTCCGGGACGACACTGAGTTTGTCGCGCCGCTTATGAGTCACACATCCGCATTCCCGCGACATGACTTGTCCGAACTAGCGCTACCGCGGGGCCCGAAGTGGCGGTAGCGCCAACGTGGTCCGGGCATCGCTGCTACGGCATGTGGTGGCCGGCGGCCTGTCCGCCGTCGACGTGGAGCACTTCTCCGGTGACGAATCCCGCGCCATCGAGGTAGAGCACGGCGCCAACGATGTCGGAGATCTCTCCCATCCTGCCAACCGGGTGGAGCGCGGCCAGCGCTTGATGCGCTTCCGCCGGGTGCATCGGGGTCTTGATGATTCCGGGCGACACCGCGTTGACGCGGATTCCGCTCCTTGCATATTCGATGGCGAGCGCGCGGGTTGCGGCGTTCAGGGCGCCCTTGGTCAGCGAGGCGAGGGCGGCGGGAACGCTGCTCATCGGCTGGTCGACGAGACTGGTCGTGATGGTGACGACGTGGCCGTGGCCCTGCTTGCTCATCAGCTCCAGCGCGCGCCGGGTCATGTGGAAGAAGCCGGTCACGTTGGTCGAGATGTAGCTGGCGTAGTCATCCTGCGTATAGGCGGTGAATGGTTTCGCCATGAAGATGCCGGCGTTGTTGACCAGCGTGTCGACGCGGCCGAAACGCTCCAGCGCCGCCTTGAACACGTGCTCCGCCGTCTCAGTAGCGCCGACGTCGCCCGCCACCGTGACGATATCCGCATCGGCGACCGGCTTGATCGCGCGCGACGTCGCAACGACCCGGCAGTTTCGATCCCTGAAGGCCTGAACGATACCGGCGCCGATCCCTTGCGATGCGCCGGTGACGACTGCCACTTTCCGCTCTGTGCTCATGATTGCACTCCTTTTTCGCGCTACGCTGCGCCGCTTGCGGCGAGCGGGATGTAGTCGCGGCTCTTGAACATCGTGTGCAGTTGCCGCCGCCGGATGCCGAGATTGCCGCCGTCGAAGATCGGCAGCGCGAGCGCGTCCTGCAGCAGGCCGCCGAATGGCGCTTCATGATCGTAGCTGTCGATCCCGACCACCCGCATCAGATCGGTGATGACCCGCACGGCGGCCTCGGAGCCGAAGATCTTGGCCTGCACGGCCAGCTCCTCGGCCGCCGGCGACTGCGTGTCCAGGGCATGGCAGGCGCGCCAGCTGAGACTGCGCGCCGCTTCGATCGTGGTCTTGGCATCGGCGAGCGCGTATCCGACCGCCTGATGCTCGATGATGGGATGAACGCCGCCGCGCTTCTCGCTGCGGGCAAAATCCAGCGCGAACGCGAAGGCTGAGCGCATCAGCGCGACGCCGAAGATTCCGACCAGCGCGGCGGTCCCGGTGAATGCGGCCGCGGTCAGCGCCAGGCCGGCACCTTGCTGCCCGAGCAGATTGTGGTGCGGCGCCGCGACGTTCTGCAAGCCAAACTGCGGGACGAGGTGGGCGCGATGACCGATGCTGTCGATCGCGCGTTCGAGCACAAGGCCGGTCACCGGTCCTTGCACGGCAATGATCGAGATCGCCGCATCGGGTGCCGCTGCCGGATCGGTGCGGCACACGACGGTCAGAAGATCGGCGCCCTCGCGATTCCAGCCGGTCGCCGAGGACACCCACTTCTTGCGGCCGTTGATCAGCCAATTGTCGCCCTCGCGCCGCGCGGTGGTGCGGACGCCCTCGCCGGGCGGCGGCGAGGCGGCGTTGGCGCTGCCGCCCGGCTCGCTCGAGCAGAAGGCGGCGAGCGGCGCGCCGGTGGTCTTCAGGAACGGCGCGAGCAGCCGTTGACACTGCTCCGGCGTGCCGCCGAGCAGCAGCGGCAGCAGGCCGAGCACGCTGCCGAGCATGGTGAGCGTCACGCTGGGGTTCACGCTGTAGAATTCCTCGGCGAGGATCGCCATGTCGATCATCCCGGCATTGTCTCCGCCCGCCGGCGCCGGAATGCATTTGCGTAAGTAACCGGCCGCCACCATCGCCTCATAGGTCGGCTTGGTCGCGAGAAAGCGTTGCTCGGGCGTCGCCAGCTTTTCGGCGGCCCTGGCCTCGGCCAGCACCTCCCTGGCAAACATACGGGAGGCGAGCTGCAGCTCGCGCTGCTGTGCCGTGAGCGTGAAATCGATCGCCATGCCAATGCCCTCCGTGTCGGCGGTTCGGGCTATGGCTATCGCGGCGTGGTGGGGAAATCTTGGACGGCAGTGCCCGATTTCTTGGCGCGGAGTGAACCCAATCTCGCCGCGCTTCAGTGCGCGGCGGTGCGGCGGAACTCGCGCGGGGCGAGGCCATTGTGGCGCTTGAACAGGCGGTTGAAATGCGAGATGTCGCGGAAGCCCGCGGCAAAGGCGATCTCGGCAATGGTCTTGTGCGCTGAGGTGCGATCGAGCAGGGCGCGCGTGCACGCGGTGATCCGCTGTTCGTTGAGGTGTTCGCCCACCGAGCGGCCGGTGCTCGCAAACAGGCGATGCACGTAACGCTCGGAGCAGCGGAATTTTGTGGCCAGCGCCGGCGCGCCGAGCTCGGGGTCGTCGCTGTGCCGGGCGATATGGTCAAGCATGACAGACAGCAGCACCGGCGTATGCACGCGCTCCGCCGGCATGTCGGCGAGGATAGCGGGTGCGTGCGCGATCAGCTCGGCGATATGCGTGCCCAGCATCGTCGAGGTCGTTGCGATGCGACCGCCGCTCAAGCAGAGCTCGGCGTAGCTCGCCAGCGTCCGCGACAGCGCGCGGCCGGTTTCGGTCGCAGACAGGCCGAGCCGCGGGCGATCGAACAGCGTGTCCGGCAACAGGCGCCGCGGCACGGCAAAGCAGAACAGCTTGAAGTGATGCCGGTGGGCGATCTCGAACGGCTGCGTCGTATCGGCAAGCGCGAGATCGCCGGGGGCGCTGATCTGCTCGTGGCCATGCTGCAAGGTGCGTCCGAGCCCTTCGAGCTGGAGGTTGACGAAGCAGAGGTCGTCGGTGCTCGCAGCGATGTGCGAGGCGAGCCGGTGCACGATGTGTCCGCTGGCCGTGACCCGTGATATCTGCAGCGGCGCGGCGTCGACCTTGCAGATCGCGCCGGCGAACGATTCCTCGGCGATCCGGCGCGGCTCCAGTCGCACGAAGGCAGCTGCGAGGTCGTCGGCCCAGCTGCCGAAGGGCTGATCCGGACGGGCCGGCCTGGTCGACCATTCCATGTGCGCCTCGAATAGACCGTCACTGCGAAGGGCCCAGCGAGGCGAAAGATATCGCCGGCCAAACCGGCGGTCAAATTCCGCCGGCGGCCCGTTTTCCCTGCAGAGAGTGGCGCGTGCATGCAGAGGACGACGGCCTCACTTCGTGGTGTAGCCGCCATTGACCAAAATGGTCTGCCCGGTCATCCACCAGCCATCCGACACCAGGAGGCGAATCCAGGGCACGATATCCTTGATGTCGGTAAGACCGGTCTTCGAGAAACCGGACAGCGCCGCTGCCGATTTGTGATAGGCGACCGCATCGGTGCCTTCGGCCGGATAGAAGAACGGCGTGTCCATCGGGCCGGGGCCGATCGCGGTGACCGAGATGCCGCGCGCGCCGAACTCCTTCGAGGCCGCGCGGGTGAAATGCTCGACCGGCGCCTTGGTGCCGGCATAGGCGGCATAGAACGGCGTGTAGGCGCCGAGCAGCGACGTCACCAGGGTGCAGATCTTGCCGTTGTCGTTCAGATGGCGGCCGGCTTCCTTGAGGAAGAAGAACGCCGATTTGGCGTTGACCGCGCTCATCGCGTCGTATTCGGCCTCCGAGATCTCGACCATCGGTTTCTTCAGCACCTTGCCGACGGTGTTGATCGCGATGTCGGGACGGCCGATCGCAGCGACGGCGTCAGTGAACAGCTTCTCCATCGCGCCCGATGTCGTGAGGTTGGCCTGGAACGCGACCGCGTTGGCGCCGGCAGCCTTGATCGCGGCGACGGTCGCTTCGGCGTCGGCCTTGGTCGCGGCGCTGTTGTAGTGGATCGCGATCGCCTTCGCGCCGTGGGCCGCAAGATCGCGCGCGATCAGGCCGCCGAGGTTCTTCGCGCCGCCGGCGATGATGACGGTCTTGTCCTTGATGCTGTGGTCGGTCATGACGTTCGCCTCTCCGGATCGTGCGGCTGCGCCTTGCGGCCGCTCTCAGGGAAGCAACGATATCGTCTAGGATTTCCCGATAAAGCCGTGCATTCTGACGTCACTTGTCAGGAACGGCGAACAATCGGGGCGCTAATCGTGGACCGCATCGATCTCTTCCGCATCTTCGCCCGCGTCGTCGAGTGCGCGAGCTTTACGCGGGCGGCCGACACGCTCGGGCTGCCGCGCTCGTCGGTCTCGTCGGCTGTCGCCGAGCTCGAGCAGCGCATCGGCGCCCGGCTGCTGCACCGGACAACGCGAAAAGTGTCGCCCACCCATGATGGTGCGGCGTTCTATGAACGCTGCCTGCGCGTCGTCGCCGATGTCGAGGAGGCCGAGAGCCTGTTCCGCCATGCCGCCGCCGAACCGTCGGGCCGGCTCAGGGTCGACGTGCCCGGGCGGATCGGACGCCTGATCATCGCGCCGGCGCTGCCTGCTTTCCTCGATCGCTATCCGCAGATCGACATCGATCTCGGCATCACCGATCGTGCCATCAACCTGATCGCGGACTCCGCCGATTGCGTGGTGCGCGTCGGCCCGCTCGGCGATTCCGGTTTGATCGCGCGGCCGCTCGGCAATCTCGTGCTGATCAATGTCGCGAGCGCGGCATATCTCGCGCGCCACGGCACGCCGCAGACGCCGGATGATCTTCCAGCGCATTGGGCGGTCAATTACGCGTCGCCATCCACCGGCCGCATCGAGGAGTGGGAATGGTCCGAGCAGGGCGCGTCGCGGACCATTGCGATGCGTGGCCGCGTCACCGTCAACAGCGCCGAAGCCTATATCGCCTGCTGCCTTGCCGGCCTCGGGCTGATCCAGATTCCCGCCTACGACGTGAAGCGGCATCTCGATGCCGGAGAACTCATTGAGCTGATGCCGCAGCACCGCGCGGCGCCGATGCCGATGACCTTGCTCTATCCGCACCGCCAGCATCTGTCGCGGCGGCTGCAGGTGTTTGCCGATTGGCTGACGGCACTGCTGAAAGAGCAGCTGCTTGCCGCGGGCTAGAACTTGAGCCTGATGCGGGCCCGAGAGCCGCGCGGCATCATCGCCTGCTGTTGCCGGCGCGTGTCGAGGCCGTCCTTGTCGCGCGCTTCACCTCGGCCTTGGGTTTGAAAAACAGGCCGGGCATCACCGAGACCAGTCCGAAGGTCATTCCGAGGAATGCCAGGAACGTATCGAGATAATTGATCTCCATTTCAGTTGTCTCCATTCGGCCTGCACCGGGCTGCCCCGGTGCAATGCGTTCGTTGAACCTAGATATGGTCCGGTACATTGCTCGGTACAATAGAAACATTGATCTCGGAGCAATACTTTCAATGCTCCGCGTCTAGGCAGCGATCCGGGCCCTTCTGAAGCGCGTCCGCGTTCCGCTGCTCGATGGCCTTGACGGAGTTTTCGAACGCCTTCTCCAGGACGCTTCTGCCGATCGACCCGAGCACGAGACCGAGGACCCATCCTTTGAGATTCTTGCCGTCGCGCACCACGACCACGTCAATGTCGGTCGTGCCATCGGACCGCCGCGCGAAGTTGTAGATGTGGCCCGACTTGCCGCCCCACACATTGGAGTCGGTCGTCGTCAGGACGACATGGTCGAGGTCGGACCAGTCGTAGTGCAAACGTTCCCAGATGCCGTTCGAGCCCTCGGTCACATCCGCCTGCGTAGGGCCGCGATCATGCACCTTGAGATAGGCGTCGGCGCTGTTGCCGAACAGTTTGGAACGGCCCGGCCCGAAGTCGATGAGGCCGGCGACGTACTGCTCGGGCGTCAACCTGGTCGTCCGATGAAGGTGGATCGTGGACATCTGTGGCTCCTGCACCTTTGTCGGAAGGCTCCGACCGCTGTGCCCACTAGTTGGAGAGCGTGCCCGACTTGCGGACAGTCACGCTGTCGCCGTTCCGGCTGATCTCCACTGTGCCTGCCTGGTTCGGCGTCGAGAGCAGGGCACGCTGACCGGGCGCCAGCACCGACACGAAGCGGACGGGGGTTCCGGACTCGCCCTGTGCGAGCGTGGTCACGACGCGATATCCGTCGGGCTCGACCGTGTAGTAGGCGACGCCGGATACGTCGCCGAGATGAATGCTTTGTGCCTCGATCGGCCTGAGCCCGCGCGCCTCTGCGGCCCCAAGCGAGGCGCCAAGTGAGGCGCCAAGTGAGGCGAGGGTGAACGCGGCGGCGAGAACTGTGCTGCGGATCGACATGGGATCCTCCATTGGCTTGAGTGTCAGAACCTGGGCGGCGAGCGATGGCCCGTCTGCTCCCTTGCCGGAGGAGATGGTGAGGCTATGATCATCGATCAAACAGATAGGATCGATAATGGCCATCGATGCCGTCAATTTGGGTCGGATCGACCTGAATTTGCTTGTTCATCTCAATGCGCTGCTCACCGAACGGAGCGTGACCCGGGCGGCCGGCTCCGTCGGCATCGGTCAATCCGCGATGAGCCACAATCTCGCGCGCCTGCGCGAACTGTTCGATGATGAGCTGCTCACGCGAGGGGCCGATGGCATGCGCCTCACCCCCCGTGCGATGACCTTGCTCGATCCGGTGCGGACGGCGCTCGCACAGGTTGAGGCGGTGCTGCTGCGCGACCAGACCTTCGACCCGGCCACCGCGGTGCGGACGTTCAGGCTCGGCCTGTCCGACAGCATGGAAATCCTGATCGTGCCGCGCCTTCTGGCGCGCATGCGCGAGATCGCGCCGGGCATTCACCTGCGGCTTTACAATGTCGATACGTCCCGGCTGCTCGATGACCTCGACGCCGACGAAGTGGATCTCGCGCTCTCCTATGGGCCGATCCAGCAAGGACAATTGCATCACAAGCAGCGCGTGCTGTTCACCGAGAGCTTTCTTTGCATGTTCAATGCCGAGAAGACCGGTGTCACGCCGCCCATCTCGCTCGAGGACTACGTCCGGCTTCCGCACGTGCTGACCAGCCTGCGGCCGGGGCGCAGCGTGCGCGGCTTCGTCGATGAAGCGCTCGAAGAGCTCGGCCTGCAGCGGTCCGTTGCGCTGACCACGCCGCGTTTCCTGACCGTGCCGTATCTGGTGGCGCAGGCGCCCGTGATCGTCACCATGGGCGAGCGGCTGGCGCGCCGCTTCGCCGCCGAACTCGGGCTCAGCCTCAGTCCGCCGCCGGTGAAGGTGAAGGACGTCACGGTGTCATTGCTGTGGCACGCGTCCTACCATCACGACCCGGCCCATGTCTGGTTGCGGGACCAGCTGGTCAAACTGGTCGCCGAACTGTGAGCCGGCACGGCGGGCGCGCCTCGCGCCGGCCTCGTCAGAACTTCTGTGTGATGCCGGCGTAGAAGCCGCGACGCGGGCCGTATTGCGGCGCGAACACGCCGATGCCGGAGCCGTCGCGGATCTGGTACACGGTGTCGAACAAATTGACGACGTCGAAACGCAGCGTGGTCGGCTTGTTTGGCGCGACAATGTTGAAGTCGTGCGAGACGCCGACGTTGACCTGCGCGTAGGGCGGCACCGTGCCGGTATTGGCGAAGCCGTCGCGCAAGCCTGAGCCGTAGATCACCGACGCGCTGAATTTGGTGTCGCGCCATTGGTACCAGCCGCCGACCGATGCGGTCAGCGTCTGGGCATGGTCGGTGTTGACGTAATTGTTGGCGATGTAGGCCAGCTCGTCCGGATCGAACAGATACTGGTTCGAGACAACCTGGGTGGCGACCTGCCTGGCGATCGCGACATTGCCGTAGAGATGCAGATTGTCGTGATCGTATCTCGCGGTCAGCTCGACACCTTCATTGGTGCCTTTCGCATAGTTGAAGGCGGTCAGGACGTAGGCCTGGCCGAACTGGCCGTCGTCGAGCAGATCGGTCGCGATCTTGTAATAGGCGTCCATGCCGACCTCGAGGCCCGGAATCGCGTATACTTTCTGTGTGACGCCGATGTCGAACACGTGCGAGCGCTCCGGCAGCACGGGGTCATTGGCGGTCGTCGCCGGCTGCGCCGTCGTGTTCTGCACCAGCGCAAGATTGGTCGGCGCCGCCAGCACTTGCTCGGGCGGCGTGAAGTTGCGGGCATAACCGGCATGGAAGGTCGTGCCGTCAGTGGGCTTCCATGTCAGGCTGATCCGCGGGCTCAGCTGGTTGGCATCGACATATTGCCACATCTGGTCGAAGCGCAGGCCGGCGTTGAGCGTGAGCTGGTTCGTGATCTTCCATTCGTCGGCGATGTAGGTGGAGAACAGATATCCGGTCTTGGCGCTGGAATCGAACACGGAGAGCGGCGCATCGATCGGGTTGCCGGAATCGTCGAGCGGCAGCACGGTCGAGCCGTTGTTGACCAGCGAGCGCTCGGCGCTGAACGCGACGCCGAACTTCAGCGTGTGCGCGAAGCCCAGCCGGTAGGCAGTGTCCTCCTGGATGCCGTTGATGAAGCTCTGGCGATAGACGTCCGACGCAACGCCGTTGAAGACGAGATCGCCGACCGGATCGGGCATGAAGTGCAGCTGGCTGTAGCGATTGAAATAGGCGATCTGGTAATCGAACCCGTCGCCGGCCTTCTGATAGGCCACGACGTTGAACTGGTTGAACTCGTGTTGCCGCTCGTTGAGCAGCGCGGAATCGAAGTTCGAGACGCCGTAGGCGGTGAAGGCCGGGGCCTGGCCGGGATTGTTGGGGATCTGATAGGCGCCGTTCGAGACGCCGCCGATATAGGTCAGCCGGCTGGTCGGATCGAGCGCGGTCGACACGTAGGCAAAGCCCTTCTCCTGATCGGTCCGGTCGTGGATGGCGCTGTAGGCCGGCGTCGGGTTCTCGATGCCGACATCGCTGCCGAAATAGCGGCCGGAGACGTAATACTGGGTTTGTCCGATCGTGCCGCCATAGTCGACGCTGGTCGTGAAATTGCCGTGGCTGCCGCCATAGACGCTGACGCTGCCGGAATTGTTGAAGGCGTCGGTCTTGGTCTGGATGTCGAGCACGCCGGCGGTGCGCAGGCCATACTGTGCGGGCAGCGCGCCCGTGATCAGCGCCATGCTGCCGACGATTCCGGTGTCGATGATCTGGCCGAAAGCGCCGACACCGTCGGGCAGCATGATCCCGTTGATGCGGTATTGCAGGTTGGCGTGCTCGTTGCGCACGTGCAGTTCACCGCTTGCGGCGGAGTCCTGCGAAACCCCGGGCGCCTGCAGCAGCGCCTTGTCGAGGGTGGTGTTGGTGCCCTGTGGCAGCGCCTCGAGGGCTTGCCGGCTCATCTGGTAGCTGTTGGCGCCGGTCGGCGCCAGCAGCGCCGCGCGGGCCTGGTCGAGCCGCGAGTTCTGGCTGGCGACGGCCTGAGCCTCGGTCTGTTCTGGAGATTCCGGCGTCGCCGATACCGCACCGGTTCTTCGCGCGCGGCGACCGCCTCCGGTCGTAACGCGCGTCTTCGGCTTGTTCGACCCGGCCGGCGCGGTGTGGCGCTGCGGTGCCGTCACCGTGATATCAGGAAGTGTCGTTGTCGGCGTGGTCGTCTGCCCGAATGCGGCGCCGTTGATCCCGCAGACCAAGAGCGATGCAGCGCCGGCGGCGGCGCGTCGTCTGATATGTCCTGACATGTTGGTTCTCGATCTCGCGAGGCTGCGATCCGGATCCTCACCGAAGGACGCGGTCGAGCCCGCCGTCGATGCGCGACGGCGAAATTCCCCATTGATCAAACGGCAGCCGATATGTGGCCGCGTTCGACGTTCAGTCGTGCAGGGAGTTCAGGAGATCGGAGGCGCGCGCGGCTGATAGTGCAGCCGGCCGATGTCGAGCGGCGCCGCATAATTGTCGATGTGCCAGGCGAGCAGAGCTGCGGCATCCGGCAGCTGGAGTGGCGGCAGCGCCGGCGCGGGCATCGCCGAATTGACCATCGCCACGACGGCGCAGATGGCGCAAAGGTCGGCGGCCTGATCGGAATCGGGATTCGAATAGGGCGCGTCGCGCGAGACGTTCTCGACATGTGCCGCTGATGACGTCGTCGCCTGTGCCGGCGCAATGGCATGAAAATGGCCGAACGACAGCACGAACTGGATCGACAGCGCCAACAGCGCCAGCCGAGCCCCGTGCCTGATGTTCGAACGAAACCACTTCATGACGACGCCATTTCCGCGTCGAGAGGTCACAAGACCGATGGACGGCGCCTGCGACGCGGTGTCGCACAGTTTCGAAAACGTGCCAGCCTGTCAATCCGCATTGCCCGTTGATGCGATCAATTTCCGGCCGTTCTGGTGATCGTGCAACACCGTGTTCGCGTCAGGCTGCTGGCCGAGTGGACGCCGCCCTATCCGGGGATCTGCCTTTATTATCCCAGCGGCCGCCACGTGCCCGCAGGCTTGCGCGCCTTCATCGATCTGATCCAGCAGCGGCGAAGGCAGGCTCCGGGCTGATCGCGTGGCTCCGGCATCTGTGAAATGGGGGCCCGGCTCGCGCCGCGCCCCCATTCCTCACTCCACGATCGCAGTGACCACGCCGGCACCGACGGTGCGGTTGCCTTCACGGATCGCAAAGCGCGACCGCGCCTCGAGCGCGATCGGCTTGTTGAGCTCGATCGTGAACTCGGCGCTGTCGCCCGGCATCACCATCTCGGCGCCGTCGGCGAGCTGGACGGTGCCGGTGACGTCGGCGGTCCGGAAGTAGAACTGCGGACGATAGTTGGCGAAGAACGGCGTGTGCCGGCCGCCTTCGTCCTTTGTCAGCACGTACACTTCCGCGCGGAAGGTCCGGTGCGGCGACGCACCACCCGGATGCGACAGCACCTGACCGCGCTGCACGAGAGCCTTGTCGATCCCGCGCAGCAGGCAGCCGACGTTGTCGCCGGCCTGCCCCTGATCGAGGATCTTCCGGTAGCTCTCGATGCTGGTCACGACCGACTTGCGGGTCTCGCCGAGGCCGACGATCTCGACCTCGTCGCCGATCCTGATCGTGCCGCGCTCGACCAGCCCGGTCACCACCGTGCCGCGGCCTGCGATCGACTGCACGCCCTCGATCGGCATCAGGAACGGGCGATCCTTCGGCCGCTCGGGCAGCTCGATATAAGCGTCGAGCGCCTCGAACAGTTTGAGGATCGCTTGATCCGCCAGCGGACCGTGCTCGCCGCGCAGCGCCTGCATCGCCGCACCGCGCACGACCGGTGCGTTGTCGCCGTCATACTGGTACTTCGACAACAGATCGCGCACCTCGATCTCGATGAGATCGACCAGCTCCGGATCGTCAGCGACGTCGCACTTGTTCAGGAACACCACGATGCGCGGCACGCCAATCTGGCGCGCGAGCAGGATGTGCTCGCGCGTCTGCGGCATCGGTCCGTCGACGGCGGAGACGACCAGGATCGCGCCGTCTATCTGCGCCGCGCCCGTGATCATGTTCTTCACATAATCGGCGTGGCCCGGGCAGTCGACGTGCGAGTAATGGCGTGCCGCCGTCGAGAACTCAACGTGGCTCGTCGCGATGGTCAGGATCTTCGTATCGTCACGCGTACCTTGCGCGGCCGACGCCTTGGCAACATCCTGGTAGGAGACGAACGCGCCCCAGCCGTGATCGGCTGAAACCTTCGTCATCGCTGCCGTTAGCGTCGTCTTGCCATGATCCACGTGGCCGATCGTGCCAACATTGCAGTTGGGCTTGAGGCGGATGAACTTCTCTTTGGCCATGGGACACCTGTGGTGTTCGAGCTCCCGTGCTGGGTTTGCACGACTCGAGGCACCGCGAGAGCCCGTTCGGCGCCAGGAGCCGCTTCCGCTCCGGGCTGCCTTCCAATGTCAGGTGTGACGTGAGGTCAGGTCCAAAGCAGAATGGCGGCGGACGAGGGCATTAGCCCTCCCGTCATCAGCATCGATGCTCGCTGTGACTGCCGCATGTTGGAAACCTGGGTCGCTCGCTCTACAAGAGGAGGCGCGTACATAAGCGGTCGCCGCGCGATTGGCAAGAGGCGGGGCTGTCGCGCCGAAGCGCAGCGCTGGCATTGTCGACGTCCGACGGGTATAGTTTGGCCGCACGTGACGGTAACCTGATGTCCACTTTCGCAAGCAAATCCGGTCTCGCAATCATCGCCGCAGTGCTCTGTCTCGGCGCCCAGCAGGCCAACGCCCAGGCCGGCCCCGTGCGCTACTGGACGCCAGGCTCGCTGTTCGGCTTCGGCGGCAGCCTGGCCGACGGCCAGAAGGCGGACACTTACGGCAACTTTCCGGGCTTCGACGCCACCGCCCCGCAAGGCGGCGACTTCTCGTATCTGAACGGCCGTCCGGATGGCTGGTTTATCGGTGGCGAAGGCGGCCGCGTCGGCTGGAACACGCTCGGTCAATCGGCGGCGTTCGGCTCGCTCGAATATCAGGGCGCGCAGGTCGGCTACAATTTCAAGGGTGTCGGTGATACGCCGGTGACGTTCTTCGCCGGCTTCGACTCGTTGAAATACAATCCGCCCGGCGCTGGCGGCCCGCTGGCGCCGTTCAGCGGCAATCCCGGCGTCAACGCCGGGTATACGGCGCGTGCGGGACTGGAGTTCCGCCCGACCTCGAATGTCACCCTGTCGTTCGGGGCCGGTTTCACCCAGCTTGGGGCGGAGCGCATGGACAGCGACATCCATTCGCAGCTGCTGCCCGGTCAGTCACCGGTTCTGTTCGGCGGCCGCTAGCGCGAAGCCGGCCGCGTGACGGTAGCGCGTCAGCGCAAGACCGCGGCGCTGCGCTCCTGATCCAACCAGAACTTCGACCAGCACCAAGAAGGCTCGAGCTCGCGAGCACAATCAGGATCGAACCATGGACATGCAAGGCAAGATCGCACTCGTCACCGCCGCGGCGTCGGGCGCCGGCCGCGCCGGCGCGCTCATTCTCGCGCGCGAGGGGGCGGCGGTCGCGGTGGTCGACCAGAACGAGGCCGGCGCGAAGGCGGTGGTCGACGAGATCAAAAAGGGCGGCGGACGCGCGCTGGCGCTGACCGGCGATCTGCGTGACGACGGCTTTGCGCGCGACATCGTCGCTGCGACCGTGAAGGAGTTCGGCGCGCTCGACTGCGTCTGGAATCATCTCGGCATTCCCGGGCCCTCTGTGATCGATGATCTGGAAGGCTGGGATCTCAGCGTCGATCTCAATCTGCGCTCGCAGCTGATCACGACCAACGCGGCGCTTGGGCAGATGACGGCGCGGCGCAAGGGCAGCATCCTGTTCACCGCATCGACCTCGGGCCTGGTCGGCTCGCCGTGGAGTCCGACCTATTCGGCGGCCAAGGCCGGCGTGATCGGCCTCGCGCGGGCGCTCGCCAAGCGCCACGCCAAAGACGGTGTGCGCGTCAACGCGATCTGTCCCGGCGCGATCGACACGCCGATGCTCCGGGTGTTCGTCAATCGGCCCGACCAGCCGGGCCACAACGAGGCCGACCCCGAGGAATTGATCAAGGCCGCGGTGACCCGTAACCCGATGGGCCGCGCGGCGCGCCCGGAGGAGATCGCCGAGGTTGCGGTGTTCCTGCTGTCTGACAAGGCCTCGTTCGTCACCGGCATCGCGATGCCGGTCGACGGCGGGACGGTGGCGTAGCCGTTTGATGGGTTGAAGTCGAGCTGTACCCTCGAAGGGAACTGCGCCCCCTCTCCCGCTTGCGGGGGAGGGTCGGGGTGGGGGTATCTCCGCGAGTCACATTGTGGAAAGAGCCCCCACCCGCATCGCATCTTCGATGCGATGCGACCTCCCCCGCAAGCGGGAGAGGTGGCAGCGAGTCTATCGCTGGACAAAATTAGCGAACGAGATTTCCCTGGAACTAAAATTTCGCCCTGATGCCGGCGTACGCGGCGAGCGGCATGCCGGGCACGAAGGTGCGCGGATCGCTCAGCTGCGCCATCAGGTTGGGGAGGCCGCCGGCGCTGGTAAAGCCGCCCGTTTGATAGAACGCGCCGCTCAGATAGTAGTGCCGGTTGAACACATTGTTGATCAGGCCGAACACCTCGATGTTCTTCGTGACCTGGTATGATGTGTGCAGATTGACGACCGAGTAGGCCGGCACCTTCGGGCTCTGGTTGGTGTAGTCATGGATGATCCACTGGCTGCCCACGAAATTGAGGTCGGCGCCGACCTTCCACGCATCTGTCACGTTGTAGTCGACGCCGGCCTTGAAGCGGTGCGCGGGAATGCCCGGGATGTGGTCACCCGGCGTGACGTTGACAAATTGCGCGCCGGCATCGTTGGTCAGCGCATTCGGATTGTTCGGCGAGGATAGCGTGATCGCGCTTCGATAGGTCGCGTCGACATAGGTGTAGTTGGCGTAGGTGTTCCAGCGATCGAAGCGATAGTCGAGCTTGGCCTCGATGCCCTGCCGCAGGGTCTGTCCGGCATTCTGGAAGAACCCGAAATTGTTGACGCCGAGCGGGCTCGTCACCTGGATGATGTCGTCGTCGGACAGGGTGTGGAACACGCCCAGGCCCCAGCTCAGCACGCCGGTCCTGGCGTCGCGGCCCCAGCTGCCGCGCAGGCCGGCCTCGACAGTGTGCGACACCACCTGCTTGAGCGGCGGGTCGGCCACCAGGAAGGTGTCGATCATGCAGGGATGGTTCGGATCGGAGCAGCCGAGCTCCAGCGGTGTCGGTGCGCGGTTGGCCTCCGAATAGCCGGCATAGGCGGTGAGGTTCGGGGTGATCTTGAAGGTGCCGCCGATCACCGGGTTGAACCGCTGGAAACGATTGCTGCTGTTGAGCAGGTCGTTGGTCCCGGTCTGGTCCTGCAGGTCGATCTGGGCATAGTTGAACCGTCCACCGGCGGTGACCGAGAACCTGCTCGTCACGTCGAACGTGTCGGTGAGGTAGACGCCCGTATAGGTGTTGGTGGCGCGCAGATCGACCGGGCTGAGACCGGCGTCGGGCTGGTTGATGAAGACTCCGGTGCCTGTCACGAACAGATTCTGGTCGACGGTGCCAAGCTCGCTGGTCGCGGTAAACTTGGTGTTGCCATGGTCGACGCTGACACCCATCACGACGTGGTTGTCATGCCCGAACAGTCTGTCGGTATTGGTGAACTGGGCCGTACCGCCAAAGCTGTTAGTGGCGGCCCGGTTACGATCGAGTTCGCCAAGGAAAGCGTTCCCCAGCGTGTTCGGAGTTGCGGGACCATCCGCAGGACCGAAAACCGGAAGGCCGTCGCCGATGCACAAATTCGTGGGATCGTCGCACGGCGCAACGTCAGTGCCGTTGCCGTCGGCATGGGTCTGCCGGAAGCCGCGGAAATAGGCGTTGCCCTGGAACGACCAGGTGTCCGAGAAATTATGGCTCAGCGTGGCGTTGACGAAGGCGAGCTGCAGCATCGTCGATTGCGGCCAGGTATAGACGCTCGACCAGCGCTGGTTGAGCATCTCGACCGGCGTTGCGGCGACGTTGCCGAGCAGATTGCTGGCGCCGGTGAAATTGACGTGGAATTCGGTGTCATCGTAGCGCGCGCCGATGTCGACATACATGCGGTTGACGTGCGACGAATTGGCGTAGTCGCGCCATCCGCGGTCATAGGCGGATTCGAACGCGGCATAGGCCGAGATATTGTCCTTCTGGCCGCCGGCCTGCACGCTGCCCTGCACGCGCCCAAAGGAGCCGCCGAACACTTCACCCTCGACGCCCTGATAGGTGAAGCCGTTCTTCATCTGGATGCTGAGCGCGCCGCCGATCGCGTTGAGGCCGAACACGGGGTTGTTGGGAACCAGCGACACCCGGTCGATGGCCTTTTCCGGGATGAAATCCCAGTTGACCACGTCGCCCCAGGATTCGTTGATGCGCACGCCGTTCTGATAGACCGCGATGCCCTGTGGCGTTCCCTGAACCGGCGAGGCGACGAAGCCGCGATAGTCGAGATTGCGCTGGAACGGGTTGCCGGTCTGGTCGGTGAGCGTGACGCCTGGCAGCTTGCGGTTCACCGAGTCGAGAAAGTTCGTCGAATAGTTGCGGCTGAAATCCGCCGAGGTCAGCACCTCGGTGTTGGACGGGATCTTGTCGCGATCGAGCAGGCTCGAATCCCGGTCGGAGGGGCCCGGGACCCCGGTACCGCCCTCGGGCGCCGCCGCGGTTTGGGCCGGCGCGGCCCGTGTTCGGGCGGTTCGCGAGGTCCGCACCACCGGCCGGGCGGCAGGCTTGATGCTGCGTGTGCCTGAAAGCGGTGAGGGGGCAATCACGGTGACCGGCGGCAGTTCGGTCGGGGCGGCGGTCTGGGCCTGCACCATCGTCAGCGGCGCTGCGGCTCCGATGGCGGTGAGCACGGCCGCAGCGCCGCGCGTCGTGGCCGAAGAAGACAAAAATCGTGTTGCCGTAAGCAACAACGCACCAGCCATAACGCCCACCCTGTTGTCCCGGTTCGACTTTTATCCCCGACGAACCTTGGTTTCGAGACTGCGGGAGCGCTGGTGCTTTGGCAAACAAGATGTGTCCCGGAGGTCCGGGATTCTTTTCCATCCGTGATCGGGAAAAATTCCCGATGCCGGTCGACGGGCCCGCCAACCGGTTGCGGGGCGATGATTCTCGTTGGTTTTGCGGAGACTTATGCCCACGAGGCAGGCATCCCGTCTCCTGGCCAGCGGCCGCAGGTCAATCCTTGAACTCGCAGCCGAGGCGCTGCAGGGCCTCATCGACCCAGCGGCGGTCGCTGGTGCCGGCGAGGATCTGCTGGATGGCTTTTTCCTCGGTCGCCTTCTTGGCCTCGGTCAGCTTGCAGACAGCTTCGGCGTCGTTATGGGGCACGCAGAGTACGCCGTCGTCGTCGGCCACGATGAGATCGCCGGGCTCGACGATCATGCCGTCGATCGAGATGGCGCAATTGATCTCGCCCGGGCCGTCCTTGTAGGGGCCGCGATGGGCGACGCCGGCGGCGAACACCGGGAACGATCCGGCGCGGATCGCGCCGGCATCGCGGATCGAGCCGTCGATCACGAAGCCCGCGACGCCCTTCTTCTCGGCCAGCGTCGACATGATCTCGCCGATGATGGCGTTGACCAGGACGCCGCCGGCGTCGACCACGATGACGTCGCCCGGTTGGGCCAGGTCGATCGCCTTGTGCACCATCAGATTGTCGCCGGGCCGGGTCTTCACGGTCAGCGCCGGGCCGCCGAGCCAGCCGCCGGCATGCATCGGCCGCAGCCGGTTGGTACCCGCGATCCGCGACATCACATCGCTGATATTGGCGACCGGCAGCGTGCGGTAGCGCGTGACGAGGTCGGGCGACACTTTCCGCTTCGCCTTGTGAATTGCAAATCCTATGGCCATCGGTGTTCTCCGGGGTCTGTTGGGGCGTGATTGCTTGGAGCACGATTGGATCGGGTCAAACTGTGGCCGCGCAGTAGATGGGCTCCCTCTCCCGCTTGCGGGGGAGGGCTGGGGTGGGGGCTCTCTCCACGAGTCATGCTGTGGAGAGAGCCCCCACCCGGATCGCATCTTCGATGCGATCCGACCTCCCCCGCAAGCGGGAGAGGTGAAGCGGGTCTGCGGCCATATCGGCTCAAGCATCAACTAATGCGCGCGGCGGTCGAGATGGGCGTTGAGGCGCGGATAGACGCGGCGGGCATTGCCTTCGAAGATCTTGGCCTTGTCCTCCGCGCTCAGCGGCAGCGCATCGATGTAGCGGCGGGTGTCGTCGAAGTGATGACCCGTTTCAGGATCGATGCCGCGGACCGCGCCGACCATCTCCGACGCAAACAGGATGTTCTCGACCGGGATCACCCGGGTCAACAGCTCGATGCCGGGGAGATGATAGACGCAGGTGTCGAAGAACACGTTCTTCAACAGATGCTCCGACAGCGGCGGCAGCTTCATGTCCTGCGCGAGGCCGCGGTAGCGGCCCCAGTGATACGGCACCGCGCCGCCGCCATGCGGGATGATGAACCGCAGGGTCGGGAATCGCTTGAACAGGTCCGAGGTCAGGAACTGCATGAAGGCGGTGGTATCGCCGTTGAGGTAATGCGCGCCGGTGCCATGGAAGCACGGATTGCAGGACGAAGAGACATGGACCATCGCCGGCACGTCGAGCTCAGCCATCTTCTCATAGAGAGGATACCACCATTCATCGGTCAGCGGCGGATCGCACCAATAGCCGCCGGCGGGATCGGGATTGAGGTTGCAGCCGACGAAGCCGAGCTGCGTCACGCAGCGCTCGAGCTCCTCGATGCAGTTCGCCGGCTTGACGCCGGGGCTCTGCGGCAGCTGGCACACGGGTACGAAATTCTGCGGGAACAGCGTGCAGACCCGGTGCACGAGGTCGTTGCAGATCGTGGTCCATTCCCGGCTGGTCGCTTCCTTGCCGACATGGTGCGCCATGCCGGCGGCGCGCGGCGAGAAGATGGTGACGTCGGTGCCACGCTCCTTCTGCAGGCGGAGCTGCGCGCCCTCGACGCTTGAGCGGATCTCGTCGTCGGTGATGCCGAGATTGGTGGTGAGCGGCCGGCGCGATTTGTCGGCGAGGCCGGCGAGCTGCTTGTCGCGGAAGATCTGCAGCTTGGCCGGCTCGGTGGTGTAATGGCCGTGACAGTCGATGATCATGGTTGCGTCCTTGCTGTTCCCTTTGGCAGGGTTGTCAGTGTGCGACGGTTGACGGGATCGCGCCCGTCAATTCCGTCTCGCGCGGTTTGACCCGCATGGTGGCGGCGATGGCGGAGGCGACGAACAGGAAGCCGGCGATGCCGACCAGTGCCCAGGAGAAGCTTCCGGTGGAGTCCTTGATCAGGCCGATGCACCAGGGGCCGATCAGGCCGCCGAACTGCGCCAGCGTGTTGACCATGGCGATCGCGGCGGCGCCGGCCGCGCCGGTCAGCAGCGAGGCGTTGATGCTCCAGAACAAGGGATTGCCGGCGTTCAGGCTGAAGCCGACGACGCAGAGGAACACGAAGGCCAGCACCGGGCTCGCGACATAGGCGCTGCCGAGCATCGCGACGGCGGCGAGCAGATAGACGGCCGCAAGATGAAACTTGCGGTCGCCTGTCTTGTCCGAGCTGCGGCTCACCACGATCGTGCCGACGACACCGAGCAGCGGCGGGATTGCCGACAGGAAGCCGACCTCGATGTTGCTGAGATGGCCCATGCCCTTGATGATCTGCGGCAGCCACAGCAGCAGGCCATAGATGCCGACCAGCGCGCAGCCGAACAACGCCGCCAGCAGCCAGACCCGGATATCGAGCACGCATTCGATCAACCTCTGCTGACCCTGTTGTTCGATCTCGGCCCGCTCAGTGGCGAGCTCGCCCTCCAGCCAGGCGGCCTGCTCTTTGGTGAGCCAGCTCGCCTTGGCGGGACGGTCGGTCAGATAATAGAGCGTGAAGAGGCCGAGCAGAATGGTCGGCACGCCCTCGGCGATGAACATCCATTGCCAGCCATGCAGGCCGGCCGCGCCGTCGAGGAAGGTCATGATGCTGGTCGAGATTGGCCCGCCGAGCACGGCCGAGAACGAGCCGGCGATGATGTAGCCGGCGACCGCGCGGGCCCGATAGCGCGCGGGGAACCAGTAGGTCAGATAAAGCACCACGCCGGGCATGAAGCCGGCTTCCGCGACGCCGAGGCTGAACCGCATCACGTAGAGGCTGAGCGGATTCCAGACAAAGGCGGTCAGCGTGGCGACGAGGCCCCAGGTGATCAGGATGCGCGCGAGCCAGATCCGCGCGCCGAGCCAGTGCAGCATCAAATTGCTCGGCACCTCGAGCACCATGTAGCCGAGGAAGAAGATGCTGGCGGCAAAGCCGAAGATCGCGGGGCTGAGGCCGAGGTCCTTGTTCATCGTCAGCCCGGCGTAGCCGAGATTGATGCGGTCGAGATAGTTGAAGAACATCATGACGAAGAGGATCGGGATCAGCCGCCAATAGACCCGGCGGATGGTTTGCTGTTCGAGCTCGCTGACGGACGCTTGGCCCATTGGAATCCTCCCTTGCTTTCTTGTTATCGCGCTTGTGATCCGAACCGGGCGGAGCGCCTGTTATTCGCGGCGATTTCGCATGGCTGACCGGCTGCGCGTGTTGCCCCTTGGAGCATCCGCGTTTTGACGCCAAGATCGGGAAACGGACCTGGGAGGTCAAATACCGCTTTGACCCGTCACTTATAGGGAAACGGAATAAGCGATGGATTACAGGCAGCTTCGCTACTTCATCGCGGTCGCCGAAGAGCTCAGCTTCAGCCGCGCCGCCAAGCGGCTGCATGTCAGCCAGCCGCCGCTGAGCACGCAGATCAAGGCGATGGAGGAGGAGCTCGGCACCCAGCTGTTGTCGCGGACGCGGCGCGCGGTCGAACTCACCCAGGCCGGCCAATTGCTGCTGGAGCACGCACGGCGTGCCGTCAGCGAGCTCGACCTCGCATCGGAGACGGTGCGCCGCGCCGCGCGCGGTGAAGCCGGCGCGGTCCGTGTCGGCTTTACCGACTCGGTTCCGATGCTCGACATGTTCGCCGAACTGTTCCGCAGTTTCCGCGGCAGCTATCCGCGGGTGAAGATCGAACTCAGGCACATGTCGACAGCGAAACAGCTGCAGGCCCTCGCCGACGCCGAGCTCGACGTCGCGATCATGCGTCCGCCGCTGGATTTCCGGCCCGCGGCCGACTTGCAGGTTCATGTCGTCTGGCGCGACCGGTTGATGGTGTTCCTGCCGATCGATCATCCGCTGGCCGCTGCGGCCGGCAAGCTCAACGTTGCCGACCTTGCCGAGCATGAATTCGTCGGCATGGCGGAGAGCGGCTGCGGCGTCGGCGACCAGGCGGCGATGCTGTGCCGGCGCGCCGGCTTTGCGCCGCGGATCGCGCAGGAGGCGCACGAACTGCGCACGGTGCTCAGCCTCGTCGCTGCCGGAATCGGGCTTTCGATCCTGCCGTCGTGCTACCAGCAGGCCGGCGTCATGAACGTTGTCGCAAAAGCGCTGGACACGCCGGATGCGGAGAGCCGCATGCTGGTGGCGATGCGCTCGAACGCCTCGCTGCTGCCGCGCCGGTTCGTCGAATGCGCGCTGCAAGCGGCATCGCGAAGCGCGCCGCCGCTAGTTCCCGAGGTCGCTGCGGCGATCCGCTGATCGAGCTGTGCCGAAGGCGAACGCGCGCGCATGAGAAGGCGACCTGCCGTGCGCGGCACGCGACGGTCCGCGTTCCCATACTTTCGTCGGCCGTAGTCTCCCGGGATGCAGTTTGGCGTCGCTCTTGCATACTCGAATGCCAGGTGCTGGGGCGCCGATTCGTCGTGTTTCGCCCGCGACGGCAATGTCGCCGGCGAACAGTAAATGATGCGCGCCCGCAGCTGGATCAGATCTGCGGAGACCACAACATGCACGCCATCACGCGTGCGGCACTGCTGCTGGGGGCGATGTGGCTGACATCGCCGACCCTGGCGCGCGACGACGGCCGCTACGCCAATTCACCTCTGAAACCCTGGTTTGAAAGTCTGCACAGCGGCTACGGACAATGCTGTTCCGACGCCGACGGATACGTGGTCGCCGATCCGGACTGGGAGTCGGACCACGGCCATTATCGCGTGCACATCGACGATGAATGGGTCGTGGTGCCGGACGAGGCCTTGATCACCGAGCCGAACAAGATCGGCCGAACCATGGTGTGGAAGCACTATATCGACGGCCACCCGCGCGTGCGCTGCTTCATGCCGGGCAGCATGACCTGAAGCGCTGTCTTACGCGAGCTTATGGCCGGTGAGGAAGCGCGTGACCACGCCGCCGAGCGTGGCGTGGTCGAGAGGTGCGGCGAGCGATGCCTTGGCGGTTTCGACCACGGCATCGGGCGCGAATCCGCGGCGCAGGTCGCACAGCGCGTCGGCGTAGTCGACGGTGAATTCCGGATGCGGCTGCACCGACAGCGTCGTGCCGTTGGCATAGAGCAGGCCGGCATGCGGGGTGAACGCGGACGCCATGATGGTGCGCGCGGAGGCGGGCGGGGTGATCACCTGGTCCTGATGCGAGGCGGCCGCCGCGATTGTCTCGCCGTCGATCAGCCCGTTGTCCGGCGCCAGTCGATAGACGTGGCGGCCGATGCCCCAGCCCTTCTCCGATTTGCGCACGGTGCCGCCGAGCGCTTGCGCGATCAGCTGATGGCCGAAGCAGACGCCGACCATCGGAACGTGCTTGCCATGGGCGGCGCGCACGAAGGCTTCGAGCGGGGCGATCCAGGCGACATCGTCATAGACACCGGCCGCTGATCCCGTGATCAGGATCGCATCCAATCTGGCCGGATCCGGAAGTGTCTCACCGTTGGCGACGCTGACGACGTCGCAGGCGACCGACGGATCTGAAGTCGCCACCATCCGCTGGAACATCTGCGGATAGCTGCCGTGGCGCTCGCGGAATTGCGGACTGACGAGCCCGGTTTCGATGATGGTGATGCGGGGCATGAACGCGCTGATGGATGAGCGGGGATGATCCAGCCTTTACTCCGGAAGCGCTGGCGGCCGCAAGCCGCGCGGCCGCCGCTCAATTCCGCGACGGCGCCGCCGCGTCGATCGTTGCGGTGTGCTGCGCCGCCGGAACCGTGCTCACGATCGCCGGTGCCGGGCTTTCGATCGCCGGCGTCGTCGCGACGATCGCAGGCTCGGTGCGGTAACGCGGCAGCTGATCCTCGAGCGAGTAGCCGACGCAGAGCGCGAGGCTCGACCACACCGCCATGCTGAAATACAACGACATCCAGGCGATCTCCTCGCGCCACTCGGCGATGTCGTGGGTCACGACCCAGCGCCGGCTGACGTCGCGCAGGCCATCGAGCGGATGCAGCAGCGTGCCGCCGGCGGCGAGATTGGCGCGCCAGCGGTTCAGATACATCGGGACGTCGACGGTCATCAGGAAGGCGAGGAAGGCGGCGATGCCGACGATCGCGACGATGAAGGCCCAGCGCACTGGGCCCTGAAACTCGGGCAGCAGCCGGCACAGCGCGATCCCGACCAGGAAGAACACCACGGCCCAGATCGAGTTCTCGATCGCGTTGCAGAGATAATGGGTGGTCAGCACCGCGTACCAGGAGAAGCATTCCGCGATCACGATCAGCGGCACGATGATCCAGGCGATGTTGATGGTGGTCTCGGCGCCGGTCATGGTGCCGAGCTGATGCAGGATGATGGCCCATTGCGCGGCGAAGCAGACCTCGGCGACGGTCGCGACGGTGCGGCCGACCACGACGCTCGACAGCCAGGTGTCGAACAGGCAGATGCGCTGCACGTCGGCGCGCGGCAGCACCGAGCGGAAGGCGCAGCCGAACACATAGGCCGCGCAGAGCAGCAGCATCAGGCCGATGCCGGACGTATTGCTGAGGCTGCCGTTCGACTGCTCGTGGAACTGGCGGTACAGCGCGAACCAGATCGCGATGTTGGCGGCACTGACGAGGCTCAGGAAGCCCCACCACCGGACCACTGGATTCGACCAAGCCAGCGAAACCGGCCGCGCCCGCCACTCCATGCTCATTCACAGCTCCGCGTGTAACCGAACTGATATTGAATTGTAGCAATTCTGTCATAGAAGGTGGCGAATCACGACTAAAAAATGCGTGTGGCGCGGGGCCGGGCGGCTCCGATTGTGACAGCTTTTGTGACAGCGCGGCGTTTGTGACAGTGAGCGCTTGGCTGCGCGGCCCACGAAACCTCCCCTTGTCATTCCGGGATGCGCCGAAGGCGCAGGCCCGGAATCCATCGCGCCGCAGTGTTGCGGTTGAATGGATGCCGGGCTCGCGCTTCGCGCGCCCCGGAATGACGATGGAGGGAGCCCCGGCCTTCGCGATCGTGATCGAAGTTGGCGCCCGCGCCGGTAGGCAGGCATCGCGCGATCATCTATTGAACGGTTTCCTTTTTTCGGGCCGAACCCGCACGGGCTGGCTTCAAGCGAAGGCGCCTTGTGACGACGGACATGACGGCCAGCTACGATCCGCTGCTCCGCCGGATTCACTGGGCGACGGCGGTGCTGTTCATCGCGGCCATGCTGATCGGGCTCTATTGCGGGCTGCAGCCGGCGGGGACGTCGCCGCGGCGCGAGCTGCTCGAGGTGCACAAGTCGCTCGGCGTCACCCTGTTCTTCCTGGCGATCCTGCGGCTGATGGTGCGCGCCGTGACCACGGCGCCGCCGGAGCCGGGCTCGCTCTCGCCGCTGGTCAGGATCGCGGCACGGCTCAATCACTGGGCGCTCTACGCCATCCTCTTCGTGATGCCGGTGACCGGATACATGTTCTCGTCGGCCGGCGGCTACTCGCTGCGCTATTTCTGGACCTTCAGCTGGCCGCGCCTGTTCGCCGACAACAAGACGGTGGCGGAGGCGGGCGAGCTCGCGCATGGCGTGCTGGCCTACTTCGTTTATGCCGTGGTCGCACTGCATATCGCGGCGACGCTCTGGCATGTCGTCGTCAAGAAGGACGAGACGCTGGCGCGGATGTGGCCGCGCGCGAGCCGCAATCCGTTCTGAAGTCGAGATTAAATCAGTCTAGCGGCAGACTCGCTGCACCTCTCCCGCTTGCGGGGGAGGTCGGCATGCGTAGCGTGCCGGGTGGGGGCTCTCTCCACAATGTGACTCGTGGAGAGAGCCCCCACCCCAACCCTCCCCCGCAAGCGGGAGAGGGGGCGCAATCTCGTCGCGGTCGCAACTCGACCATTCCGGATTAGCCGCGCAACGCGGTTTCGGGAATAGTGCGGCGGACCACCTCGCGCATCGCGAAGCTGGAATGGATGCGGGCGACGCCCGGCATCCGCGACAGATGCTGCTTGTGGATGCGCTCGAAATCGGCGATGTCGCGGGCAATGACCTGCAGATGATAATCGTCGCTGCCCGACATCAGATGGCAGGACACAACGTCGGGGCAGCGCGCGATCGCGGCCTCGAAGGCTGCGAGATAATCCTCGCTCTGCTTCTCCAGCGTGATGGTGACGACGACGGTCGTTACAAGGCCAAGTGCCGTCGGCTCGAGGTCGACGCGGTAGCCGCGGATCACGCCGATCTCCTCGAGATGGCGGATGCGCCGCGCGCAGGCGGTCGGCGACAGCCCGACCTTCTCGGCGAGCTCAATCTGGCTGGCGCGCGCGTCGGCGACGAGCTCGGCAAGGATTCTGAGATCGATACGATCGAGACCGTCCACGCAGTTTTCCTTCGAGCGGTGAGCTGGAAACGAAGGATATGAGCGTAACTGTATGTGCACAAGCCGGAATTCGCTGAGAAACGCCATGTGACGAGGAATAGCGTTGGGGGCAACGGAAACGAATCCTTCAAGGAGCGGACCATGCGCATCGGCGTGCCCAGGGAAATCAAGGTCGAGGAATATCGGGTCGGGCTGACGCCTGCCTCGGTGCGGGAATATGTGGCGCACGACCACGAGGTGGTGGTCCAGCGCGGCGCCGGCGACGGCATCGGTGCTGGCGATGACGTCTATACCCAGGCCGGCGCGCGCATTGCCGACACCGCCGAAGAGGTGTTCTCGGTCGCCGAGATGATCGTGAAGGTGAAGGAGCCGCAGCCGTCCGAATGGATCAGGCTGCGCGAGGGCCAGATACTGTTCACTTATCTGCATCTTGCGCCCGACGTGCCGCAGACCGCGGGGCTGATTGCCTCCGGCTGCACGGCGGTGGCCTATGAGACCGTGACCGATGCGCATGGCGGGCTGCCGCTGCTCGCGCCGATGAGCGAAGTCGCCGGCCGGCTTGCGATCGAGGCCGCGGGCGCCGCCCTGCGCAAATCGGCCGATGGTATGGGCAAGCTGCTCGGCGGCGTGCCGGGCGTTCCGCCGGCGCGCGTTGCGATCATCGGCGGCGGCGTGGTCGGCACCCATGCGGCGCGGATGGCGGCCGGGCTCGGCAGCGACGTCACCATTCTTGACCGCTCATTGCCGCGGCTTCGCGCGCTCGACGACCTCTTCCTCGGGCGCGTCCGCACCCGTTACGCCACGCTGGAAGCGATCGAGCAGGAGGTATTTGCGGCTGACGTTGTGATCGGCGCGGTGCTGGTGCCCGGCGCGAGCGCGCCCAAGCTGGTGTCGCGCGCGCAGCTCGCAGGCATGAAACGCCGTGCGGTGCTGGTCGACGTCGCGATCGACCAAGGCGGCTGCTTCGAGACCTCGAAGGCGACCACGCACCAGGCGCCGACCTATCTGGTCGACGACATCGTGCATTATTGCGTTGCCAACATGCCGGGCGCGGTGCCGGTCACCTCGAGCCATGCGCTCAACCACGCCACCTTGCCGTTCGGCCTGGCGCTGGCCTCGAAGGGACTGCGGGCGCTGGTCGAGGATCCGCACCTGCGCGCCGGCCTCAACGTCCATCGCGGCCGCATCACCAACCGCGCGGTGGCCGAAAGCCAGCATCTGTCGGCCGTGATGCCGGAGGAAGCGCTGGCGTCGTAGGAATTTCGACGCGCATTTGTAGCCCGGATGGAGCGAAGCGAAATCCGGGGCCGACCTCTCCGCGGAGGGACTGCCCCCGGATTGCGCTTCGCTCCATCCGGGCTACGGCACCGTCATCCGCGCGACGCGTTAAGCGTCCTGAGACGTCATTTTTCAACGACTCCTGGCCCGGCTACATCTGTCAGCTCTTTCAGCCGGCTCTGCATGACTTCAATAATGTGCGCGCGCTTTGCCGCGATCCGTTCGATTGGTCCGCCGACGCCGATCGCGAGCGGAGCGCGTCGCTTTGGCAGGGGAACAAGCATGCCGATTGTGTTTGCGCCCGGCGTCGTGCGGCCGCTCGACTCGGAAAAGCCACGGCGGCGGATGCGCTCGACCTCTTCGAGAAAGGCCGCTTCGCGAACGCGCGCCGACTGGCTGGGCTCCTCAGCGTTGTTGCGACGGATAATGCCGCGAATTTTGGTGTTCGGCATCTGGCTCAGCAGCACGTGTCCGAGCGCGGTGCGAACCATCGGTCGTATTTGACCGGCATTCGCAATGAACTGAAGCTGAGAGCCGCCGGGGACAACGTGTAGATATCGCATCCCGGCGGCGCCTGCCTGTTGCCCAAGCATGACGGTTTCGCCGCCAGTCGCGGTCCAGAGTTCCTCCATCAGATCGGTGAGCTTTCGATCACGGAACGGAGAACGACGGATCCAATCGCCAAGCAGATTGACCCGGTAGCTGGGGATGAAACGCCGGGTCTGCCGGTCGTATTCAAGGTAGTTCAATTCAACGAGACTGCGAAGCAACACGGACGTGCTCGATTGGGGCATCTCCAGCGCGGAAGCTATCTCGGTCACGGAAGCAGCCCGCTTGCTTTCCCGAAAGAACTCCAGAACCGCAAACGTCCGCATGGCGGATTTGACGATGGCCGTCTTGTTCGCGTTCGGCATGGCTGTCTCCGCGGCGGGGCAACGACCGCGCCTCCATCACATATGTGATGTTAGGCCGAAACGGCTTCACTTGACGACAACTTTGGCACAGATTGGCGCCAATTAGATCAAGCCGCATGGAAACGCGGAGAGCAGGGGAAGGCCGATGCCCGGACGGAGTTTGCTCGAGAAGATCTGGGACCAGCATGTCATTGCCCGCCTCAGCGAGGACACGGACCTCCTGCATATCGACCGCCATTTGTTGCACGATCTCGGCGGCTCGCGCGGCCTGCTCGATCTCAAGAGCCGTGGGCTCAAGGTTCACAATCCCGAACTGACGTTTGCGACGCCGGACCACGCGCTCTCCACGGCGCCCGGTCGCGCCGGGACCAGCAAGATCGGCATGGAATTGCTGGCCGCGCTGCGGGCCGAGACGGCGGCAAGCGGCATCACGCTGTTCGATGTCGATCAGCCCGGCCAGGGCATCGTCCACGTCATCGGGCCGGAGCTCGGCTTGAGCCTGCCGGGCGCGACGATCGTCTGCGGCGACAGCCACACCTGCACCCATGGCGGCCTCGGCGCGCTCGCCTTCGGCATCGGGTCGAGCGAGCTCACCCATGTGCTGGCGACGCAGGCGCTGATCCAGAAGCGTCCGAAGACGATGCGCGCGCGCTTCGAGGGCAAGCTGCCGCTCGGCGTCACCGCCAAGGACATGATCCTCGCACTGATCGGACATATCGGCGCCGCCGGCGGGACGGGTTACGCGGTCGAATATGCCGGCAGCGCGATCCGCGAACTGCCGATCGAGGGACGGCTGACGATCTGCAATCTCTCGATCGAGCTCGGCGCCAAGATGGGCATGGTGGCGCCCGACGAGACAACCTTCGAATTCCTGCGCGGCCGCCCCTACGCGCCGCAAGGCGAGATGTGGGATCTCGCGGTCAAGGCATGGCGCGAATTGCCGAGCGATCCCGATGCGGTGTTCGACCGCGAGGTTGTGATCGATGTCGAAAAGATCATCCCGCAGGTGACCTGGGGCATCAGCCCCGAGCACGTCGTCGGCGTCGATGGCGTCATTCCCGATCCGAAGACGGTCGACGATCCGGCGCGGCGCGCCGCGATCGAAACCGCGCTCGAGTATATGGGCCTGCAGGGCGGCGCGCCGATTGCCGGCACGCCGGTCGACTGGGTGTTCATCGGGTCCTGCACCAACAGCCGGCTCAGCGATCTGCGTGCCGCGGCCGAGGTGGCGCGCGGCCGCAAGGTCGCCGCCGGGGTCCGCGCCTGGGTGGTGCCGGGCTCGGAAAACGTCAAGCGCGAGGCGGTTGCCGAAGGGCTCGACAAGATCTTCATCGAGGCCGGCTTCGAATGGCGCGAGCCGGGCTGCTCGATGTGCCTTGCCGCCAATGGCGAGGTGGTGGCGCCCGGGCAGCGTTCGGTCTCGACCTCGAACCGCAACTTTGTCGGCCGGCAGGGGCCGCGCGCGCGGACCCATCTGGCGAGCCCCGCGAGTGCGGCGGCCTCGGCCATTGCCGGCTCGATCGCCGATGTCAGGATGATGGGGCGCTAGACGATGCCAAAACCGTTCGACAAAATCACCGCAACCGCTGCGCCGATCATGCGCGCCAATATCGATACCGACGTGATCATCCGGATCGAGCGCCTGGTCGGCAACGGGGTCCGCGGCTCGCTCGGCAAATGGGCGTTCGGTTCGCTGCGCTATCTGGCCGACGGCTCGGAGAATCCGGATTTCATCCTCAACCGCGAGCCGTATCGGGAGGCGGAGATCCTGGTGACCGGCCCGAATTTCGGTTGCGGTTCGTCGCGCGAGGGCGCGGTGTGGTCGCTGCAGGAACGCGGCATCCGCGCCATCATCGGCTCCGGCTTCGGCGACATCTTCTTCGCCAACTGCTTCCAGAACGGCATCCTGCCAGTCCTCGTCGACAAGGCGGTGGTGGATCAGCTTGCCGCCGACATCGAGGCGACGCAGGGCGCCGGCAAGGTCTCGATCGACCTCGAAACACAGACCATCATCTCGCCGTCGGGCGCGCGGCATTCCTTCGAGATCGATCCGAGGCGGCGCGAAGGGCTATTGAAGGGGCTCGACGAGGTGGCGCTGACATTGCAGCGCGACGACGAGATCCACGCCTTCCAGGCTGCCGACCGCACGGCACGGCCCTGGATTCATTTTCAGAGAACACCCGCTTCAAGGACACCCGTTTCAAGGACATCTGCATGAGCACGCAATCCAACATGGTCAAGGTCGCCGTCGTCGGCGGCGAGGGCATCGGTCCTGAGGTCACCGCGCAGTCGCGCCGCGTGCTCGAGTGGTTCGCGGCGAAACGGAACGTGCCGATGACCTTGCGCGAGGCGCAATACGGCCTGATCCCCTATCTGGCGACCGGCAAGGTGCTGCCGGAGGACACCGCGGAAGCGATGGACGAGGCCGACGCCATCCTGTGGGGCGCGACCGGCGGACCGGAGACCACCGAAGTGCCGGCGGCGGCGCGCAAGGCCGGCAGCCTGCTGGGGCTGCGCAGCAAATACGATCTATACGCCAATTTGCGGCCGATCGTGGCCAGCCCGGCGCTGTCGGCGTCGGCGCCGCTCAAGCCCGAGGTGCTCGACGGCGTCGATTTCGTCATCATCCGCGAATTGACCAGCGGCATCTATTTCGGCGAGCCGCGCGGCATCGAGACCTTGCCGGATGGCCAGCGCCGCGGCTTCAACACCGAGCAATACACCACCAACCAAATCCGCCGCGTGGCGCGCTCGGCGTTCGAGCTGGCGCGGACCCGGCGCAACAAGGTCTGCTCGGTCGACAAGGCCAATGTGCTGGAGACCAGCGTGGTCTGGCGCGAGGAGGTGATCAGGCTGCACAAGGAGGAGTTCTCCGACGTCGATCTGACCCACCTTTATGTCGACAACGCAGCGATGCAGATCGTGCGTGAGCCGCGGCAGTTCGACGTGATGGTGACGGGCAACATCTTCGGCGACATCCTGTCCGACTGCGCGGCGATGGCGTCGGGCTCGCTCGGCATGCTGCCGTCGGCCTCGCTCGGCCCGGTCGATCGCTTCGGCCGGCGCAAGGCGCTGTATGAGCCGGTGCATGGCAGCGCGCCCGATATCGCGGGCAAGGGCATCGCCAATCCGCTCGGCTCGATCCTCAGCGTCGCGATGCTGCTGCGCCTGACGCTCAACCGCCCCGAGGATGCCGACCTGCTGGAGCACGCGGTGCAGACCGCGCTCGCCTCCGGCGCCCGCACCGCCGATATCGCCGAGGCCGGGGCGAAGAAGCTGTCGACCGCCCAGATGGGCGATGCCGTGCTCAGCGCGCTCGAAAAGATTTCGGCGAAGGAGCACGCGTGATGGCCCGCCTCACCATGCCCCACCTCTCAAGGCGATCGGCCTTGACGGTGATCGCCGCGGGCGGCGCGGCGCTGGCGACCGGGCGTGCGTGGGCGCAGGCAGCCACCGGGCGCGCGATCTATCCGGTCGCGGTGCCGGTCTATCAGACGCAATTTGTCGCGGACCGTATCGGCTACTTCAAGGAAGCCGGGCTCGACTGCAAGCTGGTGCAGGGCGGCAGCGGCGTGAAGACCCGCGAGATCATCGCCTCGTCGCAGGGCGACATCGGCATCGGCGACGTCACCCATCCGATGCAGCTGACCAACCACGGCCGCGCCGGGCGCGTGCTGCTGCCGGTCGACACACGGTCGAACTCGGTGATGTTCATCCTGCGCAAGGATCTGAAGGATCAGGGCATCAACACGCTGGAGGCCTTCACGCAATGGAAACGGCCTGACGGCCGCAAGCCGATCGTCTCGGTCTCCTCGCTCGGCGGCACCAACCATGTCTGGTCGTCTTACTACATGGAAACCATGGGGCTCGACGACAAGGTGACCTGGATCGGCACCGGCAATGTCGACACCATGCTGGGATCGCTGAAGTCGAAGCAGGTCGATATTCTCGTCAGCTCGCTGTCGCTGCTCAACGAGGCGCAGCAGCAGGGCTGGGGCGAATTGCTGTTCGACGGCACCGATGAGGCGATCTGGAACAAGCATATCGGCGGCAAGGTACCGGTGACCGCGCATTTCACGTTGCAGGCCACCATCGACAAGGATCCAGCCAAGATGCAGGCCTACGTCACCGCGCTGTGGCGCGCGTCGCAGTGGATCAAGGCGCACAAGCCGGCCGAGGTCTATGATGCCATCGAGCCCTATGTCGGCAGCACCTCGCGCGACGCCAATCTGCTGGAGATATCAGCGATCCAGAAGGTCGCGGACTATGAGGGCATTGTCGACGCGGCGAGCTTCGCGCGCGGCGAGAAGGTTTGGTTCCGCGAGATGACCGGCATCAAGCCGCTCAAGATCGCCGACGTGATCAACTCCAACCTCATCGAAGCGGCGCGAAAGGCCTATCCGGGTTGAGCGCGCTCGAGACGAGCGCACCCGTATCGCCGCGCGCCTCGGCCGATCGCCGCGTCGAGGTCAAGGGCCTGAGCAAGTCGTTCCAGCTCGCCAGGACCACGATCGAGGCGGTTCGTGACGTCAGCTTCGACGTTCGACGCGGCGAGTTCGTCGCGCTGCTCGGCCCGTCGGGCTCCGGCAAGAGCACCGTGCTCAACATGATCGCCTCGCTGATCCGCCCCACCGGCGGCGAGATCCTGATCGACGGCAAGCGCGTCGTTCCCGGCAAGGCGACGCCCGATGTCGGCTACGTGTTCCAGCGCGACACGCTGTTCCCCTGGCGGACCGTCGCCGACAATATCGGCTACGGGCTGGAGCTATCGGGCGTGCCGGCTCAGGAACGGAAAGAGCGCATCGCGCAATGCGTCGCGCAGGCAGGCTTGAAGGGATTTGAGAACGCCTATCCATCGGCGCTATCAGGGGGCATGCGCCAGCGCGCGGCGTTGATGCGGACGCTGATCGTCGAGCCGCAGATACTCTTGATGGACGAGCCATTCGGTGCGCTCGACACCCACACCAAGATCGACATGCACGAGGTGCTGCTGCGGATCTGGGAGCGCGAGCAGCAGACGGTGCTGTTCGTCACCCACGATCTCGGCGAGGCGCTGACCTTGGCCGACCGCATCATCCTGTTCTCGGCGCGGCCGGGCCGCATCAAGGACATGTTCGCGGTCGACTTCGCGCGCCCGCGCGATGCGGTGAAGGTGCGCGAGACCCCGCGCTATGCCGAGCTGTTCCAGCACATCTGGCACTCGCTCGGAGAGGAATTCGTCAAGGGCCGCAGCGCATGAGGCGATACGGCATCCTCAGCACGATCGGTTGGCAGGTCCTGATCTGCGCGATCGTGCTGTCGGTGTGGCAATGGGGCTACGATCTGCGCACGTGGCTGCCGTGGCTGGTGCCCGACCTGCTCGATCCGTACTTCATCTCGAAGCCGTCGATGATCTTCGACAACTTCTTGATCCAGAGCTGCCTCAAATCGAAGCTGGGCGTCTTCAACGGCTGGTTCAACGGCGAGTTCGCAAAATGCCTGGCGCGCAACGAGAACAATCTCTGGGCCGCGACGGCGATCACGCTGAAGAACACCTTCTTCGGCTTCGTCACCGGCGTGGTCAGCGGCTTCGTCGCCGGGCTGATCCTCGGGCGATCCGACCGTCTCAGCGCGATCTTCCAGCCCTTCATCACCGCGGTGAATTCGATCCCGCGGATCGCGCTCGCGCCGATCATCGTGCTGGCGTTCGGGATCGGCGACATGTCGAAGATCGTGACCTCCTGGATCGTGGTCGTGTTCCTGGTGTTCTTCAACACCTTCGAGGGCGCGCGCTCAATCGACGAGGGCTTTACCAACGCGGCGCGGCTGCTCGGCGCCAGCGAATGGCAGATCACCCGCACCGTGGTGATCCCCTCGACCATGGCCTGGGTGTTCGCCTCGCTGACGCCCGCGATCTCTTTCGCACTGATCGGCGTGATCGTCGGCGAGTTCATCGGCGCCGAGCGCGGCATCGGCCGCCTCATCATCGAATCCGAGGCGCGCGGCGAGGCCTCGGGCATGATGGTCGCGGTCGTGGTGCTGATGCTGGTCGGCGTCGTGCTATCGGCGATCATCTGGCGGCTGCAGGCCTATCTGCTGCGCTGGCAGCGGCAGCGCAGCGCCGAGTAGAAAGCGGCCCGCGGCGACATTTAATTGTCGTGCGCGGGCCATTTCCAGACCTAAGTTGGCTCAAATTCGGGCTGCGGTTTCCGACGGAGCAGCGGTTGCGGTTTCCGACGGCGAGGTCTCGCCGTCGAGCCAATCCTGCTCCTTGGCCAGCGCGCGCCAAGCTGCCTCCATTCGCTTGTAGCGGTTGTAGGTCGGCTCATCGTCGGCGCGCTCGGCAAGCTGCGCGCAGTTCTCCGCATTGTCGAGGAAGTGCTGCGATTGCTTCATGGAATGTCCTCCTGTTGATGAGGAGGTGGGCCATCAAATCGGGCTATTCAACGCGTGGAACATGAGCATTTCGCCACACAGGTGAATAGCTGTTCAGCGAGGTTCCCGAACAGGGCCGCTTTCGCGAACGCTGCGCTGCTAGGTGACCGGCGCCGGGTTGAACAGCGTGAGATCGTTGTGAATGCCCCAGCGGTCCGACCACGGCTTGGTCCGGCCGCTCGCGACGTCGAGGATCAGGCGGAACAGGTCCCAGCCGGTTTCCTCGATCGTCTTCTCGCCGGTCGCGATGCAGCCGGCGTCGAAATCGATCAGGTCCTTCCAGCGCCGAGCCAGCTCGCTGCGGGTCGCGACCTTGATGACGGGCGCGGCGGCAAGGCCATAGGGCGTGCCGCGGCCGGTCGTGAACACCTGCAAGGTCATGCCGGAGGCGAGCTGCAAGGTGCCGCAGATGAAGTCGCTCGCCGGTGTCGCGGCGAACAGCATGCCCTTTTGCCGCGCCTTCTCGCCGGGCGACAGCACGCCCGCGATCGGGCCGGAGCCGGATTTGACGATCGAGCCGAGTGACTTTTCGACGATGTTGGCAAGCCCGCCCTTCTTGTTGCCCGGTGTGGTGTTGGCGCTGCGGTCGGCGCCGCCGCGGGCGAGATAGGCGTCGTACCAGGCCATCTCGCGGATCAGCGCGCGGCCGACCTCCTCGTTGACGGCGCGGCGGGTCAGAAGCTGGATCGCGTCGCGCACCTCGGTGACTTCGGAGAACATCACGGTCGCGCCGGCGCGAACCAAGAGGTCCGCCGCGAAGCCGACCGCGGGGTTCGCCGTGACGCCGGAGAACGCATCGCTGCCGCCGCATTGCAGGCCGATCACGAGATCGGCGGCCGGGCAGGTCTCGCGCGTGCGGGCGTTGAGCACCTTCAGGCGGGCCTCGGCCTGGGTCATGACGGCGTCGACGATGGCGCCGAAGCCGTCAAAGGCTTCGTCCTGCATCCGCACGATGGCATCGCTGACGCCTTCGGGCACCAGCCGCTCCGGCGCAAGCTTCTCGCAGCCGAGGCCTATGACCAGGATCTCGCCGCCGAAATTCGGATTGAGCGCGAGGTTCTGCAATGTGCGGATCGGCACCACGGCGTCGGGCGCCGCGATCGCGACGCCGCAACCATAGGCGTGGGTCAGCGGCACGACGTCATCGACATTGGGATATTTCGGCAAGAGCTCGGCGCGGATGCGCTTGACTGCGTATTCCATCGTGCCCTTGACGCATTGCACGGAGGAGGAGATGCCGAGGATGTTCTTGGTGCCGACCGATCCGTCGGGATTGCGAAAGCCTTCGAAGGTAAAGCCTTCGAGCGGCGGCAGCGCCGGCGGCACCGCGGTTGCGATCTCGAGCTGATCGAGCGGCGGCGCGTCGGGCATGCGGATGCGTGCCTCGTCGACCCATTCGCCGGCCAGGATCGGCGACAGCGCATGGCCGATCACCTCGCCATAGCGGACGATCGCCGCGCCCTCGGCGATGTCCTCCAGCGCGGTCTTGTGGCCCTGCGGCACGAAGGTGCGCAGCGTCAGGCCGCAGGCGAAGCGCGAGCCGGCGGGCAAGCCGAAATCATTCACGACGATCGCGACATTGTCGCGCGCGTTGAGCTTGATGTAGCGGGGCTGCTCGTGCGCGCCGATCGACTGGTCCATGAGGGCTCTCCTGAGGTTTTCGGCGCCAACGGCACTCTTGCTTCACCTCTCCCGCTTGCGGGGGAGGTCGGCACGCGTAGCGTGACGGGTGGGGGCTCTCTCCACAGTATGACTTGTGGCGAGAGCCCCCACCCCAACCCTCCCCCGCAAGCGGGAGAGGGGGCGCAGCACCGACAAGGTGCGACCGCCTTCACCCCGGGAACGTATAAGCCGTTTTCACCGTGGTGTAGAACTCGCGGGCATAGGCGCCCTGTTCGCGTGCGCCGTAGCTCGAGCCTTTGCGGCCGCCGAACGGCACGTGGTAATCGACGCCGGCGGTCGGCAGATTGACCATCACCATGCCGGCCTCGCTGTTGCGCTTGTAGTGCGAGGCGTATTTCAGGCTCGTGGTGCAGATGCCCGAGGCGAGGCCGAACTCGGTGTCGTTGGAGATCGTCAGCGCCTCCTCATAGTCCTTGGCGCGGATCACGCAGGCGACGGGGCCGAAGATCTCCTCGCGGGCGATCCGCATCTTGTTGGTCGCTTCGGTGAACAATGCCGGCTGCAGATAGAAGCCGGGCGTCTCGCGGTTCAGCAGCTCGCCGCCCCAGTGCAGGCGGGCGCCTTCGTCCTGGCCGATCTTGATGTAGCGGAGATCCTGGTCGAGCTGGCTCTGGTCGACGACAGGGCCGACATGCACGCCGCTCTTCAGCGCGTCATCCACCGCAAGCCCCTTCATGCGCTCGGTCATCGCGGCGACGAAGCGGTCGTGAATCCCTGATGTGACGATCAGGCGCGAAGATGCCGTGCAGCGCTGGCCGGTCGAGAAATAGGCGCCGTTGACGGCGACTTCGACCGCGACCTTGACGTCGGCGTCGTCGAGCACCACCAGCGGGTTCTTGCCGCCCATCTCGAGCTGGAATTTCTTCATCGGATTGGAGAGCACGCATGCCTGCGCGATCTTGCGGCCGGTCTGAACCGAGCCGGTGAAGGAGATCGCAGCCACATCAGGATGCTCGAGCAGCGTCTGCCCGACCACCGAGCCCGAGCCGACCACGAGGTTGAACACGCCGGCCGGAATGCCGGAGCGGGCGATGATCTCGGACAGCGCATGCGCGGAGCCCGGCACCAGCTCGGCCGGCTTGAACACCACCGAATTGCCGTAGCAGAGCGCCGGCGCGATCTTCCAGGCCGGGATCGCGATCGGGAAATTCCACGGCGTGATCATGCCGATGACGCCGACCGGCTCGCGGGTGATCTCGACATCGAGACCGGGGCGCACCGATGCACCCTTCTCGCCCATCAGCCGCAGCGCCTCGCCGGCGAAGAACGCAAAGATCTGCCCGGCGCGCGCCACCTCGCCGATGCCCTCGGGGAGCGTCTTGCCTTCCTCGCGCGCCAGCAGGCGGCCGAGCTCTTCCTTGCGGGCGAGGATTTCGACGGAGATTTTGGTCAGCGCGTCAAAGCGCTCCTGCGGCGTCGAGCGCGCCCAGGCCGGGAAGGCGGCTTTCGCCGCGGCGATCGCCTTTTCGGTCTGCGCCTTGTCGGCCTTGGCGTATTCGCCGACCACGTCGGCCGTGTTGGAGGGGTTGATGTCCCGCGTGATGCTTGTTCCGTCGACCCATTCGCCGGCGATGAAGTTCTTCTGGTGGGCGGTCATGTTTCCAACCTTTCTTGTTAGCGCACGAGGCAGGGACGCTTGTCGTCGAATGTCCAGCCGGGAATCAGGAACTGCATGGCCAGCGCATCGTCGCGGGCGCCGAGGCCATGCTGCTTGTATAGCGCGTTCGCCGCCTCGATGGCAGCGCGATCGAGCTCGATGCCGAGGCCGGGACGGTCCGGGATCGCGATCTTGCCGCCCTTGATCTGCAGCGGGTCCCTGGTCAACGCCTGGCCGTCCTGCCAGATCCAGTGGGTGTCGATCGCGGTCACCTTGCCGGGCGCGGCGGCGCCGACATGGGTGAACATCGCCAGCGAAATGTCGAAATGGTTGTTGGAGTGCGAGCCCCAGGTCAGGCCGTTGTCGCGGCAGGTCTGCGCCACCCGCACCGAGCCCTGCATGGTCCAGAAATGCGGGTCGGCGAGCGGAATGTCGACCGCCCCGAGCCGCAGCGCGTGGGAGAGCTGGCGCCAGTCGGTCGCGATCATGTTGGTTGCGGTCGGCAGCCCGGTGGCGCGGCGGAACTCGGCCATGATCTCGCGGCCGGAGAAGCCGGCCTCCGCGCCGCAAGGATCCTCGGCATAGGCGAGCACGCCATGCATGTTGCTGCAAAGCCGGATCGCCTCATCGAGCGACCAGGCGCCGTTCGGATCGAGCGTGACGCGGGCGTTCGGAAAGCGCTTTGCAATTGCGGTGACGGCCTCGATCTCTTGTTCGCCCGTGAGCACGCCGCCCTTGAGCTTGAAATCGGCAAAGCCGTAATGCGCCTGCGTCGCCTCGGCGAGGCGGACGATCGCCTCCGGCGTCATCGCAGCCTGGTGGCGCAGATTGAACCAGTCGGGCTTGCCGGTCTCGCCTTCGACGTAAGGCAGGTTGGTCTTCCTGCGATCGCCGACGAAGAAGAGATAGCCGAGCGTCTCGACGCTGCTGCGCTGCTGGCCTTCGCCGAGCAAGGCTGCGACCGGGAGATTGAGATGCTGGCCGAGCAGATCGAGCAGCGCGGATTCCACCGCGGTCACTGCATGGATGGTGACGCGCAGGTCAAAGGTCTGCTTGCCGCGGCCGCCGGCGTCGCGGTCGGCGAAGGTGCGGCGTATCGACGCCAGGATGTTGTTGCAGGCGCCGATGCTCTGGCCGATGACGAGGTCGCGGGCATCCTCGAGCGTCTTGCGGATCTTCTCGCCGCCCGGCACCTCGCCGACGCCGGTATGGCCGGAGTTGTCGGTGAGGACGACGAGGTTGCGGGTGAAGAACGGCGCATGTGCGCCGCTCAGATTGAGGAGCATGTCGTCGCGGCCGGCGACCGGGATCACCTCCATCGCCGTGACGACGGGGGCGCCGGCAAAGCCGGTGCGGATCGAATCTTGAATCATCTGCTCCTCCCTTTGGTCGTTGGCCGTTCGGTCTATTCCGCTGCCTGCTGCGCGGCGGCCTGCGGCAGCTTCGCCACCAGTGCCGCGAGCTCGGCGATCTCCTGCTCGGTGAGATCGGTCAGCGGCGGCCGCACCGGGCCCGAATCGCGGCCGATCACCTTCATGCCGGCCTTGATGATCGACACGGCATAGCCCTTCTTGCGGTTGCGTATCGCGATCAGCGGCAGGATGAAATCCTTCAGGCCTGCATGGATGGTCTGATGATCGCGCCGGCGCACCGCGGCGTAGAATTTGGTCGCGAATTCCGGCACGAAGTTGAACACCGCCGACGAATAGGTGGTCACGCCCATGTCGAGATAGGGCAGCGCAAAGGTCTCTGCCGTCGGCAGGCCGCCGATATAGGTCAGGCGGTCGCCGAGCCTGGTGTAGACGCGGGTCATCAGCTCGATGTCGCCGATGCCATCCTTGTAGCCGACGAGGTTCGGGCAGCGCTCGCAGAGGCGCGCCAGCGTGTCGGGCTGCAGGATCGCATTGTCGCGGTTGTAGACGATGACTCCGATCTTCACCGACGAACACACCGCCTCGACATGGGCGGCGAGGCCGTCCTGCTCGGCATGGGTGAGATAGGGCGGCAGCAGCAGCAGGCCGTCGGCGCCGGCCTTCTCGGCGCCAACAGCGATCTCGCGCGCGGTGGCGGTGCCGTAACCGGTGCCGGCCAGCACGGGAACGCGGCCCTTGGTCTCTTCGACCGCGATCTTCACGACATGGGGGACTTCAGCCGGCGTCAGCGAGAAGAACTCGCCGGTGCCCCCGGCGGCGAACAGGCCGGCGACGTCATAGCCGCACAGCCAGTCCATGTTGGCGCGATAGGTCGCCTCGTCGAACGAATAGTCCGGCTTGAAAGGGGTCACGGGAAAAGACAGGAGGCCGCCACCGATTCTCGCGGCCATCTCCCGAGGGGTCATCTTGCTCATGGCGCCACTCCTTGAATGATGTTGGGATCAGGGATGCGCGAGCAGCGCGCGTCCATGGCCGAATTCTTAGGGAATGCTTCGATGCGCGTCCAAGCCAAACGCGGTATCGAGCGATGCTAACTCTGCATCAATCGCCACGCAGATTCGGGGCGGCGAGTTCGGTTGCGATCTCGATCAAGGCCGGCAGCAACTGGTTCTCGTGATCGCGCCGCCACACCATGAACAGCTCGACCGGCACCGGCGTGCGCAGCTTCAGCGGCTTCAGCTTGACGTCCGCGATCTTCAGGCTGGCGGCGGCCTCCGGCACGATCGCGATGCCGAGCCCGGCGCGCACCATCGCGAGGATCGAATGGATCTGGCTGAGATGCTGCACATAGCGCGGCAGCACGTCGGCGCGCGTGAACAGCGACACCAGGAGATCGTGGAAGTAGCGTGCCTCATAGGGCGAATACATCACGAAGGGCTGGTCGTCGAAATCCTTGATGCTGACGGTGTCGGCTGTGGCCAGCGGATGTTTCTTCGGGATCGCCGCGAGCAGCGGCTCGGCGACGACGCGCCGGCTGGCGAATTCCGGCCGCGCGATCGGCGGGCGCAGCAGGCCGGCATCGATCTGGCCGGTGGTGAGCGCCTCGAACTGATCGCCGGAAACCATCTCCTTCAGGGAAAAATCGACCTCCGGCAGGCGGGAGCGGGCGGCTGCGATCAGTTCGGGCAGGAAGCCATAGGCAGCCGCAGCCGTGAACCCGATCTTGAGCGAACCTGTTTTGCCGAGCGCGATGCGGCGGGCGACCTGCGAGGCCGACTCGGCCAGCTTCAGGATGCGCCGCGCCTCGGGCAGGAAACTGCGCCCCGCCGGGGTCAGCCGCACCGAACGGCTGGTGCGCTCCAGCAGCGGCGCATCGATGATGTGCTCGAGCACCTGGATCTGCCGGCTGAGCGGCGGCTGCGTCATGTTGAGCCGCGCCGCGGCGCGGCCGAAGTGCAATTCCTCGGCCACCGTGACGAAACAGCGGAGCTGGTTCAGGTCGAACATCGATGCTAGCCTGGAATGGATCGCGCGAGGATTTGTACGTTCTAGCATCGATGCCTCCCACTGGCCAAGAAGACAAACAGGTAGACAGAGACGGCGGCCGAAGCCGCCGCTTCAAGTTTTGCGCCCAACTCCATCCCCGTCATTGCGAGCGAAGCGAAGCAATCCACCGGGCGGCAAATGCGGAAGCATGGATTGCTTCGCTTCGCTCGCAATGACGAGGCGATAGACGTCGGCGGCCCCGCTCAGGCCGCCTTCAACTGTACCCGCTTGATCTCGCCGACGATGAACAGATAGGCGATCGCCGCGACCAGCGCGTTGGCGCCGACGAACACCAGCGCGCCGTTGAACGAGCCGGTGGCGGCGAGGATGTAGCCGATGATGATCGGCGTGGTGATCGAGGACAGATTGCCGAAGGTGTTGAACAACCCACCGGAGATGCCGCCGGCTTCCTTCGGCGAGGTGTCGGAGACGACCGCCCAGCCGAGCGCGCCAATGCCCTTGCCGAAGAAGGCAAGCGCCATGAAGCCGACCACCAGCGCCTGGCTGTCGACGTAGTTGCAGGCGACGATCACCATCGACAACAGCATGCCGCCGACGATCGGGATCTTGCGCGCCATGGTCAGCGAGCCGGTGCGGCGCAGCAGGTAGTCCGAGATCACCCCGCCAAGCACGCCGCCGACGAAGCCGCACAGCGCCGGCAATGTCGCGACGAAGCCGGCCTGCAGGATCGAGAGCCCGCGTTCCTTCACTAGGTAGACCGGGAACCAGGTCAGGAAGAAGTAGGTCAGCGTGTTGATGCAGTACTGGCCGATATAGACGCCGAGCATCATGCGGTTGGCGAGCAGCTGGCGGATATGGTCCCAGCCGGGGCCGCTGTCGTGCGTCTTGCCGGCCTTCGCCGCGTCCATGTCGACCAGCGCGCCGCCCTGCTTGATGTAGTCGAACTCGGCCTCGTTGATCCCAGGGTGGTCCTTCGGCTCGTAGATCGTCTTGATCCAGGCGATGCCCATGATGATGCCGAGCCCGCCCATCACGTAGAACACGTGGCGCCAGCCGTACTCGTGCGCGATCCAGCCCATCAGCGGCGCGAAGATCACGGTCGCGAAATACTGCCCGGAATTAAAGAACGCCGATGCGGTGCCGCGCTCATTGCCGGGGAACCAGGCCGCGACGATGCGGGCATTGGCCGGGAATGACGGCGCTTCGGCGAAGCCGACCAGGAAGCGCAGCCCGAACAGCAGCACCACGGCGGCGCCCGCGGAGAGGAACCCGACCAGGCCCTGCATCGCGGTGAAGATCGACCAGACGATGATGCTGATCGCATAGACCCATTTGGAGCCGTAGCGGTCGAGCAGCCAGCCGCACGGTACCTGCGCGATGACATAGGACCAGCCGAAGGCCGAGAACACGTAACCCATCGCGATGGGGTCGAGATGCAGTTCCTTGGAGAGGGCTGGGCCTGCGATCGAGAGCGTGGCGCGATCGGCATAGTTCACGGTGGTGACGAGAAACAGCATCGTCACGATCAACAGCCGGACGCGGGATCGCCGCGCGTCCGTGGCGGACACAATTGCGCTCATTCGCGCCTCCTTAAGATTTCCTCGGGGTCTGTCCTAGAGAGATGACGGCAATGGGTCCAAGCCGAAACGGGTATTGATCGATACCGATTTTGAATGGATCGGCCCGGTGCGATGCCACCTTCGCCGCCCTTGCTTCGGTTCCTAATTAGTGTACTATAAGTACAGTTATTGAGGGCGCAGCGCCGCGCCAGCCGTTCGAGGTCGAATGCGCATGACCACGTCACGCGACTATGAGGTGTTCGAGGCAGGCAAGGTGACCTTGCAGGGCGGCGCCCTGTTTCCGCAGCTTGCGCTCGCCTACCAGACCTACGGCATGCTGAACGCGGCCAAGGACAACGTCATCCTCTATCCGACGTCGTTCGCCGCACAGCACACCGACATCGAATGGCTGTTGCAGCCGGGCGGGGCGCTCGATCCCGAGCGCTACTTCATCATCATCGCGAACCTGTTCGGCAACGGCCTGTCATCCTCGCCGTCGAATTCGAGCGAGGTGCTCGGCGGCGCACCGTTTCCCGCCTTTACCTGTCATGACGCGGTCGCCATCCAGCGGCGGCTGCTGGTCGAGCGGTTTGGCGTGACCAGGCTCGCGCTGGTCTACGGCTGGTCGATGGGCGGCATGCAGGCCTATCACTGGGCCGCGCGCTATCCTGACATGGTCGAACGCGCGGCGGTGGTCTGCGGCAGCGCGCGGTGCTCGCCGTATAATCATGTCTTCCTCGAAGGCGTGAAGGGCGCGCTGACCGCCGATCCCGGTTATCAGGATGGCCGCTTCGTCGCCAAGCCGACAGCGGGCCTTCGCGCGATGGGGCGCGTCTATGCCGGCTGGGCGATGTCGCACGAGTTCTATCGCGAGGAGACCTGGCGCGAGGCCGGCTTCAACTCGTTGGAAGACTACCTCGCGGGATCGTGGGACGGTGCCTTCGCGCGGCGCGATGCCAATAATCTGCTGGCGCAGATTGCGATCTGGCAGGCCGGCGATATCAGCCGCTGCGACGAATTCGGCGGTGACTTCGACCGCGCATTGGCCGCGATCAAGGCAGACGTGCTGCTGATGCCAGGACGCACCGATCGTTATTTCGATCCGCGCGACAACGAGGATGAGCTCGGCCGCCTGGTCAACGCCCGCTCCGCGGCGCTGCATCCGATCCCCTCGATCCATGGGCACCGGGCCGGCAATCCCGTCAACAACGCCGAAGACCGCGCCTTCATCAACGCCGAAATCTCGGCGCTCTTGCAACGCTGACAGGTGAGACGACCATGAGCACCGCAGAGACCAGTGACGCCGGACCTCGCCTGAAGCCGCTCAACCCGCTGACCTTGCGCGACCTGTCGACCAAGTCGAACCTTGCCGGTGCGGTGCGCGCGGCCAGCCATTACGGGATGATCGCTGTGGTCGGCGCGCTGATCTGGTTGGTCTCATCGCATTACGGTTTGCCATGGGCGTCGCCGCTGATTGCCATCCAGGGCTATTTCGTCGCGTTCCTGTTCATGGTGGTGCACGAGACCGCGCACAAGACGGCGTTTCGCAGTCACGCACTCAATCTTGTGGTCGGCAACCTGTCGGCCTTCATGATCGGATTGCCTTACCAATATTACTGCCTGTTTCACTGGGACCACCATCGCTACACCCAGGATCCGGAGAAGGACCCGGAGCTGATCGTCGGTCCCAAGCCCGCGTCGGACACCCAGCTCGCAATCGCCTATTCGGGACTGTTGCAGGTGCTGGTCCGGATCCGGCTGATGTTTCGGCATGCACTCACCGGGAAGGTGATCGTGCCGTGGATTCCGCAGCACAAGCGCGCCTCGATCGTGCTGGAGTCGAGGCTTTATCTCGCGGGTTACCTGCTGTTGCTGGCGGCATCGCTCGCGCTGCACAGCGCGATCCTGCTCTTTGTGTGGATCGTGCCGCTGCTCGCCGGCCAGCTCATCCTGCGCCCGTATCTCTACGCAGAACACACCGGTTGCGAGCGGACGCGGAGCGCATTCGAGAACACCCGCACCACGATGACGGGCCGGATCATGAAATGGTTCGCTTGGAACATGCCCTACCATGTCGAGCACCACGCCTATCCGACGGTGCCGTTCCATGCGTTGCCGAAGCTGAACGCGATCGTCGATGGCCACATCGTGTATCGCGGCAGCAACTACCGCGCCGTGACGCAAGAGACCTGGGCCTGGTTCCGCCGTCAGCGGCAACGCTCGGTTTGATGCTCACGCGTCGGCGTGCGGCCGCAGCACCAGATTGACGAGGTTGCGGGCATAGGCCGGCGTCAGCGGCTTGATGCCGAAGACATAGCGATAGAACAGGCTGCCGTAGATCGCGTCATAGATATCGCCGGGTACGCCCGGCGCGCCAATGCTGCCGTCCTTCTGGCCGGCAGCGATGATTTCCAGCATCCGGCTGCGACGAAGGCCGAGGTAGCGCTCGTAGAACAATTCCGCCGTGCCGGTCTGCGAGATGCATTCGGAGATCACCGCGAGCTGCACCCGCCCGAACTCGCCCTGCAACGCCTCGACATAGGTCGCGACATGACGGCGGATGCGGGCCACCGGATGGCCCGCTTCCGGCAGCGGCACCGCCCGCGAGGCCTGGTCGAGGAAGGCATCGATCAGCAAGGCCTCGCGCGATGGCCACCATTTGTAGATCGTCATCTTCGAGACGTTGGAATGTCTGGCGATCGCGTCGATGGTGGTGGCGGCAAGGCCGGTGGTCGCCATCAGGCTATAAGCGCTGTGCAGGATCGCGGCCGTGGTCGCGGCGGAGCGTGGCCGGCCGCGCCGACCCGTTGCCGTATCCTCCGTCTCCGCCTTGCTTCCCGCCATGGCCGGGATTCGTTTCCTGCGTGTTTGAATCATTGCGTGCCTTGCGGACATAGCATGAAATCGCGCGCTGTTTCAGATCATCGCCGCCGCTGATACGGTACAACTCGCCAGCGAAGGCTCAGCTCAACTGCTCATCGAACAGGAGTATCCCGTGAAGGCCGTCTACAGTGATCTGCACCGCAGCCACGATCCGCAATTCTTCCTGGTCCGCGGTGTGGTCCAGCGCACCACCGAGCAGCCCGAGCGCGCCGACCGGCTGCTGGCGGGCCTGAAGGCCGGCAAGCACACGCTGATCGAGCCGACCACATTCGGGCAGGGGCCGCGGGCGCGGGTGCACAGTCCGGAATATCTGAGCTTTCTCGCTGATGCCTGGGACGAATGGTCGGCGCTCGGCAATGCCGGACCGGAGATGATCGCGAACATGCACCCGGTGCGCAACGCCGGCACCTATCCCACCCACATCGTCGGCAAGCTCGGCTGGCACACGGTCGACACCGCGGCGCCGATCGGCCCCGGCACCTGGGCCGGCGCCTGCGCCTCCAGCGACGTCGCGGTTACCGCGGCGCAGATGGTGCTCGACGGCGAGGACGCCGTCTACGCGCTGTGCCGTCCGCCTGGTCACCACGCCTATCGCGATCTCGCCGGCGGCTTCTGCTTCCTCAACAACAGCGCGATCGCGGCCGAGCATCTGCGCCAGAAGCACGAGCGTGTCGCGATCCTCGATGTCGACGTGCATCACGGCAACGGCACGCAAGGCATCTTCTACGAGCGGCCGGACGTCTTCACGGTCTCGATCCACGCCGATCCGTCGTTCTTCTACCCCTTCGTCTGGGGCTATGCACATGAGCGCGGCGCCGGGCCCGGCCTCGGCACCAATCTCAACATTCCCCTCGCCAAGGGCACCGGCGACGACGACTACATCAAGTCGCTCGCGGCGGCGGAGAAGGCGATCCGCTCCTTCGCGCCGACCGCGCTTGTGGTCGCGCTCGGCCTCGACGCCTCCGAGAAGGACCCGCTCGCGGGCCTCGCCGTCACCACCGACGGCTTCCGGCGGATCGGCGAGGCGCTGGCCCGGCTCGGCCTGCCGACCGTGCTGGTGCAGGAGGGCGGCTATCTCTCCGATATCCTCGGCGCCAACCTGACGGCGGTGCTCGGCGGATTCGAAGCCGCGCGCTAGAGCGGTTTCGAATGATGCGGTGACCGGTTCGCGTGAAGATATCCTGCCAAAACAACAACCTGGAGCATCGGTTGTGATCGATCAGAACCGATGCCACCGCCGCGCGCCGCACAACAAAGCGTCGTGGACTTGCGCCTTTGCAACCAAAGTCGGAGCAAGCCGTTGGTATTCGGTGCTGGCTTATGATCCTGCCTGGCGGCATCGGCCGGCCAGGCGGGCAGCAACGCGAGGACGGCCATGAGCGATCTGCTTCGTATCGCCATCGTCGGTTTCGGGGAGATCGCGTGCCGGCAGCACGTGCCTGCGATCGCGAAGACATCAGGCGCCGCACTCGTCGCGGTGGCCGATCCGGCCAAGAGCCCATCCGGCCTGCCGCATTTCCGCGATTTGCAGGAGTTGTTGCGCGACGGGCCGGAGATCGATGCCGTTGCGCTGTGCACGCCGCCGCAGGCGCGTCACGCGCAGGCCGCCGCGGCGCTAGCCGCAGGCAAGCATGTCCTGCTGGAGAAGCCACCTGGGTCTACGTTAAGCGAACTCACGCCGTTGATCGCGGCCGCGGGCGAGGCGGGCCGGACATTGTTTGCGGCATGGCACTCGCGCTACGCACCCGCGGTCGGACCGGCGCGGAAATTGCTCGCCGGCCGCGCGATCAACAAGGTGACCGTCATCTGGAAGGAAGACGTCCGCGTCTGGCATCCAGGCCAGGCGTGGATCTTCGAGGCGGGTGGCTTCGGTGTGTTCGATCCCGGCATCAACGCACTGTCGATCCTGACCGAGATCCTGCCGCGTTCGGTCTTTGTCAGAAGCGCGGTCCTGGACTTTCCCTCCAATCGGGAGACGCCGATTGCCGCAGCAGTCGAGCTGTCCGATGAGAGCGGCCTGCCGATCCACGCCGAATTCGATTTTCGCCAGACCGGGCCGCCGAGCTGGGACATCCTGTGCGAGACCGAGACCGGGTCTGTGACGCTGTCGAAAGGCGGACGGCAGCTGCGCGACGGCAGCAGGTTGGTGGTCGATGCCACGGACGAGGAATATCCCGCGCTGTACCGCCGCTTTGTCGCGCTGACGTCGGACGGAAAATCCGAGGTCGACCTCGCGCCCTTGCGGCTCGTCGCCGATAGCTTCATGCTGGGCCGACGGCGCCCTGTCGAGGCGTTCGAGGACTGACAATGACATCAGCCGGCATTGCTCGCGCGCCCTTCGGCACGTTGCCCGACGGCACCGTGGTCGACCGCGTGACGCTGCGCGACGAACACGGCTTTGAGGCCAGCATCCTTCCCTTCGGCGCCACGCTGCAGGCGCTGCTCGCGCCCGATCGCGGCGGGCATTGCGACGACGTCGTGCTTGGCCACGACGCGTTCGACGGCTATCTCGCGCAGCGCAAATTCTTCGGCGCGACCATCGGGCGCTACGCCAACCGGATCGCCGCCGCGCGCTTCATGCTCGATGGCGAGACGGTGAAACTCGACGCCAACAACGGCCCCAACGCGCTGCATGGCGGCTTGCAGGGCTTTGATCGCAAGCTGTGGCGGATCGCCGAACTATCAGATGAACCAGGGCCGACGCTGGTGCTGGAGCGCGAAAGCCCGCATGGCGAAGAGGGCTACCCGGGCAATCTTCAGACGCGGGTGACCTATCGCGTGGGCGACCCGATGGAACTCTCGATCACCTATGAGGCGACCACCGACCGGCCGACATACGTCAACCTCACCAATCACAGCTTCTTCAATCTCGACGGCGCGCGCTCAGGCACGCAGATCCTCGATCATCTTTTGACGATCGCTTCCGATCATTTCCTCGCGGTCGACGCCACCGCGATCCCGCTATCGGGCCTGCCGCGGCCGGTTGACGGCACGCCGTTCGACTTTCGCAAGCCCACCGAGATCGGCGCGCGGATCAGGATGAACGACGAGCAGCTGCGGCTCGGGCGCGGCTATGACCACAATTTCTGTCTGGCCGTGGGGACTGGCCTTCGCTTCGCCGCGCGCCTCGAGGCGCCGCACAGCGGCCGTGTGATGGAGCTGTTCACCGATCAGCCGGGGTTGCAGTTCTATTCCGGCAATTTCCTCGATGGCTCGAGCGCCGGCAAGGGCGATCTGCTCTATCGCCAATCCGATGCGCTATGTCTCGAGCCGCACGCCTGGCCGGATACGCCGAACCGGCCCGACTTCCCGCCGGCGCGGCTCGATCCCGGACAGATCTATCGGCGTACCGCAGTTTATCGATTCTCGACCATGTGAGTGACGCCATGACCGACCGTGCCGCCGAGCCGCTGATCGAAGAGGTGCCGACATCCGTGCTGTTGGCCGAGCGCTGTCATCTCGGCGAGGGCCCGACCTATGACGCGTTAGCCGACACCGCCTGGTGGTTCGACATCCGCGAGCGTCGCCTGTTCGAGCACCGTTTAGCGAGCGGCCGCACCGTCATTCACGAGCTGCCGTACATGGCGAGCGCGTTGGCGCGGATCGATGGCGAGCGACAGCTGATCCTCACCGAAAATGGGCTTTACGTCCGGCAGGTCGCCAGCGGGCGCATGGAGCTGTTCGTCGCGCTCGAAGCCGACAATCCGGCGACGCGCTCCAATGATGCGCGCGTGCATCCGTCGGGCACCTTCTGGCTCGGCACAATGGGGCGTCAAGCCGAGCAGGGCGCCGGCGCGATCTACGCGCTGCACCGGGGCCGCATCACGCGGCTCTATCCCGGGATCACGATCCCCAATGCGATCTGTTTTTCGCTCGCAGGCGACGTCGGCTATTTCGCCGATACCGCGACCAATGTGCTGCATCGCGTGCCGCTCGATCCATCGACTGGACTGCCGACGGGCGAACCGATCGACTTGATCAGACATCAAGGCACCGGCGGGCTCGACGGTGCGATTGTCGATGCCGATGGAAAGATCTGGAACGCGCGCTGGGGCGGTGGCTGCGTCGATGTCTACGACCCCAGCGGCCGGCACCTGCGCATGCTGAGGGTGCCGGCGAAGCAGTCGAGCTGCCCGGCCTTTGTCGGCCGCGATTTCTCGCGCGTGCTGGTCACCTCGGCCTGGCAGGACATGGACGAGGCACAGCGCGCGGCCGATCCCGGCCATGGTCAAACCTTTCTGCTCGATGCCGCGGCACGCGGCCGTGCCGAGCCTGACGTCAAACTGTCCTGAACGCGGGCTTGCCGCCGCCTTGTTGACGTGACCTGATTATTTGGACGATGGTGCAAATATGGTCCGTAAACCTGCCAAGTCCGGCATGAAGGCCGACGCCAAGGCCGCCAGCACCCGCAAGCCGAACATGCGCGAGGCGATCCTCGCCGCGGCGGAGGAATTGTTCTCGACCTACGGCTTCAACGCCGTCTCGGTACGCGACATCGCGCAGGCAGCCGGCGCCAATCCCGGCAGCGTGACCTATCACTTCAAGACCAAGGACGGCCTGCTGCTGGAGATCTATCGGCGGCATTGCGGCCCGATGAACCGGCGGCGCTCGGAGCTCCTGGCGGCGGCGCGGCGGGTCCGCGACCTGCAGGACCGGCTGGAGGCGATCGTGCGCGCCTATGTGCTGCCGGCCTTCACCTCGGGCAGCGATCTCGCCGGCGGCGGAACGCGGTTCACGCGATTGCGCGCGATCATGTCGGCCGAGGGCAACGAGGTCGTGCGCAAGATCATCGCGCAGACCTTCGACGACACCAGCCATGCCTTCATCGACGCGATCCATGACAGCCTGCCGCACGTTCCGCGCACCGATCTGGTCTGGCGCGGCCACTTCCTGCTCGGCGCGCTCTACTACACGCTCGTGACGCCGGAGCGCGTCTCGCGCCTGTCGCGCGGCAGCGCCGACGGCACCGATGCCGGTCATGCCGTCGAGGAGCTGGTGCGCGCGACGGTTGCGGCGCTGCAAGCCGCGCCGGTCGATCAACCAACACCTGTGCCGCGCAAGGCGTCGGGCGTGAATCCAGGGCGCGCGCTGACCTGACCCCGCGGAGTTCGTCGCCATGGAGAAACTTCGGCTGCGCACGGCATCCTTGCCAACGATCATGGCGTGAACCTCGATCGGATCAACTGGGTCACGTTCGAGGACCCGCATGTCGCCGAATATGTCGACAGCACCGAACGTGCCCCGAAGGGCAGTGCCATCATCCAGATGCTGAAGGACGGCGAGCTCGATGCCGTGCTGGGCGAGACCTCGAGCGATCCGGCGCTCAAGCCGTTGTTCGCCGATCCCGCCGCAGAGGCGGCGCGGTGGTACGCGCGGCACAGCGTCGTGCCGGTCAATCATCTGGTGGTGGTGACCAAGCGGCTTGCGACATCGCGCCCGGACGTGGTGCGCAGCCTCTACGAACTCCTCAAGCGCGCCAAGGCAGACGCCGGTTCCGCGAGTGCACCGGACCTGCTGCCATTCGGCGTCGAGGCGAACCGCAAGCCGCTCGAACTGATGATCGACTATTGCGTCCAGCAGGCGCTGATCCCCCGGCGCGTCACGGTCGATGAGCTGTTTGACGACACAACACGGGACTTGAACTGATGACAATCTCCAGCGATCCGCGGCAGTGGCAGGTCGGCATGCTCGGTTATGGCGAGGTCGGACGCATCCTCGCCGAAGACCTGCGCCAGCAGGGCATCAAGGTCGCCGCCTACGACATCAAGCTCGACCGCGCGGAGGGCGCGGCGCTGCGCGCGCACGCGGCGGAGACCGGCGTCGCGCTCGCGCAGTCCCACGCCGATCTCGCGGCGCGGGCCGATTTCACCATCTCGGCGGTGACGGCAAGCCAGGCGGTGCCGGTAGCCGAGGCCTGCGCGCCCGCGATCCGGAACGGCGCCTGGTTTCTCGATTTCAATTCAGCCTCGCCCGGCGCCAAGCAGCGCGCGGCGGCCCACATCGATGGCGCCGGCGGCCGCTATGTCGAGGGCGCGGTGATGACCTCGCTGCCGCCCTACCGGATCAAGGTGCCGCTGCTCCTCGGCGGCCGCGGTGCGCGCGAGCTGGCGCCGCTGCTGGTGGCGCTCGGCTTCACGGCGAAGGTGGCGAGCGACGAGCTTGGCGTGTCCTCGGCGGTCAAGATGTGCCGTAGCATCATGATCAAGGGCCTTGAGGCCATGGTGATCGAGAGCTTTACCACCGCACGCGCCTATGGCGTCGAGGATGCGGTGCTCGCCTCGCTCAAGGAGACCTTTCCAGGCATCGATTGGGAGAAGCAGGGCGCCTATTTCTTCCAGCGGGTGATCGAGCATGGCCGGCGGCGTGCCGAGGAGGTGCGCGAGGTGGCGGAGACCGTGCGCGAAGCCGGACTGACGCCGTGGTCCGCGTCCGGCACCGCCGAGCGGCAGGGCTGGATCGCCGATCTTGCCGATGACGGCGTGTTCGGGCCCAAGGGAACGCCGGAATTCGCCCGCAGCGCCGATTGGCGCACCGAGGCCGACCGGATTCTCGCGCGCATCAAGTCCTGACCTCTCGCGCGGAGAATCCGCCGCGTTCCCTGCCGACGCGCAATGCGCTATTGCTCCGTGAACAGTTTTGGTCTGGAGGCACTCCCATGAAGAATTCCGGCAAGGTCGTCGCCATCACCGGAGCGGCGCGCGGTATCGGCAAAGCCTGCGCCGCGCGCTTCCTGTCCGATGGCGCCAGGGTCGTGATCTCGGATGTCGATGCTGCGGGGCTCGTCCACGCCGCCCAGGAGCTCGGACATGAGGATCGGTTGCGGGCGGTCGAGGCCGACGTCAGCAAGCGCGCCGATGTCGATCGCATCGTGGCTCACGCGGTGAAGGAGTTCGGTCGGCTCGACGTCATGGTCAACAATGCCGGCGTGGCGCGCAACCGCGACTTCCTCGATATCAGCGAGGCCGAATTCGACGACGTGATGGGGATCAACCTCAAGGGCGCGTTCTTCGGCGTCCAGGCTGCGGCGCGCCAGATGATCGCGCAGGGCGGTGGCGGCGTCGTCGTCAACATGTCCTCGGTCAATGCGCTGCTCGCGATCCCCTCGCTTGCGACCTATGCGATGTCCAAGGGCGCGATGAAGCAGCTCACCTCGGTGGCCGCGGTGGCGCTGGCGGCGCACGGCATTCGCGTCGTGGCGGTCGGACCCGGCACGATCCTGACCGAGATGGTGGCGACGGCGATCTTCTCGTCGGAGGACGCGCGGCGCAGCGTGCTGTCGCGCACCCCGGCCGGCCGCTGCGGCGAGCCGAGCGAGGTCGCTTCCGTCGTGGCTTTCCTCGCCAGCGACGACGCCTCCTACATCACCGGCCAGACCATCTATCCCGACGGCGGGCGGTTGATCCTCAACTACACGGTGCCGGTCAACGAGAAGAAGTAGGCGGCGGCTTCAATCGCGAGCTCACTGCCAAAATATCGAAAACAACCCCATGCAAAGTAGCCGGCGGCTGCCGGCGTTCGTCACGGCTACTTGACATGTCGGGCAAATCAGGGATATTCTTCTAATATTCAGAAATCTCTCGACAGCATCACCTGTCATCGCCCGGTTCAACCGGGCGATCCAGTACGCCGCGGCCCATCGGCTCAAGCACAACCGCCTCTGGAATACTGGATCGCCCGGTCGAGCCGGGCGATGACAGTGTGTTGCGTGGCAACGACGACGGCGGGCTGGACCACCGCTGTTACCGCACTCTCAGCTGTCACTACCGGCGAAAGCATGCGCGTGTGATGACACCGGATGGCTAGAGCCTTTTCCGTTCCGATGGAATCGGAACGGGCTCTAGATTCTTGTTTTGACGCGTTTCTTCGCGCGAACCGGTAGCCACTTCGCTTGAAAACGCTCTACCGGCCCTTGAACTGCGGCTTGCGCTTTTCCATGAAGGCGCTGCGGCCTTCGCGGAAATCCGCGCTGTCCATGCAGTCGATGCCGATCTGCTTGATCGCGGCCATGTCGCGATCGGCGGGATCCTTCAGCACCTGCGCGATGGTGATCTTGGCGGCCTTGATCGCCAGCGGCGCGTTGCCCGAAATGGTGCGCGCGATCTCCATGGTCGCGTCCCACAACTCGGCATCCGGCAGCACGCGATCGACGAGGCCGATCCGCAGCGCTTCCGCGGAGTCGATCCGCATGCCGGTATACATGATCAGCCGCGCCCAGGACGGGCCGACCAGCGACACCAGATGGCGCAGCCCGTCATAGCCGTAAGCGATGCCGAGCTTGGCGGCGGGAATGCCGAACTGCCCGCTCGTGCCGGAGATGCGGATATCGGTCAGCATCGCGACCTGCATGCCGCCGCCGAGGCAGAAGCCGCGGATGCAGGCGATGGTCGGCTTTGGGTAGTCGGCGAGCAAGGCGCGCTGGGCGGCGCTGCGCCGTGAATATTCCTCGGAGGCTTCCGCGTTGTGGCGGGTCTTCTCGAACTGGCTGATATCGGCGCCGGACACGAAGGCCTTGTCGCCCGCGCCGACCAGGACCACGACACGGACGACCGGATCGTCGCGCAAGGCGGTCAGCGCCTCGCCGAGCCCCTCCCACATCTCCAGCGACATCGCATTGCGCTTGTCGGGATTGTTGAAGGTGATGACGCCGACGCCGTCGACCACGCTTTGCAGGATCTTGCCGTCGGCAAGCGACTTGTCTGAGATGGTTGGCATAGGAGGATCCGGTCTGATTTCGGCCAAGGCTACGAGCAAGGCTAGCACCCGGTTGCAAGCCGAGGCAGGCGGTTTAGGGCACGGCGCGATTGCATCGGCGCGCGGCAGCTCTCCCGGTAGTTGTGCGGCTCGCAAAATAAACTGACGCGTAAGGGTCGCGTCATAGACTGCGCCGCCCGCGCTCTGTCCCGGCTTAACTTTTTCCTAGTCTTTCGACGGTACAACCGTACGCACCTGCGCGCCAGGACGATGCGCGACGCGCTGGGACGCAACCCGCGGCCTTCCCGCTGCAATCGCGTCGGTAACGGAAGTCCCCGCCACCAGACCGACCGCCGATGTCGGTCAACCCCAGACCTCCGTGCACTCAGATCGCCTCGGGCGAGGTCCAGTCGTGTCTGTCGAAAAGTTTCTCAAGCAACGCGCGGTCAGGATCATCGTCAACGGCAGCTACACGCTGCCGAACTGGTACGATGCGCAGGGCAAGCTGCGCACCTTCGCCTGCCGCACCACGCGCGTCTCGCCGTTCCGGATGATCGTGGACGTGCCTGTCGTCGGCAAGGTCGGCGACCGGCTGACGTCGTATTTCGAGGAGTTCGGCAAGTTCGAAGGCTGCATCACCGACACGATGAGCGGCAGCTTCCTGGTCGAGCTCGAGATGACGCATGCCAGGCGCGAGAAGTTCGCCGGCAAGCTGACCTGGATCGAGAAGAAGCAGAAGGATCCGAGCGTCCGCGAGGCGCGCAACAATCCGCGTTTTGTGCCCGTCGCGCCGCATGCCATGCTGACGCTGGCGGACGGCACCATGCAGAGCTGCTTCATTATCGACATGTCGCTGTCGGGCGCGGCGGTGTCCTCCGAGCTGCAGCCGCCGGTCGGCATGCCGCTGGCGATCGGGGCCTGCGTCGGCCGCGTGGTCCGGCATCTGCCGAACGGATTCGCGATCAAGTTCGTCGAGACCTACAAGCAGGGCGATCTCGGCCGCCTGATCGCGCGCAAATCCAAGGACCTGCTGGTGGTGTCTGCCGACGCGGGTCCTGTTGCCTAGGGGTCTTCATAAATCTGGTGCGCGCGTGCGGGGATAGCGGGGTCTGAGTTGTCCTCCAAAGCAGACATCGACGGACGCCTAAGTGAATGTCCGCAAAGGAACGGTAGCGGAAATTAACTTTGAAGTCTGCAACGCAGCGACGAGATTATGGACACGGCCGTGAACCCATAAATCGGCCGCGCTGACGACTCGCGAGAGTCCGCTATGCCCTGGTAGCGATCAAATTCCGCAGCGCACCGAAATGTCGCGATGGGCCAAAAGACGACATTCGATCAGCTCGTCGGCGCGGCTAGGGATTGCCTGCGGATGTGGCACTGAGCGCTTTTGCGGCTTTGAAGTCGATGACAAGTTCGAATGTCGCGGGCGTCCGTACCGCAAGTCTGGCGATCGCGCTCTTTTGAGCGCGTACTATCCGACCGGTCTCGCCGTCAGTTCGGCACCATCCCTCGCACCGCGCGGAACATCATGGGGAAGGACCGCGGCCCGTCCGGTCGGCCAAGCAGATATCCACCACGAACATGCTCCTGCACTGTTCTCTGTACGTCGTCCGAGAGAGCCATCAGATACCTAGAGACGATGCCCTGACCGCTCGTAAACGTTGCCCAATAATCGGCGAATGACGGATACTCGCAATCTACGACGACAGGAATCTCCGCAACATCTACGAGGCCCATCTTCCGCCACAGCGCCGCCTGTCCATTCGGCCAGAATTGCTGACGGCCCGCCCGAGCGTCTCGCACTTCGCGGATGCTGGCATCGAGAACGGCCGCTGTGTTGATCACGAGGTCGAACGCGGTCATGCCACCGAGGAACTGATGCACGGCCGAGGCTACAATGCCGCCGGGGCGGGTGACGCGGTTCATCTCGGAAACCACTTGCTCGATCTCTGGGAGCACATCCAGCGCGAGCGTCGAAACGGCTGCATCGAAGGAGTTGTCGGTGAACTGCATCCGGCGAATGTCGCCGTCCTGGTAAGTGATATTGGGGTGAGTCCTATGACTACGCGCGCCGGCCAGGTATCCTGCCGAGGCATCAACGCCGATCACACTCGCACCTGCTTCCGCGAGGGCTTTCGACAACACGCCGGTCCCGCAAGCGACGTCGAGCACGCGCGCGCCCGGGGCTATACCCGTGAAGTCGATGAATATCGGAGCGAGGAGTCCACTCCAGCGCCCCATGAATGCCTCATAGGCGTCGGCATCACTCCAGGCATACTGGGTGTTCGGTTCGGGCATGACTTTTCCCCTTTTGGCCGAGACGTAACATCGCGCGCATAGCCCTATGCACTAGAGCCTAGTTCAAATGCGGGGATCGGTAAATTGCGGGGTCATCGGCTGAGGGCGCGGGCCCGTGAGGCCCATGTCTGGAAGGGGTCATTCGCGACGGGGCCGGGCCAGCAGCAAGTCCGGCAATGTCCCTTATGCCGCCGGAAGCGGAAGTAAATTCAGAGCATTGGCAGGACCGCGACCGGCCGTTGCGGGTTGGTGGCGCTGCCCGAGACGTGATTCAAGCTCCAAGACCGGAGCCTCGAATCATGCGCTACGAACTCAGCGACTACGAATGGACCACCATCAAACCGATGCTGCCGAACAAACCCCGTGGGGTCCGGCGTGTAAACGACCGTCGTGTGCTCAATGGCATCTTCTGGGTCCTCCGCTCAGGTGCTCCATGGCGCGACCTGCCCGAGACCTATGGTCCCCGCACCACTTGTTACAATCGCTTCGTGTGGTGGCGGCGTGCTGGCGTCTGGGACCGGATCATGGATGCGCTGGCCGCCGGTCATGATGCGGCGGTGCAGATGATCGATACCTCCGTCGTGCGCGTGCACCGGCACGGAGCGTGTATCTCGGACAGCAATCACCAAGCTATGGGTCGCTCGCGAGGAGGGCTCACGAGCAAGATTCACGCGGTGGTGGACACCAATGGCCTGCCGGTCCATCTCGCGCTCACGCCCGGTGAAGCGCATGACAATCGGCTGTGTTCGGTTCTCCTCAGCGCCTTGCTCCCACAAACGATGTTACTCGCGGATCGTGGATACGACGCGGACCGGATCAGGGAGCTTGCGCGCCAGCAAGGAGCACGGGCGAACATTCCGCCGAAACGAAATCGCAAAGACCCGATCTGCTTCAGCCCGCATCTGTATCGCGCGCGGAACTTGATCGAACGGTTCTTCAACAAGATCAAGCAATGTCGGCGTGTCGCAACCCGGTATGACAAAACTCGCCGCCAACCATCTGGCGTTCGTCAAGCTCGCATCTATCCGAATTTGGCTGCGTGCTAATGAGTCCATGCTCTAAGTGTTGATCTGGATCAAGTAAGTCGGGTTGAGAGGTGAGCTGATGCGCGCGCAGATCAAGATCGAACGGGCACCTTGGTGGAACTGGCTAATTGCACTTGGCCGCTTTTAGTGGGAACCTCCGCAACCCACAACGTCATTGCCGAAGGTGCATAGCGCGAGAAGCTCTTTCTTGTTGTACTCCGGTAGCCTATTGACCATTTGAGGAGAGTGTCATGAGAGCCTTCAATCCGTTGGTGGTCTTAGCACTTCTAGTTACAGAATCGGCCTCAGCACAGGCTGCGGATTTGAACGGAGCTTGGACCGATGACGCCTCGGCCTGCAGTCAGATCTTTACCAAAAAGAACAGCAAACTTGCGTTCAAGCAAGATGCTGATCTCCACGCGGGCGGTTTAATCGTTCAAGGAAAGCAAATAACCGGCACATTTCAAAAATGCACTGTCAAATCGTTGCACGATGACGGGGCGGATCTGAAAGTGATTGCGTCGTGCTCGGATGGCGTCGCGGTTTCAGACGTGCCATTTGACGTGAAAGTCACCGGAGAGAACAGCATCACACTCAGCTCCAAGAAGCCGGTGCCAATGGAAACGCAGTATATTCGCTGCTCGATGTGATGTCCGCGGGGGAAGACTTGAGGAATACGTGGATGAATGATCCGGCCGTCGAGCCTAGGAGCGTAGCGTCGTAGGCTTGACTTCCGCTCCGGGGCAGATCCGGAAGAACTCGGGTTAAGCTTATCAAGTCCACTTCACACCCAAGGAGCGGGCATGGAGCGGACATGCCGGGTCGGCCGCTCAGGGCCAGCAGGAGACATTTCCCCGGTGCTGCGCGGGGCGGCCTAGAGGCCGCCCCCACCATGCCGATCATGAGTACATGTTATTTTGCCATCGCCGTCCTGGCGGCCTCGATTTTCGCCTTCACGGCATCGAGATTGAAACTCGCGCCTTTCTGCATCGGCGGAAACTCGATCGCCGTCATCGCCAGCTTTTCCACCTGCTGCTGAACAAACACAAAGCGCCAGAATTCGAATTTGAACCAGTCGAAGTATTGTTGCGCACCGTATTTCGTCCCGCTATCGGGCCATCCCGTTCGCTCGAAAGGATCGAGGCGAAGGTTAATCAGGTAGGGCACGTCAGGCTTGGTTTTTTCACCCAGCCAGCCTCCAGGCTGGTCGATGAAGCGATACTTGTAGTCGTCGATGCGCACGGCACCCAGCTCGCTTTCCCCGAAGTACCAGATTTCGTGCCGGTTCGACGGCCCCTTGCCGGTAATCATGTCCATCTGGTTATAGCCGTCCAGATGACATTTGTAGGTCGTGTCACCGATCTGCTTGCCCTTCTTCAGCTCTTCGACAATGTTCGGGTTGCCGGCCGCCGCAAGGAGGGTCGGAAACCAGTCCAGCCCGGAGATGATGCCGTTCTCGACCTTGCCCGCCGGCACTTTGCCCGGCCAGCGGATCATCGCCGGCGCGCGGAAGCCGCCTTCCAAGACCGTGCCCTTGCTCTGCGCGAATGGCGTCTGTCCACCATCAGGCCAGGTGAATACCTCGGTGCCGTTGTCGGTAGTGAAGATCACGATGGTGTTGTCGTCGACGCCCATGTCCTTGAGTTTCTTCATCACGATGCCGACGTCGTCGTCGAGCTGCGCCATGCCGGCCTCATGGATGGACCAGCCGTTCTTGGAGTTGCGCAGCGCTTCGTACTTCGGCGACAGATGGGTGACGATGTGCATGCGGGTCGGATTGAGCCACAGGAAGAACGGCTTGTTGTCGGCCTTGGCCTTGTCGATGAACTTGAGCGCAAAGTCGCGGATTTCGTCGTCCACGGTTTCCATCCGCTTAGGATAGAGCGTGCCCGCGTCCTCGATCTTCTGTTTGCCGACCTTGCCCCAGCGCGGATCCACGGTGGCGTCGTCGACATTGGTCGCATAACAATGGAGCATGTTGCGCGGACCGACGGTGTTCAGCAACTCCTGAGGATAGGCGGGATGCGCTGGATCTTCCATCGCATCGAGGTGATACAGGTAGCCGAAGAACTCGTCGAAACCGTGCACCGTCGGCAGAAACTCGTTTTTGTCGCCAAGGTGGTTCTTGCCGAACTGGCCGGTGGCGTAGCCCATTCCTTTCAGCGCGGTAGCCATGGTTACGGCCTGCGCGGGTATGCCTGTGGGTGCGCCGGCCTGGCCGACCGTGGTCATGCCGGTCCGGATCGGCAGCTCGCCGGTGATGAAGTTGGCGCGGCCCGCTGTGCAGCTCGCCTCGGCGTAGTAATCGGTGAACAGCATGCCCTCGGCGGCGATCTGATCGAGATTCGGAGTCCGGCCCGCCATCATGCCGCGGTGGTAGGCGCCGATATTCCAGATGCCGATGTCGTCACCCATGATGACGACGATATTGGGCCGCTGTCCGGCCGGCGCGGGCACCGGGGCGGACGCTGGTTGCTGCGCTTGTGCAAAGCTTGCCGCACCAGCGGCTGAGAGTGCTGAAGCGGCGACGAGCGAACTACCACTCAACAACAGATCGCGGCGTTTCAATCCTGCGCTGGTGGGTCCCGTGCTCATCTCAGGCTTTTCCGGAATCGTATCGTTACTCATGACGTGATCCTCTTCCTGGTGATGCACCTGAAGCCGACATGGCTTGCTGAGGTGTCGATCGGCTCGGCATGACGCGCGGCCGGACGATAGCGGCGGCAGTAGTTGGGGGCGCAAAGATGCGAGCCGCCTTTAAGCACCTTGCGTGGAATCCTGAGGTTCGGCTGACGAGAGTCGTAGCTCGCGCCCTCGGACCCGCCGCGAGGATTTTGCGGGATGCAGCAGGCTTTCGGGGCGTCTGCGTCGTGCTTCTGTGAATACCAATCGGCCGTCCATTCCCAGACATTGCCGATCATGTCATGAAGGCCGTAGCCATTGACCGGGAATGCGGTGACGGGCGAGGTGCGTTCGAAGCCATCAGCCACCAGATTCTGGTGCGGGAAATTGCCCTGCCAGGTATTCGCCATGTGCCTGCCGCCGGGAAGTTGCTCGTCACCCCATGCGAATTCCGCGCCGTCGAGTCCGCCGCGCGCGGCAAACTCCCATTCGGCTTCGGTCGGCAAGTCCTTGCCAGCCCACGCCGCGTAGGCCTCAGCATCACGATAGGCAATGTGGACCACGGGATGATCGTCGAGGCCGCTGATCGAACTGCGGGGGCCGTATGGCCGGCGCCAGTTGGCGCCAAATTTGAAACTCCACCATTGCGACCAGTCGCGCAAATCGACCGGATGCTTCGGTGGCGTGAAAACCAGCGAGCCTGCCTTGAGCATGTGCGGCAGTGCGCCCGGATAGTCCTTTGCGTCAGGCCGCGTCTCCGCGAGTGTCACGTAGCCTGTTGCGTTGACGAACTTGCGAAAATCGCGATTGGTGACCGGCGTTGCATCCATCCAGAAGCCGCTCACCGAGACGCGATGGACCGGCGCCTCTTCGGCATAGTGCCTGTCGGACCCCATGCGGAACATGCCGCCCGGAATCCAGATCATGCCCCTTTGACCGGGTCCATCCGACAAAGGTACGCCTGCCGCAACGCCAACGTCGTGCATGGGCCGCCCGCAGTGAACGAGATTCAAGGTTACCAACGCCGCCCCGAGCAAGAAGCTCTCGGCAGCTTTCTAGCTCGCCGATTGCTTCGGGGAACGGTTTAACGCCTCGGTCAGTCAAAAAGACGATCGAGTATCTGAAGCGCGACTACAAAGCGTCCACAACCTAGACAAGATAACAAGATAAGATGCTTCCAGCAACGCATCCTTCTTATGTTGATCCAGATCAATCGAGTCAGGTCGCGTCTTCCTTATCAAGAGCCCCTGACGACTATGCAAAAACTGCCAAGGCTGTGGCGTCATGGACACAGCCTTTCAATAAAGGGCAGGCTGAACGCAAGTATTCCGATTTCGCATGGACCAACGGCAGCGTTAGCTTACTCTCTCCGAGTTTCTACCCCGCCGGAGCAATGGCGGGATTGCGAGAGTCGGGGGATCGGCGATGCGGTACCTTGGATCGGGTTTGGGACGCAGATTTTTTTCGCAGTGGCATTTGGGTGTTGGGGCGCTTGCCGCTCTACTCGTGCTTTCCAACCAAGTGGCTCGTGCCGATGAAGGCGGCGTGAGCTTTTGGGTACCCGGATTTTTTGGCAGCCTCGCGGCTGTTCCTCAGCAGGCGCCGGGCTGGTCGGTGACCTCGATTTATTATCACACCTCTGTTTCCGCCGGCGGCGACGTGGCACGGTCGCGCGAAATCACGCTCGGTCGCTTTCCCGCGAATCTGACGGCCACCGTGAACGCGAACGTCAATGCCAACGTGAACCTTGGCTTTCTGGCCGGGACTTATACTTTTGCGACACCCGTGCTTGGTGGTCAGGCCTCTGCCACCCTGTTGGCGGCCTACGGATCCAACTCCACCTCGCTCGCTGGATCGCTTGCGGGGACATTGACGGGACCGGGCGGCGCCACGTTCCCCTTCTCCCGGTTTGACAGCATCGACAGCTCGCTCATTGCATTCGGCGACCTGATCCCGCAGTTCGCGCTGCGCTGGAATGCCGGTGTCAACAATTACATGACGTACATTACCGCCGACCTCCCGGCCGGCGCCTACCAGTCGACCCGCCTAGCGAATTTGGGGATTGGGCACTGGGCAATCGACGCGGGCGGCGGCTACACCTATTTCGATCCAAAGACCGGGCATGAATTTTCGGCGGTGCTGGGATTCACCTACAACTTCGTCAACCCCTCCACTGAATATCAAAGCGGCGTCGACATGCACCTCGACTGGGGCGCGTCGCAATTCCTGACCAAGCAGTGGCAGGTCGGCCTCGTCGGTTACCTCTATCAGGGGCTCGGATGCGACAGCGGCTCCGGCGATCGCGTCGGCTGCTTTCGGTCGCGCGTGGCCGGCGTCGGCCCGCAGGTCGGCTACATTTTCCCGGTGGGTGACATGCAGGGATATCTGAACCTGAAGGGCTACGGCGAATTCGCCAATGAAAATCGGCCGGCAGGCTGGAACGTCTGGCTGACGTTCAATCTTCAGCCCGCGGCGCCAACGCCGCCGACATCCACAAGGCCAAGATTCACAAAGTAGCGGCGCCGGTGACGCTGCCACCGGTGCCGTGCGCACCCTAATCTGCGGCCGCGCGTCCGATTCGCGCTACGTCAGCTCTTCCGGATCGTCAGCAACGCGCATGCGCGCAATACCGTCTTCGGTCGCCGCCGCGCCGGCTGCGGCGATCGCGATCTCGCGCGCCAAATTGGTGCACTCGGCCCACAGCAGGAAGAACACCAGCGGCGGCCGCTCGCGCGCCTCCAGCATCTGCCGGCAGCGCTCCGCGGCGCCGTCGAGCGCCCACCACTGCCGGGCGACGACCATGACCTTGCGGAAGCTGCGCAGTGTGCCCGAGAATTTCTGCGGATCGGCACCCACGATGGCGCCGCAATGGTTCAGCCAGTTCAGCGCCGCATAGATCGCGATGCCGTAATCCTCGATCGCCGTTCCCGTGAAATCGACGACGGTGTTGTCGTGCGCGCGCTGGCGCAGGAAGGCGTCGATCATCTCGGCCTGGCGCACCGGATCGACCAGCAGCGAGGTGTCTTTCCGCGGCACCATCGGGACATAGCGCATCGCTTCGAGCCGCGTGTGCTCCCAGATCGCCCTGACATCGCCGAGCAAGTCGCCGGGCTTGCGCTTGCAAGCCGGATAGACCAGCACGCCATTGTCGGCGAGATCGAGATAGCGCGGCACCACCTTGTCGAGCGCGGCGAGAAACGCGCAGGGATCGGTGAGGCCGCGCAAGTCGCTGGCGGCGTCGTCCGCTTGTGCAGGCTTGTTGCCGCGTGTCCAGCCGAAATTGGCCATCCCCGGACGCCCCGATCTCAACCTCGCCATCAGGTTAAATGGAAAATGCGGCGATGCAAATGCGGCATTTGCTGCTGCGCAGCCGTGCGCGTCGGCTGCTGCCGGTTGACGCGGGAGACCGCCGCGCCTAGCTCATGGTTAATGGTGCGCAACGCGGGTTGTCGCCGCTTCGGGACGTATCGCCATGACCGCTTCTGATCGACAATCGCATTGGCAGACTGTCTATCTGACCAAGGGCGAGCAGCAGGTGAGCTGGTCGCAGGCCGATCCGCAGCCCTCGCTGCGTCTGATCGAATCCGCCGCGCCCGGCCGCGACGCGTCGATCATCGACATCGGCGGCGGGGCTTCGCGCCTCGTCGATGCGCTGCTGGCGAGGGGCTTTCATGATCTGACCGTGCTCGATCTCTCGGAAGCCGCGCTGACGAGCGCGCGGGAACGGATCGGCGCGACCGGCGCGGCGGTGCGCTGGGTTGCCGACGATGCGACGGTCTGGCAGCCGCAGCAGGCTTTCGACATCTGGCACGATCGTGCGGCGTTTCATTTTCTCGTCGCGGAGAGCGACCGCGCGGCCTATCTCGAGAGACTGCATCGCGGCGTCAAGGCAGGCGGCCACGCCGTGATCGGTACCTTCGCGCTCGACGGTCCGGAAAAATGCAGCGGCCTGCCGGTGCAGCGCTATGATCCCGCGACGCTCAGCCGGACCATCGGCCCGGCATTCGAGTTGATCGCGCATGAGGCGCATCGGCACGTCACGCCCTGGGGCGCGACGCAGTCGTTCCAGTTCAGTGTACTGCGGCGGAAGTGACCGGCCGCGGAAGGAGAGGCGAGATGACGGACGGGCCACGGACGATCGGCGAGATCGCGAGCTATCACGCCCATGTCTATTACGATCCCGCCACCAGCCGCGGCGAGGCCGAACGCCTGCGCAACTGGATGGGCGAGCGCTTCCTGGTCACGCTCGGGCGTTGGCACGACGTCAAGGTCGGCCCGCACGACCAGGCGATGTATCAGGTGGCGTTTGCGGCCGAGCTGTTTCCGACCCTGGTGCCGTGGCTGATGCTGAACCACGGCAGCCTGAGCATCCTGGTCCATCCCAACACGACGAATCCGCGCCGCGATCATCGCGACGATCCGCTCTGGATCGGCACGCCGCTTGCCGTCCATGCCGACAAGCTGCCCGAAGAGTCCGAAATGGAGCAGGCGCCGGCCCCGAACACGTCGCCGACATTGCGTCCCTGAGCGCCGGCTCCGGTCGACCGGATGGGTAAAGTTTGACGCAATTGCGTTACAGCCAAGTCGTTTCAAACTCATCGCGTTTTGCAACGTGAGGTTAAGCCGGCATTCCTAGGCTTACCCGACATTTCAGGGTCGGGCGCATTAGGCATGTTCTTTTCGTTTCGAAGCTGGTCACTGTGGCGGGTGGTCGGGCCTCTGCTCGCCATCGTGTTGCTGCTGGGCGGTCTGTCCGCCGGCAGCCTGCAGGTGATGTCCGCGGTGCGCGCCTATGTGGCGGGCGAGAGCCTGTGGTCGAAGGGGCAGAAGGACGCCATTCACGACCTTCAGATCTATATCAGCACCGGCGCACCGCTCTATCTGCAGAAGTTCGATGCCGCGATCGCGGTGCCGCTGGCCGATCGCACGGCGCGGCGCGCGCTGGAAGCGCCAGGCAACAACGACGCCGTGGCGAGGAGTGGCTTCGCCAAAGCGGGCAATCATGACGACGACATTGGCGGCCTGATCTGGCTGTTCAAATATTTCCGCACGATGCACCACGTGGCCGGTGCGGTGACGGCCTGGCGGAATTCGGACGCGTTGCTCGATCAGCTGATCGAAATCAGGAACGAGGCCGCCAACGACGTCGCGCTGCATGATCCCTCGGCCGCGACCATCAAACACTGGGCCGAGCGGATCGGTGCGGTCGACGCTGCGCTGAGCACGCTCGCCGTCGATTTCTCCGACCAGTTGGGAAAGGCGTCGCGTCAGGTCTCAGCGCTGCTGCTGCTGGTCAATCTCGTGATCGCGGCCTGCCTGGCCGGCATCGTCCTGTTCCACACAAGGCGGATGCTGTGGCGGCGCTGGCTTGCCGAGACCGCGCTCGCTGTCGAGAAGGAGCGCGCCCAGCTCACGCTGGCCTCGATCGGCGACGCGGTCATCGTGACGACGCAGGACGATCGCGTCGGCTACATGAACGGCGCCGCGCAACGGCTGATCGCCTTTGGGCTCGACGTGACCGGATGGCAGCTTTCATCGCTGTTCAACATCGCGGAGCAGCCGGTGCGCGGATCGTTCCAGAGCGCCGACGCCGACGACGAAAGCCGGCCGCAGCAGCGGCTGCTGGTGCGGCCGGATCATTCCAGCGTGCCGGTCTCGGTGGTCGAGACCCCGATCGTGCATGCCGGCGAGCCGGCCGGCCGCGTCATGATCATTCACGACATGACCGCCGAGCGGCGGCTGGTCGAGGAACTGGCATGGGCTGCCTCCCATGACGCGCTCACCGGCCTTGCCAACCGGCGGCAGTTCGAGTTCGAGCTGCACAAGGCGATGTCGGGGTCGCCGGTCGTGGGCGCCGATCTGATGCTGATCGACCTCGACCAGTTCAAGATCGTCAACGACACCTGCGGCCACATGGCGGGTGACCGGTTGCTGAAGCAGGTAGCGAAGATGCTGGCGGCCGAGGTCGGCGACAGCGGGCTGGTTGCGCGTCTTGGCGGCGACGAATTCGGCATTCTGCTGCACGACGATGGCTCCGCTACACACGACGTCGCTGCCGACGTCGCGGAGCGGATCAGGGCGGTGGTCGAGCAGTCGAGCTTCGTCCATGAGGGCTCGAGCTTCCGGATCAGCGCGAGCATCGGCCTGGTCGCGCTTGCCGACAGCGCCGGCGTGCAGGACGCGTTGCGGCTTGCCGACGTCGCCTGCTTCCTCGCCAAGGACAAGGGACGCAATCGCGTCCAGGAACACCGTCCGTCCGATACCGGCATGGCGGTGCGTGTCGCCGAGATGAGCTGGGTCAATCGCATCCGGAAGGGATTGGATGAGGGACGCTTCTGCCTCTACGAGCAGGAGATCCGTCCGATCAGCGGTGCGCTGAAGGGCAATGAGCGGCGCGAATTGCTGCTGCGGCTGCGCGACGAGAACGGTGCGCTGGTGCCGCCCGGCAGCTTCCTGCCCGCGGCCGAACGCTACGGGCTGATGCCGCTGATCGACCGCTGGGTGGTTCGCCGCGCCTTCGAGATCATCGCCGAGCGCAAGTACCACCCGCGCAAGATTGCGAGCTACGCCATCAATCTCTCGGGCGCCACGATCGGGGACGGCGACTTCGTCGACTTCGTCGCCGAACTGTTCGCGCAGCATGATGTTTCGCCGGCATTGGTGTGTTTCGAGATCACCGAGACCAGCGCCATCTCGAATCTCGACGAGGCGCAGACGTTCATCGCGCGGCTGCGCGAGATCGGCTGCAGCTTCTCGCTCGACGATTTCGGCACCGGCATGTCCTCGATCGCGTATCTGAAGCACCTGCCGGTCGACATCATCAAGATCGACGGCTCGTTCGTGAAGGAGATCCTGAACAGCAAGGTCGATCGCGCGATGGTCGAGATGATCACCAAGACCGCGAAGATCATGCAGAAGCAGGTGGTCGCCGAATTCGTCGAGAGCCTCGCGATCCTGGACGAATTACGCCAGATCGGGGTCGACTACGCGCAGGGTTACGCCATCGGCAAGCCGGTCCCGGTGCTCACCCTCCGGGAAGAAAAGATCGCCTGAGTCGCCAAAATTGTCTCGAATCGGGACTTTTTAGGCCGTTTCAGCCCTCCCGGTGCTGATTCTCGGGCACTTTCCATCCGAAAAACGTTTAAAAATCCTGTCGTTGCCCGCTTCGTCTCGATTATGCCTTACTCTAATTCCCTGATATAATGAGCGAACGGTGAATCCAGCGTGGGCCGGGTAACAGGCCCCAGAGCACCGACTTGGGGATGATGGGTCAACGTACGACGAAAGCAGCCGCGCGTAAGTCGAACCGCGGCGTGTCTCTGGTGGGCAGCACGGCGTTCGCCGTGAGCGCGCTCGTCCTGTCGTCTGGCCTTGCCGCCTGGATGGTCGGCATCGACCCTACCGCATGGCTGCATGGACCGGCATTCGCCAACACCACCGCCTCGCTGAATTTCGACGATCGCTTCGGCTCTCGCTCCACGATCAACACGGCCTCACTCTATTATCCCCTGCGCCGCGGGTTCCGTTCGAGCCGCGGCGATTTCAATTCCGAGTTCGGTCAGATCGAGGACGCGCTGGCCGGCCAGCTGCGTGACACCCAGACCGAGCTGCCGACCAGCCAGCCGGCGACGGCATCGGTCGCGGCCACGACCACGACCGCGGCATCCGCCGTGCCGATGCCGCGATCGCGGCCGGTCGAGGCCAATCTGCTCGCGCGCAACGATCAGCCGCTGCCGCCGCAGGCGCCGGTGCAGCAGGGCGACAACCGGACGTTCCTGCAGAAGATCGCCGACATGATGCCGGGCAAGCTGCAACTGGCCTCGATCGATCCGAATGATGGCTTGTTGTCCGGCCCGAGCCTCGATCTCGGTGCGCTCGGTTATGACAGCACCACGGCGGTCTACGACATCACCGGCCGCATCGTGTACATGCCCGACGGCACGAAGTTCGAAGCGCATTCGGGGCTCGGCAATCTGCTCGACGATCCGTCGCATGTGACCGCCCGCAACGCCGGTGCGACGCCGCCCGGCGTCTACGAGATGAAGCCGCGCGAGAAGCTGTTCCACGGCGTGCCCGCGCTGCGCATGACCCCGGTCGATGGCAGCGATACGTTCGGGCGTGTCGGCCTGCTCGTGCACAGCTACATGCTCGGGCCGAACGGCGACTCCAACGGCTGCATCTCGGTCAAGCACTACGACAAATTCCTGCAGGCCTATCGCAGCGGCTCGATCAAGCGCATCGCCGTCGTGGTCAGCATCAAGGACGTCAAGTCGGCCTCGACCCGCGCGGCGTCGAACTCGTAAGCCGCACGCCGGCACGGCCGGTTGTTCATCGAACCCCCTCAAATCCTCTGTGAGTCACCTCGCCTCCAGCGCGGCAAGCGCCGGACGATGAGCTGTTGGCGCAGCGGAATGCCCCGGCACTGCTCCCGCCGCTGATTAATATCGCAAGGTTGTATACTGGAATGTATGATATAGGTATTTAGTTACTCCGACTTGCTAAAATATTGGATTGATGTATACATCAGGTATCCGAAAAGACCCTAAGAGGGCGACCGATGCCAAAACCCTTTCCAATGAACGCGTGGTACGCGGCCGGTTGGGATGCCGAGATCAAGCACGCGCTGCTGCCGCGGACGATCTGCGGCAGGCATGTCGTGATGTACCGGAAGGGCGACGGCGAGGTCGTAGCGCTCGAGGATGCCTGCTGGCATCGCCTCGTGCCGCTCTCCAAGGGCCGGCTCGACGGCGATACCGTGGTCTGCGGCTATCACGGCCTGAAATACAATGCGCAGGGCCGCTGCACCTTCATGCCCTCGCAGGAGACGATCAATCCATCGGCCTGCGTGCGTGCCTATCCCGTCGTCGAGCGCCATCGCTTCATCTGGCTCTGGATGGGCGATCCCGCGCTGGCCGATCCCGCGCTGGTGCCCGACATGCACTGGAATCACGATCCGGCCTGGGCCGGCGACGGCAAGACCATTCACGTCAAATGCGACTACCGCCTCGTCGTCGACAATCTGATGGACCTGACCCACGAGACCTTCGTGCACGGCTCGAGCATCGGCAATGATGCGGTCGCCGAAGCGCCGTTCGACGTCACCCATGGCGAGAAGACCGTGACCGTCACGCGCTGGATGAGGGGCATCGAGGCGCCGCCGTTCTGGGCCAAGCAGTTGCAGAAGCCGGGCCCGGTCGATCGCTGGCAGATCATCCGCTTCGAAGCGCCGTGCACCGTCAACATCGACGTCGGTGTCGCGCCGGCCGGATCCGGCGCGCCGGAGGGCGATCGCTCACAGGGCGTCAACGGCTATGTGCTCAACACCATCACGCCGGAGACCGAGAAGACCTGCCACTACTTCTGGGCCTTCGTCCGCAACCACCGCATCACCGAGCAGCGCCTGACCAGTGAAATCCGCGACGGCGTCGCCGGCATCTTCCACGAGGACGAGATCATCCTGGAAGCGCAACAGCGCGCGATGGACGAAAATCCGGACCGCGTGTTCTACAATCTCAACATCGATGCAGGTGCGATGTGGGCGCGCCGCGTCATCGACCGCATGGTGGCGAAGGAAAATCCGCCACAGCAGTTGCAGGCCGCCGAGTAGGAGCAAACCATGGCGGAACGCGAAGCCGATCGCTCAGTGTCGCACACCGTGCGGGCGCAGCTCGCGCTGCGCGACCTGGTTCTCTCCGGCCGGCTGCGGCCGGGCGAGCGCATCTCGGAACTGCAGGCGGTCGAGATCACCGGGGTGTCGCGCACGCCGGTGCGGATGGCGCTGGTCCGGCTGGAGGAGGAAGGCCTGCTGGAGGCGATCCCGTCCGGCGGATTCATGGTCAAGGCGTTCTCCGAACGCGACATTCTCGATTCGATCGAGCTGCGCGGCACGCTGGAGGGCCTTGCCGCGCGCTTTGCCGCCGAGCGCGGCGTCTCGTCGCGCGATCTCGAGCCGCTGAAGGAATGCCTCAACGAGATCGACGGCCTGGTGCGGCAGGATTCGATCTCGGTTGAAGCCTTTTCGTCCTATGTCGCGCTCAATGCACGCTTCCACGCACTGCTGACCGAGCTGTCGCGCAGCCCGCCACTGATCCGGCAGATCGACCGCGCCTCGGCGCTGCCATTCGCCTCGCCGAGCGGCTTCGTGATGGCGCAATCGGCCTTGCCCGAGGCGCGCCAGATCCTGCTGATCGCGCAGGACCATCATCGCGTGGTGGTCGACGCCATCGAGAATCGCGAGGGCGCGCGCGCCGAAGCGATCATGCGCGAGCATGCCCGGCTGGCGGCACGCAATCTGCGGCTGGCGCTGCGCAACCGCACGCACCTTGATCTGCTGCCGGCATTGGCGCTGGTCACGGCCGGCTGAACGGAGCGCGCGATGCGATTCATTGAAACCTGGACCTCCGCCACGCTGCTTGCGACGCGCGACCTCACGCCCGGCATCTGCGAATTCCTGCTGCGGCCGGATAATTTCACCGCCGCGCCCTATCCCGTCGGCAGCCACATCGACGTCGGCGTCACCATCGAGGGCCAGCCGCAGACCCGGTCCTATTCGCTGGTCGGCGAAGTCGATCCGCAAGGTTTTCGAATCGCGGTGCGGCACGCAGCGGATTCCCGCGGCGGCTCGCGCTACATGTGGTCGCTCGCGCCGGGGGCGCGGCTCGCCATCACGCAGCCCGCCTCGCTGGTGCAGCTCGACTGGACGCGGCGGCATTTCTGCCTGATCGCGGGTGGTGTCGGCATCACGCCGATCGTCGGCGCGGCGCAGGTGCTGGCCCGCCGCGATGCCGCGGTGACCTTGCACTATGCGGTGCGCACGCGCGGCGACGCGGCCTACCTCGATACACTCGAGCGTCTGCTCGGCGACCGCCTCATCGTCCATGCCGGCGACGAAGGCGGGCGGCTCGACCTCGACGGCGTCTTCGCAGGCTTGCCGCAGGATACGATGACGTTGTTCTGCGGCCCGATGCGGATGCTGGATGCGGCGCGGCGTGCCTGGGAAGCGTCCGGCCGAGCGATGACCGATCTGCGCTACGAGACCTTTGGATCGAGCGGGCTGCTGCCGACCGAGGCGTTCCGCGTGCGGCTCAGAGGTGAGGGGACCGAGTTCGTGATCCCGCGCGACCGCTCGATGCTGGACGTGCTCAACGAAGCCGGCCATGAGGTGATGAGCGACTGCCGGCGCGGCGAATGCGGCGTCTGTGCGATAGACGTGGTCGATGTCGACGGCGAAATCGACCATCGCGACGTCTTCTTCAGCGATCACCAGAAGCAGGAGAGCCGCAAGATCTGCACGTGCGTCTCGCGTGTCCGCGGCACCATCACGGTGGACACCTTGCATCGCGCCGACGCGCTCTGAAGGGGCGCCCGATCGGCGCTACGCCGCGTGCTCCGAGCGCTGCGGATTGCGATCGAGCAGCGCGGAGATATCGCTGCCCGACATCGGCCGGCCGATCAGATAGCCCTGCACCTCGTCGCAACTGGTCTGGCGCAGATATTCGAGCTGATCCGCGGTCTCGACGCCTTCGGCCACGACGCCGATCTGCAGGTCCTGCGCGAGGCTAATCACCGATTTGACGATTGCGGCGCAATCCGGCTGGGTCAGCATGTCCCGGATGAAGGATTGATCGATCTTGATGCGGCTGAACGGCAGTTTGCGCAGATAGGTCAGCGACGAGAACCCGGTGCCGAAATCGTCGAGCGCGACCGTCAGGCCGAGCTCGAGCAGCCCGTTCAGGATCGCCGGCGCCGATCCGTATTTCGAGATCAGCATCGATTCGGTGATTTCGATCTCCAACCGGTTCGGCGCGACGTTCGCCTCGGCAAGCGCCTCGACGATGGTCTGCAGGATGCCGACGTTCTGGAACTGGACCGCGGAGAAATTCACCGCGATCCTGATGTCGTCAGGCCAGCGCGACAGCATCGCGCAGGCGCGACGGATCACCCACTCGCCGAGCTGGTGGATCAGTCCGCTCTCCTCGGCGATCGGAATGAAGACGCTGGGCGGGATCAGACCACGCGTCGGATGCTGCCAGCGCAGCAGCGCCTCGAAGCCGGTAACGCGGCCTTCGCGGATGTCGAGGAACGGCTGGTAGACCAGAAACAGCTGGTCGGCCTCGATGGCCTGTTCCAAATCGCGCTGCAGCGCGCGGCGGTCGCGCGCCGATTGGTCGTCGCTGGCCTCGAAGAAGCAGATGGTGCCGGGGCCGGATTTCTTCGCCCGGTAGAGCGCGATGTCGACATGCTTGAGCAGATCGTGGGACGTGTTGCCGTCCCGCGGCGCGAGCACGATGCCGATGCTGATCGCGCTGGTGATCTCGAACCCGTCGATCGGGAACGGATCGGCGAACGCCGCAACGAACCGCTCGGCAATCGCGAGCGCGTCCTCCGGCCGCGTCAGATTGGACATGATCAGCGCGAATTCGTCACCGCCGATCCGCGCGACATGCTCGGCCGCGCGTGTGCAGCGCTGCAACCTCGCCGCAAGCTGCACCAGGAGTTCGTCGCCCGCCGGATGGCCGAACCTGTCGTTGATCTCCTTGAGGCGATCGAGATCGAGCAGCAGCACCGCGAATTCCTCGCCCGAGCGCTCCAGCCGGCTCAGCGCAGCATTGAGCGCCTCGTTGAAGGCGACGCGGTTCGGCAGATGCGTCAACGGATCCTGCCGCACCGTCCGTTCGGCCTCGTGCTGGGCGATGATGCGACGCCTGAATTCGAATGCGTTGAGGAACACGCCGCGCAGCAGCACGGAGCCGTAGACCAGGACGAGCACGGCCATCAGCAGATAGATGAAGTCGCCGTCCCTGCCGAGGCAGATCGCCGTGCCGACGAAGATCGGCCCGGTGAAGGCAATGGCGGCGATCGGGATGGTGGAGAAGGCGAAGGCGCCGCCGGCCAGCATGCCGGCGCAAAGACAGGTGATCACCAACTGGGCGCCGCTCGATGCGTTCGCGAAGAATGCGACCGGGACGACGCCCCAGGCCGCGCCGAGCGCCAGCGCATTGCGCACCAGCCGGTACATGGTCCGGCGCGACACGAATTGCGGCTTGGCGATGCGGCGCGATGCGCGCACCTGCATGCCGAAGAACAGCGCCGCGCTGCTCACCGCGGCGGCCCACACCAGCGCGAACGCCCAATCCGGCGATTGCCACAGCGCAACCGCGAGCACCAGCGCGTTGCAGGCGTTGGCTAGCATGATGCCGAAGGAATAGCCGAGCACGAGCGAAACCTGCTCGGCGCGGATGTGGCCGGCAAGCGCTTCGTCCGTCGGTGGTGCGCCGAAGGCCGCGAGGTCACCCGCGAACAGGGTCGCGAAATATGATCTGAGATCGATACGCATCTCACTACGTTGCCTGCGCGGTTTGGCCATGGCGCAATGGCGAAGAATTCTCTGCAAACCTTTGACAAACTATGAACTATTGGAACGGACCGTGCCACGGCGGGCTCACGTTTTGGTTCCACCGGCAGGCATTGCTAACAAATCGATACAAATGCGTGACGGGTGTCGCGGCGGGCCGTGACGGGTGTCACGGACCGGCCAAGCTTGCCCCCGCGCGGCTTGATCCTCCGCCGGTTTTTCGCAATGACTTGAGTTCCCGCGACCGGCAAGAACCAGAAGGTGCGCATGAGCCTCCCGATCACGAACCATGATCCCGGGTTTCGGATCACGCGGGCCAGCCACGTCGTCCTTGATGTCCGTGATCTCGCGGCAAGCCGGAGGTTCTACGAGAACGTGATCGGGCTGATCCTGACCGCGGAGGAGGGCGTTGCTGCCGCGCCGCCCGGGCCGAGGTGCCGCATCAGGGCCGCAGGCAGCGCCGACGAGCTCAATATGCTCGCCGGGCAACTGCTCGAAGGTCTCGGTGCGAGACATCAGTCGTTCCCGGCGACATCAGTCACTTCTTGATGTCGGCCGCGACCAGCACACGATGGCCGCGCAGCAGCTCTTGCAACGCCTGCAGGGCTGCGACGCCGCATTGGGTGTCCTGCTCGCCGTTGCCGCCGCTCAACCCGATGCCGCCGACAACCTCGTCGTCGACGACGATCGGAAAGCCGCCGACGAACACGGCGAATTTTCCGTCGAAACTCCACTGGATGCCGAAGGCCTCGTTGCCGGGCAGGGCAGGTCCATTCGGCGGCTGGTTGAACAAATGGGTGGAGCGCTTGTGTCCGGCCGCCGTGAACGCCTTGTTCCAGGCGATCTGGGGACCGGTGATCCGCGCGCCATCCATCCGCTCCAGCGCCAGCGGATAGCCGCCGTCATCGGTCACGCAGACCGTCTCCGCAACGCCGATCTCGGCGGATTTGCGGATCGCGGCCGCGATCATGTGGCGGGCTTCGGCAAGTTCGAGTTTGAAAGTCTGTCTCATCGCTTTGGTCCGGGATTGGAGTGGGCCTTCGACCGCGGCTCAGGTGCCGCGGTAGACCGTCTTGATCTGGGTGTAGAATTCGAGGCCGGTGCGGCCGGACTCGCGGAAGGTCGACGTGCTCGACCGCTTCAATCCGCCGAACGGCGCGTTGATCAAATTTCCGGTGGTGGTGCGGTTGATCTTCACCGTTCCGGACTGGATGTCATTGGCGAAATCGTGCATCGCGCGCGGGCTGCGCGTCACGATCGCGGCCGACAGGCCGTACTCGCTGGCATTGGCCTTGGCGATCGCGTCGGCATAGCTATCGACCTCGATGATCGCGATGACCGGGCCGAAGATTTCCTCGCGTGCGATCGTCATGTCCTGGGTCACATCGCTGAAGATCGCGGGTGAGACGAAGTATCCGCCGTCATAGGCGGCACCGGTGAGCCGGTCGCCGCCATAGAGGTGCGTCGCTTCCTTTTTCCCGATCGCGACGTAGCGCAGCACGGTTTCGAGCTGCCTCGCCGTGGCCAGCGGCCCCATCTCCATCCCGCCTGTGAGGCCGCTGCCGATCTTGATCGCCTTCACCTTGGCGAGGAGCCGTGCGGTGAACTCGGCGCGCACCTGCTTCATGACCAGGACGCGGCTGGTGCCGGTGCAGGCCTGGCCGGCCAGCGAGAGGCCGCCTTTGACGGTCAAATCGACCGCCAGATCGAGGTCGGCGTCGTCCATGACGATCAGCGGGTTCTTGCCGCCGAGCTCCATCTGCGTGCGGGTCGTGAAGCTGACCGCGCGGCAAATCTGTTCGCCGGCGGATGTCGACCCGGTGAAGGAAATCGCCCGAATGACCGGCGGCTCGGTGATCGCAGGCCCGATCTCGCCGGCCTTGCCGGTGATGAAGTTGAGCGCGCCATTCGGCAGGCCCGCCGCAATCAGCGCCTCCGCCAGACGATAGCCGCTGAGCGGCGCATCGGACGATGGTTTGAACACCACCGTATTGCCGGTGATGAGGGCCGGCGCGATCTTGCGCGCCGGGATGGAGATCGGAAAATTCCAGGGCGTGATCACCGACACGATGCCGAGCGGCTCGCGCAACGTATAGACCGTCATGTCTGCATCGTCGTTCGGAAACACCTCGCCGGTGAGCGACTGTCCCTCGACGGCATAGAACCGCAGGGTCTGCGCCGAGCGCAGCACTTCGTCGCGCGCGAGGCCGAGCGATTTGCCCATTTCCCGCGTCATCTCCCGGGCGATGTGATCGGCGCGGGCCTCGAGACGATCCGCGGCCCGGTTCAGGATGGCGGCGCGTTTGGAGATCGGCGTCCGCCGCCAGCCTTCGAACGCGGCGGCCGCGGCATCGACGGCCGCTTGCGCATCGGCGGCGGTCGATTCCTGGAAGCGTCCGACCAGGTCGCTGGTGTCGGCGGGATTGACGTTCACGAACAGTCTGCCGGAGGCGCTTGCGGTCCGCTCGCCGGCGATCAGGTTCGGAAATTCCTCGATCCCTGCGCTGCCCTCCGTGGAAGGGGGCGCGTGGCGTATCGTCGTTTCAGCTATCGTCACAGGACTCTCCTCAATGCCAGATCAGCACCGCGCAGACGGTCGACACCGCGAGCCCGGTCAATACGGGGACCATCGCCGTCCGCACGATCTGGAAGACGGGGACGCGCGCGAAGCCGGCCACTGCGATCAGCGACGACCAGGCCACCAGCGTGCCGCCGCCGGTCCACACCGCGCCCATCTGGCCGATCGCGGCGAGCGTCGCCGGCTCCATTCCGACCGACGGTGCCAGCGCGCCCGACAGTGAGCCGGTCAGCGGCAAGCCGGCAAAGCCCGAGCCGTCGATGCCGGTGATCATGCCTGATATCAGGATGCCGAAGGCGACGAAAATCTCGTTGCCGGGGATCCAGGCCTGCGCGGTCTGGATCAGTTCGAACAGGAGGCTCGGCGCCTGGGCCGCGGGTACCCCGAGGATCGGGGCAGACAGGCTCGGCTCGGCGCCGAGAAAGAAGAAGCCCGCGATCGGCAGCACGGAGCCCATCGCCTTGAATGCGAAGACGAAGCCTTCGGTGACATGGTCGGCGCTGGTGTCGAGGAATTTGCGCAAATCATCGGTGATGAAGGATGCGCAGATCATCAGGATCGCGGCGACGCCGCCGACCAGTGCGGCAGCGTCGCCGCCCTTGAGGTCGTGGCCGACGCCGAGCTTGGCCAGCACCATCACCGCGATGACGCAGAGAAAGGCGAGCGGGGTCGCAACCGCAAAGAATTTCGACCAGCCTTCGCGGCGCGTCGGTACTCCGGCGAGCTCCTTGTCGATCTGCGCCTGGGTCGCGAGCGGCCGCTGGCCGTCGGCGGTGCCGCGTGCGATCTCCGCCTTGTCGAAGCTGCCTTCCTGCTCCAGCCGTGCCAATTCGCCATTGCTCGACTGCGCCTGCCAGCGCTCCAGCAGCCGCTCGTCGGGCTTGGTGATCGACTTGCGGATCGAAAGATAGGCGAGCGTCAACGCGATGCCGCCGGTGATGAGGGACAGCACCAGCGCGCGGTCCGCGACGGTGGCGGCGCTGACCGCGGCGCCGGCCGCCTTGGCGCTGATCCCGGGCGCAACGCCGATCACATAGTCCGACGACAGCGCCATGCCCTGTCCGGCGATCGCGATCGCAATGGCACCGCCGAGCGGCGACAGGCCGGCCGCAATCGCCGCGGGCAGCAGCACCGCGGAGACCAGCGGCACTGCCGGTGTCGGCCAGAAGAACAGCGAGATCACATAGGTGATGGCGGCAAGCACGAAGTAGGCGGTGTGTCCGCTTTTCATGATGGCGCGGAACGGTTCGACCATGCGAATGTCCGAGCGCAGCACCTTGAGCGCGTTCAGCAGCGCCGTCATCAGCGCGATCACCAGGAAGATGTTGAACAGCTCCTTGGCGGCGGTGAAGCTCGCGTTGAAGACGCTGGCGAGCGCTGCGACCGGGCTGTGCGTCCAGGCCAGCGCGACCAGGAGTGTCGCGACCACCGACGGCACCACGACGTTGGCGCGCCAGATCATGGTGAGAACGATGACGGCGACGCCGAGCAAATAGACCCAGTGCGCGGCAACGATCGGAGCGTGCTGCATGGTTGTTGCTTTCCCCTCTAATGCGGCGAATAATGTATACTGTATTCCGCAATGGCAAGCGCAAATTGCGAGCTGGCGATCCATGCGTCGAAGAAGGATGGGAGCGTCTCCGACCGCATTTTTGTGCAACGGAAGCACAAAATAGCGGCGATTCAATGCGGTCGGTGTCGGGTGGGAGGGATGGCGGGGAACCCGGCCTTCGATGTTGACAGGCGCAAAGATAGTATACAGTATACCGAAATAGCCGACCGAAACGGACCGATGGTCCGTTGCCGGGCGGCGATTTCTTCACGGCACAGGAGCGCCACGATGCAAAAGCTGATGGATCACGTGGAATTTCGAGCGGCCCTCGAAAATGCCATCAAGGGAAAGAGCGCCAACAAGGCTCCGTTCAGCGTCGCCTGGGCGAGCGGCAAGCTCAGCCGCGCGCATCTCGCGCGCTGGGCCGAGAACCACTACCACTATGTCGGTCCGTTCGCCGACTACCTCGGCTACATCTATGCGCGGATGCCGGAGCAGTACCAGGAAGCCAAGGACTTCCTGCTCGCCAATATGTATGAGGAAGAGATCGGGGGCGACCGTCACACCGATCTGCTGATCCGCTTCGCGGAGGCCTGCGGCACGACCGCGGCGCGCATCAAGAACCCCGACAACATGACGCCGACGACGCGCGGGCTGCAGAGCTGGTGTTATGCGGTCGCGATGCGCGAGGATCCGATCGTCGCAGTGGCCGGCCTCGTGGTCGGTCTGGAGTCGCAGGTCCCCTCGATCTATCGCAAGCAGACGCCGACCCTGCGCGAGAAGTACAAATTCACCGACGAGGAAGTCGAGTTCTTCGACCTTCACATCGTGTCGGACGAGATTCACGGCGAGCGCGGCTACCAGATCGTGCTCGAGCATGCCAATACGGTCGAGCTGCAGCAGCGTTGCCTCAAGATCTGCGAGATCGGCGCACAGATGCGGCTGCTCTATACCACCGCGCTGTACCACGACTATGTCGCAAACGACATTCCGCTGGCGGAGCTCGATCTGGCCAGCGGTGTGTCCGCTAAAGAACGCGTGCTGTTGCAGGCCTGAGTCGCGGGGAGCAGCGGCGCGATGCCCAACGTCATCTTTCACCGCAACGGCGAGACCTTTGTCGGCGAGGTCAAGGAGAACACCAATCTGGTGGTCCGCGCCGGCATCCGCCAGTTTCCCTATCCCAACTTCCTTTACGGCTGCGGGATGGGGAAGTGCGGGAAGTGCGCGTCGCTCATCATCAAGGGCGGCGAGCACTTGCCGGAGCCGAACTGGAAGGAAAAGAAGCGCCTCGGTGCCAGGATCGAGCAGGGATATCGCCTCGCCTGCCAGCTCTGGCTCACGCATGACGTTGAACTGTCGCAGGAGGCAGCCCCGCTGGTCGACGTCGTCGCGCCGGCCGGCGCCGCGGTTGGGAGGACGTGACCGATGTACGTGATACTGACGAGCAAGCCGGGGCAGTTTCGCACCGAGATCGCTGACGGCCTGCGGCCGCTCGCGGCCTACGACTACCTGTTCTACGGCATCAGGAAGGCGACGTTCGTGATCGCCGAGCTGCTCGAGGAGACCAAGGTCAGGGTGATCGACGAGGCCTGGTCGCCGCCGATCGTGAACGAGGTGCCCTCGAAATTCCTCGAGAAGTTCGAGACGCCCGAGCGGGCGCTGCACGAACTCGAGCACCTCATCACATTCGGTCACATGGACACCAAGCTGCGCAAGCGCTGAGCGGATGGCGGGATGATCGAAGTCACGTTTCTGACCAATGGCGGGAAAACCGTCACTGCCGCGGAGAACAGCAATCTGCTGCGCGTCTCGCTGCGCGAGCAGGGCGGCATTCCGTTCAAGTGCGGCGGCGGCCTGTGCGGAACCTGCAAATGCCTGATCGAGAAGGGCATCGAGAACACCGATGCGATCAAGCCGAAGGAGCGAAAGCACCTCACCGACGCGCAGTTCGCCGCCGGCTATCGGATGGCGTGCCAGACCTTTCTCACCGGCAGCGTGAGCGTGTCGTGGGTGCCGAAAGCCGCGGTGCCGGCGGCTCGACCTGTAGCTGTTGACGGCGAATGAGCGCGGCTTGATGGCATGCAGCCGGCGGTCTAAATACGCAACAGCGGTCATTCGGCCAGGACTCTGGCAGCTCGTTGGACCTCCGGTGTCCATGCATTGAGCGAAGCGCGGCCGGACAGGTCGGTTCATGGCAGGCAAGCTCGGAAGCTCCAAACGTCTCGGCGACGACTACCTCTCCCTCCACGGCAGGGTGATCGAGGAGCTGCGGCAGGCGATCCTGAGCCGGCGGCTGAAGCCCGGCGAGCGGCTCGTCGAGGGCCGCCTCGCCGATGAGCTCGGTGTTTCCCGCAATCCGGTGCGCGAAGCGATCCGCGTGCTGGAGTCGGAGGGGCTCGTCGAGGTGACCGCGCGGCGCGGTGCCTCGGTCATCACGATGAGCGATGAGGAAGCGCGCGAGACGGTCGAAGTCCGCGCGCTGCTCGAGGGACAAAACGCGCGCCTGGCTGCGCGGCGCCGCGAAGAGAGCATCATCAAGCGGATCGCGGCGGTGTTGAAGCAGGGCAACGAGGCGGTCGCGGGACGGCGCTACGACCTGTTGTCGGATCTCAACCAGCAATTCCATCATGAATTGGCGGAGGCCGGCCGCAACCGCGTGCTCGCCGATCTGCTGAAGCGGCTGCGCGAACGCACGGCGATGCTGTTCTCGCCCACCGATCCGGTGCGCCAGGCGCGGACCTGGGATGAGCACGCCGCGATCCTGCGCGCCATCATCGCCGGCGACGAGCGCGCCGCCGCCACGCTTGCCGCCGAGCATGTGATGCGCGCCGGTGCGGATTTTCTCTCGAGCCTCCATGTGCCCGATGAGGAGACCTCGCTGGAGGCGGCGTCGGCGAAATACGGCCTGCCGTCCGGCTCCCGCGTGGATCAGACGGCGACCAAGCCGGCGCGCCGGAACCAGCAGCGCGCCGGTACGCGGCGGCGAAAAGCAGAGAGCTGAACGCGCCCGTCGCATTGATGGTTTGTGGCCGCCGATCCTGCGGTGAAAGGTCCGGTGGTACCGCTCCGGATCGCCGGCTAACTTTCTTGACCGTATCTGCCACGCTCGCTACGTCTCTTCCCAATGCTGGGCAGGGGCGCAACTCTGCCGGCCGCGCCGCATGGCCGGGGGAAACCAATGAACAACAACAAGGATGGCGCATCGACGAACGATGTCGCCGAGTATGATTACGTGATCGTCGGCGCCGGCTCGGCCGGCTGCGTGCTCGCCAACCGCCTGAGCGCCGACGGCAGGCACTCGGTGCTGCTGCTCGAGGCCGGGCCGAAGGACACTAACATCTGGATCCATGTCCCGCTCGGCTACGGCAAGCTGTTCAAGGAAAAATCCGTCAACTGGATGTACCAGACCGAGCCCGAGCCCGGCCTGAACGGACGCCAAGTTTTCCAGCCGCGTGGAAAAGTGCTCGGCGGCTCCAGCTCGATCAACGGGCTGCTCTATGTGCGCGGCCAGCAAGAGGACTATGACCGCTGGCGGCAGCGCGGCAATGCCGGCTGGGGCTATGACGACGTGCTGCCCTATTTCAGGAAGGCGGAGGATCAGCAGCGCGGCGGCGACAAATATCACGGCGCGGGCGGCCCGCTGCCGGTGTCGGACTGGCGGCACCACGATCCGCTGTCGGAAGCCTTCGTGCATGCCGCGGCCGAGGTCGGCATCCCGACCAATCCGGATTTCAACGGCGCGACCCAGGAGGGCGCGGGCTTCTTCCAGACCACGACGCGGCGCGGCCGGCGCGCCTCGACGGCGCGGTCCTACCTGCGGCCGGCGCTGACGCGCGGCAATCTGCATGTCGAGACCTCGGCGCTGGCGCAGCGCATCCTGTTCGACGGCAAGCGCGCGAGCGGCGTCGCGTACAGGCACAACGGACAGTTGCGGACGGCCAAGGCACGCAAGGAAGTTCTGGTGTCGAGCGGCGCGTATAACTCGCCGCAATTGCTGCAGCTCTCCGGCGTCGGCCCCGCCGATCTGTTGAAGCAGCACGGTATCGAGGTTCTGCTCGATGCGCCCGGCGTCGGCAACGACCTACAGGATCACATGCAGGTGCGCATCGTCACGCGCTGCGCCCAGAGCGTCACGCTGAACGACGTCATCAACAATCCGGTGCGCCGCGTCATGGCCGGCCTGCGCTACGCGGCGTTGCGCAAGGGGCCACTGACCATCGCGGCCGGCACGTCGGGGGCGTTCTTCAAGACCAGTCCGCGGCTGGCGTCGCCGGACATCCAGATCCACTTTCTGCCGTTCTCGACCGACAAGATGGGCGAGAAGCTGCATGCGTTCTCGGGCTTCACGGCTTCGGTCTGCCAGCTGCGCCCGGAGAGCCGCGGCTCCTTGAAGATCCGGAGCGCGGACCCGGGCGTGCCGCCGGAGATCCGCATCAACTACCTGGCGACTGAGACCGATCGCCGCGCCTTCATCGACGGCATCCGCATCCTGCGCAAGATCCTGGCGGCGCCGGCGCTGAAGTCATACTCGGTCGGGGAAGTCGATCCCGGCGCCAAGGTGGTGAGCGACGACGATTTGCTCGATTTCTGCCGCCGAACCGGCAGCACGGTCTATCATCCGACCTCGACCTGCCGGATGGGCAGCGATGCGCTTGCGGTCGTCGACCAGCGGCTCAAGGTGCGCGGTGTCGAGGGTCTGCGCGTCGTCGATGCGTCGGTCATGCCGGACCTGATGTCGGGCAATACCAACGCGCCGACGATCATGATCGCGGAGAAGGCGTCGGATATGATTCTGGAGGATGCAAGGTAAGACGTGATCCGTCATCCTGAGGTGCGAGCGCAGCGAGCCTCGAAGGATGCACGGCCACAGACGGGCCGTCGACCCTTCGAGGGCCGCTGAAGGAGCGGCCACCTCAGGGTGACGGTGAGACGGCGGTGTCGTGGCCCGGATGGAGCGAAGCGTAATCCGGGGCCGGTCCATCGACGGAGGAGGGAGAGCCGGGCCGTCGACCCTTCGAGACGCGCGCAAGGGTGACGGTGATAGAGTGGGCTACGGGCCGATAGGCCGGGCTATCAGGCCTCACCCCTTATACGCGCGGACCCGTGCGACCATCTGCTCGACATGGGCGATCGGCGTCTCCGGCAGGATGCCGTGGCCGAGATTGAAGATCAGCCGCCCCTTGCCAAAGTTCTCCAGCACATCGTCCACCGCGCGGTCGAGCGCGGCGCCGCCGGCGATCAGGGCCAGCGGATCGAGATTGCCCTGCACGGCGACGCGACTCTGCACGCGCTCGCGGATCATCGACGGCTCGGCGGCCCAATCGATCGAGACGGCATCGACGCCGGTTTGCTCGACATAGGCCGGCAGCATGCCCGCCGCGCCGCGCGGAAAGCCGATGATCCTGGCACCGGGGACCTGCTTGCGCACCCCGGCGACGATGCGCCGGGTCGGCTCGATCGACCAGCGGGCGAACTCGCGTGGCGGCAGCACGCCGGCCCAGGTGTCGAAGATCTGCAGGCAATCGGCGCCGGCCTTGAGCTGCCCGACGAGATAGTGGATCGAGTTCTCGACCAGGACGTCGATGATCTTGGCGAAGGCGTCCGGATGGCGGTAGGCGAGCATCCGCGCCGGCGCCTGGTCCGGCGTGCCCTGTCCGGCCACCATGTAGGTCGCGACCGTCCATGGCGCGCCGCAGAAGCCGATCAACGTAATGTTCGGCGCAAGCTCGCGGCGGACGCGGCGCAGAGTTTCAAAGACCGGCTCGAGCTTGTCGAAATTGGCCTGGGTGGCCAGCGTCGCGATCTCGCCGGGCGTTGCCAGCGGATCGAGCCGCGGCCCTTCGCCGGCCTCGAAGCGCACCGAACGGCCGAGCGCGTAGGGGATCACCAGGATGTCGGAGAAGATGATCGCGGCGTCGAAGTTGAACCGGCGGATCGGCTGCAGCGTGATCTCGGTGGCGAATTCGGGCGTGAAGCAGAGATCGAGGAAGCCGCCAGCCTTGGCGCGCAGCTCGCGATATTCCGGCAGATAGCGGCCGGCCTGCCGCATCATCCAGAGCGGCGGCACGGCTTGCCGGTGGCCCGACAGGAGGTCGATGAGCGGCTTTGTGGTGGGATCCTGGGGCACGCGAAAGTTCCTGATCAAGGTCAAAATTTGGCCCCTGATACACGCTGCGGCGCAATGGGCCAAGGCGGTTCTGGAACCCCGGTTTGCGCGGGCGCGCTGCAAGGCCGGATTGGAGGATCCCTTCCCGGCCTCCGATCCGGTCAGTGCCACGCAGCCGGCGCCGTTGAGGCACGACGGCAATCCGGACAATTAGCTGGTATATCCCGGGGATCGCTAACCACGATGCGAAATGAGTTCAGCCATGCGAGAACGGCTCACTGCGGAGCGGTGGTTCGAAGCGCACCGCGCCCGCGGTGTGGGGCGCGATCGTCGCGGCAGGAATCGCCGTATCGTGATGCGCTGGACCGGCTAGACCGGACCGCTTTCGGGGCGCTGCACCCGGTCAAATTCGAAGGTCACGCCGAGCCGGCGCTCCAGCCGCCAGACCAGAATGCAGTGCCGCCGGATCGGTTCGCTCTCGATCTCGAGATCGAACGCGAACGGAATTGCGACGTCGCTTTCCACGGCCAGCCCCGCGCCGCCGGTCGAGATGTTGAGCACAAGACATCCGACGCTGGTGGTGCGGAAGAAGATCGTTCCGCGCTTCATCAGGACGGTTCGCTGGCTGTCGGTCTTGTATCTTTTTATTGTTGTACTCACGCCAGTCTCCTACCCCGATGTGATGCCCGTCGCGCTCAGTCCCCTAGTTCACCAGCACCGCGCCGTCGCAGCGAACGCCCAGCACCCAGACGTCGACCTGGCCGAGCCCGATGCCGAGCGTCGAGAGCAGCGTCGCCAGCACCTGATCGATCGGGCTCGTCACGGCGTTGAGGATGCCCATGACGAGCGCGCCCAGTCCCGGGATCGGGAGCCCGAGCGGGCCGACATTGATGGTGAGCGAGAGGTCGCCGAGCAGGGTTGATGTGAGCGACGTGAGGAAGTTGGTGGTCGTCACCGTCTTCTTCGTGCCCGACTGGATGTCGCTGTAGCTGAAATTGACGTTGGTCGGCGTGGTGTTGCCCATGCCGGCATGGGCGAGGCCGGTGACGGTGACGAGGCCAAGATTGACCAGCAGCGCCGGCGGCGGATTGGGCTTGGTCGTGAAGTTGGTCATGTCGGCAACCGTGACGTTGCCGATCCAGGCGTCGACGATTCCCGGCGTCACGCCGATCGTGACCTGCGAGGTGTTGATGTTCGGATGGCCGCAGGACACCGCGTTGAGCGTCGCGGTGCCCGAGGCGACCTCGACATAGACCGGGAGGTTGATCGCGGAAACGCTGCCGGAGCCGAGCACATTGATGGTCGCCAGGATCCTCGTCTGCGCGGTGTGGACGCTGACGCCCTGGGTGCCCATCGCGATCCAGCTCGAGCCGACCGGACGCTCGCCGATCGTTGCGATCACGGATACGTTGGCGATGCCGGGCAGGCCGAGATTGATCGAGGTTGCGATCTGATGGTTGCCGTTGGCGATCTGCGCCACCGTGTTGATGAGGTCGAAGACCGAAACGCTGGCGCCGACCTTCGGTTTCTGGCCCACCGTGAGGTTGGCGAAGGGGCCGAGATCGACCAGGGTGCCCGGCGAAATCTTGGTTGAGGAGCCGGTGACGGCCTGGGAGATCGTCGACAGTGCGGTCGTCGCCGCGCCCGCGCCGTTGGTGATCTGCTGTGTGGTCAGCGCGGCCGCCATGATATCGCCGACCTTGAGGTTGCTGCTCAGGAGGTCGCTATAGGTGACGCCGGTCAGGTTGACCCGGGTTGCCAGCGCCGACAGGAAGTCGAGGGCATCGATCTTGGCGCTGATCAGCGAATTGTAGTCCATCACCGAGAGCGACAGCGTGGTGCCGAGCATGGAGCCGAGCAGCGCGTTGAGCGCCCCGCCGTTGACGGAGAGCAGCCGCGACCCGATCGCGAACGAGGCCATTTCGGTTGACGTCGCGGTCGCGGTCGTCGTGATGTTGAAGCTGCTCGCGCCGGTCAGATAGCGCGCGAAGTAGAGCGGGGTCTTGGTTGTCAACGTGACGCGCGCGGCGTTCGGAATGCCGACCGCCGGGGTCACGAAGCGGGCCTGCGGCGCGATGGCGCTGCTTGCGGTGTAGGTCCCGGTCTCGACCTTGACCAGCGCGCTGGCCGGATAGTTGTTCTGCGTCACCGTCGCGGAGGCGGCGTTGACCGGATTGCTCAGATTGGCGGCTGCGACGATCGCGGCGAGGTCGGCGGTGCTCTGGGTCTTGCGCCGGTCGGCGAAGATCGTGCCGAGATCGATGGCAAGCCCGGCGCACCCGATCAGGAGCGTCATCAGGCCGGCCGAGATCATCGCGAAGTTTCCTCGTTCGTCGGCGCCGAAGCGCCGCATCAGCATGAGGATGCCCCTCATGCTAGAATCCCCCGTACTGGATCGCCGCGGAGCGGACGATGGTGCTCGCCGGAGCGGGGACGAAAGGCAGCTTGTAGATGAAGTTGCCGGCCGCGTTGTAGTTGACCGTCACGACGTAGACGTTGGCGTTCAATGGGGATGGTGCGGCATTGACGGTGAGATTGCTGGCGACGAGCAGCGGATAGGTCGAGGCGTTGGCGGTGACGTAGCTCGTCGCGAGGCTGTTGCGTTCAGTGTCGGTCATTCCGGCGATCGACGACCGCGCCGCTTCGGCGGCGAGTTGCTGGACGCCATGCACCATCGCGAGATACGAACCGAATACAATGATGCCGAAAATGAAGGCGAGAAACAGCGGCAGCATCAGCGCAAATTCGACAGCAGAAGCGCCGCTTCGACAGCGAAATAACCTGGTCATGGCACACCTCGAAACGCAAACAGGGCGCCACGTTGCGAGGCTTTGATTAAGGAAAACTATGAAAACGCTTCCGCGAATCAGTGACGTCAATTCAGATGAATGGCAGCGTTCAAACTTATTGGGTGGGCGACACGTTATGGGGCGATCAGGATTTTTGATGCCGTGTCCGCAGAAACCCGGGGTCTGATTGTGTTGAGGTGCTGCATGCGCGTGCAGATGCAGTCGTCCGATACCGTAGCACTACGTGGCAATGCACGTAACAATACATATGACCTGCATTCACGGCGCCGTCGCGACAAATTGAAACTAAACGAAAGTGCAACCAAATGTTAGTATAGCTGAATCACATACTGGAGAACGTAATTGCGTCCCGTGCTGAGATTGGAGGGCTCGCGATGCACAGACCACGTCAGCATTTGAATATTCCTACAGAGATCGTTCGCACCGTCGTTGCGATTGCGGAGACGGGAAGTCTATCGAAGGCCGGCGAGCGTCTCGGCCTCAGTCAGCCGGCGATCAGTTCGCAGGTCAAGCGACTGCAGAGCCTGGTCGGCGGTGCGCTCTTCGTCAGAACGGCGAACGGCACCACGACGACGGAGCTCGGCAAGGTTGCCGTGCAGCAGGCAAGGCGAATCCTCGAAGCGAACGACCAACTGCTTCGGCTCGGCGGCAATCACGAAGGACCGCAGCCGTTGCGGCTCGGAATGAGCACGATGCTCGCCGACGAATTCCTCAAGCTGCATCCGGCCGACGCACTCGCCGACGTGCTGGTTCACGCCGACATGTCGCCGATCGTCATCAGAGGATTGATCGACGGCTACATCGACATCGCCTTCGTCTACAGCAACCCTTCGCTGGAGAACGAAGACGAGGTGACGATCGCCGCCGAGGCCGACGAGCGCTCGGTATGGGTGCGATCACGCGATTTTGTTCTGCGGCCGGGCGCCCCGATCCCGATCCTGGCGTGGCCGGGTGACGACTGGATGATCCGGACGCTCACCAAGCACAACATCTCGTACAAGATCGTGTTCAGGAGCCCGAACCATCAGCTGCGACTCGAAGCCGCACGGGCCGGATACGGCCTGACGGCGTGCCCCGAGCGGATGATCCCGTCCTCGCTGATTTCGGCGAAGGACTATTATCTGCCGGAGCTTCCGCTGCAGAAGCGCATGCTGTGTGTTCGCCCGGGCCTCGAGGGAAGCCGCGCAACGGCGATGGTGCAGCGGTTGTCCAGCCTGTTCTTCAGCGGCGCGAAGCCGATGCGTCAGGTGAGCAACATGTAATCCGGCGCCGCCGGGCTCCGGCGGCACCGATCAGTAGTGCGGTGGGCGCTCGTTGGCGGGGCCCGGCGCCTGGCGTTCGGCCTCCTGAAGCCGGTCGCGCAGCTCGGCGAGCTGGCGCGTCAGCGCGTCGATCTGCTTCCATTGTGCCGTGATGGTCTGGTTCAGCGTCTCGATGGCTTCATCCTGGTAGGTCAGGCGGACCTCCAGCGCATCGATCCGTTCGTTCAGCTTTGCCGCGTCATTCATGCACGGCGTCCTCGCGTTCACGTTCACGCAGGCCGTGGCCGAGCGCGACCCGTTCGTCGAACACAAAACAGTCGCCGCGCCAGCGGCTGTCCTGCCGCGGCGTTTCCTCGAGATATTTCAGGATGCCGCCCTTGAGGTGATAGACCTCGCTGAAGCCTTGCGCGAGCAGATAGGCGCTCGCCTTCTCGCAGCGGATGCCGCCGGTGCAGAACATTGCAATCCTGCGGTGCTTCGCGGGATCGAGCTGCCGCGCGGCGAATTCCTTGAATTGTCCGAAGCTCGCGATCTTGGGATCGACCGCGCCTTCGAAACTGCCCATCGCGACCTCGAACGCGTTGCGGGTGTCGAGCACCATGACGTCAGGCGAGGCGATGAGCTCGTTCCAGTCGACGGCGTCGACATAGGTGCCGACCTGCCGCGTCGGATCGACCGTGGTGTCGCCGAGCGTCACGATCTCCTTCTTCAGCCGCACCTTGAGCCGCTGGAACGGCATCTGCGCGGCTTCGGAGAATTTCAGCTCGAGATTGTCGAGGCGGCCGCCGAACAGCGGCCCGTCCTTAAGCTCCGCGACGAAGCCATCGACGGCTTCGTCGCTGCCGGCGATGGTGCCGTTGATGCCCTCATGTGCGAGCAGCACGCTGCCCTTGAGATCAAGGTTGGTGCAGAGCGCGCGCAGCGGCTCGCGCAATGCGCGGAAGTCGGGCAGCGCGGCGAACTGGTAGAAGGCGGCGACCTTGAGGGGCATGGCCGGGGTTTATCAGGCCAGCCAGACCGGCGAAACCCCGCAAAGCCATGCATTATCGGGATAATTCCTCTGGCATACCATGCATTGCCCTGCCAGGGATGAATGTGCCATGTACGTCGCATTCCCTTGGCATCCACCCGCCGCAGCAGCATCAGACCCTCACGATCAAGCGAGCTCTCCGTTATGAGGAATTTCCACTTCGCCGGCCGTTCCACGGTCCACGCCCAGAACGCGATGGTCGCAACGTCGCATCCGGAAGCGGCGCTGGTGGCCATCGACGTGATGCGCGCGGGCGGCACCGCCGCGGACGCTGCGGTTGCGGCCTGCGCGCTGCTCGGTGTCATCGAGCCGCAATCGACCGGCATCGGCGGCGACTGCTTTGCGCTGATCCAGCCGAAGGGCGAGGGCAAGATCACGGCCTATAATGGCAGCGGCCGGGCGCCGATGGCGGCCACCGCCGAGTGGTATCTCGAACGCAAGATCCATTCGGTGCCGCTGACCTCGGCGCATGCCGTCAGCATTCCCGGCGCGATCGACGCCTGGGACGTGATCCTCAGGGATCATGGCAAGTTCGGCTTCGACCGGCTGCTGCAGCCCGCGATCAAGGCCGCCGAGGAGGGCTATGTCGTCGCTCCGCGCATCGCCTTCGACTGGAAGAACGGTTTTGAGAAGCTGAAGAACGGCACCAACACCGAGCGCTATCTGCTGCCGCACGGCAAGCCTGCGGTCGCCGGCGACGTGATCCGCCAGCCCGAACTCGGCAAGACGCTGCGCGCGATCGCGCAAAAGGGTCGCGACGCCTTCTATAGCGGCGAGATCGCCGCCGACATGGTCGACACGCTGCGCGGTATCGGCGGCCTGCATACGCTGGAGGACTTTGCGGCGCATTCGACCGAGACGACCTCGCCGATCGGCACGATGTACAAGGGCTATGACGTCTGGCAGTGCCCGCCGAACGGCCCCGGCATCACCATGCTGGTCATGCTCAACATCCTGTCGCGCTTCGACCTGACCAAGTTCAAGCCGCTCAGCATCGAGCGCTTCCACCTCGAGGCCGAGGCGGCACGCATCGCCTACATGATGCGCGAGCAGTACATCGGCGATCCCCAGCACGCCCATGTCGATGTCGCCGGTATCCTCTCCAAGGAGTTCGCCGACGAGCACATCAGGAACATCCGGATGGACCGGCTGCTCGAATTGCCGAACGTCGCGCCGCCGATGAATCCCTCGACCGTCTACATCACGGTGGTCGACAAGGACCGCAACGTCTGCTCCTTCATCAACTCGATCGCGCACTCGTTCGGCTCGGCGATCGTCTCCAACAAGACCGGCGTCCTGCTGCAGAACCGCGCCGGCGGATTCCGCATCCAGCCCGGCCATCCGAACTGCATCGCGCCGGGCAAGCGTCCGCTGCACACCATCATCCCGGCGCTAGCCACAAAAAACGGCCGCGCGGTGATGCCGTATGGCGTCATGGGCGGGCAGTATCAGCCGGTCGGCCAGACCCGCGTGCTGACCAACATGCTCGACTATGGCTGCGACATTCAGGAGGCGATCGACATGCCGCGCGGCCTGCATTACGAGGGCGTCTACCAGCTCGAGCACAGCGTGCCGGCGGAGATCGTCGAAGGCCTGAAGAAGATCGGCCACAAGACCACCAGCGTGGTCGCGCCGCTCGGCGGCGGCCAGGGCATCTGGATCGATTGGGAGAAGGGCACGCTGACCGGCGGCTCCGATCCGCGCAAGGACGGCTGCGCGCTCGGCTACTGATCGGATCAACATCAATCAAGGAAGGACGTCCCAGATGCACTCTTCACGACGCACGATCATCACGACTGCATTCGCCGGCCTTGCGGCGGCAGTCTCCACGTCCATTGCCGGCAGGACGGCAATGGCCCAAACCGCAGGAAAGCCCATGACCACAGCTTCAGGCCTTCAGATCATCGACAGCAAGGTCGGCACCGGCGCCTCGCCGAAGACCGGCCAGACCTGCGTCATGCACTATACCGGCTGGCTCTACGAAAACGGCCAGAAGGGCAAGAAATTCGACTCCTCCGTCGACCGCAACGAGCCGTTCGAGTTTCCGATCGGCCAGGGCCACGTGATCAAGGGCTGGGACGAGGGTGTCGCCACCATGAAGGTCGGCGGCAAGCGCACGCTGATCATCCCGCCGAACCTCGGCTATGGCGCGCGCGGCGCCGGCGGCGTGATCCCGCCGAATGCCACGCTGATGTTCGACGTCGAACTGCTTGGCGTAAAATAACCGGATGGCCGTCAAGTAACCGGCCCGTAACAAGAGGGCGCAGCGATGAAGATTTCGATCCTCGACGATTATTTCGACACGCTGCGCACCCTCGATTGCTTCCGCAAGCTCGACGGCTACGACGTCACGATCTGGAACGATCATGTCCAGGACGTCGATGCGCTCGCCGAACGGCTGCGCGACACCGATGCGCTGGTGCTGATCCGCGAACGCACCCTGATCCGCACCCCGCTGCTTGAACGGCTGCCGAAATTGAGGCTGATCAGCCAGCGCAGCGTCTATCCGCATATCGACATCGACACCTGCACGCGGCTCGGCATCATCGTGTCGTCGGGCCAGCACGCCGATACGCCGTCCTATGCCACCGCCGAATTCACCTGGGGCCTGATCCTCGCGGCGATGCGCGCGATCCCGCAACAGATGGCGGCGCTGAAGGCCGGCAAATGGCAGATCGGCGTCGGCCATACGTTGCGCGGCAAGACACTCGGCATCTACGGCTATGGGCGCATCGGTGCCGTGGTCGCGGGCTATGGCAAAGCGTTCGGCATGAACGTGCTGGTCTGGGCGCGCGAGGCGGCGCTGGCGAAGGCGCGCGCCGATGGTTATGAGACCGCCGCCAGCAAGGCCGATTTCTTTGCCCGCTGCGACGTGCTGTCGCTGCATATGCGGCTGGTCGACGCCACGCGCGGCATCGTCAAGGCGGAAGACCTCGCGCGAATGAAAGACACCGCGCTGATCGTCAACACCAGCCGCGCGCCGCTGATCGAGCCGGGCGCACTGGTCAACGCGCTGCGCGCCGGCCGGCCCGGCATGGCCGCGATCGACGTCTACGAGAAGGAGCCGCTGCGCGACACGTCGGATCCGCTGCTCAACATGGACAATGTGGTCTGCACGCCGCATCTCGGCTACGTCTCGCGCGACGAGTACGAAATCCAGTTCACCGACATCTTCGATCAGGTCGTGGCCTACGCCGCCGGTACGCCGACCAATGTCGTCAATCCGGATGTGCTGGCACATCCGCGCCCCCGCGGCTGACCAGTCGCTCATGCTTGAACGGCGGCTCGATGGGCCGGCCGTCTCATCTCTCGTTCAGCGGGTCCAGTGAGCCGCGGCGGTCACTCTGCTGACGGCATGTCTGACGATCCTCTTGACGCCGCCGAGTGCCTTCTGTCCCTTGCCCTTGGCTTCCAGGATCGCGCCTCTGCCCTGCATCGCCGGAGAACCGGTGACCTTGCCAAGACGCCGCTTGAACCTGCCGATTGCCTCGTTGGCCGTGCCCTTGACCCTGTCGGTCGTGCTACCCATGAAATTACTCCTTCAGAATACGCTGACACAACGCGCCGGCACATGGCGATGTTCCGATTTGGCAATGTTCCGATTTTGCGCTCGCCTGCGGGGGTGCTTTTCGGTAGCGTTCCAGGCCACGAAACTTGACCAACGAAAGCAAGAACGATGAGCGGTTCCCACGATCACACCCATTCCCAAGATCATCACCATCACGACGACGAGCGCTGGAAGCACGACGGCGTCCGGGTGATTCCGGGTAACCAGCTCGATCCGAATGTGCCGTCGACCGCCGGCATGGACCGCAAGGCCGCGATCAACTTCGCCCGGGTCGGCGCGCAGAAATTGTGGGCCGGCACCGTCAGCATCAAGCCGGACGCCAAGACCGGCGCGCATCATCACGGCCATCTCGAAAGCATCATTTATGTCGTGAAGGGCAAGGCGCGGATGCGCTGGGGCGAGAAGCTGCAGTTCACTGCCGAGGCCGGTCCCGGCGATTTCATCTTCGTGCCGCCCTACGTGCCGCACCAGGAGATCAACGCCAGTCCCGACGAGGTGCTGGAATGCGTGCTGGTGCGTTCCGACGGCGAGGCGGTTGCGATTAATCTCGACATCGAGCCGGTCGAGAAGCCGGAGAACGTGCTCTGGGTCGATCCGGTGCACCGGCATCCCGACGAGAAGAAATAACGTCGCGGCGCAGCCGCGACGAAAGACAATAACAACAAAAGCAGGGAGGCCAGCATGACGCTCGTTCGTTACGAGAGCGCCGACCACATTGCGACCATCACGATGGAACGCAACGATAAGCACAATGCGCTCAACAACGCGTTGTGTACCGAGCTGCGTGACGCTTGGCTGCGGTTTCGGGACAGCGACGATCGTGTCGCGGTGCTGGCTTCGTCGGAGGAAAGGTATTTCTCAGTCGGCGCCGATGTTGGTGATCTCCCCGCCAACATGTGGCACGCCGTGCCTGGCCTCGGCGTCGAACTGGACAAGCCGGTGATTGCCGCGACATCCGGCTGGGTCGTGGGTGGCGCCTTCGTGCTGGTCCAGATGGCCGATCTGTGTGTGGCGTCGGAGACGACGCGCTTCATCTACCCCGAGGGAAAGATCGGCACCACCGCGGGCGGCGTCTCATCGGTGATGGCGCGGATGCCGCACAAGATCGCGATGGAGTTTCTGTTGGTCGGCGACGAGATGTCGGCGGAACGCGCCTTCCAGATCGGTTTCGTCAACAAGGTCGCGCCGAAAGGTCAGCACCTCGCGCTGGCGCAGGAAATGGCTGCGAAGATCGCCGGCAATGCACCGCTGGTGGTCCGCGCGTTGAAGAAGCTGGCCCGCGAGGCGATGCCGAAGGGCCCCCTTGAAACAGTCGCCGACGCGCGGCGGCTGCTCGATGAGGTCAGGGACAGCGAGGATCTCAAGGAGGGCGTGAAGGCCTTCGCCGAGAAGCGGAAGCCGAAGTTTACGGGAAAGTAGGGCGAGAGGGCGTTCTCGCTGTTTTCGTCATTCCCCGGTGCGCAATAGCGCACCTGAGGGCTCGCGAAGCGAGAGCCCGGAATCCATCCCACCACACAATATGCGGCCAAATGGATTCCGGGCTCGACGCTTGCGCGTCCCCCCGGAACGACTGGTTCAAGCAAACACCCGGTGATCGATCGCCCCGTTCGGCACCACATAGCCGTAACGCGTGTTCGACGGCTCTACGCCGGCCTTCTCGTACTGCGCCTTCATCATCGCAAAGCGATCACCCTTGATGTCGAGCATCGCGCGCTTCGGCTGGATGTTGTAGAGCCGGGCATTGTTGTCGCCGAAGATAGCCGTCTTCACCGGTCCATCGGCGGGTCCAAGCGGCGCATAGCCGAACTTCTTCTGCATCACTTCGGGGATTTCCAGCCGCCGCAGGCCCTCGATCTGCCATTGCGGCGCGCCGGTCCACAGCGCGTCGGTGCCCCAGCAGACGTGGTCGACGCCGAGGCCCTTGATCAGGGTGCCCATCAGCGCGGCGCAGACATTGGGCTCGGCGACCAGCGTGGTCGCGAACAATTGCCCGACGTCGCCGTAGACATTGTTGACGCCGTATTGCGCCGGGATGTCGGCGAGGTCGGAGGTCCAGGCGATCCGGCCGGTGCGCTCGAATTCGGCCAGCGCGACCTTGGGATCGCCACCGACATGGCGATAGGCCGAGTGGTAGATGACGAAGTTGAGCTGCGGCCAGTCCTTGGCCGCCTTGCCGACGTCGGCAACGTCGGCGAAGCCGCGCAAATTCGGATACTGCTTCTCGATCCCGGGGGGAAACAGTCCCTTGTGCACGCAGACATTCTTGATGCCCGCCTTGACCATCTTCTCATAACCCTTGTAGGCGACCTTCTCGTCGTCCAGCCGCCAGGGATAGCGGCTGATCTCCTTGTGGGTGTTGTCGCCGATCGTGTAGCCCTTGCAGGATTCCGGCTTCAAGGCCAGCGCAGCATCGAGCTTGTCGAGCCAGCCGGGCTGGCCGGGCGTGAAGATCGCGTGGCAGAACACGCGGCGCGAGCCGGCCTCGTCGTTCATCTGCTTGCGCGCATCGGCCATCTGCTCGTTGGTCAGGAACCAGTCCTGCTCGATGTCCGACGGCGCCGAGGAGATCAGCGCGATCTTGGTGTCGGAATCGAGAAACATCTCCTTCTTGTAGTTGTTGAACTTCAGATCCTCGATGGTCTGCTCGTGAACGTTGAGCTCCTTGTTCCAGCCGGCCTTGCCGACCGCCTTGCGCATTTCCACAAAACCCATGATGCGGGTGTCGTCGCGCAGGAAATGCGTGTGCATGTCCATGATGAACTGGTCTTTCAATCCGTTGGCGCGCTCCTGCGCCATCGCAGGCGTTGCGGCCTCGGCCGGCGTGACGTCGAACAACGGGCCATAGACCTGGTTCATCGCGACAAAGGAAGCGGCCATGCCGGCCGCGGTCTGGAAGAATTTTCGGCGATCGAGACCCTGTTTGCCGCCGAGATCGTCGGCCATCGCCAGCAGACGTGCCTCGACCTCGCGCTGCCGTTCGTTCTGCGGGTCGGGATAGAACTCGTCGCTGGAGACGATCTGGGTCGGGATCGGCGTCTGGTACTGGCACAGTTCGGAGGGCATCAAGGCGGCAAGTTCTTCGTCGGTGAGATTGCTGCTCATTCTTCGCTCCCGCATCGCGCCGGATTTTTCCGGTCGGAACGCGGCGGAGACTAGGACCAAGTCCGTCCATCGTCCGCGCCGATTGCCGGAAACCGCGTTCACAAAATCGTGCGCTGCATTTGCTGTCATTGCGAGGAGCGTAAGCGACGAAGCAATCCATACTCTTGATGCAAGCGGCGCCATGGATTGCTTCGCTTGCGCTCGCAATGACGGTTGTGGATGCTAACGTCGTGCAAAACCCGAGGGGCCGAACGAAGCCCCATCGCTCAGAGGGGAGGCGAACCATGACGCCAGCAGACCATTCGCGGCGCACCATCATCAAGGGTATCGGCGTTGCGACGGCAGCCGGTGTGCTCGGCGCAGCGCCGGCGCAGGCCGCGACCGCCGTTCCTGCCGAGGGAGAAATATGGAGCAACGAATATTGGGCGAAGAAGGGTGACATCCCGCTGTGGATGTTCCGCAAGCGGATCGGCGCGCCCAAACCGGGCGAGCCGGCGCGGCCCGTGGCGTTCTTCGTCCACGGCTCGTCGGTGACGTCGAGGGTGTTCGACCTCACGGTGCCCGGCAAGGGCGAGTATTCGCTGCTCAATGTCTTTGCGCGCTACGGCTTCGATTGCTGGACCATGGATCACGAGAACTACGGCAAGTCGGGCCGCACCTCGGGCAATGCGGATATCGCAAGCGGCGTCGAGGACCTGAAGGCCGCGGTCGAGGTGATCGCGCGCGAGACCGGCGAGAAGCGATATCACTTCATCGGTGAATCCTCCGGCGCGCTGCGGGCAGGTGCCTTCGCGATGGCCGCGCCCGAGCGCATCGACCGCCTGGTGTTCGCCGCCTTCACCTACAAGGGCGAGGGCTCGCCGACACTGGCCAAGCGCGCCGAGCAACTGGCGTATTATCGTAGCCACAACATGCGCAAACGCGACCGCGACATGATCCGCTCGATCGCGACCCGCGACAGGCCAGGCACGTCGGACCCCGCCGTGATGGAAGCCCTGGCCGATGTCGAGATGCAGTTCGGCGACCAGATCCCGACCGGCACCTATCTCGACATGACCGCCAATCTGCCGGTGGTGCATCCGGAGAAGGTGCTTGCGCCGGTGCTGTTGGTCCGCGGCGAATATGACGGGATCGCGGCGGTCCCCGATCTCGAGGAGTTCTTCAACAAGCTGCCGAATGGCGACCGGCAGTTCATCATCCTGCCCGGCACCGCCCATTCGGTGGCGCTGGCCATCAATCGTGAGCTGTTCTGGCATGTGACACGGGCATTTCTGACCATGCCGACGCCGATCGTAACCTGAAGCCGCCTGCGGCAGGACGCCGCAAGAAAAATCTGCGCGGCGATGTCGGGATCCGGCTATGCGGTTCGTCCTCGGGGCACAACCCGCAAAAAGGAGCGCCTTTCATGGCCAAGCCGACAATGATCTTCGTCAACCTGCCGGTCAGCAATCTCGCCCGTGCCACCGCCTTTTACGAGGCGATCGGCGCGACGAAAAATCCGCAATTCTCCGACGACACCGCCTCCGGCATGGTGATCTCCGAGACCATCCACGTCATGTTGCTGACACACGACAAGTTCCGGCAGTTCACGCCGAAGGCAATCGCCGATGCCAGGACCACGAGCGAGGTGCTGATCTGCCTCTCCGCCGAGAGCCGCGAGGCCGTTGACAGCTATGTGACCAGGGCGAAGGGCGCGGGCGGCACCGCCGATCCGTCGCCGCAGCAGGATTACGGCTTCATGTACGGCCGCAGCTTCGAGGATCCCGATGGTCACATCTGGGAGGTGATGTGGATGGATGTCGAGGCCGCGATGAAGGCGCAGTCTGCAGCCACCGCGTGAGCCGCCGCGCCATGCAGGCGTTCGAAGCCGACCATAAGCGACAGTTGGCAATCCGCCTGACGGATTGAGACAGCACTTCAGGCTGCGGAGATGCCGTCCGGCCGGACTTCGGTCATGGCCTGGACGGCTTTTCTCCCCTGTGGCAGGTCGGCTTGCCGGCAGCCTGGGACCGGAAAGTTCAGTTCGACCGTGGTGCCGCCTCCAGGCGTCTCGCAGAGGGAAACGGTGCCGCCGTGGGTGGTCATCACCTGGGAGACGATCGAAAGCCCTAGCCCCGTTCCTTCCGCGCGGGTGTTGCCGCGCTTGAAGGGCTCAAGCAGCAATTCGGGCTGACCGAGTTGGAGCCCCGATCCGTAGTCGATAACGCTCAACCGCGCCGGTGCTCCGACCTCGATGAGGACGGAGCCACCGGCGCCGCCATGCGTCACGGCGTTTCGGATCAGGTTCGAGAGCGCGACGGCGATCGCGGTTTCCGAGCCGCGCACCCAGACCGGGTGACGAGGCTCGGTGAACTCGACGTCGCTTCCGTTCTTCAACGCCATCGGCACGTGTTCGGCCGCAACCCTGCGCGCCAGCGCCGCAAGATCCATCTCGATCAGTTCGGCAGGTTCCGCGGAGATGCGCGCGAGCTGGAGCAGCATGGTGACGATCGACGACAGCTTCTGGTTCTCGGCGATCAGCCTGGCACGCAACGGAGCGTCCTCGACCTGCTCGAGTATGGTGCGCGCATTGGTCAAGGGCGTGCGGAGTTCGTGTGCCGCATTCGACAGGAAATTTCGTTGCGATTTCGACGCGACGTCTATTCGCGATAGCGCGCGATTGAAAGCCGCGACCAGAGGCAAGAGTTCGGCCGGTGCATCTTGTTCCGGCAGTCGGCGGCCATCCGAGACCCCATCGATCATCTCGGCGGCCGCCGCGACGGCCCGGACGGGGCGCGCGATGAGCGTCGGCACGAAAACCATCGCGGTAAACGCCGTCGCCGCCAGGACCAGGATGATGGGGAGCGCGACAATCGTCGCATCGGTGAGCATTCCGGTCGTCAGTTGCGCGGCCGTGTAGGCCACGCCACCGGTTTCAATCCACACCTCGCCCACGGGCGTGTTTCTGACGGCCGACATCTTCTTCAGATTGGTGGTTTCGCCGTCGAACGCGTAGGCGAGGAAACTCGTCCCGTCACGCGATGTCTGAGTCTTTTGCGGACGCCACTTCGGGATCGGGCCGTAGCTGACCTCTCCACTCTTGTCGGACACGACATACCAGAATGTCGGGAAATTGCGGGTGATCTCGTCCAGCCTCGACGTCCGCTTGAGCGCCAGCTGCCCGGTCTCGTTGCGGATGACGGCTTCCTTCAATGCATCGGCGACGTCGGCGGCGGCCCAGGTGCCGTCATCGTCGCCGCCAAATCGGATCAGCAAGGCTGCCGCGCAGAGCAGCATGATGGTCGTCACGGCGCCGATCAGCGTCGCGGACAGCACCGCGATCGAGCGATGGACACGCTTGAGCCTTTGCCACTTCAAAATCATCATTCGCCACTCAAGAGATATCCGAGGCCACGGACCGGTTTGATGACGACCTTGCAATTGGCCGCGCGGAGGCGCCGGCGCAGCCGCGAAACGTGAGCCTCGATCGCGTTTGATTGAATCTCGTCATCAAAGCTGTAAGCGGCAACTTCAAGGGTCTCGCGCAGGACGACGCGTCCAATGCGCCGGACCATCGCTTCCAGAATCGCCAGTTCACGCCGCGGGACAACAATGGGCGCGTGATCGACGCAGACCTCGCGATTGAGGACGTCGTAGCTCAGATTGCCGATGCGAACGATCGCCCCTCTATCGAGAAAGAGACGGCGCAGCACCGCCTTGGCCCGCGCGATCAGCTCGATCGGTTCGAATGGCTTGGCCACGTAGTCGTCCGCCCCGTCGTCGAGGGCGCGCGCAATATCGAGGGGGTCATCAAGCGCCGTCAGCACGATCGTCGCGGGGCTGGGCTTCTGCTGCTTCAGGTCGCGCAGCAAGGCCAGACCGTCGCCATCCGGCAGTCCACGGTCGATCACCACGAGTTCAAAGCTTCGCACGGCGACTGCGGCGCGCCCCTCTTCAAGCGTCGTGACCATGTCGGATGCGCCGAAGGCCGTAGCCAAGGTATCCCGCAGCCATGGCCCAAGCTGAGGGTCATCCTCCACGACCAGAACTCGCACCGCATTCTCCCAAGTGTGAACAATTGTTTCTATCATTACGGACGGATTACAATAAGATTACGGCCGGGAAGAAAACCGCGGTGTCCACACGAATGCGTTGATGTGATTGGTCTTTTCCTTGTGACTCTGGAGGCATTCTCGAACGGCCGCGGTGATCGGATCGACACCTGATGGGGGCTCGTCCGAAAGACTCAATCAGGGGTGCCGCGCACATCAGCGCTCCAGGGCCGATCAGCGTCATGACAGCGAGCGAGCTTTCGCATGCGCATCCCCTCTCAGCGATGTCCCCGCCAGAGGCGTCGATCAACATGACCGGTGAATGACGGCGCGTCGGCGCGCGCAAGAATAGGTCGGGAGGCGTGAACGGAGCCACGTCAGGCTGTCGTAATGGTCACTGTGAAAAGCATGGCGGACAACGCGGCTCGCATCGCGCTCTCCGATCTCCGTCCCCAGGCTTCCGAACATATGCCGGTCGATTTTGCGTTCTCAGCGATGGCCAAGCGGTCGGATCGCAGCCCGGCGTCATGGCGCCGTCCGTTCAATCGATGGTTGGAGGGAATAGAGGCAGGGTGGTCGGTGCCGCTGCTGCTCGCCTGCTTCGTCGGCATCTGGACGGTGTATCTGTCGGTGGCCTATCACGGCGCCGGCCTGCATCCGGACGTGCTGGAGACCTGGACGTATGGCAGGCATTTCGCATGGGGTTATCCCAAGCATCCGCCGTTGATGGGGTGGACGACCGGCGCGTGGACCTCGGTCTTTCCGCTGACCGACTGGTCGTTGCAGCTGATGGCGATGACCAATGCGGCGTTGGCTTTATGGTTCGTCGATCTCATCGCAAGAAGGTTTGTGACCGGGCACAAGCGCCTGATCGTGCTGCTGCTGCTGATGCTGACCCCGGCATACCAGTTTCACGCGCAGCGCTTCAACGCCAACGCCGTGTTGCTCGCGGTCTGGCCGCTTGCAACCTACTGCTTCCTGCGCGCCTTTGAAACGAGGGCGCCGCTCTGGGCGATTGCTGCGGGTATCACGGCGTCGCTTGCAATGCTGGGCAAGTATTACTCCATCTTCCTGATCGCCAGCTTCGTGTTGTCGGCAATCATCCATCCCTCGCGACGAGCCTATTTCACGTCCAGTTCGCCCTGGATATCCACTGCCGTCGGGCTGATTGCGCTATCTCCGCATCTGCACTGGCTGGCCACGACAGGCGCCGAGCCCATCCATTATGCCGCGACGCATGTGGGGGCCGGTTTTCCTGCGTCGCTGCCGGATGCCGTCAATTTCCTGTTGGGCCTTGCTGCGGCGACGAGTGTGTCCGCCGTGACGTGGGCGATGATCGCCGGGTATCGAATCAAGCGGCTTCCGCGCGATCTCGCGGCGGCGGACCCCAACCTGAAGCTCATCGGCCACGTCGCGATCGGCACGATCGCTCTTCCTTTCATCACGTCCATCTTGCTCGGCACCGACTTGCCGTCGCTATGGGCGCTTCAGGGATTGTTCCTGCTCGCGGTGCCGGTCGTGTGCAGCACGCGTTATCCGATCGAGCGGTTCTACACGGTCAATGCAGCGCTGCTGGTTGCCGGAATAGCAATCGTTGCCGCCGTGATGGCGGCCCCAGCCCATGCGCTCTACCGCAACAGCTACGGCTATGAGGAAGGGCGAAACGTCTATCACCAGGCGGCAGACAAACTCACCCGGCTGTGGCACGAGCAGATGGGCACGCCGCTGTCGATCGTCGGCGGCAACGATAGCCTTGGGGTTGCGGTGGCCTTCTACAGCGCCGATCACCCGCATTATGGCGACCCTTTCGCCTACCAATATTCATTGGCATTGCCTCGCGAGGTGACGCCGGAGCGCGGCTGGGCGGCGCTCTGTTTCGATGATCAGGACGATTGCCTTGAATGGACCGGGCGAATGGCAGCTCACGCCGGAAGCCATGTCAAACGCGAGTTTTCCGTTCAATCGAGCCTGTTCGGAATTCCAGGCATCAAGCGAAACCTCGTTGCATTCCTGGTGGCACCGCTTCGTGAGCCGGACGATGCACCGTCAAGCCTCGTCAATGATGCCGGTCAGGGCGGAGGATATGTCTCTCCGCAAGCAGATCCGCCGCCACGCGCGGAGCCGGATGTCGCGCTGCCGGAAAATCAGCCGCCGGGAAATGCGCCGCAGACGAACGATCCAGGAGCCAACATGCTCGTGGATCAGCGAGCCATAAGGCTCTTCGTCGTGCTGCGTTGATCAGGCTTGTTCCCGGAATGCCGCCGTGATGATCGCACCCGTAATCTTGCGGTAATCGGCTCCCGCTTTATCGGCGGCGGGGTCAAGGGCGTCGTATCACGAAGGATAGCGGTCCATGCTTATCAGGTTGGTTTGCATCAGCCTCGGCGTTTGCGGAGTCATCGGTGCCACCGCGGTCGCGCAGACATCTCCATCAACGACCGGTTCAACTCACCCGGCAACCGCAACACGGCCATCGATCAGTCGCGCCGACAAGATCAACCTCAACACCGCTCCTGTCAGCGAGCTGGTGAAGCTTCCGCATCTCAGCGTGCGCGGCGTCACTGCGATCACGGAGGCGAGAGCAAAGTCAAAGTTCAAGGATTGGAATGATTTCGTGGCCCGACGGGTTGTGCCGCGATTCGTCAGGAGCGAGCTCAAGGAGCTCGTTACGTTCTAGAGGGCCTCTGTCGATCGCTGCCAAGGCGCGGTCGTTGAACGCGAACAAGGATACGCTTCAATGAAACGAGTAGCTGTTTTTGCCACCATGGCGGTGATCGCTGCGGGATGTCTTGCGTCGACGGAAGCCACGGCAGGTGGCCGGCGGGGAGATGCGGTGGCTTTGGGCATCGTCGGCGGCTTGGCCGTCGGCACGCTGTTGGGCTCCACCATGGCTGCCAGTGCGGCTCCAGCCTATGTCTACGAGAGGCACTATTATTCGCCGGCCCCTGTCGTCCACTATCGTCACGTGTACGAATACGGCGACGAATATCCGGGCGGATATGATTACGGCTATCGATCCGGGTACCGGGAAGGCTACTCGGACGGCTATTGGGACCACGATTGAATGGAGATCAGCGTCGTCGCTGATCCGGTCGCTCGACCGTGCGGGTCCGAACGAGCGGCCCCGGTCCTAATAACTGATCCGCAGCCCGACGCCGCCGTGAAGCGTGTTGCCGACCGGCTGCGGTCCGGCGGTGCCGTTGAGGAAGAGGTCGGCGATCCAGCCCTTGGTGATGCGGAAGCCGACGCGGCCGCCATATTCGAACCAGCCCTGGTTGCCGATGGTCGGCACGATGGTGCCATCGCCGGTGACGGTGGCGACGATGCCGGAATGGGTGGCGAAGGATTGCACCCAGCCGCCATTGATGTTGGTTTCGATGTTCGATCCGAACAGATGCGTCCACTGGCCGCCGATCTTGACCAGGCTGGTGCGATCGGTGCCGTCGGCGATGGTCGCATCGAACGGATTGAAGGCAATTGCAGGATCGCTATAGCCCTTGACGCGCTGCCAGAGCTGCCAGACCTCGACCGAAGCCGCGACCTCGTCGCGCGCCGACAGCCGGTTGATCCAGCCCGCGCGCCCATAGACGCCGTAATTCTCGCTCGAGGTCTCGCCGGTGACCGACACCGGGCCGAGACTGGTCGCGTAGCTGCGGGTGTAGCGCACCTTCTCCGACGGCGAGAGGATGGTGCCAATATCGAAGAACGGCCGCGACGAGCCCCAGTCGACGAAGTCGTAGCGCAGCGCGAACGCGCCGATCGGCGCGCTGGTGACGTTGTAGCCGCCCTCGCCATACTGCGTGTAGGCGATGCCGGCGAGCAGCGACAAGTTCGGCGTAATGGTCTTGCGGCCATGGATGCCGGCCGAGAACGAGCCGGCGGAGCCGAAGGCGCTGATGCAGTCGTCGCAATTGACCTGCTCGTTGACGCCGAGCAGCACCGATCCGAGCACGCGGTTGGTGATCATCTGGTTGAAGCGCTGGTCGGCGAGGTTGTTGATCGAACTGCCGCTCGACGGCGCGCCGGTGATCGGTGTCGGCGACGGGCTGGGCGTGGGTGTCGGCGTGGGCACAGGCGTAGGTGTCGGCGTTGGCGATGGTGTGGCAGTCGGTGTCGGCGTCGGCGTGGGGGTCGATGTACAGTTCGACGAAAACGAATCGGGATTCGAGGTGCAGTTCGGCGTCGGAGACTGCGCCTCGGCCGGCGCAGCCAGCGCATGGAGCATCGCGAGCGACAGCGTCATTGTCAGCGCCGCCGACAGGATCAAATGATGGATGCGCCGTAGCATGCTCACCGTCCGCACAGCATGCCGGTCGGGTCGTCGACCGGCGGCGTCACCGGCGAGGCATCCGCGAATTGGGTGACGGTGCAGAGGCCCGCGGCCTGGGTGCAGGTCGCGGCGAAGGTCCATGGCGGATTGTTGGTCTTCTGGATCGTGGTGCGGCCGCCGCTCGAGGTGATGATCGCGGTGTCGCCGGGCTGCGTCAGGTCGATGCATTGCCGGTTCGACGTACACACCGTCGATGCGCCTTCCTGCAACACCACGGTGGTCTTGCCGCGTTGCGACAGGATGTCGAGCACCGTGCCGCGAACGCCGATGGTCGCGAGCGGCGTCGTGATCGTGTAGGCGGCCTTGTTGGAGTGGCCGGTGACGAAGCGAAACGCTCCCGACGTCAGGCGGATCGCAACATCGCGATAGTGATGCTCGTCGTCGAACACGGTGCGATCGAGCTTGAGCGAGGCGTTCGGTCCAAGCGACAGGTTGGTGCTGTCGGCCATCACCAGCCGCGCGGCGCTCTCGAGGCCGGTGCGTACCGTCTCGTCGCGCAGCAGCGCGTCGCCGACATTGATCGGTGTGGTCGCGGCCGCAACGCGGACGACCTCGTTCTTCACCATCGCCGCTTCGCCGACGCGGGTTTGCGCCTGAACGGGATGAGCCGTCAGTGCGACCGCAAGACCGAGTGCAAGGAGGGAGAAAAAGCTGTGGCGCGAATTCATTGCAATACCAATCGACTTAACCCTCTCATCGTACCGGATCGCCGACGCAGCTGATATTGTATAATTGTCACAAGCCGTGTTGAGTTGCGCCGAATGCTGAGTGTCGATGGATTCGAAAATGCTCGCGGCTGCGGACATCAACGTGAGATTTGATCACACTCGTCACATACATCACACTCGCGGTCGTCGTAGCTCACACTTCGCTCACACTGGTTCCCCTCGCAGCGTGCTCGCCCTTTGATCATCGCATCCGAATCTCCTTCTGTTCTGCGGCGTCCGGTCGCGCGCACGGCGATCGTCGCGGCCATCATCTTCGTCGTCGCCCATGTCGTGCTGCTGCTCGGGATCACCACGCCGGACAAGCTCTATTTCGATGAGGTGCATTACGTGCCGGCGGCGCGCCAGATGCTGTTGCCGGTGATCGGGGGCCCGATCCTCAACCCGATGCATCCGCCGCTCGCCAAGGAGATCATCGCGCTGTCGATCAAGGCATTCGGCGACGTGCCGCTCGGATGGCGCTATCCCGCTGCGCTGTTCGGCGCGCTCGCGCTGATCGCCGTCTATCTCGGCGCCCTCGTGCTGTTCGCCTCGCAGGAGCGCGCCATCGCGGCCGTGCTGCTCGCCTTCTTCAACCAGATGCTGTTCGTGCAGTCGCGGATCGCGATGCTGGATATTTTCGCGCTCGCCTTCTGTCTGTTCGCGATCGCCGCCTTCATCCACGGCTTCAGGCAGAAGCGGCCGCAGTCTGCGTTCGCGCTCACGGGCGTATTCGCAGGGCTTGCCTGTGCCTGCAAATGGAGCGGGTTGTTCGTGCTCGCGACCTGCATCGCGATCGTGGCGGTGATCCGCCTGATGCAAGGCTGGCGCACGCGCTTCGCTGAGGCCAATGCGGAGGACTGGTACCGGCCGGACCTGTGGCCGGATTTCCGTCTTCCCCACTTCATCGCCTGTTTCGTGCTGATCCCGTCGGCCGTCTATCTCGCGAGCTTCGTGCCGGTCTACGGCTTCTCGTTCACCGACCTCGTCGAGGCACAACGCCGTATCTTTGCCGACAACACCACGACCGCGATCGCTGGCCACACCTATATGAGCTCATGGCCGTCCTGGCCGTTCCTGGTGCGTCCGGTCTGGTATCTGTTCGAGAAGGCCGGCGATGACAGGTTCGCCGCGATCGTGTTTCTCGGCAACCCGCTGATATTGTGGCCGGCGTTGATCGCGCTGATCGTCGCGCTGCGCGACTGGATCGTGACCCGCAGCCGCGATGCGTTTCTCGTGCTGGCGTTCTATCTCGGCCCCTATCTCGCCTGGGCGCTGCTGCCGCGCACGCTCGGTTTCATCTATTACTACCTGCCGGCAGCGATTACCGCGAGCTTCGTGCTGGTCTACGCATTGACGCGAAAAGGGGCGCCGCGCTGGCTGTTGTGGGCCTTCGTGGCCGTCGGATGCGCAGGCTTCATCGCGATGCTGCCGATCACGGTTGCCGCCATCGGGACGTCGATGGCGACCTTCAACCGGCTGATGCTGTTCCAGAGCTGGATTTGAATCTCTCAGAGACAAGCGATCCGCCTGCCGGGCGTGGCAAGCGGCTCCATAGCGTTTTCGAGCGAAGTGGACGCCGGTTCGCGTGAAGAAAACGCGTTCAGGTGAAAGGCGGAGCTTCGGTTCAATCTGAACCAAAGCTCCAGGCTGCGCGAGATTACTGCGACGCCGTCTTGGTATCCATGTTGACGACCTGCACGCGACGGTTGGTCGGGTCCATCGGCGCGCTCGGATCCTTCGGCCGGGTCTTGCCATAGCCGACGGTCACGAGATCAGAGCCGTTCAGGCCGTAATGCTCGACCAGATAGTTCTTGATGGTGTCGGCGCGGCGCTCCGAGAGATCCTGGTTATAGGCCTCGCTGCCGATCGCATCGGTGTGGCCGGCGACGACGAAGGTCGTGCCCTTCATGCTGGCGTCCGACAGCGCCTTGCCGAGCTCCTGCACCGCCTGGGTCGAGCCCTTGGCGATCTCAGCCGAGTTGTAGTCGAAGTGAATTTCCAGATCGATCTTCGGTTTGTTGGCGGCGATGTCGGCGATCTCCTGGCGTTCGCCCAATGACAGCGAGCGGGTCTGCCGGTTGCGAACGGTGTTGAGGAAGCTCGCTTCCTTGGCCGAAGCGGCCGGGTCGACCTGCGTGCCGGCGGAGAGGCCGCGGGTGGCCGACTTCGGCTTCAGCGCATTGAGGATCTGGGCGGCCGGAACGGTATCGCTGCCGGCCAGTGCGACGCCCGCCGTCATCGACAGCGCAGCGCCGATCGTCAAAAGAGACAGGGAACGAGAGCGGGTCATGGTTTTGGTCCTTAAATATCAGGCCAGCCAATCCGGCTGTTGTCGTTTTGATGCTGGGAACCTAGGACCGGTTCAAATCCGGGAATGTGATCTAGATCACGGATGAGTGTCCCGGGGCCCGTGCCGGGCAGGGGCCGGCGACGGAGAGGAGAACATCTTGGCCCACGTCAATCGCGTCCTCCGTTCGATCAATGACGAAGGTGCTTCGCGCTGTGTCGATATCTTCGTTCGCCCGGAAGGGACCATCGGCTTCGAGGAATATCGCCGGGACGTGGAGGATGGCCGCGGTTGGTTTCCGGTTGGCGGTCATTCGTCCCGGGTTTTCCATGAGGAAAAGGCAGCGCTCGCGGCGGCGATGGCGGACGTTCCCTGGTTGCGGCGGGCCGTTGGATCGCAGTAGCCGGTCCGAAGCGCCCCACACGTCCAGGCGCCGATGATCATGCGCGGCTGATTTGCGCCGCGTGGCACTCCACAGCTCCGCGAATCTCACTACATTGCCTGGGCAATGCCCCGCGCCGCCGAACCCTTATCCCTGAACAATGCCGCCGCCCGCCATATCTGGCTGCGCGCGCAACGGCTCGATACGACGGCGCCGTTCGGGGAGGGGGCGTCAGCCGTGGCGGCCGCCGTCGATCATCTCGGCTATGTGCAGATCGACACCATCAACGTGATCGAGCGCTGCCACCACCACATCCTGTTCACGCGGATTCCGGACTACCGCCGCGCCGACCTCAAGCAGGCGCAGAGCCAGGACAAGAGCGTGTTCGAGTACTGGACGCACGCGCTGTCCTACGTGCCGTCCAAGGACATCAACATCTTCCTGCCGGCGATGAAGGCGCATAAGCGCGAGGGCCACAAATGGTTCTCGTCGGTGACGCCGTCGGATACCCGCAAGGTGCTGCGGCTGCTGCGAGCCGGTCCGCTGACCATCCGCGACATCGAGGACGATGTGCTGACCGAGAAGGAGCATCTCTGGCAGAGCCGGAAACCCTCCAAGCGCGCGCTGCAACTCGCCTTCTATGGCGGCGTGGTCACGATCAGCGAGCGCGCCGGCATGCTGAAGACCTACGAGCTGATGGCCAGGCATTTCGGCTGGGACAAGCCGCCGAAGCCCGCACCGGCCTCGTCGCGGATCGCCTATCTGCTCGACCGCGCGTTGCGCTCACAGGGCATCGTCAGCCTGGACTCGATCTGCCATCTGGACGCGCCGAGCAAGAAGGCGGTGCGCGCCCTGATCGAGGCGAGGGTGCGCCGCAAGGAGCTGGTCCGGATCGCGCTCGATGGCGCCGGCAAGCAGGAGCATTGGGCGCGGCCCGAAGTGCTGGAGGAGACCGGCGAGGGTGATCCTGCCCTGGTTCACATCCTCTCGCCGTTCGATCCGCTGATCATCCAGCGCAAGCGCACCGAGCTGTTCTTCGGCTACGGCCACAGATTCGAGGCCTATGTGCCGAAGGAGAAGCGCCTGTTCGGCTATTTCGCGCTGCCGGTGTTGGTCGGCGACGATATCGTTGCCGCCCTCGACCTGAAGACCGACCGGCAGAACCGGAAGCTGCTGATGCAGAAATGGAGCTGGGTCGGCAACGGCAAGAAGCAGGCGGCGCGCAAGGAGCTGAAGCACCGCATCGAGGAGGAGCTCGACCGCTTCGAGCGCTTCCAGCTGGCCGAGTAGGGCTGGCTTTCTCCATTCGTCATTGCGACCCGTTGGCTCGCAATGACAGGGATGGCCGGCGGGGCGCTGCCCGGGCTTCCGTCTGGCCTGTGTGCTATGAGTTTTTGCCATTGCCCAATGCGGGGCTACCCAATAATCCTCAGGGCAAGATAGCCTTGGGGGGAACAGATGAGCCAGTCCGCAACCGTCGCGCCCGATCGCGGAGCCCGCAGCGAGGTCGAGACGTCCACAATCCGCGCGATCTCCTGGCGGCTGATCCCGTTCCTGATCCTGGCCTACTTCTTCTCCTACCTCGATCGCGTCAATCTCTCGTTCGCCGCGCTGCAAATGAATGCGGAGCTGAAGTTCTCGCCGGTGGTGTTCTCGTTCGGCGCCGGCATCTTCTTCATCGGCTATTTCATTTTCGAGGTGCCGAGCAATCTGGCGCTGGAGCGATTCGGCGCCAGCAAGTGGATCGCCCGCATCATGGTGAGCTGGGGCATCCTCTCGGCGTTGATGGCGGCAGTCTATGACGAGCACAGCTTCTATGCGTTGCGCTTCTTCCTCGGTGTCGCCGAGGCCGGCTTCTTCCCCGGCATCATCCTCTATCTCACTTACTGGTACCCGGCCGAGTATCGCGCGCGCTTCCTCGCCGCCTTCGCGCTTGCCGTGCCGATTTCGACCGTGATCGGCGCCCCGATCTCCGGCCTGTTGCTCGGGCTCGACGGCGTGATGGGGCTGAAGGGCTGGCAGTGGCTGTTCGTGATCGAGGGCATCCCCTCGGTGCTGCTCGGCATCGTCACCTGGTTCTATCTCACCGACCGGCCGGAGAAGGCCAATTGGCTCTCGGCCGAGCAGAGGGCCTGGCTGAAGGCGAAGCTCGATGCCGAGGTCGCGGCCAAGCAGGCGGCGCAGCACTTCACGCTCGGCCAGGCGCTGTCCTCGCCGAAGGTGCTGGCGCTCAGCGCGATCTATTTCGGCTTCGTCGCCTCGCTCTATGGCATGCAGTTCTGGCTGCCGCAGATCGTCAAGGCGTTCGGTCTCACCAACGCGCAGACCGGCTTCGTCACCGCGATCCCCTATGTGTTCGGCACCGTCGCGATGATCCTGTGGGCGCGCCGTTCCGACGCCACGCGGGAGCGCGTGTTTCATGTCGGCGCGCCGCTTTTGCTCACGGCGCTGTCGCTCGCCATCTCCAGCTACATCACCGATCCGACCATGACCATGGTCGTGCTGACGGTTGCCGCGATCGGCGTGTTCTGCACCTTCGCGGTGTTCTGGACGCTGCCGACCGCCTGGCTGTCAGGCACCGCCGCTGCCGGCGCGATCGCGCTGATCAACTCGATCGGCAACCTCGCCGGTTTCGGCGGGCCCTATCTGATCGGCTGGGTGAAGGAGACGACCGGCAGCACGTCGACCGGCCTCCTGGTGCTGTCGCTGCTGCCGCTCGCGGCCGGCCTGCTGGTTTTCCTCGGCAGCCACGAGACCAAGACCGAGTTCGCGGGCGCGAAATAGGGTAACGGCTGCGTAGGATGGGTAGAGCGAAGCGAAACCCATCGTTCATGGTCTGAGGCGAGACGATGGGTTTCGCTTCGCTCTACCCATCCTACATTTCTTGGCTGCTAGACCGGGTATCGCCACTTCAGCGAACGGCGCACGAAGAAGATCGCAACCAGCGTGACGCCCAGCGCTGCAAGCCACGTCCACATCAGGATGCCGCCCTGCGCCAGGGCGTAGCGCTCGGAGAGCGTGAGCGCGACCAGAACGCCGATGAGCCCGGCACCCGACCAATAGAGCGGCGAGCGCAGCATTCCCGTCGTGGCGTGCTCAGCCGCGCGTTCGCGTGCCCGGCCGACGGACCAGATCAGGAAGCCTGCGTAACCAAGGGCCAATATCCATGACATGGCGGCAACCTCGCATGCCGCTGCTTCCGTGACCGTAAACGGCCGCGGCCAGAGTCGACGTATCGGGGCGAAAGAGGCCGATTCCGGCCCGTCCTCACGAATTGGTTACTAATGACGAATATTGACATTCATCAGTGATAAATCGATACTCTTCATCAGTCGTCAGCCTGATGGAGATTTCAGATGTTCGTTCGTTCCGTTTTGTCGAGCTATTACAGGCTCTTGACCGGAGCAACGCTGGCTTTCGCGGTGTTCGCGCTGACCGGCTGCAATGACAAGGCAGCCGAAAACGCGGATCCCGGACGCCCCGTTCTGGTGGCGACCGTCCATTACGAGGCCGAAACGCCCGAGCGCAGCTTTGTCGGCACCATCAAGCCCCGTATCGAAGCCGATATGGGCTTTCGGGTCGCCGGCAAGGTGGCCAAGCGGCTGGTCGAGGTCGGACAGACAGTCGACGTCGACCAGCCCTTGGCCACCCTCGATGAGGTCGATTTGAAGCTGCAGGCCGAGCAGGCGGAGGCGGAATTCCGCGCCGCCACCGGCGTGCTGGCGCAGGCCGGGGCCGCCGAGCAGCGCGCCAAGGACCTGAAGGCCAAGGGCTGGGCCACCGATGCGGCGCTCGATTCCGCCAAGGCCGCCGGCGACGAGGCGCGGGCGCGGCTGAACCGCGCCGAGCGCTCGGTCGAGCTGACCAAGAATTCCCTCTCCTATGCAACGCTGGTGGCCGACACGAGGGGTGTCGTCACAGCGACCATGATCGAGCCCGGCCAGGTGGTTGCCGCGGGCCAGGCTTCGATCCGTGTCGCCCGACTTGGCGAGAAGGAAGCTGTCGTCGCGATCCCCGAGACGCTTCTCGCTCGTGCCAGGTCGGGCGTTGCCACGGTGACGCTGTGGTCGGATGCCAAGAAGACCTATGCCGCGAAGCTGCGTGAGGTCGCGCCGCAGGCCGATCCCGCCACCCGCACCTATCTCGCGAAGTTCTCGCTGCCCGACGCCGACGAGGCCGTCTCGCTCGGCATGACCGCGACGCTGACCCTGGCCGACAAGGCGACCGAACGGGTCGCCAAGCTGCCGCTGTCGGCGCTGTACAGCCAGGGCGGCGATCCCTCGCTCTACATCGTCGATGACAAGGGCGACATCGCGCTGAAGCCGGTCAAGGTGAAGGCCTATGAAAGCAACAACGTCGTCATCTCCGGCGGCGTCGACGATGGCGCCAAGGTGGTCGCCCTCGGCGTGCAGAAACTCGATCCGAGCCAGAAGGTCCGGGTCGTCTCGTCGCTGTCGTTCTAATCAATCGTCCGTCATTGCGAGCGAAGCGAAGCAATCCATCTCGCCGCAAAACAAATGTGGATTGCTTCGTCGCTGACGCTCCTCGCAATGACGGGTGCAGCGAAATCGGTTCAGGGACTTGGAGAGTTCGATGAAGCGCTTCAACCTTTCGGCCTGGGCGGTCAGCCATCCGACGCTGGTGCTGTTCCTGATGATCATCCTCGGCGCCGCCGGCTACTTCTCCTATCAGAAGCTCGGCCGCGCCGAGGATCCGTTCTTCACCGTCAAGGTGGTGAACGTCTCGGTGATGTGGCCGGGCGCGACCTCGCAGGAAATGCAGATGCAGGTCGCCGATCCGATCGAGAAGAAGCTGCAGGAGCTGCCGTTCTTCGACAAGGTGCAGACCTATTCCAAGCCGGGCTTCACGGCGATGCAGGTCTCCTTCAAGGATTCGACCTCGCCGAAGGACGTGCCCTATCTCTTCTATCTCATCCGCAAGAAGCTGGTCGACGTGCAGGGCGAGCTGCCCTCCGGCATTCTCGGCCCCGTGGTCAACGACGAATTCTCCGACGTCGATTCGATCCTCTATATGATGACCGGCGACGGCGCCAATTACGCGCAGCTCAAGAAGGTCGCGGAAGGTTTTCGCCAGCGTCTCTTGAAAGTGCCTGGCGTCACCAAGATCGATCTCTACGGCACCCAGGACGAGCGCATCTTCGTCGAGTTCTCGCACGCCAAGCTCGCGACGCTCGGCATCACGCCGCAGGCGCTGTTCGACTCGCTCGCCAAGCAGAACAACGTCACCCCGGCCGGCACGGTCGAGACGTCGTCGCAGCGCGTGCCGCTGCGCGTCACCGGTGCGCTTGACGGCGTCAAGGCGGTTGCCGAAACGCCGGTCGAGAGCAACGGCCGCGTGTTCCGGCTCGGCGATATCGCAACCGTCTCTCACGGCTATGTCGATCCGCCGAGCTTCAAAGTGCGTCAGGAAGGCAAGCCGGCGCTCGGCATCGGTGTCGTCACCGCCAAGGGCGCCAACATTCTCGAGCTCGGCAAGGAGGTCCAGCAGGCGACCGCCGAGTTCCTGAAGGCGGTGCCGCAGGGCGTCGACATCCAGCAGATCGCCGACCAGCCCAAGGTGGTCGAGCACGCCGTCGGCGAGTTCGTGCACTCCTTCGTCGAGGCGCTCGCGATCGTGCTGTTCGTCTCCTTTGTCGCGCTCGGCTGGCGCACCGGCATCGTGGTGGCACTCTCGGTGCCGCTGGTGCTCGGCATCGTCTTCATCGTGATGAACGCGATGTCGCTCGATCTGCACCGCATCACCCTCGGCGCGCTGATCATTGCGCTCGGCCTCCTGGTCGACGACGCCATCATCGCGGTCGAGATGATGGTGGTGAAAATGGAACAGGGCTGGGACCGCATGAAGGCGGCGTCCTTTGCCTGGGAATCTACCGCGTTTCCGATGCTCACGGGGACGCTGGTCACAGCCGCTGGCTTCCTCCCCATCGGCTTTGCCAATTCGGCGGTCGGCGAATATGCCGGCGGCATCTTCTGGATCGTGGCGATCGCGCTGGTCGCCTCCTGGTTCGTCGCGGTGATCTTCACGCCCTATATCGGCGTCAAGCTGCTGCCGAACATCAAGGTGCACCAGAACCACGATCCGCACGCGATCTATGAGACGCGGATGTATCGCGGCCTGCGCAGCGTGGTGCAGTGGTGCGTCGATCACCGCATCAAGGTGGTGGTGGCGACCGTCGGCGTGTTCGTCGCCGCGATCGTCGGCTTCGGCCACGTCCAGCAGCAGTTCTTCCCGCTGTCGGAGCGGCCCGAGTTGTTCCTGCAGCTCCGCCTGCCGGAAGGCACCGCCTTCAACGTGACCGAGAAGGCGGTGAAGCAGGCCGAAGGGCTGCTGAAGGACGACCAGGACATTCAGACCTACACCGCCTATGTCGGCCAGGGCTCGCCGCGCTTCTGGCTCGGCCTCAACCCGCAGCTGCCGAACGAGGCCTTTGCCGAGATCGTCATCCTCGCCAAGAACGTCGAGGCGCGCGAGCGCGTCAAGGCGAAGATCGAGCAGGCCGCCGCCGATGGCGCGCTGAACGAGGCGCGGGTCCGGGTCGACCGCTTCAATTTCGGTCCGCCGGTCGGCTTCCCGGTCCAGTTCCGCGTGATCGGGCCCGACGCCAACAAGGTGCGCGACATCGCCTACCAGGTGCGCGAGGTGATGCGGCAGAACAAGAACGTCAAGGACGTCCAGCTCGACTGGAACGAGCAGTCGCCCTACCTGAAGCTCGCCGTCGACCAGGATCGGGCGCGCGCGCTCGGCCTGACCCCGCAGGATGTCTCGCAGGCGCTGGCAATGCTGATCTCGGGCGCGCCGGTCACCACGATCCGCGACGGCATCGAGAAGGTCGGCGTGGTCGCCCGCGCGGTGCCGTCCGAGCGGTTCGATCTCGGCCGCGTCGGCGATCTCACCATCACCACGCGCAATGGCGTGGCGGTGCCGCTGCAGCAGATCGCCAAGATCGAGTATGCGCATGAGGAACCGATCCTGTGGCGGCGCAACCGCGACATGGCGATCACCGTGCGCTCCGACGTCGTCGACGGCGTGCAGGCGCCCGACGTCACCAACCAGATCGCGCCGAAGCTGAAGGACATCCAGGCCCATCTCGAGCCGGCCTACCGGATCGAGCCGGGCGGGGCGTTCGAGGAATCCGCCAAGGGCAATGCGTCGATCTTCATCCTCTTCCCCGTGATGGTGATGGTGATGCTGACGCTGCTGATGATCCAGCTGCAGAGCTTCTCGCGCCTGACGCTGGTGTTCCTGACCGCGCCGCTCGGCATCGTCGGCGCCTCGCTCGGGTTGAACGTCGCCAACCAGCCGTTCGGCTTCGTGGCGCTGCTCGGCCTGATCGCGCTCGCCGGCATGATCATGCGCAACGCGGTGATCCTGGTCGATCAGATCGAGAGCGACGTGTCCTCCGGCCTGACCCGGCGCGAAGCGATCGTCGAGGCCACCGTCCGGCGCGCCCGGCCCGTGGTGCTAACCGCGCTCGCGGCGATCCTCGCCATGATCCCGCTGTCGCGCTCGGCGTTCTGGGGCCCGATGGCGATCACCATCATGGGCGGTTTGTTTGTTGCGACTTTCCTGACCTTGCTGTATCTGCCGGGCCTTTACGCCCTCTGGTTCCGCAAGACCTTGGATGAAAGCGGCCCCGAGCAAGTCAATACTGCGCCGCAGCATGCGGGTGAGGGACAACTCGCATTTCCACTTGCTGAGGCGGCCGAATAATTGAAGATTGAGCAGGCCAATATGACGCTGATCCAGGAACATAGCGAAACCGACACCCGCGAGCGGATTCTCGTGGTGGCGGAGCGCTTGTTCCGGCAGATCGGCTATCAGAAGACCACGGTCGCCGACATCGCCAAAGAGCTGCGGATGAGCCCCGCCAACGTGTATCGCTTCTTCGATTCGAAGAAGTCGATCCACGAGGGCGTGGCGCGCGGCCTGATGGGCGAGGTCGAGATCGAGGCGCAGCGGATTGCCCGGTCGGAAGGGCCCGCTGCGGCGCGCTTGCGCCAGATGATGACGACCATCAATCGCATGAACACCGAGCGCTATGTCGGCGATTCCAAGCTGCACGAGATGGTCGAGATCGCGATGCAGGAGGATTGGGAGGTCTGCACCGCCCATATGGAGCTGATCGGCCAGACGATCGGCGAGGTGATCGCGCAAGGCGTGGCCTCGGGTGAATTCGAGGTCAACGACCTGGAGCTCGCCGCGCTCTGCGCCTGCACGGCGATGATGCGGTTCTTCCACCCGCAGATGATCGCCCAATGCGCCACCAAGCCGGGCCCGACCATCGACCAGATGATCGATTTCGTGATCGCCGGCCTGTCGCCGCGCATCCGCGCCAACTGAGCACCGGCACTGACGTTTTCGTCAGTTGACTCTTCCTGCATTGCAAGCGAAGCGAATTTGTAGCCCGGATGGAGCGCAGCGCAATCCGGGAATGCTTCCACGTGTGAGACGAGTCCCGGATTGCGCTGCGCTCCATCCGGGCTACCGTGAGAGGGGCCAAGCTTGACCGCAAAAGACCTGCATTTCTACGAGCCGAAGAACGGCCACGGCCTGAAGCACGACCCGTTCAATGCCATCGTGGCGCCGCGGCCGATCGGCTGGATCTCCTCGCGCGACAAGGGCGGCAACGTCAACCTCGCGCCCTACAGCTTCTTCAACGCCTTCTGCTACGTGCCGCCGATCATCGGCTTCTCCTCCACCAACTGGAAGGACAGCGTCGCCAACATCCAGGACACCGGTGAGTTCGTCTGGAACCTGGCGACGATGGACCTCGCCAAGCATATGAACGCGACCGCAGCGCATGTCGCGCGCGAAGTCGACGAGTTCAAGCTCGCAGGGCTCACGCAGGTCGCCGGCAAGCTGGTCAACGTGCCGCGCGTTGCCGAAAGCCCGGTGTCGTTCGAATGCAAGGTGAGCCAGATCGTCCAGCTCCAGGGCGCCGACGGCAAGAAGGCCGAGGCCTGGCTCACACTCGGCGAGGTGGTCGCCGTCCACATCGACAAGGCCTTCATCAAGGACGGCGTCTATCAGACCGGTCTCGCCCACCCGATCGTCCGCGCCGGCCGCCGCGGCGACTATTTCGAGATCAAGCCGGAGAACATGTTCGAGATGATCCGGCCGGATTAGTTCTTTCTTCTCCCTCGCCCCGCTTTTGCGGGGAGAGGGTTGGGGTGAGGGGCTGCCTCCACGAGTTGTGAGCGTGGTGAGACCTGTACCCCCTCACCCGAAATTCAAGCTGCGCTTGAATTTCGACCTCTCCCCGCAAGCGGGGCGAGGTAAGGAACGTCGCTCTCCGCCGTGCATTCGCGCGCCCCGCGACGCCTGCCCACACCACGACAATGTGAAATTTCCGCCCGCAGTGATGAAAAACCGTCACTCGCAACCTCCGAGCGAGCAGTCTAACCTCCCGCGCGCCAGGCCGGATCAACGGCCGGCGAACATAGTGGGAGGATGCGATGACACGCCAGGAGCGGAGCGGTCCAAAGGGCGCGCAAAGCGGTCAGAAGGAAGAGGCGCGCGATCCGAACGTTTCACGTCGAACGCTTGTCCAGGGATTGGCGGTGGGGGCGGCCGCTGCCGCAGCCGGCGTCAGCAGCGCGCTGGCGCAGAACGCGCCCGCGCCGGTCGGACCGCCGACGACCATCACCAGCCCGCCGCGCGACTTCAGTCCGCGCGGTGCGCCGACCACCTATTTCTGGGACCCCGACATCATCGCGGTCGATCCGTCCTTCAACGACCTTGCCCAGCCCAACACCTCGATCAAGCGCCTCCATACCGGGCTGTTGTGGGCGGAAGGCCCGGCCTGGAGTTCGCAGGGCCGCTATCTCCTGTGGAGCGACATCCCCAACAACCGGCAGATGCGCTGGTCGGAGGATGACGGCCATGTCAGCGTGTTCCGCACGCCGTCGAACTACTCGAACGGCAATTCGTTTGACTTCCAGGGCCGCCAGCTCTCCTGCGAACATCTCACCCGCCGGGTGACGCGCTACGAGAATGACGGCACTGCGACGGTGCTTGCTGATAACTATCAAGGCAAGCGGCTGAACTCGCCGAACGACATCGCCGCGCATCCCGACGGCAGCTACTGGTTCACCGATCCGCCCTATGGCGGCCAGCTCTACGAGGGCGAGCCTGACGCGGCCGGTGGCCCGAGCAACGCGGCCGGCAAGCTCAACCCGCGGATCGGGCAGCCCGCGGGCTTCGCGCCGGCCAAGCGCGAACTGCCGACCAATTGCTATCGCATCGATCCCTCGGGCCGCGTCGATCTCGTGGTGACCGAGGACCAGGTGCCGGATCCGAACGGCCTCTGCTTCTCGCCCGACTACAAGAAGCTCTACGTCGTCTCGACCGGCAAAGGACCGGGCGACACCGGCCCCGGCGGCAAGGGCGACGTCTTCGTGTTCGATGTCGGCGCCGACAACAAGCCCGTCAACGGCAAGCGGTTCAGCGATTTCACGATCGACGGCGTGAAGTGCGGACCGGACGGCATCCGCTGCGACGTCAACGGCAATGTCTGGTGCTCGAGCAACGCCGGCCGCGCAGTCGGTTACAACGGCGTCACGGTGTGGTCGCCGGAAGGCAAGCTGCTCGGCCGCATTCGGCTGCCCGAGGTCTGCGGCAACATCACCTTCGGCGGCCCCAAGCGCAATCGCCTGTTCATGGCCGCAAGCCAGTCGCTCTATGCGGTCTATACCGCGACCCAGGGCGCCGGGCCGGCGTAAAGTATCCGCGTGGGAGACTGCGCTCCCTCTCCCGCTTGCGGGGGAGGCATAGGCGGCCCGGCGGGCCGCCGTCCTTGAAGAGGACGCCGATGCGAAAGCGTCGGCTACGGGTGGGGGCTCTCTCCGCGAGTCGTATCGTGGAGAGAGCCCCCACCCGCCGCGCTGATGCGCGGCGACCTCCCCCGCAAGCGGGAGAGGTGGGGAGCCTGCCGCGAGACCGGCACTTGGTTCGTCCTGCTTTCGTGGTGCTACCACCCTCGGCTACCTGATTGTCGCAGCTCAGCTTTCGGAACTGAACGCGTGGTCTGCCGTTAACAAACGGCGGCTCGGCCGCGTCAATTTCGCTTTATTTGAACAGCGAAGTGTTCACCGGTGAACGGCACTTTCCGATAGGATCATCACCCATCCGCGCTGCCGTTTCATGAGGACCCCACCATGAGCTTCCGCCGCGATTACCTGTCCAAGCCGATCTTCTCCTGGGCGCGTGGTGTGCTGCCGACCATGTCGGACACCGAGCGCGAGGCGCTGGAAGCCGGCGACGTCTGGTGGGACGCCGATCTCTTCACCGGCAATCCCGACTGGTCGAAATTGCTGGCGTTCGCGCCGGCCAAATTGACCGACGAGGAGAAGGCCTTCCTGCATGGTCCGGTCGACGAGCTCTGCGCAATGCTCGACGAGTGGAAGATCAATTGGGAATGGCGCGACCTGCCGCCCGAGGTGTGGAGCTTCATCAAGGCCAAGAAATTCTTCGGCATGATCATCCCCCGGGAGTTCGGCGGCCTCGGCTTCTCGCCTTATGCGCATTCCGAAGTGGTGCGCAAGATTTCCTCGCGCTCGCTGACCGCGGCCGTCACCGTGATGGTGCCGAACTCGCTTGGGCCGGGCGAACTCCTGATGCGCTTCGGCACCAAAGAGCAGCAGGACAGATGGCTGCCGCGTTTGGCCGCGGGCCAGGACATTCCCTGCTTCGGGCTGACCAGCCCGGAGGCCGGCTCGGACGCCGCCTCGATGATCGACACCGGCGTCATCTGCAAGGGCAATTTCGAAGGCCGCGAGGTGCTTGGGCTCAAGCTCAATTGGCACAAGCGCTACATCACGCTGGGGCCGGTCGCGACGCTGCTCGGCCTCGCCTTCAAGGCCTATGATCCCGATCACCTCGTCGGCAGCGAGGAAGAGCTCGGCATCACGGTCGCGCTGATCCCGACCCATCTGCCCGGCGTCTCGATCGGCCATCGCCATCTGCCGGCGATGCAGGTGTTCCAGAACGGCCCGAACTGGGGCAAGGACGTCTTCATCCCGCTGGACTACATCATCGGCGGCCAGGAGCGCTTGGGCCAGGGCTGGAAGATGCTGATGACGGCGCTCGCCGCCGGCCGCGGCATCTCGCTGCCGTCGCTGTCGGCCGCCGGCGCCGCCTACGCCGCGCGCACCACCGGCGCCTATGCCCGCATCCGCGAGCAGTTCGGTATCTCGATCTCGAAATTCGACGGCATCGAGGAGCCGCTCGCGCGCATCGCCGGTACCGCCTATCTGCTCGACGCCGCGCGGCGGCTGACCTGCGCCGCGCTGAACGAGGGGCATCACCCCGCCGTCATCTCCGGGATCATGAAGCTTCACGCCACCGAGCGGATGCGGATCGCGATCGACGACGCCATGGACATCCACGGCGGCAAGGCCGTGATCGACGGGCCGCAGAACTATCTCGGCGGGCTCTACCGTTCGGTGCCGGTCGGCATCACGGTCGAGGGCGCCAATATCCTGACCCGCAATCTGATCGTGTTCGGGCAGGGTGCGATCCGCGCGCATCCGTATCTGCTGCAGGAGATGAACGCGCTCAGCGAGACCGATCGCGACAAGGGCCTGACTGCGTTCGACACCGCGTTCTGGAAGCATGTCGGCCACAGCTTCGCGACCATGTTCCGCGCCTGGGGCCGCAGCTGGAGCTTTGGCCTGTTCGCACCGGCGCCAGATGCCGGCGATGCGACGGAGTTCTATCGCCAGCTCTCGCGCTATTCGTCGGCGTTCGCGTTGTGTGCCGATATGGCGCTGCTCACCCTCGGCGGCGCGCTGAAGCGCAAGGAAATGCTCTCGGCGCGCTTCGGCGACATCCTGTCCGAGCTGTATTTGCTCTCCGCCGCGCTGAAACGCTGGCAGGACGAGGGGCGGCAGAAGGAGGATCTTCCCGCGCTCGAATGGTGCATGGCGTCGGGCTTCAAGACCATCGAGAACCGCTTTGCGGAGATCCTCGCCAATCTGCCGAACCGCCCGGTGGCATGGATGCTGAAATTCTTGATCCAGCCGTTCGGCGCGCGCGTCACGGGTCCGTCGGACCGCGTCGTGCATCTCTGCGCACAACTCGTGCTGTCGCCGTCGGCGGCACGCGACCGCCTGACGCCCGACCTCGCCTTTGTCGAGGATGATGGCGGCATTGCGCGGCTGGAAAAGGCCTTCCGTCTCGTCACCGAGTCCGAGGATGCGGCCAAGCAGCTGCGTGCAGCGCGGCTGCATGACTGGAAGGAAGCCGTCAAGAAAGGCGTCATCACCGAGGCCGACGGCGAGAAGCTCGCCGCCGCCCATGAGGCCGTCGCCAAGGTCATCGAGGTCGATGATTTTGCGCCCGAGGCGCTGTCCCCGATTTACAAGAAAACCGCCGACGTGCATCAGTTCTTCCAGGAGCTGGGTGAGCAGAGGGCGGCGAGCTGATGGCGCGACCAGTCTTTATCGTCGACGGCAGCCGGACGCCGTTCCTGAAGGCGCGCTCCGGTCCCGGTCCGTTCACCCCGGTCGATCTTGCCGTGCAATGCGGCCGGCCGCTGCTGGCGCGGCAGCCTTTCGCGCCCACCGCCTTCGACCAGGTCATCCTCGGCTGCGTCAACGTCATCGCCGACGAGATGAACCCGGCGCGGGTCGCAGCGCTCCGGCTCGGCATGGGCGAGCAGATGGTCGCCTTCACGGTGCAGATCAATTGCGGCTCCGGCATGCAGTCGATCGATACCGGCTATCGTTACATCCGCGAGGGCATCTCCGATTTGATCCTCGCCGGCGGCGCCGAGGCGCTGAGCCACGCGCCGCTGGTCTGGCCCAATTCAGGTGTGCGCTGGTTTGCCGGCTTTGCCGGCGCCAAGGGGGTAGGGGCCAAGATCGCCGCGGCGCTGAAGGTGAGGCCGAGCTACTTCAAGCCGATCATCGGGCTGGAGCGCGGGCTGACCGATCCGATCACCGAACTGAACATGGGCCAGACTGCCGAGAAGGTCGGCCATCTCTTCGGCATCACCCGTGCGCAGTCCGATGCTTACGCCGCCGAGAGCCACCAGCGGCTGGCGAAGGCGCAGAAGGAGGGCTTCCTCAAGGGCGAGGTCGAGACCGCGTTCTCCCGCGACGGCAAGTTCTACGACCATGACGACGGCGTCCGCCCGGATTCGACAGCCGAAACGCTGGCAAAGCTGAAACCGGTGTTCGAGCGCCCGTGGGGTCAGGTCACCGCCGGCAATTCCTCGCAAATCACCGACGGCGCCTCCTGGGTGATCCTGGCGTCCGAGACGGCGGTGGCAAAGCACGGGCTGACGCCGAAGGCCGTCATCCTCGACAGCCAGTGGTCGGCGCTCGATCCATCGATCATGGGCCTCGGTCCGGTGCTGTCGGCGAGCGCACTGCTCAAGCGCAACGGGCTGACCTTGCAGGAGGTCGAGACCTGGGAGCTGAACGAGGCCTTTGCCACGCAGGTGCTCGGCTGTCTCGCCGCCTGGAACGACGACAAATTCTGCCGCGAGATTTTGGGACTCGACGGCGCGGCCGGTGAGATCGACCGCGCGAAGTTGAACGTCGACGGCGGAGCGATCAGCCTCGGCCATCCCGTCGGCACCAGCGGCAACCGCATCGTGCTGCATCTGGTCAATGCGATGAAGCGGCTCGGCACCAGGCGCGGCGTCGCCACCGAATGCATCGGTGGCGGGCAGGGCGGCGCGATGTTGATAGAGACGGTGTGATCATGGATTCACGGATCATGGACGTTCTCGCCGACCGCGTGCTCGAGCTCGGGCCGAAGCCGGCAGCCGACAGCCCCTACAAGAATTTCAAGCTGACGCGGGACGAGGACGGCATTGCCTGGCTGCTGTTCGACCGCGCCGGCACCAGTGCCAATACACTTTCCGCCGATCTGCTCGAGGAGCTCGATGCTGTTGTCGCGGCACTGGAGAATCAGCGGCCCACCGGCCTCGTGGTGCGCTCCGCGAAAAAGAGCGGCTTCATCGCCGGGGCCGACGTCAATGAGTTTCGCGGCGCCAGCGACCCGCGGGCGGTCGAGACCGAGATCGGCCGCGCCCATGCGGTGATCGACCGGCTCGAGGCGTTGCGCGTGCCGTCGGTCGCCGTGATCCACGGTTTCTGTCTCGGCGGCGGCCTCGAGGTCGCGCTGGCCTGCCAGATGCGGATCGCGATCGACGATGCGCGGTTCGGTTTCCCCGAGGTGATGCTCGGCCTGCACCCCGGCCTCGGCGGCACCGTGCGCTTCACCGAACTGGTCAACCCGATGCAGGCGATGACCTTGATGCTGACCGGCAAGACGATCGACGCGCGCCGCGCCAAATCGCTCGGCTTGGTCGATGCCGTCACCCAGGAACGCCACGTCCGCAACGCGGTGAAGGATGCTGTGTTCGGCCGGCTGAAGCGCGGCAAACCGGGCATGCTCAACGCGATCCTCAATCTTGGCCCGGTCCGGGGCGTGCTTGCCTCGCGGATGCGCAGCGAGGCCGAGAAGGCTGCGCCGCGCAAGCATTATCCGGCGCCCTATGCGCTGATCGAGCTCTGGGAGAAGCACGCAGGCAACCGCTCGGCGATGCTCAATGCGGAGAAGGCCTCGTTCGCCAATCTGATGGTGGCGCCGACCGCGCAAAACCTGATCCGGGTGTTCTTCCTGCGCGAGCAAATGAAGAAGGCGGCAGGCCCCGGTAACAAGGTTGCGCACGTCCATGTCATCGGCGCCGGCGCGATGGGCGGCGACATCGCGGCCTGGTGCGCCAACCAGGACATGCGCGTCACGCTCGCCGACATGAAGGCCGAACCGATCGCGGGCGCGATGAAGCGCGCCGCGGATCTGTTCGGCAAGATCATGCGCAAGAAGATCGACCAGCGCGACGCGCTCGACCGACTGATCCCCGACATGGACGGCGAGGGCGTCCGTAATGCGGATCTGATTATCGAGGCGGTGCCGGAGAAGCTCGAGCTCAAGCAGAAGGTCTATGCCTCGCTCGAGCCGAAGCTGAAACCGGGCGCGATCCTCGCCACCAACACATCGAGCATCCCCTTGCAGGATCTGCGCACCACGCTGGCACGGCCGGAGCGGCTGCTCGGATTGCATTTCTTCAACCCGGTGTCGCGGCTGCAGCTCGTCGAGGTCGTCAGCCATGACGGCACCGATGCCGCGATGCTGAAGGAAGCGCTCGCCTTTGTCGGCGCCATCGATCGCCTGCCGCTGCCGGTGAAGAGCTCGCCGGGCTTCCTCGTCAACCGCGCGCTGACGCCCTACATGCTCGAAGCGATGATGATGCTGGACGAGAAGACCGACCAGCGCCTGATCGACGCGTCGGCGGTCGAGTTCGGCATGCCGATGGGCCCGATCGAGCTGGCCGACCAGGTCGGCCTCGATATCTGCCTCGATGTCGGCGACATGCTGCGCTCGAAGTTCGGCGACACCTTGCCGCCGACGCCGGCGTGGCTGCGCGAGAAGGTGGCCAAGGGTGAGCTCGGCCGCAAGACCGGCAAGGGCTTCTACACCTGGAAGGACGGCAAGGCGGAGAAAGCGCCGCTGCCGGAGACCGGTCCGAAAGTGAGCGACGAGATGATCGACCGCCTGGTGCTGCCGATCTCCAATGTCTGCGTCGCCGCCTTGCGCGAAGGCATCGTCGAAGACCCCGATATGGTCGACGGCGCGATGATCTTCGGCACCGGCTATGCTCCGTTCCGCGGCGGCCCGCTCAACTACGCGCGCACGCGCGGCGTCGACAGCGTCGTATCCGCGCTGCGCGCACTGACGCAGAAGTTCGGCGATCGTTTCGCACCCGATGCAGGCTGGGAGACCTTCAAGTGACCGACACCCAAGCGCCCGAAACGCACGTTCACGCGCCGCCGATCAGCGGCAACGAGCCGCAGGGCGATCTCTGCATCCGTACGCTGGCGATGCCGGCCGATACCAATGCCAATGGCGATATCTTCGGCGGCTGGCTGCTCAGCCAGATGGACGTCGGCGGCGGCGTGTTCGCCTCCAAGCTGGCGAAGTCCCGCACCGTGACGGTTGCGATCGAGGCGATGAACTTCCGCAAGGCGGTCTATGTCGGCGATCTCGTCTCGGTGCACGCCAACCTCGTGCGTGTCGGCCGCACCTCGATCACGGTGCATCTCGAAGCCTGGGTGCTGCGCCGCCGCGAGCAGCAGTCGATCCTCGTCACCGACGGCAATTTCACCTACGTCTCGATCGACGAGCAGGGCCATCCGCAACCGATCCAGCGCGATGGTGCGACGATTTCGACCTGACGTCTTTCGTGCGAAAAGCGCCGCTGATTCGGCGCAAGAAAAAACGAGTCGAAACTGAGACCGGAGCGCGGCTCGATCGCAAAAAGCGGCGCTTCGCTTCGCAAAAAACTCAGGAACAAACAGGCGGCGATGCCGTTGTCGGCGCGGAATCAAACCGAGGCCGATAATGTCAGACTGCTACGTCATCGAAGTAAGTTCCGAGACCGCGGGTATCGTGGTGCGCGATACCAGGGGTTACGCGTTTTTCGCGGCTTCGCACCGCTTCCAGGCCCTGGAGGGCCAAATCTTCCGCAATGCACGCGAGGCCGAGCGCGCGGCGCGACGGCTTGTCACTGGGCAAGATCTGCAGCTGGCCTCCTGATATGGAGCCACGCGGCGCGCCGTTTGCGCGCGCCGCAAGAGTCTGTATTGATGCATCCGAACTCACGGAAATGTTTTTCGGATGACGCAGACACAAGGCAGAGCGCTGCTGTTCGATATCGACGGCACGCTCGCCGACACCGATCCGCTGCATCTGGCGGCGTTCAACCAGGTGCTCGGCCCCCATGGACACAGCTTCGATCACGCGCGCTTCGGCAAGGAGCTGCAAGGCTTCTCCAATGCTTCGATCGGCGAGCGCTTCCTCGCCCACGAGCCGGCCGACCGCCGCGCCGGCATCCTCGGCGAGAAGGAGCGGATCTTCCGCGAATTGGTCTCCGGCCAGATCGTGCCGGTGCCGGGATTGATGGCGCTGCTCGACCGCGCCGATCGCGCCGGCGTGCCGATGGTGGCGGTGACCAACGCGCCGCGCCCGAACGCCGAACTGCTGCTGTCGGGGATGGACATCGCGCACCGTTTCAAGGCGCTCGTGATCGGCGATGAACTGGCGCACGGCAAGCCGCATCCATTGCCGTATCTCGAGGGGTTGCGCCTCGCAGGCGCGCAGGCTTCGGCTTCGCTCGCGTTCGAGGATTCGCGCTCCGGCATCCAGTCCGCGACGGCGGCGGGCATCGCGACGATCGGGATGCGAACCGGGCTCGGTCATGCCGATCTGCTCGCGGCCGGCGCGGTCGCCAGCGCTGCGGCATTCGATGATCCGGAATTGATTCGCCTTGTTGCATCCGCCATGTCTTGGTGAGGAAACGGCTTGGTGAGGAATCGGCTTGGTGAGGCATTGTGCCGAAACGTTGCCGGCTCGACATTGCTGCAACGCAGTCCTTAACCCCGCCGATGCTTGCTCGTTGACCTCCGTGCCGAACGGTCGCACGATGGGTCATTCGCCGTTTCAAGGGGGCCGCCGTGGCCGGACTCTCCCATCGCCAGACTGAAATCCTCAACATCGCACGTGCATTCGGCCGGGTCATGGTCGAGGACCTTGCCAAGCGATTCGAGGTGTCGGCGCAGACCATCCGCAAGGACCTCAACGATCTCTGCGACGAGCGGTCGCTGACCCGCATCCATGGCGGCGCGATCATCGCCTCGGGTGTCGAGAACCTCGCCTATGAGGCGCGCCGCTTCGTCGCCGCCGAGGAGAAGAAGGCGATTGGCGCCGCCGCGGCCGCGCGGATTCCAAACGGCTGCTCGCTGTTCATCAATATCGGCACCACCACGGAAGAGGTCGCCAGCGCGCTGACCTCGCATGAGGACCTGCTGGTCATCACCAACAACCTCAACGTCGCGATGCTGCTGTATCGCCATCCGCGCATCGAGGTGGTGGTGGCCGGCGGCACGGTGCGCCGCGCCGACGGTGCCGTGGTCGGCTCCACCGCGACGCAACTGATCGGCCAGTTCAAGGTCGATTACGCGATCATCGGCGCGTCCGCGATCGACGAGGAGGGCGCGCTGCTCGACTTCGACTATCGCGAGGTGCAGGTCGCGCAGGCGATCATCGCCAACGCGCGCAACGTGATGCTGGTGTCGGATGCGACAAAACTCCGCCGCAGCGCGCCGGTGCGGATCGCCCATATGAGCCAGATCCAGACCTTCGTCACCGATTCGCCCTTGCCCGCAGGCCTCGCCAACATCTGCCACAGCCGCGGCATCGAGGTGGTCGTCGCGATGGACAAGCCGCAGGCCGATATCGACGACAACGGCGCCGACGCCGCGCCCGCGACGCTGCGCAGCGCGTAATTCCTCTCTCGCTTTCATCGCTCGGCGATCCGACGAATCCACGCGCACAGCTCTCTCACCGTCATCCTGAGGAGCGCGCCCTTGCGCGCGTCTCGAAGGAACGACGGCCACCGGCGGGGCCGTGCACCCTTCGAGGCTCGCTCCGCTCGCACCTCAGGGTGACGGGTCTTGTACTGACGGGCCGAACGAGGGGTCTGCCCCCGCTACGATCATTCCGCCCAAAAAATCCCCAACAAAAGTTCCCTATTTTCACTTTGCTTTCGTTTTCGGTTGTGATCTACTTCAATCCGAAAGTAAAACCGTCAAAGCGAAAACGGTTGCCGGGGGAAGCGCTCTTTGGACCGAATTTACGACCTCGCCATCATTGGAGGCGGCGTTAATGGCTGCGGCATCGCGCGCGATGCGGCGGGCCGGGGCAATTCTGTTTTCCTCTGTGAAATGAATGATTTGGCCAGCGGAACGTCGTCCTGGTCGACCAAGCTCGTGCATGGCGGTCTGCGCTATCTCGAGTATTACGAGTTTCGTCTGGTGCGCGAGGCGCTGATCGAGCGCGAGATCCTCTGGCAGATCGCGCCGCATATCATTCGTCCGCTGCGTTTCGTTTTGCCGCACCATTCGGGCCTGCGCCCGGCCTGGCTGCTGCGGCTCGGCCTTTTCCTCTACGACCATATCGGCGGCCGGCACCTGCTGCCGGCGACGCGCTCGGTCGATCTGACACGCGACGTGGTCGGCAAGCCGCTGATCCCCGGGCGCTACACCAAGGGCTTTGAATATTCCGATTGCTTCGTCGACGACGCGCGGCTGGTGGCGCTGACCGCGCGCGATGCCGCCGATCGCGGCGCCGAGATTCGCACCCGTACCCGCGCGGTGGAGATCAGGCAGGTCGACGGCGTCTGGCACGTCACGGTCGAGGACGGCGCCACCGGCGCCCGCGACACCATCAAGGCGCGCGTGCTGGTCAACGCCGGCGGTCCCTGGGTCGAGCAGGTGCTGGCCACCGGTGTCGGCGTCAACGCGCGGGCCAAGGTGCGGCTGGTGCAGGGCTCGCATATCGTCGTGCCGAAACTCTACGACCACGACCGCGCCTACATCTTCCAGAATGCCGACGGCCGCATCATCTTCGTCATTCCCTACCAGAACGATTTCTCGCTGATCGGCACCACCGATCGCGATTATGACGGCGATCCGGCCGAGGTGAAGGCGACGCGTGAGGAGATCGAGTATCTCTGCGCCTCCGCCAGCGAATACCTTGCCAAGCCGGTGAAGCCCGAGGACGTGGTCTGGAATTACTCCGGCGTGCGTCCGCTCTATGACGACGGTGCGAGCGAAGCCAAGGCCGCGACCCGCGACTACGTGTTCGAGCTCGATACGCCCGGCGGTGCCCCGCTGCTGTCGATCTATGGCGGCAAGATCACCACCTATCGCCGCCTCTCCGAAGAGGCGCTGGAGCGGCTGTCGCCCTATCTCCGCGGCGCGAAGGCGCAGGAGGGTTGGACCGGCAAGGCGCCGCTGCCCGGCGGCGACATGGATGTCTCGGCGGTCGCGGCGCTGAGCGCCGAGCTGGTTCGCAACTATCCGTTCCTCGCACAGTCCCACGCCAACCGTCTCGCCCACGCCTATGGCACGCGCGCCAGCAAGGTCTTGGGCAATGCAGCAACGGCTGATGATCTCGGCCGCGCCTTCGGCGCCACCTTGACGGAGAGTGAAGTCCGGTACCTGATGGCGAACGAATGGGCACGGACCGCGGACGATGTCGTCTGGCGACGATCCAAGCTGGGCTTGCGGATGACGGCGGGTGAAATCGCCGCGCTCGACGAGTGGATGGTCGCCAACCGCGTGTCAGGTGAACGTCCCCTCCGCGAAGCGGGAGGACGGGCATGAGCGTTACACTGCAGAACGTCACGCGAACCGTGGATGGCATTCAGACCATCCGCAATGTTTCGCTGACGCTGGAGCGTGGCACGCTCAGCGTGCTGCTCGGGCCCACGCTGTCTGGCAAGACCTCGATCATGCGGCTGCTCGCCGGCCTCGACAAGCCGACCACCGGCCGCGTGCTGGTCGACGGCAGGGACGTCACCGGCGCCGACGTGCGGCAACGCTCGGTGGCGATGGTCTATCAGCAGTTCATCAACTATCCCTCGCTGACGGTCTACGAGAACATCGCCTCGCCGCTGCGGGTGCAGGGCAAGCCGAAGGCCGAGATCGAGCAGCGGGTGGCCGAGGCGGCCAGCCTGTTGCGGCTCGAGCCCTATCTGAAGCGGACGCCGCTGCAGCTTTCCGGCGGCCAGCAGCAGCGCACCGCGATTGCCCGCGCGCTGGTCAAGGGCGCCGACCTCGTGCTGCTCGACGAGCCGCTCGCCAACCTCGATTACAAGCTGCGCGAGGAACTGCGCGCCGAACTGCCGCGGATCTTCGAGGCCTCGGGTGCGATCTTCGTCTATGCCACCACCGAGCCGTCGGAAGCGCTGCTGCTCGGCGGCGACACGGTGTGCATGTGGGAAGGCCAGGCGCTGCAGACCGGCGCGACGCCGAAGGTCTACCGCCATCCCGACACGCTGCGGGTCGCGCAGGTGTTCTCCGATCCGCCGCTCAACATCATCGGCATCCAGAAGAAGGGCGACCGGGTGGTCTATGCCGGCGGCGAGCAGGCGCCCGCGGCGGGGCTGTACGCCAATCTGCCTGACGGCACGTACAAGATCGGCTTCCGGGCGCATCAACTCGAGGTCGGGAGCGTCGTGCCCGGCCGCCACAAATTCTCCGCCACCGTGACGGTGACCGAGATCACCGGGTCGGAGAGCTTCGTGCACGTTCATGTCCACGATTCGAACTGGGTCGCGGTGCTGCATGGCGTGCACGAATATGAACCCGGGCAGGTGCTCGAGGCCGCGCTCGATCCCGAGAATATCTTTGTGTTTGACGCCGCCGACCGCCTGGTCGCGTCGCCCGCGACCGCGTTTGCAAGCGAATTGTATGGCAGTTCGCTGGCGGCACGCGTGTCAGCCAGCAAGAGCAATTGAGGGAGATGCCCGATGGCTCGCATTGACCTCGTCGATCTCGCGCAATCCTACAGCGGCAACGACGCGCCGCTGGAATCCTTTGCGCTGAAACCGGTCACCATGACCTGGCGGCAGGGCGGCGCCTATGCGCTGCTCGGGCCCTCCGGCTGCGGCAAGACCACGCTGCTGAATCTGATTTCCGGCATCGTGACGCCGTCGCGCGGCAAGATCCTGTTCGACGGCCAGGACATCACGCCGCTGTCGACGCAGAAGCGCAACATCGCGCAGGTGTTCCAGTTCCCGGTGATCTACGACACCATGACGGTCGGCCAGAACCTGGCCTTCCCGCTGAAGAACCGCGGCGTCGCCAAGGCCGAGGTCGATGCGCGGGTCAGGCAGATCGCCGATTTGCTCGATCTGACGCCGTACCTGAACCGCAAGGCGACGCGGCTCACCGCCGACGCCAAGCAGAAGATCTCGCTCGGCCGCGGCCTGGTGCGCTCCGACGTCGCCGCCGTGCTGTTCGACGAGCCGCTGACCGTGATCGATCCCGAGCTGAAATGGCAGCTGCGCTCCAAGCTGAAGGCGCTGCATCGTGAGCTCGACCTCACGATGATCTACGTCACCCACGACCAGACCGAGGCGCTGACCTTTGCCGATACCGTCGTCGTCATGCATGACGGCCGCGTGGTGCAGAGCGGCACGCCGGCCGAACTGTTCGACAAGCCGGCGCACACCTTCGTCGGCTATTTCATCGGCTCGCCCGGCATGAACATCGTGCCCGCCGAGGTCAGTGGCCACGAGGCGCGGATCGACGGCCATGTCATCGGCCTGCATCGAAACTATGGTGTCCTGCCGGCCGGCAAGAAGATCGAGATCGGCGTGCGGCCTGAATTTGTCGATGTCGCGGCGCCCGCGTCCGGGCTGCTGTCGGCCACCATCGAGCGGATCGACGATCTCGGCCGCATCCAGTTCGCCCGCGTCCGGATCGGCAACACCAAACTCGCGGCGCGTGTGCCGCCGGGCTTCTCGATCTCCGGCGATACCGCCGGCCTGATCTTCAATCCCGCCAACGTCCACGTCTATGCCGACAGCCATTTGGTCGAAGGGGTCGCCTGATGGACAAGACCATCAACCAAAAAGCCTGGTTCCTGGTGCTGCCGGTGTTCCTGGTGGTGGCGTTCTCGGCGGTGCTGCCGCTGATGACCGTCGTGAACTATTCGATGCAGGACACTTTCGGCAACAACCAGTTCTTCTGGAACGGCGTCGGCTGGTTCAAGGAGCTGCTCGATCCCTCGACCGATCTCGGCGGCCGCTTCCTGGCCTCGCTCGGCCGCAACCTGTTCTTCTCCGCGGTGATCCTTGCGATCGAGGTGCCGCTCGGCATCATCGTCGCGCTGTCGATGCCGCGCGAGGGCTGGAGCGTCGCGGCCTGCCTCGTCACCCTCGCATTGCCGCTGCTGATTCCGTGGAACGTGGTCGGCACCATCTGGCAGATCTTCGGCCGGCCCGATATCGGCCTGCTCGGCTATACGCTGAACCACCTTGGCTTCAACTACAACTACGTCTCCAACGACGTCGACGCCTGGGTCACTGTCATCGTGATGGACGTCTGGCATTGGACGAGCCTCGTCGCGCTGCTCTGCTACGCGGGCCTGAAGTCGATCCCCGACGCCTATTACCAGGCGGCGCAGATCGACGGCGCCTCGCGCTGGGCGGTGTTCAAGGCGATCCAGCTGCCGAAGATGAACCGCGTGCTGCTGATCGCGGTGCTGCTGCGCTTCATGGATAGCTTCATGATCTACACCGAGCCGTTCGTGGTCACCGGCGGCGGCCCCGGCAACTCGACGACCTTCGTCTCGATCGAGCTCGTCAAGATCGCGCTCGGCCAGTTCGACCTCGGCAAGGCAGCCGCGCTGTCGCTGGCCTACAATCTCATCATCCTGATCGTGTGCTGGGTGTTCTACACCGTGATGACCAATGCCGGCACCGAGCGTCCGGTCAAGGAGGGAGCGGCATGATGCATTCGATTCCCGGCCGCCGCCTGATCATGGCGCTGTTCCTGATCTTCCTGCTGTTGCCGATCTACTGGCTCGTCAACATGAGCTTCAAGACCAACGCCGAGATCGTCTCGACGATGACGCTGTGGCCGCATACACCGACGCTGCAGCACTACCGGCGCATCTTCACCGACGAGAGCTGGTACTCGGGCTACATCAACTCACTGGAATATGTCGTCATCAACACCGTGATCTCGATCGCGGTGGCGTTGCCGGCGGCCTATGCGTTCTCGCGCTACCGCTTCCTCGGCGACAAGCACCTGTTCTTCTGGCTGCTGTCGAACCGCATGGCGCCGGCGGCGGTCTATGCGCTGCCGTTCTTCAACCTGTACTCGGCGATCGGCCTGTTCGATACGCCATGGGCGGTCGCGCTGGCGCACTGCATCTTCAACGTGCCGCTGGCGGTGTGGATCCTCGAAGGCTTCGTCTCCGGCGTGCCGCGCGAGATCGACGAGACCGCCTTCCTCGACGGCTATTCGTTCCCGCGCTTCTTCATCAAGATCCTGGTGCCGCTGATCGCGAGTGGCATCGGCGTCGCCGCATTCTTCTGCTTCATGTTCTCCTGGGTCGAGCTGCTGCTCGCGCGCACGCTGACCTCGGTTGCCGCCAAGCCGATCTCCGCGGTGATGACGCGGACGGTATCGGCCGCCGGCATGGACTGGGGCCTGCTTGCCGCGGCCGGCGTGCTCACCATCATCCCGGGCGCACTGGTGATCTGGTTCGTCCGCAACTACATCGCGCGCGGCTTCGCGCTCGGCCGGGTCTAGGAGGGCTCATGGACAGCATCGCATGGATGGCATGGACCTGGCCCACCGCGATCTTCTTCGTGCTGCTTGCCTCTACACTCGGGATGATGACCTGGCTCGCGATCGGCTATCCCGAGGCGGAGCGGGTTGGCGTGCTGCGCATTCCGACCACGCGCGGCGATCGCCTGTTCGTTTCGCTGGTGCTGGCGGCGGTGATCCACCTGCTGTGGATCGGCCTCGTCGGCACCGATCCGATTTTCACCCTGCCGATCGCGGAGGGCGTCGAGATTTCGAGCCTGTGGCTCGGAACGGTAATTTCGCTTCTTTCAGCCGTGGTGATTTTTCGCACCGTCTGAAGAACGCGAAAAAGAGCAGATCCGGGGTCTACCCGGGCCTGAATTTAGTCGCTGCAACCGGAGGAATCTAATGCGACATTTACGAATGACTAAAGATAAGCTTTTGACGATGACCAGCGCGGTCGCGCTCGTCGCAGCATCGGTCACTCTTGTCGCGCCGGCCCGCGCCGACGAGGCGGCCGCGAAGAAGTGGATCGACAGCGAATTCCAGCCGTCGACCCTCTCCAAGGACGACCAGATGAAGGAGATGCAGTGGTTCATCAAGGCCGCTGCCCCCTTCAAGGGCATGGAGATCAACGTCGTCTCCGAAACCCTGACCACCCACGAATATGAGTCCCGCACGCTCGCCAAGGCGTTCGAGGAGATCACCGGCATCAAGGTCAAGCACGACATCATCCAGGAAGGTGACGTCGTCGAGAAGATCCAGACCCAGATGCAGTCCGGCAAGAACGTCTATGACGGCTGGATCAACGACTCCGACTTCATCGGCACCCACTTCCGCTATGGCCAGGCCGTCGACCTGACCGACTGGATGAAGGGCGAAGCCAAGGACGTCACCGATCCGATGCTCGACGTCGACGACTTCATCGGCAAGTCGTTCACCACGGCGCCGAACGGTCACCTCTATCAGCTGCCCGACCAGCAGTTCGCGAACCTCTACTGGTTCCGCTACGACTGGTTTACCAACCCGGACTACAAGGCCAAGTTCAAGGCCAAGTACGGCTACGATCTCGGCGTTCCCGTGAACTGGTCGGCCTATGAGGACATCGCCGAGTTCTTCACCAACGACGTCAAGGAAGTCAGCGGCGTCCGCGTCTATGGTCACATGGACTACGGCAAGAAGGATCCCTCGCTCGGCTGGCGTTTCACCGACGCATGGCTGTCGATGGCCGGCAACGGCGACAAGGGTCTCCCGAACGGCCTGCCGGTCGACGAATGGGGCATCCGCATGGAAGGCTGCCGTCCGGTCGGCTCGTCGGTCGAACGTGGCGGCGACGTCAATGGTCCGGCGTCGGTCTATTCGATCGTCAAGTATCTCGACTGGATGAAGAAGTATGCTCCGCCGCAGGCACAGGGCATGACCTTCTCCGAGTCGGGTCCGGTGCCGTCGCAGGGCAACATCGCCCAGCAGATCTTCTGGTACACCGCTTTCACCGCCGACATGGTGAAGCCCGGTCTGCCCGTGATGAACGCGGACGGTACGCCGAAGTGGCGTATGGCTCCGTCGCCGCACGGCTCGTACTGGAAGGACGGCATGAAGCTCGGCTACCAGGACGTGGGTTCGGCGACGCTTCTGAAGTCGACCCCGGTCGACCGCCGCAAGGCGGCCTGGCTCTATCTGCAGTTCATCGTCTCCAAGACGACGAGCCTGAAGAAGAGCCATGTCGGTCTCACCTTCATCCGTGAATCCGACATCTGGGACAAGTCGTTCACCGAGCGCGCGCCGAAGCTCGGTGGCCTGATCGAGTTCTACCGCTCGCCCGCGCGCGTGCAGTGGACCCCGACCGGCAACAACGTGCCTGACTATCCGAAGCTCGCTCAGCTCTGGTGGCAGAACATCGGCGATGCGTCGTCCGGTGCGAAGACGCCGCAAGCTGCGATGGACGCGCTCGCCGCGGCCCAGGATTCGGTGATGGAGCGTCTTGAGAAGTCCGGTGTGCAGGGTGCCTGCGGACCGAAGCTGAACAAGAAGGAAACCGCCGAGTTCTGGTACAAGAAGGCCGAGAAGGACGGCACCATCGCTCCGCAGCGCAAGCTTGCGAACGAGAAGCCGAAGGGCGAAACGATCGACTACGACACGCTGATCAAGTCGTGGCCGGCGACCCCGCCGAAGCGCGCCGAAGCCAAGTAAGGCGGTAAGGCGTACCAGCCCACGCCATCCGCAGACTGCAGAAGGCCGGGAGCAATCCCGGCCTTTTTTGCCGGATCTGTGGCTGTGGAGACCGGTTCAGGATTGTGCTCAAATGACGCGATGAGGTCATATGCGTCTTCCCGTCATCGCATCATGATCCCGGAGTTTCGTCATGCGCATGACTTTTCGTTGCGATCCGCGGCTCGCCGATCATCTGCCGCGGCCACATCCGGCCCGCACTGCGTTGCCCGATTGGTTGCGCGCGATGCCGGCGAAGGCGCATTCCGACATCCACGACCGCGAGATCCGGACGGTCAAGCAATGCCCGCCCTTCGTCGATGCGATGGCCCATGGGGTCATGATCCCGCTACCCTGCGATGTCAGGGTCGAGCGCGGCGCATTCGCCTGGGACTGGGACATTCCGGAGCCCGCAACGCAGGGCCATCCGCGCGCGCCGCTCAGCTTCCATCCCGTCGCGCAATTCGCCGGCGCGCCGTTTGCCAACGGGCTGGCTGCGCTGAAATTCAACAGCTTCTGGACCATCGAGCTCGAGCCGGGCTGGTCGCTGTTCGCGACCCATCCGGTCAATCGCGACGACCTGCCGTTCCGCGTGATCTCGGGGTTGGTCGACGCCGACCGGTTTCACGACGGCGGCATCAATTTCCCGGCGGTCTGGACCCAGCCTGATTTTGCCGGCGTGTTGCCGAAGGGGATGCCGGTCGTGCAATGTTTCGCGGTGCCGCGCGCGGCCCCCGAACTGGTGTTCGAGGTGTTCGACGATGCGCATCGCGAGGCCTATTCGAAAGTCGTCGGCGAGGTGTTGGCTGCGCCCAATGTCTATCGCAAACATTTCCGCGCCAAGCGCGGCCGGCTAGTGACCTAGCGCTGCACGCAGCGCGCGCTCATCGAGCCACAGCCGGCCGTGCGGGGCCGAGGTCAGCGCCATCGCGATCGATCCGAACAGCTGTGGACGCAAGGCATAGGCGCGCGCGAAGGCCTGCATCGCGGCGTCGGGCTCGCCGCTGTCCTGCAGCGTGATCCCCAGATTGAGCGCCGCTTCGGCGTAATCCGGCTTGATCTCGAGCGCCTTGCGGTAGGCGCGTGCGGCACCGTCATGGTCGAGCAAATCCTGCTTTGCGACGCCGAGATCGAACCACGCCGAAGCCGGTGCCGCACTCGCAACGGCGCGCTCGAGCAGGCTTACAGCATCGGCGAGGTCACCGGCCTCCCAGGCGAGCCGGCCGAGCCTTGCATTGGCTTCCTGATGCTCCGGGATCGCCTTGAGGATCGCCTCCCAGGCCTCGCCGGCCTGCACCTTGCGGCCAGCCAGCTCCAGTGTGCGTGCCTTCTCGACGAAGGCTTCGCGTTGCGGCTTGAGCGCGATGGCGCGGTCGAGATGCGTCAGTGCCGCATCGAATTCGCCGCCGTCGCGGGCGAGGCGCCCCGCGAGCAGCCGCGCCGCCGCATTGTCGGGGCGCTGCGCCAGGCTGGTCTCGATATGCTTGCGGGCTAGTGCGATCTCGCCTTTGGCGAACAGCACGGCGGCGAGCAGATGGCTCAGCATCGGCTCGCCGGGCTGGCGCGCAAGGCCGCGTTCGCAGAGCTCGATCGCCTCGCCATGCCGGCCGCCATTGAAGGCGACGGTGGCGCGTCGAACGATATCCTCGGCGTTGTCCTTGCTCATTTCCGTGGGCGACCGTCTTCAGGTTAGCTCGTTACGGTCCATGCTATGCGGCGCCGGAGATCATGACCAGCGCTTACCGCGCCGGGGAGTAGCCGGCCGCCGCGCGCATCTGCATGGGCATAGGAATCCGGAGCACGGCACGCAACGAATAAAGGCCGGGAGCGATCCCGGCCTTGTTCCTCTCGTCGCAATTCCAGCATTCTCTTTCGACATTCCCGGGCGCGCGAAGCGCGAGCCCGGAATCTATCCTGACGCAAGTGATGCGGATCAATGGATTCCGGGGTCTGCGCCTGGCGGCGCATCCCGGAATGACGATGTGGAAGGAAAGCGGACCGGGTTTTACTCCGCCGCTTCGGTCGCCTTCAGCGTCGGATAATCCGTGTAGCCCTTGGCGCCGCCGCCGTAGAAGGTCGCCTTGTCCCAGTCGTTGAGCGGGGCGCCGGCCTTGAGCCGCTCGACCAGATCGGGATTGGAGATGAACGGCTTGCCGAACGCGATCAGGTCGGCAGCACCGGCCTCCAGCACCTTCTCCGCCAGCGCGAAGTCGTAGCCGTTGTTGGCGACATAGGCCTGCTTGAAGCGCTTGCGCAGCGAGGCGTAGTCGAACGGTGCGATGTCGCGCGGGCCGCCGGTCGCGCCCTCGATGACGTGGATATAGGTCAGCTTGAGCGCATTGAGCTGGTCGACGATGTAGTCGAACAGCGGTTGCGGATTGCTGTCGGAGACGTCGTTGGCCGGCGTCACCGGCGAGATGCGGATGCCGGTACGCTCGGCGCCGGCCTCCTTGGCGACGACCTTGGAGACCTCCAGCATCAGCTGGGCGCGTTTCTCGATCGAACCGCCATAGGCGTCGGTGCGCTTGTTGGTGCCGTCCTTCGCGAACTGGTCGAGCAAATAGCCGTTGGCGCCATGGATCTCGACGCCGTCGAACCCGGCCGCCAGCGCATTCGCGGTGCCGCGCTTGAAATCCTCGATGATCCCGGGGATCTCCGACAGGTCGAGCGCGCGGGGCTCGGACACGTCGGCGAAGGTGCCGTTCACGAAGGTCTTGCCCTTGGCGCGGATTGCGCTCGGCGCCACCGGCGCGCCGCCGTTCGGCTGCAGCGAGGTGTGCGAGATGCGGCCGACATGCCAGAGCTGGATGAAGATGTGGCCACCGCGCTCATGCACGCGATCGGTGACCTTGCGCCAGGCCGCGACCTGCTCCTTCGAATAGATGCCGGGGGTGTCCTGATAGCCCTGGCCCTGCTGCGAGACCTGGCTCGCCTCGGTGATCAGAAGGCCGGCAGAAGCGCGCTGGCCGTAATAGTCCACCGCGAGCGGGCTTGGCACCATGCCGGGCGGCACCGCGCGGTTGCGCGTCAGCGGCGCCATCACGAATCGGTTCGGCAGCGTCAGCGGGCCAAGCTTGTAGGGCTCGAGAAGTTTGGTCGGGTGGCTCATGTGAAACGGTTCCAGACAATGATCGATGAGGAGAGATTTGTGCATTGCCGCGACGAGCGCAATGGTCGGGATATGCCCAGTTTGCAGGCTAGCCGCGCACAATTCCGCCCATGTGGCCGGCATCGAGGAACAAAGTGTGCGCGTTCACGTAGGAGGATTCATTCGAAATCAGGAACAGCGCGGCATAGGCGACCTCCCAGCCGGTACCCTGGCGGCCGAAAGGCACTGTCACGGCGCGGTCCGATCGCCTGCGGCTGGCATCGCGGCCCATCGGCGTGTCCATGAAGCCGGGCGCGATGACATTGCAGCGAATGCCCTTGTCCTCGCCGGCCCGCGCGATCGCCCGTCCCAGCGCGATCTGCGCTGCCTTGGAGGATTCATAGGCCGGGTGGCGGCCGCCGGCGCGCTGGCTCGCCATCGAGGAGATCAGGATGATCGCGCCGCCCGGCGCCATCACCTCGAGCGCCTTCTGCGCGAACAGCATGTGGCTGCGGACGTTGACGGCGTAGTCGCGGTCCCAGGCTTCTGCCGTCATTTTGGGCAGCGACAGGCCGGAGGAAATGCCGACATTCAGCGCCAGCCCGTCGAGCCCGCCGAGTTCTTGCGCGCAGCGTTCAACCGCGGGGGCGATCGCCGCGACGTCGGAGACATCGACCACGTCGGTGAAGGCCTTGCCGCCTTCACCCGTGATTTGCGCGACGGTATCGTCGGCGGCGGCCTTGTTGACGTCGAGGCACGCGAGCGCGGCGCCTTCGCGCGCGAACAGCACGCTCATGGCGCGGCCGTTGCCGATCGGCGGCGCTTCATCCACGGTGGTGCGCTGTCCCGCGCCGACCACGATGATGCGCCGGTCGGCGAGGCGGCCGTGGTTCTTCGCAAGCCCCAGCGATTCCGCATGCAGCGAGGCGGACGGATCGACGGCTCTTGGTGCGTGGGTTGTGGTCGGCATGGTGTGCTCCCTGACGTCTTGTTGTTGTCAGGGAGCAGTAGCACGGCCAAGCGTGCGAGGCGACGTGTCGCGCCGAAACCTTGGCGAAGGCGGAAAATCCCGCGGCGGGGAATATATTTGCCGCCGTCATTCCGGCGCGATGCGCAGCATCGAACCCGGAATCTCGAGATTCCCCGGTGCGCAATAGCGCACCTGAGGTTCGTCCTTCGGACGCCCCGGAATGACGCGCGGAGCGCGTCAGCTGACGCCGAGGAAATCGCGCTTGCCGATCTCGACACCGTTGTGGCGCAGGATGCCGTGCGCGGTGACGGCATGGAAGTAGAAGTTCGGGAGCGAGAAGGCGCTGACGAATTGCTGGCCCTTCAGGGTCATGGTGCGCTCGGCGCCGATCGGGAAGGTGACGTCCTTGGCGTCGGCGCCGTCGAACTGCTCCGGCTTGAACGATTTCACATAGTCGATCGTCTTCGCCAGCCGCTGCTTCAGTTCGCCGAAGCTCTTCTCGGTGTCGGGCGTCGACGGCACCTCGCTATGGGTCAGCCGCGCACAGCCTCTTGCGGCGTGATCGCAGACCAGCTGCACCTGCTTGGTCAGCGGCAGCATGTCGGCATAGAGCCGCGATCCCAGCAGCACCTCGGGCGCGATCTTCTTCGCTTCGCAATGCGCCTCGGCCTTGGTCAGCTCGCCGGTGAGGCTGTTGAGGATCTGCAAGTACGCGGGGACGACGGCGTCATAAAAGGACATGTGGATGCTCTTTGTTCTGATGAAATCCGGATCTGCCGAACGGCGATGCTGCACATGGGGCCGCGAAGGGAATAATACAACTGCGGACGGCTGTAACACTTGGTCAAATATTTCTCGCGGTGGCGCTCTTAATCCCGTCATCCCGGCGCAAAGGCTTCGCCTTTGTCGCTGGAGGTGCGAGCCTCCTCGGCGAGCCTCGAAGGATGCACGGCCCGGCTGTTGGCCGATTCATCCTTCGAGGCTCGCTCCGCTCGCACCTCCAGCGACAAAGGCGAAGCCTTTGCGCGGGGATGACGGGGAGAGATTTCGCGCGTAGCATCCCTACCGCGTCGGCGGCATCGCGGCGTCCGCGGCCGGCTGCGTGCGGCCACCGCCGCGCATCCGCGCCAAGAGCTCCGCGGTCGGCCAGGAGTCCGCCGGCAGGCCGTATTTTATCTGCATCGCTTTCACCGCGCTGCGGCTCGCCTGGCCGAGCACGCCGTCGATCTTGCCGACGTCGTAGCCGGCGCGCGCGAGAAGAGTTTGCAGCTCCTTGATCTCGCCAAACGGCAGTTGCGCGACCGGCGCGTGCGGCCGCTGCATCGGCGGTGCGCCCGCGATGCGGCCGGCGAGATAGCCGGCAGTGGTCGAATAGATCAGCGAGTTATTCCACTCGGTGTAGGCGGCGAAGTTTGGATAAGCGAGGAAGGCTGGTCCCATTCGGCCCATCGGCAGCAGCAGCGAGGCCGCCATCTCGTCATTCGGCAGAGCCTTGCCGTCGGTCAAGGTGACGCCGAGCGCTGCCCATTTCGAGCGCGGCAGCTTGACAGTGAGGTCGGCCTGGTCCCACGGAAAGTTCGCGGCCTGCGGCACGCGCACCTCCTGCAGCCACGGCTCGCCGCGGCGCCACTTCAATCCGTTGGCGATGTAATTTGCGGTCGAGCCGATCACGTCGGGGCCGCTCTGCAGGAGATTGCGATGGCCGTCGCCGTCATAGTCGACGGCATAGTTGAAATAGTGCGTCGGCAAAAATTGCGTCTGGCCGAGCTCGCCGGCCCATGAGCCGATCATCTCGTCGGGCGTCAGGTCGCCGCGCTCGATGATCTTCAGCGCCGCGATGGTCTCGCCCTGGAACATTTCCGAGCGGCGGCAATCATAGGCCAGCGACACCAGCGATTTCAGCGTCGGCAGATTGCCCATCTGGACGCCGAAATCGCTCTCTAGTCCCCAGAACGCGGCGATCACCGCCGGCGGCACGCCATACTCCTTCTCGGCGCGCGCGAACGCGGCCGCGTAGGTTCGGATGTATTGCTGGCCCTGCTGCATCCGGTAGTTCGCAGCCATGCGGCCGGCGAACTGGGTGAAGATCTGCCCGAACACGCGCTGGCCGCGGTCGCGGTTGACGATGCCCTGGTCGTAAACCAGATAGGGCGCGGTCTCTGCGATCGTACGCTGCGAGACGCCGGCGGCGACCGCCTTCTGCTTCAGCTCGGCGAGGAAGCGATCGAAGTTCTGCCCGTTGTGGCAGGACGCAGCCCTTGGCGATGCTGTGGTGGCCGGGCGCGCCCTGACCGGGGCCGGCCCTGCGGGATTGGGCAGCGGCTGCTGCGCCTGACCCAGCGATGAGAGCGCCAGCGCCCCCGCGATCGCTGCGAACATGATCGGGGCGCGGAGGGCGGATGCTGGCATCGATGTCACCGGCTGGAAAGGAGGATCAAGGCACATCCTGCATACACCAGGGCGACAGCGGGCAACAACGGGGGTGCCGCTGTTAGACCAATTGGGCTTCGGCAGGTTGAGGAGCCGCCGCTATGATCGGCAGGTGATTCGCGGGCAGGGGTGTCGGCGGATCGATCACGCCCGGAGGGACCCATGTGGAGTTTTCTCGAGCGTCTGTTGGATTCGTCGACGTTTTCGCCACACGGCATCTGCCTGTTGTGGGAGCCGGAGTTGATCTGGCTGCACGTGATTTCAGACGCGATCATTGCCGCTTCGTATTTTTCGATTCCGTTTGCGCTGGCGATCCTCGTCTCCAAGCGCCGCGACTTCCAGTTCGGCTGGATGGCCTGGCCGTTCGCCGCGTTCATCCTCGCCTGCGGCCTCACCCATGTGTTCTCGATCTACACGCTGTGGGTGCCGATCTACGGGCTCGAAGGAATAGTCAAGGCGCTCACCGCTGTCGCCTCGATCTTCACCGCGGTGCTGCTCTGGCCGCTGATCCCGAAAATCCTGGCGATCCCGACCGAGGCGCAGCTGCGCGAGGCCCATGTCGCGCTCGCCGAGGAGGGCCGGCAGCGCCAGCGCTCGGAAGTCCTGCTCGAGCGTTTCCGCGAGGCCGAGGTCAATGAGAGCAAGATACGCCAGGCGCAGAAGATGGAAGCGGTCGGACAGCTCACCGGCGGCATCGCGCACGACTTCAACAACATCCTCACCGTCATCACCGGCACCATCGACATCCTGGCCGAGGCGGTCACCCACAACCGCCAGCTCACCGAGATCACCAGTCTGATCCGCGACGCCGCCGAGCGCGGTGCATCGCTGACGCGGCATTTGCTCGCCTTCGCGCGCAAGCAGCCGCTGCAGCCGAGTGATGTCGACGTCAATGCGCTGATGATCGACACCATCGAGCTGCTGCGGCCGACCATCGGCGACCATGTCGATATCGACTTTCGCCCGATGCCCGATCTGCCGCGCGCGCTGGTGGATTCCAACCAGCTGGTTACCGCGATCATCAATCTCGCGCTGAACGCGCGCGACGCGATGCCGAAGGGCGGCAGGCTGCGGATCGAGACCCGCACCGCCGAGCTGAAGCCATCAGACGTGCACGGCCATGACGGGCTTGCCGCCGGCGACTATGTCGCGATTGCGCTGATCGACAACGGCCAGGGCATCGCAGAAGCCGATCTCGCCAAGGTGTTCGAGCCGTTCTTCACCACCAAGGACGTCGGCAAGGGCACCGGCCTCGGGCTTTCCATGGTCTACGGCTTCGTCAAACAGTCCAACGGCCACATCGCGCTCGATAGCGAGGTCGGCCGCGGCACGCGGGTGATGCTCTATCTGCCGCAAGCGGCGGTGCTCTCGCCGGCCGTGGCGCCCGAGCGGCGGCAGCCGGAGGTGCGCGGCGCGCAGGAGATCGTGCTCGTCGTCGAGGACGACAGGCTGGTGCGCTCCTACGTGCTGACCCAGATCGAGAGCCTCGGCTACACGACACGCTCGGCCAACAATGGCGGCGAAGCGCTGGCCGTGCTCGACAGCGGCGCGCCGGTCGATCTGTTGTTCACCGACGTCATCATGCCCGGTGCGATGAACGGACGCGACCTCGCCACCGAGGCGCAGCAGCGGCGGCCTGGTTTGCGCGTGCTGTTCACCTCGGGCTACACCGATGACGCCATCGACCAGGACGGCAAGCTCGAGCAGGGCATCCTGTTCCTGGCCAAGCCCTACAGCCGCGCCCAGCTCGCCCGTATGCTGCGGGTCGCGCTGCGCGAGCAGGCGGCGGCGCGCGCGCAGGAGCCAGCGGAGTAGCCACGATGCCGTAGCCGTAGCCCGGATGGAGCGAAGCGAAGTCCGGGAACAGTTTCACCACGGGGACGGCCCCGGATTCCGCTCCGCTCCATCCGGGCTACCGATCGCGACACATGACCAATCGTTAATCCACGCCGCGTCGCTGCGACGCACACCTTCCCCTTGCGGCCTCGGCGGCAAAATCCCTACCTCAGCGGCGTCAGTTGTGGCAGCATTCCGCTCGCCGTGAGGGAACCACGATGAATTATTTCCGCACCGCGCTTCTGCTTGCCGGCCTCACTGCGCTGTTCATGGGCGTCGGCTATCTGATCGGCGGCGGCACCGGCGCCGTGATCGCGCTGATCGTCGCGGCTGCGACAAATCTGTTCACCTACTGGAATTCCGATCGCATGGTGCTGTCGATGTACGGCGCCCATCAGGTCGATGCGCGTTCGGCGCCGGACCTTTACAATCTCGTCGCCGAGCTCGCGCAGCGCGCCGCGCTGCCGATGCCGCGCGTGTTCGTGATGGACGAGGCACAGCCGAACGCGTTCGCGACCGGCCGCAATCCGGAGAACGCCGCGGTCGCCGTCACCACCGGATTGATGCAGCAGCTCAGCCGCGAGGAGCTCGCCGGCGTGATCGCGCACGAGCTCGCGCATATCAAGCACCATGACACGCTGACCATGACGATCACGGCGACGATCGCCGGCGCGATCTCGATGCTGGCGCAGTTCGGCATGTTCTTCGGCGGCAATCGCAACAACAACGGCCCCGGCATCGTCGGCTCGATCGCGATGATGATCCTGGCGCCGCTCGGCGCCATGCTGGTGCAGATGGCGATCAGCCGCACCCGCGAATACGCCGCCGACAATTTTGGCGCGCGCATCGTTGGGCAACCGATGTGGCTCGCGTCCGCGCTCGCGAAGATCGAGAACGCCGCGCACCAGCTGCCGAACATGGAGGCGGAGCGCAATCCGGCCACCGCGCACATGTTCATCGTCAACCCGCTGTCGGGCCATGGCGTCGACAATCTGTTCGCCACCCACCCCTCGACCGCGAACCGCATCGCCGCGCTGCAGCAGCTCGCCGCCGAGCTCGGCACCCAGACCGCGCCACGCCCGGCCGGCGCCAGCTATCCGCCGCGCAGCCCGTGGGGCGGTGCCTCAGGCCAGCGCGGGCCGTGGGGCTAGGGCGGGACGAGGCTAGGCTGAATATCGGGCACAGATTCCTTCGCCTCTCCCGCTTGCGGGGGAGGCCGACGCGCGCAGCGCGGCGGGTGGGGGCTCCCTCCATAATACGACTCGTGGAGAGAGCCCCCACCCCGGCCCTCCCCCGCAAGCGGGAGAGGGAGCGCACCGCCTTTGCGGCTGCCATTCAACAAATCTAATCTTGCTTCAGCGCCCGTAAGCGTTGCCCACCCCGCTACGCGCTCGCGGCGTCCAGCCGCTCGACCTGACCCTTGCTCAGCTCCAGCTTCGCCGCCGCGACCAGCGTTGCCACCTGCTCGGGCTTGGTTGCGCTCGCTATCGGCGCAGTGATGCCGGGCTTCGCCATCAGCCAGGCGAGCGCAACCGCGGCCGGCTCGGCGTGGGTCTCCGCGGCGACCTCGTCGAGGCCGGCGAGGATCCGCATGCCGCGCGGGTTCATGTATTTTGGAATGCTGCGCGCACCGCGCGGGCTCTTGGCGAAGTCGCTCTCCGAGCGATATTTGCCGGTCAGGAATCCGGCGGCGAGGGAGAAGAACGTGATCACGCCGACGTCGTTCTCCTCGCAGACGCGCTGCAGCGCGCCCTCATAGCTCGACCGCTCCGCCAGGCTGTATTCGGGCTGCATACTCTCATAGCGCGGCAGCCCATTCGCCCTGGAAATATCCAGCGCGCTCTTGAGCCGCTCCGCCGAGAAATTCGAGGCGCCGATCGCCCTGATCTTGCCGGCCTTGATCAATTTGTCATAGGCGGCGAGCGTCTCTTCCTGCGGCGTCGTCTCATCGTCCTTATGGGACTGGTAGAGGTCGATGTGGTCGGTCTGCAGCCGCCGCAGCGAGTCCTCGACGGCGCGCGCGATGTAGTCCGGCTTCAGGCCGACATTGCCGTCTCCCATGTCCATGCCGACCTTGGTGGCGAGGACGATGCGGTTGCGGTTGCCGCGCGCCTTCATCCATTTGCCGATGATCGTCTCGGACTCGCCGCCGTGATGACCCGGCACCCAGCGCGAATAGACGTCGGCCGTATCCAGGAACGTCAGTCCATGCTCCAGCACGCTGTCGAGCAGCCGGAAAGATGTAGTCTCGTCCACCGTCCAGCCGAACACATTGCAGCCGAAGCAGAGGGGAGGGACGGTGATGCCGGAGCGGCCGAGCGCGCGATGCTTCATGAGTGTTCTTTCTCTTGTTCTTGGCGGGAGGCGCGGGACACTGAGGCAGATTGCCCTTGTTTGCAAGGCACCGTGCCGGCCACAACGATCTGAGGCGAATCCGGAAATGATCGATTGGAAGGAATGATGCAGGCCGCGCATCAGGTCAGCTTCGCTGCCCCTCAGTCTGCGTCTTCGGGCGATTTCGTCGCAGCGCAGGATTTCATTCGCAGGACGTTTGATGTAGATTGTCGCGCGAGCTGCCACCGGTCACGCCGGAATTCCGGAGAATGAGCGGCAGCGCAACTGGCCATCGGCAGGCCGCTTCTTCCTCATTTCAGTACGAAATCTTCTTCTGCCCGGGCGGTGCTCGGGTGAATGCCTTTTTCCATTCCCAGCCAAGTGGAGGGATTGCCATGCACTTCTGCCTCTCAGGGGAATACACGCCGCGTTCCATCAACAGCATCATGGAGAACCCGACAACCAATCGGCTAGAGGCGGCCAAGAAGTTGATCGAGGCGGGCGGCGGCAAATTGATTTCGATGTACAGCATGGCGGCCGATGGCCCCGGCGTGATGGTGATCTTCGACGTGCCGGATCCGACCGTCGCACCCGCCATCACTGGCGTGGTCGTGGCGGCCGGCGCCATCCAGAATGTGAAGCTGGTCCGGCTGTTCACGCAGGACGAGATCAAGGTGGTGCGTCAGCACGCGAGCAAGCTCAAGGCCGCCTACTCGCCTCCAGGAAGTTAGCAGGCACGGACGACGAAACGCGGCGCAGATCGATCTGATGACCGCTGTCCCTCGCGCGCGGCGGCGCTTCGCAGCGTCCCGCGCGGAGACGAGGACCGTTGCGCGCCGCAGATCCGGGGCGCGTTCACGGGATGGGCAGTCGCTCAGGCGGATGTCGCGCGCGCATGCTGGCTCGCATAGCCCCGGCCGGTTGTGCCGTCGCATGACGTCCGCCGCCTCGTTCAGCGTGTCTTCGGCGCGGCGATCGCAGCACCACGCCACCGCCGCTCACGAGGGCAGAGAGTCCAGATACACGTAAAGCGCCGCGATCTTGCCGTCCCGCGCGATGATGAAATCCACCCCGGTATAGACCGGCGTTTCGCCTCTCGGCCCGGAGCCCCACGCAAGGCGTCCCGAATTGTGCAGCGCCTGCGGCGCGCCATGCGGCGTGTAAACAAAGTGCGGATGCGTCGCGCGGAGATCGCCGGCGAACTTGTCGAGTGCGTCGCGGCCGGCAAGAACGCCCGGCGGCGCGTAGAGCACGCAGTCCGCGGTGTAGAGCTCTTCAATTGCGGCCCTGCGGGCGCACCGGATCGCCTTCGCCGAAAACCTCCGGAAGATTGCGGGTGAGCAGCGTCTCGATCACGCGGACGTCAGCTCCCGCGGAGGGGGCGACGCTGGTTTTGCTGGCATGCTCGTTCATCTGAGACCTCCATGTGATATCTGAAATCATGTGGTCGCAGCCACCGTTGCGAAACGGCAATGATGGAAAGTCATCGTTTCATATTTTGATGCATCGACGTGACGGCGTTGCGGTCGAAAACGCTTTGGCGCGCCTCATCGCACGTCGAGCCCTCTTCAGCCACCTTTCAGTGCGGTGTATGTACAAACGTTGCCGCCAAGCGATTTGCGCGGCGGCGTCGAAGGGCAGGCGCTTGGGGTCTGCGGAGTTGGGGTCTGAAGGTGCATCACTTGGTTTCGATGTTGGACGCGGCGTCGACGGCGTGCGCGGGATTGCCTGTCCGCATGGTCCGGCTGGCCTGCGGTATTGCGATCGGTTGCGCCCCGATTGGCTTCGCTCCGCAACCCGCGGCGGCGCAGGTGCCATTCTCCCCGTTTCAACCAGTGCGACAGATGGAGGCTGCGAAGCCGCTGGCGCGTGACGTCACTGGCCCGCCGGCCGCCAGCCAGCGGCTCGACGGCACCGCGTTCTTTGTCGACGATCTCGGGCATATGCTGACCGCGCGGCATGCGGTCGCGGACTGCGCCCGCATTGTCGTCAGCAAGGAGGGGCGGGCTGTCGCGGCGCGCGTGGTGGCGCTGGCCGCGAGCGACATTGCATTGATCAAGGTGCCGCGCACGCTAGGCCTTGCGGCGGTATTCCCGCGCGCCGACACGTCCGTTGCCAACGACATGGTGTTTGCCGAGGCCTATGACCGCCTGAAGCCGATGCTCGCGCATGGCGGATCGCTCGGCAATGCGTTCGTCGATACCACCCTGCGCGATCCCGAGCACCTCGTGCTGCGCTCGAATGTTACCTTCGGCACCAGCGGAGCGCCGGTGCTGGATTCCCGCGGCCTTGTCGAAGGCGTGGTGAGCCGCAGGACCACGGTCGATCGCGTGCTGGCGGTCGATGCTGTGCACGCCAAATCCTTTCTTGCCGCGCATGGCGTGCACTTCCAGGAAGACGACCGGCCGCAGATGAGTGGCACCGCGTCCCGCGCGCATCGCGCCGCCAGCATCTCGGCACGCGTCACATGCCTGCAACAATGACCGATTAGTTGCGGCGATGGCTGATGCTCTCGCGCGGTCCTGTCAGTCGCGCCTGCCAAGCGTTGCGCTGAAACCCGACCGGTCGGCGTTGACGAAGGTCGTCACCGTTGCCGCCATTGCATGCAGACAAGATCGAATAAGAAGCCAAGACGCCCGGCGCCACCATCTCGCGCTACCGGACGGGGCAGCCGCCTCCGGCCGTTGCCAGTATTCCTCATACCAGTCGGGTTGGACCCGGAATGCGCGCACTGTCTGTTCGGATCTCATGAGAGGGGTCTTTCGTACTGACGTGACGCAGCCTCTTCCCAAAGCGATGCTATCGTCGGCGTTCCTGTCGCCGGGCACCTCTGCTCATGTAGGATAGATGGCGCCCCGCGGGTCGACCGCGCGATGCGAGGCGACATAGTCGATCTCGCCGCGCGCAATACCGATATCCCGTAGCTCGTGATCGTTCAGATTGCTCAGCCGCTGCCGTAGCTGCGCACGTTCCTGCCAATCCAGAAGCGCGGCCCAGCACTGGCTGACGATGGCAAGGCGCGGATGTGCTGATGCAATCGCACGCGCCGATCCAACCACATTGTAGGGCGTATCCATTGGACATCTCCCGACGTCTCGTCCTCTGCATGAAGGTGGCAGGACGGCGGGAAGCCTGCTTGACATATCGCTTACATTTTCCTCACCGGCGGCTTACTCTTTCGACGCCAGCCCGCGTGGGAGCGCCTTCGGGCGACCGGAGGGCCATTTGGAGAATGGTCCCTTGCGCTATTCCTTCGAGGATTACGTATTGGACACCGAGCGGTGCGAACTGCAACGCGGGCCTGGGATTGTCCCGACGACGCGACAGGTTTTCGCGCTGCTTGACTACCTGATCCGCAACAGGGATCGCGTCGTCAGCAAGGACGACCTTGTCGCCACGATCTGGGATGGACGGGTCGTTTCCGATGGAGCGGTGACGACGCGCCTGAATGCTGCCCGACACGCGATCGGCGATTCCGGTCAAGAGCAACGCCTGATCAAGACACTGCCTCGACAAGGCTTTCGCTTCGTGGGCGTGGTGCAAGTGGTACAAGAACCGCCGACTGGATTGCCGGCCATGGCTCTGGACGGGAAGGACGTAAACCGGCTCGCGCACCCGGAATGGTCGCCCCGCCGCGAGATCCGGCACGAGGTGGACGCGGCGCCCGGCACTCCAAGCAACATGCCGTCGGTCGCGGTGCTGCCCTTCGCTAACCTGTCGGGGGACAGGGAGCAGGACTATTTCAGCGACGGCATCACCGAAGACATCATCACCGAGCTGTCACGGTTCTCGCAGCTGTTCGTCGTCGCCCGCAACTCGTCCTTCACGTACAAGGACAAGGCTGTCGACGTCCGTCAGATCGGTCGGGAGCTTGATGTGCGCTACCTGCTCGAAGGCAGCATTCGGCGTGACGGAGAGCGGGTTCGGATCACGGCGCAGCTAATCGATGCCCTGACCGGGGCGCATCATTGGGCCGAGCGGTACGACCGCGAGTTGAAGGACATCTTCGCGGTCCAGGAGGACGTGGCGCGCACCATTGTCGCTGTCCTCGCCGACCACGTGTATGTGGCGGAGCTCGAGCATGCCAGATGCAAGCCGACGGAGAATCTGGGCGCCTATGATCTCTATCTTCGAGGAATGGCGGAAGCCTACAAGTGGACGAGAGAGGGGAACGAAGCAGCGCTCCGCCTGTTCTACAGGGCCGTCGAACTTGATCCCGAATTCCCGACGCCCTACGGCGCTGCGGCGATGCGTTTCAGCGTGCGCAAGGGGTTCGGCTGGATTGTCGATCCCGATCAGGAGGTCGCTGAAGTCAGGAGATTGGCCCGCCGGGTGATGCAACTGGGCAAGAACGACCCGATCGCCTTCGTGCATGTCGGGCATTCGTTGGCCTATGTCGCCAAAGACCTCGCTGAGGGCGTCGCCTTGATTGATCGCGCGCTGGCCCTGAACCCGAACCTCGGGGCCTCGTGGGCACATAGCGGCTGGTCGCGGTTGTGGCTTGGGGAGGCAGACCTGGCCATCGAGCACTTTGGACGCGCCATGCGGCTGAGCCCTGTCGATCCGGGCAGGTTCTGGCCGCAGGAAGGAACAGCTCATGCTCATTTCTTCGCGGGCCGCTACGACGAAGCACTGTCATGGGCGAGGATGGCGTTGTGCAGCCGGCCGGACAGCCACGCCGCGCTGCGCATCGGCGCCGCGAGTGGCGCGCTTGCCGGGCACTGCGACGAGGCCAGGAGACTTGCGACGCGATTGCACGAGGTCGATCCGGCGCTACGCCCAGCGACGCTGAACACTGTGTTGGGTCCGTATCGGAACCTCGAAGACGTGGCGAAGTATGCGGATGCGCTACGACGGGCTGGCCTACCCGACTGACGGCTGCGAGGTCGGCGGGTTGCGGCGAGAGCGGCGTCCAGCAGTTCATCGCCTTGCGCAGGCGGGCCCCATAGTGATCGGCCAAAACACCGAGGAGGCGGCCAGCATCCCGGCGCGCGTCACATGCCTGCAACAATGAACGACTAGTTGCTGCAAGCGCTAATACTCTCGCGTTGCCTTGTCAGCCTGCTGTCCGCGGTCAACCCTTGTCCAGAACCATGCTTATCTTGCGGGGCACGCTGGTGCTCTCGTTCGGCCTGCTGATCTTCGCCCCGGCGCCCGGCCATGCCCAGGACGCCAACTTTCGCAATCCGGAACAGGCGCCGCCGTCATGGGCGCAGTTTGCCAAGCTGGTCAAATACCGGTTCGAGGAATGGATCGCGGCCGACGAGACGGTTGCCAATCGCTTCCGCAACTGGGTCATCGAGCATTCCGGCAAGGAGAACGGGCCACCGCCGACGCTCGTGGTGCGCGCCTGGCTCAATCCGGACGGCACCGTCGAGCGCGTCACGTTTCCGGCGCTCAATGATGCCGGCGCGACCGAGGACCTGCGCACCATCCTCAAGCGCGGCAATGTCGGCGAGGCTCCACCGCCGGAGATGTTGCAGCCGCTGAACCTGCGCTTCTCGCTCAATCTGCGCAAACCTTGAAGCGTTCTCGCGCGTGCTTGCGTTTCCTCGTCATTCCGGGGCGAGCGAAGCGAGAGCCCGGAATCCATTGATCTACGAGTTATGCTGCATGATGGATTCCGGGCTCGCGTCAAAGAGGCGCGCCCCGGAATGACGTGGGAGAGAGGCGCCGCGCCTCGAGTGCTGATTTACTCGACGGCACAGCCCCGGTGCGTTCCCAATGTACCTGTCATCGCGCGGCTCGACCGGGCGATCCAGTACGCCGCGGCCTCTCGGTTCAAGCAGTGCCGTCTCTGGAATACTGGATCACCCGCTTTCGCGGGTGATGACACCGCGTAGTTGTTTGACACTTGAATCAGAACAATCCCGTCATCCCCGCACAACCAAAAATGCTGCTTGTTGCGCAATGCTGGAACCACGAGTCCCGTTTACAATGCCTGCCACGGAGTATGGGTCCCTGCTTCCGCAGGGACGGCGCATGGGGTGAACACCATGGCTAAACAACAGCCCGAACGTTCGCGGCGCGCGTTCATCGCCGTCGCCGTCGCAGGAATTCCCGCGGCACTGCTGCCGCGACCTGCCGCGGGCTCCGACAAAATGACAAAGCCGCAGGCCGAATATCAGGACACGCCGAACGGCATCTACTCCTGCGGCCTCTGTACGCTATTCGTCGCGCCCGACGGCTGCAAGGTGGTCGAGGGCGCTATCAGCAAGGACGGCTGGTGCAAGGCCTTTGCCGCGGTCGATTGAGACACCCTCCCCTGGAGGGGGAGGGTCGGCTCACGTTGAGCGCAGCGAAACGTGAGACGGGGGGGTGATCTCTCAACACGGGCGGCACCCGATACGAGAGACCTTCACCCCACCCCGCCGCTCATTTCATTCGCGTCGACCCAAGAGCGAGCTTCGCTCGTCTCGACCCCTCCGGGGAGGGTGAAGCTACAACTCCCGCGCATTCGAGAACGCGAACGACGACACCCGCCGCGTGGTCTCGTCCAGGATCAGGCTGCGCGTGATCGGCGGCTCGGCGCGCTGGCTGCAGTTCTCGCGCTCGCAGAGCCGGCAGTTGACGCCGATCGGCGTGCCCTCGACCTTCTCCAGATCCATGCCTGTCGCATAGACGAGCTTGGCCGCATGACGGATCTCGCAGCCGAGCCCGATCGCAAAGCGCGGCTGCGGCTGCGGATAGGGCGCCACCGGCCGCCGCACCGTCTGCGCGATCGAGAAGTAGCGCGTGCCGTCCGGCAGCTCGATCACCTGACTCAACAGGCGGTCGGGCATGTCGAAGGTCGAATGCACGTTCCAGAGCGGGCAGGTGCCGCCGAATTTGGAGAACGGGAAGGTGCCGGAGGAAAACCGCTTGGACACGTTGCCGGCATTGTCGACCCGCAGCAGGAAGAACGGCACGCCGCGCGCGTTCGGCCGTTGCAGCGTGGTGAGGCGGTGGCAGACCTGCTCGAAGCCGGCATTGAAGCGCTGCGCCAGCACGTGGACGTCGTAGCTCAAGGCCTCGGCCGCCGAATGAAATGCCTGATAGGGCATCATCGCGGCGGCCGCGAAATAATTGGCGAGCGTGATGCGGTACAGCCGGCGCGCGGTGTCGTCGAGCGGACCGGCGCGGCTGACGATCGCGTCGATCGCGGCACCGCATTCGACAAAGCCGATCTGCAGCGCGAGCTGGAAGCTGCGACCGGCACTGTCGACCAGTTCGGAGATCAAGAGCTGACGGCGATGGCGGTCGAAACGGCGCAGCGTCTCGCGCATCACGTCGACCGGCATGACGCGGGTGACGATTGAATGTTTTTCGCGCAGCCGCGTGGCGAGTGCCGTGAACAGGCCTTCGGTCGGCACGTTGAGCTCGTCGCGCAGATTCTCCGCCGCGGTCTCGAGCTCCGGAAAATAGTTGCGGTTGGCCTCGATCAGGTCGCGCACCCGCTCGATCGGGTTGGCGTCGAACTGCGAGCCCTCGCGATCGGCCATCTGCGCCGCCACCAGCGTCTCGCCGCGGCGCGCCTCGGTATAGGCGGCGTAGAGCCGCTGCAACGCATGCGTCACGCCGGGGCACAGCTCGGCGAGATCGCGCAGTTCCTGCTTCGGCAGGTCGATCTGGCGGAACAGGGGATCGGAGAAGATCTCGTTGAGTTCCGCGAAGAAGCGGTCCTCGTCGGCGGTGGCGAGGTCGCGCAAATCGAGGTCGTAAGTCTCGGCCAGCCGCAGCAGGATCTGCGCCGTCACCGGGCGCTGGTTGCGCTCGATCAGGTTGATGTAGGAAGGCGAGATGCCGAGCCCCTCGGCGATCTGGGTCTGCGACAGCCCCAATTGCTGGCGGATCCGCCGAAAGCGCGGACCGACGAACAGCTTCTTTCCGGACTCGCCCGGCATGGCAGCCTTCCTGACCCATTTTGTGACAAAGTTTACAAATCGACATTTATTACAAGTTCAGATGTTACATGACATCACCAATAAAAAACAAGGTATCTGTACGAACTTCCCGTTTTCGCGTTTATCTCCTGACACGCACTTCGCGATGCTCTGTCAAGAATGTCGATACGGCGAGCAGGTCGCGGGGATCAGAATTCAGGCGGCTGAGCAAGGGCAGCAGGATTTTTTGGAGGAGACTGACGATGAGCAAGGGCAGCAATTTCTGGGTGATCGGCGGCGAGTTCGGCTCGATGAACTTCCACAAGCTCGTCGAAGGCTCCGCGCAGGTCCGCGGTCCGTTCAAGACCCGCAAGGAAGCCGAAGAGTGCTGGAAGGAAGTCTCGGAAGAGAGCCGCCACAAGGCCGGCGTGCGCTTCTCGATCGTCGAGGAGCCGTCGCGGGTTTCGGCCTGACACCAAATTACCTGAGCTAAGAAACGTCCAAGGACGGCGGCCCCATCCGGTTCATCCGGGTGGGGTCGACCGCTTTTGGGACAGGGCCGGGATCTTTCAGTTGGGGATAAGTGGCCACCTAAGTGCTTGGGAACCAACGTGCTTTGCGGACGTCATGGTTGCTGATAGGTTAATGGGTAAGGCAACCCGTCACCACGAGGCCGTAAGGCATGTCCGATCCGCAGAACACCGGCAGCGAGGCGCGCGAGATGCGGCCGACGCTGCGAGAGGCGCTGCGGCGGGCGCGGATCGAGGCGGCCGATCGCACCGGCGTCGTCGTCGAGCTGCGCGATGCCGAGGTGGCGCGGCTCGAGATCCTCAACGACGCGCTCGATCCGCTGTTCGCGCAGGTGCCGGAGAAAGTCGACCTGTTCGACCGCGGCATCAGCCAGGGCGAGACGCCGCGGCTTTGGATCGACGTGGTCGCGCATGTACTGATGGGCCGCGACAAGCGCATCTACCGCTTCGTGCAGGACACGAGATTCGGCCGCATCGTGCTCGCCGAATCGCACGACGTGGCCGTGATGGTCGATGCGGTCACCGACTATGTCGCGCGGCGCATGATCGAACGCGAGCATGCGATGGTGGCAACGCCGCTTCCGGTTGCCGAGCCGCCGGCTCCGCCGCCCGTGCCGGTGGTGGCGCCGAAGCGCCGCGGCGGGATCGGCTTGTTCGTGCTCGGCTTCGTCCTGGGTGCGCTGGCGCTGTTCGGCTTCGCTCTGCTGGCGAGCTTGCAGAACTTTTAGAGCATGATCCGGAAAAGTGCGAAGCGGTTTTCCGAAAGAGATCATGCTCAAATAGGGGAAGGGCGGGGGGCATCGTGGTCGTAACTCCCGCCTCGGCATTTTTCGGCATCCTGGCGGCGGCCGCGGTGGTCGGCAGCGCCGTGCTGTTCGGCAAATGGCAGACGCTGCGGCGCGCCGAATATATCCGCACCTTCAAGTGGCCGGCGGGCCTGTTGGCCCGGCTCGAGCAGCATCACCCCGGCTTCGCCCGCAAGGACAGCGCGCTGGTGTCGCGCGGTCTGCGGCAGTTCTTCCTCGCCTATCTGATGAGCGGCAAGCGTTACGTCTCGATGCCGTCGCAAGCGGCCGACGACCTCTGGCACGAATTCATTCTCTACACCCGCGAATACGACGCGTTCTGCCGCCGCGCCTTCGGATCCTTCCTGCATCACACCCCCGCGGTCGTGCTGGTGAAGGAGCGGCGCCGGAGCAATGAAGGGCTACGGCGGGTTTGGTGGTACTGCTGCAAATACGAGAACATCGATCCGGTCAGGCCGACGCGGCTGCCGCTGTTGTTCGCGCTCGACGCCAAGCTGAGCATCGCGAACGGCTTCATCTACCACACCGACTGCGAGGCACTGCGCCGCAGCGGCATCGGTGGCAGCAGTCCGTATTGCGGCGGCGATTTCTCGGACTCATCGATCGACGGATCGTCGGCCGGGTTCGGCGATGCCGGCAGCGATGGAAGCAGCGGTGGCGATGGCGGTGACGGAGGCGGCCACGGCGGCGGCGATGGTGGAGGCGGCGGTGACAGCGGAGGCGGCTGCGGCGGTGGTTGCGGCGGCGGTGGTGGCGGCGACTAGGACAGCCGCACTTGCTTCAGCTCGCGAATGCCGTCGTGAGCGCCGAGGCCGCGCACGGTCTGCTCGCAGCGCCAGCCGTTGCCGTCACGCTCGATCGAGAACAGGTTGTAGGCCGCCGCCGGATAGTGCTTGCGCGCCAGCGCCGATGCCGACGGCACGCCGATCGCCGGGATTTTCCGCTCGGGGCCGTCGAACCACATCGTCGAATGGATGTGGTCATGGCCATGCAGCACCAGCTCGACGCCGTGCCGCTTGAGCAGCGCCAGCAGCTGATGCGAATCGGTCAGCCGCTTGGCGCGCCCGTCGGAGTGCAGCGGGTGATGCACCAGGAGGACGCGAAAGGCCTCCTCCCGCGACAGCCGCGCGAGGATCGCATCCAGCGCGCCGAGCTGGGCATGGCCGAGCCAGCCGGTCGCCATCAGCGGCGGCGTCGGCACCGCCGAGGAGACGCCGATCAGCGCCACCGGGCCGCGGCGGCGCACGAACGGAAAATGCGATGCCGCGCCATCGGCGTCGCCGCGCAGATAGTCGCCGAAGTGACTGACGAAGCGATGCCGGGTCGCGCGCACATAGGCGTCGTGATTGCCGGGGACCACGGTGACGTCGGCGGCACCGCCGACACCCTCGAGCCATTGCCGCGCCGGATTGAACTCGGCATCCAGCGCCAGGTTGACGAGATCGCCGGTCACGGCGACATGGTCCGGCTGCTGTGCCTGCATGTCCGACACCAGCGTGTCGAGCACGTCGCGGCGATGATATTTGTGACGGTTGCGCGTCCAGTTCAGGTAGCCGAAGGCGCGCTTGCCGGCGAGATCGCGCAGCCGCGCCGCCGGCAGCGGCGGCAGATGCGGATCCGACAAATGCGCGAGACGGAACACCGCCATCACGCGATTCCCCTCGGATTGTCGGTGAAAAGTGGCCGGCAGCCGGTCATGTCGTGCTATCCCGAACGTCCTGTCCTGTATTGGCAAGAGCTGCGCAGGCGCGCAAGGATCAAAGCACGGATCAAACACCATGATGTCGAGGGTTCAGTGACGGTCCTGCTCGATTTACGCAAGCGCTACGAGCCGCAGATCAGGTGGGTGTTTCATTTCTACTGGCGGCTGGCCCGCAGCATGACGCTCGGGGTCCGCGCCGTGGTGCTCGACGCCGACAACAAGGTGTTCCTGGTCAAGCACAGCTATGTCCACGGCTGGTATCTGCCCGGCGGCGGGGTCGAGGTTGGTGAAAGTTTTATCGAAGCGCTGCGGCGCGAGCTGGAGGAGGAGGGGCGGATTGAGCTCGACGGCGAGCCGGTGCTGCACGGCATCTTCCACAACAGCCACGTCTCGCCGCGCGATCATGTCGCGGTCTATGTCGTCAGGAGCTACCGGCAGGACCGGCTGCCGGAGCCGAATCGCGAGATCGTGGCCTGCGGCTTTTTTGACCCGGCTGATCTGCCTCATGACACCACCCCCGGTACGCGGCTGCGGATCGCGGAGGTGCTTGAGGGCAAGCCGCCGCCGGCCACATGGCGGTGATGGACCGCGCCCGCGCCAGATGCTATCCCGCGCCCCACAATGACTGAATTGTCCCTGACCATCCTGCCCGAGACCCCAAAAGACGCCCAGGCGATCGAGCGCCTGCACGAGCGCACCTTCGGGCCCGGCCGCTTCGCGCTCAGCGCCTACCGCTTGCGCGAGCACGTCGATCATCTGCTCGATGTTTCCTTCACGGCGCGGATCGGCACGCTGCTGGTCGGTTCGGTGCGTCAACTCCCGGTCACGGTCGGCGATACGCCGGCCCTGATGCTCGGGCCGTTGACGGTCGAGCCGCCGTTCCGCAGCCGCGGCGTCGGCCGCGCGCTGCTCGAGCGTGCGATCAACGACGCCCGCGCCAAGGGCCATCGGCTCATCGTGCTGGTCGGTGACGCGCCGTACTATTCGCGGGTCGGCTTCAAGCCGGTCCCGAAGGGACGGATGACGATGCCCGGCCCGGTCGACTACAGTCGCCTGCTTGTCATGGAACTGGTCGACGGCGCTGCCGAGGGCGTATCCGGGCCGATCCAGCCGGACTGGAGCAAGGCGATCTGACATCCGCGCGAGCGTCGCCCGGAACGGTTGCGCGCTATCGGAAACTGAAGCACAGTTGAGGCAAGCGCCGGGACAAGACCGGCGCATGTCATATCAACAGGGAGAGTGCGCGCCATGATCAAGGTCAGTGTGATGTATCCGAACAATCCAGGCGCACGCTTTGATCACGAGTACTATCGCGACAAGCACATGCCGCTGGTGAAGGCGCGCCTCGGCGACGCCTGCAAATACTACACGGTCGACAAGGGTCTCGCCGGCGGCGCGCCGGGGACGCCCGCAACCTATGTCGGGATGTGCCACATCTTCTGCGACTCGGTTGAGGCCTTCGCGGCCGGCATGGGCAAGCACGCCCAGGAGATCATGGGCGACATTCCGAATTACACCGATCTGCAGCCGGTGATTCAGATTAGCGAAGTCGTCGTCGGCCACTGAACGTTTCGATCGAGCGAATCTCGCGACTCCACTCGCGTCAGAGACGCTTGTAGCCCGGATGGAGCGAAGCGCGATCCGGGATCAGCCCCACTGCGTGGGCAGTGTCCCCGGATTGCGCTGCGCTTCATCCGGGCTATGCGACTGCAAACTCCCTCTGCTGCAAACGGCAGAGGGAGTTGCTTGTCTCAGAACTTCAGATTGGCGAAGGCCCGCACGCCGAGGCCCGGCATCAGCACCTCGTCCTTGGTGTAGGACACCGAGTTGCGGATGTTCTGGTTGAGCAGATTGTTGCCGGCCAGACCAAGCGTCATCTCGCGCGCGCCGATCCATGACTGCGTGAGCTTGGTGTTGTAGGTGATCTCCGCGTTCAGCAGGTTGTATCCCGCCGTCGGCGTCTCGCCGATCACCGCGATGTCGCTCTGCGCGAAGGCGTGCACCAGGTTGATGCGGGTGAACCAGTTACTGTCGCGCCAGTAGACGCCGCCGCCAAGCCGCACCGGCGGAATCCGCGGCACGTTGCTGCCGTCGGTGAAGGTGGCGCGGACCACGTCGAACTGGTTCTCGATGCCCCAGATGCCGCCGTTGAGCGGGCCGATGTCGAGCTGGCTCTGGAATTCGGCGCCGCGGAAGATGGCATCGCGCTGCGAATACACCGCCAGCCGGCTCTCGTTGCTCGGATCGCCGTTGCCGCAGGAATCGAAATCGCTGCCGCACATCACCCCGGTCAGGCGGCGATAGATGAAATTGCTGAAGCGGGTGTAGTAGGCGGTGGCCTCGAAGCGGAACGGACCGGTCGCCTTGCGCAGGCCGACCTCGACCGATTTCGCGGTCTCGATGGTCAGGTTCGGATTGCCGATGTCGAAGGTCGCGGTCGCATCATGCGCGCCGCGCGAGAACAGCTCGGCGGGCTTCGGCGCACGCTCGACATATTGCGCCGTGATGCTGCCGACGAGATCGCCGGGCAGGTTCTGGATCAGCCCGACGCTGCCGCTGACAGGAGTGTAGGACGGATTGCGCGCGACCGAACTCTGCGGCGCGCCGTCGGGCAGGAAGTCCGCCGGGAAATCCGGCGTCGATCCGTGCAGGTCGACATGTTCGATGCGGCCGGCGAGCTGCGCCTTGGTCGAATCCGTGAACTTGAATTCGTTGAACACGTAGCCCGCGATGCGGTTGTTGTTGTTCGGGCTCCACAGGCCGTTGAACAGCGCGCCGGGGTCGTCGGGGCTCGGCGCGGTCAGCTCCTGATGCCCGCCCTGCAGGCCGAACGCCGTGGTCACCGTGGCGAAGCGCGCGTTGAACGGCATCATCTGCACCTCGACGCGGGCCTCCTGCTCCTTGCTGGTGAAGGTCTGGCGCACGCCGTCGCTGAACAGGTCGGTCGGATCGGCGAGGCCGAGCTCGTTGTGCCGATAGTCGGTCGCGCCGACCCAGAACCGCACGGCGTCGATTGCTGCCGCATCGGGCCGGTACTCGCCCTTCACCGCGATCTTGGTCTGGTGCGCGTCGATCCGGGTCTGGTGATCGGCGCCGTCGATTCCCGGAATGTGATAGAGCGAGTCGTTCTGGGTGATCGACGCGCCGATATAGCCGCCCTGGAAGAAATAGGACGCGCCGACCGAGGCACCGTCCGACTGCGTCGCGGAGTTCGGCTGGCGGCCATTCACCGGCCGCGTCTGATCGAACAGATACGGATTGCTCGGGATGCTGTAGTCGCTGGTGGTGCGGCCATAGACATCGGCATGCACGGCGACATTGTTGCCGCCGGCGTCCAGCAGCATGCCGCCCTCGACGCCGCGATTGACCGAGCTCACGGACGTGCGGGTCTCGACATTGTGGCAACCGGGCGCGCCGGTGTCGGCCAGCGGCGCCTTCACCGGCAGTCCGTAGCTCTGGAACGGCGCTGCCGCGCAGGTCGGCATCGCGTCCGGAATCCGGTTGTTGGTGGCGCTCACCACGCCGCCGATCGAGGTCGAGCCGTAACGCAGCGCGGCAGGTCCTCGGACCACCTCGATCTGGTTGGTCGAGAACGGATCGATCGGCACGAAATGATCTTCGCCGAGATCCGACACGCCGCCGCCGCCAAGACCGTTCTCGACGATGCCGACGCGGTTGACGTCGAGGCCGCGGATGATCGGCCGGCTCGATGCGCCGGGCGCGAAGCTCGATCCGGTGATGCCGGGCTTGGAGAACAGGAGATCGCCGAGCGTGGCGCCGCCGGAGCGCCGCAGTTCCTCGTTGGGCACCACGGTGACGGTTGCGAACTGGTCGGTGACGACGGGCAACACGCCCTGCTGTGGTGCGGGCGCGGGTGCCGCTTGCGCCGGTTGCACGGCTGCGGCGCGTTCGCGGTTGCGGCTAGGCGCAGCCCGGACGACGTGAACCGGCGCGCGCGTCGGCGCGGTGCGGTGCCGCTGGATCGGGCTTGGCGCCGTGACCGTGATGTCAGGGAGTTGCGTCGGCGGGTCATCGGCCACCGCGCTGCCATGCATTGCGCCGAGCAGCAGCCAGCTCGCGCCTCCGATGTGGAGTGCTCGTTTCTTCTGAAGTGTCATTGTCCCGATCCAAGTCCTGATCCAGGGCCGTCGAAATGACGGATCGATCCCGATTTGCCCTGGCGGAGCAGGCCGCAACTGTGACGCGGCCGTCCGCTCAGGGCGTGCAGCAATCAGTCGATGTCAGGACAGGGGAGGTGCGCGGGAGTGGAAGGCCGCAGGCGCCGACTTCAGGTGGACGAATTCGGCATTGGTGGTGCGGAACAGAAGCTCGATGGCTTCCGGCAGCAGCAGCACCGGCGGCGCCGTGAACAGCATGCTGCTCGCGAGCGAGATGACGGTGCAGATCGCGCAATGATCCGCCGGATGCCGGTCGTTGTCGTGCTTCGTGGGCGGCGCGGTCTCGGTCAATTGGACCGCAAGGTCCGGCGTTGCCGAGGTCCCGATATAGGCGAGATCGAGCAGCGACAGGCCGGTCTGGACCGCGGGTGCCGCTTGCGCGGCCGCGATCGGGTGGAAGTGCCCAAACGACAGCACGAACTGGACGGCGAGCGCGAACAGCGCCAGCCGCGAACCAGTCTTGATGCGTCTCCGGAACCACTTCACGCCGATTGAACCCCACCCATCGGGACGGCGCTCATTCCCCAGCCGCCCGATGTTACATTATAACATCGGAGGGTGGCCGCGATGTCAACGGTGGTTCAGACACACTGTGTCGATCCGTTGCTGGTGTGTGATTGAGGCAACGGGGCCGGTTGGACGTTGAGCGCTGTTGGTCTCAGCGTCCCTCACGCAGCCAGGTTGCCGCGAATGCGCCGAGCAGCAGCAGCAGGCCGACCAGGCCGGCGAACATCGGCAGCACGCCGACGCCCTTGACCACGCTGGCGTCGCGCATCTTGACGCCGAGCCAGCCGTCGCCGCGGAAGATCGTCGACGCGCGCACCGGCACGATACGGGGCATGTCGAGGCTCGATCCATCGACGATGCGCCGCGCGTCGCCGCCGGTCGCCTGCGCCAGCGGCTTCAGCATGTCGGTGGTTGAGGTGACTTCCGAGAATTCCTTCGGGTTGGTCGGGCCGACATTGATCAGCGCCTTCAGCGTGCCGTCGGTGGCCTGCCACAGGCCGAGCTCGCTCGCGGGCAACGTGGCGCGCCACTCGCCGGGATCGCCGGCGGTCAAGGTCAGTTCATGCGTGGCGCCGCTCGGCGACGTCACGGTGACCGGCGCGACGGTGTCGGCCATGGTCTGCCGCACCACCACGAGGTCTTTGCCCTGCACCTGCATGCGCAGCGCCTCTTCGTCGAGGTCGGGCTGCTTCATCAGCCAGTGCGACACCCGCCGCAGCAGATCGAGATGCGGTCCGCCGCCTTCATAGCCGCGCGCCCACAGCCAGATCTGGTCGGAGAGCAGCAGCGCGACGCGGCCCTCGCCGAACCGCGACAACAGCAGCAGCGGCTTGCCGTCGGCACCGGTCATGACCGGCGGGTTGATCGCGTTGCGGGTGTCGACGGTGCGGAAGAACCGGCTCCAGTGCGGCGGCTCGGCATTCGAGCCTTCCAGCCCGCGTGTCACCGGATGACGTTTCCCGGCATCGCTCAGATGCGCGTAGAACGGCTTCTCGGTGACGCCGACCGGCTCGGCCGGCAGCACCGAATCCAGCGGCGTGCGCCAGATGCTGGTGGTCGAGGCGTAATCGGGACCGGCCGAGACCAGCACCGCGCCGCCGGAGCGGACATAGCGCGCGATGTTGTCGAAATAGGCGATCGGCAGCACGCCCTGGCGGGCGTAGCGGTCGAAGATGATCAGCTGGAATTCGTTGATCTTCTGCTGGAACAGCTCGCGGGTCGGAAACGCGATCAGCGACAGCTCGTTGATCGGCGTGCCGTCCTGCTTCTCCGGCGGGCGAAGAATGGTGAAGTGGACGAGATCGACGCTGGGATCGGACTTCAACAAATTGCGCCAGGTGCGCTCGCCGGCATGCGGTTCGCCGGACACCAGCAGCACGCGCAGCTTGTCGCGCACGCCGTCGATCGCCACAACGGCGCGGTTGTTGACCGGCGTCAGCTCGTTCTCGAGCGGCGAGGCCTCGATCTCGACGATGTTCGGACCGGCATGCTTGATGTCGATGTCAACGCTGGAGGTCTGGCCGCTGGTCAGCGTGCGCTCGTTGATCACCTCGCCGTCGCGGCGGATCGTGACCTTGGCGCGCTCGCCGGTGACGCCCTGGTCGTCGAGCCGGTAGGTGATGGTCTGGGTCTGGCCGACGATGCCGAAGCGCGGTGCAGCCGTGACCGCGATGCGGCGGTCGCGCTCGTCCTTGCGGCCGGTGATCAAGGCGTGCACCGGTGCCTGGAAGCCAAGCGCTTGCGCGTTCCCGGGAATGTCGTGCACGCGGCCGTCGGTGATCATGAACGCGCCGGCGACGCGCTCGACCGGAACGTCCGACAGCGCCGACGTCAGCGCGCCGAACAGCTTGGTGCCGTCGGTTTCGCCGTCGGCCTGGCCGGCCTCGACGACGCGGACCTCGAGGCCCTTGATCTGCTTCAGGCTGTCGACCAGCGCCTGCCGTGCCTTGTCGGTCTCCTGGTTGCGGGTGCCGAAATTCTGGCTCGGGCTCTTGTCGATCACGATGGCGGCGACCGAGGTCAGCGGCTCGCGGTCCTCGCGGGTGAAGGAGGGATTGGCCAGCGCAAGCAGGATCAGCGCCAGCGCAGCGACACGCACCGCGGCGCCGCGCGCGCGCGACAGCAGCAGCAGTGCCGCGATGACGACGATCGCGCCGAGCGCGATCCACAGCACGATCGAGGGAACCAGCGGTGTGAACGCGATACCGTAGTTCATGTCATTGTCCCAGCCGCTCGATCAAGGCAGGCGCGTGCACCTGGTCGGCCTTGTAGTTGCCGGTCAGCGTGTACATCACGATGTTGACGCCAGCGCGGAAGGCGAATTCGCGCTGGCGCGGCTCGCCCGGTGTCAGCGGCAGCATCGGCTGCCCGTCGGGACGGATCGCCCAGGCGCCGGCGAGATCGTTCGAGGTGATGATGATCGGCGAGACGCCGTCGCCGCCGCGCGCCGGGCGCTGTGCGGCCTCCTCGTCGTCCTCGCGCGGCAGCGCCTCGACCCAGGTCTGGCCCGAGTTGAAGCGGCCGGGGAAGTCGCGCAGCAGATAGAACGTCTTGGTCAGCACGTGCTCGCGCGGCACCGGCTCGAGCTCGGGCACGTCGAGGGTTGACAGCAATTCGCGCAGCGTCTGCATGCCGGGCGTCTGCGACGCGCCATTGTCGCCCGGCGGCGCCTCGACGGCGTCGCGGGTGTCGAAGATCACCGTGCCGCCCTGCTTCATGTAGGCGTCGATCTTGTTGATGGCGTCCTGCGCCGGCTTCGGCGCGCCCGGCACGATCGGCCAGTAGATCAGCGGGAAGAATGCCAGCTCGTCGCGCGCGGGATCGATGCCGACGGGATCGCCGGCTTCCAGCGCTGTGCGCTGCCCGAGGAACAGCGTCAATCCGGACATCCCGGCCTTGACGATGGAATCGACGTCGGCATTGCCGGTCACGACATAGGCCAGCCGCGTCTGCGACACCGCCTTGATAGCGAAGTCGTCGGTGCTGGCGTTCTGGGCGCGCGTCGGCGACGGCACCATCATGGTCGCAAGGATGAAGGCCAAAACGAGCACGGCCGGCGCGGCGCGCCGGCGGATCAGCGCGGCAAGGCCGCCGCCGAGCATCGCCACCACGATCGCATCGAGCAGGAACAGCGCCAGCGCCGTCGACAGCATGATGCCGCGCAGGTCACGCGGCTCGGTATTGGTGTAGGTCGCATGCTTCGCGCGCAGGCCGGAGGTGTCGAGCGGCGCAATGCGGTCGGCGGAGGCCAGCGTATTGACCGCGATCGGGCTCTCGGCGGTGCCGTAGAAGCCGGGCGGGTGGTCCGCGGTGCCGCGGTCGCGATAGTCCGCCGACATCGGCTTGGCGGTCGAAGGCGGCGGGCCGAAGGCACCGAAGCCGTCGAGCGTGCGCAGCGGCGCCACTGTCTCGGCGTTGGGATCGCTGGCGACGCCAGGGCCGGGCTTCGAGGTGTAACCGGACATGTCGATCAGCCGGCGCAGCATCTCGACGAAAGTGCCGGACATCGGCAGATCGGACCAGCGCATGTCGGCGCCGACATGGAACAGGCTGACCACGCCCTTGCCGCGATGCTCGCCGGTGACGAGCGGCGTGCCGTCTTCCAGCGAGGCCCAGCTCTTGGTCGCGAGCACGGCGTCGGGCTCGGCCAGCACCTGGCGGCTGACGGTGATGTCCTTCGGCACGGTGAGGCCCGTGAACGGGCCGTCGGCGGCGAACGAGGCCATGTGCTGCGGCTTCTCCCAGGTCAGGCTGCCGCCGAGCGTGCGTCCGCCGCGGCGCAGCTTGACGGGAACGAGGTCGTCATCGGCCTGCGCGAGGCGAGGGCCTGCGAAGCGCACCAGCACGCCGCCTTGCTCGATCCAGGCATTGAGGCGGTCGCGGATCTCCGGCGACAGCGTGCCGACGTCGGCCATCACGATCATCGGCAGCCGCTGGTCGAGGAATTGTCCGATCACCTGCTGCGGCGCGCCGCGATCGCCGAGCCTGACGTCGGCGAAGGGCGACAGCGCGCGGGAGAGATAGAAGGTCGAGGCCAGCAGCGGCTGCGCGGTGTCGTTGCTCGCACCCGAGACCACGCCGATGGCGCGGCGGCGCCAGCGCCGGTCGAGCAGCTGCACGGCGCCGGCCGAATGCTCGCCGGAGATTTCGAGCCGCGCGATGTCGTTGCGCAATTCGACCGGAAGATCGAAGGCGGCTTCGGTCTCGCGCTCCTGCGGGCCGAATGCATAGCGGGCCTCGCCGATCGGCGAGCCCTTGGCGTCGACCGCGCGCACCGTTCCCGCCGCGATGCCGCTCTCGGTGCGCAGCACCTTCACAGTCATCTTGGCGGCGGCGTTCTCGGCCGCGACCAGTGCCTGCGCGGATTGCGCGCCGCCGGCATAGATCGTCAGATTGCGGCTCTCGATCACCTTGCCGAGACCTTCGGTGAATTCGCTGCCGCGACCGGTGTCGACGCCGTCGGACAGCCAGGCGATGTCGCAGTCGCCGGTCGATTTGAGGAAACGTTCCAGCGTCGCCAGGGTTTCAACGCGGTCGATCGAGTAGGGTTTTGGCGCAAGCTGGCGCAGCGCGACGCGCGCGGCGCCGGCCGGCATCAGCGTGATGTCGCGCGTCGGCTCGGACAGCGGCACCAGCGCGACGCCGCGGCGGTCGCTGTCGGCATTGGTGACCAGCTCGTCCGCGGCCTTGATCCGCGCATCCCAGCTCGAGGCCGCGCTCCAGCCGTCGTCGAGCAGGATCACCAGCGGCTGCTTGCCGGCGGCAACGCCGGTCTGCGGATTCCAGATCGGTCCAGCGGCGGCGAAGATCACCAGCGCGGCGGCGGCGAGCCGCAGCAGCGTCAGCCACCACGGTGTGCGCGACGGCGTCTCCTCCTTCGGCGCGATGTCGAACAGCAGCCGCGTCGGCGGGAATTCGATCCGGCGCGGCCGCGGCGGCATCACGCGCAACAGCCACCACAGCACCGGCAGGCTGACCAGCCCCAATAGCAGCAATGGTTCGGCGAAGGAGAGCGGGAGGCCTGCGATCATGCGCTGCGTCCCGCCTTGACGGTTGAGCGGCCGCCGCCCTTGCTCACCATCATGCCGGCATGCAGGAACAGCAGCAGTTCGGCCGCGGAGCGGCTGGTGGTGTGGGTCGAGAACAGCCAGTCGAGCCGGTTGGTCTCGGCACGGATCTGCTCGCGATGCAGCGCGACGCGCGCGACATAGTCGCTCGCCCAGCTCTCGGCACGGCCCGCGGTGATGACGCTACCGGCCTCCGGCTCGACGAATTCGACGCGGCCGGAATAGGGGAAGGTCTCTTCGGCGGGATCGACGACCTGAATCATCGTGCCGTGCGCGCCCGACGAGGCAAGCCCGGCCAGCATGGTCGTGATCTCCGCGATCGGCGACCAGAAATCCGACAGCACGACGACTTCGGCCAGCGACGACGGCACGAAGGACGGCGGCAGGCTCGCGCGCGTCTTCTCGTCGTGCAACATCGCTTCCGCCATCTTGTCGATCACGTTGAGGCTTGCAGTCGGGTTCAGCAGGCCGGGAATGCCGACGCGTTCTCCGCCCGCAACGAGCAACTCGGCAAGCGCGAAGGCGACGATCAGTCCGCGCTCCAGCTTGCTGTCGCGGGCTTCGCGCGAGGCAAAGGCCATCGAGGGCGAGCGGTCAGGCCAGATCCACACGGTGTGCGCTGCCTCCCACTCCTGCTCGCGGACATAGAGATGGTCGTCGCGTGCCGAGCGGCGCCAGTCGACGCGCTGCGACGGCTCGCCGGAGACGAAGCGGCGGTATTGCCAGAAATTCTCGCCCGAGCCGGCGCGGCGGCGCCCGTGCAGGCCATGGATGACGTTGGCGGCGACACGGCGGGCCTCAAGCACAAGACGCGGCAGCGATGCGGCGAGCGTTCGGCTTTCGCCATCGGCACGTCGAACCGCCAGGATCTCCTCGTTCTGGTGCCTGTTGTCTGCCGCCATCAACCGATCCGCGTCTTCAACTGCTTGATCACGTCAGGAATGGTGCGGCCCTCGGCGCGCGCCGAGAAGGTCAGCGCCATGCGGTGCTTGAGCACGGGCTCGGCGAGATCGAGCACGTCGTCGATCGACGGTGCGAGCCTTCCGTCGAGCAGCGCGCGGGCGCGGACCGCCAGCATCAGCGACTGGCTGGCGCGGGGACCGGGTCCCCATGCGATCAGCTTGCCGGCTTCGCCGCCCTCGGTGCCGGGGCGCGCGGCGCGCACCAGCGTCAGGATCGCCTCGACCACGGAATCGCCGACCGGCAGGCGGCGCACCAGGCGTTGCGCGGTGATCAGCGTCTCGGCGTCCATCGCCGCCTTGGCGAGCGTCTCATCGGCACCGGTGGTTTCGAACAGGATGCGCCGCTCGGCGTCGCGATCGGGATAGTCGACGTCGATTTCCATCAGGAAGCGGTCGAGCTGCGCCTCGGGCAGCGGATAGGTGCCTTCCTGCTCGAGCGGATTCTGCGTCGCGAGTACGTGGAACGGCTTCGGCAAATCGTGCCGCGCGCCGGCAATGGTGATGTGCTGCTCCTGCATGGCTTGCAGCAGCGCCGACTGGGTGCGCGGGCTGGCGCGGTTGATCTCGTCGGCCATCAAGAGTTGCGCGAATACCGGACCAGAGATGAAGCGGAACGAACGCTTGCCGGCGGAGCTCTCGTCGAGCACTTCGGCGCCGAGAATGTCCGACGGCATCAGGTCGGGCGTGAACTGGATGCGCTTGGCGTCGAGCCCGAGCGTGACGCCGAGCGTTTCGACCAGCTTGGTCTTGGCGAGGCCGGGGACGCCAATCAGCAGCGCGTGGCCGCCGGACAGGATTGTCACCAGGGTGTTTTCGATCACCTGGTCCTGGCCGAAGATGACGGTGGCGACCGCTTCCTTGGCAGCCTTGATCTGGCCCGCGACCTGCTCGGCCGAGCGGACGATCACATCTTCCAGTTTTTCGACGCTGTCTGCACCGGCCATTCGATCCGCTCCTTCTTGACGATGCGCTCGATTCTCGCGTCGTCACCACATGGACCGCATGCTAAACCTATGCGAAGGCCATGTATTCGTTGAATTAAACTATCCCCACCTTATCGGTATTTCAGGGTATGAACGGCATCACGATGTGGCGAGAATGACATCCCGACCACATCTCAGGATACGTGCACCAAATGTGCCAGATTGAGGGTTGGAAACTTCAGGGCAAACAATGGCGAAGCAAGGGCAGAGCGATTCCGGCAGTGAAACTACGGGGCTCGAAACGAAGGCCCTCGGAGGCAAGGGCCTCGAAGGGCTGACCACCGCCGCCAACCAAGCCGCGACATCGGGTCCAGCCGGACGCAAGGGCCTGCCTCCGGTTCATCTGTGGAATCCGCCGTTCTGCGGCGATCTCGACATGCGAATCGCGCCCGACGGCACCTGGTTCTACATGGGAACGCCGATCGGACGCCCCGCGCTGGTGCGGCTGTTCTCCACGATTCTGAAGCGCGAGGACGGCAAGCACTTTCTCGTGACACCGGTGGAGAAGGTCGGCATCCGCGTCGACGACGCGCCGTTCCTTGCGGTGGAAATGCAGACCGAGGAAGACGCGCGCGGCCGTTTGCTCCGGTTCCGCACCAATGTCGACGACTGGGTCGATTGCGAGAAGGGCCACGGCCTCAGATTCGAGGCCGCCGAAGATGGCGGATTGACGCCCTATCTGCATGTCCGCGCCGACCTGTGGGCCAAAGTCACCCGCGCGCTCTACTACGATCTGGTTGACATGGGCGAGGAGCGGATGGTCGATGGTCAGGAGATGTTCGGCATCGAGTCCGGCGGCGAATTTTTCGCGATGGCCGATGCCAGCCAGGTGAGGGGCGCACTTTGAACGAGCCGTTGCTGAAGGTGAAGCCGGCGACGATCAGCTCGACGGAATTCTTCGCGCGAGCCCGCACGCGGCTCGACTTCGAAGTGCCGCCGGGCCTGGTCGATCCGCATATCATTCCGCGCACCGGGGATTCCGGCAACGATCGGATGCTCGAGATCGTGGCGCAGGAGCAGCCGGTGCGGCCGGCCGCGGTGCTGATCCCGGTGGTCGATCATCCCGAGCCGACCGTGCTGTTGACGCAGCGTTCGCCCAATCTGTCGAGCCACGCCGGACAGATCTCGTTTCCCGGCGGCAAGATCGACGCCACCGATGCTTCGCCGCTCGATGCGGCGCTGCGCGAAGCCTGTGAAGAAGTCGGGCTGAAGCGGGAATTCATCGACCCTGTCGGCTATCTCGACCTCTATGGCACCGCGTTCGGCTTCCGCATCCTGCCGACGGTCGCCAGGGTGAAGCCGGGATTTACCCTGGAGATCAACGAGGCCGAGGTCGTCGATGCGTTCGAGGTGCCGCTCGCCTTCCTGATGAACCCCGAGAATCATCAGATCCACACCAAGGAATTCCGCGGCATGGACCGGTCCTACTACGCGATGCCGTTCGCCGAGCGCTACATCTGGGGCGCGACCGCCGGCATCCTGCGGGTGCTGTATGAGCGGATCTACCTGTCATGATCCGCACGGTGTTGACCGAGGTCGGAATCTTCCTGATCCCTTTCGCGGTCTATGCCATCTTCCTCATCGCGACGCGGTCCGGCGTGACGCTACCGGCATCCTGGCCGCTCGACATGATCGCGAAGCTGACGCTGGCGGCGCTGGTGCTGGTCATCGTGAGCTTCGTGCTGCTGGCCGAATTGACCGGCGCGCCGCCGAACTCGACCTACGTTCCCGCCCATATCGAGAACGGCAAGCTGGTGCCGGGAGCTGAGAAATGAGCGAGGTGCGCCTGTTGTCCGACGCGCCATGGCTCGCCTCGGGGCCCGCGGCGCGCGTGCTCGGCCTGCTCAATGCCGACGGCGAGGAAGCGCGGGTGATCGGCGGCGCCGTGCGCAACGCGCTGATGCGGATTCCGCTCGCCGACATCGACATCGCCACCACCGCATTGCCGGAGGAGGTGATCCGCCGTGCCAAGCGGGCGGCCATCAAGAGCGTGCCGACCGGGATCGAGCACGGCACGGTGACCCTGGTCGTCGACGGCCAGCCCTTCGAGGTGACGACGCTGCGCGAGGACACCGAGACCTATGGCCGCAAGGCCAAGGTGGCGTTCGGGCGCGACTGGGTGCGCGACGCCGAGCGGCGCGACTTCACCATCAACGGCCTGTCGGTCGACGCCTCCGGCGTCGTGCACGATCACGTCGGCGGTCTCGCCGACATCGAAGCGAGGCGGGTGCGCTTCATCGGCGATCCCGCGCAGCGGATAGCCGAGGATTATCTGCGCATCCTGCGCTTCTTCCGCTTCCACGCCGCCTATGGCGCAGGCGAGGTCGATCGCGCCGGCTATCTCGCTTGCATCAGCGGGCGCGCCGGACTTGCCGGCCTCTCGGCCGAGCGCATCCGCATGGAGATGCTCAAGCTCGTGGTCGCGAACGGCGCCGCCGGCGCGGTGGTCGCGATGGGCGATGGCGGGTTGCTGCTGCCGCTGTTCGGCGGCGTCGCCTATACCGGGCCGTTCGCGGCGATGATCGAGATCGAGCAGCTGATGGCGCTTAAGCCGAATGCGACCCGCAGGCTGGCCGCGCTGACGGTCGCCGTGACCGAGGACGCGCGGCGGATCGCAAGCCGGCTGCGGCTCTCCAACGCCGAGGCCAAGGCGCTCGACTCGATGGGCCATCGCTGGTGGCGCCTGCCCGGCATGGACGAGGCGCGTGCCAAGCGCAGGCTCTACCGGCTCGACGAGGAGCCCTATCGCGACCGGCTGCTGCTCGCCTGGGCGCGAACCGGCGCGGACCGCGATGTCGATCAATGGCGCGCGCTCGCCACGCTGCCGCAGCGCTGGCGCGCGCCTCACTTTCCGTTGCGGGCGTCGGATTTCATCGCACGCGGGATCGCCGAGGGACCAGCGCTGGGGCACGTCCTGACCTTGGCCGAGGATGCCTGGCTAGCCGCGGATTTCCCGCTGGATCCGCAGGTGTTGTCTGGCATCGCCGACCAGACCGTTTCCCGTTTCACCCGCGATCATCGGCTCTAGATTTTCTGGCTGGGTTTGTCGCTGGATGTTCTTGCCGGCATCTCAATGCCGCCGTGATCATCGGCGGCATGGTGACGATTGGCTGAACGACGATTGTGGAGACGATGCCGCCGGCATGTGCCAGACAGCATCGCGCCAACAGATCTCAAGCCGCCTTGCGCTTCTTCTTGCGGTCGCCGTCGTCGTCCTCGTCTTCGTCGTCCTCTTCTTCCTCGTCTTCGTCCTCGTCCTCGTCGTCTTCCTCTTCATCGTCTTCCGGATCGATTTCGGCCGACTCAAGTGCGACGAGCGGCAGGGTTTCGCGAAACAGGTCGCCGTCCGTGCCCATCCACAGGCACTCGACCTTGTCTTCGTCGACTTCCACCACCGTGATCGGATGGCCGCCGGATTTCAGCATGACGACATCGCCTGGTTTCAGTTCCATGATTATCCCTCCGCGCTGGATGACGCGGACGGCAAGCTAGCGACCGGTGATGACAGTGCGATCACGGCCGGCGCCTGGCGCGGTGGATTTGCGGTGAAAACAGAAGCTGCGTTATTTCGGCGCGGCCGGAACCAGCTCGGTCAGCGAGCGGATGATGCGGTCGGGCTTGATCGTCGATCCCGGCGGCAGCCCGACACCGTGCACGTCCATCCAGATCGCATAGATGCCAAGCCGCTGCGGCGCCACGACTTCCCACTCCAGATTGTCGCCGATCATCCAGGTATCCGATGCGGTGACGCCGAGCGCCTGCATCGCGTGCAGATAGGCGCGCTCCTCCGGCTTGCCGAAACCGTGCTCGCCCTCGATCTGGATGTGATCGAAGCGATGGCCGAGCGCGAAGCGCTCGACCTTGGCGCGCTGCATGTCGGCGGCACCGTTGGTGACCAGCGCGAGCTTGATGCCGAGCGCCTTGAACGTATCGATCGCTTGATGCGCGCCAGGGAAGACAAACATCTCCTCCTCGCGATAGGCGGTGAAGCGATCGGCGATGCGGTCCGCGAGATCGTCCGGCAGCGTACGATGGCCGGCCGCCGCAAGCTGAGCGAAGCCGCCCTTCACGGTCAGCCGCCGCGCCTCGCCGAGCTTGATCCGCCAGATCGGCTCGGCGGTCGACCAGAATTGCCGTGCAGAGGCCAACAGCGCCGTCGCGACCATGTCCGGGGGCAGGGGAGCGAGCTCCGCGGCGAACTCGGTGGTGATCGTGTTCCAGGCGATCTCGGGACGTCCATAGGCCGACAGGATGGTGTCATCCATGTCGATCAGCATCGCGCGCGGCAGCTTGGTCACGGCCATTTCACCTCCGGCGGCAGCGATGACAGGATCGAATCGACATTGCCGCCGGTCTTCAGGCCGAAGATGGTGCCGCGATCATAGAGCAGGTTGAACTCGACATAGCGGCCGCGGCGGATCAGCTGCTCGTCGCGATCCTCCGCGCTCCAGTCGGCCTCGAAATTGCGCCGCACCAGGTCGGGATAGATCTTCAGGAAGCTGCGCCCGACGTCCCGGGTGAAGGCGAGGTCGGCTTCCCAATCGCCGCTGTCGTGCCAGTCATAGAAGATGCCGCCGATGCCGCGCGCTTCCTTGCGGTGTGGCAGATAGAAATAGTCGTCGCACCATTTCTTGTACTTGTCGTAGTCGGCGACGCCGTTCGGTCCGCTGCAGGCCTCTTTCATCGCGGCATGGAAGGCGACCGTATCGGGGTCTTCCTGGGTGCGCCGCCGGTTCAGCACTGGCGTCAAGTCGGCACCGCCGCCGAACCAGGCCTTGGTGGTGACGACGAAGCGGGTGTTCATGTGCACGGCGGGCACGTTCGGATTGCGCAAATGCGCGATCAGCGAAATGCCGGAGGCCCAGAACCTCGGATCGTCGGCGGCGCCGGGAATCTGCGCGCGGAATTCGGGAGCGAACTCGCCATGCACGGTCGAGCAGTGCACGCCGACCTTCTCGAACAGCCGGCCCTTCATGATCGACATCACGCCGCCGCCGCCGGGCTTGCCGGTATGGTCGGTGCGATCCCAGGGGGTGCGCACGAACCGGCCGGCATTGCCGGGATAGAGCGCTGCGGGGGCATCGTCCTCGAGCTTCTCGAAGGCCGCGCAGATCTCGTTGCGCAGCGCCTCGAACCAGCCGCGCGCACGCGCCTTGCGGTCTTCGATGATGGCGGGGTCTGTTGGCAGCATGGCTAACCTTGCGGGCCGAAATAGCTGCAGCTCTCGTTGCAGCTGTCGCGATGGACGCTGACGCGGGTCAGCTTGCCCGCGTGTTGCAGCCGCTCCCAGATGAAGCGTGAGAGATTCTCCAGCGTCGGCACGCCGATCGCCTCGATCTTGTTGAGGAACTTGTGGTCGAGCGTCTTCTGCACCTCGGCCATGGCGCGTTCGAGCAGGCCGAGATCGACCACCATGCCGGTTTTCGGATCGGGTGTGCCGCGGACGGTAACCTCGGCTCGAAACGAGTGACCGTGGATCTCCTCGCTGGCAGTGCCAAAGGTCGTTCCGGATAGCGCATGCGCAGCCTCGAACCGAAACGCTTTCGTCAATTCCCACATCTCGTTCAACAATCCAGTTCTGACAAAGTAGAGTTCATCTGATGCCGAGCGTCTTGTGCGTCTGCACGCTGAGGCGCCATTGCGGGTGCTTCAGGCAGTATGCGATCGCCCGCTCGGTATTCTCGATCACGTCGGGGCCGTCCATCGGTTGCAGCGAGAAGCGCTCGAAGGCGAGCCCGGCGAAATCCTCCGGCGTGTTTTCCGGCTGCGGATAGACCAGCTTGAGTTCGTGCCCCTTGCGCACCACGAGCTCGGATGCGGCCTTGGGGCTGACGCAGACCCAATCGAGCCCGTCGGGCGGGGCGATGGTGCCGTTGGTCTCGATCGCGATCGCAAAGCCGTGGCCGTGCAGGGCCTCGATCAGAGCTTTATCGACCTGCAGCAGCGGCTCGCCGCCGGTCAGCACCACGTAGCGGTCGGCTTCGCCCCCGGTCCATTGCGCGGCAATGGTGCCGGCGAGCTCGGCCGCGTCGGCATAGCGGCCGCCGAGCGTGCCGTCGGTGCCGACGAAATCGGTGTCGCAGAAGCGGCAGACTGCCCCAGTGCGGTCCTGCTCGCGGCCGCTCCACAGGTTGCAGCCGGCGAAGCGGCAGAACACGGAGGCCCGGCCCGCATGGGCGCCTTCGCCCTGCAGGGTGAGAAAGATCTCCTTGACCGCGTAGCTCACCAAAAATCCCTTAAGTTGCCGAACCGGCAGTTCCTGAGCCGGCAAGTCCTGAACCGGCAAGCCCTGAACCCGTCTGTCGCAGCGCTTCTCCGACTGCCATGGCCGCGGTGACCGCCACATTGAGCGAGCGCAGGGACGGCTTGATCGGAATCAGCAGCCGCGCATCCGCGGCGGCCACGACCGCCTCGGTCACCCCTGCCGTTTCGCGCCCGAAAAGCAGGACATCGGAGGCCGTATACGCGAAATCAAGATAGGATTTCGCCGCCTTGGTCGTGAACAGGACCAGCCGGCATCCGGCCTCGGCCCGCCATTCCTCGAATTTCGACCATGAGTCGTGACGCTTCAACCGCACATGGTCGAGATAGTCCATACCCGCCCGGCGGAAATTCCGGTCCGAGGTGTCGAACCCTGCCGGTTCGATGATATGGGCTGCCACGTCCAGGCAGGCGCAGAGGCGCAGAATCGTCCCTGTATTCTGGGGGATGTCGGGCTGGAACAGCGCGATCTGCATGGTGCGGGCGACCTGTGAAATCCGGATGAAATTGTCTCAATAAAACATCGCTTGGCGCGGATTTCGTGCATTGCACGTGTGCGAGCCGATAGCGGGCTTGCGCTCGTCCGGCAAGGGTGCCAATAGAACGATTCTGGACTGCTGTTCCGCCATTTGGGGTGGGGAATAGTGGTTTTCTGCCGCCGCGGGGGCCGCGGGCGCCGGCAGCCTTTCTTGGGGCGCGTTCTGCGTCTCCGGGGCGGTTCCACCGGCTGCAGAAAAGAAAGGGCTAGGAATCGTGACGACAGCGTCTTCGGCGGACCATCCGACACGCCGTGATTTTCTCTTTGTTGCAACCGGAGCTGCCGCCGTCGTCGGCGCAGCCGCGACCGTCTGGCCGCTGGTTGCCCAGATGAACCCGGATGCCGCGACGATCGCGGCCGGCGCGCCGATCCAGGTCGATCTGACGCCGATCGCCGAGGGCCAGGACATCAAGGTCTTCTGGCGCGGCAAGCCGATCTACATCAGCCATCGCACCAAGAAGCAGATCCAGGAGGCCCAGAGCGTGCCGCTCTCGAGCCTGCCCGATCCGCAGCCCGACTCGGCCCGCGTCAAGGCAGGCCACGACCAGTGGCTGGTCGTGATCGGCATCTGCACCCATCTCGGCTGTATCCCGATCGCCCATGAGGGCAATTACGACGGCTTCTTCTGCCCCTGCCACGGCTCGCAGTACGACTCCTCCGGTCGTATTCGCCAGGGGCCGGCGCCCGCCAACCTGCCGGTGCCGCCCTACGCCTTCCTTTCCGACACCAAAATCCAGATCGGCTAAGTCCCGGACCCTCCGGGATTTCGGCTTCCCCTTGGACCCATCGCGTCGTTTTTCTTCTTCAGGATCGCATCAATGAGCGGACCATCTGATTTTCAACCGAGCAACCCCGCCTTGAAGTGGATCGAACGGCGCCTTCCGATCTTCGGCCTCGTCCACTCCTCGTTCGTGGCCTATCCGACGCCGCGCAACCTGAACTACTGGTGGACCTTCGGCGCCATCCTTTCGATGATGCTGGCGCTGCAGATCCTGACCGGCGTGATCCTGGCGATGCACTACACGCCGCATGCCGATCTCGCCTTCAAGTCGGTCGAGCTGATCGTCCGCGACGTCAATTACGGCTGGCTGCTGCGCAACATGCACGCCTGCGGCGCGTCGATGTTCTTCTTCGCCGTCTACATCCACATGTTCCGCGGTCTCTATTACGGGTCGTACAAGGAGCCGCGCGAGGTGCTGTGGATCCTCGGCGTCATCATCTACCTCCTGATGATGGCAACCGGCTTCATGGGCTACGTGCTGCCGTGGGGCCAGATGAGCTTCTGGGGCGCTACCGTCATCACCAACCTGTTCTCGGCCGTGCCGTATTTCGGCGAGAGCATCGTGACCCTGCTGTGGGGCGGCTATTCGGTCGGCAACCCGACGCTGAACCGCTTCTTCTCGCTGCACTATCTGCTGCCGTTCGTGATCGCCGGCGTGGTCGTGCTGCACATCTGGGCGCTGCATGTCGCGGGTCAGAACAACCCGGCCGGCGTCGAGGCCAAGACCGAGAAGGACACCGTTCCGTTCACGCCGTATGCGACGATCAAGGACGCGTTCGGTGTGTCGTGCTTCCTGATCTTCTTCGCCTGGTTCATCTTCTACATGCCGAACTACCTCGGCGACGCCGACAACTACATCCCGGCGAATCCCGGCGTGACCCCGGCGCACATCGTGCCCGAATGGTACTACCTGCCGTTCTACGCGATCCTTCGTTCGATCCCGAACAAGCTCGCCGGTGTCGCGTGCATGTTCGGTGCGATCATCGTCTTGGCGTTCCTGCCCTGGCTCGACAACGCACGGACCCGGTCGTCGAAGTATCGTCCGCTGGCCAAGCAGTTCTTCTGGATCTTCGTGGTGGTCTGCATCCTGCTCGGCTATCTCGGCTCGCAGCCGCCGGAAGGCATCTATGTGATCGCCGGCCGGATCCTGACGGTGTGCTACTTCGCCTACTTCCTGATCGTGCTGCCGCTGCTCGCCCGCATCGAGACGCCGCGCCCGGTGCCGAACTCGATCGCCGACGACGTGCTGGCGAAGAGCAAGGGCAGGGCGGCGACCGCAGCCTCCGTCATGTTTGCGCTGGCGGTGGCTGGCGGCCTGTTCGCCGGCAGCACCCAGAACGCCAAGGCCGAGGAGGGCGGCGACGCCCCGCCGGCCCAAAGCTGGTCGTTCTCCGGCCCGTTCGGCAAGTATGACCGCGGCTCGCTGCAGCGTGGCCTGAAGGTCTACAAGGAAGTCTGCTCGGCCTGCCACGGCCTGAACTACATCGCGTTCCGCAACCTCGCCGATGCCGGCGGCCCCGGCTATTCGGAGGCGCAGGCGGCGGCTCTCGCGGCCGAGTACAAGATCAAGGACGGCCCGAACGACCAGGGCGAGATGTTCGAGCGCCCGGGCCGCCCGGCGGATTACTTCCCGGCGCCGTTCCCGAACGAGCAGGCCGCGCGCGTGGCCAATGGCGGCGCGGCACCGCCGGACCTCTCGCTGATCACCAAGGCGCGGTCCTACAAGCGCGGCTTCCCGCAGTTCGTGTTCGACTTCTTCACCCAGTACCAGGAGCAGGGCCCGGACTATGTCGACGCCGTTCTGCAGGGCTTCGAGGACAAGGCCCCGGCCGGCGTGACGATCCCGGAAGGCTCGTACTACAACAAGTACTTCCCCGGCCACGCCATCAAGATGCCGAAGCCGCTGTCTGACGGTCAGGTGACCTTCGACGACGGTTCGCCGGCGACGGTCAAGCAATACGCGCACGACGTCACCACGTTCCTGATGTGGGCCGCCGAGCCGCGCATGGAAGAGCGCAAGCGGATCGGCATGCAGGTGTTCTTCTTCCTCGTGATCTTCGCCATCCTGATGTACTTCACCAAGCGCAAGGTCTGGGCCAACGCTCACTGACCTCGGGTATCGCGAGTTTTGAAAAAGCCCCTTCGGGGGCTTTTTTGTTGCCTGGACGTCATTCCGGGATGGTGCGTGAGCACCAGACCCGGAATCTCGAGATTCCGGGTTCGCTCTGACGAGCGCCCCGGAATGACGCTGTCGTCAATTGCGTCCGCCACCGAGTACGGACAAAATACCGGCCAATCAGCCGGCCAACATTGCGGAGGAACTCATGGGTACCAGCATCAACTTCAAGCGTCCGGACGGCAAGGAAGCATCAGGCTATCTCGCCAACGCCGCGCGCGGCAACGCGCCCGGGGTCGTCGTGATCCAGGAATGGTGGGGGCTGCAGGACCAGATCAAGGGAATGTGCGACCGCTTCGCGCGGGCCGGCTTCGATGCGCTGGCGCCCGATCTCTACAAGGGCAAGGTGGTGCCGTATCACGACACCGACGCGGCCGGCAAAGAGATGAACTCGCTCGACTTCATGGACGCCACCACGCAGACGGTGCGCGGCGCCGCGCAATATCTCGGCAAGAACGGCGCCAAGGTCGGCCTGACCGGCTTCTGCCTCGGCGGCGCGGTGACCATCATCGGCGCCACCAAGATCCCGGAGCTGACCGCCGGTGTGGTGTTCTACGGCATTCCGCCCGAGCAGGCGGCCAAGCCCTCGGACGTCAGAATTCCATTGCAGGGGCATTTTGCCACCAAGGACGACTGGTGCACGCCGGCGCTGGTCGATGGTTTTGAGAAGGCGATGAGGGCCGCCGGCAAATCGCTGGAGCTGTACCGCTATGACGCCGACCACGGCTTCGGCAACGAGCAGCGCCTGTCAGTGCACGACCGGCAGTGTGCCGAACTGGCCTGGGACCGCGCGACGGACTTCTTCAAGAGACATCTGGGATAAAGACGCGTCCCGCACACGCTGTGTCGTCCCTGCGAAAGCAGGGACCCATAACCACAGGATGCGGTTGTCTGGCGAGATGACTGCCAGTGTGCCCTTTACCAAAGCCGCGGCGTATGGGTCCCTGCTTTCGCAGGGACGACGGCGAGATTTAGCTCTCCGCCTTCACCCCGTCCCACCACGGACAGGTGCCCGACATCAGCTTGAAATTGCCTTCCAGCACCTGCACTGGCGCGCGCTTGCCCTCGGCGGCGGCGCGCATCCGCATCTCGCGCGCGACGGCGCGGTCCTCCGGCGACAGCCAGACGCGCTCGTGGCCCCACAGGCTCGGGCCATCATGCATCTCGAACGGCGTCCAGTTCTTAGGGTCGATCTCGCGGCCGCCCCAGCCGCACTCGACCATGAAAGCTGACGGCGACTTGGCGTAGAACGAGGTCATCAGGTCATTGGTGTGACGGCCGAGCGTCACGTTGACCCGGTCCTCCTTCATCGCGATGTCGTAGGCCTGACCGACATCATCCAGCGAGAACAATTCCACCATCAGATGATGCATGCCGTTGCTGCCGGTCTCGATCAGCGCGAGCGAATGGTGGCGGGCATTGACGTGGAAGAAATAGGCGCGGAACGGTTTTTCGATGTAGTCGCTGAGGCCGAAGCCGAGCACGTCGACGTAGAAGCTCATGACGGGTGCGATGTTCGCGACGGTCAGCACCGCATGACCGAGCCCGAGCGCGCCGGTGCGGAAGCCGGAAATGGATCGTCCCGGCTTGAACGGCGTGTCGTCGATCTCGGGGCCATGAAACGCCTCCAGACGGTTGCCGGCCGGGTCCTGGAACGAGATCAGTCCGCGCACCCGCCTGCTATCTGCGAGCGCCTGCGGCTCGGCGGTCACGGCGACACCGGCGCGCTCCAGCCGCGCCGCCAGCGCGTCCAGCGCCGCGGCATCCGCCACCTCCCAGCCGAAGAACCTTGTCCCTTCGCCCTGGGCGCGGTCGATCACGATGCGCTGCTTGCGATCGTCCATCCGGAAGGCGAGCAGCGCGTTGCCGCGCTCGATCGCCTGCAAGCCGACCAGCCCGGTGCCGAACTGCCGCCAGTCGTCGAGCGCGTCGGAGCCGAAGCCGGCATATCCGAGACCCAAAATCGCCATCTGCGTCTCCACCATCTGTCTGTTTTTTGGGCGGCCGACCGGCCGCCATTTCGTCAAATCCTACGCGGATTCCGGTCGCTTCAAACCCCGAAAATGCCGTCCAACAGGGCGTCCAAGGGGCTTCCAAGGTTGGGGCAGGGGTGTCGGGCCGTCCCTTGACACGGCCCGCGCCCGGTGGTGAGTAGCGGCCATGAGCACCGTTGCCAGTCCATCCCGTCGTTGGTGGCCCACCTTCTCATAGGTGGCCGGTGCGTTTTCATTTCTCAAAAACGTCGAAGGTCGCCATCGCAGTGCGACGGTCTCCCTTCGTTTGTCCTGTGTGGCGCTCTCTTCCCAAGTTTCGTAAGAGGATCACATGAACAGGACAGTCTTCTCCCTGCCGGCCAACAGCGAATACCTCACCAATGGCGGCCTCGCGGTCGCGCGCGTGGTCGAGCAGTTCACCGGCGGCGCCAACCGTCTTGACGATTTGATCGCGCTGCTGGACCGCCGTCGCGGCGTGGTGCTGTCCTCGGGCACGACGGTGCCGGGCCGCTACGAGAGCTTTGACCTCGGCTTTGCCGATCCGCCGCTGGTGCTGGAGACGTCGGGCACCGATTTCTCGTTGCAGGCGCTGAACCCGCGCGGCGAGGTCCTGATCGCCTTCCTCGGCGACGTGCTGCGCGAGCCCTGCGTCGTCATCACCGAGCGTAGTGCGACCAGGCTCGCCGGCCATATCGTCCGCGGCGCCGCGCCGGTCGAGGAAGACCAGCGCACCCGCCGCGCCAGCGTGATGTCGCTGGTGCGCGACATGGTGGCGGCGTTCACCTCCAATGCCGATCCGCTGCTCGGCCTGTTCGGCGCCTTCGCCTACGACCTCGTGTTCCAGATCGAGGACATCGTGCAGAAGCGCACCCGCGAGGCCGACCAGCGCGACATCGTGCTCTACGTGCCGGACCGCCTGTTGGCGTATGACCGCGCCACCGGCCGCGGCGTGGCGCTGAATTACGAGTTCACCTGGAAGGGCAAATCCACCGCCGGCCAGTCGCACGAGACCGCGCCGAGCCTCTACGCCAAGACCGGGCGGCAGGGCTTTGCCGATCACGCCCCGGGCGAATACCAGGCGACGGTTGAAGTCGCTCGCGCGGCGTTCGCCCGCGGTGATCTGTTTGAGGCAGTGCCCGGGCAGCTGTTTGCCGAGCCCTGCGAGCGTTCGCCGGCGGAGGTGTTCCAGCGGCTCTGCCGCATCAATCCGTCGCCCTATGGCGCGCTGATGAATCTCGGCGACGGCGAGTTCTTGGTCTCCGCATCGCCCGAGATGTTCGTGCGCTCCGACGGCCGCCGGGTCGAGACCTGCCCGATCTCGGGCACCATCGCGCGCGGTTCGGATTCGATCGGCGATGCCGAACAGATCCGCAAGCTCCTGAACTCGGAAAAGGACGAGTTCGAGCTCAACATGTGCACCGACGTCGATCGCAACGACAAGGCACGGGTCTGCGTGCCCGGCACCATCAAGGTGCTGGCGCGGCGGCAGATCGAGACCTACTCAAAACTGTTTCACACCGTCGACCACGTCGAGGGCATGCTGCGGCCGGGCTTCGATTCGCTCGACGCCTTCCTCACTCATGCCTGGGCGGTGACGGTGACCGGCGCGCCGAAATTGTGGGCGATGCAGTTCGTCGAGGATCATGAGCGGTCGCCGCGGCGCTGGTACGCCGGCGCGATCGGCTGCGTCAATTTCGACGGCAGTATCAACACCGGCCTCACCATCCGCACCATCCGCATGAAGGACGGTCTCGCCGAGGTGCGCGTCGGCGCCACCTGTCTGTTCGACTCGGATCCGGCCGCCGAGGATCGCGAATGCCAGGTCAAGGCGGCGGCACTGTTCCAGGCGCTGCGCGGCGATCCGCCGAAGCCGCTGTCGGATTTCGCGCCTGACGCCACCGGCTCGGGCAAGAACGTGCTCTTGATCGATCACGACGACAGTTTTGTACACATGCTGGCCGATTATTTCCGCCAGGTCGGCGCCAACGTCACCGTGGTCCGGCATATCCATGCGCAGGACATGCTCAAGAAGAAGAGCTGGGACCTGCTGGTGCTGTCGCCCGGGCCGGGCCGCCCGGAGGATTTCGGCATCGCGAAGACCATCGACACCGCGCTGGAGAAGAAGCTGCCGATCTTCGGCGTCTGCCTCGGCGTGCAGGCGATCGGTGAGTATTTCGGCGGGCAGCTCGGGCAGCTCGGCCAGCCCGCGCACGGCCGACCGTCGCGGGTTCAGGTGCGCGGCGGCAGGTTGATGCACAATTTGCCGAATGAGATCGTGATCGGCCGCTATCACTCGCTCTATGTCGAGCGCGACAGCGTGCCCGAGGTGTTGGCGGTGACCGCGACCACCGAAGACGGCGTCGCGATGGTGATCGAGCACAAGACCCTGCCGGTCGGCGGCGTGCAATTCCATCCGGAATCGCTGATGTCGCTCGGCAACGAGGTGGGCCTGCGCATTGTCGAGAATGCATTCCGGCTTAACGTGAGTACCAAGTGAAGGCAAAGTTTAACCATCGTCATTCCGGGATGGTGCGCTAGCACCAGACCCGGAATCTCGAGATTCCGGGTTCGATGCTGACGCATCGCCCCGGAATGACAGCCAGAGCGAGACCAATGACCTTCGACCACGACATCAAGGCGACCGTTCGCACCATCACGGACTACCCGAAGAAGGGCATCCTGTTCCGCGACATCACGACGCTGCTCGCCGATGCCCGCGCCTTCCGCCGTGCGGTCGACGAACTGGTGCATCCCTGGGCGGGGGCGAAGGTCGACAAGGTCGCGGGCATCGAGGCGCGCGGCTTCATCCTCGGCGGCGCGGTGGCGCATCAGCTCTCGGCCGGCTTCGTGCCGATCCGCAAGAAGGGCAAGCTGCCGCACACCACGGTGCGGATCGCCTACTCGCTGGAATACGGCATCGACGAGATGGAGATGCATGCCGACGCCGTGCAGCCCGGCGAGCGCGTGATTCTGGTCGACGATCTGATCGCGACCGGCGGCACCGCGGAGGGTGCGGTGAAGCTGCTGCGCCAGATCGGCGCCAATGTGGTCGCGGCCTGCTTCATCATCGACCTGCCCGATCTCGGCGGCGCCGCCAAGCTGCGCGCGATGGACGTTCCGGTGCGCACGCTGATGGCGTTCGAGGGGCATTAGCTCTCTCTCTCCACGTCGTCCCTGCGAAAGCAGGGACCCATAACCACGAATGTCAGTCGTGGACAGGCTGTGGCCCCAGCCTTCGCCAAACATATAGCTGTGGTTATGGGTCCCGGCTCGCGCTTCGCTTGGCCGGGACGACAGTTATCCCCGCTGCAGCAGCATGCTCAGCTCGAGATCGCGGAACGTGGTGTAATTCCGCCGGATCCACTGATGCAGCTCGGTCGATGAGTCCCTCTCCTGGCGCAGATAGCCGGTGAAGGAGAAGGTCAGCCGGTCGATATAGGTCTTCAGGAACACCGGCAGCGCGCGGAAGCGCAGCACCCGGCTGGCGGTCATGACCGGCGGCAGCTCGCCGCGCACCACGAATTCATTGTCGATCACGATGAGTGCGTTCGGCGGGATCATGCCCTGCAGCGTCTGGTAGCCGTGCACCGAGGCGCGGTCGGTATCCGCCACATACAGGATCACAGGCGAGACGCGGCGGCGCAGCGCCTCCTTCATCAGCCCGATCTGGTCGACCATTTTGAAGAATTCGTCGAAGGCGTGGTAGCCGAGGTCGATCACCTTGGCGATGCCGTCATTGACGATGACGCGGTCCATCAGCTGCATCTTGCCGTAGGTGTCGATCACGTCGGCGGTTTCGGTGATCCGCGGCAGATAGTCGAGCAGCGACGGCTCCTTCAGATTGATGTCGTAGCAGACGACGTCGCCGTTCTTGAGCAGCAGGAATTCGCCGAGCAGCCGCGCGATCAGCGTCTTGCCGACCTGCGGGCGGGGCGAGCAGATGATGTAAACGGGCGTGGACGACATCGCCCGCTATATCAGGCCAAATTTTCGCCCAATCCAGCCCCATCGCCGCCCCCCGGCGCGATTTTTTTCGCTGCGCCAGCGCGACTCTTTCGCTGGCCCGGGCGGGACTTTTGGCCCCCCCTGCGCGCGCGACTATTTTTCGCCCTTGGCCGACTTGGCGCCGACCAGGTCGGTCAGCTTGATCCGGTCGAACTCGCTCCAGACATTGGCGAGCCAGTGCCGGACATAGCCGCGCAGCACGAAGGAGTAGTTCGCGGCGTCGTCGTTGATGCCCTTGTTGGCAACGAACTTCAGGAACGGAACCGAGGAGACCTCGACCTGCTCGTAGGCCATTTCGTTGAGCTTCGGGATGGTGAGGTCGACGGCGTCCTTGATGCGGTGGAAGTAGGAATTGTAGGTCGCCTGGTCCCACTGGAAGAACTGGGTGTCGTTGATGAAGTTCTTCACCAGGAAATATTTCGCGCCGCTCATGAAGTTGGCGGTCTCGGCGATTTCGTCCAGCGAAGCGATCGACGGGCCGAGGATGTGGAACACGGCGAAGGTGATCTGGCCGGAGCGCGCCGCGTCGAGGAAGCCGATATCGCGCAGCGAGGCCAGCGCGGGCGACAACAGGCCGGCGCGGACGTCGATCACGGTGACCGAGGAACCGGCGTTCAGCGTATCGAAGATCTTCATCTGGTCCGCGGTCGTCGTCATGTCGACGATCTCGGTGATGTCGGGATGGAAGCGCTTCAGCGTGCCGCGCGGCGACTCGGTGTCGAAGGCCCGGGTCTGCACGTTGTTGGCACTGAAATAGTCCAGGAGCGTCCGCGAGACGGTGGTCTTGCCGACCCCGCCCTTGTCAGCGCCCACCACGATCACAACCGGCTTTGCCATGGAAGTCCCTTAAAGCGCGCTCCCGACCGCGATGGCGATCGGCAAGTCCCCACACTGCTTTGGGCGCGAACATGGCAGAAACGAGGGAGAATTCAATTCCTTAAGGTGCCCACAGTGGGTTTGGTAGGGATTTCCTTAATGGACTGAGGAGCCTAGGGCACGATCAGCGGTGTCGGCCCCAAGGGCCCTGAAGTGGGCCTTGCAAAGGACCCAGCGGTCCCAATGGTCCCTGTGCGGGGCTGCTGCCCGGCAGCGGCGGCGGATTGTTCGGTTGTGCAGGCGGCGTGTCGCCCCAGGGGCCGTGAGTTGGGCCATGAGTGACAGGCGGAGGCTGGTCGCCCGCCGCGGACGGCTGGTCCTGCGTTCCCGTCGCGTCCGATGACTCATCCGGCAGCGCCAGCGGTCCGGGATCGTGGCCGCCGGCAAATTTCACCAGGGCATCGACCCGGGACTTCACCGACGGATGGGTGGCAAACAGGTCGGCAAAACCCTCGCGCGGATTGTCGACGCAGAGTTCCATCACCGCCGAGGTGGCGCCCGGCAACTCGCCGCGGTTCTCGATCTTGCGCAGCGCCGAGATCATCGCATCGGGATTCTTGGTCAGCTCGACCGATCCGGCATCGGCGAGGAATTCGCGCGATCGCGACAGCGCGAGCTTGACCACCTGCGACAGCAGCCAGGCCAGCATGATCAGCGCGACCGCGATGATGATGACAATGATCGCGCCGCCGCCCGAGCCCTTGCTGTCGCGGTCCGAAGAGGACGACGTCGATCGGGAGGATGACGATGACGACCAGCCACCTCCGCTGCCGCCGCTCCACGACAGATTTGTGAATAGGCGGAAGAACAATTCGCCGAAGAAGCCGACGACGCCGGCGATGATCACGGCGACCACCATCAGCTGCACGTCGCCGTTCTTGATATGGGTGAGCTCGTGGCCGAGCACGGCCTCGATCTCCTGATCATCAAGCGCTTTCAGAAGACCCGTGGTGACCGTGATGGCGTATTGCCGCGGGTTCAGTCCGGTCGCGAACGCGTTCAGCGCCGGACTGTCCATCACCTTCAGCTTCGGCATCGGGATGCCGCGCGAGATGCAGAGGTTTTCCAGCAGATTGTAGAGCCGCGGCTGCTGCTGCCGCGTCACGCTTTCGCCGCCGGTGACGGCGTCGATCATCTTCTGGTGGAAGAAATAGGCGATCACGATCCAGGCCACCGCCGCGATCGTCGCCCACGGGAAGGCCGAGACCAGATCGCGCGAGGCATGGGTCAGATAGTAATCGGCCGTGCGGCCGCTATCGATCATCACCTCCGCGACCAGCGCGCCGGCATAGACCAGCACGTAGATCAGCAGGAACAGGCCGGCGAGCAGCAGCATCGAACGAAACTTGTTCGATGCGATATGCGTGTAGAGACCATAGGCGGCCATGACGGAGCAGCCTCTCGCCGGCGCGCGTTGCGCCTCAGAACTTCACGCTCGGTGCCGCCTCGACCTCCGTGCGGCTGGCGCCGAGGTCGAAGAAATCCTTGCGGGTGAAGCCGAACATGCCGGCGAACAGTGCGGCCGGCATCTGCTGGATGCCGGTGTTGTATTCCTGGACCGCGTTGTTGAAGAAACGGCGACTGGCGGCGATCTTGTTCTCGAGATCGGAAAGCTCGGAGGCGAGCTGCTGGAAATTGGCGTTGGCCTTGAGGTCCGGATAGGCCTCGGACAGTGCGATCAGCCGGCCGAGCGCGCCGGAGAGCTGGTTCTCCGCCGCCGAGACCTGGGCCGGCCCCTGAGCCGAGATCGCCGAGTTGCGCGCCTTGATGACGTCGTCGAGCGTGCCGCGCTCATGTGCGGCATAGCCCTTCACGGTCTCGACCAGGTTCGGGATCAGGTCGTGGCGCTGCTTGAGCTGCACATCGATATCGGCAAAGGCCTGGCTGACGCGCTGGCCGAGCGCGACGAGGCGGTTGTAGGCGCCGAACGCAAACAGCACGAGAAGGACGATGACGCCGATAACGATCCAGCTTGTCGACATGACAGGGCAGCTCCTGATGGACGAGACGGCGGCACCGTAGCCCAAGATTGGGGCGCAGGGCAGCCCGCCGCGAAATGGTGGGCAATCGTTGGTCGGGATGGATACGAATTGGTTCAACATCGTCCGGTGAGGTCGATGTCGTCGTCCCGCTAATTCTACGTCGTCCCGGCCTAGTGCGCGATTGCGCACGGGGGCCGGGACCCATACGCCGCGGCCCGTGGAAAAGGCACAAGCGGCGTCGGCTTCGCTTCACAACCGGGGTCCCGGCCTTCGGCGGGACGACGCAAGTCGCTAAACCGCATCACCCCAGCGCCAGCGCCGGGCGCTTGCGTAATCGGCCTTGGCGCGGCGGGGTACTCTGGCGACGGCGACGCCCTCGGGCGTGCAGAGCTTGGCCGCAACCTCGACCTTGCCGACATCCGGCTGCGCCAGCACGCGCGATGGCCTTCTCTCAACGCGCGCGCGGCTCAGCGCGACATAGGCGAAGCGCTCGTCCTCGAACGGGGCATCGGCGCCCTTGACCTGCTTGTGCGCGCGTGAGCGTTGCAGGCGCTGCGAGAAATGGCACCAGTCTGGCGCCACCAGCGGGCAGCCGCCGTCATGTGGCAGGGGGCTGTGACATGCGCGCCGGTGGCGATCAAGCGTGCGCGGAGCGCGATGATCCGCGCATAGCCGGCAGGTGTGCCGGGTTCGACGACCAATAACGTATCGCCGGTTTTGGACCACAGCGCATCGGCCAGTGCCGCGCGCTCGGCCTCGCCGAGCTCGCCGATCATGTAACTGGCGACGACGAGATCGGCCGGGGCGGCCTTGTCCAGCAAAGCGCGGGCCTGACCGAGCTGGTAGCTGGCGTCGTGCAAACGAATGCTGCCGTGAAACAGCCCCTCGGCGAGTGTTCGCAACGCGCCGTTGGCGTCGAGCAGGGTGAAGCCCTTTAGCGACGTGAACGTCTCCGCCGCCGCCCAGGTCGCGGTCCCGGGGCCGGCGCCGACATCAAGCAGGCTCGCCGGCGCAAAATCCGGCCGGATCTCCGTCAGCGCATTGAGGCTCGCCACCACGGCCGCATAGGTCGCCGGCATCCGCGCCAGCGCGTAGGCCAGCGCATCGGTTTCGGTCCGGATCGTCCCGGAGCCGCCGCCCTCGCGATAGGTCTGTGAGATCACCGCCGCGCGGCCGGCGGCATCGCTGCGCGAGCGGCCTTCGAGGCGGGTGTTGAGGGCCGCACGCAGTTCCGCTGGAAGGTCGGGTGAGGTCATCCGCTGCACTATCGCACGTCATTGCGAGCGGAGCGAAGCAATCCATGGCACCGCTTGTGGAGGCGTGGATTGCTTCGTCGCTGTCGCTCCTCGCAATGACGGGGCCGAGAGGCCTCGCCTCAAGTCCGAGGTGCTTCGACGTAGCGTTACGCCACGTTCTGGTCGAGGATATCGACCGCGCCCTGCAGGTCGACCGACACCAGCTGCGACACGCCGCGCTCGGCCATGGTGACGCCGAACAGCCGGTTCATCCGCGCCATCGTGATCGGATTGTGCGTGATGATGATGAAGCGGGTTTCGGTCGACGCCGTCATCTCGTTCAGCAGGGTGCAGAACCGTTCGACGTTGTGGTCGTCGAGCGGCGCGTCGACTTCGTCCAGCACGCAGATCGGCGACGGGTTGGTCAGGAACACCGCGAAGATCAGCGCGAGCGCCGTCAGCGCCTGCTCACCGCCTGACAGCAGCGACAGGGTCTGCGGCTTCTTGCCGGGCGGCTTGGCGATGATTTCGAGGCCGGCCTCGAGCGGATCGTCGCTCTCGATCAGATGCAGCGCGGCTTCGCCGCCGCCGAACAGCTCGGTGAACAGCCGCTTGAAGTGGTTGTTGACGGTCTCGAACGAGGTCAGCAGACGCTCGCGCGCTTCGCGGTTGAGGCTCTGGATGCCCTGCCGCAGCCGCTTGATCGCTTCGACCAGGTCGTCGCGTTCGGTGGTCAGCGCGGTATGCTGGGTCTCGACTTCCTTGAGTTCTTCCTCGGCGCGCAGATTGACCGCGCCCAGGCGCTCGCGGTCGCGGCGCAGCTTCTCGAGTTCTTCCTCGACCTGCGCGACCGGCGGCAGCTCCGCGCCGGGCTCGATCTCGGCCATGCCGACGACCGCGCTCGGCTCGACCTCGAGCATGTCGTGGATCTCGCGCTCGATGTCGGCGAGGCGGCGGCGGGTGCCTTCCATGCGCTCTTCGGCGCGCGCGGTGGCTTCGCGGGAAGAGGAGAGCGCTTCGAGCGAGGTCTTGGCGAGGCGATCGGTTTCCGCCATCGCGGCTTCCGCCGTCGCCAGCGCATCGGCGGCGATCCTTCGATCGCCCTCGGCGTGCTCGATCTCCGTGATCAGCGCGCTGCGCTTCTCGGCGAACACTTCCGGCGCATTGGCCAGTTCCTCGCGCTCGGCCGACACCTCGGCGATGCGCTCTTCGATGGTCCCGACCTGCGAGGCGGCGCTGGTCTTGCGGCTCTGCCACTCGTTGCGTTCGGCAACGATGGCCTGCACGCGGCGGTCGGCGAGTTCGGCCTCGCGGGCGAGCGCCTGCGCCTCGGCGCGGACTTGTGCCGCGGCACGGCGCTGGTTGTCGATCTCGGCGCGAACCGCGGCGAGCTGGGCTTCGGTCTCGACGCCCGGCGGCAATTCGGACAGCGCGGCAACCGCGTTCTCATGGGCCGCTTCGGCTTCGGCGCGGTCGGCGGCGACGCGGCTGTGCGCCTCGGTCAGCGCCGATTTGCGCGCAGAGTGACGGTTGATCTCGCGTTCGGTCGCGGCATGGCGCTCACGCGCGGCGTCGGTCTCGCGGCGGGCGGCACGCACGGCTTCGCGCGACGCACCCTCGGCGGCGGATGCCGAGCGCAATTCTTCTTCAGCCGTCTCCAGCGCCTGACGCTTGGTGGCGGCATCGATGCGGGCCTGTTCCAGCTCATGCTCGATGTCGACCAGGCGGGCGCGTTCGGCGAGGCGGCGGGCGGCGCCGGTCGGGGCATGGGCGTCGGCGACAAAGCCGTCCCAGCGCCAGACGTCGCCTTCGAGCGACACCAGCCGCTGACCGGTCTTCAGCTGCGACACCAGCGCCGCGCCGCGTTCCTTGGCCACCACGCCGATCTGGGCGAGACGGCGCGCCAGTTCCGGCGGCGCCTGGACGTGATCGGCCAGCCGCTCGACACCATCCGGCAGCGCAGGGTCGCCCGCGGCTTCACCGACATTGGTCCAGCGCATCGGCGCAGAGGAATCCACCGGCGCGTCGAGGTCGTCGCCGAGCACGGCGCCGATCGCCTTTTCATAGCCCTTGGCGACCGTGATGCCGTCGATGATCGGCGGCCACAGATTCTTGGTCTCGCTGGTGACGAGCTTGGAGATGGTGCGGGCTTCGGTCTCGAGCCGCTGCACGCGCTTCTCGGCTTCGGCGAGCGGATTGCGGGAGGCTTCCAGCGTCTGCCGTACGGCGGCGTGATGCGCCTCGCTGGACTGCACGGCCGCCTCGGATTCGGCGAGCGTCTGCTGCGCCATCTCCATGGCGGCGGCGAGCGCGTCGATGTCGCCGAGATTGCCGGTCTCCTGCGCGAGCTTGGTTTCCTCGGCCTGGACGTTGGCGATCTCCTGATCGAGCCGCGCCAGCCGGTCGCGATGCGTGCGCACGCCGGCTTCGAGCTGGTTGCGCTTGGCGGTCAGGTCGGCGAGCTGCGTGGTCAGCTCGGAGAACTGGCGCTCGGTCGCGGCCAGGATCTCCTCGGCCTCGGAGACGCGCTCGTCGACGCCGGAGCGCTTCTCGACGCGCGACTTGATCTCTTCCTTCAGCTCCGCGTCTTCGGTGTCGAGGCGCTGCAGCGCGATGTCGGCATCGGAGGTCTGCTGCTGCTCGCGCGCGATGTCCTGGGCGAACTGGGTGAGGCGGCGATCGAGCTCGCCGACGCGCTCCTTGGCGCGCTGCTCCTCGCGGTCGAGCATCTCGCGCGCATTGGTCAGGCGCTGCAGGCCGGCGGCGGCGCGTGCCTCGGCATCGCGCAGGGCCGGCAATTCGGCGGCGCGGATCGCTTGGATGCGGGCGGATTCGGCCTGCTCGCGGGTGCGCTCGGCCATCTCGCGCACGGAGATATCATGGGTGTGCGCGGCATCGTTGACGTCGGCATTGGCCTCGATCCAGCGCAGATGGAACAGCATGGCCTCGGACTTGCGCACCTTGGCCGCGACCTCGCGGTAGCGGATCGCCTGGCGCGCCTGCTTCTTCAGGCCTTCCATCTGGCCGGAGAGCTGGCCGATCACGTCCTCGACGCGGGTGAGGTTGGTTTCGGCCGCCTTCAGCCGCAGTTCCGCCTCGTGGCGGCGGGCGTGCAGGCCGGCAACGCCGGCGGCGTCTTCCAGCACGCGGCGGCGCTGCTCGGGCTTGGCCTGGATGATTTCGCCGATCTTGCCTTGGTGGACCAGCGCCGGCGAACGCGCGCCGGTGGCGGCATCGGCGAACAGGATCTGCACGTCGCGGGCGCGCACGTCTCGGCCGTTGATGCGGTAGACCGAGCCGGCCTCGCGCTCGATGCGGCGGGAGATTTCGAGCAGCTGGCTGTCGTTGACCGCGGCCGGCGCCGAGCGATCGGAATTGTCGATCGTCATTACGACTTCGGCGTGGTTGCGCGCCGGACGATTGCCGGAACCGGCGAAGATCACCGCATCCATGTCGGCGGCGCGCAGCGACTTGTGCGAGGTCTCGCCCATCGCCCAGCGCAGCGCTTCGACGAGATTGGATTTGCCGCAGCCGTTCGGTCCGACGACGCCGGTCAGGCCCGGCTCGATCATGAAATCGGTGGGTTCAACGAACGACTTGAAACCGTGCAGGCGGAGGCGCGTGAGCTTCATGTACACAAATCTCGTTTGGCCGGGCGCGAATCTCCCTGCCGTGACAATACCATGGATGGCAATGTCGGTGTCTGGGGTGAATAGCTGCGTGCAGCTCTCATGAGCGGCGACAATGGCGATGCGAGTGCGTCAGGGCAACCGCTTGACCAAGCTTTTCCCAAGGGATTTGCAGGGGATTTACAGGGGTTTTGTGGCCTCTGCGTGTCCTCGAAGATTCGCATCGTGCGAATCAGGTTTTCAACAGGGAAATGATGCGACGGCGGCATGCCATGATCGCAAATCATCCACAATTATCGTGCCGCGACTCGAACGCGGGCACGACGACGTCGGATTCGCGGGTGCGTGATCAGCTCTTCAGCAGCGGATCGATGTGCTTGCTGAACTCCTCGAACGAGGTCTCGCCCTTCAGCATCTCGCCATTGACGAAGAAGGTCGGCGTCGAGTTCACCTTCAGCACGTCGTTGGCGTATTTCTGGTCGGCGGCGATCTTGTCGAGCAGCGTCTGATCCTTCAGGCAGTCCTCGACCTGCTGCTGGCTGAGGCCGGCCTGCTTGCCGATCCGCGTCAGCGTCTCGGTGGTGTTCTTGACCACCCAGTCGTTCTGCTGGCGGAACAGCAGGTCGATCACGGCGAAGAACTTCGGCGCGTCGTCCTTGGCGATGCAGCGCGCCAGCATCGAGCCGGCGGCGGCCTTGATGTCGAGCGGGAATTCGCGGAACACGTAGCGGACCTTGCCCGAGTCGATGTAGGTCGACTTGATCTTCGGGAACACGGTCTCGTTGAAATTGGCGCAGTGCGGGCAGGTCATCGAGGCGTATTCGATGATGGTCACCTTGGCGTCCTGCGGGCCGAGGCCCATGTCCGGCAGCGATTGCGGCTTGGCGACCTCGGCGGCGGTCTGCGCGAACGCGTCCGTGATCAGGCGCAGCGGCGACAGGCCGGCGAGGGCGGCAAGCCCGGTCAGCGAGAGAGCGGTGGTGAAAGCGCGGCGCGTGATGATCAAGGTCAGCTCCCGGATTGGCGCATTCACGCCAGAATGAAGGGGGTCCCGAAAAGAAGCCTTCGCTAGCTTGAAACGACCATTGTGGCAATGCCGGGGTCTCGCGGCGGAGCCTGCGAAAAGCGTCAATTTCGCTTGATCGAGGCACCCAGCCGGGCCAGCGCGGCGCGCAGATCATCGTCCTCGACGGCCGCAAGATTTGCCGCCTCCCGGGCCACGGCTTTGGCGTCGGGCTGGCGCGGCCGGGTCGGGGGGGCGCGGCGCGACAGCGGCGCCTGCCGGATCGTCAGGCGGCCGACCGCGTGCCAGCCGAAGAAGCGGTTCACCCGTTCCAGGATGACGTCGGAGGAGTGCTGGATCTCCAGCGCCATCGGCCCCTCGACCCGCAGCACCAGCGTGGCCGGCTCCTGCGGCTGCCCCTCCACCGGCCGCGGCCACTGGATCTTCAGGGGCTCGCAATAGGCCGCGACCCGCTCGCCCGCGATCTCGGTCCAGCGCGTCACCAGTTCGCGCGCGGCAAAGCCCTGCTTGGCATAGGCGTCGGTGAAGACGTCGCTGAGCAGGATCGACAGGGGCTTTGCGCTGATCGGGCCGGGTCTGGGCATGGGAGGGGTTATAGCACGTTGCCGAGCCGCCATCAGGCCGCGCGCGGCCGGATGGCCTTGAGATCGCGGTCGATCTCGCGGCGCCGTTGCATCAGGTCATAGTCCATCTGTAACCCGAGAAAGAACCCCTCCGAAACACCAAAATAGCGCGCGAGACGCAGGTCGGTGTCGGCGGTGATGTCGCGTTTGCCGAGCACGATCTCGTTGATGCGACGGGGGGGCACATGAACGGCTCGCGCCAGTCCGTTCTGACTGAGGCCCATCGGGTTGAGGAACTCCTCGAGCAGGATTTCGCCGGGGTGGGGGTTGCGAAGCAGCCCGCTCTTAGTCGTGGTAGTCGACGATTTCGACATGTGCCGGTCCTCCTTCATCCCATACAAAGCAGATCCGCCATTGATCGTTGATGCGGATCGAATGCTGCCCCAACCGGTCGGCTCTCAGCGCCTCCAGGCGGTTGCCGGGCGGCACGCGCAGGTCACCCAATGCACGGGCTTGGTTCAGAAGACGAAGTTTCCTGAGCGCAACGTTCTGGATATCTGGTGGCAGTCTCTTGCTGCGCCGGCCCGACCAGATCAATGCTATCTCGGGGTCCGCGAAGCTCTGGATCATGTGCAGACTATAACGCGTCGCGTTACAGTCTGCAATGAATAGCGCGGCGGTGTCTGATCCCCGAGGAGAAACGTGCCCCTGTCACGAGCGACCAAGCAAAAACCGTTGCAGGATGCCGCCGACCGCCCGGCGCGGCTGCTGGCCTGGTATGACCGGCATCGTCGGCGGCTGCCGTGGCGTGCGGAGGCGGGGGAGCGGGCCGATCCGTACCGCGTGTGGCTGTCCGAGATCATGCTGCAACAGACCACGGTCAGGGCCGTTGGCCCCTATTTCGAGAAATTCCTGTCGCGCTGGCCCGACGTGACCGCGCTCGGCCGCGCCTCGCTCGACGATGTCCTCAGGATGTGGGCCGGACTCGGCTATTATTCGCGGGCGCGCAACCTGCATGCCTGCGCGGTTGCGGTGCTGAACAACCATGGCGGGGCCTTTCCGGACACGGAGGACGGGCTGCGCGCGCTGCCAGGCATCGGGCCCTACACGGCGGCGGCGATCGCCGCGATCGCTTTCGACCGCCGCACCATGCCGGTCGACGGCAATATCGAGCGCGTGGTCAGCCGGCTCTACGCCATCGAGGAGGCGCTGCCGCAGGCCAAGCCGCCAATCAAGAAGATGGCGGCGACATTGCTCGGCCCGTCCCGCGCCGGCGACAGTGCCCAAGCCTTGATGGACCTCGGCGCCACCATCTGCACGCCGAAGAAGCCGGCTTGCGCATTGTGTCCGCTGAATGACGATTGCGCTGGCCGCGCCCGCGGCGACCAGGAGACGTTTCCGCGCAAGGCACCGAAGAAGAGCGGCACGTTGCGTCGCGGCGCCGCCTTCGTGGTGACGCGCGGCGGCGAGCTCCTGGTGCGTTCGCGCCCGGACAAAGGCCTGCTCGGCGGCATGACCGAGGTGCCGGGATCGCAATGGCTTGCCGGGCAGCAGGATGCCGCTGCGCTGGCGCAGGCGCCGGAGCTCAAGGGCGTCACGCGCTGGCACCGCAAGACCGGCGTCGTCACCCATGTGTTCACGCACTTTCCGCTCGAGCTTGTGGTCTACACGGCCAGCGTGCCGCCGCGGACCCGCGCGCCGGAGGGCATGCGCTGGGTGCCGGTGGCGACGTTGGACGGCGAGGCGTTTCCCAATGTGATGCGCAAGGCCATCGCGCACGGGCTGGATCTCTAGGGGGAGACGACCTGCTGACACCATGCTGGCAGCAGGTCTCGGCTACGACTTCCAAAACGGAGGCCGCCATGATCGCAACCGCACTCGACCGCATCTCGATGCCGCCAGTCGCCAAGCTGCTGGGGTGGCACGTGGCTGACGCACGTCCGCAGGACGGCTGGATCAGGATCGTGTTCGACGGCAAGCAGGATTTCTGCAATCCGGCCGGCTTCATCCAGGGCGGCATGCTCTCGGCGATGCTCGACGACACGATGGGCCCCGCGGTGTTCATCATGACCGAGGGCAGGCTGTTCACCACGACGATCACGATGACCGTCAATTTCCTCGCACCCGCGAAACCCGGACCGATAACCGGCGAGGCGACGGTGACGCAGCTCGGCAAGACCATCGCCTTTGTCGAGGGCCGGTTGACCGCCGTGGACGGCACGCTGCTCGCGACGGCGAGCAGCAGCATTCGCCTGGTGGAAGCGTCGCGGGCGCTGCGGTAGGGCGGCGCGTACGCTCCAGCCTATCCCGTCACCCTGAGGAGCGCGCGTCTCGAAGGGGCGACGGCCACCGGCCGGGCCGTGCATCCTTCGAGACGCCGCTTCGCGGCTCCTCAGGATGACGGGTAGAGAGCTGCGTCAGCCAGTCCGCTGCACGATCGGCGGCTTGGCGTTCAATCCCTCGACCTGGAAGCCGGCGACGCGCTTGTAGTTGGCGGCAATGTCTTCCAGCTCCTGCTGCGACAGCACCTCGGTGACGACGCCGAAGCCGTTGGGTGCGCGCTCCTCGACCAGCTGCATCACCTGCTCCGGGCCGTTGCGGCGGTTGAGCATCACGAGGTCGGTCGTCGCCGGGCGCCGTTCGGCCTCATAGGCCAACAGCGCCGCCTGCGTTGCACCGTGCGCCAAAATCTCGCGCGTCAGCGTGCGCGCATCCAAAATCGCCTGCGAGGCGCCGTTGGAGCCGATCGGGTACATCGGGTGCGCGGCGTCGCCCATCAGCGTGACGCGGCCGAAGGTCCATTGCGGGATCGGATCGCGATCGACCAGCGGATATTCATAGGCGTGCGGGCAGTTTCGGATCAGGCCGGGCACGTCGAGCCAGTCGAAATTCCAGCTCTCGAACCACGGCAGGAACTCGTCGAGTTTTGCCGTGCGGTTATAGTCCTCGCGGCGCCACTGATAGGTCGGCGGCATGTGGCGCTCGGCGACCCAGTTGATGTCGAACTTGCCGTCGGGGCCGGCCTCCTTCGAGATCGGATAGCAGACGAATTTCAGGATCTCGTGGCCGGCCATGATCATGGTGCGGCCGGTCAGGAAGGCATTGCCGCGGGTGATGCCGCGCCACAGGATGCGGCCGTTCCAGATCGGCGGCCCTTCCTGCGGGTAAAGCTTCTCGCGCACCGCCGAGTGGATGCCATCGGCGGCGATCAGCACCGCGCCGCCATGGCTGCCGGCCGGCTTGCCGGTCGCCTTGTCGATGAAGTCGGCGCGGACGCCGTCGGCGGTCTCGGTCCAGCCGGTGAGATGATGGCTGGTCAGGATGTTCTCACGTCCCAGCCGTTCGGTCGCGGCATCGAGCAGCAGCTGCTGCAGCCGGCCGCGATGGATCGAGAACTGCGGCCATTTATAGCCGGCCTCGAGCCCGCGCGGCTCGCTCCAGATCGGCTTGCCGTGCTTGGAGAAATAGGCGAGCTCGCGGGTCCGCACCGCCGATGCGTCGAGCACATCGTGCAGGCCGAGCTCGATCAACTCGCGCACCGCATGCGGCAGCACGTTGATGCCGACGCCGAGCGGCCGCAATTCGGGCACGCTCTCGAACACGCGGCAGGGCACGCCGATCTGGTGCAGGCTGAGCGCCAGCGTCAGCCCGCCAATTCCGCCACCTGCAATGAGCACAGTCATGAAAAGCCCTCTCGATTGGCCATCGTCATCGCATGGCGGCCCCGCTGCGGGCAAGGTCCGCGGCGCCGCGCGGGGTGGACTGCAAGAGGGGCTGCCGCTAACGTCCGCCGCATCTCAAAACAAGCCAGGCCGGGTTCGCACCGAACCGACAAGGCCCGCAGAGGACAACGACATGCTCAAGCTCTACACCGCCCCCGGCACCTGCGCCCTCGCGTCCCACATTGCACTGGCCGAGGCCGGCGCGCCCTACACGGTCGAGCGGCTCGATTTCAAGATCAACCAGCAGAACAGCCCGGAGTATCTGAAGATCAATCCGAAGGGCCGCGTTCCGTCGCTGGTGATCGACCGCGGCGTGCTGACCGAGACGCCGGCGATGCTGGCCTACATCGCGCAGACCTATCCGCAGGCCAAGCTCGCGCCGCTCGACGACGCTTTCGCATTCGCGAAGCTGCAGGCCTTCAATTCCTACCTCTGCTCGACGGTGCATGTCTGCCACGCCCACAAGATGCGCGGCGCGCGCTGGGCGACGCAGGAGACTTCGTTCGCCGACATGAAGACGATGGTTCCGAAGACCATGGGCGCCTGCTTCAACCTGATCGAGCGCGACATGCTGAAGGGCCCGTGGGTGATGGGCGACAGCTACACGGTCGGCGACGCCTATCTCTACACGCTGACCCTCTGGCTCGACGGCGACGGCGTCGACATCGCGACCCTGCCCAAGGTGAAGGCCCATCGCGCCGCGATGGAGCAGCGGCCGGCGGTGCAGAAGGTCCTGGCCGAGCAGAGGGTGTAAGGCAGAGAGCAACGCGGAAGCCAAGAACTCGGTGTCGTCCCGGCGAAAGCCGGGACCTGTGGTGCGCTGGGGCCACAGCCTTCATCCACGATTCAGAATGGTGGTTATGGGTCCCGGCCTTCGCCGGGACGACGCGGGGGATGGGGCGCCACTACACCTTCCGCGTCTCGAGCTCCCGTCCGGTCTCCAGCATCAGCCGGCGCAGCCAGATCGAGCCGGGATCCATCTGGGCTCGTGTCGGATAGAACATGTGCTGCTCGTCGATGCCGGGATCGAGCGGCGGCGTCACCGTCACCAGCGATAATTGTTTCGACAGCGCGGAGATCAGCCGGCGCGGCACGAAGGCGACGAGGTCGGTGCGCGCGGTGACGTGCAGCGCCTCGATATAGCCCGGCACCACCAGCGCGATCCGCCGCTGGATGCCCTTGGCGCGCAGCCAGGTGTCGATCAGGTCCTCGTTGTGGCCACGGATGATCACGGCGACATGCCGCGCGGCCAGGAACGCCTCGCGCTTCCTGAGCTTGACGCCGGCGGGATGACCGCGCCGCACCGCCAGCGCATCGATGTCGGTGTAGAGCCGCTGGCGGTGAAATCCCTTGAAGGAATTGCCGATCGAGATCACGAGATCGATGGTGCGGGCGAAGTCGGGCGTGAAGATCGGGGAGCTCCGCCACGGCACCACGTCGATGGTGACGTTCGGCGCCAGCTGAGTCACCTTCTCCATCAGCCGCGGCATCAACAGCTCGACCGCGAGGTCGGGCATCATGAGGCGGAAATGCCGCTCGCTGCGCGCGGGGTCGAAATCATCGGATACGAACAGCGTGCGCACCTGGTCGAGCGCCTGCGCCAGCGGTGAACGCAGCGCCTGTGCCCGCGGCGTCAGCTCCATCCGCGCGCCGTTGCGTACCAAGAGCGGATCGCCGATCAGGTCGCGCAGCCGCTGTAGCGCGTGGCTGGTCGCGGGCTGCGACAGGTTGAGCCGCATCGCGGCGCGGCTGACATTGGCGTCGCGCAGCAGGGCGTCGAGTGCGACCAGCAGATTGAGGTCAAGCGAATTCAAATTCATCAGGTGAATATATATCATACCACCTATCGATTGGAAGAATGTGCGTCGGCGTCGCATGATCGGGAGGCAAGGCGTTCTCACGCGAGGCGAATAGCGCTTCGCTTGAGGAAATGCCTGAAATCAGAGCCAACCATCGCAAGGAGACGCGCCATGAGCGCAGCCGACAACAAGAAACTGGTGCAGGAGATATTCGTGGTCGCGAGCAATCCCGATCCCGCGGTGCGCGAGAAATCGCTGTTCATGGCGACGCTCGCCGACGACGCGATCTGGACCGTGACCGGGCAATATTCCTGGTCGCGCACCTTCACCGGCAAGCAATCGATCATGAACGATCTGCACGGCACCGTCCGATCCAGGCTGGTGGAACGGACCCGCACGGTCGCCCATCGTATCATCGCCGACGGCGATATCGTGGTGGTCGAGGCCAAGGGCAACAACCTGACCAAGGAGGGCCAGCGTTACGACAACGACTATTGCATGGTGTTCCGCTTCGACGGCGGCGGCCGGATCAAGGAGGTGCGGGAATATTGCGACTCGGTGCTGACCGAGAAGGCACTTGGTCCGTTTCCGGCGGCCGCGGTTCGCGCGGCGGGTTAGGTGCCTGGTTGCCGGTCTCGCGGCGGCGCTCGCCTGGATCGGGCAGTGGCGTGAGAACCGGCGCGCATGGCGGCAGCTTGCCGCTATGAGTGAACGCGAGTTGCAGGATATCGGGATCTGCCGTGCCGACGTTGTCGACCACGGCCGGTATGACAAGGGCAGGCCGTACTGGCCGCCGTGAGATCGAAACGATCGCAGCATGCAGGGTGGGCAACGCGCAAGCGCGCCCACCTGCGCAGCGTTTAAGGGCGGCTTACGCCACCTTGGACTTGAGATGGCCGAACATGATGTTGCGGGCCTCGTCGTCCATTTCGGCCTTGAAGGTGTGCTTGTCCTTCAGCGCGTTGGCGCGGGCCGCCGCGGGCCGCGCCGAGATCTCGTCGAGCAGCCGCTTCACATTCGGGTATTTGGCAAAGCCTTCCTCGCCGAGGATGAAGGTTGCCATCCGCACCCAGCCCCAGAACGCCATGTCGACGATCGAATAGGCGTCGCCGACCATGTAGCGGCTCTTCGCCAGGTGATCGTCGAGGATCTTGTAGTGGCGATGCGCCTCGTACTGGTAGCGGTTGTTGGCGTAGTCGAGGTCCTTCGGCGCGAAATGCTTGAAATGCACGGCCTGGCCGGAATAGGGGCCGACGCCGGTCGCGATGAACATCAGCCAGGACAGCGTCGCGGCGCGGTTGGCCGGGGTGTTGGCGGGCAGGAACTTGCCGTGCTCCTCGGCGAGGTAGAGCAGGATCGCGTTGGAGTCGAACACGAAGATGCCGTCGTCGTCGATCGCCGGCACCTTGCCGTTCGGATTGACCTTGAGGAAGTCGGGCGCGAACTGCTCGCCCTTGCGGGTGTCGACCGGGATCGCTTCGAAGGGTAGGCCGGACTCTTCCAGAAACAGCGCGACCTTCATCGGGTTCGGCGCGCCGTTGAAATAGAATTTGATCATGAAGTGACTCCCTTGGTTCTTGTGACCGGCGAGATCGGGACGCGGCGGGCGAGGGCCGCAGACCGGCCCCTCATGCGCAAACTTCGCCGCAATGCGCAAGCGACGAGTTTGTGAATCAGGGTCGCGTGCCGCGCTGGTCAGCCGACCCAGAAGAAGCCCAGGATACCCGCGACGACCAGCGCAACGCCAGCGACGTCCAGCACGGCGGCGGAGCGGGTCGCAGCATGCAGGTTGGAAAGCTGTGTCGCGCGCTCGGAGCCGCGGGCATAGCCGTGGACGATGACCCCTTCATTGAATTCGCTGTGCGCCTCGAGGGCAAGCGTCAGGCCGACGCAGACCAGCAGGATGCCGAAAATGATCAGGCCGAAGAATCCGAGCAGGCCGATCAGCAGCATCGGAAACATGCCGAGCAGGAAGACCGGCAACAGCGGCACCAGCAGCAATGTCTCGGATTGTCTTCGCATCGGGCGACCAATCGAAACGGCGAGTGACGGAGGTCAATGTAGGCCCGCCGCCGCGGCGCAACAAGGTGGCCGGCGTTCAAGACGGCGTCATCGACCTCGTCATTCCGGGGCGCCGCGGAGCGGCGAGCCCGGAATCCATTGCGCCACGTGCTCAGCGGCCGATGGATTCCGGGCTCTCGCTTCGCGAGCCCTCAGATGCGCAATTGCGCATCGGGGAATGACGAGAGTAGATGACTAGAATTGCGGCGGCCGCTCAGCCCACCGCCATCTCGGAGCGGATCTCGGCGCGCAGTTCGTCGATCAGCCGCAGGCCGGTCTTGGTCTCGACGTGCCAGAAGGTCCAGCCGTTGCAGGCGCCGGAGCCCTGCGCGACCGCGCCGATGCGGTGGATCGAGCCGACCTTGTCGCCGAGCATGATGGCGCCGTCGGCGCGCACCAGGGCGCCATGGCGCTTCTTGGCATCGACCAGCTTGGCGCCGGGCACGATCATGCCGCGTTCGATCAGTTCGGAGAATGCCACCCGCGGCGCCTCGCGTGCGGTCATGAACGGGGCCAAGGTCTCGGCCGGCAGCGGCTCGATCGCGGCGATTCGCGCTTCGGCGGCGGCGGCATAGGTCCGGTCGCGCTCGAAGCCGATATAGTTGCGGCCGAGCCTTTTGGCGACTGCGCCTGTCGTTCCGGTGCCGTTGAACGGATCGATCACGAGATCGCCGGGCTTCGACGACGACAGCAGCACGCGGGCGAGCAGCTGCTCGGGCTTCTGCGTCGGATGAACCTTCTTGCCGTCATCGCCCTTGAGGCGTTCCTCGCCGGTGCACAGCGGGATCAGCCAGTCGGAGCGCGCCTGCACGTCCTCATTGGACGCCTTCAGCGCTTCGTAATTGAAGGTGTAGCCCTTGGCCTTCTCGTCGCGCGCGGCCCAGATCATGGTCTCGTGCGCGTTGGTGAAGCGGCGGCCGCGGAAATTCGGCATCGGATTGGACTTGCGCCACACGATGTCGTTCAAGAGCCAGAAGCCGAGGTCCTGCATGATCGCGCCGACGCGGAAGATATTGTGATAGGAGCCGATCACCCACAGCGTTGCCGACGGCTTCATCACGCGGCGACAGGCCAGCAGCCAGGCGCGGGTGAAATCGTCATAGGCAGCGAACGACGAGAACTTGTCCCAGTCGTCGTTGACGGCATCGACATGCGATTCGTCGGGGCGTTTGAGATCGCCCTTGAGCTGCAGATTGTAGGGAGGATCCGCGAAGACCAGGTCGACCGAGCCGGCCTGAAGCTTCGACAACTCGGCCACGCAATCGCCAATGACGATGTGGCTCGACGGGGCACTCTCAAATTTAGTGCGGGGCGCCCTTGCAGACGCCCCGCGACGCGACACTACCATGACTCAAGAACTCTGACTCAGGCGACGCTGTCGGCGACGCGGGACTAAACAACCGACTGGCGTCACATTGACCCGGCAAAGTAAAAATCGACTTAATTGGAAATGTTCATGCAAAAGATTGCAGCATCTTTTGCGCGGCATGGCGCATTGTCGTTTGCGTTGTGCTGCAACATCAGCGCGTTCGGCGAAAAATTTTGCGGATCATCAAACCGGCACGATTCGACCGGTAAATTGCCGCTGCTTGCGGCGGTTCGCACAGCAAAGGATGCGCGTCTGCGGACTAGGCAATTTTTGCCGGGCAGGATATTGATTAACAGAATGGAAATTTTAGGTTGGTGTGTCCCGCATTGGGGCGCCGACTGGAATGAAGGGAAACCGCCATGCGCTATGATGATTTCCGCCGCAGCGACGATGTCGAAGACCGTCGCGACGACAGCGGGGGCGGCGGTGGTGGTGGCGGCTTCGGGATTCCGATGGGCGGCGGTGGCGGGCTCGGCATCGGCACGGTCATCGTGCTCGGCCTGCTCGGCTATGCCTTCGGCATCGATCCGCGCATCCTGATCGGCGGCGCCGAGATTCTCACCGGCGGCGGCCAGGCGCCGAGCTATCAGACCGACCGGCAGTCGTCGGGCGGGCAGGCCAAGCGCGGCGCGCCGACCGACGAGATGGGCAGCATGATCGCCGGCATCCTGGGTGAAATCGACGATCGCTGGAGCGAGATCTTCCAGGCCAGCGGCCAGACCTACACCGGTCCGAAGATCGTGCTGTTCCGCAACGCCACCAATGGCGGCCGCTGCGGCATGGCGCAGTCGGCGATGGGACCGTTCTACTGCCCGCCGGACAAGACCATCTTCCTCGACACCGGTTTCTTCCGCGAGGTCGAGACGCGCTTCCGCGGCTGCTCGGGCAACGCCTGCAAATTCACCGCGGCCTATATCATCGCGCATGAGGCCGGCCATCACATCCAGAACCTGCTCGGCATCATCCCGCGCGTGAACCGGTTGCAGCAGCAGGCCGGCAGCAAGGCCGAGGCCAACGCGCTGCAGGTCAAGGTCGAGTTGCAGGCCGACTGCCTCTCCGGCGTCTGGGTCAACCGCGAGGAGAAGAAGCGGCCGGGCTTCCTCGAGGCCGGCGATATCGATGCCGCGCTGACCACGGCGAATGCGATCGGCGACGACACGCTGCAGCGGCAGGCGACGGGCCGGGTGGTGCCCGACTCCTTTACCCACGGCTCAGCCGCGCAGCGCAAGCAGTGGTTCATGACCGGCTACCAGCAGGGCACCGTGCAGGCCTGCAACACGTTCGGCGGCAACGGCTAGTCATTGTTGATTGATCGCCGGGTGTAGCCGCGATTTCGGTTCACCTCTCCCGCTTGCGGGGGAGGTCGCATCGCATCTTCAGATGCGATGCGGGTGGGGGCTCTCTCCTCACAAAGCTCCGACTCGCGGCGACACCCCCACCCCAACCCTCCCCCGCAAGCGGGAGAGGGAGCGAGAGAGCAAGCCATGTCGACCGACGAATCCAAAACCTTCATCCCGCTCAACATCGCGGTGCTGACGATTTCCGACACCCGCACGCTGGCCGATGACAGGTCGGGCACCACGCTCGCCGACCGTCTCACCGCGGCCGGCCACAAGCTCGCGGCGCGCGAGATCGTCACCGACGATGTCGGGGCGATCCGGGCCGTGATCCGGCGCTGGATCGCAGACCCGGGCGTCGATGCCGTCATCACCACCGGCGGCACCGGCTTTACCGGCCGCGACGTGACGCCGGAGGCGGTCGAGCCGTTGTTCGAGAAGCGGATGGACGGCTTTTCGATCGCCTTTCATATGCTGAGCCATGCCAAGATCGGCGCATCGACGATCCAGAGCCGCGCTACCGCCGGCGTTGCGGGCGCGACCTTCATCTTCTGCCTGCCCGGTTCGCCCGGCGCCTGCCGCGACGGCTGGGACGGCATTTTGGCCGCGCAGCTCGACTACCGCACGCGGCCCTGCAATTTCGTCGAGATCATGCCGCGGCTGGACGAACATCTGCGCCGCGCCAAGGCGAAGGGCGCGAGCGCGTAGCCACCACCGTCATTCCGGGGCGCACGCAGCGCGAGCCCGGAATCCATTTCGCCGCAGGTTCTGTGGCCCAATGGATTCCGGGCTCATCGCTGCGCGATGCCCCGGAATGACGGTGAGGGGGTGACGCCTAAAGCTCCAGCTCCCACGTCTCCCCCACCAGGTCGACGCCAAAGCTGTGGTGCTTCTCGTCCTTGATGCGCTCAAAGCCGGCGCGCGCGTAGATGCCGCGTGCGGCGACCAGGATGCTCTGGGTCCACAGCGTCATCTTCCTGTAGCCCATCTCGCGTGCGGAGCGGATGCATTGCTCGACCAGCGCGCGGCCGACGCCAAGCCCGCGGGCCTTCTCCTCCACCGCGAGCAGCCGCAGCTTGGCGACCCCGTCGCCGCCGTTGACCAGGAAGATCGAGCCGACCGGCTCGCCGTCGACCTCCGCGATCCAGCAATGCTCGCAGGTCGGATCGAACGATCGCAGAAACTGCGCGCAGATCTCGGCTACCAACGCCTCGTAACTGATGTCCCAGCCATATTCCTCCGCGTAGGCCCGTCCCTGTTGCGAGATCACCCAGCCGATGTCGCCGACGCGATGACTGCGCAGCAGGAAACCCACCGGCTTCTCGGCCGGCGGCTCCAGCGACTGCTCGATCGTGCTCATGGCGCGCACCACGGCTGCACGGCGGTCGCCGTCCATCTGCTTCAGCAGCGCCCCGACCTCGCTGCGCGAACGGCGGTCGAGGTCGGCGGCAGCGGTGCGGCCCTTGGCGGTGAGGGCGACCTCATTGACGCGCTTGTCGGCCTTTGACGGCTTGCGCGTCACGATCTGGCGGCGCTGCAGTGCCTGTAGCGTGCGGCTGACGAAGCCGGCATCGAGGTCGAGATCGCGCACCAGATCGGTCGCGGTGCAGTCCGTGCGATGCGCGAGCTCGTAGATGATCCGCGCTTCCTGCAACGTGAACGAGGAATGCAGCAGCTTCGGCTCGATGATGCCGAGCTTGCGGGTATAGAACCGGCTGAAGCCGCGGACCGCGGCGACCTGGCTCTCGAGGGCGGTGTCATAGGAGTTTGATTTCATCAAACATATTATTTGACAGAATCAAATAATCCGCAAGCGCTTTCTCGTGTTTGCTTCGCGCGAACCGGTGCCTGCTTGGCTTGAATATGCCCTACGCCACCATGATCCGGCTGCGCAGCATGGTGCGCGAGGAGCGGCCGAGCCGGCGCAGCAGGCGCGCCTCGGAGCGGCGGGCGTCCGGCCGGTAGCCGCCGATCCGCTCGTAATGCTCGCGCGCGATCAAGAGGCCCTGTTCGGCCGAGGGGCCGGTGATCATCCGGGCCACGAATTTGAGGCCGTCGCGCAGCCCGGGGTCGGTGTAGGGCGCGCGGGCGTAGCGGAAGATGCCGGCGCGGTCCTTGCCGCTTGCCGCCACCATCTGGATGAACTGGGTGGTCTCCTCGATCCAGCCGGCGTCGAGCACCGCGCCCGGATGCAGGAACATCAGCCAGGGCGAACGCGCCTGCCGCGCGCCTGCGGCGAGCGCCGCGGCGCGGGTGCCCTCGAAACGCAGGAAGTGACAGCCGGCGATGTCGGCGACGCGCTCCATCACATCGCTGTTGGTGCGGTCGACCAGCAGCACCTCGCGGATGACGCCGGCAGCCGCGCCCGGCACCAGCGCCGCGAGCGTTGCGACCGCGGTGCGCTCGACTCCGTCGGTGGGGATGATCACGCTCAGCATGATTTGAGGCTTCGCTGGCTCAAACGGTGGAGAAACTCCGGCCGTGTTATCACCTTGTCATATTCAAAGCAGCCTGTTCGCCTGCAGATTTTTACGTCATCACTTTGTGGATTTTCTCAGGTGATGTTCTTGATTTGTTCTCAGGCTGTGTTAGCTTCAAAGCATGAGCCGAGCATCCTCTCATGCCCTCAAGCACCCGCCGGTAACGGCGCCCTCCGATAACCCGGCGGGTGCACCCACTCCTTTTCCCGAGCTTGCGGTCGCGATCGAGCGCGAGCGGCGGCGCGGCCGCGGCGCGCAGTCCAATGCCACCGGCCGCTACGAGGCCGAGGCGCGGGTTGCCTTCGACGACGGCTGGCAGAGCCTCGAAGACCTGCCGCCGTTTTCGACCAGCGTGGCGCTCGACACCTCGCGCAAGGTGATCACCCGCAACGACTCGCCCGATATCGGTTTCGATCGCTCGATCAATCCCTATCGCGGCTGCGAGCACGGCTGCGTCTATTGCTTCGCGCGGCCGACCCACGCCTATCTCGGCCTGTCGCCGGGGCTCGACTTCGAATCGAAGCTGTTCGCCAAGCCGGACGCGCCCGCGCTGCTGGAAAAGGAGCTGGCGGCGCCCGATTACGAGGCGCGGATGATCGCGATCGGCACCAACACCGATCCGTATCAGCCGATCGAGCGCGAACGGAAAATCATGCGCGGCATCCTCGAGGTATTGGAGCGCGCCGGCCATCCGGTCGGCATCGTGACCAAGTCGGCGCTGGTGACCCGCGACATCGATATCCTCGCGCGGATGGCCAAGCGTAACCTCGCCAAGGTCGCGCTGTCGGTGACGACGCTCGACCCGAAGCTCGCCCGCACCATGGAGCCGCGCGCCTCGACCCCATCGAAACGGCTTGAGGCGATCAAGCGGCTCGCGGATGCCGGCATCCCGACCACGGTGATGGTCGCGCCCGTGATCCCGGCGCTGAACGATTCCGAGATCGAGCGCATCCTCGATGCCGCCGCCCACGCCGGCGCCAGGGAGGCGAGCTATGTGCTGCTGCGGTTGCCGCTCGAGGTGCGCGATCTGTTCCGCGAATGGCTGATGGCGAACTATCCCGACCGCTATCGTCATGTCTTCACGCTGATCCGCGACATGCGCGGCGGCCGCGACTACGATTCGCAATGGGGCACGCGGATGAAGGGCACCGGCCCGATGGCCTGGATGATCGGCCGCCGTTTCGAGATCGCCTGCGAGAAGCTCGGCCTCAACAAGCGGCGCACCAAGCTGACCACCGATCACTTCGCCAAGCCGAAGCGCAACGGGCAGCAGTTGAGCTTGTTCTGACGCCACAGACGTCATTGCGAGGAGCGAAGCGACGAAGCAATCCATGCTTCGGTATATGCGGTACGATGGATTGCTTCGCTTCGCTCGCAATGACGAGAAAGTAAACATGAGTAACGCCCCGACCGCACGCTTCACCGTCCTCACGCTCGGCGTCAGCGACATGCGCGCCAGCATCGCCTTCTACGAATCCCTCGGTTTCACCCGGAAGATGTGCGCGACCGGCGAGGAGGTCGCCTTCTTCGAGACCGGCGGCAGCGTGCTCGGGCTGTTCCCGTGGCATCTGCTGGCCGACGACGCCGGGCTGCCGGATCAGCCGCGCCCGGCCGCGTTCCGTGGTGTTTCGATTGCCTGGAACTGCAACGACGATGCCGAGGTCGATCGCGTGATGGCATTCGCGCTGTCGAAAGGCGCCAAATTGCTGAAGCCCGCACAGCCGACCAGCTATGGCGGTTATTGCGGCTATTTCGGCGATTCCGACGGCCACGCCTGGGAAGTGGTGCGCGCGCCGGGCTTCGAGGTTCTCGAGAGCGGGCGGGTGTCGATTCCCGATTAGTGCGAGCCGAATTGAATAACGGGGAAGGGCGCCGGGTTCCCGGTTGCGCCGCGGAGCCGGCTTGATCACCATCCCCGCATGATTCGGGATAAAGCCAAAAGTGCGTCAAAGACCACGTCGAAGAAGGCGCCGGCCAAATCAGCCAGGCTTGGCAAGCGTGTCGTCGCCGTGACACGGCCGAGCTTTCGGCGCGAGCGCGCGCTGATCAAGCGCGGCATCTGGCCGGTCGCCGGCTGCGACGAGGCCGGGCGCGGCCCGCTGGCAGGTCCCGTGGTTGCCGCCGCCGTGGTGCTGGATCCCGCTCGTGTTCCCAAGGGTCTCGACGATTCCAAGCGGTTGACCGCCGAGCGCCGCGAGGAACTGTTCGAGGAAATCTGCGCCACCGCAGCGTTCTCGGTCGCGGTGGCCTCGCCGGCGCGAATCGACCGCGACAATATCCTGCGCGCCTCGCTGTGGGCGCTGGCGCGCGCCGTCCATGCGCTGCCGGAAATGCCGAAACACGTCTTCGTCGACGGCCGCGACAAGCTCGCCACGCCCTGCGACTGCGACGCGGTGATCGGCGGCGACGGCATCGTGGCCTCGATCGCGGCGGCCTCGATCATCGCCAAGGTGACGCGCGACCGGCTGATGTGCGCGCTGGCGCTGGATTGCCCCGGCTACGGTTTCGAGCAGCACAAGGGCTATGGCGTGCCTGAGCACCTCGAGGCGCTGGACCGGCTCGGCCCCAGCACCCATCACCGCAGCTTCTTCGCCCCCGTCGTCGCCGCGCGGCTGAAGCATTTCCCGGTCGCGGCCGAGCCCGATCTGTTCACGGTGGACGCGGAAACCGAAGCCGCGGCGTCCGCGGCGGCATAGCGCGCATCGACTCCAACCCACCCAACGCCGTCATCGCCCGGCTCGCCGCCTCCGCTAAAGCTTCGGCGCGCCTGGGATCGCAGCCTCGTCGAAGCCTCGGCGGAGAACGGGGCCGGGCGATCCAGTATTCCAGAGACAGCTGTGTCTCATTCCAACGGCCGCGGCGTACTGGATGCCCCGCCTTCGCGGGGCATGACAGTTGAATTTGACTTTGCACCGCGGCACATCCCGCACCCGGTTGCCTCCACCGCCGCCGCCGTTTATCAAAACCCTCGGGATCAGATGGCGCCGCTCCGTGCGGGTGGCTGGGGCATTTCAGGCGTTTCATGCGGTTTACCTCCCTGGTTGTCGAACTGATCCGCGCCCGGCCGCGCCTCGTGGTGTGGGTCGTGGTGCTGGTGCAGGCGGCGATCTGGCTGTTGCTGCCGCTGATCTTCTACGGCAGCCCGCCCGGCAATCTCGCCACCGTCCTCGCCTTCGGCCGCGAATATCAGGTCGGCACCGACATGGGGCCGCCGCTTTCGTTCTGGCTCGCCGACATCGCCTTCCGCGCCGCCGGCAATCACGTGTTCGGGGTCTATCTGCTGGCGCAGGTCTGCGAGATCGCCACCTTCATCGCCTTCTACCAGCTGGCGCGCGCCATCGTCGGCGGCCCGCAGGGCGTGCTGGCGGTGCTGCTGTCGATGACGGTCGTGGTGTTCTCCTCGCCAAGCGTCGAGTTCGGGCCGCTGATCCTGGCGCGTCCGCTGTGGGCGCTCCTGCTGCTGCATTCCTGGCAATTGATCGGGCAGGATCGGCGCGCCGCCTGGTTCGCCTGGTCGATCGATTGCGGCCTGCTGCTGCTGACGACGCCGGCGGCGCTCGGCATGATCCTGCTCGTGGTCGGCTTTGCCCTCGCAACCGAGCGCGGGCGCCGCACGCTGCGCGCGGTCGATCCGCTCTATGCGCTGCTGGTCATCATCGTGCTGGCGCTGCCCTATCTGATCTGGCTGGTCCGCGCCGACGTGCTGGCGCTGCCGGCCTTGCCCGCGGCTGCCGATCTCAGGGCGCGTGCGCTGCGCTGGGGCGTCGTGCTCGGCGGGCTGATCGTGGCGACTGCTGCGATCGTGCTGCTGGCGATCCTCAATTCGCGCTGGTTCGCCCGCGACCGTGAGGATGCTCCCATCATCTACCGTCCGCCGGTCAGTCCGCTGGCGCAGCACTTCGTCTATTTCTTCGCGTTCGCGCCGGCGATCGTGAGCAGCTTCGTGTCCGGGCTGTTCGATCTGGATCGCGCCTTCGGCGGCGCCGGCGTGGCGCTGCTGATGTCGGGGCTCGCGGTCGTCGTCGCGACCGGCGATCTGATCCATCTCAGGCGGCAGCGGCTGCTGCGCTCGGTGTGGGCCTTCGCTGTCGCGGCGCCCGCCGCGGTCGCGCTGGCGGCGGCGCTGTTCCTGCCCTGGACCAGCACCACCGAGGTGCCGACCTCGCTGCCGGCAGCCGCGATGGGACGTTTCTTCGACGACAGCTATGAACGCCGCACCAACCAGCGCCTGCGCGCGGTGGCCGGCGATCCCGAGCTCGCCAGCCTGGTTGCGATGAACGGGCGTCGTCCGCATCTTTTGCTCGACGCCGCGCCGCAACGGACGCCCTGGCTGTCGGTCGCAAAATTCAACGAGACCGGCGGCGTCGTGGTCTGGCGCGCGCAGGACACCGCCGGTACGCCGCCGCCCGAGCTCGCGCAGCGCTTTCCCGGCTTGGTGCCGGAAGTGCCGCGCTCGTTCGACCGGCTGGTCAACGGCCGGCAGCCGGTGCTGCGGATCGGTTGGGCGATCGTGCGGCCGAAGGGGTAAGGATCCAGAGCGGTAGCCCGGATGAAGCGTAGCGAAATCCGGGGCCGCCTCCTCAACTGCACGGTCAGTCCCGGATTGCGCTGCGCTCCATCCGGGCTACCAAGCTACGAAGCCGTTGCGGCTTGCAACACCTTGGCGATCGCGCGCAAATCCTGCCACGACAATCTCTTGTACGACGGCGAGCGCAACAGATAGGCCGGATGGAAGGTCGCGACGGCGCGGATCGTGCGCGTGCCGGTGTCGTAGTCGATCCATTTGCCGCGCGTGCGCATGATGCCCTCGCGCGTGCCGAGCAGCGCCTGCGTCGAGGGATTGCCGAGCGTCACCAGCACGTCGGGATTCACCAGCTCGATATGGCGCTGGATGAAGGGCAGGCACACCTGCGTCTCCTGCGGCGTCGGCGTCCGGTTGCCCGGCGGCCGCCACGGAATGACGTTGGCGATATAGGCCTTGCTGCGATCGAGCCCGATCGCCGCGATCATGCGGTCGAGCAATTTGCCGGAGCGGCCGACGAACGGCAGTCCCTCGATGTCCTCGTCGCGGCCCGGCGCCTCGCCGACGAACATCACGCGCGCCTGCGGATTGCCATCGGCGAACACCAGCCGGGTCGCGGTGTGCTTCAGCGCGCAACCGTCGAATGTCTCCATCAGTCCGCGCAGCGCCTCCAGCGTCGGCGCGGTGCGCGCGGCCTCGCGCGCGGAGGCGATTGCGGCGTCCGGCGCGATGGCGATTTCGCTGCGCGGAACGGCCGGCATCGGTGGCGGGCGCAGCGGATTGAGTGCAGCTGGACGCGGCGCGGCGGGGGCGGGAACTGGCTCGGGCTCTTCCAGCCGGTTGATCGGCTCGTCGCCGAGCGCGCAATCGACCCCGGCCTCAAGGTAAAAGGCGAGCAATTGCTGCAGTGTAGGGGTGGGCTCGGGCATCAGGGCCATCGGCGCAATCTAGAGCATGGCGGAGAAAAGTGGAGGCTCGATTTCGGAAAAGATTATTCTCTTGAGGTATCCGGGCCGTGCAAAGCCATGGAAGCGCAATTCCATGGTTGTCCTTCCGCCAAAAATCGGAAACAACGACTTTTGAAAAGCTTAGAAGCGTTCTCAATGGGCTGAGATCAAGATCATGAGTGCTGAAGACCTTCCCCTGCGCGAGTCTATGGAATTCGATGTCGTCATCGTCGGCGCCGGCCCGTCGGGCCTGTCGGCCGCGATCCGGCTGAAGCAGCTCAATCCCGAGCTCTCGATCGTCGTGGTGGAGAAGGGCTCCGAGGTCGGCGCGCACATCCTGTCGGGTGCGGTGATCGATCCGGTGTCGCTCGACAAGTTGATCCCGGACTGGCGCGAGGACGCAGACTGTCCGTTGAAGACCCAGGTCAAGGAAGACCGCTTCTACTGGACGACGTCGCAAGGCTGGTTCCGCATTCCGAACTTCATCATGCCGCCGTTGATGCACAATCATCACAACTATATCGGCTCGCTCGGCAATGTCTGCCGCTGGCTGGCGCCGAAGGCGGAAGCGCTCGGCGTCGAGATCTACCCGGGCTTTGCCGCCACTGAGGTGCTCTATGACGACAAGGGCGCGGTGCGCGGCATTGCCACCGGCGACATGGGCATCGCCAAGGATGGCAGCCACAAGGATTCCTACACCCGCGGCATGGAGCTGCTCGGCAAGTACACGCTGTTCGCCGAAGGCGCGCGCGGCTCGCTGTCGAAGCAGCTGATCGCGAAGTTCAAGCTCGACGCCAACTCCGAGCCGCCGAAATTCGGCATCGGGCTCAAGGAGGTCTGGCAGATCGACCCGGCCAAGCACCGCAAGGGACGGGTTCAGCATACGCTGGGATGGCCGCTGAACGACAAGACCGGCGGCGGCTCGTTCCTCTATCATTACGACGACAACCGCGTCGCGGTCGGCTTCGTGGTGCATCTGAACTACACCGACCCGTATCTGTCGCCGTTCGACGAATTCCAGCGGATGAAGACGCATCCCGATATCCGCGAACTGTTCGAAGGCGGCAAGCGGCTTGCCTATGGTGCGCGCGCCATCACCGAGGGCGGCTACCAGTCGGTGCCGCGGCTCTCCTTCCCGGGCGGCGCGCTGATCGGCTGCGCGGCCGGCTTCGTCAACGTCCCGCGCATCAAGGGCGTCCACAATGCGATGGGCTCCGGCATGCTCGCCGCCGAACATGTCGCGGCCGCGCTCGGCGCCGGTCGCGCCAATGACGAGCTCGTCGAGTATGAAAACGCCTGGCGCTCGTCCGCGATCGGCAAGGACCTGTTCAAGGTCCGCAACGCCAAGCCGCTGCTGTCGAAGTTCGGCAACCTGCTCGGAATGGCGCTCTCCGGCTTCGACATGTGGTGCAACACGCTCGGCTTCTCGCTGTTCGGCACCCAGTCGCACGCCAAGCCCGACCGCAAGACGCTCGATCCGTCCAAGCAGCACCAGCCGATCGCCTATCCGAAGCCGGACGGCAAGATCTCCTTTGACAAGCTGTCGTCGGTGTTCCTGTCCAACACCAACCACGAGGAGGACCAGCCGGTCCATCTCAAGGTCGCCGACATGAACCTGCAGAAGACGTCGGAGCACGACGTGTTCGCCGGTCCCTCCAATCGCTATTGCCCGGCCGGCGTCTATGAATGGGTCGAGGAATCGGCCGGCCCGCGCTTCCAGATCAACGCCCAGAATTGCGTCCACTGCAAAACCTGCGACGTTAAGGACCCCAACGGCAATATCACCTGGGTTCCTCCGGAGGGCGGCGGCGGCCCGAACTACGAGGCGATGTAAGGCCAAGGTGAAGCTGACGCGGCCGACCACATTTGCGTGAGGCCGGTTGCAGCGTCCGCTGTCCTCTCCTCGTCTGGAGCGGCCGGATTGCACCGCCGGATACAAATGGTGACGCGGAACAGGGGGCCGCGGCGCCAGTATCCGGCGCTTTTTGCTTCCGCACGCGAATATGCCGGGGCCGGTCACGATACCGCCATAGTGGGAGGGTCTTGCGGTGGGCTGGCTGGATCGGCGGGCCTAACGGCCTAATCTGCCAATCGATTCGGCATGGGTTACCTCTGGGCGATCCTTGCGGATAAACGCCAAAAGCGGCATTGTCGCTCGCCGGGATGCCGCCGCTTGGGTTCGCATTTTGAGACTGATCGCAGGATCTTGTCGCGAAGATCTTGGCCGTAAATCCTTCGTGGCCTTAAACCCCTGGAGCAAGGCGACCGTGATGCTGTCCACCCGTTTCAACCGCCTGACGATTGCCGTTCTTGCTGCCGCGGCGCTTGCCGTGCCTGCGCAGCTTGCGGCGCAGACACCAGACCATCCGACCGACAATGCCGCGCAATTCCCGAGCAAAACCGACCTGAAGTCGCTGACCACCGCCGGCAGCTATCTGGCCGCCCGCCACGCCAGTGTCGAGCGCGATGCGGCCTCCGCCGCCGCGTTCTACCGCTCGGCGCTGCGCACCGATCCGAAGAATTCCGAGCTGCTCGACCGTGCCTTCATCTCCTCGCTCGCCGATGGCGACATCGAGGAGGCGGTGAAGCTCGCCGACCGCATCCTGATCCAGGACAAGGCCAATCGCGTCGCCCGCCTCGTGGTCGGCGTGCGCGACCTCAAGCTGAAGAAATACGCCGCCGCGCAGTCCAACATCAACCAGTCGGTGCGCGGCCCGATCACCGATCTGGTGGCCACGCTGCTGTCGGCCTGGGCAGCCTACGGCGCCGGCGACAGCAAGGGCGCGGTCGCTTCGATCGACAAGCTGACCGGCCCCGAGTGGTATCCGATCTTCAAAGATCTGCACGCCGGCATGATCTACGAGCTGTCCGGCAAGGAGAAGGATGCCGGCGCCCGCTTCGAGAAGGTCTACAAGCTCGACGATTCGATGCTGCGCACGGTCGACGAATATGCGCGCTGGACCTCGCGCAACAAGGATGCCGCCGCCGCGACCGCGATGTACGAGGCGTTCGACAAGAAGCTGCCGCGTCATCCGCTGGTGCTGGAGGGCATCAAGGAAACCAAGGCCGGCAAGAAGCTGTCACCGCTGATCGATTCACCGCAGGCCGGAGCCGCCGAGGCGCTGTACGGCATCGGCGCGACGCTGACCCGCCGCGGCGGCGAGGACCTCGCGCTGGTCTATCTGCAGCTCGCGCTCTATCTGCAGCCGAACCATCCGCTGGCGCTGCTGTCGCTCGCCGATCTCTATGAATCGGTGAAGAAGCCGCAGATGGCGATCAAGGTCTATGAGCGGATGCCGGCGTCCTCGCCGCTGAAGCGCAACGCGCAGATCCAGCTCGCGACCAATCTCGACGCCGCCGACCGCAGCGACGAGGCGATCAAGATCCTCAAGGAAGTCACCACGGATCAGCCGAAGGACATCGAGGCGATCCTGGCGCTCGGCAATATCGAGCGCGGCCGCAAGAAGTTCGCCGACTGCGCCACCACCTATTCGCAGGCGATCGACGCGCTGCCGGCCGCCGGTGGCGACAAGAACGCCTGGGTCACCTACTACTACCGCGGCATCTGCGAGGAGCGCTCCAAGCAGTGGAATAAGGCCGAGGCCGACATGCGCAAGGCGCTCGAACTGCAGCCCGAGCAGCCGCATGTGCTGAACTATCTCGGCTATTCCTGGATCGACCAGGGCATCAACCTCGACGAAGGCATGAAGATGATCAAGCGTGCCGTCGATCAGCGCCCTGACGACGGCTACATCGTCGATTCCCTCGGTTGGGCCTTTTACCGGATCGGCAATTACGAGGAGGCGGTGAAGAACCTCGAGCGCGCGATCGATCTGAAACCGGAAGATCCGACCATCAACGACCATCTCGGCGACGCCTACTGGCGCGTCGGCCGCACGCTGGAAGCCAAGTTCCAGTGGGCGCATGCGCGCGACCTCAAGCCCGAGCCGGAAGAGCTGCCGAAGATCCAGGCCAAGATCGACAACGGCCTGCCGGACGACACCTCGAACGCCGCCTCCGCCGACAAGAAGAAGGACGATGACGGCAAGGGCGGTTAGGGCTCGCGGGTGCGGCAAACGCGGTGTCGTCCCTGCCTAGTGCGCAATTGCGCACGGGAGCAGGGACCCATAACCACCGATGATTGTTGTTGCAGACCGCCCGAACGACGAATCCCGTTCACAACTTCCGCCGCGGAGTATGGGTCCCTGCTTTCGCAGGGACGACGGCGGTGGATGCGGTGCTTGGGCCGGGCTACCCCTGGAATTTCCGTGCAAACAAAGGGATAGGATCGTGCGGCGATTTACGCTAATCGCAGCACATGTTTGTTTTTAGGGGTTTATCGCCGTGCCGGCGCTGATTGAAGAAGGGCGTGCCAAGGTCAACCTGACGCTCAGGGTTGTCGGGCGGCGCGTCGATGGGTTTCACGACCTGGAGAGCGTCGTCGCGTTTGCCGATTGCGCCGATCGTCTCACGCTCGAGCCGGGGCCCGAGCTGTCGCTCTCGATGCTGGGGCCGCTGGCTGATGCCTGTGGCGATACATCTGACAATCTGGTGCTCAAGGCCGCGCGGCTGCTCGGCGAGCGCGTCGCGGATCTCGAGGTCGGCCACTTCACGCTGGAGAAGGTGCTGCCCGTCGCGGCCGGCATCGGCGGCGGCTCGGCGGATGCCGCGGCCGCGCTGCGGCTTTTGGCGCGGCTCAACGAGCTCTCGCTCGACGATAGCAGGATCATGGAGGTCGCGCTGCAGACCGGCGCCGACGTGCCGGTCTGCGTCGCCTCGCGCGCCTGCGACATGACCGGCGTCGGCGAGGGCCTGTTGCCGCTCGACCTGCCGAAAATGCCGTGCGTGCTGGTCAATCCGCGCGTGCCGGTTGCGACCAAGGATGTCTTCAATGCGCTCGGCCTGCGCCATGGCGAGCTTCTGATCGGCGCCACCGATGTCGTGATGCAGGGACCGTCCTGGCCGGACGCCGGCCACGCGGTCGACGACTGGATCGCAGCGCTTTCGCGCGGCACCAACGATCTCGAAGCCCCCGCCGCGCGCATCGAGCCCGTCATCAGCGACGTCTTGTCCGCGCTGCGTGAGACCAAGGGCGTTCGCCTGGTGCGCATGTCGGGCTCCGGCGCGACCTGCTTTGCCGTGTTCGGAACCGACACCGACGCCCAGGCCGCCGGCGAGAATCTCCGTGCGGAGCATCCCGGCTGGTGGGTGCATGCGGGCGCGCTGAGCTAGAGTTTCTCTCCGCCGTCATTCCGGGGCATGCGAAGCACGAGCCCGGAATCCATTGATCCACATCTTGAGCGGCCTGATGGATTCCGGGCTCGCGCCAAAAGGCGCGCCCCGGAATGACGGAGAGGGTGCGACGAAACAACCCGACGGGCAACTCAGCAAAGGCTGTCAATCTCTCCTCGCATGTCGCGAGAATGCGGATGTATGACTCGGCGGCCGCGCAACAAAATTCAGTGTCGTCCCGGCGAAGGCCGGGACCCATAACCACAAATGCCAACTGTTGCGCGACGCTGGGGCCGCAGCCCTCTTCAACAACACAACCCAGTGGTTATGGGTCCCTGCTTTCGCAGGGACGACGGTTGTGGATGTGGGTCGTGCCAAACAATTGGTGTCGTCCCGGCGAAAGCCAGGACCCATTGCCCCAAATGAGAATTGTTGTGCGATGCTGGAGCAACGATCCCATTCATCACCAAGCGCGGATGGATCCCGGCTTTCGCCAGGACGACGAACGGAGAGAAGCGTGTGCCTGGGCTCCATCACCGTCACCCTGAGGAGGCCGCGGAGCGGCCGTCTCGAAGGGTCGACGGCCACCAGCGGGGCCGTGCATCCTTCGAGACGCCGCTTCGCGGCTCTTCAGGATGACGGGTTTGATAGTGTCGGCAGCGACGCCGCCGCTACTGCGGCATCATCCCACCTCAACGCCGGGCAGCGTTGCGCCCCTGATTGCTTGGCAAGCCAAATCCCGTTTGCCATAACAGGATGAAACAACAACGTTGTGCGTGCGGGACCGTTCGAAAATCCGCCTGCAGCCAATGAGCCGGGAGGATGCCATGGCCAATATCCGAGTTCTCGCCACCGATCTCGAGTTTCCCGAAGGTCCCGTCGTGATGCCCGACGGTTCGGTCGTGCTGGTCGAAATCCGCGGCCAGCGGCTGACCCGGGTCTATCCCGACGGACGCAAGGAGATCGTCGCCAAGGTGCCGGGCGGCCCGAACGGCGCAGCGCTCGGCCCCGACGGCAAGATGTACGTCTGCAACAATGGCGGCTTCTCCTGGATCCCGACCCGCAACATGATCATGCCGGGTCCGCAGCCGGAGGATTATCTCGGCGGCTCGATCCAGCGCGTCGATCTGCAATCCGGCAAGGTCGAGACGGTGGTGACGAAGTGTGGCGAGCATGAGCTGCGCGGGCCGAACGATCTGGTGTTCGACAGGCAGGGCGGCCTGTGGTTCTCCGATCTCGGCAAGCGCCGCGCCCGCGAGATGGATGTCGGCGCGTTCTATTATCTGAAGCCCGGCATGAGCGAGATCGTCGAGGCCGTGCACGGCATCCTGCCCGCCAACGGCATCGGCCTGTCGCCGGACGAGAAGACCGTCTACATCGCGGAGACGCCGACGGCGCGGCTGTGGGCCTATGAGGTATCCGAGCCCGGCACCATCAAGCCGCGCGACGTGATCTATCGCGGCGAGCGCGGCAAGCCGATCGCGGGCCTCGGCGGCTACCAGATGTTCGATTCGCTCGCGGTCGAAGCATCAGGCAATGTCTGCGTCGCGACGCTGATCTCGGGCTGCATCTCGGTGATCGCGCCTGACGGCACGGTGGTCGAGCAGGTGCCGACCGGCGACCGCGTCACCACCAACATCGCCTTCGGCGGACCCGACCTGAAGACCGCCTACATCACGCTGTCCGGCAAGGGCGAGCTGATCGCGATGGACTGGTCGCGGCCGGGATTGCCGCTGAATTTTCTGAACATGTGACGTAAGAACGTCATTGCGAGGAGCGAAGCGACGAAGCAATCCATCGAGCCGCATCTGAGGACAGATGGATTGCTTCGCTTCGCTCGCAATGACGGAAAGGATATAGAATGCCCTGGCTCGAACCGGTCACCCTTCGCGGCGCGCATGCGCGGCTCGAACCGCTGTCCCATGATCATCGCGACGGTCTCGTCGACGCAGTCAAGGATGGCGGTCTCTCTCAACTCTGGTACACCGCGATCCCGCAGCCGGAGAACATGGCCAAGGAGATCGACCGAAGGCTCGGCCTGCAGGCGGCCGGATCGATGCTGCCGTTCACGGTGTTCGATGCCGACGGCCGGATCTCCGGCATGTCGACCTACATGAATGTCGACACGCCGAACCGCCGCGTTGAGATCGGCTCGACCTGGTACGCCAAGCGTGTGCAGCGCAGCGCGGTCAACACGCAGTGCAAACTGCTGCTGCTGCAACATGCCTTCGAGAAACTCGATTGCATCGCGGTCGAGTTCCGCACGCATTTCTTCAATCACCAGAGCCGGCGCGGCATCGAGCGTTTGGGTGCCAAGCAGGACGGCGTCCTGCGCAGCCATCAGATCGCGCCCAACGGTACGTTGCGCGACACCGTGGTTTACAGCATCATCGCCAGCGAATGGCCGACGGTGAAGGCGCATCTCAATTATCAACTCAACGAAAAGCCGCGCTGACACTTTGGTCGGCGCCAGAAGCGAGACGATGGAAACGTTCGATTATGTGATCATCGGCGCAGGCTCCGCCGGGAGCGTGCTGACCAACCGGTTGAGTGAAGACGCTGCTGTCAGGGTGTGCGTGCTGGAGGCGGGGCCTAGCGACTGGCATCCCTACATCCATCTGCCGGCCGGCTTCATCAAGACCTTCCACATGAAGAGCGTGAACTGGGCCTACCAGCAGGAGGTGGGTCCCTACACGGGCGGGCGCAGCATCTACGCGCCGCGCGGCAAGACGCTCGGCGGCTCATCCTCGATCAACGGCCACATCTACAACCGCGGCCAGCGCCAGGATTTCGACACCTGGGCGCAGCTCGGCAATCGCGGCTGGGGTTATCCCGACGTGCTGCCGTACTTCCGGCGCATGGAGCGTCGGATTGGCGAGGGCGACGACACCTATCGCGGTCGCGACGGCAATCTCACCGTCACCACGATGGACTGGCAGGATCCGCTCTGCGAGGCCTTCATGGCGGGGGCGGTCAGCCTCGGTATTCCGCGCAATCCTGACTACAACGGCCAGATCCAGGAGGGCGTGTCGTACTGCCAGCGCACCATCCTGAACGGCCTCAGGGTCAGCGCCGCGACCGCGTTCCTGCATCCGGCGCGAAAGCGGCCGAATGTCGATGTGCGCACGCATGCCCATGTCACCGGCATCATCTTCGAGGGCAAGCGCGCAGTCGGCGTGCGCTATAACCGCGGCGGCAAGCACGGCGATCCGCTCGAGATACGTGCCACCAAGGAAGTCATCCTCTCCGGCGGCGCCTACAACTCGCCGCAGCTGTTGCAGCTCTCCGGCGTCGGCTCGCCCGAGCTGCTGAAGTCGCACGGCATCGCGGTGCGCCACGCGTTGCCGGGTGTCGGCGAGGGCTTGCAGGATCACTACGCGCCGCGTTCGGTGGCGCGGGTCAAGAACATCCGGACCATCAACGAGCTGCGCCGCGGCTTCAGCCTGTGGGGCGAGGCGATCAAATGGGCGACGACGCGGCGCGGCCTGCTGTCGCTGTCGCCGACCATGGTCTACTGCTTCTGGCACTCCGGCGAGACTACCGAGAGCTCTGATTTGCAGCTCACCTTCACGCCGGCGAGCTACAAGGAAGGCGTGCAGGGCCAGCTCGAGGACGAGCCCGGCATGACGGTGGCCTCATGGCAGCAGCGGCCGGAGAGCCGCGGCTATGTCCGCATCCGCTCCGCCGATCCGTTCGCGCCGCCGATCATCCAGACCAACTATCTTGCCGAGGAGATCGACCGCCGCGTCGTCGTCGCCGGCATGAAGCTGGCGCGCCGGCTGCTCGCCTCCGAGCCGCTCAAGCCGTATTTCGCCTATGAGGACTTTCCCGGCCCGAAGGTCACGAGCGACGAGGAGCTGCTCGCGGCCGCGACCCAGCGCGGCACCACCACCTTCCATCCCGGCTGCACCTGTCGGATGGGTCCGGCCGACGCGCCGTGGGCCGTGGTCGACGACCAGCTTCGGGTCCATGGCATGGAGGGCCTGCGCGTGATCGACGCCTCGATCATGCCGCGGATGATCTCAGCCAATCTCAACGCCTCGACCTTGATGATCGCCGACAAGGCCTCCGACATGATCCGCGGCAAGACCCCCGAGGCGGCTGCGAAACTGCCGGAGTATGCGTGAGGAGATTGCGAGCGAAACGACGAAGCAATCCATGCACCCGCAGATGGGAAGATGGATTGCTTCGCTTCACTCCTAATGACGGCAGATGTGCGCCGATGCTTCTTGATCGGCGCACATGATCTATCACCGTCATCCTGAGGTGCGAGCGGAGCGAGCCTCGAAGGATCGACGGCCACCAGCCGGGCCGTGCATCATTCGAGGCCCGCTTCGCGGGCACCTCAGGATGACGGGATCCGTACTTGGATGACGGGACTGCTATCAGGAGCTCAGCCGTAGACGAACGCCTTGTCCTTGAGGTCGATCGCCGGGAATTCGTCCTTCTCGGCCCAGTAGTCCTGGTTGTGCTGCCACTCCGGCTTGTCGCCGCGCTTCGGCAGCAGGTGCATGCCGCGCATCATGTAGCCGGGGTTGAAGTTCTCCGGATCGATCCACGGCAGCAGCGGCATGTTGTGGTCTTCGGGGCGCAGCGCCGGCGTCACCTTGCTCACGCCGGTCGCCTTCATGTGCTTGAGCATGCGGCAGACGAAGTCGCCGACCAGATCGACGCGCAAGGTCCAGCTGGCGCGGAAATAGCCGAACACCCAGACGAGGTTCGGCACGCCGGTGAACATCATGCCGCGATAGGTCACGGTGTCCTTGAAGTCGAGCGGCTTGCCGTCGATTGCGAAGTCGATGCCGCCATTGGCGGAGAGGTGGAAGCCGGTCGCGGTGATGATGATGTCGGCCTCGAGCTCCTTGCCGGACTTGAGCAGGATGCCCTTCTCGGTGAAGCGCTCGATCTCGTCGGTGACGACCGAAGCCTTGCCGCCCTTGATGGCGTGGAACAGGTCGGCATCCGGAATGAAGGCGATGCGCTGCCGCCACGGCCGGTAGCGCGGCGTGAAGTGGGTGGCGATGTCGTAGTCCTTGCCGAGGACGGCCTCGACCGCCGCCAGCAGGTCCTTCTTGGCGCCCTCGGGCTCGGCGAAGGTCCGCCTGGTGAAGGCGTCCTGCTCGAACAGGATCTTGCGGCGGGTGATCTCGTGGATCCAGTGCTCGTCGACCTGCAGCCTGCGCAGCTCCTCGGCGATCTCGATCGCGTTGCGGCCGGTGCGGAAATAGGTCGGCGAACGCTGCAGCATGGTGACATGGCCGGCGTCCTTGGCCATCGCCGGGATCAGGGTCGCAGCCGTTGCACCGGAGCCGATCACGACCACGCGCTTGCCCTTGTAGTCGAGGTCGTCGGGCCAGGTCTGCGGATGCACGACCGTGCCCTTGAACTTCGCCATGTCGGTCCATTCGGGCGTATAGCCCGCGTCGTGGCGGTAGTAGCCCTGGCACATCCAGAAGAAGTTCGTCGTGAAGCGCAGCTGCTCGCCGGTGTCGATGCGCGTGGCATCGATAGTCCAGAGATTGGTCTCGTTCGACCACTCCGCCGCGGTGATGGTGTGGCGATAGCGGATGTGGCGGGCGAGATCGTTCTCGTCGATCACCTCGCCCATGTATTTCAGGATCTCGGCTGCGCTCGCGATCGGCGCGCTGGTCCACGGCTTGAAGCGATAGCCGAAAGTATGCAGGTCGCTGTCGGAGCGGATGCCGGGATAGCGGTGGGTGGACCAGGTGCCGCCGAAGGTCTTCTGCGTCTCCAGCACCACGAAGCTGGTGCCCGGGCATTGCGTGGTGAGGTGGTAGGCGGCGCCGACGCCGGAGATGCCGGCGCCCGCGATCAGAACGTCGAAGTGCTCGGTCGTGACGGGCTCGGCGGCGCGGATTTGGGTCTGGACGTTCATCTTCCCTGGTCTTCTTGTTGGTTGGAGCCGGTGAGCGAAACGCCGGAGCGAATGCCCCGGCGCTTGCGTGAACTAGACTTCGCGGCGGCTGAGGAACGCCAGCCGCTCGAACAGGTGCACGTCCTGCTCGTTCTTGAGCAGCGCGCCATGCAGCGGCGGGATCAGCTTGCGCGGATCGCGCTCCCTGAGCATCTCGGGCGTGATGTCCTCGTTCAGCAGCAGCTTGAGCCAGTCGAGCAGCTCCGAGGTCGAGGGCTTCTTCTTCAGGCCCGGCACCTCGCGTACCTCGAAGAAGATCCGCAGCGCCTCTTCCACCAGCCGCTTCTTGATGCCGGGGAAGTGCACGTCGACGATCTTGTTCATGGTGTCGGCGTCGGGGAACTTGATGTAGTGGAAGAAGCAGCGGCGCAGGAACGCGTCCGGCAGCTCCTTCTCGTTGTTCGACGTGATCATCACGATCGGGCGCAGCTTCGCCTTGATGGTCTCGCCGGTCTCGTAGACGTGGAACTCCATGCGGTCGAGTTCGAGCAGCAGGTCGTTGGGGAATTCGATGTCGGCCTTGTCGATCTCGTCGATCAGGAGCACCGGGCGCTTCTCGTGGGTGAAGGCCTCCCACAGCTTGCCGCGCTTGATGTAGTTCTTGATGTCGGACACGCGCGCGTCGCCGAGCTGGCTGTCGCGCAGGCGCGACACCGCGTCGTATTCATAGAGGCCCTGCTGCGCCTTGGTGGTCGATTTGATGTGCCAGGTCAAAAGCGGCGCGTCGATCGCCTTGGCGACTTCCTCGGCCAGCACGGTCTTGCCGGTGCCGGGCTCGCCTTTCACCAGCAGCGGGCGCTCGAGCACGATGGCGGCATTGACGGCGACCTTGAGGTCATCGGTGGCGACGTAGTCCTTGGTACCCGTGAATTTCATCGATCTGTTTGCCTTGTTTCGTTCGTTGGCCGCAGGGGTCTCACCTTGGGCCTCAACATGAAACGACCGCTCTCGCAGCGGCCGTTGGAGATGCAAATTTTTCGATCACGCTCGTCTGATCATCGATACGATCACCAGCACGATGCAAGCGCCGATCGTCGCGTTGAGGATGTCGCGGATCGCGCTGCCGCCGAGGCCGACGCCGAGGCGCGGCAGCAGCCAGCTCGCCACCAGCGCGCCGATGATGCCGACAACCATGTTGCCGATCAGCCCGAAGCCCGCGCCGCGCACGATCAGCCCCGCGAGCCAGCCGGCAATCGCACCGATCACCAGTGCCGCAATGATGCCCATTCAAACGTCCTGCCCAATGTCTTGTCAGGCGCAATTGTAATTGAAAACGCCGGGCGGTCTAGGGCGGATTCCGCAGCGCAGCGGTACCCTGAACGGCGCGGCACGCATGGAATGTCGACCGTCATGTTTCCGCCGTGCGGAATGATCGCCGCACGGATACGGGGCGGGGCGTCGTTGGGTGGACCCCGCAGGACATGGCGCCAGGGGCCAAATCAAGGCGGATCGCCGGTCTCGGCATGGCTCGGCCCCTTGACGCCACCGGTCCAGCGGGCGATCTAGGTGAGTATGTTCCTGCAGTTCTTCACATCGCTGCGCGACGCCCAGGTCCCCGTGACGCTACGGGAATATTTGACCTTGATGGAAGCGCTTGACGCCGATCTCGCCGAACAGACCGTCGAGAACTTCTACTATTTGTCGCGCGCCGCCCTGGTGAAGGACGAGCGCAATCTCGACAAGTTCGACCGCGTGTTCGGCACCGTGTTCAAGGGGCTCGAGAGCCTGCTCGACGCCATGGGCAAGGCAGAGATCCCCGAGGAGTGGCTGAAGAAGCTCGCCGAGAAATATCTCACCGAGGAAGAGAAGAAGCAGATCGAGGCCATGGGCTGGGACAAGCTCATGGAGACCTTGAAGAAGCGGCTCGAGGAACAGAAGGGCCGTCACCAGGGCGGCAGCAAGTGGATCGGCACCGCCGGCACCTCGCCGTTCGGCGCCCACGGCTATAATCCCGAGGGCGTGCGGATCGGGCAGGAGAAGAACCGCAACAACCGCGCCGTGAAAGTGTGGGACAAGCGCGAGTTCAAGGATCTCGACGGCAATGTCGAGCTCGGCATCCGCAACATCAAGGTCGCGCTGCGGCGGCTGCGCAAGTTTGCGCGCACCGGCGCGCCCGACGAGCTCGACCTCGACACCACGATCAAGGAGACCGCCAACCACGGCTATCTTGACGTGCACATGCGGCCCGAGCGGCGCAACGCGGTCAAGGTGCTGGTGTTCTTCGATATCGGCGGCTCGATGGATTCGCATATCGAGCAGGTCGAGGAACTGTTCTCGGCCGCCAAGAGCGAATTCAAGCACATGGAATATTTCTACTTCCACAACTGCCTCTATGAGGGCGTCTGGAAGCAGAACAAGCGGCGCTTCACCGATCGCACGCCGACCTGGGACGTGCTGCACAAGTATCCGCACGACTACAAGGTGGTGTTCGTCGGCGACGCCTCGATGTCGCCCTACGAGATCATGGTTCCCGGCGGCTCGGTCGAGCATGTCAACGAGGAGGCCGGCTCGGTCTGGCTCGACCGCATCACCCGTACCTATCCTCACGCGGTGTGGCTCAATCCGGTGGCGCAGAAGCACTGGGACTATTCGGAATCGACCACCATCATCCGCCGCCTGTTCTCCGAGCGCATGTATCCGATCACGATCGAAGGTCTGGAGAACGCGATGCGGGAGCTGGTGCGGTAACCGCACAAGGCGTCGCGTGCCGCCGGGCGCGCCAACAACATCCAGGGAGAGCCCCATGCCCCAGAACATCCACCGCGGCATCAAGGTGATGATCGACGAGGCCAATGCCGAGATCGAGACCATCAGCGCAGCCGACGCGATCACGCTGATCGGCAAGAATGACGTCGTGATCGTCGACATCCGCGATCCCCGCGAGATCGAGCGCGACGGCAAGATCCCCGGTGCGTTCTCCTGCACCCGCGGCATGCTGGAGTTCTGGATCGATCCGAACAGCCCCTACGCCAAGCCGATTTTCCAGGAAGACAAGAAGTTCATCTTCCATTGCGCCGGTGGCCTGCGCTCGGCGCTTGCCGCCAAGACCGCCAAGGACATGGGCCTGAAGCCGGTCGCGCATATGGGCGGCGGCTTTGCCGCCTGGCGCGAGGCCGGCGGTCCGATCGAGGCGTGGGAGCCGAAGAAGAAGGGCTGAGCCAAGATGTCACACGCGGGCTTGCCGCCTTCGCTAAGAAGCTTCGGCGGCCACTTCACCGAGAGCCCGGCGAAGCCTTTTGCGTAGCCGGGACCCGCGTGTCCATCGTTTCGAAGCAAGATGGATTGCCGGATCAAGTCCGGCAATGACGATGGAGAGACACGTAAGATGACCACCACCGACGATCCGCTCGTTTCGACCGAATGGCTGGCCGCGCATCTCGGCGATGCCAACGTCAAGGTGCTTGACGCGACCTTCAAGCTGCCCGGCGTGCTGCCGCTGCCGAAGGACGATTATCTCGCCGCGCATCTGCCCGGCGCAGTGTTCTTCGACGTCGATGCGGTGTCCGATCACTCCAATCCGCTGCCGCACATGTTTCCGAGCGCCGAGCAGTTCGGCCGCGACATCGGCGGGCTCGGCGTCAGCAATGCCGACACCGTCGTGATCTATGACGCCGGCGGCTGGGTCGCGGCGCCGCGCGCCTGGTGGATGTTCCTGTCTTATGGCCATCGAAACGTGCGGATTCTCAACGGCGGCCTGAAGAAGTGGCGCGCCGAGGGCAGGGCGGTCGAGAGCGGCGAGGTGAAGCCGGAGCCTGCAACGTTCAAGGCGAGCTATGATCCGAAGCGCGTGCGCAGCGTCGAGCAGATGATCGCCAATGTCGAAAGCCGTGCCGAGCAGGTGATCGATGCGCGCGCCGCCGATCGCTTCGAGGGCCGCGCGCCGGAGCCGCGGCCGGGCATTCGCGCGGGCCACATCCCGGGCGCCCGCAATGTGCCCTACAACCAGCTGTTCGATGCTGCGACCGGCGAGATGAAGCCGCTCGACGATCTGCGCAAGTCGTTCAGTGGTGCCGGCGTCAAGCTCGACGCGCCTGTTGTCACGAGCTGTGGCTCCGGCGTCTCGGCCGGCGTGCTGACGCTCGCGCTCTACCGGCTCGGCGTCACCGAGAGCGCGCTCTATGACGGCTCATGGTCGGAATGGGGACAGGCGAGCGGCCCGCCGATCGCGACCGGACCGGCCTGAGAAATACCTTCTAGCGCCGGGTGAGCGGCACCAGGGTGGGGTTGCCGAACGGGTCGAGCTGAACGGCCTGCCGCACCGGTGGTGCGCGGACGATCCGCCGGCGCTCCTTGCGATGGGTCGGCTTGCTGGTCGCGTTGCGCTCCGGCTTCTTGGCATCGGCGGCTTTCGGCGTCGCCGGCGTTTCGACGACAACTTCGGGTCCGCCCAGCGTTGCGATCCTGGTCGCGGCTGCGATCGCCTCGGGTGATGGCAGCGCTGCTGGCTCTGGCATAGCCATCGCGGGGGCCGGTGCTGCGAGCGCGGGCTCGCCGGGTGTGGCAGGCGGGTCGGCCACCGCGGCGACCTTGTCGTCGGTTGGCATCGGTGCCGCCTCAGTGGAAACCGGTGCGGGCTGCGATGCGGGCGAGGGATCCACGGCCGGAAGCTGCGGAGCGACCTCAGCGGACTGCGCTGGTGCAGGCGTTTCGACCGTCTGGGCTTCCAGCTTCGACGGGGCGGGCGGTGCGTCATCCGCCGTCACCGCGGCGAGCTTCGCCGGCTCGGTCGGAGGCGCGGTTTCGGCAGGAGCAGCCGGCTCGGAGGCAGCAACTGGCTCTGAGGGTGTCGCGGGCACCGGGCTGTCGGCCACCGCCTTGTCTGCGGCTGATGGCTCGACCCGCACCATGGCAAGCACCGGCGAGGCCTCGGGCTGCTGCGCGAATTGCGGCTCGGGCGGGGCCCGGCGGGCCGGAATGCTGGCGAATTCCTCATGCGCCGCGCGAAACAGCGCGGCTGCCCCTAACCCGAACACCAGAAGCGACGTCGCCAGCACGATCGCGGCGAACAAGAAACGAAGGCCGGGGAGCATGGGCGCGGGTTCCCCCTTCTGCGGGAGGGTCTTTGATGTCCAGGGAACGCGGTGACCACACAAGAAAGCCGGCGTCGCGAGCGCGAATCAGGCCGATTCGAAGATATCGCAACCCTCGAAGACTGTTTGTTACAAAATGCGGGTGATTGATGACTTTGGGCAGGTGGACAAACATTCCCGACCCATGAGACATCTTTACCGCAGCGTTGACGGCACATCACAAAAGCCCGAAATGGCCCGGATTTCGCGGATTTGTCTTGAATGCGCCGCTATCTTCCTGCATTGGGCCGTTAACAGTCCGGTGTGGCTTGGGGACTATAATAGAGCAATGATGATCAACCGCATTCTGACGATTTGCGCTGCCGCGGCTCTCGGCGTGGCGGGAACCTCGCTTGCGCGTGCGCAGCAGAGCTATCCGGCTCCCCAGGGCCCGGTCTATTCGGCCGCGCCGCAGCCCTACTCGCAGGGCAACATGCCGGATTTCGACTCGCTCGACGATGAAGACGCGCCGCGCAATTCGGCCGCGCTGCCGCCGCCCGGCCCGGTGATGTCGCCGGATGACCCGCGCTACGGCCGCCCGATGAATTCCCAGCCCGTCTACTCCGACCGTGGTGCGCCATCCGGTCCGGTGATGTCGCCCGATGATCCGCGCTATGGCCGGCCGATGGGGCCGCCGCCGGTGATCTATGGCGATCGCCCGGGCGCACAGCAAGCCAATCGCGACAATGGCGTTCCGGCCGCAGGCGTATCCTACGGCGACGACCGCGGCGGCATGCGTCCGCCCGAGGGCGTGACCGGAGCGGTGCCGCAGCAGCAGGCGCCGGTCGATGCCAATGGCAAGCCGCTGCAGATCGCGGCGCTGCCGGCGGACGAGCAGCCGGAAGATGGCCCGGCGCAACTGGCCCCGAATCTGCGGCGCCAGGAAGTGGCGTTCGCGACCAAAGAGCCGGCCGGCACGATCGTTGTCGATACGCCGAATACCTACCTCTATTACATCCTGGGCAATGGCCGGGCGATCCGTTACGGCGTCCGTGTCGGGCGCGACGGCTTCACCTGGACCGGGGTGCAGAAGATCACCCGTAAGGCCGAGTGGCCGGATTGGCATCCGCCGACGGAGATGATCGAACGTCAGCCCTATCTACCGCGCTTCATGGCTGGCGGACCGGGCAACCCGCTCGGCGCCCGCGCGATGTATCTCGGCTCGACCGTGTACCGTATTCACGGCACCAACCAGCCGTCGACCATCGGCAAGTTCGTCTCGTCGGGTTGCATCGGAATGCTGAACGAGGACGTCTCGGACCTGTTTGAACGCACCAAGGTCGGCACCCGCGTGGTCGTGCTGCCCGGCGGCGCAGCCCCGGGCACAACGACGGCTTCCGCCGCGCCGCCGCCCAACCCGATGGCCCCCGCTCAGGCCGCGCCGCTGCCCGGCACGCAGCCGACCTCGGTCCAGCCGCTGCCCGCGCCGGTCACGGTGCGCTAAGCCAACCGGCAAATTGATCATTGAAAAAGGCGCGCGAACGGCGCGCCTTTTTTGTTGCCGGAAATGTCCGATGCTCAGGCCAAACGCCGCGGCGGCTCGCTGCCATTGGTGAAGTCGTCGATGCACGCGACCATCTGCTGATAATGCGCCTGCAGGCTCTCGCGCGTCGCGTAGCCGAGATGCGGCGTGATCACGACGTTGTCGAGCTTGCGGAGCGGGTGATCGATCGGCAGTGGCTCGACCGAGAACACGTCGATGCCGGCGCCGGCGATCTTCTTCTCGCGCAGCGCGACCAGCAGGGCGCCCTCGTCGACGATCGGCCCGCGCGCGGTGTTGACGAGATAGGCTGACGGCTTCATGCGGGCGAGATCGGCGGCGCCGACCAGTCCGCGCGAGCGCGGGCTCAGCACGACATGGATGGTGATGATGTCCGAGGTCGCGAACAGCTCGTCCTTGCTGGCGTAGCCGACGCCCGCCTCCTTGCACTTCTCCGGCGTCAAATTGGGACTCCAGGCAATCACGTTCATGCCGAAAACCTTGGCCATGCCGGCGACCTTGCTGCCGAGCTTGCCGAGGCCGATGACGCCGAGCGTCTTGCCCTCGATCTCGGTGCCGGCAAAGCTCTGCCAGGCCTCGCCGGCGTGCATCCGCGCATTCTCGCGGCCGATGCCGCGGGTCAGTTCCAGGATCAGGCCCATGGTCAGGGGCGCGGTGGGATCGCGGCTATACTGGGTGCCGCACAGCACCACCTTGCGGTCCTTGGCGGCCTCCATGTCGATCGCGGCGTTGCGCATACCCGACGTGATCAGAAGCTTCAGCTTGGGCAAGGCGTCGAGCAGGCTGCGCGGGAACGGTGTGCGCTCGCGCATCGCGCAGATGATCTCGAAATCCTTCAGCTTGGCTGCTGCATCCGCCTCGCTCGTGAACGGCTTGTCGAACACGACAGCCTCGACGCGATCCTCGATTGCCGGCCAGTCGGCCAGCGAAAGCGCGATATCGAAATAGTCGTCGAGGATTGCACAGCGCAGCCGCGTCATCGGAAAGGTCCATTCAGGGTGAGGACGACGGCGGGAGATCGACCGTCGGGATGCCCGTCATGGTCGCGCGCAATCGGCAGGCGCGCAAGCGGCCGCGGTTTCAAAATGCGGCGATTGCCGAAGTGATGGTGGCGGATTGTGCGGTATAATGGCGTAAACGCCAATTAGTGGCGTTGATGGAGATTTAGGTGCCGTGACCCATTTTTGCCCCGCGTGTGGCTATGGCCTCGACTTTTCTCCATGGGATGGGACGTTGTCATCACACGAGATTTGTCCTTGCTGCGGGATTCATTTTGGCTACGACGACGTAGCCGGCGGCGATTTGGCTAAGCGTCGGTCGGTCTATGAGCGATGGCGCGCAGACTGGATTGGGGCCGGCATGAGTTGGTTTAGCAAGGGACACGCGCCAACTGCAGATTGGGACCCGCACGAACAGTTGAAACACTTTGGCCCGTAAGGGCCGTCAATCGCGTGGCGTTTGCGCCATCATCGGCGATTTGCGTGCCTTCGCGGTGCGGATATCGGCGAGCATCGATCGGACCGCGGGCGACAGCGCCATCTGCTTGGCACGGCAGGCCGGGCCCGGGCCGCGCATATAGTGCAGTTCCGGCCGGTAGGGATTGAAAGCCTTGGCGACGAAGGCCCGCCAGAAGGTGCGGAGTTCGGCGAACAGCGTCGCCTCGCGTTTGGTCGTCGGGCGCGAAAGAGGTGCTGAAATGATGGTAGCCATGACGTGGCCTCAACTGTTTGTCGCGGTTCTGCCGCGAAAATCGCCGTTTTCGGCGTTGAGAACGAGTTTTGGCCTGATTTATTAAAAGATAGTTTCAATTGTCGTGATTCGGCGCGCACATGGTGTCGAACCCGTAATCACCCGTGGCGAATGGACGGAACGTGGTGAACGGATGGAAAACGACCGCCCCACGGTTGCGCTTTAGGGGGCCGGCCGTTACATCGGCCACAGCAAAATTTCCACAAATCGGATCAATTCCAGGGACAGCGGATGGCTCGCCAGTTCATCTATTTCATGCAGGGTCTGACCAAGGCTTATCCGACCCGCAAGGTGCTCGATAACATCCATCTGAGCTTCTATCCGGACGCCAAGATCGGCGTGCTCGGCGTCAACGGCTCGGGCAAGTCGACGCTGCTCAAGATCATGGCTGGTCTCGACAAGGAATATAACGGCGAGGCCTGGGTCGCCGAGGGCGCCCGCGTCGGCTATCTCGAGCAGGAGCCGCACCTCGATCCCGCGCTCAACGTCCGTGAGAACGTCATGCTCGGCGTCGCCAAGCAGAAGGCGATCCTCGACCGCTACAACGAGCTGGCCGTCAATTACTCGGACGAGACCGCCGACGAAATGACCAAGCTGCAGGACGAGATCGAGGCGCAGGGCCTGTGGGATCTCGACAGCAAGGTCGACCAGGCGATGGACGCGCTGCGCTGCCCGCCTGATGATGCCGATGTCACAAAACTGTCGGGCGGTGAACGCCGCCGCGTCGCGCTGTGCCGCCTGCTGCTCGACCAGCCGGAATTGTTGCTGCTGGACGAACCGACCAACCATCTCGACGCCGAGTCGGTGTCATGGCTGGAAGGCCATCTGCGGAATTATCCCGGCGCGATCCTGATCGTGACCCACGATCGCTACTTCCTCGACAACGTCACGAGCTGGATCCTCGAGCTCGACCGCGGCCGCGGCATTCCCTACGAGGGCAATTACTCGTCCTGGCTGGTGCAGAAGCAGAAGCGGCTCGAGCAGGAGGGCCGCGAAGACGCCGCGCATCAGAAGACGCTGGCCCGCGAGCAGGAGTGGATCGCGTCCTCGCCGAAGGCGCGTCAGGCCAAGTCCAAGGCACGCTACCAGCGCTATGAAGATCTGCTGAAGCAGGCCAGCGAAAAGCAGACCCAGACCGCGCAGATCACGATTCCGGTGGCCGAGCGTCTCGGCCAGAACGTGGTGGACTTCGAAGGCCTCAGCAAGGGTTTTGGCGACCGCATGCTGATCGACGATCTCACCTTCAAGTTGCCGCCGGGCGGCATCGTCGGCGTGATCGGTGCCAACGGCGCCGGCAAGACCACGCTGTTCAGGATGATCACCAAGCAGGAGACGCCGGACAAGGGCTCCATCACCGTCGGCGAGAGCGTACATCTCGGCTATGTCGACCAGTCGCGCGACGCGCTCGACGGCAAGAAGACGGTGTGGGAGGAGATCTCAGGCAACAACGAGCTGATCCTGCTCGGCAAGAAGGAAGTCAACTCGCGCGGCTATTGCTCGTCGTTCAACTTCAAGGGCGCCGACCAGCAGAAGAAGGTCGGCGCGCTGTCGGGCGGTGAACGCAACCGCGTGCATCTCGCCAAGATGCTGAAGTCGGGCGCCAACGTGCTGCTGCTCGACGAACCGACCAACGACCTCGACGTCGACACGCTGCGTGCGCTGGAAGAGGCGCTGGAGGATTTTGCCGGTTGCGCCGTCATCATCAGCCATGATCGCTGGTTCCTCGACCGCATCGCGACCCACATCCTGGCCTTCGAGGGCGACAGCCATGTCGAATGGTTCGAGGGCAACTTCCAGGATTACGAAAAGGACAAGATGCGCCGGCTCGGGCAGGACAGCATCATTCCGCACCGCGTGAAGTACAAGAAGCTGACGCGCTGATCGGTTGAGGTGGTCGAGCGCGGCTATCGCGCCGCGTTCGACCACTCACTCGTTTTGCAGGATCGTGACGGCATCGCGGCGCAATCTGCGGCCAGTTGTCGCTTTTCAACTGCGCGGGATTGCGTAGATAGAGCGCTCCGCAATTTCAATTCCGCGAGCACCCCAACATGTCCGCACTATCAGACGCGCCCGCCCGCTCGAAGGGCCGGCCGCTGCGTCCCGTTCCCATGCTGATCTTCGGATCGCGCTGGCTGCAATTGCCGCTCTATGTCGGCCTGATCATCGCCCAGGGCGTTTATGTCGTGCTGTTCCTGAAGGAGCTGTGGCACCTGTTCGCCCATGCCTTCGATTTCAGCGAGCAGCAGATCATGCTGGCCGTGCTCGGCCTGATCGACGTCGTGATGATCTCGAACCTCCTGGTGATGGTGATCGTCGGCGGCTACGAGACCTTCGTGTCGCGCCTCAATCTGCAGGGACATCCGGACGAGCCGGAATGGCTCAGCCACGTCAATGCCAGCGTGCTGAAGATCAAGCTGGCGATGGCGATCATCGGCATCTCCTCGATCCACTTGCTGCGCACCTTCATCGAGGCCGGCGCGCTGTCGTCCGGCAAGGGCAATTACACCGAGACCGGCGTGATGTGGCAGACCATCATCCACTGCGTCTTTATCCTGTCGGCGATCGGCATCGCCATCGTCGACAAGCTGTCGAACGACTCGATCGAGGGCGCCAAGCAGCAGGGTGGGCACTAGCCGGGACAACGACTAATGGCCGGCGCGGCGTCATCGCGCGGCGCGCTGGCCAAACAATGCCGGCGCGGATCTGCCGAGCCATTCGGGGATCTGCGCCGCACCGCGCGGAAATCCGCGGGCCATGGCAAGGATGAACGCGGTCTGCCAGACGCCGAACAGCACCAGCCAGCCCAGCAAGGTCGGCAGCCTGACGATTGCACCGTAAATGGTTCCGGCCGCGATGGCTGCGATCCAGGTCACCACGACGCTGTCGATCCGCCTGAACGCGGGGTTGGTCAGGAGCACGCCGAGAATGGTGATCGCTCCGCCCACCGCACCGCCGATGCCGCCGATCAGATAACCCATCAACGGGTTGTTGCCGAGCGTCTCGGTGATCTGAGCCGGGCTCGCGGCATTGCCGTCGACCGGGACGGTCTTCGCGTACTGGCCGAGCGCCTGAAGCGTAACGGCGCTGGCATCATAGGCCGCGATCCATGCCGCGGTCGTGATGGCGACCACCAGCGCCAGCTGAAACCGGTCCTTGGCGCCGAACACGACATTGCAGGCGGCGATCGCCGCGCCGAAGATCACCCCGGGCAGGATCGTGATCCCGCCCGCGTCTGAGACGACGAACGAATATTGCAGGACGTTGAGCGCATAGGTCGCGACCAGGCTGCACATGACGGCGGACGCAAGCGCCAGCACGAGGAAAGGCAAATTCGGTCGGCCGCGCGACTGCGCGCTCTCGGCCGCCAGCATGCGGTCCACCGCGGCCCGCGTCTCGGCCGCGGCACTGCCCTGCGGCTCCAGGATCGTGACCGCCTTGAGATAGGCCGGGACCTGGTCGAGCGGGGTCGGCGCCATCATCACCGGCAACACGCGATTGCTCGGGTTCGGCCACCTGGCTCGGGCAAAGGCGAGCTCGCTCAAGGTGTAGCGTCCCTTGGTCACCGATTCCGGACTGATCAGGAACACCATAAAATCGCTGCTTTCGATGGCTTTTTCGACGCGCGCATCGAAGCTGTCGCCCGGCGGGAGATCGTCGTGCGAAAAGAAAACGTCATGGTCGCAATTGCGCAGGGACTGAGCGATGTTGTCAGCCTGCGATTCCAATTCGGAGGGAAATGACAAAAATATGCGCATGGCAAAACTTACCACCCAGAATTGAATTCTGACATTGCCGAATCCGCGTTGCAATGCCTGTTTCCGCTAGTGTGCTGAATGCGAAGTTCGTGTGATTTCGCGGCAGCCGCTTTCACGAACTTCGCATTCATAAAGCACACTAGAATCATAAGTTTGCTAGTGTCCTTATCGAATCCGAAGTTCGCTCCGAAGGTGCGGCGAATGATACGAACTTCGGATTCGGGACACTAGGTGAGATCGATCATGAAATGGCCAGCCACCATCGTCGCATGCGCGGTGCTGCTGTGTGTGCCGCTGCAACGGCCCGCATCCGCCGCCGACGCCGCGTTCACCCAGTTCATCGCCTCGCTGTGGCCGGAAGCCAAGGCGGCCGGCGTGTCGCGCGAAACCTTCGATCGCGAGACGCGCTCCCTCGAGCCCGACTACAAGCTGCCCGACCTGATCCTGCCCGGACGTCCGAAGACCGGTGCGCCGGCGCAGGCCGAGTTCGTGCAGGTGCCGGCCGACTACATCAAGGAAGCCTCGATCGCGCGGCTCGCCACCGAGGGGCAGCGGCTGTTGCAGAAGTATCGTCCGTCGCTCGACGCGATCGAGAAGCGGTTCGGCGTGCCGGCCACCATCGTGCTGGCGATCTGGGGCCGCGAGACCGACTATGGCCGCTATTCGCTGCCCTACGACACGTTGCGCGTGGTGGCGACGCAGGCCTATGTCGGCCGCCGCAAGGATCAGTACCGCACCGAGTTCATCCTTGCGCTGAAGATCCTCAGTGAGGGGGCCGTGACGCGCAAGGAGCTGCGCTCATCCTGGGCCGGGGCGACCGGATACACCCAGTTCCTGCCATCGGAATATTACAAGCACGGCGTCGACCTCGACGGCGACGGCAAGGTGGACATCTGGCATTCGGTGCCGGACGCGCTCGCCTCCGCCGCGCAGCAGCTCGTCAACAAGGGCTGGCAGCCCGGGGTGCGCTGGGCCTACGAGGTCACAGCACCCGCCAATGCCGATTGCACAATCGGTGTGCCCGAAGTGACAAAACCGATCAGCCAGTGGCTGCGGGCAGGCTTCGTGCCGGTGCGCGGGCTGAAGCTTGGCGCCACCGAGCAGGCGCAATCGGCCTCGCTGCTGCAGCCTGAAGGCATCTATGGCCCGGCCTTCCTGACCACGCCGAACTACTTCGTGATCAAGGAGTACAATTTCTCCGATCTCTACGTGCTGTTCGTGGGCCATCTCGCCGACCGCATGACGAGCCCGCAGCCATTCGTGACGCCATGGTCTGCATCGAAGCAGCTGCGCTCCGCCGACGTCGAGGCGATGCAGCAGCAGCTGACGAAGATCGGGCTTTACAAGGACAAGCTCGACGGCAAGGCCGGGATGCAGACCCGCGCCGCGCTCGGCGCCTATCAGAAGCAGGCCGGGCTCAAGGTCGATTGCTGGCCGAGCGAGGCGGTGCTGCGCGCGATGAACGGGCAGCGCTGATCGCCAAGCCTGCTGGTGGCGGAAAACAAAAACCCGGCCGCGAGGCCGGGTTTTCGAGGGTGATGCTGAATAGCGTTTCGATCAGTCGCAAACCTGGATGCGACGGAAGCGCCAGCCGTAGCCGTCCCAGAAGCGCTCACGAACCCAGCGGCACGGAGCTTCTTCGACGTAAACCGGTGCCGGCGCAACATAGACCGGGGCGGGACGGGCGCCTGCGATCGCGCCGCCGAGCAGGGCGCCGCCGATCAGGCCACCGGCAACGCCGGCCGCGATGGCCCCGCCGTCACCAGCCTTGGCGGCCGGAGCAACGGCCAGCGAACCGGCAATCGTGGTAACGGCGACAAGGGCAGCTAAAGTCTTCTTCATGTCTTTGGCTCTCCTGGAAGGTGGTGGCGTCGTGGTCCGACGCCGGGTTTAGGTGACTCACACGCTGATCTCGAACTGCTGTCTTGCTAAACAGCGCAGAACAGTCAACCGAAAGTAAACGTCCGCAGGCTCATCGCGTAGAAAAGCGGTTTTTTCTGGCCTTCTAAAGCAGACGTCCCGGACAAACAGTCGGTTTTCCGGGACATCTGGTTCGAATTAATCGAGATGAACGGCGATCAATCGCAAACGCGCACTCGGCGAACGCGCCAGGTGTAGCCGTCCCAGAACCGCTGGCGCTGCCAGAAGCAATCGGGACCGTAACCGGGCTCGGCGACATAGGCCGGACCGGGCGCGTAGTAGCCATAGCCCGGACCGTAGTAGCCGTTCTGCGAAGCGATCGCGCCACCGACGATGGCACCACCGATCAATCCCGCAGCGACGCCAGCGGCGACACCGCGTTGTGCTTGGGCGGGGGCGGGCACCGCCACAGCCGAAACCGCCAGAGTGGCGGCGGCGCAAAGCGCCAGCAATGTCTTCTTCATGACCTCACCTTTCTCACGGGAGCAGGGACAGCGTACCTTGGCGATCTGTCTCGCCTCAAGGGTTCCATATTCCGCTTGAATGATCAATGAACGACGCTGCCGTATTCGCGTCCAAATGCTTGCAGCTTTTGGCATATCTTGCAACGAACAAGCTTTTAGCCGCAGTGAACCGGTGCTTGGAGCGGTGGAAGCCGGGATTGGCCCGGTAGACCGACCTGATGGGCTTCCTATTCCCGAAAGGCGGGGCCGACCGATTTAGATTCATTCCAATATGAATCCCGCATCAGTTTGGAATTGCTACAAGAACCGGCTTTTCCCTTTGCATCCGGCCGGGGCCGACAATATCCATATTGGCGAGCATCACCCGTTGGACCCGCCTCTTCTGATGATTGTCTGTTCCTGTAACGTCCTCAGCGACCACGATGTCCGCAATGCCGTCAATGGCGGCGGGTCTGTGACACGAAATGCCAAGCAGGTGTATGGCTGCCTCGGCTGTAGTGCCGAATGCGGCCGCTGCGCGCGCACCATCAAGGCGATCATCGACGAGGCGCTTGGCCCCTGCGCCAAGGCATGCTGCTCCGGCTGCCCCCACAGCGGCCATCCGCACGCCGCCAACGAAGACGCCGAGCCGGCCGAATTCGCGCTCGCGGCCTGCTAAGGCCATTTCGGGTTCTGATCGACGCAGAACCGAGGCTTTCCCGTTTCAATGCGTTTTCTTCATGCGATCCGGCTGCAACGTCGCCGGAAACGTTCTGCCTCAGCAAATCCCCCGAATCCGGTTATCCACGCGCTGCTTCCGCGAAGGGTTGCTCTCTCCGGCAATCTGATTTAGAAGCGTTCTAAATTCAGTGCTGGCCGGTTTTGGCCGCGACAGGTGGAGTGGATCATGCAAGGCGACCCGAAGGTCATTGATTATCTGAACAAGGGGCTGCGCAGCGAACTGACCGCCATCAATCAATACTGGCTGCACTACCGCATGCTCAACAATTGGGGCCTCCTGGAGATGGGCAAGGTCTGGCGCAAGGAGTCCATCGAGGAGATGGAGCACGCCGACAAGTTCGTCGATCGCATCCTGTTTCTCGACGGCTTCCCGAACCTGCAGGTGCTCGATCCCCTGAAGATCGGCCAGGACGTCAAGGAGATCATCGAGTGTGACCTAGCCGCGGAGATCGGCGCCCGCACGCTCTATCAGGAGGCAGCGACCTACTGCCACGGCGTCAAGGACTATGTCAGCCGCGACCTGTTCGAGCAGCTGATGAAGGACGAGGAAGACCACATCGACTTCCTCGAGACCCAGCTCGACCTGATCAAGCGCATCGGTCTTGAGCTCTACACCCAGAAGCACGTCGGTCATCTGAAGGGCGAGGAGTCCTGATCGGCCTCTTCGCGCTCGGAGACTGGCTTTCAAAAATGCGAGAGGCCGTCCTTGCGGGCGGCCTCTTTCGTTTTCGCGATCCGGATGAAGTGATCGGTCAGTAGCAGCGGATGATGTTGATGGTGCGATCGCCGTCGCGGCCGGGCACCGTCACGCTCTCGGTGGGGCAGCTCGACACATAGGGGCGATCCGACGGCACCACGGCCGGCGGATACCGATGCGCCCAATCCCAGGGCACGTCCTGGGTGTAGGTATAGCGAACGTCGTTCGACGCCGGCGCCGGGACCTCGGCGGCGAAGGGAACGCCCGCCGCGCCATCATAGTATCCGCCCGCGTCCGGCAACACGATGCCGGGCACCCGCACATGATGACGGAAGGCTGGATGGTGCGCGGAAAACGTACCGCGCGGCGCCGTTCCGGATCTCGCATTGGTCTCGGTGGAGGAAGCGAGCAGCAGCGCTGCAACGCCAAGGGACGCGATCAGCGCCCCATATGTTCGATACACCATTGGTCGATGAGCCATTGTTCGACAAGCCATGGCCGGCACCACTCGCGGTTACGGAGCATTTCTGCAGACGCTAGGCCGCGCCTGAGGGCGCCCGCAAACTCATCCTTAATTATTGGTTAAAAAGTAAGGTTAACAGGAGGTATCTGTTTCAAATTGGCGCGATTGCGTGGCAGCGCTTCAGACCGCGTCCGCCGGAACGAAGCAGCTGATGATGATGTTGCCGCGGTGGTGCACGTACCACACCACGGCCTCACCGACCGGGTTGCCGCGATCGCGGATGACCGCGCGCTCCGGCACCATCATCCATTCGCCCTCGATCGGCACCCAATAGGCGCCGCCCCGAACATCATAGCTCGTGCGATGGCCGTCGGAGATATCGCAGCACGGCACGCCGTTCGGCGCGATCACACTCTTGAACCAGGCACGGATATCGGGCGGCACGTTGTCGTATTGGCCGTTGTCGAACGCCAGCGCTGCGCCCGCCATCATGGCGAGCCACGCAAGCATCGCGCCATGCGTGAGCCTTCGCATCGCATCCCTCCGCGACAACCTTATGCGTGATACGCGCGCATCGCCTCGCGCGCGAATCCGATGTTGGTGCGATTAGGCACGAACCGCGCACGAGATGCATGCCCAAAGAATCAGCGAGCCGGCGCTGTTGTCCGTGATGCAGTGCGGGATCGTCGCGTTCAGGCTGGCTTCTTCGTGCGCGCCGCGCACAAGCGGATCGTTGTGCTTCCCCCAACGCGCGGCGCGCTTGTCCGGCCGCTTCGACGCAAGCCTAGCATGACGGAAAGGCGTTATCCGAGCGCTGCGCCGCGCGGCTGGCGGAGATGTGCTCAGCTCGCCTTCAGCACGTTCAGCGCGTACCATCCCCAATAGACCCGGTGACGCTGGATCAGGCCGTCCTCGATCTCCATGACCTCGACCAGATCCATCTGGTCGCCGTCCGGAGACTGCCGCGGATATTCCCAGGTGAGAATTCGGCCGTCGCTGAAGAAGCCCTGCTTGAAGCGCCGCCGCTGCGGCGGGTTGGTGCGGAACACGCGCGTGATGAACTCGCGCAATGCGTCGCGGCCCTGGACGATCCCGTCCTGGGTCTGCATCAAATGCAGGACCAGCGGGCTTTCGATCGAGGCATCTTGCGCATAGAGCGCCAGCGCCGCCTCGAGGTCCTTGTTGCCGAGGGCCTCGTCCCAGAGCCTGTAGATGCGTTCCGCGTCGGTATTGCCGGCTGTCATGATTGTTCCTTGCGTTTCGTCTGATGACGCCGATTTGAGCGGAAGAGGCTGTCACGACGTTTCAGGAAAAACTGAAATGAGTTTCACAGCACGGTGAATGCGGATGGGACGTTGTTGCGCGATCCGGAGGACGATGTAGTGAGATCATCCCAATCGGTGCAGACGGGATTTTCGCGAATCGCCGAGGCATTGGGCGATCCGGTGCGCGAGGCCATGGTCAGCGCGCTGGCCGACGGCAAGGCGCTGCCGGCCGGCGAGCTTGCCGCGGTGGCCGGCATTTCGCCGCAGGGCGCCAGTGCGCATCTGCAGAAGCTGGTGGATGCGCGCGTGCTGTCGGTGTGGGCACAGGGCAGGTTCAGATATTACCGGATCAGGGACGACGACGTCGCGGCGCTGATCGAGAACCTGGTCGATCTTGCGGCGAAAGCCACTGCCGGGCGCAAGCGCGCGATGCCCGCCGAGCAGCTCAGGCAATCGCGCACCTGCTACCATCACTTGGCGGGCCAGCTCGGCGTGCTGCTGTCGAATGCGCTGGTGCGGCGCCGCCTCGTCGTCATCGACGGTCGCGATGGTCGCGTGACCGAGCAGGGGCTGGCCTGGTGCCGCGCCGAAGAGGTCGATTTCGACCCGGCGCGGCTGCCGCATCTGCGGCTCTGCAATGACTGGACCGAGCGCGTGCCGCATCTCGCGGGTCCGTTCGCCAACGCCGTGCTGGCGCGGCTGGTCGCGATGCGCGGCGTTGCGCCGCATCGGATTCCGCGCGCGTTGCGGATCACCGACCGGGGGCGGGCGTTTTTCGACCGGCTCGGCGTCGAGGTTCCATTCTGACGCCGCGAGGCCGTGCTAGCGGCCGTCCTCGACCTCGGTCTCCGGGCGGTCGTTGCCGGAGGCGGTTTCGGTCAGCCATTTGCCGTCCGACGTCTCGTACTGGATCGCCTCGGTGCGCCCGGGAACGCGCTGCTCGTTGGCGGCGCGCCGGGCGGCGGCAAGCGCCGCGGCATGGGTTGGAAACGGCTCCGAGAACACCCCGTTGACGGTATAGGCCCAGCCGCCATCGTGCTGGACGACCTTGTAGATCACGTGGCTCATCGGGGACCTCGTTTCCGCCGTGGACGATGAGGCTGCCAGAATAGACCACGATGTCGTATTTTGCAGCAGCCGATCGTCTTTGAGCAACAAGCCCCGAGGTGCGGGCAAGGGAAAACGACATGTGCCGCAATATCAAGACGCTGTTCAACTTCGAGCCGCCCGCCACTGAGGACGAGATCCACGCCTCGGCGCTGCAATTCGTGCGCAAACTGTCCGGCTTCAACAAGCCGTCGCAGGCCAATGAGGCCGCCTTCAACCTTGCGGTGATCGAGGTCTCGGACGCCGCGCGCAGGCTCCTGATCTCGTTGCAGACCACGTCGCCGGCGCGCGATCGCGAGGTCGAGGCGGAGAAGGCGAGGGAGCGTTCGCGGCTGCGGTTCGGCTGAGGCCAGGCTGAGGCTCGCGCATTCCGTGATGCAGGTCACGGTGTGGCGCGCTGCCCGCGGGCATCGTGGCCGTTCACCCCGGTCCCGGAGCAAACGCCATGAAGCCCGCCGCCCTGCTCACATTCTGTTCGATTGCGTTCGCCGTTCTCTGGACCTGCGGCATGCTGTGGTCGAGCGGCACGATCGACCTCGCCAACGTCATCATCCTGTCGGCCTGCGGGGCGTTCGCCGGTGTTGCCTGGTACTACGCGATGCGCTGGGTCTTCCAGCTCATGCAGCTTGCCCGGCCGTCCGATCCTCCGGCCAAGCCGCGCATCGAGCGATGAGCATCGAGCGCGACACGGACACAGCTGGCCGTGTCGCTGCGTAAGGACAAGAAGGGTTACTTCTTGTCCTTCTTGCGGTGCTTCTTCTTTTTCTTGTGATCGTCGTCCTCGTCGTCATCATCAGCGAAATCGATCGCGTCGACGTCAAGGGCGATCGCCTCCGCTGCCGCGCGCTCGGCTGCATCACGTTCGGCGAGCTCTGCGGCTTCACGCTCCTTGGTGCGCTTGTAGTCTTCCCAGGCGTCGAAGATCATGTGCAGCCACGGCATCACCTGCTCGATCGACGGCAATTGGCCGGGCGGGCCGGCTTCACCGCGCGGGCCGCCGGGACCTTGCGGGCCCTGTGGACCAGCCTCGCCGCGCGGACCTTGTGCGCCAGCCTTGCCTTGCGCCCCCGGCTTGCCCTGGGGGCCAGCTTTTCCGACCACGCCGGCCTTGCCCTGCGGACCCGGCTTGCCGCGCGCACCTTCCGGCCCCGGCCGCCCCGGATGTCCCTGCGGTCCGGGCTTTCCCGGCTCGCCCTGACGGCCCTGCGGCCCCTGTGCCCCTCGTGACCCCTGGCGGGAAACTGTCTCGTCAGCCACTGCTATGCTCCGTCGCGATTTGAAGCCGCTTGTAACAGAGGTTGGAGGACGGCTTCAATTCTGCCTGCCGGTGCCGATGCAAGCGATCAACAGTCATAATTCCATGCACATATGACAACGGAGGGCGTGTTGCGGGTTCTGGACGGCATGTACCGCGAAGCTGCGGGCGAACCGCAATCGCTCGACATCGTCGTGACGCGACACGATGTGCTTGATGAAGCGGCCTTTCGCAGCACGGGTGTGCTCGAGCTCTACGAAGAGCTGTTTCCTGCGAGCGAGCGCGACAGCCCTGACGACATCGTGCGCTGGCTGTTGTCGGATGATGTCGGCGAGCGGCGTCACTTCAGCGTCGGTGGCCTCAGCATGTCCTATCGTCTCGACTCGCGCTGCTTCATCCTGCGCGCCGGCGCCGCGCGCGCGGTCGGGCTCGGCTTCTTCACCTACGATCACGCAAGCGACCTGATCTTTTGCAACCATGTCGGCATCGGGAAGTCTTGGCGCGGCGGCGGCCTGGCGCGCGCGTTCTATCGCGAGATGGTCGCCATGCTCGATGCGCTGTTTCCGAACAATATCGGCGTAGTGCTCGAGGTCGAGCCATTCGATCGTGATCGCGTGGCCGCGATCGTCGCCGATCTCGAGCGAACGGGCAGGCGGCAGCTCGCGGCGGATGAGCAGGACGAGATCCGCCGGTTGCTGCGCGCAAGCTGGTACGACAAGCTCGACTATTCCGTGTTCTGCGACGCCCGCACGATGCGGCCACTCGCCTGCCGCTCGCCATGTCTTGATCCGTCTCCGCCGTCATCGGATTGGGCAAATGGAGAGGAAAACTACTGGCTGATGTGGCAGGCGCGGACCGGCGCGGCCTCTGCGGAGGTGCGCGCAGGTCAGCTCTGGCACAAGGCTGCCACCGCGATCTATGTCGAGATCCTCGCAAAATCCCTGGTCGCGGCGGATCCGAACGGCCGGCGCGGCTATTGGGACTATGCGACCGCACTGGTGGGCCAGACGCTGCAACGGACTGCGACGACCGACGTGCGCCTCGCACGCGGCCTCGGCGACGATGACGCCGCGTTGCTGTCGCGCTGGCGGCGCCTTGCGATCGACCTGCCGATCTAGGCCGCGGCGTGCTCGCTGTGCGGCACGTCGATGCCGTCGGCCGAATATTCGCGGATCTTGTTCCGCAATGTCCGCACCGACAGTCCGAGCACGCGCGCGGCACGGGTGCGGTTGCCGTCGCAGCGCGCGAGCGTTTGCAGCACCAGTTCCCGCTCGACCTCATCGACGGTCGCGCCGATCAGCAGTGGGACGATTTCATTTGGAGCCAGCGACGGCAGCAGTGCTTCCGGCGACGGTACGGTGGATGCGTAAGACATGAACTCCTCCCGATCAACGCCCGCCTCGTCGATGAGGCGCAGACATCGAGAACCAACTACCCCGTAAATCAACGGTGTGCCGGTTTGGTTAACAATTCCTTAACGCGCCCCTAACTCCCTGCTTTGTAAGCAAAATACCCAGAAATCGCCACGATTGCGGTTCCATCCGTCACAGTGTTCGGTAGCCGCCATCGACCATCACGATCGAACCCGAGACGTAGGCCGAGAGGTCCGAGGCGAGGAAGATCGCGGGGCCGACGATGTCCTCGGGCTTGCCGGCGCGACCGAGCGGGGTGTGGTCCATGAAGACTTTCACGAGGTCGGGGTTGGAGGCGCGCACCTTCTCGTTCAGCGGCGTCTCGATGAAGCCGGGGCCGATCGCGTTGACGCGCACGCCGTCCTTGCCGAGCTCGGCGGCCAATGCCTTGGTGAAGCCGAGCACGCCGTGCTTGGAGGCGGTATAGGCCGGTGAGCTCGGTGTACGCAGATGCACGAAGGACTGGATCGAACCGATATTGACGATGCGTCCCTTGTTCTTGCGCAGCGGCGCGAGGAAGGAATGCGTCACGTTGAAGACGCCGGTGAGATTGATCGAGATGATGTCTTCCCAATCCTTGATCACGGCCTCGTCGGCGCCGAGCATGCCGTTGCGGCGCGCGATGCCGGCATTGTTGACCAGGATCGAGACGGGGCCGACCTTGTCGGCGATTTGCTTCGCCATCGCGATGCAGGCGTCGAGATTGGTCACGTCGAGCGCAAAGCTCTCCGCCTTGCCGCCGGCGTTCCGGATCTCGTTGGCCGCTTCCGCTGCCGCATCGCCGTTCATGTCGAGCAGCACCACGCGCGCACCCTCGCGGCCGTAGCCCGCGGCGATGGCACGGCCGATGCCCGAACCCGCACCCGTGATGACGGCGATGTGATTGTCGAGAAGGGCCATAGCGTTTCCTCGTTCTGATTTATGAGCGTTGCCGACAACACTATTCAAAACTGCGCCAACCGAAACGCCAAGCCGCGTTTGCGCGTTGCTGTTATCCGGATTCGGCTGACAGTACGGACCGATCATGGACCAGCATATCAGACATTGGAAAGTCGCGATCGCGCGCTTCTGCGCGGCGCCTGATCCCGACTATCGCGAAATGGCCAGAATGATCGCCGAGATCGCCACGACCGACATCGACGACACGCTGCGGCATGCGGCCGCACAGGTGCTGCCGATCCTGCGCCAGGCGGCGCTGAAATCGGCCGACCGCCGGACCAGATCGATGGCGCTGCGCCGTCTCGGCATCGTCAGCGATGCGCTGCACATGCTGTCCGCGCCGCAATTCGGCCGGCGTGGATTGACACCGAAGGTGCTGACGCAGGACGAGCGCTGCCGGCAATTGCTTGGCCTGCCGTTCGGCCGCCGCCTCGCCGCGAACGAGGTCCACCAGGCGTTCAAGCGCGCCGCCAAGACGGTGCATCCTGACGGTGGCGGCAACGGCCCGGCATTCCTCGAACTCGCCGCTGCGCGTGACGCGCTGATCAGGCATCACTGACGCGCGATAGCGTTATGGCCTCACAGCACAAGGGCGGACGCCGCGCTGTTGCCGCGTGTCTGCCCTGTGCGTGATCGGGGGGCGCTCAGAACGAGCAGGTGCCGTTGTTGAGGAGGCCGGTCTTGTAGCTGAACGCGGCGTCGAAGGTCGGCAGCTCCTCGCTGACGACGGCGAAGTTCGCCGGCCACGGCGTGGTCGGAATGCTCTGGTCCCAGATCTGGCAGAAGCCGGTGTCTTGCCAACGGATCAGATGATAGGGCGTGGCGCTAGCGGGGCTTGCCGCGGCGAGCAGGGACACAGTGGCGACGATGGCGGCACAGGCAATCGCAAGACGACGCATGGAAAATCTCCGGTTTGAAAAAGTGAATGCTCCGCGGGGAAATCCTGGAGCTCAGGGGCCGATCGCCCCGGACATGCAGTGAGTGTTGCAACCCGGGGAACAGGTTCAACACGGTTCCCGCGGACATTCCCGTCACCAATGGGCACCGGCTGTGCCAAATTGCGCCGGACGACGCGCTTGCTACAGTCGGCGCGTTGCGATTCGTGCCCGCGTCGCGACGCGAGCAAATCGACGTGAGAAAATCCTGGGAGACCGCACATGAAACTTTCATCCACCCTTCGCGCCGCGCTGGTCGCACTGATGGCCTTCACCGGCCTCGCTGTCTCGACCGCCGCGCGCGCCGACAGCGGCTTCGTGACGCTCACGATCTACAAGGCCGGATGGTTCATCGGCGGCTCCGGCGGCAGCGGCGTGCTGACGTTCCGCGGCCGCTCCTATCGGCTGTCCACCGGCGGCCTCGACTACGGCCTGGTGTTCGGCGGCTCCAAGACCGTGTTGCGCGGCCGCGTCAGCAACATCAATCGTCCGTCCGACGTTGCCGGCGTCTATGGCGCGGCGGGCGCCGGGCTTGCCCTCGGCCGCGGCGCGCGCGCGATCGTGCTGACCAATCAGAAAGGCGCGGTGCTCGAACTGACCGGCCACCAGGTCGGCCTGATGGCCAATGCCGATCTGAGCGGGCTTGCGATCACGATGCAGTAGAGTTGACGGTGTGGAGCTGCAGCAGCGAAGGCTGATCGCCGAGACGGATTCAGACCAACTCCGTCATCCTGAGGAGGCCGCAACGCGGCCGTCTCGAAGGATGAATCGGCCACCATCGGGGCCGTCGGTCCTTCGAGGCTCGCTTCGCTCGCACCTCAGGATGACGGGGCTAGAGCATTATCGCCCCGTTCCGATTCCATCGGAACGGAAATGGCTCCAGGGGCCAGCGCGCGACTGCGTGATTTCGGAATACTGGAAGCGTATCCGTGAGTTGCCCGACGTGTCAAGTCGAGCGCCGGCCACCGCCGGCTACTTTGCATGGGGTTGTTTTCGATATTCTTGTCCAGCTAATCGCGCGAGCCGCCTCGGTCCGGGCCGGGACGGCGCAGCGTTCATTTGAACAGATGCAGCGCTGCGTATTGCAGCAGCATGATGGTCTTGCCGTCGACGATGCGGCCATCGCTGATCATGGCGAGCGCGTCGTCGATCGCAAGCTCCAGCACCTCGATGTCCTCTCCCTCGTCGGCGAGCCCGCCGCCATCACCGACGCGCATCGCGGCGTCGTATTCGGCGACGAAGAAATGCAGCTTCTCGGTCACCGCGCCCGGCGTCATGAAGGCTTCGAACACCTTGCGCACATGATCGAGCCGGTAGCCGATCTCTTCCTCCGCCTCTGCACGGATGCGTGCTTCCGGCGCGGCGTCGTCGAGCATGCCGGCGGCGGCCTCGATCAGGAGATCGTCGTAGCCGTTGGCGAATGCGGGATAGCGAAACTGCCGCACCAGCACCACGGTGCGGGTGTTCAGATTGTAGGGCAATAGCGCCGCGCCGTTGCCGCGGTCATAGACCTCGCGCACCTGGGTCTGCCATTCGCCATTGCTGCGGCGGTAGTCGAACGTCGCACTCTTCAGCTCGTAGCGGCGCTTCGACAGCAGCTGGACGTCCTTGACGCGGACGCGGTCGGCGATGCTCATGCGTCGATCCTCAACTCTGTCACGGCGTCGCTTCGCGACCGTCGAGCCATTTGGCCAGCATCACCGAGGTCGATTCCTCATAGCCGAGCGATCGGTAGAATGCGCCGGCCTTGGCGTTCTCCCGACGCACCAGCAATTGCAGCTTCGGCACGCCGGCATTGCGCAGCCAGTCCTCGGCCGCCGCCATCATGGCGCGGCCAAGCCCCTTGCCCTGGAAGCTGGGGTCGACTGCAACGTAATAGACCCAGCCGCGATGGCCGTCATGGCCGACCATCGCGGTTGCGACGATCGTGTCCGAGCTGCGGCCGACCAGCACGGCCGAGCTCGGTCCGCGCCGTGCCAGTGCGATGTCGGCGGCCGGATCGTTCCACGGCCGCGTCAGGCCGCACGCCTGCCACAGCGCGACGACATCGGCGACGTCGGCGTCGGTGATCTCTGCAATGGCCAGAGAGGAGGGCATTGTCGCCTGCACGGTCACAGCACCTTGCCCGGGTTCATGATGCCGAGCGGATCGAGCATCGCCTTGACCTGCCGCATCAGCTCGATCGCGACCTTGTCCTTGACGTCGGGCAACTCGTCGCGCTTGAGCACGCCGATGCCGTGCTCGGCCGAGATCGAGCCGCCCATCCGCAGCACGATCTCGAACACGACGGCATTGACGTCGTGCCAGCGCGCCAGGAAGTCGGCCGCATTGGCGCCGACCGGCTGGCTGACATTGTAGTGGATGTTGCCGTCGCCGAGATGGCCGAACGGCACCGGCCGCGCGCCCGGGATCAGCTTTACGACCGCCGCATTGGCCTCCGCGATGAAGGCGGGAACGGCTGCGACCGGCACTGAGATGTCGTGCTTGATCGAGCCGCCCTCCGGCTTCTGCGCCGCCGACATCTCGTCGCGCAGTTTCCAGAACGCCTGACGCTGGCTCAGATTGGCGGCGATGACGGCGTCATCGACGATGCCGTCTTCCATGCCCTGGGCCAGGATCGCCTCCAGCGCGTCGCGGGCATCGTCGCGCGACGACGACAATTCCATCAGCACATACCAAGGGTGCTTGCTCTCCAGCGGATCGCGGATATCGATGCCGTGGCGGATCGAGAAATCGACCGCGATGTCGGCGAGCAATTCGAAGCTCGTCAGGCTGCCTGCCGCCTCGTTGCGCGAGATCGACAGCAGCTTCAATGCCGCCGCCGGCGATTTCAGGCCGACATAGGCGGTCTCAACCGCGCGCGGCTTCGGAAACAGCCTCAAGGTTGCGGCGGTGATGATGCCGAGCGTGCCTTCGGCACCGATGAACAGGTTGCGCAAATCGTAGCCGGTGTTGTCCTTCTTCAGCTTGGACAAAGCGTTGAGCACGCGGCCATCCGCGAGCACGACCTCGACGCCGAGGGCCATCTCGCGCGCCACGCCATAGGCGAGCGCTCCGGTGCCGCCGGCATTGGTCGAAAGGTTGCCGCCGATGGTGCAGCTGCCTTCGGCGCCGAGCGACAGCGGAAACAGCCGGTCGACGTCAGCTGCCTTCTGCTGCGCGATTTGCAGCACGACGCCGGCCTCGCAGGTCATGGTGTTGGATTCGACATCGATGTCGCGGATCTTGTCGAGCCGCCGCAGCGACACCACGACCTCGCCATGATGCGGTGTCTGGCCGCCGACCAGGCCGGTGTTGCCGCCCTGCGGCACCAGCGCGATCCTGTGCTCGCTCGCAAGCTTGCAGATCGCAGCGACTTCGGCGGTCGAGCCCGGGCGCAGCACCAGCGGCGAGCGGCCGTGAAACAGGTCGCGCTCCTCGGTGACGTAAGGCTCGATGTCGGCGGCATCGGTCACGGCATATTTGTCGCCGACGATAGCGCGGAATTTTGCAAGCAATTCGGGCGGAAGCGGCGGCACCGCTGATTGGACGATGTTCATTTTTTCTTGGTCTTTCACTCAGTCGGGATCTTTATTGCGGCATGACCTCTGCGCAAACGCTTGGCGTTTGTCGCGGGGAAAACCGGCTTGCACCTTTCCGGGTCATGCTTGTTACCGCCCAACCGCTGCGCGGCGCAGCCGGTCATTGATGGCTTCGCCCAACCCGTCCTCGGGAATGGGCATCACGGCGATAGCATCTGCGTTTCTCGTGTCGAGCGTGCGAAGGTAGCCGAACAGATTGGCGGCGGCCTCGGCGAGATCGCCGCGCTCGGACAGGTTCATCTCCACGGAGGCGCATTCGCGCCGCCCGACCTTGACCGGTCCGAACGCCAGCAAGGCTTCACCGACATGGACGTCGCTCGCATTGAGCCGGACCGGTGTCCGCGGCGCATAATGTGACGCGAGCATGCCCGGGGCGATCGGCTGAGCGTCGCCTTCCGCATCGGGGGGCGGCGATTGCAGCGGATGGCCGAGCACGCGCTCGATCTCGGCCCGCGTCAGCCCGCCCGGCCGCAGCAGCACCGGATCGGAGAAGCAGCCGACGATGGTGGATTCGACGCCGACCTCGACCGGGCCGCCGTCGACGATCATGTCGATCCGGCCCGCCAGATCGCCGTTCACATGCTCGGCCGTGGTTGGCGAGACATGGCCGGAGAGATTGGCCGATGGCGCTACCACCGCACCGCCGAACGCCTTGATGATGTCGCGCGCCACCTTGTGGGCCGGAATGCGTATCGCGACCGTGTCGAGCCCGGCGGTCGCGAGCTCGGCGACCGGGCAGGAAAGCGCCTTCGGCAGCACCAGGGTGAGGGGACCGGGCCAGAACGCTTCCGCCAGTCGCAAGGCCTGCCCGTCGAACAGGGCGATCCGGCGCGCTGCGCCGAGATCGGCGACATGGGCGATCAGCGGATTGAAGGCCGGCCGGCCTTTGGCCTGGTAGAGCCGGGCGATCGCGGCGGCGTTGCCGGCGTCGGCGCCGAGGCCATAAACCGTCTCGGTCGGAAACGCCACCAGGCCGCCCTCGGCCAGGACCCCGGCCGCGGTCGCCGTAGCGGCGGCGCCGGCGGGCAAAATGTGCGTTTTCAGACCTGTATCCACTGTGACTCAATTCCTCAATTGGTTGCCTGTGGTCCCTTGCGGTCCCCGAAACCCGACGCTATAAGCCGGCCTCTTAGTCGGAGTGTGGCTCAGCCCGGTAGAGCACTGCGTTCGGGACGCAGGGGTCGCAGGTTCGAATCCTGCCACTCCGACCATTCTTTCAAGCACTTATAGTTTCTGTGTTTTTTGTGCGCAACGAAATGCGCATCGATTTCGGGCGCGGCAGCCATGTCGGTCGATTCGATTCGACGCCGCTCGGAACCTGACGCGCGACGATTGTTGGGCGCGAGGGCAAAGCCGCCTGACGTGATGTTGCGTAGCCACGTCACCAAGCACCAGAAGGCCTCCCGTCGGACCTGTCAGCCGATCCTGGCCGACATCAAAGCACGAATAGCCCGTGGCGAGTAGTGCTCAACGTGCCGTCGCAAATGCTGACATTGCGTTTGTCAGGGGTTGCCGACCTCGAAGGCCAGCAGGACGTTGCCGGGCAGGCCGCCCCATTGCGCGTAGCCGGAATTGACATACAGCATGCCGTCGACGACGACCGCGCCGGGGCCGTCCATGGCGCCGCCACGGGCCGGAACGCCATTCACGGTGGTGTAGTCGCGCGCGGTGTCGATCTCCCAAAGCAGCCGCGCATCATCGGTGGCGTAGGCGCGCAAGAAACCGCTCACGCCACCCGAGAAGACGACGCCGGGAATGAGGGTGATCGCCGCGGAGAGGGCGGGACTGCATTGGGGACGATCGCCACAGGCAACCGGCGCCACCTGCATCGCGATTTTCCCGGTCGCAAGATCGAGTCCGAACAGGCCGCCGCCTTCGCTTGAATTGAGACGCCTCGAGCCGTCCCTCAGGAACCGCACGTCCGAATTGGCGACATAAATTCGCTCCTGGTCCGCGGCGGAGCCCCACTCGGTTCCTCCCAATGGGCCACCTTGGCCGATCCGCGTCTGCCACAGGATCTTGCCCTCATGGTCGGGATCGAGCGCGTGCACCACGCCGGATTTCTGGCCGATCACCAGCACGCGTTGTCCGTTATGCAGGGTCACCAGGATGGGCGATTGTCCGAAGTCGTGGTCGGGACCGCGGTCCTGCGGACAGTTGGTCTGGTCGGTGCCGAAGCACGCCACGACGAAGCTGTCCTTCGGCGTCGCCTGCTGATGCCAAAGCATTCGCCCGGTCGCGAGATCGAACGCGAGGATGGCATCGCTGGTGTCGGTTGCCGGGTCGGCATAGCTGTTCGATGTCGCGACATAGAGCGCCTGGCGCTGAACATCGATCGTCGGCGCGGACCAGACCGACGCGCCGGCCGGACCGAACAGCTGGGTGCCGATGGCGTTCGTCCGCGTGGCCTGCGGCGCTTCGGGGATGGTGTAGGCCTTCCAGATCTGCGCGCCGGTTTCGGCCTTCAGTGCGACGACGCTGCCGCGAAACGTGCAGCATTGGTAGGTGGGGCGGGACCCGATGGCCTCTTCGATCGATGAGACGCCGACGTAGACGACGCCGGCATGGAAGGTTGCGGCACCGGTAATCCGGGCGGCCAGATGATCGTCGACCTTGCTCTTCCAGATCAGCGCACCGGTCGCAGCGTTCACGGCGTAGACGTTGGCGCGCACATCGCCAAAGAAAACGGCGGACCGACCATTATCCAGCGGGGCAACGCTGATAGCCGCCCGGACCGGCGCCTCGGTCGGAAACACCCAGCGGGTGCATCCACTCTTGGCGTAGAGCGCGTGGACCTTGCGGTCGCCGCCGCCCACGAAAAGCAAGCCACCGACCACAGTCGGTTGAGCGTTGGCGTTGGATGTGTCAGCGAATCCGAAGGCCCATTTCAGACGCAACCGGGAGACCTGGTCTGGCGTGAGGCCGGCCATCGCCGCCGGCTGAAACCGGCTGTTGTTGAGATCCGCGCCCCAGCCATTCCATCGTGGCCCATCGATCGGTTGCGGGAAACCGGCCTCGCTCTGTACGCATTGGCCGGCACTCTCGGCCGCGGCATGCGAGGCGACCTTTCCAGTGACGAGCGAGGCGATGGCCGCCCGCTCGTCATTGCTCAGCCCCTGCGCGAAAGATGACATCGCGCCCGTGGTGATCGCACCCAGGACCTCATCGAACGACTTCGATTGCAGCGCGGTGCGGCTCGGCGCGCGGATATCATTGTTGCTGCTGTCGTGACACTGCGCGCAGCGTTGCGCGTAGAGGGCGCCGCCGCCTTGCTGCGCTGTCGCAGGAAGGCAAGACCAGATCAGGACGACGGCAATCGCGGCACTCAGTTTCATCATGGTTCACCGACGTTGGCTTTGATGAGATGAGCGACTGAAGCGTAGCACAACCTGCCGGCTTCCATCGTGCTTGGGGAGGCCGGTGGCGTGTATCGGGCGGTGCCAGACCAGGTCGCGACCGGCCGCCCCCAATTCGAGCGCCAGACGGCGCGATCTCCCATTGACAGGCCGCCCGATGTGATAGAATTATAACACAATAAGTTGCAAAAATAACAAGATGTCATCATCGCATCAGCGTTCCGCGCGGCGATGGGAGGAAAATGGAATTGTCCGGTTCGATCGCGGCAGGGCCTCAGCCGTCGGCCTCGCTTTTGACGGTCGGTGGCATCAACAAGCGCTTTGGCGGCGTGCGCGCGCTGCGCGACGTCAACCTCGAGGTCCTCTCCGGCGAGGTGCATGCGCTGCTGGGCGAGAACGGCGCCGGAAAATCCACACTGATCAAGATCCTCAGCGGCGTTCATGCCGCCGACAGCGGCACGATCGAGATCGCCGGCAGGCCAGTGATGTTCGACAACCCGGCAAGATCGCGCGAAGCGGGGATCGCCGTCGTCTATCAGGACCTCAGCCTCGTCGAATCGCTGAGCGTCGCCGACAATCTATTGCTCGGCCGCGAGCCGCGCGCGCGGTTCGGCTTTGTCCGGAAGCGCGAGCTGATGGCCAAAGCCGAAGCATTCCTGGGTGAGCTCGGCATTCCCCTTGATACACGCGCGACGGTCGGCTCGCTGCCGTTCGCCTACCGCCAGATGACGGAGATCGCCAAGGCGTTGATGGGCGAGGTGCGGCTCTTGATCCTCGATGAGCCGACGTCCTCGCTGACATCGGATGAGGTCCGCATCCTGTTCGACGCGATCGGCAAGGCGACGCGCCGCGGCGTCGGCGTGATCTACGTGACCCATCGGCTCAACGAGGTGTTCGAGATCTCGCAGCGTGTCACGGTGCTGCGCGATGGCGCCAACGCGGGCACGTTTGTCACCGCCGATACCGACATGAAGCGGCTTGTCAACGCCATCATCGGCACCGATCGATCGGCGCCGGCAGCATCGCGTGCCGCGCCCGCGGCAACGCGTTCGTTCGATTCATCGCCGGTTCTGTCGCTGTCGGGTGTGTCGAATGACCGGCTGGCGGCGGTTGACTTGTCGGTGATGAAGGGGGAGATTCACGGCCTTGCCGGATTGATCGGCAGCGGGCGCACCGAGATTCTGGAGACGATCTTCGGACTTCGGCCCGCCGAGCGCGGCACGCTCGAGATCGAGGGCCGGCCGTGGCTGCCGAACAGCGCGGCCGATGCGATCGAGCAGGGCGTCGCGCTGGTGCCGGAGGATCGGCACGTGCAGGGCCTGGTGCTCGATCATTCGATCGAACGCAACATCACCTTGCCGCGGATTCCGCATTTCTCGCGCTGGGGCTTCATGCAGCAACGCGCCGCCGCCCGGCGCGCGGACGCCGCGGTCGCGCGGCTTTCGGTGAAAGCGCAAGGCGCTTCCAGCCTGGTCAGGACACTGTCCGGCGGCAACCAGCAGAAGGTCGTGTTCGGAAAATGGAATGATCCGCGGCCGCGCGTGCTGCTGCTGGACGAACCGACGGTCGGCGTCGACGTCGGCGCACGCGAGGAAATCTACGGCGTGATCCGCAATGCCGCCCGCGACGGCAGCGGCGTCCTGATCGTCTCCTCGGATCTCGTCGAACTGATCGAGCTCTGCGACCGCATCTCCGTGATCGTTGATGGACGCGTCGCGCGAACGCTCGCGCGCGGCGAGATCGATGACGCCGAAGAGCTCCACCATCTCCTGCAGATGTACCAGGCCTCCGGACAAGGCCTATTGCAAGAGCTGCCCGCATGACCGAACTGACCGCGCCCAATGTCGTCGCCGCGTCGACCCGAACCGATCGTCGCCGTAAGCTGCTGCAGAACCTGCTGCGCGGCGAGCGGCCCTACATGCTGTACATCGCCTTCGTCGTCCTGCTGGTCGTGTTCAGCCTGTCCTCGCCCTGGTTCCTGTCGCTGGACAATTTCCTCAACATCGGACGCCAGACGACGCTGGTGTCGATCATCGCGGTCGGCATGACCTTCGTGATCATCGCACGCCAGATCGACCTGTCGGTCGCATCGACATTGGCGCTGTCGGGCATGGCCGCGGCGCTCGCTATGAGCCAGATCAGCAACAGCTGGATCGTCGGCGCCGTTGCCGGGCTCGGCACCGGTGCGCTGGTCGGGTTGCTCAACGGCATCCTGACCACGCAGCTTTCGATCCCGTCCTTCCTGGTGACGCTCGGCTCGCTGAGCATGGCGCGGGGACTTGCGATGATGGTGACCAACACCAAGCCGGTCATCATCACCAACGAGACTTATTTCGCGATCTTCGGCGAAGGCACGTTCCTGGGCATACCCGTTCCCATTGCCTGGACGCTGGTGGCGATGATCGTCGGCATCCTGCTGCTGCACTACAACGTGTTCGGCCGTCGCATCTATGCGGTCGGTGGCAATCCGACCGCGGCGCTTTATTCCGGCATCAACACCAAATGGGTGACGACGGCGGCCTTTGTGCTGACCGGCGCGCTGGCCGGGCTTGCGGCGCTGGTGCTGTCCGCGCGCTCACATGCCGCGCGGCCCGACGTCGTGCAGGGGATGGAGCTCGACGTCATCGCCGCCGTGATCCTCGGTGGCTGCAGCCTGTTCGGCGGGCGCGGCTACATCCTGGGGACGCTGTTTGGCAGCCTCATCATCGGCACGCTCAACAACGGCCTCGTGCTGCTCGGCGTTAGCTCGCCAATGCAGCTCGTCATCAAGGGGGCGATCATCGTGGCCGCGGTCGCCTTCACGAAACGCTAGAGCACGATCCGGAAAATTGTAGGGGCAAGGTCGCCGGCCTCCGGTCAATCGGCGACCAAAAAAGGGAGGAAACAATGAAGCCAATCTTGCGACAAACCCTGCCGCTGACCGCGCTGATTGCGGCGACGGCCATTTCGATCGCCCCCTCGGCCCGCGCCGAAGTGCCGGCAAGCTGCGTCAAGGGCGTCGATCTCGCGACGCTTGGACCGAAATCAATCGTCGGTCAGGGACCGCACGGCGAAAAGGCCGCTTCGCCCGAGGTGCTCGCGCTGTCGGACGCGGACGCCGCCAAGATCAAGGAGAAGCACTTCAAGGTCGGCATCTCCATGCAGACCGTCAACCTCGACTGGGCGCAACTGCAGATCCAGGGCATCACCGACACGCTGAAGAAGTACGGCGTGACGGTGACCGGCGTCGCATCCGCCGAATATCAGGTCGACAAGCAGATCGCCGACATCGAGAACACCATCCAGCAGCACCCGGACGGCATCATCTCGATCCCGGTCGATTTCACGGCGACCGCGCCGACCTACAAGAAGATCGCGAAGGCCGGCATCAAGCTTGTGCTGATGGACAGCATCCCGACCGGCCTCAAGCATCCGGAAGAATATGCGTCGATGATCTCGGCGGACAGCCAGGGCAACGGCCAGATCGCGGCCCAGATCCTGGCCTCTTGCATGCCGCAGGGCGGCACCATCGGCCTTGTCAATTTCGGCGTCGACTATTTCAGCACGAACGAGCGCACCAAGGGTGTCCGCGAATGGATGCAGAAGAACCGTCCCGACATCAAGATGAAGCAGGTCGACTTCACCGATCCGCCGAAGGTGTCGCAGATCGCAGGTGACTTCCTCACCGGCAATCCTGATATCAAGGGCCTGTTCGCGGTCTGGGATCAGCCGGCGCTTGACACGCTGAGCTCGATGCGCGCGCAGAGCATCGACATTCCGGTCACGACCGTCGATCTCGGCTTGCAATCGGCGATCGAGATCGCCAAGGGCGGTCCTTTGAAGGCGACCGGCTCGCAGCGCCCCTACGATCAAGGCGTCGCGGAAGCGATGGCGATGATGAACGCGCTGCTTGGCAAGGAAACGCCCGGCTGGATCGGCGTGCAGTCGCTGCCGGTGACGCAGTCGAACGTGCTGGAATCCTACAAGACGGTGTTCAAGAAGGAGCCGCCGCCGGAACTGACCGACGCCTGCAACAAGGCGAAGCCGGCCTGCAACTGAGCCGCAGAAGTTCGATGCGTGGTCCCGCGAGCCCGCGCATCGTGAGCAGCCTGATCCGGGCGTGCCAGCCCCCGCTCGGATCAGGTTGCGCTGGTCACGTACTCGACAGGAAGGCTGCGGAAGTGCTTGCGCATCTCCGATGACGCCGCGCCGCCGACGATGATCCGCGAGAACGCGCCGATATCGGAGAAGAATGCCGACTTCAGACTGCCGAGCTTGCTCGCGTCGATCACCAGGGTGTTCTCCATCGCGGTCTCGATGACGGCCTGCTTGACGGCGACCTCGTGAAAATTCGAGCAGCTCGCGCCGCGGGTCCAGTGCACGCCGCCGGCGGAGATGAAGGCCTTGTTGATCCCAAGCCGCCGCAGATAGGACAGCCCGTCGTCCGACGCAAAGGACTGCGAGGAGGGATGATAAAGCCCGCCCATCAGCATCACCTGCGTGCCCGGCCGGCGCGTCACGATCGACGCCACGTTCATCGAATAGCAGATCACCGAGAGCTGCAAATCCTCGGGCAGGCAGTCCGCCAGCGACTGCATCGTGGTGCCGCAGTCGATGAAGATCGTATCGCCTTCGTTGATGGAGGCGGCGGCAGCCCGGCAGGCTAGGCGCTTGTCCTGGGTGTGCTGGTCGATCTCCTGCTCGAACGTGTACTTGATGCCGGTCGGCGACGCGGCATTGACGACGTAGCCGCCGAGCAAAGCGAGGGCGGCCTCCGGACCAGCAAGGTCGCGCCGCACCGTCATTTCGGAAACCTTAAGGAGCTCGGCGGCGTCCTTCAGGTGCAGCGCACCACTCGATTCGACCGCGCGGCGCAGCCTCTGCAGGCGCTGGACGCGTGTCTCGCTTGGTCGTGCGTTGGAGGTTTCAGCCATTTTGATCGCCGAGCTTGCTTATCCGATTGACAATGATCTTACAATGTTGTGAGTTTATCAACGTCGATTTGTTACAATAATAACATCCGGTCCGACGGGCTGATCCGGTGTCGAGACGATATCGTCCTCGGCAGGCGGCAACCCGGCGGCAAGATCAGGGGAGGATCACATGTTGCGATCGACACATTCAATCTATCTGGCCACCTCGTCGATTCGCTAGGACCGCAAGGCGTTTCCATGACGCAGAGCGTCTTCATCCAGAATCCGTCCCCGTTGGCCGCGCTGCCGCCTTCCCCGGGCGGCGAGCATCCGCATCAGCAGCCGCGCAACAGCGGCCGCGCGCTCGAGATGGATTGGGTCGACGACATCAGGATCAACCTGTCGGCCGCCGAACGGCGGGTCGCGAGCCTGCCAGGCCGACGAACCGTGAAGAAGGACGCACAGGCGGGGTGGCTGCTCAAGGCGGTCACCTGCATCGACCTGACCACGCTCAGCGGCGACGATACGGCCGAACGGGTGAAACGGCTCTGCGCCAAGGCCAAGGCGCCCGTGCGCGGCGACCTTCTCGAGCAGCTCGGCTTTGCCGGGCGCGAGCTGCATACCGGAGCGGTCTGTGTCTACGATCGGTTCGTCGGCACCGCTGTCGAAGCGCTCGATGGATCCGGCATCCCGGTCGCCGCGGTCTCGACCGGGTTTCCCGCAGGCCTCGTGCCGCATGAGCTGAAGCTGAAGGAGATCGAGGCGTCGGTCCGGAATGGCGCGCAGGAAATCGACATCGTCATCACGCGTGAGCACGTGCTGACCGGCGATTGGCGGGCGCTTTACGCCGAGGTCCGGGATTTCCGTGCGGTCTGCGACAACGCGCATCTGAAGACGATCCTGGCCACGGGCGACCTCAAGACGCTGCGCAATGTCGCCAAGGCCTCGATGGTCTGCATGATGGCCGGTGCCGACTTCATCAAGACCTCGACCGGCAAGGAAGGCGTCAACGCGACGCTGCCGGTGACGCTGGCGATGCTGCGGATGATCCGGCTCTATCAGGAGCGCACCGGCTACAAGATCGGCTTCAAGCCGGCCGGCGGAATCTCGACGGCAAAGGACGTGCTCAACTATCAGTTCCTGATGAAGGAGGAACTGGGCCGCGACTGGCTCGAGCCGGATCTGTTCCGCATTGGCGCCTCCAGCTTGCTCGCCGACATCGAGCGGCAGCTCGAGCATCACGTGACCGGCCACTACTCGGCTTTCAACCGCCACCCCGTGGGATGAGACTCCAGCGATGAGCGTCGCCAATTATTTCGAGACCATGGAGTATGGCCCCGCGCCCGAGGCGGACGGCGAGGCGCGCGCCTGGCTGGCGCGGCATGGCGCCACGTTCGGGCATTTCATCGCCGGCAAGTTTGTCGCGCCGCATGCGGGCAAACACCTCACGACAAGCGAGCCTGCCACCGGCAAGGTGCTGGCGCGCATCGCGCAGGGCTCTGCCGCCGATGTCGAGGCGGCGGTTAACGCCGCGCGCACCGCGCAGGTCGCCTGGGCAAAGCTTGGCGGCCATGGCCGCGCGCGTCATCTCTATGCGTTGGCGCGCATGCTGCAGCGTCACGCCCGGCTGTTTGCCGTGCTGGAGGCGATCGACAATGGCAAGCCGATCCGGGAAACCCGCGATCTCGACGTGCCGCTCGCCGCGCGCCATTTCCTCTATCACGCCGGCTGGGCGCAGTTGCAGGACCGCGAATTCGCCGATCAGGTGCCGATTGGCGTGATCGGGCAGATCATCCCGTGGAATTTCCCGCTGCTGATGCTGGCCTGGAAGATCGCGCCGGCACTCGCCGCGGGCAACACGGTGGTGCTGAAGCCGGCGGAGTTCACCTCGCTCACCGCGCTGCTGTTCGCCGAGCTTTCGGCCGAAGCCGGCTTGCCGCCGGGCGTGCTGAACGTCGTCACCGGTGACGGTGCCACCGGTGCTTTGCTGGTCGAAAATCCCGGTGTCGACAAGATCGCCTTCACGGGCTCGACCGAGGTCGGGCGCCTGATCCGCCAGTCGACCGCAGGGACCGGAAAATCGCTGACGCTGGAGCTTGGCGGCAAATCGCCGTTCATCGTGTTCGACGATGCCGATCTCGATGGCGCGGTGGAAGGCGTGGTTGACGCGATCTGGTTCAACCAGGGCCAGGTCTGTTGCGCGGGCTCGCGGCTGCTTTTGCAGGAGGGGATTGCGGAGACCTTCCGCAGGCGCCTGATCCGCCGCATGGAGACGCTTCGCGTCGGCATGCCGCTCGACAAGGCGATCGACATGGGCGCGGTGGTCGCGCCGGTGCAGCTCGAGCGGATCAAGTCGCTGGTCGAGACCGGGGTGAAGGAAGGCGCCGAGAAATATCAGGCGTCCGGTGCGATGCCGACGGAAGGCTGTTTCTATCCGCCGACCCTGCTCTGGAACGTCCATCCGTCCTCGACGGTTGCGACCGAAGAGATATTCGGCCCTGTCCTGGTGGCGATGACGTTCCGCACACCGGACGAGGCCGTGATGCTCGCCAACAACACGCGTTACGGCCTTGCCGCCAGCGTGTGGAGCGAGACGATCGGGCTCGCGCTCGACATCGCGCCGAAACTCCTGGCCGGCGTGGTTTGGGTCAATGCGACCAATCTGTTCGACGCCAGCGTCGGCTTCGGCGGTTATCGCGAGTCCGGCTTCGGCCGCGAGGGCGGCCGTGAAGGCATGTATGAATATCTCAAGCCGAAGGCCTGGAGCGGGCGTAAGGCCCGCGCCAAGGCATCGCCGCTGCCGACGGCGACCGGTACGAGCGCCGGATTCGACGTGCCGCCGATCGATCGAACGGCGAAACTGTTCGTCGGCGGCAAGCAGGTGCGCCCGGACGGCAATTATTCACGCGCAGTGCTCTCGCCGAAGGGCCGCCGTCTCGGCGAAGCCGGTGAGGGCAATCGCAAGGATATCCGCAATGCGGTGGCCGCGGCGCGCTCCGCCGAGGGCTGGGCGCGGGCGACGGTGCATAATCGCGCCCAGATCCTCTACTATCTTGCCGAAAACCTTTCCGCGCGCGGCGACGAGTTCGCGCGGCGCATCGCCGACATGACCGGCGTCTCGGCAGCAAAGGCGCGCAACGAGGTCGATGCGAGCATCGAGCGGCTGTTCAGCTATGGCGCCTGGGCCGATAAATTCGAGGGATCCATCCACGCGCCACCGCTGCGCGGCGTGGCGCTGGCGATGCATGAGCCGATCGGCGTGGTTGGTGTCGCTTGTCCCGACGAGGCGCCGCTACTCGCTTTCATCAGTCTGGTCGCGCCGCTGGTGGCGATGGGCAACCGGGTCGTCGCGGTGCCGAGCGAGCGGCATCCGCTCGCCGCGACCGATTTCTACCAGGTGCTCGAGACGTCGGACGTGCCGGGCGGCGTGGTCAACATCGTCACTGGTGACCGCGGCGAGCTGGTCAAGGTCCTTGCCGAGCACGACGATGTCGACGCGCTCTGGGCGTTCGGATCGCAGGATGCCTCGGTGGCGGCCGAACGGTACTCGATCGGCAATCTCAAGCGGACGCTCGTCGATCATGGCCTCGCGATCGACTGGTACGACAAGGCCGCGAGCGAGGGCCCGATCCTGCTCCGCCATGCCGTGCAGGTGAAGAACATCTGGATTCCGTATGGCGACTAGGGATGTCACCTTGCGGTGATATCGATCGGGGTCCGGACCGTCAGAGTTCGGCTAGTTTGACGACGAGGGAGGGACGCAACATGCTCAAGGGCATCAATCCACTGCTCAATGCCGACGTGCTCTATGCCCTGCGGGCGATGGGGCACGGTGACCGGCTGGTGGTGTGCGATACCAATTTTCCGGCCGACTCAATCGCGCGCCAGACCGTGCTTGGCCGGCTGCTGCGCATCGACAATGTGAGCGCCGCCCAGGCGGTCGAAGCCGTTCTCTCGGTGATGCCGCTCGATACATTCGTCGACGATGCCGCGATCCGCATGGAGATCGTCGGCCAGGCCCAGGAAGTGCCGCCCGTGCAGCGTGAGGTGCAGGCTGCGATCGATCGCGCAGAAGGACGATCCTGGCCGCTGGTCGGTGTCGAGCGCCATGCCTTCTACGAGAAGGCCAAGACGGCCTATTGCGTGATCGCCACCGGCGAGCGGCGCTTCTACGGCTGCTTCCTGTTCAGCAAGGGCGTGATTGCGCCGGACGGGGAGTGACGACATGAGCAAGCATGGCGTCGCCGTCCTCGGCGTCTTCGTCGTCGACCTGGCGTTCCGCGCCGGCAACATGCCGGCGATCGGCGAGACGATCGCCGGATCGGGATTCGCGATGGGACCCGGCGGCAAGGGATCCAACCAGGCTGTCGCGGCCGCACGGGCCGGCGCCAGCGTGAGCTTCATCTCGCGGATCGGCAGCGACGCCTTCGGCGAGCTTGCGATCAAGACCTGGGAGGCCGAGGGAATCCGGCCGCGCGTGGCCAGGACGGCGAACGCGCCGACCGGCGCTGCGTTCATTTATGTCCACGAGACGCGCGGCGACAACGCGATCATCGTGGTGCCGGGTGCGGCGGGCGGGATCGGTCCGGCCGATGTCGACGCGGTGGCCGACGCCATTCGCGACTCCAGCGTGTTCGTGACGCAGCTCGAGCAGCCGGTCGATGCGGCGCGGCGCGGGCTCGAGATCGCGCGCGCCGCCGGCAGCATCACCGTGTTCAACCCGGCGCCGGCGATCAAGTTCGACTCTGGCCTGTTTGCGCTTTGCGATTATGTCGTCCCCAACGAGACCGAGGCCGAAGCGCTGACCGGCATTGCGGTGGGCGATCTCGCCGGCGCCCGCCGCGCCGGCGATGCATTGCTGGCGAAAGGCGCCGGCACGGCGCTGATCACGCTCGGCGAGCGCGGCGCTTTATTTCATGCGCGGGACCGCTCGCTGCACGTGCCGCCCTTTGCCGCCGGCAAGGTGGTCGAAACCACCGGCGCGGGCGACGCCTTCGTCGGCGGCTTCGCGGCGGCGCTCGCTGATGGCGCCGATCCGCTCGAGGCTGCGCGGTTCGGTTCGGCCACGGCCGGAATCTCGGTGACGCGACCGGGCACTGCGCCCGCGATGCCGCGGCGCGCGGAGATCGACGCGCTGCTGAAGGGATGATCGCGCAATGATGCGGAATGATCCGATCAAGCATGTCTTCATCTGGCCGGCGGTGCTCGTCGTGCTGGCGATCTCGATCTTTCCGCTGATCTATTCGCTCACCACGAGCTTCCTGAGCTACCGCCTGATTCCGCCGATCCCGCCGCGGGTGGTCTGGCTCGGCAACTATGTCACGCTGTTGCAGGAGCCGCGGTTCTGGAACGCGATCTTCACGACGACGCTGATTGCCTTCATCGCCGTCGGGCTGCAATACGCGATCGGTTTCGGTGTTGCGCTGGCGCTGAACGCGCGGGTGCCGGGCGAGCGGCTGTTTCGTGTCGCCTTGCTGCTTCCCATGCTGCTCGCGCCTGTCGCCGTCGCGCTGGTGGCGCGCATGATGTTCAACCCGACGATGGGGCCGCTCAACCAGTTTCTGTCGAAGTTCGGCCTGGTCAACCTGCCGTTCCTCACCAATGGACATTGGGCGCTCGCCTGCATCATCGCGGTCGAGGTCTGGCAGTGGACCCCGTTCGTCATTCTGATGATGCTGGCCGGCCTGCAAACGCTGCCCGAAGATGTCTATGAGGCCGCCGAGCTCGAGAATGCCAGCGCCTGGCAGCAGTTCTGGGGCATCACCTTTCCGATGCTGCTGCCGATCTCGGCTGCGATCGTCTTCATCCGCCTGATCGAGAGCTACAAGATCATGGACACGGTGTTCGTGATGACGGGCGGCGGCCCGGGCGTGGACACCGAGACGCTGACACTGTTCGCCTATCAGGAAGGCTTCAAGAAGTTCAATCTTGGCTATACGTCGGCGCTCAGCTTCCTGTTCCTGATCGCGATCACGATCATTGGCGTCACCTATCTGGCGCTGCTGCGGCCTCATCTGGAGAAGCGCCGATGAGCGGACAGGGCTTGACCGGATTGTCGCCATGGAGCCGCCGCCTGGTCGCGGTCGGCGTCCTCGTCTGGTGTCTGATCACGGTGTTTCCGCTCTATTGGGTGGTGGTGACCGCATTCAAGACGCCGCCGGGCGTGGTCGGCGGGCCGACCTATCTGCCGTTCATCGACTTCACGCCGACCTTGCAGCCCTTCACCGATCTCTATCAGGGAATCCGCGGCGAGTTCTTCCACACCTTCCTGAATTCGACCATCGTCGGCTTGTCGGCGGCAGCCATCGCCACCGCGATCGGCGCGATGGCGGCCTACGCGCTGGTGCGGTTCGAGTTCAGGGTACGCCTTGGTGCGGGCCTCGTGTTCTTCCTGCTCGCGCTCGGCGGCTATCTGCTGTTCAACGCGACGTTCGGATTTACCCGGCCGCAGGCGCTGCTACTCGCGTTTCCGATCGCGCTGATCGCTGCTGTCGTCGCCAACCGCCTGCCGTTGCCCGGACCGATCCTCGGCAATGAGGACATTCTGTTCTGGTTCGTCAGCCAGCGCATGTTCCCGCCGATCGTGACGGCCTTTGCGCTGTACCTGCTCTACAGCGAGATCGGCCGGCTGGGTTTCCAGCTGATCGACAGCTTCGTCGGCCTGACGCTGTGCTACGTCGCCTTCTCGCTGCCGATCGTGGTCTGGCTGATGCGCGACTTCTTCGAGGCGGTGCCGATCGAGGTCGAAGAAGCGGCGATGGTCGACAACGTGCCGAGCTGGCGCATCTTCTTCGGCATCGTGGTGCCGATGTCGATGAACGGGCTGCTGGCGACGTTCATGATCACGCTGGCCTTCGTCTGGAATGAGTTTCTGTTCGCGCTGTTCCTGACCAATTCCAGATGGCAGACGCTGCCGATCCTGGTGGCGGGACAGAACAGCCAGCGCGGCGATGAATGGTGGGCGATATCAGCTGCGGCGCTCGTCGCAATCGTTCCCATGATGATCATGGCGGGCCTGCTCAGCCGGATGATGCGGTCGGGCCTGCTGCTCGGGGCCATCAAATAGCAAAAAACCTTGTAGGGAGGACTAGACGATGTTGCGACGGACGTTCCTGATGCTGACCACCTCGCTCGCGATGGCCTGCGCCGCGAGCCAGGCGAATGCTGCCTGCAGTCCGGATTACACCGGCGTCACCCTGACGGTGGCGTCGCAGACCGGACCATATATCGCGTCCGCGCTCAAGCTCGGCGCGGACGAATGGGCGAAGAAGACCTGCGGCAAGGTCAATGTCGTCGAGTTTCCCTGGTCCGAGCTTTATCCGAAGATCGCGACATCGCTCACGGCGTCGGACGCGACGTTCGATCTCGTCAGCTTCGCGCCGGCCTGGCTGCCGGATTTCGTCCCCTATCTCAGTGAGATGCCGAAGGAGATGCAGTCCGGCAAGGACTGGGACGATATCGAGCCGGCCTATCGCGAACGCCTGATGGTGTGGGAAGGCAAGATCTACTCGCAATCGATGGACGGTGACGTCCACACCTATACTTACCGCACCGACCTGTTCAGCGATCCCAAGGAGAAGGACGCCTTCAAGGCCAAGTACGGCTACGACCTCGCGCCGCCGAAGACCTGGAAGCAATATCTCGACATTGCGGAGTTCTTCCAGCGGCCCGACAAGGGCCTGTGGGGAACGGCGGAAGCTTTCCGTCGCGGCGGTCAGCAGTTCTGGTTCTTCTTCAGCCATGCGGCGGCCTACGCCAACAATCCGAACTATCCGGGTGCGATGTTCTTCGACCCCGAGACGATGGACGCGCAGATCAACAACCCGGGCTGGGTGAAGGGGCTCGAGGAATACATCCGCGCATCGAAGCTCGGGCCGCCCAACGCGCTGAACTTCTCGTTCGGCGAGGTGAACGCGGCCGTGGCCGGCGGCCAGGTGGCGGAATCGATCGGCTGGGGCGACACCGGTGTCATCGCCGCCGACCCGAAGCAGTCGAAGATCTCGGGCAAGGTCGGCTCGGCGATGTTGCCCGGTTCGGACGAGATCTGGAACGCCAAGACCAAGAAGTGGGATAAATTCCCGAGTGTGCTTCCGGGCCCGTTCATGGCATTCGGCGGCTGGCAGATCGCGGTGCCGAAGGCCGGCAAGAACCAGCAGGCGGCGTGGGACTTCGTCAAGACGCTGACGAGCCCCGAGGTGTCGGGCCAGGCAGCGATCACCGGCGGTAGCGGCGTCAATCCCTATCGCAAATCGCACACCGCCAATCTGCAACTGTGGAGCAAGATCTTCTCGCCGGAAGAGGCCAAGGAATATCTCGGCGCGCAATCGGACTCCATCAACGCCAAGAACGTCGCGCTCGACATGCGTCTGCCCGGCTACTTCTCCTATACCGAGGTGGTGGAGATCGAGCTCGGTAAGGCGCTGGCCGGCCAGACCACGCCGCAGGCGGCGCTCGACGCGATGGCGAAGGAGTGGAATCGCCTGACCGACGAATTCGGCCGGGCCAAGCAGCTTGCCGCCTATCGCGCCGCGATGGGCCTCCCGCCCAAGAACTAGCTTTCCAGTGAGACCTCCCGGATGATGCGCGAGCGTCATCCGGGACTTTACTTGCCGTCGACGAAAGGACGGAAAAGGATTCCATGGCGCACGTCGAGATCGAGAACGTCAGCAAGGCATACGGGCCCTACAAGATCATCGAAGGGCTCGACCTCAACGTGGCCGACGAGGAGTTTGTCGTACTGGTCGGCCCGTCCGGCTGCGGCAAGACCACGACTTTGCGCATGATCGCGGGACTGGAGGCCGTCACCAGCGGAACCATCCGCATCGGCAACCGCGACGTCACGCAGTTGCGCCCCGGCTTGCGCAACTGCGCGATGGTGTTCCAGAACTACGCGCTCTATCCGCACATGACGGTGGGGGAGAACATCGGCTACGGCATGAAGGTGCGGGGCGAATCGCGCGCCAGCATCGAGAAAGCCGTCAATGACGTGGCGCGCGTCCTCGATCTGGAGCAATATTTGCAGCGGCGGCCCAAGCAGCTTTCCGGCGGACAGCGCCAGCGCGTGGCGATCGGCCGTGCCATCGTGCGCAGCCCGGACGTGTTCCTGTTCGACGAGCCGTTGTCCAATCTCGACGCCAAGCTCCGCATCGAGATGCGGACCGAGATCAAGGCGCTGCATCGCCGTCTCGCCAAGACGATCGTCTATGTCACCCACGACCAGGTCGAAGCCATGACGATGGCCGATCGCGTCGTGGTGATGAACAGAGGCCGGATCGAGCAGGCGGCCGATCCGATCACGATCTACGAGAAGCCCAGCAATCTGTTCGTCGCGGGCTTCATGGGTGCGCCCAGCATGAACTTCATCGATGGCGAAATCGTCGCCCGCGACGGTGCGCTCACCCTCACCGCGCCATCCGGCACGGCGTTGCGCATTCCGAAGTCGCGTCAGGCGACCTATGCGGGCAGCGTCGGCAAGCCGGTGGTGCTTGGCGTGCGGCCCGATCATGTGTTGCAGCAAGGCGCGCCAGCGGGTTCTTCGGTCCGGCTGCTCGTGAAAGACGTGGAGCCGCTGGGGCCACACACGCTGGTGATCGGGACCGTCGCCGGCTTTGCGTTCACCGCGCAAATGCCGGTCGGCGTTGCCGCTGAGCCGGATGATGTCATCGACGTCGCGCTCGATCTCGAGCGTACGCATTTGTTCGACAAGGCGTCAGGGATGGCCATTTCCTGATTTGCTCTGGCGACGGCAACAGGATTGCGGTCATCGGAGCCGCGAAGTGAGACCAGCGCTCCAGACGTAACCTTCGGCGCCGAGCTAAGGCGACTGGGATTGAGCTCCGGCCGGTGAGCCGGAGCGGGCGTTCCCAGGAGCCGAAACGGGGCCTTTGCCGGCGAAATAGCCCAAGACATTTGGCCGAATCGGTTCCCGCTCGGTGTCTGGAGGCGGCGATCGAGGGGGCTTCGTCGGAAATCGCAGGGCGCGCCGCCCCATGGCGGCTTCTGATGCGATTGTTTTCCATGTTATCACCTGATCCGTCGAAACTGCGTTCGTGCCTAACCTGCCCGAACCTACGAGCCCGGATCTTGATGATGTTGTCGCTGCCCAAGACCAAAATACGCGTGCTGCTGCTGGAGGGCGTGAATGATTCCGCAGTCCGGATGTTCGAGGCGAACGGCTATACCGAGCTGCAACGTCTGCCCAAGGCGTTGGGGCCCAAAGAGCTCAAGCAAGCGCTGTCGGGTATCCATATGCTGGGAATTCGGTCGCGGACCCAGTTGACCGCGGAAATCCTCGAGGCCGCCGACCGGTTGCTCGTTGTCGGCTGCTTTTCGGTCGGCACCAATCAGGTGGACCTCGACGCCGCGCGAAAGCTCGGAATACCCGTATTCAACGCGCCATATTCCAACACCCGCAGCGTGGCGGAGCTGACCATCGCCGAGATCGTCATGCTGTTCCGGCGGATCTTTCCGCGTTCGGTCTCCGCACATGCCGGCGGCTGGGACAAGTCCGCCGAAGGCAGCCGTGAGGTGCGCGGCAAGACGCTGGGCATCGTCGGCTATGGCAACATCGGATCGCAGCTGTCGAACCTCGCGGAAGCCATGGGCATGCGCGTGATCTATTTCGACCAGACCGACAAGCTCCGCCACGGCAATACCGAGTCCGCGGAATCGCTTGACGCGTTGCTCGCAGCGAGCGACGTCGTCTCGCTGCATGTGCCGGAGACGCCGACCACCGCCAACATGATTGGCGCAGCCCAGCTCCAGTTGATGAAGCCCGAGGCCTATCTGATCAACAACTCACGCGGCACCGTGGTCGATCTCGATGCGCTGGCGAGCGCCCTGCGTGAGGGCCGGCTGGCGGGTGCCGCAGTCGACGTGTTTCCGGTCGAGCCGGTGTCGAACGAGGCACGCTTCGTCTCGCCGCTGCAGGGCCTCCCCAACGTCATCCTCACGCCGCATGTCGGCGGTTCGACGGAAGAAGCGCAGGATCGCATCGGCGGCGAAGTCGCGCGCAAGCTGATCGATTATTCCGATGTCGGGTCGACCTTCGGGGCGGTCAATTTTCCGCAGGTGCAATTGCCGGCGCGGCCGACCGGCACCCGCTTCATCCATGTTCACCGTAACGTTCCGGGCGTCATGCGTCAGGTCAACGACGCGGTTTCGCGGCACGGGATCAACATCCTGGCGCAATATCTGCAAACCGATCCGGAGGTCGGCTATGTCGTGCTCGAGACCGACGTGGTCGGCGGCGAGGGCGAGGGGCTGCTGGCCGATTTGAAGGCCATTGACGGCACGATCCGGGTGCGGGTGCTGTATGACGCGAACCGACCGCAGGGCTGATCGGTCGCGTCAATCCGCCGAGAAGCCGAACGGAACGCTCGAGGTTCTGAAATCGTCGGGAAGAATCTCGCGTCCGATCGGAGGCGCCGACCGCGCGGCGCATCGCGGGCGATGGCAGACCCGGCAGGCGACGCCGATCGGGGTCGGCTCATCCGCGTTCGGCCCCTGTCCGTCGCGCGTGTAGATCAGCTGGCCCGCATGCTCGGCGGCGCAGCCGATCGCGATCGCCCGCTCGACGCGGATGGCGCCGAACGCGCCGCCGCCGGCGGTCACGGTGCGGGCGATCGAGAAGAACCGCTGTCCGTCGGGCAATTCCAGCCATTGCGTGACGATCTGGCGTGGCGTCTTGAAGATATCGTGGACCGACCATAGCGGACAGGCGCCGCCGTGCTTGGCAAACGGAAAGCCGGCACCATCGAGCAGCTTGGAAATGTTGCCGGCCGGATCGACGCGGATCAGGAAGAACGGCACCTTCTCGAGACCCGGCCGCTGCAAGGTCGTCACGCGGTGCGCGATCTGCTCGAAGCTGGTGCCGAACTGGCGTGCCAGCGCCTCGAGATCGTAACGGCGCGTCTCGACCGCTTTGGCAAATACGGAATACGGCATGATGAGTGCTGCCGCCGCATAGGCCGCGAGTGCCCTGCGGGCCAGCAACTCGGCGCTCTTGCTGGTGAACTTGCCGTCTTCCACCGCCGCGCTGATCTCGCCTTCCAGTTCCAGATAGGCGAGTTGCTTGGCCAGCTGAAAATTGAGGCCTGCGGTGTCGAGCGAATCCTCGAGCAGCAACTGCCTGCGATGGAGGTCCAGTCGCCGGACCGAGCCGAGCATGACGTTCGGCGGCAGGTAGCGGACCTGGAGCTTGTGGCGCTCGCGAAGCCGCTCGATAAATCCGGCTGGTCCGGCCGGTTCATGGACGAGACGTTCGGCGGCATCGTCGAGGTTGGCGAAATTGTTGCGGCGGGCGGCGAGGAATCGCCTGACTTCCGCAACGGGATCGTTGGCGTCAAAATTCTCCTGACCCGGGTGCGACCCGCCACCCACCAGGTCCGGAGCCCTCCGCTCCGCAAGCGCCAGCTGTTCCTCGCGATAGGCGGTGTAGAGGCGCAGGAACGCTTCGGTCATTCCGGGATAGCTGACCGCGAGGTCGCTGACCTCGAGCGCCGGGATGTCGATGTCGGCAAACATAGGTTCCTTCAAAACCGACTGCATGCGCGCGGTGTGATCAGCGCCGCCGTCGCCGGCGAGATCTGCCAGATCGATCTTGTAGGTGCGGGCCAGGCGAAGCAGCATGTCCGCCGTCACAGGCCGTTGATTGCGTTCCAGCAGCGCGACATAGGGGGCGGAGATTTCGAGATCGGCCGCCATGTCGGCCTGGGTCAGCCCGAGGTCGCGCCGCAGCCGCCGCAGCCGCGGGCCCATGAAAACGGAACGGGCGCTCGAGGTTACCATCGCCTTATCCTGGGTTTGTAATATTCTTACAACAATACATCAGTTTCTTGTAAGTTATGACAAGTTTTCTGCGGCAGGTCTAGCTCCCCGTGAGGCTGGGCTTACAAAGAGACCAGTTATTTCGTCACCGAAGGGATCACGGACATGAACTTCCAACCGCGCGGGATCAGCATCCAGGGGCCGGCTTCGTATCAGAGCGAGCTTGAGGCGGCCGAAGCGCTGCTCAAGACCAAGGACACCTGGAACGGCGTCACCGCCGAGGCCGTGGCGCGCATGCGCCTGCAGAACCGCTTCAAGACCGGTCTGGATGTCGCCCGCTACACGGCTGCGCTGATGCGCGCCGACATGGCCGCCTATGACGCCGACAGCACCAAGTACACCCAGTCGCTGGGCTGCTGGCACGGCTTCATCGCGCAGCAGAAGCTGATCTCGGTCAAGAAGCACTTCGGCACGACCGATCGCCGTTACCTCTATCTGTCCGGCTGGATGATCGCTGCGCTGCGCTCCGAGTTCGGACCGCTGCCCGACCAGTCGATGCACGAGAAGACCTCGGTGCCGGCGCTGATCGAAGAGCTCTATACCTTCCTGCGCCAGGCAGATTCGCGTGAGCTCAACGACATCTTCCGCGCGCTCGATGCGGCCCGCAAGGAAGGCGACAAGGCCAAGGAAAAGGCGCTGATCGAGAAGATCGACAACTTCCAGACCCATGTCGTGCCTGTCATCGCCGACATCGACGCCGGCTTCGGCAATGCCGAGGCGACCTACCTGCTCGCCAAGAAGATGATCGAGGCGGGCGCCTGCGCCCTGCAGATCGAGAACCAGGTCTCCGACGAGAAGCAGTGCGGCCACCAGGACGGCAAGGTCACCGTGCCGCACGAGGTGTTCATCGCGAAGATCCGCGCTTGCCGCCATGCGTTCCTCGAGCTCGGCGTCGAAGACGGCATCATCGTGACCCGTACCGACTCGCTCGGTGCCGGCCTGACGCAGCAGATCGCCGTGAGCCACAAGCCCGGCGACCTCGGCGACCAGTACAACAGCTTCCTCGACTGCGAGGAGGTGACGATTGCCAATGCGCGCAACGGCGACGTCATCCTCAACCAGAACGGCAAGATGATGCGTCCGAAGCGTCTGCCCAGCAACCTGTACCAGTTCCGTCCCGGCACCGGTGCGGATCGCTGCGTGCTCGACTGCATCACCTCGCTGCAGAACGGCGCCGACCTGTTGTGGATCGAGACCGAGAAGCCGCATATCGAGCAGATCGCCTCGATGGTCGATCGCATCCGCAAGGTCATTCCGAACGCGAAGCTGGCCTACAACAACTCGCCGTCGTTCAACTGGACGCTCAACTTCCGTTGGCAGGTCTACGACGCGATGAAGGAAGCCGGCCAGGATGTCAGCAAGTACAACCGCGCCGAGCTGATGAAGGTGGAATACGACGGCACGCCGCTGGCGATCGAAGCCGACGAGCGTATCCGTACCTTCCAGGCGGATTCGGCCAAGCGCGCCGGTATCTTCCACCACCTGATCACGCTGCCGACCTATCACACGGCTGCGCTGTCGACCGACAATCTCGCGAAGGAGTACTTCGGCGAGCAGGGCATGCTTGGCTACGTCAAGAACGTCCAGCGTGCGGAAATCCGTCAGGGCATCGCCTGTGCGAAGCATCAGAACATGGCGGGATCCGACATCGGCGACGATCACAAGGAGTACTTCGCCGGTGAGGCCGCCCTCAAGGCGGGCGGCGTCCACAACACGATGAACCAGTTCGGCTAATCGATCGAACGGGTCAAGGCGACTATCGACTGGACAGGCGGGATTGCGAGGCAGTCCCGCCTGTCTGCTCGTTTAGCGGGGCGACTTCGACCACGGTGACGCGGTCGAATTCGCCCCGTAGCGTTTGCAGACCATCCCCTTAGGCTTACGCCCGCCGTCGAGGTTCCCCCATTCGCTGCCAGCGTGGTATTGCATCGCTGCGACCTTGAGGGCATGCCACGCGATGACTGTCGGGCACTATGCATCCGCCGTCACCAGCTCCGCCGTGATGGAGCTGCTCAGGCCGTTCGATCCCCGCATCGTCGGAACGCTGCCGCTCGGCCTTGCCGTGCCCGGCAGCGACATCGATATCGTTTGCCATGCGCCCGATCCGAACGCTTTCGCGAACATCGTTTGGACCCACTACCAATCGGCCGATGATTTCGTGCTCTACCGATGGGCCAAGGGAACGCGGCCGGCCATTGCCCGCTTTGTGTGGGATGGCTGGCCGTTCGAACTGTTCGGTGACCTGCGCCCGGTAAACCAGCAGCAGGGCTGGATCCATTTCGAGGTGGAGCGGAGGCTGCTTGCGCTTGATGACGGATGGCTGCTGCAAGCCGTCAGCAAGCTGAGGGCCGATGGCCTCAAGACCGAGCCTGCGTTTGCCGCCGTGCTCGGGATATCGGGCGATCCCTATCGCGGGTTGCTCGAACTCGCGGCGGAAACGGACGCCGCGTTGCGCGCCAGGCTCGCGGCGTGCGGCTTCGGCTGATCGCGAGGTTCATTCGCCGGGAACGAGGTGGCCCATCGGCTGTCGAGCGAGGCGCCGGTGCCTGCGACGGGACAGATAGAGCAGCAGACCAGTCACGGCGAACAGCGGCATCATGGCGGCGGCCAGCATGAAGGCGAGCTTGCCGGGCCAACCCAGGATGGCGCCGCGGTGGATGTCGAGCACGCCGGCAAGGATGCGCTCGCCAAACGTCTTGTCCGCGTAACGATCCGACGAGATGACGCGGCCGGTGACGGCGTCGATCCGGAATTCGTCGCGCACGCTCTCGAGCGAGGAATCGCGCGGCCATGACCGCACGCGCACCGCCGTGCCCGCGCCGGCCGACAGGGTCAGCAGGACCCGCCCGTAATCGTTGTTCTCCTGCTGCAGGAACGTGGTCCAGACCCGATCGAAGGCGAGCGGCTTTGCTTCGGCCTTTGCTTCGGTTTTGGCTTCGCCCTTGCCCGCGGCGGCCGCCGCGCCGCGTGGTGGCTTGGGCTGCATCGCCGCATCCGTGGCCTGCGGCCGCGCCAGGAGCCAGTTGGCGCCGGCCTTGTACCACTCGAACGAGTACCACAGGCCGGTCAACGTCATCACCAGATAGACCGGCAGCACCCAGGTGCCGATCACGGCGTGCAGCGAGCGGTGCAGGCCGCGCCCGCGCAGGCCCAGATTTGGCTTCAGCCACATCTTCACGCTGCGTGCGCGATGCGGCCAGCGCAGCACGAGGCCGGTGATCAGCATCACGATCAGGCAGACCGCGGCTGACCCGGTGATCTTGCGGCCGATGCCATTGCCGTCGCCGGGCAACAGCAGCCAGCGATGCAGCTTGCGGACGGTGGCGAAGAAGTCCTCGCCGCGCGGCGAGCCGAGCACATGTCCGTCATAGGGATCGACGTAGACCGAGGACGGCCGCGCGCCGCCTTCGCTGCGGGCGAAGCGGATCCATACGGCCGCTGACGGCTCGCTCGCCATCGTCACGGCGGAGGCCCTGCCGAAGTCGCCGGCCGACTGCAGCCGTGCGACCAGCTCATCCGGTGTCAGCCGCCGCGTCGCACTGGCGTCGACGCGCATGATGTGGCTGTTCAGGCTGGCCTCGATCTCGTCTTCGAACGCCATCGTCGCGCCGGTGATGCCGACCACGGCCCACAGCAGCGCCAGCGCAAGGCCGGCGAGGGAGTGGACCTGCAACAGCGCGGCCTTGATCGGGCGTCGGACATCACTCATCGAACCCGGCCTTTCGGATCAGTGCGATTGCGGCCGCTTGATGCACGGCGATCTCGTCGATGGGGAGAGCATCGGCAGCGAACGATCCGATTTCCTCCACGATCGGCGCCCGCTTTGCGGTCGCCAGCACGGGGTATTCCAGCTCGGCGGTGGAGAAGATCGTCTGGGCCTCGGGCGTGACGAGGAATTCGAGGAAGGCGCGCGCCGCGGCCGGATGCGGTGCGTGCCGGGCGATCGCGGCACCCGTCAGGTTGACGTGACTGCCGCCACCCTCAAACATGATCAGCACCGCCTTCACGGCGTCGGCCCATGCACGCCACTCATTGCCCTCGCGGCCGTCGCGGAGCTGCGCGAGCGCGACCGTGTTGCCGATCCCGATGTCGCAGCGCCCTTCCGCGATCTCGCGGACTACGTCGTTGTCCTTGCCGGTCGGCCTGTGGGCGAGATTGGCCTTCAGCCCGGCGAGCCAGCGCTCCGTCGCATCTGTCCCATGATGTGCAAGATAGGCCGCGATCAGCGCGACATTGTTCTGGTGCGCGGCCGGCCGCATGCACAATTTGCCGCGCCATTTGGGATCAGCGAGCTCTTCATAGCTGATCGCGGCGAACGGGTCGTCCTTGCGTGCGAACACCACACGCGGACGGATGGCGAGCGCGATCCACTGGTTGTTGTTGCCGCGCAGGTTCGCCGGAATCGTCCGGTCAAGGGCAGGAGAGGCAATCGCCTGCGTCAGCCCGCGCCCGGCAAGCTGGGTCGTCTTGTCGAGGCCGATGGTCAGCAGGACATCGGCGGGCGAGTTGTCGCCTTCCGCTGTCAGTCGCTTGACTAGGCTGTCTTCGACGAAGACGGTGTCGACCTTGGTGCCGGTCGCTGCCGTGAAGGCCGCGATGACAGGCGCGACCAGATTGGCTTCGCGGGTCGAATAAAGCGTCAACTCGTCGGCGCGGACCGGGGTGCAGGCGTACGCAAGCGCGGCCAGGGCGGCCAGCAGTCCGATCGCTGTCCGCGCCATAGCCATGCTAGAATTTCACCGTCGCCGAGAGCGAGAAGCGCCGCGCGTCGCCCATCGCCACGGCCAGATTGCTGACGGCCGAGGGATAGTAGACGGTATCGAACAGGTTCTTGACGTTGAACTGGTAGACCACCGGGAACGTCTGGACCTTGGTCTCGTAGGTCGCGAAGACATCCGCGACGGTGTAGGCCGGCAGCACGAAGCTGTTCGTGGCGTCGCCGGGCCGGTCGCCGACATAGCGCGCGCCGCCGCCGAGACGGAGCCGGCCGGGCAGGGTGGTGCCGAAATCATAGACCAGATAGAGCGAAGCGGTGTTGAGCGCGACGTTCTGCAGCGCGTTGCCGGCGAGCGTCGGATCCTCGGTGACGCGTGCATCGGTATAGCCATAGCTGCCGATCATGCTCCAATTGTCGGTCAGCCTGCCGGTGACGTCGAGTTCGACGCCGCGCGAGCGGACCTTGCCCGCGGTGCGGTACTCGACAATGCCGGTCGTGGGGTTGAGCTGCGAAACCAGCACGTTCTTCTTGTCGATGTCGTAAACCGCAAGCGTGCCGGAAATCCGCTTGTTGAAGTCGAACTTGACGCCGGTCTCCCACTGGGTGCCCTCTTCCGGGGCGATGTTGGAGCCGATCACGACGCCGCCGGTGAGCGGCGCGATGGTCGAGGTCGGCTTCAGCGACTGGGTGTAGCTCGCATACAGCGAGACCTCGTCGGTGAGCTTAAGGATCGCGCCGCCGAGCGGCAGTGCCTTGTCCCCCGAGACGTTGGTGTTGGTGATGAAGGGCCGTCCCCTGCCCGCAATCTGGTCGTATTCCATGTAGCGCACGCCGCCGACCAGCGCGAAGCGCTCGGTCAGATGCAGCGTATCCTGGAAGAACAGCGACCACTGGCCGAGCTTGTCGGTCTGGGCGCTGTCGGTGGCGGACACCGTGGTGCCCGGCGTGATCAGTCCATAGACCGGATTGTAGAAATTGAAGCTCGGCGTTGCCTGCCGGATCAGATTGTCGCGGTAGATCGTGCGATACTGGCCGTCGCCGCCGAACAGCACCTCGTTGCGGAAACCGCCGAGCCAGACATTGCCCTGCAAATAGGAGGTGCCGTAGCTCGCATTGCTGAGCGAGCCCTGCGTGCCGTCATTGCTGCGGGTCTCGACGCCGGTCTTGGTGTTGATGCCGGTGATGCGGAGCTGGTTGGCGCTGAATGTCTCGGTGTTGTAGCTGTAGGCCGCGAACAGCTTCCAGTCCTGGTTCAGCCGGTGCTCGACTGAGGCCTGCATCAGGTCCGAGGTGCCCCACACGTTGTTGAAGGGCTCGTCAAGCCGTCGCGTCGCCGGGATCGCCAGCGGCGCCTTGGTCACGGGATCGAACGCCGTGCCGCGGTCGAACGGCGTGATGAATTCGCGGTGTTCGTAGTTGAGCTGGACGGTGGTGTTCTCGCCGTACCAGGCCAGCGACGGCGCCACCAGCATTTCGCGGTGGCGTCCGAAATTGCGCCAATAATCCTCGCTCACGCCATAGCCGATGAAGCGATAGGCGAGGCCGCCATCGCCGATCGGGCCGGTGATGTCGATGGTGCCGTCGGCGCCGTTTTTGTTGTTGGCGAAGGTCGAGCCGAGCAGGGTGACCGAGCCGTGCTGATAGAGCTCGGGGCGCTTGCTGATCGTGTTGACGATGCCGCCGGGATCCATGATGCCGTAGAGCAGCGACGCGGGGCCCTTCAGCACTTCGACGCTTTCCACCGCGGCGTTGAGGCTGCGGCCCTGCACCAGCGGCATGCCGTTACGCATGATCGAGCCGTCGCGGTTGTCGCCGAAGCCACGGCGCATCACCGCGTCCTGGGTGCCGGCCAGAGTGTTGCCCTGGGTGACGCCGCTGACATTGGCGAGCGCGTCGTCGAGATTGCGCGGCAGTTGATCCTTCAGCACCTGCTCCGGCACGACGTTGACGGTCTGGGAGGTGTCGAGCGGCGAGGCGCCGCTGCGCAAGGTGGTCGAGCTCGGCATCGCGCGATAGTGCAGCTTGGCCTCGTTCAACACGGCGGCGGCAGCTGCCGCGCGCTCCGATGGTGTCGGGGGCGCCGGCTGGGCATTTCGGCTGCGCTGCCGTGCCGCAGCGGCCGCCTGTGTTCGCTGCGCCGACCGCGCCGAACTGGCTGCGGGCTTGCGCTTCTGTGTCGGTTGCTCGACCGTGACCGGCGGCAAGGGGACGCTCGATTGGGCGCTTGCCGGCGTCACCGCCGAGGAGATGTCGGCGAGCAGGAATGCTGCGCCGATCAGCAGGCGAGTGCGGCCCTTGTCGGCGGCATTTCGACGGTCGCCGACAACCCGGCCATCAGCATTCACAGGCACTCTTGCACTTCCGATTCACGCAAACTTATTCACGCCGCGCCTCTAGCAGTCGGCGGGCGCGAAAAGAACCGGAGCAGACTTGAATCCCTCTAACCGGATAGGATTTGAATCGTTCTAAGACAATGCAGGGCCCGCGCGCGTGCGCGAGCCCTGCATCTCATGACTTGATGTGACGTTAGCGCGTCAAATGGTCGCGTGATCCTGGTCTGAAGAGAGCGGTCGTTGTCCTGTCACGCCTCAAGCGTAGGATGACTCGTGTGGCGCGATGCGCCTCACGACATCGCGAGGCTGACGGGCGCCGAGCCGACCATCCCCGTGCTAACGCCGTCGCGTGCCATCGATTCGATTGCGCTCCAGTTCTCGCGGAAGATTCGCGCTGCCTCGTTGGCACTTTCCGCCTGGATCGTCAGACTGCACGCGCGTCTCGCGCCATTGCTGGCAAGCTGGAAGTAGAGAACATATCCAGACGGTTCCGCGCTCCGTGCGCCCGACGGTGCCTGCTGCATGTAGGTTTTCCCCAATCGTGTTTTTGTTGCGCCACCCATAGGCAGGATTGGACCGAGATGCGGCACAGTCGTGGTTCAAAATGCGCAATCCGCACGATTGCGCATTTTGTCCGCCGGTGTTGCCGGGATTCAACAGGTCATGGAACCGGCGATGAACAACGGCTGCAACTCAGCCGCGATCACGACACCGTCTCAACTGTTGCAGCATGACCTACGCGTCGCCATCCGGATGCACCATCAGGGATTCCTGGATCGAGGTCGCGAGCATCGACCCAGCGCGGTCATGGACGCGGGCGATGGACAGCCCACGGCCGCCATCGGCGCATGGGCTCTCGGTTTCGACATGCATCCAGGCGTCGGGCGAGAATGAGCGATGAAACCAGATGCAATGGTTGAGGCTCGACAGATAGAGCGGCGCGCGCGCCTGCAGCTCGCGCAGATGGCCGCCGACGCTGGAGAAGTTGAGCCACCAATCCGAGAGATAGGCGAACACCGCGGCCTGGGCGCGGGAACCGGCGGCGAGTGGCTGCCGGCATCTGATCCAGAAGCGCAGGCGCGGCTCTGCCGTCTCGGCCGAGAGCTGACGTTCGATCTCGGGGATGCGGAAATCCATGCTGGGTTTGATGTGCGGCGAATAAGGGCCGAGCGGCCGCAACTGCGCCATCAGTTCGTCGGGAATCATGGTCAGATCGGGCAGGCTTTCGGGATCTTCCGGCGGCGCAAACGGCGCTGCGTGTCGCGGGCCCGGCTGGGCTGCGCAGAACGTAGCCTGCGCGCTCAGCACGGTACGGCCGTCCCCCTGGCTGCCGACGATATGGCGGGAGGAGAACCGCTTGCCGTCCTGCAGAACCTCCGCGTCAAACGTGATGCGCCGGGTCGGATCGGCGCCGCGCAGGAACAAGAGCTGGAGCATCGCCGCCGGGCGATCTTCGGGCGCGCTCAGCGTTGCGGCCATCATGGCCTGGCCGAGGATCTGGCCGCCGTAAGAGCGCCCATTGAGGTTGCCGTCACCGAAGCGGCTGCGATAGCGCAGCGGCGCGATGGTCTCGAGCGAGACCAACGCCTCCGCGGCCTTGTCATCCCACGGATCGCACGCGGCGCCATGCCCTACCGCAGCGTGGATGTCTTGCCCGTCCATCACATCGCCGGGAATTTCTGCGGTCCCGGATAGAGCGGATAGCCGGCGGCGACGCCATATTCGCTGATGCCGAATCCAATCTCGTTGCCGCTTTCGAGCCGGACGACGTGGTCGGACAGCGTGCGTGCGATGGCGCGTGTCGCGGCATCGTCGAGGTTCCAGATGTCGTGCGCGGCAAGGTTCTCGCCGTGGTCGTCGCCATGGGTCCAGCCCTGCAGGCCGCCATACATGCCGGCCTTGAGATAAAATCGCGTCGGCAGTCCGTGCATCCTGACGCGGCGCGGCTCGCCGCGATCGAAGCTGAAGGTGAAGTCGGCCACAGCGATGGTCTGGCCGAGCGGATCGTCGGCCCATTCGATCGCGTGCTCGACCGAGGTCACCTCGCGATGCGAAACCGATCGGTCGGCTTCGCGGCGGAACTCAGTGCCCGAGAGGTAGTGCGGCTTGCCCGGCGTGCGCTCCTTGATGAAGATCGACAGCGCCGACGTCTCGAACTGGAACATCGACCAGGTCCAGAAGAAATTGCGATGGGTCGCGACCGGCGGCCTGGTCTCGTCGGTGCGCATCTCGGAGCGCAGGCCCCAGGAGCGGTCGCGCTGTCCCCACCATAGTTCGGGCTCGATATCGTAGCGCTTGCCGTCGGCGACGATCCAGCCGCGCCAACGGCCGAATTGCGAGACGCGCGCGAGGTCTTCCGCAACGACGCCGTCGCGCTCGCGAAAATTCTGCTTCTCCTGTGCCGCCGGAAAGCTTGCCTTGAACTCGAGCGCAAAGCTGATTCCGGACGGATTGTCGGCGAGCGACAGTCGATGCAGGCTGTTGCCCTCGACGATCTCGATCCTGAGCCCGCCGACTTCGGTCTCCAGCGGACGGGTCCCGAGCCGGCGCGAGGCACGGAAATTGTGCTGGCGGCGGCCGATGGTGATGCCGGCAAATCCGTCCATCACGTTGCGGTTCGGGTAATAGCCGAGCCCGACGTCGATCAGCAATTCGCTGCCATCGATCGGATGCGCGGTGTACCAATAGCGCTCGGTGAAGCGGATATCGCCGCCGCCTGCCTTGGCAAACGGCTGCGGCGTCTGGTGGCCGATGAGATCGTCCTGGGCTGTCAGCATTGTTCTTGTCCTTGGTGTTTGAGCCGGTTCGGTCAGTCGGATGAGAGGCGCGGGATCAGTCCTTGGCCGGGCCCGCGCCCACGATGTCGCCGAACAGCACCCAGGTCTTGCCATCGAAGCGGGCGAAGCGGCGTTCGGTGACCGCCGCATAATCCTGCGGCGTGGTCTGGATCGTGATGCCCGGGAGCAGCATCGGCAGCGCGATGCCGCTGAGGTTGGTGGCCTGCTTCAGCACGTTCTCCCGCGTGAGGTTGTCGCCGCAGCGCTGCAGGATGATCGCGCCGAGCTGGGCCGTGGTGTACCCGGTCACCGCGATCACGTCGTTCGGGTCCATCCCCGGCATGTATTTCGCCGCGAAGGCGAGATAGTCGGTCATGCCCTTGTCATTGGCCCAGGCCGGATCGTTCGGCGTCTTGTAGGAGGTCGTGGTCAGGATGCCGGTCGAGGCCTCGATCCCTGCCGGTACCAGCACGCCGGCGATCGAATTCGCGGTCGAGCCAAGGAAGATCAGCGGCTTCCAGCCGAGCTCGTGGATCTTGCGGATCGCCATCGAGGCGAATTTGTTTTGCGCGGCGATCAGGATGGTGTCGGCGCCGGACGCCTTCAAATTCACGATCTGGGAGTCGATCGTGGGCTCGGTCGATTGATACATCGCCTCCTTGACGATCATCGTGTCGGCCTTGGCGCCCAGTCCTTCCTTCAGGCCAAGGACAAAATCCTTGCCGATGTCGTCGGCCTGCAACAGCACGCCGATCTTGGCGTCCGGCTTCTCGCGCAGGACGTAGCGCGCGATGATCCGGGATTCGTTGACGTAGGTCGGCGAGTAGGGCGTCGTCCAGGGAAACTGCTTGGGATCGTTCCAGCGGGTGCCGCCGCTCTGCACCAGGAGCTGCGGGACGCCATTGCTGTTGAGGTATTTCTGGATCGCGGCGTTGGTCGGCGTGCCGAACGGCGCCATGATCGCGAGCACCTTGTCGTTCTCGACCAGCGCGCGCGTCACCTCGACGGTTTTTGGCGGACTATAGGCGTCGTCGCGCGTTACGAAATTGATGTGGCGCCCGTTGATGCCGCCTGTCTCGTTCAGCATCGTAAAATAGGCGAGCATGGTCTTCGGGAAGCTCGCATAGATCGACGCCGGTCCGCTGTAGGGCGCGTTGGCGCCGAGCAGGATTTCGGTGTCGCTGACCCCTGGCCCATAGGCCTTCTGGGCGTTCGCTGTTCCGAGCGCGCCGGTGAGCGCGAACGCCCACACGGCAAGCGTTGTGATTGGCTTCCGCATCTTCCCCTCCCATGACGCCCTCTTTTGCGGGGCTCGTTGATCCCTGCGGCGGTGCCTTCAAGGGCTTTACCCGTCGCGCTGGCTGTGTAATAATAGACCGTCTGTCCGGATTATCAACTGAAATCTCCGGGCGGCGTATCGGCTTCACGCATGACGGAAACATCCGCAGGCGCGCGCGGCCGCATGGCGGTGAGGAGGAAACATGAAGCTGACGCAAGCGCTCATCTCGGCGGTGCAGTTGCGCAAGGATGCGCCCGGCACCATCCATGCGGGACGGTCGCGAAGCTGGAAGGAGATCGGCCGGCGCGTCGCCTGCGCCGCGGGCGGTCTGCGGCGGCTCGGCATCGAGGCCGGCGATCGTGTCGCGATCCTTGCACACAATAGCGACCTCTATATCGAGGCGCTCTATGCCATCGCCTGGGCCGGCGCGGTCGCGGTGCCGCTCAACACCCGTTGGGCGGTCGCCGAGAACGCCTATGCGATCGACGATTCCACGCCAAAACTGTTGCTGGTCGACAAGGCCTTTGCCGAGATCGCATCAGGCCTGCGCGGCGCGAAATCACTCACCGCGATGGTCTATCTGGACGAGGGACAGGTTCCCAACGGCATGCAGGGCTATGACGAGCTCGTCGCGCATGCGCCGATTGAGGATGCATCCGGCGCCTACAACGATCTCGCAGGCATCTTCTACACCGGCGGCACCACCGGCTTCCCCAAGGGCGTGATGCTGTCGCATGCCAACATCATCTATGAATCGCTGGTCTGGATCTATGCGCTGCGGTTCCGCGAAGACACGCGGTATCTGCACTCGGCCGGCATGTTCCATCTGGCCGGCACCTCGCCGATGATCGCGCTCACGCTCGTGGGCGGCACTCACGTCACGATCCCGAAATTCGAACCTGAGCTCGCGATGAAGACCATCGCCGAGCACAGGGTGGATTACTGCCTGTTCGTGCCGACCATGCTCAACATGATGCTCAATCATCCGTCGTTCGGTAGCTATGATTTGAGCAGCGTCAGGGATTGCGAGTACGGCGCCTCGCCGATGCCGGATGCGCTGCTGGTCAAGCTGATGCGCGTGCTGCCGAGCTGGCGCTTTCACCAGGGCTACGGCATGACCGAGAGCGCGGCGCTGGCGACGATCCTGCCCTGGGAGTACCACGCGCTGGAAGGGCCGCTGGCGGGCAAGCGCAAATCGGCAGGGCGGGCAGCGCCCGGCGTCGAAGTCCGCATCATCGATCTCGCGGGCAACGAGGTTCCGCGCGGCACCGTCGGCGAGATCGCGATCCGCGGCGCCGGCGTGATGCTCGGATACTGGCGCAAGCCGGAAGAGAGCGCGCGGGTGCTGCGCAACGGCTGGCTGCACACCGGCGACGGCGCCTGGATGGACGAGGACGGCTTTGTCTATATCGTCGATCGCCTCAAGGACATGATCGTCTCCGGCGGCGAGAACGTCTATTCCGGCGAGGTGGAGAACGCGATCTTCCAGCACGAGCAAGTCAGGGAATGCGCTGTCATCGCGGTGCCCGATCCGCAATGGGGCGAGGCGGTGCACGCGATCGTGGTGCCGAAGGACGGCGCGCGGCTCGATTCGGACATGGTGATCGCGCATTGCCGCACCCTGATCGCGGGCTACAAATGCCCGCGTTCGGTCGACATCCGCCTCGAGCCGTTGCCGCTGACCGGCTCCGGCAAGATCATGAAGTCGGCGCTGCGCGAGGAGAAGTGGCAGGGCTATACGAGGTCGGTCAATTGATGCAGGACGCTGCCAAACGATCCGATGATGCGCCGGCCGCGCCGGAGCCTGTTCGTCCGATCACAGTTAATGACGATGCAGTGCGCGCTGCGCTCGCGCAGCATCTGTCGCGGATCTCAGGGAGCCGGACGGAGATCATGAGCTTCGGCCGCAAATCGTCCGGCTTCTCCTGGATCACCTATGCCTTTGTGGCCCGCTCCTCTGAAGGAGATCGCAAGCTGATCCTGCGCGTCGGTCCGCCGAACGGGCTGTTTGCGCCTTACTCGGTGCTGCCGCAGGTCTATGCGTTGCAAGCGCTGGCCGGCAGCGGCGTGCCGGTTCCGGCGCTGGTGTCGTCAGAACAGCATGGCGCCGAGATCGGCTTTCCGTTCTTCATCTGCGCGCATGTCGAGGGCGACGTCCCCGCACCCTGGGCCGCGAGCGAGCTCGATCCGGACCACAAGCGCGCGATCGCCCGGCAGTTCGTCGAGATTCTGGCGTCGCTGCATCGGATCGATGCAGGCACAACGCCGTTCGCATCGCTGCAATATGGTGACCAACGCGCCGAGCTGCGCGCGATCGCCGGCTGGCGTGCGTCGCTAGCGCGTCCGACCGCGCGTTACTATCCGCTGCTCGATTGGGGCGGGCGCTGGCTTGAGGACAATTGCCCGCAGCCGCCATGCCGCACCATCGTGCATGGCGACTACCGGATCGGGAACTTCATCGAGCACAACGGGCGGATCACCGCCATTCTCGACTGGGAGCTCACTCACCTCGGCGATCCCCATGAGGATCTGGCCTGGGCGATGATGCCGACCTTCAACGCCAGGAGCCGGAAGCTCTATGGCGTGCTCGAGCGCGCGGAGGTGGTCGATCTCTATCAGCGTGCCTCCGGCATTGCGGTCTCGGGCAAGAGCCTCGCCTTCTACGAGGCCTACGCGTTGTATCAGGCGGCGGCGATCCAGATGTGCGCGGTGCGCGCCTTCGAGGTCGATCGCTTCAACGACATGCGGCTTGCCGCGATGGCAAGCCAGATGCCCTCGATCGTGCGGGCCTTCGAGCGCGCATTGGAGGCCGCGGCATGAGTGCATCCTTCGAGCGGCTGATCGACGGCATCATCGATGCCCTGCAAAGCCATGTCGTGCCGAACAGCAACGACGATTTCGTCCGCGGCCAGGTGTTCTCCGCGATCTACGCGCTGAATGGGCTGAAGCTCGCGGCCGACTGGAAGGCCGGGCCGCTGCTGGAGCAGGTGCGTCTGCAGGATGATACGTTCGCGGCGGTCGAGCGACTGGCTGATGGCATGGCACATCCGGAGATTCCAGCGATACCGCGCATCCCAAGCAACATGTCCGACACTGCCGCGATCGAGGCGCTGCGCGACGATGGCGACCGGCAGCTGGGGCAGCTCCTGCTCTGGGCGAGCGGCGCGGACGCGCGCGCAGCCAATCGCGATCGCGCGACCGGGATCGAGCAGCTGATGCGCCAGGCGATCTGCGACCAGCTCAAGATCGAGCTTGCGACGACGCCGAAGTCGATGCTGCAGCAGATCGCAGGCGGCAAGCGCGACGGTGGCGTGGCACAGGGCTGAGACGGTTGCGTCGCCGTCCACCGGGGATTGCATCGTTGCACGCTGCTCCGGGAACCAGCCGCGGTGTCCGCAAAGAAGCTTGCAGGCTCGTTGTGCCCGTGCTATTCATTGACCGAACGGTCGTTCGGATTATTATTGGCGGCCGGTAAAGGCATCCGCTGCAAGCGGCCGGCGAGGGAGACGGAGCGATGAACATGATGACCGGCGTCTCGCCATGGGAGCGGCTGATCCGGCCCGACCGGGTGCACGGATCGCTGTACACCGATCCAGAGATCTTCGAGGCCGAGCTCAAGAACATCTGGTACCGGACCTGGGTCTATGTCGGGCACGAGAGCGAGGTCCCGAACGCCAACGACTACGTCGTCAAATCGATCGGCCCGCAATCCGTGATCATGACGCGCGATGAGCAGGGCAAGGTCAACCTGCTGCTGAACCGCTGCTCGCATCGCGGCAACCAGGTCTGCTCCTTTGAGCGCGGCAATGCGCGCTCGTTCACCTGTCCGTTCCACTCCTGGACCTTTGCCAATGACGGCCGCCTGGTCGGCTATGCCTTCCCCGACGGTTACGAGGGGCAGGACAAGTCGCAGCTGGCGCTCGGGCGGGTGACGCGCGTCGAGTCCTACCGCGGCTTCGTGTTCGGCTCGTTCGCGGCCGACGGACCGACCCTGAAGGAACATCTCGGCGGCGCCGCCGAGACCATCGATCGCCTGGTGCGCACCTCGCCGGAGGGCGAGGTCGAAATCACCGCGGGTTTCCTCAAGCATCGCGTCAAGGCGAACTGGAAGTTCATCCTGGAGAACGAGTGCGACGGCTATCACCCGGCCTTCGTGCACACCTCGATCTTCGGCGTCGCCGACAGCATGATCGGCAAGCTCTATGGCGGCGCCTCGACCGCGCTGACGCGTGATTACGGCAACGGCCATACCGAGATCGATCTGCGGCCCGAGTTCCGCAAGCGCGAAGCGCCGATGAGCTGGTTCGGCACCAGCGAGGAGCGGCTGCCCGACTATACCGCGCGCATGAAGGCCGCCTATGGCGACACCGCGGCGCGCGAGATCATGATCGACGGCACGCCGCATGTGATGATCTTCCCGAACCTGTTCATCGCCGAGATCCAGATGTTCGTGATCCAGCCGCTCGGCGTCGACGACAGCGTGCAGCATGTCACCGCGCTGCAATTCAAGGGCGCCCCCGATCTGAACCGCCGGCTGCGCCAGCAGACCATGGGTTCGGTCGGCCCGGCCGGCTTCCTGCTCGCGGATGATTCCGAGATGTATGAGCGCTGCCACCGCGGCGTGCAGGCGCGCAATCCGGAATGGATCTTCCTCGGCCGCGGCGAGAAGCGCCAGCGGCAGGATGAGTCCGGCTTCACGGTTGGCCACGTCACCGACGAGGTGCCGTCACGCGGCATCTGGACTCATTATCGCAAGCTGATGGAGCCTAACTGATGCTGTCGCGCGAGAGCAGCGCCACGTTGATGAGCGCCATCACCGCCTTCCTCTATCGCGAGGCGCGGTTGCAGGACGAACATCAATACGAGGCCTGGGAAAAGCTCTGGACCGACGACGGCGTCTATTGGGTGCCGGCCAACGGCGCCGACATCGACCCGGAGCGGCAGATGTCGATCATCTACGACAACCGCTCGCGGATCGCGCTGCGGGTCCGGCAGCTGATGACCGGCAAGCACTTCACCCAGACGCCGCAATCGAACCTGCGCCGGCTGATCTCCAACATCGAGTTGATGGACGAGCAGCCGGACGATGGCGACCTCGCGGTCGCCAGCAACAGCCTGATCTTCGAATCGAGCCTGCGCGACGACACGCTGTGGGCGGCGCGCAATGAATACCGGCTGCGCCATGTCGATGGCGAATTGCGGATGGCCAGCAAGAAGGTCATCCTCGTCAACAACGACAAGGCGATCTACACGCTCTCATTCCTGGTCTAGGGAAGGTCTCGCCATGATCGACAAGGGTCCCGTTCTGCTCGACATCGCCGACGGCATCGCGCGGCTGCGGCTCAACCGCCCCGACGCGGCCAACGGCATGAGTGCCGAGCTGCTCCGCGCATTGTGTGACGCCATCATGGTCTGCCACGGCCATCCGGATCTGCGCGTCGTGCTGCTGAGCGGCGAGGGCACGAACTTTTGTGCAGGCGGCGATGTCCGCGCCTTTGCCTCCAAGGGCGAGAAGCTGCCGGACTATATCCGCCAGGCCACCGCGTATCTGCAGAACGCGGTGACCGGATTGCTGCGGCTGGAGGCGCCGGTGATCGCCTCGGTGCAGGGCTTTGCGGCGGGCGGCGGCGGCTTCGGCCTGGTCTGCGCCTCCGACATCGTGATTGCGGCGGAATCGGCAAAATTCCTCGCCGGCGCGACGCGGGTGGCGATGGCGCCGGATGCCGGTGTCTCCGTCACGCTGTCGCGGCTGGTCGGCCTACGGCGGGCGATGTCGATCCTGCTGACCAATCCGGTGATCCCGGCTGCGGAAGCCCTGCAGATGGGCATCGTCACCAAGGTCGTGCCCGATGCCGAGCTCGCCGATGCATCGCTCGCGCTGGCGCGCGAGCTCGCGGCTGGCGCGCCCAAGGCGCTGGCGGCGACCAAGCGGCTGGTCTGGGCCGGCACCGGCACCAGCATCGAGCAATGCCTGTCGGAGGAGGCGCGTACCGTTGCCGAGCTCTCGGGGATGGCCGATGCGCGCGAAGGGCTCGCTGCCGTGATCGAGCGGCGCAAGCCTGTCTTCACGGGGCGCTGAGACGTGGCGGACATCCTGCCATTCGGGCGTCTCGATGGCCGCCGTGCCTTCGTCTCCGGCGGGGCGCGCGGCATCGGCGCGGCGATCGTCCGCAGCTTTGCCGGAGCAGGCGCCAGGGTCGTGATCGCCGATCTCGACGTCGCCGCAGCCTCGGAGCTTGCGCGCCAGACCGGCGCCGGCGTCGCCGGGCTCGACGTCAGCGATGCCACGGCCGTGCAAGCCGTGATGGCGCAGGACGGCCCGTTCGACATCGTCGTCAACAACGCCGGCGTCGATCAGCACGCCTTCTTCACCGACACCACGGCGGAGGATTGGGCGCGGCTGATCGCGGTCAACCTCACCTCGGTGCTGGCCTGCACCCACGCCGCGCTGCCGGCGATGCAGGCGGCGCGGTTCGGCCGCATCATCAATGTCACCTCGGAGGCGGCGCGGCTCGGCTCCAAGGGCGGCGCGGTCTATTCCGCGGCCAAGGGCGGCGTGATCTCCTTCACCAGGAGCATCGCGCGCGAGAATGCACGCTTTCGCATCACCGCGAACGCGATCGCGCCGGGACCGATCCGCACGCCGATGCTGGAACAAGCCGTGGCAAAAGGCGGCGACAAGATCCTGCACGCGATGACCGGCGCGACGCTGCTCGGCCGGCTCGGCGAGCCGGAGGAGGTTGCGGCCGCCGCGCTGTTCCTTGCCTCCGACCAGGCGGCCTACATCACCGGCGAGACGCTCGGCGTGTCCGGCGGCATGGGTATCGGCGGCTGAGATGGCCAACACAGGCGACGATATCGTCATCACGCCGGTCGATCACGCAATCGAGCGCGTGCGTGCGATCTATCGCGGCTGGACCCGCGACACATCGGTGGCGCAGATGCGCAGCGATTGGGATGCGGCCTTTGCCGGCTGCTCAGTGCCGGTGAGATGCGAGCCGGTTTCCGCCGGCGGCATCGACGGCGAATGGCTGGTGCCGCCAGGGGCACCGTGCGACAAGGCGGTGCTCTATTTTCACGGCGGCGGCTTCCGCATCGGCTCGGTCGCCTCGCATCGCGAGCTGGCAGCGCGGATCGCGGATGCATCCGGCTGTCGCGTGCTTTCGATCAATTACCGGCTCGCGCCGGAGCATCGGTTTCCCGCCGCGCTCGATGATGCGCTGACGGCCTATCAGCATCTGTGCGATCAGGGACTGCGTCCGGCCGATATCGCTTTCGCCGGGGACTCGGCCGGCGGCAATCTCGTGCTCGCTGCAATGCTGGCAGCGAGAGACCGCGGCCTGCCGCTCCCCGCCGTCGGCGCGCTGATGTCGCCGTGGACCGATCTCGCAGCGAGCGGCGCGAGCTATGAGAGCAGGGCCGAGGCTGATCCGATCCACCAGCGCGCGATGATCCTGGCACTCGCCAAGAACTATCTCGGTAAGGACGGCGATCCCCGTAATCCGCTGGCTTCGCCGCTTTATGCCGATCTCACCGGCCTGCCGCCGCTTCTGGTTCAGGTCGGGGACCGCGAAACCGTCCGCGACGATTCAGTGAACCTTGCTGCGCGCGCCAAGACTGCCGGCGTCGACGTCGAACTACAGGTCTGGAACGGCATGATCCACGTCTTCCAGATGTTCCCCGAGATTCCGCAGGCGCGAAAGGCGATCGCATCCCTCGCAGTTTTTCTGCGCAACCATCTTCACATCGGCCATGAGAGGGCGCCACAATGAACGTCATGACCTCGGATCCGCGCCAGCTCTCTGAGACCGCATTCCATTTCCCGGAGCCGCCCAATCTGCCCGAGGAGCTGCGCATGCTGCGCGAGCAGGTTCGCCGCTTCGTCGAGAAGGAAGTGGTGCCGCATGCCGAGGCGTGGGAGCGCGACGGCAAGATCCCGCGCGAGATCTATCGCCGCATGGGCGCGCTCGGCTTCCTCGGCATGCGCCATGCGGCCGAATATGGCGGCACCGACATGGGGCCGCTGGCCTCGATGGTGTTCGCCGAGGAGCTCGGGCGCTCGAGCTTCGGCGGCTTCACCTCGTCGATCCTGGTTCATACCGACATGTCGGCGGTGCACATCAGCCTGCGCGGCACGCCGGAGCAGAAGCAGAAATATCTGCCTGCGATTATCAGCGGCGAGACGGTCTGTTCAATCGCGGTGACCGAGCCGGACGCGGGCTCCGACGTCGCAGGCCTGAAGACGCGTGCGCGGCGCGACGGCGATCACTGGGTGATCAACGGCGCCAAGATGTTCATCACCAACGCGGTCTATGGCGATCTCCTGATCGTCGCGGCGCGCACCGATCCGCACGCCAAGGGCAGCCGCGGCATCTCGCTGTTCATCGTCGAGCGCAACACGCCGGGCATCACGGCAACCAAGCTCGACAAGCATGGCTGGCTCTGCTCGGACACCGCCGAGATCGCCTTCCAGGATGTGCGCGTCCCCGCTGAGAACCTGCTCGGCGAGGAGAACAAGGGTTTCTATGGCATCATGGAGACCTTCCAGAACGAGCGCATCTGCATCGGCGGCATCTGCGCCGGCGAGTCCGCCAAGGCGATCGAGCTGACGACGAACTATGTGAAGACGCGGCAGGCGTTCGGCGGCCCGCTGTGGAACCAGCAGGGCGTGCGACTGAAGCTCGCCCAGCTCGCGGCGAAGGCGGCAGCCGCGCGCGCGCTGGCCTATCAGGCTGCCGAGCTTGCGGCGGCCGGGCAGGAGTGTTTGCGCGAAGTGTCGATGGTCAAGGCGCTATCGCCGGAGGTGCTGCACGAGGTCGTGCATGGCTGCCTGCAACTGCATGGCGGCTCAGGCTTCATGCGCGGCACGCCGATCGAACGTATGGTGCGCGACGCCCGCGTGCTGACCATCGGCGGCGGCGCCACCGAGGTGATGCTGGAAGAGGTGGCGAAGCGGATGTGAAACGGGTAAAGATGTCATATTGAGCAGACGCACTTCATCCACCTTCAGATAGGTCGATGTCAGACCCCGAGCTGGTCAAAAGCTGGAAGGTTACTGAAACGCTGCTTGAGCGTGCACGACGTGCATTGCCGGACGCACCCGTAGACCACGAGCAAGCCTGCATAGCGTTTCTGGCCCAATACCGGGAGTTTCTGGAACACAACGAACTCGAGCTGGCGCTCGATGTCCTTGAAACGCTCGGCCATCTCAGCTCAGCCCGTGGCGGCTTTTGGCGCGATTTGGAGCGCGTCGCCGAAAATATGGGCCTGCTAGATCGGCTGCCCGCTCTGCAAAAAGCATTTTCTCAGGCGCCCATGCCGACCAAATCCCGATAGCACCTTTACGCGCTTAGCCGATAGGCTTGCCCTGACCGATGGTGCGCGCCGCGATCCCCGGCTTCAGCCGCCAGTCCTCGCCGAAATCCGCGAGCGGATGGAAGAACAGTGGCTCGGTGGTCTCGAGCTGGCGCAGCCTCTTGGCATAGTCGTCGAGATAGCGGTGCCGTGTCGCCTCGTCGACGAAATTCACCGAATACGACACGAAGGGTGGCAGCACCTTGCAGCCGGCATAGGCCAGCATGCCGTTCTGGATCGGCCACAGCACCACGTCGAGCGCACCGACCAGCCCATCGGGCGCGCACATGCCAGGATAGGCGGCGGTCGAGGTCACGATCATGGCCCGGCGGCCGGCGAGGCCGCCGGTATCGTAACGGCGACCGGCGCCATAGACCGTGCCGTTGACGAACACGCGGTCGATCCAGCCTTTCATGATGGCGGGGACAGAGAACCACCACAGCGGAAACTGCAGGATCAGGAGGTCGCACCACAACAGTTTCTCGATCTCGCCGACGATGTCGCCGCTGAGCGAGTCCTGTTGCAGATTGTGCTTCTGCTCGCGGTCATACTGCAGCCGATCGGGAAACCGCCGCTCGCCAAAGTCCTCAGCGGTCGCGACCGGGTTGAAGCGCATGGCGTAGAGATCGGAGATCCGGACCGTGTGCCCGAGCGCGGTCAGCTCCGCCACCGACCGCGCCAGCAGCGCAGCGTTGAACGACTGCGCCTCCTGATGGGCAAAGACGATCAGGACCCTCATCTTCTCACTTCACCGATTCTGATGCTCAACATTGCCGCAACGGCGCTCTGCTCCCTTTCCCGCTTGCGGGGGAGGGCTGGGGTGGGGGTATCTCCGCAGGAGACACTCATTGTGAGGAGAGAGCCCCCACCCGTATCGCATCTTCGATGCGATACGACCTCCCCCGCAAGCGGGAGAGGTGGGGGGAGTTCGCGGAAGCGGCTCATTGCACCGGCTTGAAGCTGAGTGTCGCCGTATCGGCCTGCATGATCTGCAGCTTCTGGTTGGAGAAGCGGACGCCGGGGCCGAAGCTGATTGGCGCCATCACGCCGGTCTCGACATTCCTGGTCTTCTCCAGCTCCGCGATGGTGCAGGCCCAGGTCGGTTGCTTGCCGCAGCGCTCGATCGCCGCGATCAGCACCTTCGCGGCGGCATAGCCGGTCATGGTGTAGCGATTGATGCCCTTGAACTCGGCCTCCGACACCAGCGGCTTGGCCTTCTCCAGAAATGCCTTGCCGGCTTCGCCCGCGAACGGCTCGACATAGTCGACCGCATAGATGCCGTCGCCGGCCGGGCCCATCAGCTTCAGCACCGGTTCGATGCGGCCGGGCCAGAAGATGCCGGTCACCGGCTTGATGCTGAGCTTCTCGAGCTCCTTCATCATCGCGATGTTCTCGCTGATGATGCCGCCGGCCAGGAAGACTTCGGCGCCGGAATCCTTCAGCTGCAGCATGTCGGACGAGAAGTCCTGCTGGCCCTTCTTGTAGTTGCCGCTGTAGACGACGTTCAGCTTCTTGGCCTTGACGACGGTATCGAAGCCGTCGCGCACGGTGATGCCGTAATCGTCATCCTGGGTGATCAGGCCCCATTTCTTGCCGGGGTTCTTGTCGGCCAGGAAGTTGACGAGGTGGATGATGCCTTCCTCGTAGGATTGCCCGACCACGAACACGTTCTTGCGCGGCGGCTCCCACAGGAATTTCACCGGCGCGACGTCGATCACGCTCGGGATGCCGGACTTCTCCAGCACCGGCATCACAGCGATCGACTGGCCCGAGCCGGAGATGCCGATCATTGCGAACACCTTGTCGACGTCGATGACCTTCTTGACGCCCTGGATGGTGCGTGCGGTGACGTAACCGTCGTCCTCCAGCACGTACTTGATCTTGCGGCCGTTGATGCCGCCGGCGGCATTGGCTTCTGCGATCGCGATCTTGTGGCCGATCGAGGCCGCGACGCCGAGCAGCGCCGGCGGTCCGGTCAGGGGCTCGACGTCACCGATCAGGATCTCGGTGTCGGTGATACCAGGGTCGGCGGCAGCAGCGGGACCGATGGCAAGGCAGGCTGTCGAGAGCAGCAGCGAGGCCGCCGCCAGATGTCTGATCATTGTCTCCTCCTCATGGTGTGCGTCTTTTTTTTGGTTAGTAGCGCAGCGGCCAGTGCACCCAGGTCCGCTTGATGTCGTGCCAGGCGCCGACCAGCCCCCTCGGCTGGAAGCGCAGGAACAGGATGATGACGAGGCCATAGAGCATGCTCTTCAGCTCCTGCGCACCGGTCGTGAAGGTCGCGTCCATCTGCGCGCTGAACAGGCTGAAGAGGAGCCTGGTCGCTTCCGGCAGCAGCACGATCAGGACGGTGCCGAGCACGGCGCCGAGCGCCGAACCGAGCCCGCCGACGATAAGGATCGCCAGCGCCTCGATCGAGAGCAGGAACGGAAAGCCTTCGACGCTGACAAAGGAGAGGTAGATGCCATAGAGCGCCCCGGCGATTCCGGTGATGAAGGCCGATGTGACGAAGGCGAACAGCTTGTAGGCATGCAGGTTGATCCCCATGACGCGGGCCGCGGTGTCGTTGTCCCTGATCGCGACGAAGGCGCGGCCGACCCGGCTGCGGCGGATATTGAGAGTGGCGAATAGCGTCAAGGCTGCAAAGGCGAGGCAGAGATAGGTGAAGGCGGCGTCACTGTCGAAGCTGATGCCGAGGATCTCGGGCCGCTGCACCTGAATGCCGCGGGCGCCATTGGTGAGCCAGCGCATCTCGAGGATCACGGTGTTGATAATGAAGGAGAAGGCGAGCGTGGTGATGGCGAGATAGAGCCCCTTGAGCCGCAGCGACGGCGCGCCGACGATCAGGCTGGCGAGCGCCGGCACCACGCCGGCGCCGAGGAAGCCGACCAGCGGCGGCATGTGGTACTTCGAGACCAGCACCGCGTAGGCATAGGCGCCGGTGACCAGGAAGCCGACATGGCCGAGCGAGATCAGGCCGGTGTAGCCGGTCAGGATGTTGAGCCCGAGCGCGCCGGTCACCGTGATCAGGATGATCATCAGGAACGACAGCGCGTAGGAATTCAGCAGATGAGGCGCTGCGATCAGCGCTAGCAGCAGCACGGCCGACCATAGCCACACCGGCGGGGAATCGACCAGCGCGACCAGTTCGCCATAGCTCTGCATGTAATCACCGGTGCGCATCAGACCCTCTCGATGTCGCGTTCGCCGAAGATGCCGAACGGGCGGATCATCAGCACGACGATGATCATGGCGAAGCCCGCGACCTCCTTCATGCCGGAGCCGACATAACCGCCCGCCAGGTTTTCCGTGATGCCGATCAGGAGGCCGCCGAGACCGGAGCCGAGCACCGCATCGAGGCCGCCCAGGATCGTGGCCGGAAACGCCTTCAGCCCGAGCTGGAACATCGCTGGCGACAGGTCGTAGGACAGCGCGAAGAACACGCCGCCGATGCCGGCGATCACCGACGACGCGGCCCAGGCCAGCGCATGGACCTTTGTGGCGCTGATGCCCATCAACAGCGCGGTGCGATCGTCGGCCGCGACCGCGCGCATCGCGACGCCGACCTTGCTGTAGCGGAAGAACGCCCAGATCGCGGCCAGTAGCGCCAGCAGCGTGACGATGACGGCGATTTGCCCGGTGCGCACGCCGATGCCGCCGAGATGCACGATGCCGCGGCCCATGCCGATATCGAGGCCGTGCGGGTAAGCGTCCCAGATGAAGTTGATCGCCGAACGCAGGATCACGGCGAGCCCGATCGTGACCATCACGGTCGCGAACACCGGCTCGCCCAGCATCGGCCGCATCACCAGGCGCTCGATGACGAGGCCGAGCAGCACCGCGGCGAGGATCGCGCCCACCGCGACGACGAACACATTGCCGCTGACCGTGGTCGAGATGGTCCAGGCGATATAGGCCGTGATCATGGTCATCTCGCCCTGCGCGAAATTGACCAGTCCGGTGGATTTGTAGATCACCGCAAAGCCCATCGCGATCAGGCCGTAGATTGCGCCGATCGCCAGCCCCGAGATCAGCAGCTGGATCAGATACTGCATTCAGCCCTCCGCCTGGTAGATGATGGCGAGCTCGCGCGCGAATTTCTTCTCGATCATGGCGCGACGCACCTTCTGCGTTGCGGTGAGCTCGCCGTCGTCATGATCGAGCTCCTTCTCGAGGATGGCGAAGCGCCTGATATTCTCGACCCGGGCGAAGCGCTTGTTGGTCTCGCCCACGATGCGCTCGACCAGCTCGTGCACTTCGGGCAGCTGCGACAGCGACTTGTAATTGGTGTAGGCCAACGCCCGATCGCGCGCCCAGCGGCCGACATTGTCGTAATCGACCTGGACGATGGCGCCGAGGTACTTTTTAGCCTCGCCGACCACGATCGCTTCCTTGATGAATTCGGAATCCTTCAGCGCATTCTCGATCTCCGACGGGGCGATGTTCTTGCCGCCGGCGGTGATGATGATCGCCTTCTTGCGGTCGACCACCGCGATCTCGCCGTTGTCTGTTATCTCGATGATGTCGCCGGTGCGCAGCCAGCCGCCTTGCTCCAGCGAGGCGGTCGAGGCCTTCTCGTCGAGGAAGTAGCCCTTGAAGACGCCGGGGTTGCGCAGCAGGATCTCGCCGTCGCTGTCGAGTTTCCATTCGGTCTGCGGCAACGGCACGCCGCAGCCCCCGATCCGGTGGTGGCTTTCGGTCTGGATGAAGGCGACGCCGCCGCTTTCGGTCAGCCCATAGCCCTGCGACACCGGACGGCCGATGATGTCGAAGAAGCGCAACGTCTCCGGCGAGATCGAGGCGCCGGCGCACAGCCGGTGCCGGCTGTAAGCGAAGCCGAGATGGCGCTGCAGATTGCGGAACATCAGGAGATAGAGCAGCCCGTAGGCGGCACGATCGAGCCAGCCTTCCTTGCCGGCCTGCCGGCGATCGGACAGCGTGCGGCCCCAGGCGAGGCAGGCCTTGGTGAAGCCCTGCCGCAGCCGGCCGCTCTCGCCGAGGCGGAACAGAAAGCCCTGCTGCAGCTTCTCGTAGATGCGGGGCACGCCGACAAAGAACGTTGGCGCGATCTCGCGGATGTTGATTGCGACGGTGTCGATCGATTCGGCAAAGGACACGGTGCCGCCGAGCACGAGATGCGTCACCGTGCCGTAGCAGCGCTCGGCGACGTGGCACAGCGGCAGATAGCTCACCGCTTCGAACGGCTTGTCCGCAATCCCGACGGTCTTGGCGTAGGCATAGGCGGCGTAGACGAGATTGCGGTGGGTCAGCATCGCGCCCTTGGGCGGGCCCGTCGTGCCCGAGGTGTAGACGAGGATGCAGACATCGTCCGGCGCGCCCTGGCTGATCAGGCGATCGAGGGTGGCGTTGGCCTCAGGGTTCGCCTCGGCGTAGGTCTTGCCGCGTTCGCATAGCGCGGCGAACGACATCAGCTCGGACTGGCGATAATGCCGCAGGCCCTTCATGTCGACGCAGACCATGGCCTCCAGATCCGGCAGGCCGCCATTGTTGGCCATCGCGTCGAGCACCTTGTCGGTCTGCTCCTGATCGCCGGTGACGACGACCCGGGCGCCCGAATGCTTGACGATATACTGCAGCTCGACCCAGGGATTGGTCGGATAGATGCCGACCGCGACCGCGCCGATCATCTGGGTACCGAGATCGGCGTAGAACCATTCCGGCGTGTTCTCGCCGGCGATGGCGACCCGGTCGCCCGGCTTGATCTCGAGCGCGAGCAGGCCGAGCGCGACCGCGCGCGCGGTCTCGTAATAGTGCCGCCAGGAATAGGGATTCCAGATGCCATAATCCTTCTCGCGCAGCGCCAATGCATCGCCATGCATGGCCGCGCGCTGGCGCAGCAATTGCGGGATAGTGATGGCGGCATCCGCTAGCGCCGCCTGCAGCGCGTCGGCGCCTGCCGCAGGCGCACTGCGCGCGGCGTTGGCCTGCAGCGGTGGGTGAACGGTGCGCAGGCTGTCCATCGTCGACATCACGCGCCTGCCTTTGCCATCGCTTCAGTGCGCTGGCCGCCGAGATAGGCCTCCGCGACCGCCGGATCGCGCCTGACTTCGTCGGGCGTGCCTTCGGCGATCTTGCGGCCGAAATTCAGCACATGGATGCGGTCGGAGATGTCCATCACGATGCGCATTTCGTGCTCGATCATCACGACGGTGATGCCGAGCTCGTCGCGGATGTCGAGCACAAAGCGCGCGATGTCCTCGGTCTCCTCCTGGTTCATGCCGGATACCATCTCGTCGAGCAGCAGCAGCTTCGGCTCGCAGGCGAGCGCGCGGGCGAGTTCGACACGCTTCTGCTGGCCGTAGGACAGCGTGCCGACCACGGCGTCCCGGATATGCTCGATCTCAAGGAATTCGATGATGTGCTCGACCCGTTGCCGGGCCGCGATTTCTTCCTTACGGGTGCGGCCGAAGAACACCACGGCGTCGAGCACGGTCGAGCGCAGATGGGTGTGGCGGCCGGTCAGGATGTTCTCGACCACGGTGCCGTGCTTGAACAGCGCCAGATTCTGGAAGGTGCGGCCGATGCCGACGGCGGCGAACCTCCACGGCGAAATGGTCGCAAGGTCGATGCCGTCGAAGGTGATCCGGCCACCGCTCGGCCGCAGCACGCCCGAGATCATGTTGAACAGCGTGGTCTTGCCGGCGCCATTCGGGCCGATCACGCTGCAGATCTCGCCCGCCGCGACTTCAAGGCTGACATCGGCGACCGCCTGCAGGCCGCCGAAGCGCTTGGAGAGGTTCTCGACTGTGAGCAGCGCGGTCACGACAGCCACCGCTTGCGGCGCTTGTAATGCTTGACGTCGCGCAGGCTCTTGCGGCCGGTGGAGGAGACGCCGAGGTAGAATTCCTGGACGTCCTCGTTGGCGGTGAGCCTTTTTGCCGTGCCGTCGAGCACGACGCGCCCGGTCTCCAGGATGTAGCCGTAGTCGGCGATGTCGAGCGCGCGCTGCGCGTTCTGTTCGACCAGCAGCACGGTCATCTTCAGCTCGTCGCGCAGCCGGACGATCACCTCATAGATGCGGTCGATGATCAGCGGCGCGAGGCCGAGCGACGGCTCGTCGAGCGCCAGCAGCACGGGATCGGTCATCAGCGCACGGCCGATCGCGAGCATCTGCTGCTCGCCGCCGGACATGTAGCCGGCGATCTGGTCGCGCCGCTCATGGAGCCGCGGGAACAGCGCAAACACCGTGTCGCGGCGCTCGCGCGCCTCCGCGCCGGTCCTGGTGTAGCCGCCTATCTGCAAATTCTCGTCGATGGTCAGCGCCGCGAACACGCGGCGGCCCTCCGGCACCTGCACGATGCCGCGGCGGACCAGTTCGTCCGGCGCGAGGCGATGCACCTCGTCGTCGCGGAAGCGGATGCTGCCGTTCTCGATCACGCCTTCCTCGGTGTAGAGGATGCCGGACATCGCTTTGAGTAATGTCGACTTGCCGGCGCCGTTGGAGCCGAGCAGGGCGACGATGTTGCCTTCGGGCACTGCGATCGAGACATCGCGGATCGCCTCGATCGCGTTGTCGTAGACGATCCGGATGTTACGGAATTCGAGCAGGCACTCCGGCGCCGGCGCGGCCTGGGGCGCTGCCGTTGGCGTCGAATGCGGAATGGTCGTCGGCATCGCGCTCAGACCCGGCCGGCCGACCGGTGCGGCCGCGCGGCGAAGATCGCATCGGTGACGATCTTCGCGGTCTCGGCACAGGCCTGCGTGCCGCCATTGCCATACTGCTTCACCGCATCGCCGACGCACCACAGGCCTTCGATGCCGGTTTCGCGCGGCAGATCGTAACCGGCACAGCTGCGTTGCGCCGGCCAGTCGTCGCGCATCACCCGGATCGAGAGGATTTTCGCGTGGTCGAAATTGGCGAACTGCTCGCGGAGATCTTCGAGCGCGAGCGCGACCTCGGCATCGGAGTCGAAATCGCCGAGGGCCGGCACCGGCACGGCATAGGCGACGTAAAGATGCCAGCCGGGCGGCGCCAGCTCGGGACAGGTGGCGGAGAGGTTCGCCATGTTGCAGAGCCGGCGCGTCTTGCCGAAGGTGACGATGCCTGGATGGTTGATCAGCGGCTCGCGGCTTGCGATGTTGATGACGATGTTGGCGGCCGGGCGAAGGTCGTTCTTCACCTTGGCGATGTAGTCCGCCGGGAACGCCTCGCTGCCGGCGAGCGCGACGGTGGCCTTCGGTCCGGCGTTGCTGATGACGAGGTCGGTGTCGATCCGCACCTTCTCGCCGTTCCGGAGCACGGTGACGCCTTCGACGCGGCCGTTGGCGGTGTGGATCGTGGTCGCCGGCGTGCCGAGCCAGATGTCGCCATTGCGCCGGATCGCGCCGCCGAGGCTGTTCCAGACGCCGATCGTGCCCTGCGGGCAGAAGCCGAATTTCTTGAAGGCACCCTTGCTCGTGAAATAGGTGAGGAAGGCGCGGGCCGGCAGCTCGGCGGCGTTGCAGGCGAAGATCGCCGCGCAGAGATTGCGAAACAGTGCGTGCACCGTGGCGTTGCTGGTGTAGCCCTTCAGCCAGTCCTCGGTCGATTGCCGCCCGTCGGGCAGGTTGCCGGAGCGGGCATCGGCGAATTTCTCCAGGATGCGCGAGGCTTGTTTCGTGAGCTGCCCGAGCAGCAGCGACCAGCCGCCGCGGCCGACATCGATCACCTTGCCGTCGATGAAGAACGAGCTCGCAGGCTCCGGCGCGCGGATGTCGAGCGGCGCGCCGACGGTGTGGAAGGTTTCCTCGAACACGCCGCCGAACTCGATCGCGATCGCGCCGATATTGACTTTGAAGCCGTCGATCTCCTCCGTCGAGGCGCGCCCGCCGAGCCGGTCCTTGTCGTCGACGACGAGCGTATGCAGCCCGCCATGGGCAAGCCGCGCCGCGGCGCACAGCCCGCCGGCGCCGGCTCCGATCACGACAGCATCGACCTTATGAGAATCCACGCGAAGCCTCCCTCGATGCCGCCGGGTTGGTTCCGGCGTGCGCAATCTGCTTGCTTGATGGCAGGCACTCTAATATAATCCGACCGGTCGTTCAAATTATTTTTTGACGCAGGTCGCGCGCCGTGGCGAGCGATGGAAGAGTTCTGGTGGATGGCGCCCGCAAAGGGGAGGAGGGCGTGGAGCGGCAGTAGTATAGAGAGACGGGTGTCGTCCGATTCCGGCGGCGCCGATGGTGTACGAGAGAAACAGGTATGGCGCGGACGCGCTCAGAAAATTACGACGAGATCCAGCGGGGCATCCTCACCACCGCCTGCGGCCTGTTCGCGCGGCAAGGCTATATGCGCGCCTCGATCGCCGATCTTGCGGATGCATGCAAGCTGTCGCGCGGCGCGCTGTATCACTATTTCGACTCGAAGGAAGCGATCCTGTTCGCGATCCTGGATGCGCATATCCGCGAGATGATCGCCGATGTCGAGGCCGCGATGGCCGGCAAGACGGCGACGCTGGAACAGTTCCGCGCCGCGATCCAGGCCATCGTCGCGCTCAATGCGCGCTCGAGCGACGAGCAGCGCGTCATCCTCAACGACCTCTCGTTCCTCGGTGAGACCGAGCAGGATGCGATCAAGGCGCTGGAGCGCCAGCTCGTCGACACGGTCTCGGACCTCCTCGTCAAGCTCGACAAGGAAGGCAAGATCGTCAAGCGGACCAAGAAGATCTACAGCATGATGCTGTTCGGCATCCTGAACTTCAGCCACACCTGGTACGACCCGAAGGGCGGCGTCGACCCCGGCGAGTTCGCCGACATGGTGGTGGACCTGTTCCTGTACGGTTTCACCATGCCGGTGCCGGCAAAGGACGCCGCGCGGCCGCAGCGCCAGCGCGCGTGAGCTGGCGCGTCATCGAGCGGCGGCGTCACCGTTGCAGGATGTGCACGTAACAGACCGCGCCGACGCCGACCATATGCGCCAGCCCAATGCGCGCGCCGCCATGCTGGCGTGGGCCGGCCTCGCCACGCAGCTGCATCACGATCTCGCCGATCTGGCCGATACCGGTGGGACCGATCGGGTGCCCCATCGCAATCAGGCCGCCCGAGGGATTGATCGCGCATTGCCCGCCGATATCGAGCGCGCCGTCCTTCAGCATGCGAACGCCATGCCCCTCGGGGCAGAGGCCGATGCTTTCGATGTAGTGCAGCTCCTCGACCGTGAAGGCGTCGTGCAGCTCGATGATGTCGAGATCCTTCGGTGTTAGCTTGGCCTGCGCCAAAGCAAGGTCGGCGGTCTCCTTGGTGAGCGCCGCGTCAAAGCCGGCGCCGGGCGGATAGACCCGCTCACTGCGGCCGACCGAGGCCGTGGTGCGAATGGCGCGGCCGGCGTCGATGCCTAGCCTGCGAATGCCGTCCTCGGATGCGACGATCACGGCGGCGGCGCCTTCGCCGATCGGCGTGCATTGCAGCGACGTCAGCGAGCCCGACACCTTTTTGCCGCCGAGCACCTCGTCGAGCGTGCGCTCCTGCTGCCGCTGCGCATTGGGGTTTTTGGCGCCGTTGCGGTGGTTCTTCACCGCGACCCGCGCGATGTCCTCGGTCGAGGCGTTGTGGCGGACCGCGTATTCATTGGTCAGCAGCGCGAAATGCGTGAAGGGGACGATGGCGTCCTCGGCGAGATTTCCGATCCCGGTGTCCGGGCGCCGCACCGGGTTGCGCTTGTCGACGCCAATTGCCAGCGCAACGTCGGAGATGCCGCTCGCGACCTCGATACAGGCATGGCGGAACGCGGTCGATCCGGAGGCCGACGCATTCTCGACATGCATCAGCGGCGCGCCGGTCGCGCCGAGATGGCGCAGCATCGGCCGTCCCGACGCCATGCCGAGCAGCGCGGTCGCAACATAGGTCGATTCGACCGCAGGCCATTCGATGCGCGCATCGGCAAGCGCGGCGCGGATCGCGGTGAGGCCGAGCTCCACGTAGGGCGTCTCGCTCGGGTTTTGGTAGCGATGCCAGCCGATGCCGACGACGTAGACCGGCCGCAGCTCGTTGAGTGATCGTGTCATGGCGAATCTCCGGATCAATCAGGATGCGATGCTGAAGCGGAGATCGAGTACGGTCTCGCCGCTCTCGTTCTGTCCGATTGCGGCGAGCCTGCCGCTCACGCGCTGGCCCGGCGCGACGGGCGCGCTGTCCTCGGCCAGCAGGGTGCGAATGACTGGGCCGTCGTCGAGCGCGACCTTGACGATGGTGAAGGGAGCCGGCCGGTTCTTGTCGGCGTGCAGGTGAACGGTCGCTTCCGCAAGCAGCGTTCCCTTGGCCGAGAGTTCGCAAGGCGTCAGCGCATCGCCGTGGCTGCCGCAGCGCTCGCAGCCATAGGTCTGCATCGGGAAGAAGACGTATCCGCAGCGGCAGCGGCCGCCCTTGAGGCGGACTATCGCCCCCGCCTGGTCATGAGATGCTGCGGAATACAGCCCTGGTTTCAGTAGCTTGTTCGGTTGCATGCGTTTCCTCCAAGAAATTTGTTGACTGACCAACAAACATTAATCTAGCTTGAATGCAAGCAAGAAGTGGCCGCACGGCAAAGGGAGCGAAGCTGAATGGCACGAGCAGTTCGACGCGCGCAGGAGCAGCGAGATAACGCGCCGGTGTCGGTGTCACGGCGGACGCAGGTTGAGCGGCGCGATGAAGCGGAGCGGCGGATCCTCGAAGCGGCCGCGCTGATCGTTGCTGAAAACGGGCTCGAGGCGATCACGCTGGCGGAGGCCGGCGAGCGCGCCGGCTACAGCCGCGGTCTGCCGTCGCACTATTTCAAGACCAAGGCCGATCTGATCTCGGCGCTCGGCACCTACATCATCGAATCCTTCATCACCGAACGCCGCGCCTCCGCGCCGGGGCTGACCGGCTACGCCAGCCTGCTCTCGTCGTGCCGATACTACTTCGTGATGCCGGCGCGGAATCCTGTCATGGCGCGCGCCTTTCATGCCGTGCTGGCCGGCGCGCTCACCGTGCCGCCGATCACGGCCACCGTGGCGAAACTCAATCGCGAAACCCGAGGCGAGATCGCCGCTGCCCTGCGGGCGGGAATGGCCGAGGGCCGGTTGCGCGCCGATATCGATCCGGAGACCGAAAGCGCGTTGATCCTCGCCACGCTGCGCGGATCGGTGGCGCAGTGGCTGGTCGATCCGGAGGGACTGGATCTCGAGGTCGTCAGCGCGCAATTCATCGCGACGCTCGAACGGAGGCTGGCGAAATGAGCATCCTGCCGAACAGCGTCGAATACTGGGCTGCCAATCGCCCCGACGATGTCGCCTTCGTCGAGGGCGATCACCGGATGACATGGTCGCAGCTCAACGATGCCGCCAACCGCGTCGCGCATGGCCTGGCGGCCAGGGGCGTCGTCGCCGGCGACATCGTGGTGTTGCGGACCCAGATCCGGATCGAGTGGCCGATCCTGAGCGAGGCGATCGGCAAGCTGCGCTGCTCGCTGCTCGGCCTGAACTGGCGGCTGACGCCATCGGAGACGCAGTACGTGCTGTCCAACAGCGGCGCCCAGGTCATCGTCTGTGACGATGAGGATCCGGCGGCGCTGAAGCCCGCATTCGAGGGTCTGCCGATCAAGCTTGCGGTCTCGATCGGCACAGTGTCGCCTGGCTTCGTCGCATTCTCCGAACTGCTCGAAGCGTCCGCCGAGCCGCCGCTGCATTCAACCGGCCGGCCGCCGCTGATCCTCTACACCTCAGGCACCACGGGCCTGCCCAAGGGCGTGGTCTCGGTGGTGCAGCCGGGCGTGCAGATGGATCAACGCACCAGCGAATATCTCCGCGACGTGGCGCAGACCCGGCGTGGTCAACCGGGCGGCGTCTCGCTGCTGACGCTGCCGCTGCATCATGGCGCCGGCCCGTCGCAGGTCTGGGGTGCGATCCAACTCGGCAATCCGGTGATCCTGATGCGCCGCTTCGATCCGGAAGGCGCGCTTCGCCTGATCGCAAAGCACCGCGTCACCAACTGGACCGGCGTTCCCACCATGTACAAGCGCCTCGCGGCGTTGCCAAAGGACGTGCTCGACGCTCACGACGTATCGTCGATCCGCGCCTTGTCGGTCGGCGCAGCGCCGGTGCCTTACGAGCTCAAGCGCTGGATCATCCGCTATTTCGGCTCGGGCGTCCTTGGCGAAGGCTACGGCGCCACCGAAGTCGGCATGATCAGTTTCCTGCCGCCGGAGATGCAGGAACGCAAGCCTGGCTCCAGCGGCCGCCCGCACAAGCATGTCGACATCTCGATTCGCGATGCCGAGGGGCGCGAACTGCCGCGCAACCGGTCCGGCGAGATCTGGATCAGGACGCCGGTGACGATCAGCGCCTACCTGAACGGCAAGCCGCTCGGAACCGATACGCGCGACGACCACGGCTATTTCCGCGTCGGCGATGTCGGGATGCTCGATGACGACGGCTACCTGTTCATCACCGATCGGGCCAAGGACATGATCATTGCTGGCGGCGTCAACATCTATCCGGCCGAGATCGAGGCCGCGATCCTCAGGCATCCGGACGTGCAGGACGTCGCTGTCATCGGCATTCCCGACGACGAGTTCGGCGAGCAGGTCAAGGCGTTCTGCGAGCTGAAGCCGGGTCACACGGCGGACGAGGCCGCGATCCTCGATTTCTGCCGCGACCATCTTGCCTCGTACAAGCGGCCCAAGACGCTGTCGATCGTCGATGAACTGCCACGCAACACCATGGGCAAGCTGCTCAAGCGCGAATTGCGCGAGCCCTACTGGAAGGGACGGGAGAGAAACGTATGAGTGATATTCTTGATCTGAACGGCAAGGTGACGCTGATCACCGGTGCGGGCCAGGGCGTCGGGCGCCAGATCGCGCTGCACTTCGCCGCGCACAACGCGGCCGGCATCGTCGTCAACGACTATTTCCTCGATCGCGCCGAGCAGGTCGCGCGGGAAGTCAATGCCGCCGGCGGCAAGGCGATCGCGGTGCAGGCCGACGTCACCGATCTTGCCTCGGTCAAGGCGATGGTCGGCAAGGCCGAGCAGGCCTTCGGTCCGGTCGATGTTCTCGTCAACAACGCCGGCAACGCCGGCGCGACCCCCGATCCCGATGCGCGCAAGCCGTTCTGGGAGACCGGCCCCGAGGTCTGGAACAGCTTCATCGGCGTCAACCTCTACGGCGTCATCAACTGCGCCTCGGCCTGCATCCCGCAGATGATCGAGCGCAAGGCCGGCCGCATCGTCACCATCATCTCGGATGCCGGCCGCGCGGGCGAGGCGGGCCTCGAGGTCTATTCGGGCGCAAAAGCGGGCGCCGCGGGCTTCACGCGTGCGGTCGCGCGCTCGCTCGGCCGCCACAACATTACGGCGAACTGCGTGGCGATTGCCGCGACGCTGACGCCCGCGATCGAGGCGCGGCTGAAGGCCGATCCCGAGCGGCAGAAGAAGATGATGGAGAAGTACGTCATCCGCCGCCCGGGCCTGCCGTCCGATGTCGCCAACATGGTGCTGTTCCTTGCCTCCGATGCGAGCGCGTGGATCACCGGCCAGACCTACCCGGTCAATGGCGGCTTTACCTTCGCATTGTGAGGCGCAGCGATGACCACTGAGAGTGAACAGGTCGTTCTGACCGAACGGCGCGGCCACATCCTCGTCGTCACCCTGAACCGTCCCGAAGCGCGCAACGCGTGCAACGCTGCGCTGGCGCGCGGCATCTGCGATGCGATGGATCTGCTCGACGCGGAGGATGCGCTGTTCGCGGGCGTCATCACCGGTGCGGGCGGCAACTTCTCGGCCGGCGCCGATCTCAAGGCGGTGGCGCGCGGCGAGCGCGGCGTGACCGAACGCGGCGGCTTCGGATTGTTTCGCCGGCCGCCGCGCAAGCCGCTGATCGCAGCCGTCGAGGGCTATGCCGTCGGCGGCGGGCTCGAGCTCTGCCTGTCCTGCGATCTCATCGTCGCCGCGCGGGACGCCAAGATGGGACTGCCGGAAGTCAGGCACAACGTCGTTGCCGTCGGCGGCGGCCTGTTCCGGCTGCCGAAGCGGATCCCCTATCACGTCGCCATGGAGCTGGCGCTGACCGGGCAGTTCAAGGGCGCGGAATACTTCGAACGCCTCGGCCTCGTGAACCGGCTCGTCGAACCCGGACAGGCGCTCGAGGCGGCGGTTGCCTTCGGCAACGAGCTCCTTATCAACGGCCCGACCGCGCTCGCCGCGTCGAAGGAGATCATCTTCCAGGCCGCGAACTGGACCGATGAAGAGGGCTGGACCGCGCAAGGGCCGATCGCCGAACGCGCGCTGAAATCCGAAGATCGCACCGAGGGGCTGAAGGCATTCGCCGAGAAGCGCAAGCCGGTGTGGAAGGGGCGCTGATCATGCAGGCCGCTGCCCGCCGGAGCGCGCTCCCCGCTGCGATCGCGGATCGACTTCGGTTGCCGCTGATCGCGGCGCCAATGCTGCGCGTCTCCGGCGTCGATCTCGTGACGGCGGTCTGCCGCTCCGGCGCGATCGGCGCGTTTCCAACCGCGAACGCCCGCTCGGTCGAGGAGCTCGATGCCTGGCTCACCCAGATCGAGCGCAATGTCGCCGATCTCGGCCGGCCGGCCGCGCCGCATTGCCCGAACCTCATCATCCGCCAGCCGCGCTTCAAGGATGATCTCGCCTGTCTCGTCCGGCACAAGGTCGAGATGGTCATCACCAGCGTGGGGTCGCCGGCGGCGGCCGTTCAGCCGTTGCAAGATGTCGGCTGTCTCGTGCTCGCAGACATCGCCTCGCTGCGGCATGCCGAGAAGGCGATCGAGGCGGGCGCCGACGGCCTGATCCTGCTCACCGCAGGTGCCGGCGGCCAGACCGGCTGGGCCAATCCGTTCGCCTTTGTGCGCGCGGTGCGCGCCATGTTCGACGGTCCGGTCGTGCTCGCGGGCGGCGTGACTGACGGCACGGCGCTCGCGGCGACGCGGCTGCTCGGCTGCGATCTCGCCTATATGGGAACGCGCTTCATCGCGGCGCGCGAGAGCATGGCGAGCGACGCCTATCGGAGAATGCTGGTCGACAGCACGCTCGACGACATCATGCTGACGAAGGCCTTCACCGGCCTCGAGGCCAGCATGCTGCGGCCCTCGATCGTTGCGGCGGGTCTCGATCCGGCAAATCTCGACGAGTCCGTGTCGGAGGCGCGCGCGCGCGAAAAGTTCGGCGGAAAGGGCGATGCGGGAGCACCGCGGCGTTGGATCGAGGTCTGGAGCGCCGGTCATTCGGTCTCCGGCGTGCGCGCGGTGACGGGAGCGGCCGACATCGTCGACGAGATCGCCGCGCAATATCACATGGCATTCGAAAGAGGCGCCGCATAAGGCGCCCTAAATCCAGTGGAGGAAACCGATGAAGACGATCAGCCGTCGAACGCTGCTCGGGACGGCAGCGGCTGGGCTCGCGGCATCCATTGGCGGCAAGGCATTTGCCGGCGCCTCCTATGATCCCGGTGCCAGCGATCAGGAAATCCGCATCGGGCAGTTCGGCCCGCTCAGCGGCCCGGTGTCGTCGTTCGGCGTGCTTGCGAACGCCATGGATGCCTATTTCCGCATGCTGAATGACGGCGGAGGCATCAACGGCCGCAAGATCAAGTTCATCAACCATGACGACGCCTACAGCCCGCCGAAATCGGTCGAAGCAGCACGGCGCCTGGTCGAAGGCGACGAGGTGCTGTTCATTGCGGGCGCGATGGGAACGCCGGGCAACATCGCCGTGCAGAAATACATGAACGCGCGCAAGGTCCCGCAGCTGTTCCTTGCGGCGGCCGCCAGCAAGCTGTCGGACCCGGCGGCCAATCCATGGACCATGGTCGGCGGATCGACCTACGAGATCGAGGGAGGTGTCGTCGGCCGCTACATCGCCGCCACCATGCCCGATGCGAAGATCGGCCTGCTGTATCAGAACGACGATGCCGGGAAGGCAACGCTGGCAGGCCTGAAAACCGGTCTCGGTGCCAGGACCGCGCAGATCACGTCGGAGCTGAACTACTCGGTCGGCGATCCGACCATCGATTCCCAGATCGTCCAGATCAAATTGTCCGGCGCCGACGTGGTGTTCCTCATCACCATCCCGAAGATGGCGAGCCAGGCATTGCGCAAGATGGCCGCGCTCGAATGGCGGCCGCAAATATTTCTCGGTGCTGGCAATGCCTCGGTCCGCGCGACGCTCAAGCCCGCCGGCTTCGAGACCGCGCAGGGCATTCTCGCCTTCGCGACGCGACAGGACCCCGGCAATCCGCTCTGGGCCGACACGCCTGACATGAAGCAATACATGGCGTTCCTCGACCGCTACGTCCCGAACGCCGATCGCGCCGACGACCTTTACGCCATCGGCTACACCGCCGCGGCAACCGCTGCCCACGTCATCAGGCAATGTGGCGACCAGCTGACGCGGGCCGATATCCTGCGCCAGGCGACCAACCTGAAGAGCTTCGCCGCGCCGCTGCTGATTCCCGGGATCACCCTCAACACCACGCCGAGCGACTATGTGCCGATCAAGCAGTTTCAGCTGATGCGGTTCAAGGGTGAAGCCTACGAGAAGGTCGGCAAGTTGTTCACCGCGGCTTGAGGCTTCCGCCGCCCGCCGGCCCTGTCGATCACCTCGTCTGCACATCCTTGTGAAGGACGTGACGTCCTCCCGCACGTAACGCGCGCGGGGCGCGCTGCGTAATCCTGCCACCAACGCCGTAACCGCGGCTGATGATGGCATCGCAGCGAGGGAAGAAACATCCGCATGAATCTGTCGTTCAACATCGCCGAACAAGGCGAGGGGTCTTATCGTCTGCTCGCGATCCTGCGCTGGGTCATGGTGGTGATCTTCGTGTCGTTCGGTATGCAGAAGTTCACGCTGCAGTCGGCGCAAGGCATCGTGCAATTCATCAGCAACAGCCCGTTCGTCTCGTGGCTATCGGTGTTCGGCCTTCGCGGCGAGGCCTATGTGCTCGGCGTCACCGAGTTCGGCATCGCCGTGCTGCTTGCCGCCGGCGCGTTCAGCCCGATCCTGTCCGCGATCGGCGCATTGATGGGCGTGATCACCTTTGCGGTGACCTGGTCGTTCTTCTTCACGACACCCGGGGTGGTCAAATGGAGCCTGTCGACCGACCCGATGGCCTGGAACCTGGCCGGCGAGTTCCTGTTCAAGGACATCGTGCTGCTCTGCGTCTGCCTCGTGCTGCTGCTGGCGTCGTTGCCGCGGTTGATCGTCCGGTCGCGGACCGGATAGGCGCGCGCGCCGCGCGTTCGATAGTTAAGCCATGCTTAACCGCGGCATCGCGCGCGTCCTGCACCGGGAACAGGACAATCGGTCGCACGCAGCCGTGTCTTGCAAATCGAATCTCATGGGCCTATGCAACCCTTGATTGACGAATTGTTGCTAGTAAGAAACCGTCCCCCGGTTGGGAGCGGAATGTGACGAAGTCAGACATATCGGCGGCGAGCCTGGCAAGCGTCAGCATTGCCTCTCCGTCGCTGTGCGTTTCTCGTATTTTCAAGCGCCCCGCATTTTTTAGTTCCATTGCAGTTCCCGCGCCGTGGCTGGAGTGGGAGGGCGGTCGCGATCGCGGGTTCCGGGATTGACCGCCGGAACAGCGATCGGGCCGCCCGTTCCCCAGCCGGAATGGGTAACGGTGCAAGACGCGCGATCGTGAATTCGGACGCGTGGGTTCCACCGCTAGGGTCGCGATGTCGCCATCTCGCGATGGCTAAACAGGTCCACCTGCGGGTCACATCGCAAACATCGTCGCGAATTCGTTCTACATGAGACAATGGCTCTTCGTCCGGATCGCGGCCGTCCTGCTTGCCGTTGCCGCCAGCGTGCTGACGGGCGCGCGGGCTGATTCCGACATGGATGCGCAGATCAGGGACATCGTCACGACCGAACTGGCGCCGACCGCGACCGCGGCCGATCCGGGCGGCTTGGCCGCGGCGGTCTATGCCGGCGGCCGAGTCGCCTTCTTCAATTACGGCTTCGCCGACACTGCGGCAAAGCGGCCGGTCACCTCGGACACGCTGTTCAACCTCGCCTCGCTGCGCAAGCTGTTCGAGGCGACACTGGTCGCACTCGGCACCGAGCGCGGCGAATTGCGGCTGGACGATCCCGTCGGCCAATATCTGCCCGAGCTGCACGGGGACTATATCAGCCGCGTCACGGTGCGCGAGCTCGTCAACCATACATCCGGGCTGCTGCTGCCGACCGATCATCCGCCATGGCCGAACGAGGCCTTCAGCCGCGATCAGTTCATCGCGATGCTCAATGCCTGGACGCCCCAGACAGGAGAGCAACCGGGCAAGCAGCGCATCTACAGCCATGCCGGCTATGTCCTGCTGCAGCTGGTGCTGGAGCAGCGCTATCGCATGCCGATCGCGACGTTGATCGAGAGCCGTATCCTCAAGCCGCTCGGCATGACCTCGACCTTCGTTCCGGATCGTGGCGAGGATAATCGCGCGGCGATGGCGCCGGAGATCATGCAGCGCATGGTCCAGGGCTACTCCCATGACGGTACGGCGATCGGCCCACCCGGCAATCAGCAGAGCTATTACGATTTTCCCGGCACCGGCCAGATGTTCTCGTCGGCGCGCGATCTCGGTATGCTGCTGCGCGCCTGTCTCGACGGCGCGGTGATCGATCCCGAATTGCGCGCGGCATTGCAGGTGACCATGCGCGAGAGTTTTCGTGTCGATGCGACGTTCGGGCAGGCGATGGCGTGGGAGCATGTGCGGCTGGACGGTGTCACCGTCATCGACAAGCCCGGCGGCCTCAACAATGCCTCGGCCTATATCGGCCTGGTGCCGGCGCGCCGGTTCGGCATCGTGCTGCTCGCCAATCGCGGCGACTATCCGCACGAGATCGCGCGCTACAGGATCCTGCCGGCACTCGCGCGACTTTGATCAAAACCAAGATACTTTAGCTATGCCGCGTGCCAATCCGATGACACGGCCTGCCCGGCCGGGCAGGGGATGCATGCAAAAATCGTCATGGCGCGGAACTGCGATCGGCTATATAAACCGGTAGCTTCTTCTCCTGCTTGAAGAGGCTGACATGACCGATTTACAAAATTCTGATTTGCACGCTCCCGATTTGCATACTTGGCTTTCGCAGCAGCCCCACGGCCTGCGGACCTACCGAACCCTCCAGGACAAACTCGAGACCTTGAGCCAGCATCAGCCCGAGCAGCGGGCGATGTGCCGGCTGCTGAGCGGTCTCGTCGGCAACTACATCGAGGCCTTCGATGAGGAGCCGTTGCCTGTCGCGGTCGCCGACCGCGCCTTTGGCCGCCTGCTCGATCTCGTCGCAAGCCTCGATCTCAAGGGCAATCCCGATCGCCGCCTGGCCGATATCAACCGCATCGCGTCCTGCGATCTGTTGAATTGATCGCGCGTCATCCTCGCGCGGCGGCGAGCTCGCGGTAGAGCGCGGCGTAGCGGCCGGCGCGATTGTGCCAGGAGACATCGGTGGCCATGCCGGCCTGCTGCAGCCGGCGCCAGGTCACCTTGTCGTTGAACAGCAGGTTCGCTGTGCGCAAGCCATGGGCGAGCGCTTCCGAGGTCACGGGTGCAAACTTGACGCCGGTCGCAGCACTGCCGGTGACCGCGGCTTCGTCGAAGCCCAGCACGGTGTCGGCAAGGCCGCCGACATTGGCAACGATCGGGACCGCGCCGTAGCGCAGCGCGCAGAGTTGGGTGAGGCCGCACGGCTCGAACCGCGACGGCACCGCAAGCGCATCGGAGCCTGCCTGGATCAGATGCGCCAGCGCCTCGTCATAGCCGATCACCACCGCGATCCGCCCGGGATTGTCGCGCGCCAGCGCGGCGTAGCGATCCTGCAGATCGCGATCGCCGCTGCCGAGCAGCGCGAGCTGAATGCCTTCGCCGAGCAATGTCGGAATGTTCTCCAGCAGCAGGTCGAGACCCTTCTGCCATGACAGCCGGCTGATGACGCCGAGCAGCATCGCATCCGGCGCCGGCTCGAGCCCGAACCGCCGTTGCAGCGCCGCCTTGTTGGCCGCGCGCTCCGCGATTTGCCCGACGCTGAAGCGCGCCGCGATGGCGGGATCGGTGGCCGGATTCCACACATCGATGTCGATGCCGTTGAGGATGCCGCTCAGCACGTCGGAGCGTTCGCGCAGCAGGCCGCCGAGCCCCATGCCGCCTTCGTCGCTCTGGATCTCCTGCGCATAGGTCGGCGACACCGTGGTGATGCGGTCGGCGAATTGCAGGCCGGCCTTCAAGAGACTGATGGTGCCGTAATATTCGACGCCGTGGAGCGAATAGGCCTCGCCCGGCAGGCCGAACGCAGCCAGCATGTCCGGCGAGAATTGTCCCTGATAGGCAAGGTTGTGCACGGTCATCACCGTGCCCGGCCGCGGTTGTGCGCCATAATGCAGATAGGCCGGCGCGAGCCCGGCCTGCCAGTCATGCGCGTGCACGATGTCGGGGGCGAAGCTCTCGATCGCACCCCGCCCGATTTCGGCCGCCATCCGCGACAGCGCCGCAAAGCGGATGCCGTTGTCGGGCCAGTCGCGTCCGTCGGGACCGAGATAGGGATTGCCGGGGCGCGCATAGAGATGCGGCGCGTCGAGCGCAACGAGATCGAGGCCGTCATGGGTGCCGCCGAGCACGCGGATCGGCCCGCCGTAAAATTCTCCCCAGTTCAGCAGCGTTTCCGCGGAGGCCAGCGCCTTGAGCACATCGGGATAGCCGGGCACCAGCGTCCGCGTCGCGACGCCGTGCTGCTTCAGCGCCGCCGGCAGCGCGCCGACCACGTCGGCGAGGCCGCCGGTCTTGACGATCGGGTAGACTTCCGAGGCGACCGCGAGGACGCGCATCGGCGTCATGTCGGGAGCCTGTCGATCATCGGTTGCGTGATCAGCGTGATCCCGTTCTCGGTGGTGCGGAATCGCTTGCCGTCGAACTCGGGATCCTCGCCGACCACGAGCCCTTCCGGAATCCGCACGCCGCGATCGATCACGACGTTTCTGAGCCGCGCGCCGCGGCCGACATTCACATAGGGCATGATCACCGCGTTCTCGACATTGGCGTAGGAATTGACGTGGACGCCGGTGAACAACAGGGACCGGCGCAGCGCCGCGCCCGAGATGATGCAGGCGCCCGAGACCAGCGAGGTGACGGCCTGGCCGCGCCGTCCGTCCTCGTCATGCACGAACTTGGCGGGCGGGGTGATCTCGGCATAGGTCCAGATCGGCCAGGCGCGGTCGTAGAGATCGAGCTCCGGCACGACGTCGGTGAGATCGATGTTGGCGCCCCAATAGGCGTCGACGGTGCCGACGTCGCGCCAGTAGGAGCGGGGATCGTCGCCGGAGCGGACACAGGAATCGTTGAACTGATGCGCCACCGCGCGGCCGTGCTTGACGATATAGGGAATGATGTCCCTGCCGAAATCATGGTTGGAATTCGGATCGGCGGCATCGCGGCGCAATTCATCGAACAGGAATTGCGAGTCGAACACGTAGATGCCCATGCTGGCGAGCGACTTGTCGGGCTTGCCGGGCATCGGCGGCGGATCGGCCGGCTTCTCCAGGAACGACTGGATCAGGCCGTTGTCGTCGACATGCATGATGCCGAAGCCGCTGGATTCGGTGCGCGGCATTTCGAGGCAGCCGACCGTGACGTCGGCGCCGCTCTCGACATGCTGCTTCAGCATCACCTCGTAGTCCATCTTGTAAATATGGTCGCCGGCCAGCACCAGGATGTACTTGGTGCCGTGCGCCTCGAGGATATCGATGTTCTGGTACACCGCGTCCGCCGTGCCGAGATACCAGTTGGTCTCGGAGACGCGCTGGCTTGCGGGCAGGATGTCAAAGCTCTCGTTTCGTTCCGGGCGGAAGAAGTTCCAGCCGCCTTGCAGATGCCGGATCAGGCTGTGCGCCTTGTACTGGGTCGCCACCGCGATGCGGCGGATGCCTGAGTTCACGGCGTTGGACAGCGCGAAATCGATGATGCGGGACTTGCCGCCGAAATACACCGCCGGTTTGGCGCGTCTGTCGGTCAGCTCCTGAAGTCTGCTGCCGCGTCCGCCGGCCAGCACATAGGCGAGGGCGTGACGCGACAATGGTTCATTTCCGACTGATCTCATGGTCATCCTCCCAGAACTTCAGGCTGGCCCCGCTACCTTCTCTTGTCCGGAAGGCCTGATCGGGCGCCAACGGGGCCGATTGGAACGTTAGCAAGCGCGCCCCGGTTGGGCAAAGCGGGATGGCGGATTTTCGTTCCCCGAATCCCGGCCGCTGAAGATCGGGGTTGCGGGCTGGTTAAGGCTATTGACGGCGCGCGATTTCGGCCTAGAGCAAGCCTGCGCATTTACTGCCCAAGGCCGGCATCTCATGACAGTTTCTTCCGTCACACCCCAAACCATCCGCACAACGCTGCTGTTGCGCCAGGAGATCGCGCTGCTCGATGTCAGGCACGAGGCCGAATTCGCCACCGGCCATCCGCTGTTTGCCGCCAACATGGCGGCCGGCCGGATCGCGCTCGAAGCCGAGCTGCGACTGCCGCGCAAGGACGTGCCGATCGTTCTCTATGACAATGGCGAGGGACTGGTCGCCGCCGCGGCCGGCGCGTTGCAGGCGCTGGGCTACAGCAACGTTGCGGCGCTCGCGGGCGGCTTGCAGAGCTGGAAGGCGGCCGGCTACGAGGTATTTGAGGACGTCAATTCCTACGCCAAGGCCTTCGGCGAACTCGTCGAGTCGCGCAGGCACACGCCCTCGCTGAGCGCCGACGAGGTCGCCGCGTTGATTTCAGACAAGGCCAACATCGCGATCCTCGATGTTCGTCGTTTCGACGAATACGCCACCATGAATATCCCGGGCTCGGTCAGCGTGCCCGGCGCGGAGTTGGTGCTGCGCGCAGGGAGCGCGGCACCCGATCCCGACACCACCATCATCGTCAACTGCGCCGGCCGCACCCGCTCGATCATCGGCGCGCAGTCGCTGATCAATGCCGGGCTGCCGAACAAGGTGCGGGCGCTGCGCAACGGCACGATCGGCTGGACGCTTGCGAAACACGAGCTCGAACATGGCGCCGGCAAGCGCGGCGGTGTCGGGCCGTTCGAAGGTGCCGCCGACAATGCGCGCGACGTCGCCTATCGCGCCGGCGTCCGCCGCATCGCCGCGGCTGAATTCGCGGCGCTGGAAAAGGACGCACACCACACGCTGTATCGCTTCGACGTCCGCGACGCCGAGGAGTACGCCGCCGGTCATCTGGCCGGCTTCCGGCATTATGCCGGCGGCCAGCTGGTGCAGGAAATCGACATGGCCGCTCCGGTGCGCGGTGCCCGCATCGTGCTGACCGACGACCGGAATATCCGCGCCGACATGACGGCGTCCTGGCTCGCGCAGATGGGCTGGGAGGTCTATGTGCTCGACGGTGGCTATGACGGTCCGCTGGAAGTGGGGCCGCCGCGCGTCGTGCCGCGGCCCGATCCCGCGCATCGTTACCGCCGTCCCTATGAAGGCACCGGCGTCGCCGAGCAGGCGATGCAGGCCTATCTCGATTGGGAGTACGGCCTGGTGGACCAGCTGCGCCGCGACGGCACGCACGGGTTTTACGTGATCTAGCCGATGACATGGTGACGGCGGCGCGACCGCATCGGTGCCGAGTTGCTGGGGCACGCCGCCAAAATATCGAAAACAACCCCATGCAAAGTAGCCGGTGGCCGCCGGCGGACACGGCGCCTTGACTCGTCGGGCAACTCAGCGGTATTGTTCTATTATTCAGAAATCGTGCGGACGCACCTCAGCTTGCCGCAGTGTCATCACCCGCGCATGCGGGTGATCCAGTATTCCAGAGACCGTAGTGTTTGAGCCGAGAGGCTGCGGCGTACTGGATCGCCCGGTCGATGACGGGTAATGCATAGCGCAGCCACCATCGAAGCTGTCGTCCCTGCGAAAGCAGGGACCCATACTCCGCGGCGACAGTTGTAGGGGGATTCGTCGTTCGAGCGCTCCATGACCGTTGGCATTTGTGGTTATGGGTCCCTGCTTTCGCAGGGACGACGATGGGGATGGTTCGCGATTCAAGGCGTCACATCACGCGGTGTCATCACCCGCGCATGCGGGTGATCCAGTATTCCAGAGACCGTAGTGCTTGAGGGAGAGGCTGCGGCGTACTGGATCGCCCGGTCCATGTGCGCAATTGCGCACAGGCCGGGCGATGACAGCGGTGGACGAGAATCTACGGCCACGCTCCGGACGACGCTTGCGTCGTTCGTCGCGCGTCGACCTCCCCGCGCAAGCGGGAGAGGTACAACGAGTCAGTGGAGCGAGATCGCGATACTCTTGGTCTTCACTTCGGCAATGCCACCGGCGTCAGCTTGAACGGGCCGGGGTCCTTGCCCTTGTTGTCGCCGATCACGTAGGACAGCTTGCCTTCGGCCACCCAGCCGACATCGCCGACCAGCGTCACCGAGACCGGCTCGGCCAGACCATCCTTGATGGTGTCGATGGTGGCCTCGCTGCCCTTCACCGTGACCTTGTCGAGCTTGCCGTTGCCCTCGATCAGCAGGAAGCCGCCGCCATGGGCGCGTAGCGCGTCGGCGTGATCGAGCGGCCGCGACGGCTTCAGCTCCGTCACGGCGCCGGCCTTGCCGTCCTTCATCTCGATCTTGAACAGCTTTGCCGGGATGAAGGTCGTGACATAGAGGTTGCCGTCGGCGCCGATCGCGATGCCGTCGAGCCCGACGCCGTCCTTGGCCGGGGCGAGTTGCGGATCGGTCGCGAATGTCGCCAGCGCCGTGCCGCCGGGCTTCAGGCTGTAGACGAACGGCGCGAAGGAATCGCTGACATAGGCGGTGCCGTCGGCACCGACCACGATGTCGTTGCAGAACGATTTCGGATCGCTCAAGGCGAAGCTGCCCTTCGGCGCGCCGCTCTTGAGATCGAAGGTCTTCAGCCAGGCGCCCTTGGCGTCGCTCGGCCCCGCGACGCCCATCGCGCTGATGTCGTTGGAGCAGACATAAAGCGTTCCGCTCTTCTCGTCGGCGAGCACGCCCAAGGTCGAGCGGCTGTCGGCGGCACCCGGTTTGACCAGTTGCTCGGCCTTGCCGCCGGAGATCTTGGTCACGCCGCCATGGTTGAAGCTGCCGACATAAAGCGTGCCGTCGGAGGTCGAGGTCACGCTCTCCGGAAAACTCTTGTCGGGAACCCCGACCGGAGCCGTTTCGGCGTGCGCCGCGCCGGCTATGCCAAGCGCAAGGATGATGGAAGCAGCGCCCGCTAGACTCCTATTTTGACGCGTTTTCTTCACGCGAACCGGTATCCACTTCGCTCGAAAACGCTCCAGAGATGCGCGGCGGATCTTGAGCAGTTCTCCCGTTGCGCGCGGATATCCCGCGTCGCCTTTCTTTTTTATCATGATCGCGTTTCCTCAATGAACCTGGTTGGACCAGGCAGGAATTGTGAGGCGATCGTCTCCGGTCGATGGTTGTCTGCAGGGTTCCCGACCGGATTGTTCACCCGCCTGCCTTGTCGTCTCGATATATACGATAGTATATAGCGAGAGGAAAGCTGTAGAGAGGGAAGCAGCGAGCGCCGGAGGCGCGTCATGGAACGAGAATTGGCGTCACGTCACCAATGCGTGTGCTGCGCTGGCGTCATCGACGGGCTCGCCGACGATGGCGCGATCGGGCTCGAACCACGGATCGGCTTGTTTACCGATGAGTGTGTGTTCGTCTGCAACGAATGCACCGCGAGCCTGATCGCGGCCGCAGCAGGGCGCAGGCAAGAGACGGTTCGGCGGAGGTCGTAAGGCGGGATGTTTTCACCCCGTCATTGCGAGGAGCGCAAGCGACGAAGCAATCCATCTGTCCCCTTGCGGAGAAATGGATTGCTTCGCTCGCAATGACGGAACCAGTGACTGATCTCAGTCCGGGCTAAACGCGTCGTACACCAGCTTCCTGAACGCCGGCGTGATGCGCTGGCGTTCGTTCTGGGTCTGCTCGAGCATGATGTAGATCATGTCGAGCTTCGGATCGACGCCGAAATAGGTGCCGCTGCCGCTGTCCCATTTCAATTCGCCGATCGAGCCGGGCGGCGGCGGCTTGGCGATGCCGGGATCGGTGCGCACGGCGATGCCGTAGCCATAGCCAAAACCGTCGCCGGGAAAGTACCAATAGTCGCGGCCGACGCCGGAGCCCGGTCCGATATGGTCCGTCGTCATGGTCTTGAAGGCGGCAGGGCTGAGATAGCGCTTGCCGTCGAGCTCGCCGCCGTTAAGCAGCATCTGCGCGAAGCGCGCATAATCGAGGATGGTCGACACCAGGCCGCCGCCGCCGGATTCCCACTCCGGAAGCGCGCGCCGGTCGTTCTCCCCCGCGATCAGGATCGTGTCCGACGGCAGCGGCTCGGCCAGCCGCGTCCGTTCGGTCTCCGCATCGAGCACGTATCTGGTGTCGTTCATCTTCAGGGGATCGAAGATGCGCTCCTTCTCGAACTGATAGAGCGTCTTGCCCGCGACGATCTCGATCACCCGACCGAGCACGTCGGTGGAATGACCGTAGCGCCACATCGTGCCCGGCTGCCGCGACAGCGGCAGCTTGGCGAGCCGCGCCACGAATTCCTTGTTGTCGAACTTGCCGTCGAACAGATGTCCTGCGCGGTAGAGCTTCTGGATCCAGTCGGCGCCGATATATTCGTAGGTGATGCCCGAGGTATGCCGCATCAGGTCCTCGATCGTGACCGGGCGGATCGGCGGCACCAGCTCGAGCTTGCTGAGATCGTTGCCGCCATCCGGCTCGATGCCGACCTTCACGTCGGCGAACGCCGGAATGTATTTCGACAGCGGATCCTGCGGCGACAGCCTGCCTTCGTCGACCAGCATCATCGCGGCGGTGTTGGTGATCGGCTTGGTCATCGAATGCAGCGCGAACATGGTGTCCGGCCGCATCGGCGATTTGGTGGTGACGTCGCGATAGCCGAAGGTCTTGAGATAGACCGGCTTGCCGTGCTGCTGGATCAGGATGGCGGCGCCCGGAATTTTTCCTGTCGCAACCTCGTTGTCGAAGAACGCGGTGATGCGTTCGAGCTTCTCCGGCGACGGGGCTGGGGCATCGGTGGCGCGGGCCACGCTTGATGTGACAAGTGCAAGACAGAAGATCGCGGTCGCAGCCCGACGAAGCGTCCGCACGGCAAGCCGCGCTGCCGGATCATATTTGCACGACATTGAAAAGCCCGCCCCTGCCTGATGCCCTGAACGCCGCAGTTTTAGCGCAGGCGCCCCCGCACCATAATCATTTTCGGGCGAGTTTATTCCCTAACGATGGTCGAAATTCATACAATTTGCGTGGCGCCGACCGGCGTGCGCACGGCATTCGACAGCACCTGCAGCGCTTGGCTCAGTTCGGCACGATTGCGCGCGGCGCCCAGCGAGACGCGCAGGCCGCGCGGCGCGGCATCGCCTGCCGCAAAGGCATCTTCGCCGACCACGGCAAGGCCATTGCGCATCAGATGCGACAGCAGGTCGGTCCCGTCGAAGTGTTTCGGCAACGGCATCCAGAGATGGTGGCTCGCCGGCCGCGCCGCATAGCTGACACCCTTGAGGAAGCGGGCCGCAAGCTGCTGGCGCGCGACCGCCTCGTTGCGGATGGCGCGGATGATGTCGGTCGCGACACCGGAGCGCAGCCATTGCGTGACCAGCGCGACCATCAGCGATGGCGGCATCTGCATGGTGGCCTGCATACCGGCGCGCATCCGCTGCTCGGCGCTGGCATCGGGCGCCAGCAGATAGGCGACGCGCAAGGCCGGCGCGATGCATTTGGCGATACTCGCGGCGAGGTAGGTGCGTTCTGGAATCAGGGTGGCGATCGGCGCCACCTGCGGTTCGAGCGGGCCGTAAACGTCGTCCTCGATCAGGACGCAGCCGCGCTTCCGGATGATATCGGCGATCGCCTTGCGTCGCGCCGCGTCCATCGTCGCCGTGGTCGGGTTCTGCTGTGTCGGCACCAGATACACCGCCTTCGGCTTGTGCTTGCGGCAGGCGTCGTCGAGAGCGTCGGGTCTGGCGCCTTCAGCGTCCATCGCAACGCCGACCAGGCGGACATCGAGCCGCGCGGCCGCGGCCTTGATGCCGGGAAACGTCAACGCCTCCGTCAGCACGACATCGCCCGGCGAAGTCAGCGCCAGCAAGGCGTTGAAGATGATCGCCTGCGATCCCGGATAGATCACGATCCGCTCGGCCGATGCCTGCGGCACGCGCGGCGCGAGCCACGCGGCGCCGGCGTCGCGTTCGTCCGCGGTGCCGCCGGGACGCGCATAGCCGAGATAGGCTGAAAATCCGGCCTCGGAGCGGATGGTGGCAAGTCCCTGCGCGATCCGCAGGTCGAGATTGGCCTCGACCGGCTGCGGCGGCAGGTTCATCGACAGGTCGATGTTGACGGGGGCGGGCAGGTCGGACGCTGCGCGCGCCGTGGTCTCCGAGACGAAAGTGCCTTGGCCGACCCGGGCGTCGAGCAGCCCGCGCCGCCGCGCCTCGCCATAGGCGCGCGTCACCGTGGTGAGATCGATATCGAGCGCCGACGCCAGCGCACGGTGGGTCGGCAGCCGCTGGCCGCGGACCAGCCGGCCGCTTGCGATATCTGCGGCGAGCGCATCGACGATGCGCAGGAACATCGGGCCGTGCCATTCCGAAACTGTAGGGATCCAATCCATGCAATCCGACGCTTTGTCTTTGATTGTATGCTCTAGAATTCATATTGTATGGATCATCAGATCAGGTCAAGGACGATGGTCATGACGGAGACAGTTTCCCTTCCCAAGGCAATGTGGCGCGGCTTCACGATGAAGTGCCCCAACTGCGGGCGCGGCCATCTGTTCGGCCGCTTCCTCAAGGTGGCGGATCATTGCGAGGTCTGCGGCGAGGACTTCACCCCGCAGCGCGCGGACGATTTCCCGGCCTATCTCGTGATCGTCGTGGTCGGCCACGTCGTGGTGCCGGCGCTGCTCTGGATGGAAATGACCTACGCGCCGCCGGCCTGGCTGCAACTGGCGATCTGGCTGCCGTTCACCCTGTTCAGCGCGCTCGGGCTGCTGCAGCCGACCAAGGGCGCGATCGTCGGCCTGCAATGGCAGCTCGGGATGGAGGGATTCGCGGCGACGCGGCGTGCAGCGGCGCCGGTGCGGGCGCGAAGCAATGCCGGACGGGCTCGCGGAGCCTGACGCGATCTTGGAATCGTAGCCCGGATGAGCGAAGCGACATCCGGGAACAGTGGTCCCGCATATCGCTTCGCTCATGCGGGCTACAGCGCTGCAACGAAATTAGAATCGTAGCCCGGATGAAGCGAAGCGAAATCCGGGCTACGGGTTCATCAAATCGGATGATGATGCGGCCGGAACATGCGGCCCTTCTCCGTCACCAGCACCACGGCGAGCGCGGCCAGCGTGCAGAGGAAGAAGCCGGTCGCGAACGGCAGCAGCGTGCCGTCATAGTCCTGCCCGATCGTGGTGCCGACGCCGATCCCGAGCAGCGTGGTGATGGTGCCGTAGAGCGACGACGCGGTGCCGGCGATCTTGCCCTGCGGCTCCATCGCGAGCGCGGTGAAGTTCGCCATCATCAGCCCGAACGCAAACATCATCAGGCCGGCCAGCACCATGAACAGCGGCAGCGACAACGTGTCGGTCTTCACCGCGAGGAACAGCGCGCCGGCGACGACGGCAAAACCGGTCAGCGCGGCGTGCGAGATCACCCGCATGCCGATGCGGCCGACGATGCGCGAATTGAGGAAGCCGGCGATCGCGACGCCGACGGCGCAAGCCGCGAAAGCAACCGGGAAGTAATGTCCGAGCTTGAAGACCTCGGTGAAGATCTGCTGCGACGAGAACACGAAGGCAAACAGCGAGCCCTGCACGCCGCCGGCGGCGAGCGCGTAGCCGAGCGTCTGGCGGTTGGTGACGGTCTGGCGAAACGCGGAGAGCACCTCGGGGATCGCCAGCGACTTGCGCAGTTCGAGCGGCAGCGTTTCCGGCATCCGCATCGCGCTCCATGCCAGCGCGATCACGCCGTAGATCATCAAGAGCACGAAGATGCCGCGCCAGTGCGTCAGCAGCATCACCGCCTGGCCGAATGACGGCGCGATGACAGGCACCGCGATGAACACCATCATCGCCAGCGACATCACGCTCGCCATCCGCCGTCCGGCATAGCAGTCGCGCACGATCGAGGTTGCGATCACGCGGGTCGCCGCGGTGCCGAGCCCTTGCAGTGCGCGCGCCAAGAGCAGCGTCTCGAACGAGGGCGCCATGATCGCGAGCAGGCCGGCGATGGTGTAGACGGTCATGCCGCCGAGCAGCACCGGGCGGCGGCCGAAGCGGTCCGACAGCGGGCCCATCACGAACTGGCCGACGCCGAAGCCGACCAGGAAGATCGACAGCACCATCTGCGGACGGTTGGCGTCGGCGATCTGGAACGCGGACCGGATGTTCGGCAGCGCCGGCAGCATCATGTCCATCGCCAGCGGGTTGAGCGCCATGATGGAGGCGATGACGACGACGAATTCCGGAAAGCCCATCGGGCGGTGGCCTGAGGACACCCAGGCATCGGCATTGATGTCAGACACTTAAAACCTCTTGGAGACTCCCAGCATAGCGGTCTTGCTGCATTGCACAATCGGCGTTTTGGGATGGGAGACCGTCGGCGGCGGGTGAGGTAGCCGGGTCATGGAACCGGCCCCAGGCTATTGGTTGGTGCGTTATCGTTGCTGCTGCAACTATTTTACTCGTCCCGCGCCGGAAGCTCTGCTATCCCGGTACCAGCATCCGTGCGGGACAGGCGCATCGCGGCCGATCATGCCCGTACGGCCAAAAAACGGGTTTGGGGAGGCCACATGTCCATCGAAATCTCCGCGCGCTCGCGCGGCGCGACGCTGTCCGATGAGGAGCGCAAGGTCCTCACCGCAACGCTCGTCGGCACCACGATCGAGTGGTACGACTTCTTCGTCTACGCCCAGGCGGCAGGCCTGGTGTTCGGCGCGCTGTTCTTCGCACCGATGAATGCGAACAATCCGCTGCTGGCGCAGATCGTCTCGTTCGCGACGCTCGGCCTCTCCTTCCTGTTCCGTCCGCTCGGGGCCATCGTCTGCGGCCATCTCGGCGACCGCTTCGGGCGCAAGAACATGCTGGTCGTCACGCTGCTCTTGATGGGCGCTGCGACCGCGCTGGTCGGCCTCTTGCCGACCTACGCGCAGATCGGCGCCTGGGCGCCGGCACTCCTGATTCTTCTCCGCATCCTGCAGGGCTTCTCGGCCGGCGGCGAGTGGGGCGGCGCGGCGCTGATGTCGGTGGAATCAGCACCTTGCGACAAGCGCAGCTTCTTCGGCTCGTTCCCGCAGATCGGCACGCCGCTCGGCATGATCCTGGCAACCGGCGTGTTGTGGGCGCTGACCGCGACGCTCGGCAAGCAGGCGATGATCGAATGGGGCTGGCGGATTCCGTTCCTGCTCTCGATCCTCCTGATCGTCGTCGGCATCATGATCCGCCGCACGGTCGAAGAGTCCCCGGTGTTCCTGGCGATGCAGCGCCGGCACAAGGAATCCTCCGCGCCGCTGCGCGAGCTGATGCGTAATCACAGCAAGGAAATCCTGCGCACCGCGTTGATCTTCATGGCCAACAATGCGGCCGGTTACATCCTGATCGCGTTCATCATCAGCTACGGCACCAACACGCTGAAGATGCCGTCGGAGCAGCTGTTGCTGATCGGCACGCTGGCGGCGGTGAGCTGGTTCATCTTCACGCTGCTCGGCGGCATCCTCGGCGACAAGATCGGCCGCGTGCGCTGCTTCCAGATCGGCTACGGGCTGATGGTGCTGTGGGCAGTGCCGATGTGGTTTTTGATCGACAGCAAGAACCTGCTGCTGTTCTTCGTCGGCGCGGTCGGCCTCACCATCGCGCTCGGCCTGTCCTATGGCCCGCAGGCGGCGCTCTATGCCGAGCTGTTTCCGGCCAAGGTGCGCTATTCCGGGGTCTCGATCGGCTACGCACTCGGCGCCATCTTCGGCGGCGCCTTTGCGCCGATGATCGCGCAATGGATCATCGGCAGCTACGGCCAGTCCTGGCGCGTCGGCGTCTACATCGCGGTGCTGTCGCTGATCTCGCTGATCACGGTGTCGACGATCAAGGATCCGCAGGGCGTCGATCTCAACGTGAATGACGTGGGGGCTTAGCGTTTGCAGCGGCTCCGTCATTGCGAGGAGCGATAGCGACGAAGCAATCCATGGCTCCGCGTATGCCGCACAATGGATTGCTTCGCTTCGCTCGCAATGACGGGGCTCAAGCGCCGAGCATTGCCTTCAGCTTCAGGACCGCGCTGTCGGGCGTCGTCAGCACCTCGCGGCCGGTGACCTCGGCGACGCGCTCGGCCGCCGGGGCCATGCTGTACTGTGCGAGCGCGATCAGATCGCAGTCGCGCAAATCCCTGGCCGCCTCGACCACGATGCGGTCATGCTCGGCGCGGTCGCCGCGATCGAGCGCGGCCAGCGCGCCCTCGGCGAGTTTTGGCACCAGCGTAACCTGCGCTGGAAATTCCGGCGGCATCGACACCAGCGTTGGCGGGAAGGTCGAGAGCAGGCCGATGCGTTTTCCCTTCGCCACCGCCTGTTCGATCATCGCCTCGTTCGGCTTCAGCACCGGCATCGGCGCGTGTGCGTGCGCCACCGCCTCGATGCAGGGCCCGAACGCCGAGCAGGTGAAGAGAATGCCGTCGGCGCCGGTGCTTGCTGCGTAGCGGCCCATGGTGAGGAACCGCTCGGTCATGCGGTCGGAGAGCTTGCCGTCGCGCGCAAGATCGGCCGAGAGGCTGTCGTCGAGCAGGTTCATCAACCGCGCCTCCGGCCAGTGGCGCGCGAACGAGGCTTCGATCGGCACGATCGAGTGCTTCAAGGCGTGAATGAGAGTGATGCGCATGGTCGCTGTTTTCTTCTCCCTCTCCCCGCTCTTTGCGGGGAGAGGGTTGGGGTGAGGGGCTCTATCGTCGTGACAGGTGAGAGGAAAGCATGCGGTGGCTCCCCCTCACCCGGAACGCATCTGGCGATGCGTTCCGACCTCTCCCCGCGAGCGGGGAGAGGTAACAAGAAGCGTCACTTGAACGGGATCGCGTACATCAACCCGCCCTTGCTCCAGGTCGCGTTCAGGCCGCGCTCGAGCTTCAAGGGGCTCGCCTTGCCGACATTGCGCTCGAAGATCTCGCCGTAATTGCCGCCGGCCTTGATCGCCGCGACCAGCCATTTGTTGTCGAGGCCGAGCCGGCTGCCGAGATCGCCGGACGCGCCGAGCAGGCGCTGGATTGCCGGGACCTGCGACTTCGTCATCTCGTCGACATTGGCCTGGGTGACGCCGAGCTCTTCGGCTTCAACGAGGCCGTAGTGCAGCGAGGTGATGATGTCGCTCCAGACCTCGTCGCCGTTGCGGGTGAACGGGCCGAGCGGCTCCTTGCTGATGGTCTGCGGCAGCACGACGTAATCTTCCGCCTTTGGCGCGGCGGTCGCGACCGCGCCTGCGAGCGCCGAAGCGTCCTGGGTCATGGCATCGCAGCGGCCGCCGAAGAAGGTCTGGTACATGGTGTCGGGGCGATCGAACACCAGCGGCTTCCAGTCGATGCCGTTGGCGCGGCCGTAATCGCCGAGCGTCACCTCATGCGTGGTGCCCTGCGCGACGCAGACCGTGGCGCCCTTGAGATCCTTCAGCTCCTTCACGCCGAGGTCCTTCTTCACCACAAAGCCTTGGCCGTCGTAGAAATTGACCGGGCCCTGGCGCAGGCCGAGCGTGGTGCCGCGCAGATAAGTCTGCGTCGAGTTGCGGTAGAGCACGTCGATCTCGCCGGACTGCAGCGCAGTGAAGCGGTTCTGCGCGGTCAGCGCGACGTAGCGCACCTTGGCGGGATCGCCGAGGATGCCTGCGGCGAGCGCGCGGCAGTAATCGACGTCGAGGCCCTTGAAGTTGCCCTGCGAGTCCGGCGCCGAGAAGCCGGCAAAGCCGGTCGAGACGCCGCACACCAGCGTGCCGCGCTGCTTGACGGTGTCGAGCGTCGCCGCGCTTGCGCTCGCGATGCCGGCGACGAGAACAGCTGTCGTGATCAATCCCCTGTACATCTTACTCCTCCCTCATGCTTGAGCATGACCTTCTCGGAAAATCTTCCGGATCATGCTCCGTGACCAATGTCCTTCAACGCGCTGTCGACCGCAGCGCCTAGTCTTTCGACGATCATGTCGATGTCGCCGGAAGTTGCGATATAGGGCGGGGCGAGCAGCACATGGTCGCCGCGCTGGCCATCGGCGGTACCGCCCGACGGATAGCAGCCGAGCCCGCCGGCAAACGCTGTGGACTTGATCCGCTGATGCAGCTTCAGCCTGGGATCGAACGGCTGCCGCGTGCCGCGGTCGGCGACCAGCTCGATCGCCCAGAACAGGCCGCGGCCCCTGATGTCGCCGACATGGCGGTGATTGCCGAAGCGCTCAGTGAGCCGCTGTTCGAGTTGGCGGCCGCGCGCCTTGACCTGGTCGAGCAGCTTCTCCTCGCTGATCACCTTCTGCACTTCGAGCGCAGCGGCGCAGGCGAGCGGATGCGCGAGATAAGTATGGCCGTGCTGGAACGCGCCGGAGCCGTTGCGCACGGTGTCGACGATGGCACCGCTGGCAAGCATCGCGCCGATCGGTTGATAGCCGCCGCCGAGGCCCTTGGCGACGGCCTGGATGTCCGGCGAGATGCCTTCCTGCTCCCAAGCATGCAACGTGCCGGTGCGGCCCATGCCGCACATCACCTCGTCGAGGATCAGGAGCGCGCCATGGCGGTTGCAGATATCGCGCACCGCCCTGAAGTAGCCTTCCGGTGCCGGCACACAGCCGGCGGTGGCGCCGACCACGGGCTCGGCGATGAAGGCGGCAACGTTTTCGGGGCCGAGCCGCTGGAATTCGGCCTCGAGCTCGGCGGCGAGGCGGGCGACGAAGGCGGCCTCCGATTCATGGTCGCGCTTCTCGTGATAGGCGAAGGCCGGGGTGACGTGGCTGAACGCGGGTGACAGCAGCGGCGCATAGGGCTCGCGGCGCCAGGCATTGCCGCCGGCCGACAGCGCGCCGAGCGTGTTGCCGTGATAGCTCTGGCGGCGCGCGATGAAGCGCGCACGCTTCGGCTCGCCGCGCTCGATGAAATATTGCCGCGCCAGCTTGATCGAGGCCTCGATCGCCTCCGACCCGCCGCTGACGAAATAGACATAGCCGAGGCCGCCGGGCTCGTGGCCGACCAGCCGCTCGGCGAGCTCTTCCGCGGGCTCCGACGAGAAGAAGCCGGTATGCGCATAGGCAAGCTTGGACGCCTGCTTTGCGATCGCGGCGAGAATCCGCGGATGCTGATGCCCGAGACAGGACACCGCGGCGCCGCCGGAGGAATCGAGAATGCGGTGGCCGTCCTCCGCGATCAGCCAGACGCCGTCGCCGCCGACCGCTTTCGGCGGGGTTTCGCGCAGGCTGCGATGCATCACGCGGCTCTTGTTGGCTGCCATGACACTCATCCTTTCTCGACAAAGTATTGTGACATCTCGGCGAGGCGGCCCTCGGTCTGCTCGAGCCTGCGCTTGGCACCCGCGCCGCCCAGCGTGAAGGCGACGGCGGCCAGCGACTGGGCGACTGCAATCGCGCCGGTCAGGCTCGGGAAGAAGCCGGGCGAGGAGGCGGCCTCGAACAGCAGGAGATGATCGGCGCCCTCGGCCATCGGCGCGCTGATGGTGTCGGCGATCGCGATCAACGTGGCGCGCGCCTGATGCGCTGCACGCGCGGTTTCGACGCTGACCAGGGTGTAGGGCGCAAAGCCGATCACGACCACGGCGTCGCCTGAGCGGAAGGCGCCATGGTCGAGATCGAACGGGCCGGAACCGCCGACCAGCTGCACGGTGTCGGGGCGGAACAGGCGAAGCTGGTACGTCAACAGTTCCGCAACGCTGCGGCAGCTGCGAAATCCGGTGATCCAGATCCGGTTCGCGGCGTGCAGCGCACGCGCGGCGTCCGCAATCGCGCTCGCGGAAATCCGTGCAAGCCCCGCAGCTTCCGCCTCGATCTTGTCGTGCACCAGCTGGACATCGGCATTCGGCCCGGCGCGGCGGCCCTTGGCGCGGCCGGAGAACGGCGAGGCCTGCGCCGGCCGTCGCGCCTCGGTGAGTGCGGCGCGCAATTCGTCCCAGCCGGAATAGCCGAGCGCCTTGGCAAGACGGGTGAAGGATGCAGGATCGGCGCCGGCGACCGCGGCGAGCTCGCGCATCGAGCGGGTGGTGGCGTCGTAATCATTGGCTGCGACAAAACGCCCGACCTCCTGCAAACGCATCGGCAGCGACGGCAATGCGCTGCACAATTCGTTCAGGGGCGATGGTTTCGGCTGAGCCTGGGCCATGAAACATATGTTGCACGAATATCAATTTGGTGCAACATATGAAGTGCGCAGCCCCGAATACGCTCTTGCGCATGGCAGAAGATCGCTTCTCACTGGGATCCTTGTGCTGTGACGACATCGACGCCGAAACGCTCTCCCGCCCGGGCTCCAAGTCGGTCCTGGCGGCTTTCGCTCAGCGACCCCCGCGTCGCCGGCCTGTTCTGGCAGATCCTGGTGGTCGCCATCGCGGTCGCCATCGTCGCCTGGCTGTGGTCGAACGCGGTCCATAATCTCTCGGTGCGGCGCATCTCGACCGGCTTTGCCTTCCTCGGCCGCGAAGCCGGCATGCCGATCGCGGATTCCTGGATCGATTACTCGCCGAAGAACACCTACCTGCGCGCCTTCATCGTCGGCATCGTCAACACGCTGCGTGTTGCTGTGATTGGCATCGTGCTGGCGACCGTGATCGGCACGCTGGTCGGTATCGCGCGGCTGTCGTCGAACTGGCTGCTGGCGCGGCTCGCTGCCGTCTATGTCGAGGTGCTGCGCGACCTGCCGCTGCTGCTGCAGCTGTTGTTCTGGTACGTGCTGATGCAGGGCCTGCCGGCGGCGCGCCAGGCCTGGAAGCCGGTCGAGGGCGTGTTCCTCTCCAACCGCGGGCTGATCCTGCCGTCGGTCCCGTTGCAGGAGGCCAATTGGTGGACGATCCTGGCGCTGGTCGCAGGCCTCGTCGCGCTCCATCTCGTCAGGCGCCGCCTGATCGCGCAGCAGATGCTCGACGGCAAGGCCCGGCCGGCCTGGCCTTACGCGCTCGGCCTCGTCGTCGCGCTGCCCGCGCTGGTGTCGTGGCTCTCGGGCGCGAGCTGGAGCATCATGCTGCCGGAGCTCCGCGGCTTCAACTTCGTCGGCGGGCTGACCCTGGCGCCGGAATATTTTGCGCTGCTGATCGCGCTCGTCACCTACACCTCGGCGTTCATCGCCGAGATCGTGCGCAGCGGCATCCAGGCGGTGCCGCGCGGGCAGTCCGATGCCGCCAAGGCGCTCGGGCTGAAGCGCAGCTTCGTGTTGCAGCAGATCGTGCTGCCGCAGGCGCTGCGCGTCATCATCCCGCCGATGACCAGCCAGTATCTCAACCTGACCAAGAATTCCTCGCTTGCGGTTGCGGTCGGCTACCAGGACATCGTCTCGATCGCCAACACCACGCTGAACCAGACCGGGCAGGCGATCGAGTCGATCGCGCTGATCATGATGGTGTTCCTTACCATCAGCCTCGGCATCAGCCTGTTCATGAACTGGTACAACGCGCGGATCGCGCTGGTGGAGCGCTGAGATGAGCTCGGTCGCGCACCTTCCGCAGGATCCGCTGCCGATCGGACCGCGACCGGCGCCGCGGGCGCTCGGCGGTCATCTTACCGCGTGGCTGCGTGCCAATCTGTTCGCCTCGATCCCGTCCAGCATCATGACGCTGCTGCTGCTGTTCGTGCTCGGCAAGGCCTGCATCGGCCTCTGGCAATGGGGTATTGCCAACGCGGTCTGGATCGTCTCCGGCAACGACAGCAGCGCCTGCCGCGCGCTGCGCGGCGTCGGCGCCTGCTGGGCCGTCGTCCCCGAGAAGTACCGCTTCATCCTGTTCGGCACCTATCCGTTCGACGAGCAGTGGCGGCCGGCGCTCGCGGTCCTGATCTTCATCGCGCTGTTCGCGGTTTCGAGCCGCCGCAGCTTCTGGCGCAAGGAGCTGTTCCTGCTGTGGGCCGCAGCCTTGATCGCAATCGGCTGCCTGATGTGGGGCGGCTTCCTCGGCCTCACCTTTGTCACGCAGGACCGCTGGGGCGGGCTGCCGGTGACCTTGATCCTCGCGACCTTCGGATTGGCGTTCGGTTTCCCGCTCGGAATTTTGGTCGCGCTCGGCCGCCGCTCGAAATTGCCGGCGATCCGCTCGCTCTGCGTGCTCTATGTCGAGTTGATCCGCGGCGTGCCGCTGATCAGCTTGCTGTTCATGGCGAGCGTGATGTTCCCGCTGTTCATGCCTGACGGCGTCAACATCGACAAATTGCTGCGCGCGCAGGTCGCCTTCATCTTCTATGCCGGCGCCTACCTTGCGGAAGTGGTGCGCGGCGGCCTGCAGGCGGTGCCGCGCGGACAATATGAGGCGGCCGACGCACTCGGGCTGTCCTACTGGGAAAAGAACGCGCTGATCGTGCTGCCGCAGGCGATCCGCCACGTCATCCCGCCGCTGGTCAACACCTTCATCGCCTTCTTCAAGGACACCAGCCTGGTGCTGATCATCGGCATCTTCGATCTATTGACGACTGCGAAGACCGCGATCGTCGATCCGGCCTGGCAGTCCTTCAGCGTCGAGGTCTATGTGTTCGTCGGCGTGATCTACTTCGCGTTCTGCTTTGCGATGTCGCGCTACAGCCGCGGCCTCGAGGCACAGCGCGGAGCGAACTGAGCGAGCTGGTCCTGCTTTGATTTTTGCAACGGCCTGTTCTGGCCTTAAGGATGCAGCAACCAAAACTTGGCCGATGGTTCGCGCCGAGCGCGGCTGGCACAGAGTGCACTAGGCGCTGTTCCGTCCCTAACCTATTTTGATTGCCATTCGATTCGCGAACGCGCGCGATGACAGAAATCATTGTCCGCGTGGGCATCGTCCGATTTGGACTAAGCGCCGCGCAACGGCTGCCGTTACCTTTTTGATAGGAATGCATGGTGCCTGCCTGACAGGCTTATTTCGATTTTGCTGTACGCCAATGGCCGAAGACAACGCCGTCTATCCGGAGAGCACCCGAAGCCAGGTCGACGATGCCCTGCAGGGGTTTTCGACCGATGAGCTTCGCGACCTGCTGACAGAGATCGAGCAGTTCTTGCGTCCTGAAGCTAAGCCGCGCCGACCAGGACTGCGGCTGGCGGGAGGCACATACATGAATGAGGCCATCGCGCGCGCAAACACGGATCACGACCTGGATCTGCTCAAGCGTCCAAGCGTTCCAGCCAATACGAGATCAATCCCCAACAGGCGGTCGCTTGAACAAGAAGACAGGCTCGTCCGCCGAACGGAGCAAGTTGCGTTTGCCGAAGCCAAGGCCGCAACGTGCCGGGCTTGGGCAGATCGTCAAAGGCGTCTGACGGAATCGTTTGCCCCCGGATCGGTTGATCGAGAACTGGCTGAAAGGCTGCTCGCCAATTTCGAAGCGCTCGCACGGTTCATTGACGGATTCTGTCGCCGGATGCGCCTCACGCCGAACCAATAGCCGGCTTCAAGACCGTCCCGGTTGGGGCCACCGAGGGGCTTGCAGAGCCGCCTCGGCCTATTTATGATCATAAAATGGATAAATCGGCTCTCCCCTCCCTGGACCCGTCGCGGCGCGCCTCGATCAAGCGCAAGCGCTCGGACGCGGTCGCCGATCTGATCCGCAGCCACATCTTCCAGGCCGGCTTGCAGCCGAACGACCGGCTGCCGCAGGAGGTTGAGCTGATCGAGATGTTCGGCTGCAGCCGCTCGACCATCCGCGAGGCGCTCAAATCACTGGAAGTGCAGGGGCTGGTGCAGAATACCACCGGTCCCGGCGGCGGCGCGCGGGTGGCGCCGGTGTCGATCAACCGGATCGTCGGCCTGCTCAGCAACTACTTCTATTTCCAGTCGATCTCTACCGCGCAGATCTACCAGATCCGCCGCCTGATCGAGCCGGAGCTCGCCTTCAGCGTGGTCGGCCACCTCACGGCGGCGCATTTCGCCGCGCTCGACAAGGCGATTGCGGTGCAGGAGCATCATCCCGGCGGCATCGCGGACTGGGAGCACCACCGCCACGCCGAGATCGATTTCCACGACATCCTGATCGAGGCCTGTCCCAATCCGCTGCTCGGCCTGGTCGCCCGCTTCGTCAACGAGGCGATCCGGCATCTGATCGGCAAGCTCGGCGTGCAGGAATTCGCATCCAGCTTCACCTGCGAGAATATCGAGTTTCACAAGCGCCTGATGGCCGCGTTCCGCTCCGGCAACGCCGCGCGCGCCCGGCGCGTGATGCTCGACCATGTGCTGAGCGCCGAAGCCGTGGTCGTCCCCCCGGAAGACCGGCGCATGGATCTGCCGGTGTTTTACCAGCCGTTGCGGCTCGACTGAACAACAGCGTTGGAGGAAGTGGTCATGGTCACGCGGCGCGAGAATGAGTTGTGGAGCTGGTCGGCCGTCGATCTGGCGCGCGCGATCGCGACGCGTGTGATCTCGAGCCGGGAAGCCGTGCAATCCAGCCTCTACCGGATCGCGCAGGTCAATCCGGCGTTGAACGCCATTGTCGAGGTGCTCGCCGATGAGGCGCTGGCCGCGGCAGATGCTGCGGATGAAGCGGTGAAATCCGGCGCCGAGCTCGGCATGCTGCACGGCGTGCCGGTCACGATCAAGGTCAATGTCGATCAGCGCGGCCACGCCACCACCAACGGCGTCGTCGCATTCCGCGACGTCATCGCCGCCGAGGACAACCCGGTGGTCGCGAATTTCCGCAAGGCCGGCGCCGTCATTGTCGGGCGCACCAACACGCCGGCCTTCTCGCACCGCTGGTTCACCAACAACGATCTGCACGGCGCAACCTATAATCCGTGGAGCCGGCACCTGACGCCGGGCGGCTCCAGCGGCGGCGCCGCATCGGCCGTCGCTTCCGGCATGGGCGCGATCGCGCATGGCAATGATTTCGGCGGCTCGATCCGCTATCCCGCCTATGCCTGCGGCGTCGCCGGCCTGCGTCCGACGCCGGGACGAATTCCTTCGTTCAATCCGTCGGCGACTTCGGATCGTCCGATCACCGCGCAGATGATGTCGGTGCAGGGGCCGCTCGCGCGCTCGGTCGCCGATCTACGCGCCGGCCTCGCCGCGATGGCGCAGCCGGATGCGCGCGACGGCACATGGCTGCCGGTGCCGCTGCAAGGTGCGCCGCTCAAGCGTCCGGTTGGCGTTGCGATCGCGGCGGCGCCGTTCGGCGACGAGGCGCCGGAGGTCAGCGCAGCGGTGCGCGCCGCCGGACGCTGGCTCGCCGAGGCCGGCTTTGCCGCGGAGGAGACCTCGCCGCCGCGGCTCGCGGAGGCCGCCGATCTCTGGCATCGGCTTGTCATCAATGAGGAGCGGCGCGTGCTGGCGCCGATGATCCGCAAGTTCGGCGACGATCGAAGCCGCTACAATCTCGACGGCCATATTGCCTATGCGCCAGAGCTCGATGGCGATCAGGTGCTGGCCTGCTTCGAGCAGCGGCTGGCCATCGTGCGGGCCTGGCAGCTGTTCCAGGAGCGCTGCCCGGTCATCATCCTGCCGGTCTCGGCGCAACTCCCGTTCCGCTTCGATCAGGATCAGGAAGACGCAACGGTGGTGCGCGCGCTGCTCGATGCGCAGCGGCCGCTGCTCGCCGTCCCCGCGCTCGGCTTTCCGTCGGTCGTGGTGCCGACGGGGACCGCTGGCGGCGTGCCGGTCGGCGTCCAGGTGATCGCCGGCCGCTTCCGCGAGGATGTCTGTCTCGCGGTCGCCGAGGTGATCGAGGCGCGTGCGTCGACGCTGACGCCGATCGATCCGCGCGACTGAACCAACAACAAAGCACTCAACACAACCGGGAGAACAACACGTGACGAATGCACCGATCTGGCAATGGTCCGCCGTCGAGACGGCGGCGGCCATCAAGAAAAGCGAAGTGACGTCGGAGCAGGTGGTTCGCGCCCATCTCGACCGCATGCACGCGGCCAATCCGGCGCTCAACGCCGTCGTCGTCGACCTCGGCGCGTCAGCGATGAAGGCGGCCAAGGCCGCCGACGAAGCGCTGGCGGCGAGCAAAGGGAAGGGCGGCGCCGTGGGACCGCTGCATGGTGTGCCGGTCACGATCAAGATCAACATCGACGTCGAAGGCCAGGCCAATTCGAACGGCGTGGTCGCCTTCAAGGACAATATCGCGCCGGGCGACTCGCCGGTGACGGCCAATCTCAAGAAGGCCGGCGCAATCATCATCGGCCTGACCAACACGCCGGAATTCTCGCTGCGCGGCTTCACCGACAACCCGCTGCACGGCTTGACGCGAAATCCCTGGAACGCGGATGTGACCTGCGGCGGATCCTCCGGCGGCGCCGGCGCGTCGATCGCGGCCGGCATCGGCACCATCGCGCATGGCAACGACATCGGCGGCTCCCTACGCTGGCCGGCGCATTGCAATGGCATCGCCACCATCAAGCCGACCCAGGGCCGGATTCCGGCGTTCAACCCGAGCGCCACGGCAGAGCGGCCGCTGATGGCGCAGTTCATGTCGTCGCAAGGACCGCTGGCGCGCCACGTCGCCGACGTGCGCCTCGGCCTCGAGGTGATGGCGCAGCGCGATCCGCGCGATCCCTGGTACGTGCCGGCGCCGTTGACGGGGCCGAAGCCTGCCGCACCGGTCAAGGTCGCGCTCGCAAAGATCCCTGAGGACATGGCGACCGATCGGGGCGTGATCGCGCTTCAGCGCAAGGCGGCCGATCATCTGGCCGATGCGGGCTACGCGGTCAGCGAGGTCGAGGTGCCCGATCTCAACAAGGTCTGGCAGCTCTGGTGCGATCTGATCATGACCGAGACCCGCATCCTGCAGCAGGACCAGATGCTGGCGACCTCCAGTGCCGACTTCCAGAAGACGTTCCACGGCTTCATGGCGTTGGCTAACCCGCTCGACCAAGCCGGCTACATGAAGGCGATCGCCGAGCGGTCGCGCCACATCAGGAACTGGATGACGTTCCTCGAGCAGTATCCGCTGGTGCTGATGCCGACCACGGTGCGTAAGACGCCGGAGGTCAATGCCGATCTCGGCGGCGATCAGCGCGTCAAGGACTTGTTCTGGAACGACCTCCGTTTCATTTCATCGATGAACGTGCTGGGTCTGCCGGCGGCCGTGGTGCCGGTCGGGCTGCATGAGGGCTTGCCGGTCGGCGTCCAGATCGTCGGCTCGCGCTATCGCGAGGACATGTGTCTCGATGCGGCCGAGGCGATCGAGCGCAAGGTCGGCATCCTGGCGAGACAATTGTGGGAGCGACGCTGAGGCGATTTCGAAACCATCCAGCACTGTAAAGAACGCCGCGGCGAGATCTCGCCGCGGCGTTCGCATGATCGGCGACGCGCGTGTCGGCGCCCGGCCATGTTCCTCCTCCCGGAATTCTCGCGCGGAATCGCAGAGCGCCATGCCGGCCACGGGGTTGTCGGCGATCCCTGATTGCTTCAGGAGTTCGTCCGAACCATCCGAACCCTTGGGAACGAAATGTCCATCACGAAACGCTCGCATGTCCTGGTCGCAATTGCCGCCGCGTGTCTCTCCTTTGCGGCCGGCGCTGCTCGCGCGGAGGACGGTGTCCTGCGGGTCGGCATCATCACCGACATGAGCGGGCAATATTCCGACGGCAATGGCCCGGGATCGGTGATCGCGGCACAAATGGCCGCGGAGGAGATCGGCGGCAAGGTCGCCGGACGCAAGATCGAGATCATCTCCGCGGATCACCAGAACAAGCCTGACGTGGCGACCGGCATCGTGCGCAACTGGATCGACAACAAGGGTGTCGACGTGATCGCCGAAGGCGTCAACTCCGCGGTGGCGCTCGCGATCCAGACCGTGACGCGCGAACGCAAGAAGCTGTTCCTGATCTCGGGCTCCGGTTCATCCGACCTCACCGGCAAGCAGTGTTCGCCGACCAGCGTGCAGTGGACCTACGACACCTATGCCTCCTCGAACGCCACGGCGAAGGCCGTGGTTGCGCGTGGCGGCACTCCCTGGTTCTTCCTCACCGCGGATTACGCGTTCGGCCAGGCGCTGGAGCGCGATGCGAGCAAGGCCGTGACATCGGCCGGCGGCAAGGTGCTCGGCGCGGTCCGGCATCCGTTCGACACTGCCGATTTCTCGTCCTTCCTGCTGCAAGCCCAGTCGTCCGGCGCCAAGATCCTGGCGCTCGCCAATGCCGGCTCCGACTTCCGCAACGCGGTGTCGCAGGCCGACGAGTTCAACATCCGCGCCAGCATGCAGCTCGTCGCGCTGCAGGTGACGCTCACCGACGTGCCCGCGCTCGGCCTCGCGCATGCGCACGATCTGCTGTTCACCGATTCCTTCTATTGGGATCGCACGCCCGAGACCCGCGTCTTCGCCCAGGAGTTCTTCAAGCGGCATGGCGCGATGCCGACGGCCTATCAAGCCGGCGTCAACTCGGCGCTGCGGCACTATTTCAAGGCGGTCGCCGCCTCCAACTCGGTGGATTCGGAGACCGTGATCGCGCAGATGCGCAAGACCCCGGTCAATGATTTCTTTGCTCAGAACGGCGTGGTGCGCGAGGACGGCCGCATGGTGCACGACATGTTTCTGATGCGCATCAAGAAGCCGGAAGAATCCAAGAGCAAGTGGGATCTCTACGAATATCTCGCGACGGTGCCGGGCGACCAGGCCTTCCGTCCGCTCGATGAAGGCGGTTGCCCTTACGTCGCCAAGGCGCATTAGGACGCGAGGCGCCGCAGAATGCTGTGAGGTGAGCACGTCTCTCAGGCTCCCTCTTCCCTTGCGGGGGAGGGTTAGGGAGAGGGGTGGCCACGGGCGAGCTGAACGATCAGGGCACCACCCGCGCAATCGCGTTCACTCATCGCTGTGACGAATTCGGAGAGAGCGCGCCGTGTGGTACCCCTCTCCCTAACCCTCCCCCGCAAGGGGGGAGGGAACCCGGCCGCCGGTGCGTCCCTCACGCGCGCGCGGGCACTGCGTTGCCCGACGGCGCAAGCCTCTCCGCTGTCCCTGCGCCTTCTTCGAGGTGAAGGAGGAACAAGATGCAGGACTCGGCAAATCATTCCGCGATAACCTGAACGTTTGGCTCGGCGGCTGCGCAAAGCATTCGGTGTCGTCCCTGCGAAAGCAGGGACCCATAACCACAAATGCTGATTGTTGCGGCAATGCCCGTGCGACGAGTCCCTTCAACAATCCCCGCCGCGGAGTATGGGTCCCTGCTTTCGCAGGGACGACAGCTGTGATGACATCGCAATATTCGAGCGTATCCTCCCTGGCTGAACACCATCGCGACGACCGCATCCAACAGAGGCACCATGACCAACACCATCGAGGCTCCCGACGGCGGCTACCGCTTCATGCCCGGGGTCAGTCAGTATTCCTGCGGCGTCGGTGCGCTGCCCGGTTATGCCATCGAGCGGGTCAGGTTCTCCGAACCGGTACCCTTGAGCGCAGGGTTTGAACGGATAGCCGAGATCATCAGGGACGCCGGCCGTCCGCTGACCGCTTTCGCGGCCTGCGAACTGCGCTCGCCGGCGCCGTTCACCGAGGAGGGGTTCAAGGCCTTCAACGAAATCTATATCAAGACGCTGATCGCCTGGGGCGTGATGCGCGACGGCGTCAATCCGGTGGCGCGCAGCAACGTCTGTCCAAAGCTCGATCCGCCCGCCGAGCCGTCGTTCCACGCTTTCTGCTACACGGTGCCGGCGGCGAAGGATGCACCGACGAGCTTCGTTGTCGCCGGCAGCGGCGAGTCGGTCGAGGGCAAGGCCAATTATCGCGATCATACTGTCGCGCTCGGCGACACCAGCCCGGCTGGCATCCTGGCGAAGGCGAAATTCGTGCTTGGCGAGATGGAACGCCGGATGAGCGCGTTCGGCGCCTCCTGGCGCGACACCACCGCGGTGCAACTCTACACCGTGCATGACGCCTACCCGGTGCTCGAAAGCGAGCTGGGCCGCCGTGGCGTGCTTCGCAACGGCCTGACCTGGCATTTCGACCGGCCGCCGGTGGTTGGACTCGACTATGAAATGGATTGCCGGCGTGTGCAACTCGAACGCGTGGTGTGATGTGTCGGTCGCGTGATGCATCAAAAGCGCGTGTGGGCGGATGTGTAAGCGCGTGCCCTTTCTTGACACGGGTCGCGTCAACCGTTTCCCTTCGCCATCGAAATCATCGGCTGGGTGAACGCGGGTGCAGAACCAATCTGTGATCAGGCGGCGGGATTTGCTGGCGCTGATCGGGACCATCGCCGGCAGTTCGGCGATGTATCAGGCGATGACGAGCCTCGGCTTCGCGTCCGAGTCCGCCTACAAGGGACCGCTCAAGCTCGCGGGCGACGTGAAGGGCGCTTCGGTGCTGATTCTCGGCGCTGGGCTTGCCGGCATGACGGCGGCGCTGGAACTGCGTAAGGCCGGTTACAAGGTCCAGATCCTCGAATTCAACAACCGCGCCGGCGGCCGCAACTGGTCGATCCGCAGCGGTGACAGTTTTACCGAGCTCGGCGGCTTCAAGCAGACCTGCCAGTTCGAGCAGGGACTCTATCTCAATCCCGGCCCGTGGCGGATTCCCTATCATCACCGCGCGCTGCTCGATTACTGCCGCCGGCTCAACGTGACACTGGAACCCTTCATCCAGCTCAACCACAATGCCTATCTGCACGCGACGCGTGCATTCGACGGCAAGCCGCAGCGCTTTCGCAGCATCAAGGCGGATTTCCAGGGCCAAGTGTCGGAGCTGCTCGGGAAAGTCACGCAGCAGGGCAGGCTCGACGAGTTCGTCAGCAAGGAAGACCAGGAGATCCTGCTGCATTCGCTGCGTGACTGGGGCGCGCTGGATCGCGACTACAAGTACAATGCCAACCTCGGCTCCGCCGAGTTCCGCGGTTATGCGCGCGATCCCGGCGGCGGCTTGATGGGCGATCCGCTGCCCAGCGACCCGATCTCGCTGCAGGAACTGCTGCGGTCGCGGATGTGGCGCTATTTGCAGTCCTATGCACGCTACGACTTCCAGACCACGATGTTCCAGCCGGTCGGTGGCATGGACATGATCGGCAAGGCATTCGTGCACGAGGTCGGCGATCTCATCCGCTATAACGCCAAGGTGACGCAGATCCAGCAGAACGGCTCCGGCGTCACCGTGAGCTATGTCGACACCGCCAGTCCCTCCGCGGTGCAGCAAGCGACCGCCGACTGGTGCATCTGCACCATTCCGCTGCCGATCCTGAGCCAGCTGCCTCTCGACGTCAGCGGGCCGATGAAGAATGCGATCGATTCCTTGCCCTACGCCGCCTCGGTGAAGGTCGGGCTGCAGTTCAAGCGGCGGTTCTGGGAGGAGGATGAGGCGATCTACGGCGGCATCAGCTACACCGACCTTCCGATCAGGAACATCGGCTATCCGAACTATGGCTTCAACCGCGGCGGCCGCGGCGTCCTGCTCGGCGCCTATTTGTATGAGGGCGCCAATTCCTTCGAGTTCACGGCGATGACGCCGGCCGAGCGGGTCGCCAGCGCGGTCGAATTCGGCGCCAAGATCCATCCGCAGTACAAAAGCGAGTTCGAGAACGGTGTCGCGGTGGCGTGGCATCGGGTGCCGTTCACGCTCGGCTGCGCCGGTGAATGGACCGAAGCCGGGCGGGCGCAGCATTACCGCAATCTCTGCCAGATCGACGGCCGCATCGCGCTGGCGGGCGAGCACGCTTCGCAACTGCCGGCCTGGCAGGAGGGCGCAATCCTGTCCGCACTCGATGCCATTACCCGATTGCACGAACGCGTGGTGAAGACATGATGGTGCGGACAGGAACATCGGTTATCGCGGCGCTCGCACTGCTGTCGGCGACCGCGGCCCTCGGGCAGGACAGCGGGGTGACCAAGCGCACCTTCTCTTCCGGCTACCGTTTCGTGGAGATGACCGGCGAGGAACTGTTCGGCAATGTCTGCCAGGGCTGCCACATGCCGGATGCGACGGGCGCAAGCGGCGCCGGCACCTATCCCTCGCTCGCCGGCAACAAGACTCTCGAGACCGGCAGCTATCCGATCTACCTCGTCGTCAATGGCCGCCGCGGCATGCCGGCGTTCGGCGACATGATGACCGATGGTCAAGTCGCCGCCGTTGTGAACTATCTGCGGACGCACTTCGGCAACACCTATCACGACGCGGTGACACCTAAGGACGTCCAGGACGCCCGCCGCTAACCACTTTGGAGAGAGTTCGATGAAATTCATCGGTATCGCACTGGGGGCCGCACTGGCGGCGATGGCGACCGCTGCCTCGGCTGACGTGGTCAGGCATCCGATTCCCAACTCGACATTCCCGATCGCGCAGGCCGTGACCGTCACCGGCAACACCACGACGGTCTATGTCAGCGGCCAGGTGCCGCCGGTCGCCAACAAGGATGCCGATCCGTCGAGCCCGCAGGCCTATGGCGACACCAAGACCCAGACCGTGGGCGTGCTCAACCGCATCAAGGCGGTTCTGGAAGGCCAGGGGCTTGGCATGGGCGATGTCGTCAAGATGCAGGTGTTCCTGGTCCACAACACGGCTGCGCCGATGGACTTCAAGGCCTTCATGGAGGGCTACACCCAGTTCTTCGGCGGCAGCCAGCCGAACCTGCCGGCGCGCTCGGTGGTCGGCGTCGCTGCGCTCGCCAATCCCGGCTTCCTGGTCGAGATCGAGGTGATTGCGGTCAAGGATGCGAAATAAGGACTCCAAATAGCGTGCGCGAAAGCGCGGAGCATGCGCGCGGAAATTGAAGGGCTCGCCGTCTTGCCAAAGCGCGTGCCGCCTGTCTGAATTCGCCGCCGGTGTGGTGGAAATTCTGGGAGAGCACGATGTCGCACAAGACCCGAAACATGGTTCGATCGCTGCAGATCGCGGCAGCGTTCGCTCCGGTCCTGCTCGTGTCCGGCGCCGGCGCGCAGGGACTGACCGAGCAGCAGCAATTCGCCCGCGGCATCTACCAGGAGCTGGTCGAGATCAACACGACCACCGCGACCGGCGATACCCAGAAGGCGGCGGAGGCGATGGGCGCGCGGCTGCGCGCGGCGGGCTTCCCCGAGAGCGACGTGCATGTGTTCTCGCCGGCACCGCACAAGGGCAATCTGGTGGCGCGGTTGCACGGCTCCGGCGCGCGCAAGCCGATCCTCCTTGTCGCCCATATCGACGTCGTGCCCGCCAACCGCGAGGACTGGTCGGTCGATCCGTTCAAGCTCACCGAGCAGGACGGCTATTTCTACGGCCGCGGCTCCGGCGACGACAAATACATGGCGTCCGCCTTCATCACCAATCTGATCCGCTACAAGAAGGAGGGCTACAAGCCGGACCGCGACATCATCGTCGCGCTCGAGACCGACGAGGAGATCCTCGATGCCAACGGTCTCGGCATGCAGTGGCTGATCAAGAACCACCGCGACCTGATCGATGCCGAGTTCGCGCTCAACGAGGGCGGCGGCGTCGGCCTGAAGAACGGCAAGGCGATCCGCAACAGCGTGCAGACCAGCGAGAAGGTCTCGATCGGCTACCAGCTCACCGTGAAGGATCGCGGCGGCCACTCATCGCTGCCGCGCAAGGACAATGCGATCTATCGGCTCGCCGAAGGCCTGGTGCGGCTCTCCAAATACGACTTCCCGATGAATCTCAACGAGACGACGCGGATCTATTTCACCAAGACCGCCGAGGTCGACAAGTCGCATGCCGACGATATCAAGGCGATCCTGGCGCCGCAGCCTGACCCGGCGGCGCTGGCGCGTTTGTCGGAGAATCCCGGCTACAACGCGCAGCTCCGCACCACCTGTGTCGCGACCATGCTGGAGGGCGGCCACGCCATCAATGCGCTGCCGCAGCTGGCGACCGCCAAGGTGAATTGCCGGATCCTGCCCGGCGAGCCGGTCGAAGGCGTTCAGGCGACGATCGAGCGCGTGCTCGCCGACAAGCAGATCGAGGTGACCCCGACCGGCAAAGCCGTGCTGAGCCCGCCATCGCCCTTGAACGAAGAGATCATGGGATCGGTCGAGAAGCTGTCGAAGGAGTTCTGGCCGAATGCCGAAATCGTCCCCGTGATGAGCACCGGCGCCACCGACGGTAGCTATCTGCGCAATGCCGGGATTCCGACCTACGGCCATTCCGGACTGGGATCCGATGTCGATGACAACCGGGCTCACGGCAAGGACGAGCGCGTGCTCGTCAAATCGTTCTACGAAGGCGAGGAGTACCTCTATCGCCTGGTCAAGATGCTCGCCGGCGGGAAATGATGGCTGACGGAAAGACAAAGATGCGGGTTGCGGTCGCCGGCCTCGGCGCGATCGGTACCGACGTCGTCAAGGCGCTCGATCAGGGCATCGAGGGCCTGACGCTGGTTGCGGTGTCGGCGAACAGCCCGGACAGGCACCGCGGCTGGATCGAAGGTCTCAAATCTGCGCCGAAGCTGGTGCCGATCGAGCAGCTGGCCGAGGTCGCCGACATCGTGGTCGAGTGTGCACCGAGCAGACTGGTGCGCGCGATCGTGGCGCCGGTGGTCGCGCGCGGCAAGACCGCGATCGTGCTCAGCGTCGGCGCGCTGTTGCAGAACGAGGACCTGGTCGACCTCGCCAAAGCGCACGGCGGCCAGATCATCGTGCCGACCGGCGCGCTGATCGGGCTCGATGCGGTGACTGCGGCCGCGGTCGGGACCATCCATTCGGCAAGGCTGGTGACGCGGAAGCCGGTCGCGGGCCTCGTCGGCGCGCCGCATCTGGTTGAGAACAACATCCGGATCGACGACATCACCGAGCCGCTGCGCGTCTTCGAGGGCAGCGCGCGCGACGCGGCGAAGGGCTTTCCGGCCAATCTCAACGTCGCGGTGGCGCTGTCGCTCGCCGGCATCGGGCCCGATCGCACAAGGGTCGAGATCTGGGCCGACCCGACGGTGACGCGCAACACCCACCGGATCGAGGTCGATTCCGATTCCGCGCGGTTCTCGATGATGATCGAGAACATCCCCTCGGACAATCCGAAGACCGGCCGCATCACGGCGCTGTCGGTGATCGCCTGCCTGCGCAAGCTGCGCGCGTCGTTGCGGATCGGCACGTGATGCACATCCAGCCCGACGATCTGCTGCTGATCATCGACGTGCAGAACGATTTCTGCCCCGGCGGCGCGCTGGCGGTCGCCGACGGCGACGCCGTCGTGCCCGTCGTCAACCGGCTCGCCGGGCGCTTCGATCACGTCGTGCTGACCCAGGACTGGCATCCGGCGGGCCACAGCTCGTTTGCGACCTCGCATCCAGGCGCGGCGCCGTTCTCCTCGATCAGCATGCCCTATGGGCCGCAGACGCTTTGGCCGAATCATTGCATCCAGGGCACCGCGGGCGCCGCGTTTCATCCCGACCTCGTAACCGACCGCGCCGAGCTCGTGATCCGCAAGGGGTTCCGGGCCGCGATCGATTCCTATTCGGCGTTCTTCGAGAACGACCTGACAACGCCGACCGGGCTCGCCGGATATCTGCGCGAGCGTGGCCTCAAGCGCGTCGTGATGGCCGGGCTCGCGACGGATTTTTGCGTGCAGTATTCGGCGCTCGACGCGCGGCGGCTCGGCTTCGAGACCGCGGTCGTGCTGCCGGGCTGCCGCGCCATCGATCTCGGCGGCTCGCTTGCTGCCGCCACACTGGCGATGCGCGAGGCCGGCGTGGCGCTTGTTGAGGAGATTCCCTGAGCGCGGCCAAGCCGGGGCAAAAACCATTGTTTTGACTGGCCTTTTGTTCTAATCCCCAGCCGTTGATGATCACGCGCAGCGGAGCTTTCGTGTCGGGACAGGTTTTGCGGATAGGGACGCGCAAGAGCGCGATGGCGCTCGCGCAGACGGACGAGGTCGCGCGGCTGCTGCGCGCCTCGGCGGACGACCTTGCCGTCGAAATCGTCAAGTTCGAGACTCGCGGCGACCAGGACCAGACCAGCAAGCTGTTGCGCCACGGCGGCAAGGGCGGTGCCTTCGTCGCCGAGATCCGCGAAGCCATGCGTGCCGGCACGCTGCAGGCGGCAATGCATTCGCTGAAGGACGTGCCGGGCAATGAGGAGACGCCGGGTCTCGTCCTCGCCGCGATGCTGGCGCGCGATGCCGCCAATGACAGCCTCGTGTTGCGGCCGGGCCTGACGCTGGATGCGTTTCGCGCCTCGCGTGGCAAGGGCTTCATGATCGGCACCAATGCCGTGCGCCGTGCCGCCTATCTGCGGAGGCTGTTTCCGGAGGCGACGGTCATTCATTTCCGCGGTGCCGCCGACACGCGAATTGCAAAACTCGATCGCGGCGCCAAGCAGCGGCTGCCCGATGGCGGCGAGGTGGGGCCGGCGGATGCGCTGGTGATGGCGCGTTCCGGCCTCGAGCGCATCGGCATGACCGCGCGCATCGCGCATGATTTCTCCGTCGACGAGATGCTGCCGGCGGTTGGCCAGGGCATCGTAGCGGTCGAATGCGTCGCGACCGACTGGGCGACCCGGGCGCGGCTTGCCGGGATCGACAACGCGCCGTCGCGCCTTGCGGCCGAGGCCGAGCGCGAGGTGCTGTGGGTGCTCAACGGCCATTGCAATTCACCGATCGCCGGCCACGCCACGATCGCGGGACGCGAGATGACGCTGCGCGCCTCGGTGCTCGACGAGGCCGGTGCCGGCTTCATCGAGGTGACGCGGCGCGGACCGGCGGACCGGCCGCGCGAGCTCGGCCGCGCCGTCGGGATGGAGCTGCTCGCGAAGGGCGCCGCCGAGATCATCGCCCGCACCCGGGTGGACGAGTAGCGTCCGCCGTCGTCGCGATCGATTGCTCAGGCAATGTCGGCGAAATCGCCGTGCCGGCCCTTGCCCGCCGCGAAGCGACGTGCGCCGGCCTCGGTCTCGCCGCTCGCAACCGTCGCAAGCCCGAGACGGAATTCGTTCAGCGTGGCCTGGTCCCAGCCGAGCTCCCATTGCTCGATCGCGGAGAGCCGGTCGCTGCGCAACGCCGCCTGCGGCAGGCGGCACAGATCATGGGCGAGGCTGCGCGCCTCGGTGAGCGCCGTGCCGGGTGCGACCACGCGGTTGGCGAGCCCGATCCGTCCGGCCTCTTCGCCGGAGACGCCGCGTCCGGTGAGGATCATGTCCATCGCGCGGCTGTGCCCGATCAGCCGCGGCAGGCGCACGGTGCCGAGATCCATCAACGGCACGCCGAAGCGCCGGCAATAGACGCCGAAGGTGGCATCGCGAGCCGCGACCCGGAGATCGCACCAGATCGCAAGCTCAAGCCCGCCCGCCACGGCGGGTCCCTCGACTGCGGCGATCACCGGCTTCGACAGCTTCATCCGCGTCGGGCCCATCGGGCCGTCGCCGTTCTCGACACGGTGACCGCGATGACCGGCCGCGGTCCGCTTCAGGTCGAAGCCGGCGCAGAATGCGCCGCCCGCGCCGGTCAGGATTGCGACCGACAGCGACGGGTCGCGATCGAAGGTGCGAAACGCCTGTGCCAGGCCCTGCGCGGTCTCCGGATTGACCGCGTTGCGCGCCTCGTCATAGCGATCGATGGTCACGATCGCGATGGCCTGCTCGGTTCGGTATTTGACGGTCGGGTGGTCCAGCATGCTCGGTCCTCGATACGCAATGTTGGAGCGGATCAGCGTGCGCTTGCACGGGCCTCGATGATCGCAGCCAGGTTCTGGTGAAAATGCCTGATCGCGCCTTCGAACAGACCGAAAGTGAAGTGGGCATTCGCCCGGGTGGCGAGCCCGCGCTGCGCGGCGCAGGCCATCTCGCGATCTTCGGCCGCGCCAGCGGTGACGAAGTCGCGTCCCTGGGCGACCGCGGCACGGCCGTCTTCTGCGGCGATCTGGTTCGACAGCGTGTAGGTGACGAGCCGGGTGCGGTCCGCGGCGAGCGGCTCGAGCACCGTCATCAACCGGTTGGTCGGGAAGGTCGACAGCATCACGTTCGGAAACAGGTGATAGACGTGCGTCAACATGCCGGTCGTCTTGCGCTCGCCCGGCGGCACGTTGCGCAGTTTCTCGATGCGCCGATAGGGGAAGCTGATCCGGCTGTTGCGGCCGAACGATTCGATCACGTTGAGATTGTCGTATTGCAGCGGATAGAACGTATCCTGATGCGTTGATCGGATGTGGTAGCCTTCGAGGAATCCTTCAGCGACAATCTTCCAATTGGCCTCGACCTCCTGCGTCGTAGTCGCGTAGAGCTTCCAGTCGTCGCCGAACAGCGTCGGCATGCCGCCGGCGTCCGACGTTGCAGCGGGATCGTCCTGCGAGACGAACACCAGGCCGTCGCGCTCGATGCAGGTGAGCGGCACGAGGCCATGCGTGCTCTTGTCGAGGCCGGGAAAGCCGTATTCATCGGGGATGCCCCTGAGCCGGCCGTCGAGGCCGTAGGTCCAGCCGTGATAACGGCAGGTCAGCGCCTTCCGGCAGCCGGCGCCGTCGACGAGCTGCACGCCGCGGTGGCGGCATGCATTGCGGAAGGCGCGCGCGACGCCATCCGCGCCGCGGATCGCGACAACGGGCGTCAACGCCGCATCGCGCGCGACATAGGCGCCGATCTCGGTGAGCGCGGCGGACGGGCAGAACGGCGTCAGCGTACGGCGGAATACATGTTCGATCTCGGCCGCGAAGCGATCCTGCGACAGATAATGCGCGACGGGTTCTTGCCAGACGCCGTCGCTGAGATCGGTCGATTTGGCGTCGATATGCCTGAGGATACGGTCGACGATGGATGCTTCGTCCGCGAGCTGTATCGTCATCGCCGTCCTCCCGCTCGGTTGACCGGGCTTGCCGCCGGTCCGTTTCGAGGGACAGGATTTCGTATTGCGCCTCGCGCGACAAGCGAAACGAACCGGGTTCGGATGAATGTCATTCATCCGAACTTACTTTTCGCGCGACATCGACGGTGGCCGGCCGCTAGGATCGGCTGATGAGCAGGAACAACCCGGGGCCGGGGCGCCGGCGACCATTGCGGGGGAGGGACGACCTCGCCGCAGCGAGCCTTCGGCCGGCGCATTTGCTGGCACTGCAGGCGTTTGATGTCGCGGTCAGGCTCGGCAGCTTCAAGGAGGCTGCCGACGTGCTCAACGTCAGCGCCTCGGCAATCAGCCACCGTATCCGCAATCTCGAAGTCCATCTCGGCGTTGCGCTGTTTCACCGCGCCCATCGCGTGGTTCGACCGACCCATGCCGGCGAGAAGCTGGCCGCTGCGACCGGTCGCGCCTTCGCGCTGCTGGCACAGGCGGAGTCGGCAGTCGAGGCGGCTGGCCAGCACCGGCTGCGGCTGAAGGTGCTGCCGCAATTCGCGTCGGCCTGGCTGATCCCGCGGCTGTCCTCGTTCCTCACCCAGCATTCCGGGATCGATCTCGCGATCGAGACCTCGAACCGCAATGTCGATTTCGACACCGAGACATTCGATGCCGGCATCAGCTTCGGCCCCGACAAGCCCGAAGGCGTCGTCGCAAATCGCCTGATGGAGGTGAGGACCGTTCCGGTCGGTGCGCCGGCGCTGGCGCGGCGGTTGAAGCTGCGCACCGCAGGCGACCTCGGCCGCGCCGCCCTGATCCATGTGACGACATTCCCCGCAGCCTGGCCACTCTGGTTCAGGCATGCCGGCGAGCCTGTGCCGTTCGCCACGCGCGCGATCTCGGTCGACAGCTTTGTGGCCGCGCTGCAGGCTGCCGAACGCGGCGCGGGCGTCGCGCTCGCGCTCGAACCCTTCATCGCCGAAAGTGAGCGCCGCGGTACGATCCGCCGGCTCTTGCCGGTCGGTCATGTCACCGGTAGCTATTGGCTGGTTCATCCGCCGGGCGCGCAGCGCAATCGCGCGCTGCAGACATTCAAGAAATGGCTGTTGGCCGAGCTCGCGAAGCCCGATTAGCGCTTCGGTTCTGATTCAATCAGCACCGAAGCTCTCTTATTTTGACGCGTTTTCTTCACGCGAACCGGTGTCCACTTCGCTCGAAAACGCTCTCGCTCGCAACGGCCAGCTGCCGATGATTCGGAAGCGAGAAGCTGGATCCGCTTGCTTGAACAGCGCGACGCGGTCGATCGCCAGCCGCGCAAGCTCGATCGCCGCGAACCGCTCACGCAGCCGCGCCACGATCGGGCCCCGCCGCTCGTCGCTCAATCGCCCGGTCAGCGTCATGTGGAAGCGGAATTCCTCCATGACGTAAGGGTAGCCCCAGCGGTCGAGATAGTCGCGCTGGCGCTCCGTGAGCCGCTCGGGCTTGCGCCGCGTGCGATCGTCCGGCGTCAGCGGCGCACGGAAGATGTCGAATTCGGTGACGCAATCGGCGGCGAGCTGTTGCAGATCATCGGAGCGGCTCGCCGGGATCACGGCGATGAAGCCGCTGATGGCATCGACAACAGGTTCGATCATCGGAATGCGCCGCGCGCGGCCGGCGAACGCAGCGCAGGCGTCGAGGAGCTCGGACTCGTTCCTGTCGTCAGCGAGCGAGGTCGGCGCCTTCAGCGTGGCGTGGAAGCCGTATTTGCGCGGATCCTCCGTCACCTCGCGCCAGTCGGGCGCAACGCCATTGGGAAACGGCAGGTCGTCGCCTGACACGGCATCGTAGCCGAGCAGAGCCGAACCGAAGCGGTGCAGGGCGCTGTCGGGTGACGGCGCATAGTAGATCGCGTAGCGCGGAGTGTTGGCCATGGCGGCAGAATAAGTCCTGACTATGCTGCCGCAACCGTTTTGCGCGGCGCGAGCGAATGAACGAGGCAGCCCGGGTCCGCGAGATGCACCAACCGTCCGGCCGCGATCACGGCGACGATGCGTGGCCGCAACGGCACCTTGTCGTCGACGACGATGATGTCGGCGCGGCGGCCGGCGGCGAGCACGCCGCGATCGGCGAGCCCTGCCGCGCGTGCCGGCGCCGATGCGATCAGGTCCCAGGCCTTGGCGAGCGGCAGGATGCCATCGGCGGCGAGGCGGAACGCCGCGAGCAGCTGCGCCGGATAATAATAGTCCGACGCCAGCACCGAGCAGAGGCCCTGTGCGATCATGTCGGATGCCTTGGTCCAGCCGGTGTGGCTGCCGCCGCGCACCACATTGGGCGCGCCGAACACGATGAAGTCGCCGGCAGCGGCGGCGTCGCGCGCGGTCTCCTCATTGACGGGGAATTCGGCGATCGTGGCACCGAGCGCGCGAAACTCCTGGCGCATCGCCGGGGTGTTGTCGTCATGCGAGAGCATGCGGATGTTTGCCGCACGTGCAGCGGCAGCCAGCCGCGCGATCGACGCCGGCACCTCGGGACGGCGCGCCACGATCCGATCGAGCATGTCGTTGACGGCTTCGAGCGAGAGCCCGGTGCGTTCGGCCAGCTGGTTGCGCTTCTTCGGCTTGACGTTGCTGTGGTCGTTGAAGGCGAACAGGTCGATGCGGCCTTCGGTGAGCCATTTAATGATCTCGGCTTCGGCTTCGAGATTGTGGGTCTCGTGACGCAGGTGGAAGCGCGTATCGGCGGCGAGTTGCGGCCGCAGCGCCTCGATCGCATCGAGCAGCTTGCGCGCGTTCTCCGCGCTGCGCAGGCCGGGCTCCCACGACCAGGTCGTGCCATGGAACACGGTGGTGATGCCGTTGGCGATCGCCTGCCGGTCGCTGTCAACAAGCGCCACGTCGGTCGGGAAGTCGACGCCGGGGCGCGGCATCATCTGCCGCTCGAACGCATCGCCGTGCAGATCGATGATACCGGGCAGCACCAGCAGGCCGCCGGCATTGATGTGGAGCGCGGCGCGGCTCTGTTCGGCGTCGAGCGCGCCGATGTCGCGGCCTGAGGTCCGCAGCGAGGTCTCGATCAGGGCACCGTCAACCAGCGCGCGTCCGCCCTCGATGAAAATGTCCGTCACGACACGGTGCTCCGTTATTGATTCTGTGATTGGGATACGGCCTCGGCCTCATACTTGTCGAGAAATTCCTCGACCGCGAGCGTGCGAAAGTCGGGCAGCACACGACGAAGTGTTTCGTGATCCCAGTCCCACCACGCGAGTGCTGTCAGGCGATCCGCTGCTGTCTCGGAGAAACGCCGTTTCACCGGCCGCGCCGGATTACCGGCAACGATGGTGTAGGCCGGCACATCCTTGGTCACGATCGCGCCTGCAGCGACGACAGCGCCGGTTCCGACGTTCCGGCCCGGCAACAGGATCGCACCGTGACCGATCCAGACGTCATGGCCGATATGCACGTGATGCGCACGTCGCCAGTTGAAGAAGTCGGTGTCGTCGCTCTCGCCGGGAAAATAGGCGCTGGCGCGGTAGGTGAAATGTGCCTGGGTCGCGCGATGCATCGGGTGGTTGCCGGGATTGATGCGGGTCATCGCCGCGATCGAGCAGAACTTGCCGATCGAGGTGTAGGTGATCTGGCTGTCGTTCACGACGTAGGAATAGTCATCCATGCTGACTTCAAGCAGGATCGTGCGCGCGCCGACCTCGGTATATTTGCCGAGCTTGCTCTCGCGCACCGACGCAGTCGGGTCGATCGTCGGCACAACCGAGAGTGTTTTTCCGACCATCAGGGCCTCCGCAAATCTTGTAAATCTTTGGGCTTCCGGGGGATGCGGGCTCGTCATCGGGACGCTTGATGACAACATCATGACGTTGCGATGACGGCAAGGGAGCGGCAAGGGATGGGTGTGGACGATCGCCGCACTGCAACGTCACGTCACATAACTGTTAAACACCGGGGATAGCGATGGCTCAACGCGGCGCGGTTGGAGCATTACATGCTGGTGGTGGAAGGTTTGACGTGCCGGTTCGGCACAAAAGCCGCAGTCGACAATGCGTCTTTTTCGATCGCGCCGGGCAGCTTTGTCGGCGTGATCGGCCGCTCCGGTGCTGGCAAGTCGACCTTGCTGCGGATGATCAACCGTCTCGCCGATCCGACCTCCGGCCGTATCCTGTTCGAAGGTACCGATGTGACCGCGCTGCGCGGCAAGGCGCTGCGGCAGTGGCGGGCGCGCTCGGCGATGATCTTCCAGCAATTCAATCTCGTCGGCCGCCTCGACGTGCTGACCAACGTGCTGATGGGCCGGCTTGCCCAGATCCCGTCCTGGCGCTCGCTGGCGCAGGTCTGGCCTGAGCAGGACAGGGCGCTTGCACTGTCCGCGCTCGAGCAGTTCGACATCGCCCAGCTCGCGGCGCAGCGCGCCGATCAGCTCTCCGGCGGCCAGCAGCAGCGGGTCGCGATTGCCCGCGCGCTGGTGCAGGAGCCAGACATCATCCTTGCCGACGAGCCGATCGCTTCGCTCGATCCGCGCAACACCAAGATCGTGATGGATGCGCTGCTGCGCATCAACAAGCATTTCGGCATCACGGTGCTCTGTAACCTGCACTCGCTCGACCTCGCGCGAAGCTATTGCGACCGCCTGATCGGCATGGCGGCGGGGCGCGTGGTGTTCGACGGCGCCCCCGCAGCGCTGACCGACCATATTGCCCGCGAGCTCTACGACCTCGAGGCCAATGACGTCATGGGCGCGGCCCCGATGCCCGCGCCCGATGGCGCAACTGCTCCGGCGCTCGGCACCGCTGCCGCGGCCTGAGCGTCGCATTATCGAAAATCAGGGCAACCGGGCATTTCGTCCGGCCAACAGGCGTAACTACCAAAGAGGGGTAACATGATCACTCGTCGCATCATTCTGGCCGGCGCCGCCGCGCTGGCATTCGCTGGCTCGGCTTCGGCCGAGGACTGGAAGGCCAAGTATCCGGAGATCACCTTCGCGGTGATCCCCGCCGAAAACGGCTCCGGCGTCACCGAGCGCTACGGTCCGCTCACCGAATATCTGTCGAAGGAACTCGGCATCAAGGTGAACCTGCGCGTCGCCAACGACTACGCAGCCGTCATCGAGGGCCAGCGCGCCGGTAACATCCAGATCGGCTACTACGGCCCGGCGTCGTTCGCCCGCGCCCGCCTCACCGGCGTCAAGACCGACGCGTTCGTGATCGACGTCAACGCCGATGGCTCGAAGGGCTATTATTCGGTGTTCTACGTGCTCGCCAAGAGCCCGTACCAGAAGGTCGAAGACCTCAAGGGCAAGAATATCGGCCTGGTAGATCCCAACTCGACCTCCGGCAACAACATGCCGCGTTTCAAGCTGAACCAGATGGGGATCGATCCGGAGACCTATTTCTCCAAGGTCGTCTTCACCGGCAGCCATGAGAACGCCGTGCTGGCGCTGGCGCAGGGCACCGTCGACGTCGCCGCCAACTGGTGGAATGCCGACGACGATTCCAACCTGACCCGCATGCTCGCCAAGAACATGGTGAAGTCGAGCGACGGTACGCCGCTGAAGAAGGAGGACTTCCGCATCATCGTGAAGTCCGACCTGATCATCAACTCGCCCTACGCCTATCTCGAGAGCCTTCCCGACGACATGAAGGCGAAGATCAAGCAGGCCTTCCTCGACATGCCGAAGAAGGATCCGGAAGCCTTCAAGAAGCTGTCCGACGGCAAGAACCTGCCGTGGCAGCCGGTCACCAACGCCGACTACGACAAGACCATCGAACTGATCAAGTTCGTCGACGCCCTGCGCAAGAAGGGCTCCTGATCGCACGTCGCCGCTGAACGGGGCCGGGTTCGACAACCCGGCCCTTTTCGTTCATCCCTCGAGCAGACCGGCCCGCATCGATGGCGACCGCCATTTCCATCCTTCCAGCACAGCAACTGGCGACGCTGAACGATGCCTATCGCAAGGCGGTCGCGCGCAAGCGGCTGAAGGCGACGGTGGCAGCCGCGGTGTTCTGCGCGGCGCTGTTTATCGCAGCGCTCGGCGCCGATGTGAACCTGCACACGTTCTTCACCTATTTCGGCAACTTCGTCAGCTATTTCGACCGCATCCTGACGCTGGATTCCGGTGCGCGGGTCTGGACCGATCCGGTGGAATGGTTCTGGGGCCTGAAGAAATGGCTGCGGCTGCTCGGTGAGACCCTGCTGATCAGCTATGTCGGCACCCTGACCGGTGCTGTGCTCGCCTTTGCGCTGAATTTCTTTGCCGCCCAGAACACCTCGCCGGGACCATGGGTGCGCTTCATCATCCGTCGCCTGCTCGAATTCGCCCGCACCGTGCCCGGCATCGTGTTCGCGCTGATCTTCGTGATCGCATTCGGCCTCGGGCCGATGGCCGGCGTGCTGGCGATCGCGATCCACACCACCGGGGCGCTCGGCAAGCTGTTCGCCGAGATTGTCGAGAATGCCGACATGAAGCCGGTCGAGGGCATCCGCTCCACCGGCGCCAGCTGGCTGTCCTGCATGCGCTTTGCCATCCTGCCGCAGGTCTCGGCGGGCTACGCCAGCTACGCGCTGCTGCGCTTCGAGATCAATGTCCGCGAAGCCTCGGTGATGGGCTTTGTCGGCGCCGGCGGCATCGGCCAGGAGCTCGTGGTCGCGATCCGCAAGTTCTACTATTCCGACGTCAGCGCGATCCTCGTCACCATCATCGTCACCGTCTTCATCATCGACATCTCGACCGGCTGGCTGCGCGCCCGGCTGTTCGGCAAGGAGAGCCGCTGATGAGCCAGCTGCCGAAGCCGGACACCGCGGACCTGCGTGCGAAATACCCCGGCGTGTTCGAACGCCCCGCGTCGGCGCGGCTGGCGATGCCGGCCACGATCGTGGCGGCGCTCGCGATCTTCGTCTACGGCCTGGTCGATCTCGACTTCTCGCCGGCGAAGCTGATCTCAGGGATGAGCCAGCTCGGCTGGATCACCATGATGATGATTCCGCCGAATCCCGGCGCGTCGTTCCCGCTCTATATGCAGGCGCTCTGCGAGACGCTGTCGATCGCGCTGCTCGGCACCACGCTTGCGGCACTCTTTGCGTTGCCGGTCAGCTTGCTGGCGGCGCGCAACATCATCCCCTCGAATCTGATCCGCTTTCCGGTGCGCCGCTTCCTGGATTCGATCCGCGGCGTCGATACGCTGATCTGGGCGCTGGTCTGGATCAACGTCGTCGGCCTCGGACCGTTCGCCGGCGTGCTGGCGATCATGGTCTCCGACTTCGGTGCGTTCGGAAAGCTGTTCTCCGAGGCGATCGAGGCCGCGGACCGCAAGCAGGTCGAGGGCATCCGCGCCTCCGGCGGCAACGCGCTGCATGAAATCCGCTTCGGACTGTTGCCGCAGGTGCTGCCTGTGATCGCAGGCCAAGTGCTCTACTTCATCGAGTCGAACACCCGTTCGGCCACCATCATCGGCATCGTCGGCGCCGGCGGCATCGGGCTGCAACTCGCCGAGCAGATCCGTGTATTGGAATGGCAGAAGGTGTCGTTCCTGATCCTGATGATCCTGATCGCGGTCGCCGCGATCGATTTCATCTCGAGCAAGCTGCGCTTTGCCATCATCGGCCAACGGGCGGTGGTGTAGGAGGTCACCTCGCCCCGCGCTTGCGGGGAGAGGTCGGATTGCGCTCGGCGATGCGAAGCAATCCGGGTGAGGGGTGTGTCCCCGTATTCACATCTGTCGGATTCGCGGAGGCAGCCCCTCACCCCAACCCTCTCCCCGCAAGAGCGGGGCGAGGGAGCAGAGAGATCAGCTATTCTCGACCAGGAACTCCACACGCTCGGCGGCGAAGCGCGAGCGCTTGGTCACCAGCGGGCGGTCCAGCATATCGACATCGGTCGCGTCGACCACGAGCACCGGCCGGCCCAGCGGCAGATCGAGCCGCGCGGCGTCGGTCGCATCGGCAATCGCCGCGGTGATCCGGGTCGAGGCGCGGTGGTAATCCTTCACGCCGTAGTGCCCGAGCAGCTTCGTCATCGAGCGAACGTCGGCGAACACGCTGCCGGCATCGGGAAACCGCTCGGCCGACAGCCAGGTGGTGGACACGCAGATCGGCGTCCGGTCGGCGAGCCGCACCGCCTCGATCCGGATCAGCGGCGCGCCGATCTTCAAACCCAGCTCGCGCGCGATCTCGCGATTGGCGACGTCGCTGCCTGCATCGATCAGCTGACCCCGCGGCTCGTGGCCGCCGGCGCCGACGATCTCGGAGAATCGCGTGCGCGAACGCAGCGGATAGGCGAGGCGCTGGGCTTCGACATAGGTGCCGCTGCCGCGCTCGGCGCGCACCAGGCCGCGCTCCGCCAATGCGGCGAGCGCTCGCCGCACCGTGTGACGGTTGACCCGGTAAGTCTCGGCGATCTCCATCTCGCCGGGCAGCTTTTCGCCGGCGGCAAAGCGGCCATCTGCGATGCCGCGCTCGATGCCGTCGGCGACTTGCCGCCACAAGGCGACGCCGGAACTTTCCTGCATGCTCATGGCGCGGTGATACCAGAAATCTTCGGTTTGTCACGAAACAGTCATGGCGCTCGGCTATCAAGTTGTCTATTATCATAGACAACTTGATGCAAGCAAGGTTGCCCATGAATTCGACCATGAGTTCGACCGGACCAGACGGCAAACAGGCCCAGCGCAAGGCCGCGATGACGGTGCTGGCGCACTCCGCCGCGGCCGACATCGCAGGCAGGCTCGCGGCGATCGCGGTGCCCAGCCATGAAAACCTGCGGGAGCCGGAGAATGGCCTCGTGATGATGCGCGGGCGGATCGGCGGCGACGGTGCGCCGTTCAACCTCGGCGAGGCGACGGTGTCGCGCGCGGCGGTGCGGCTTGCGACCGGCGAGGTCGGCTTCGGCTACACGCTCGGCCGCGATGCGCACAAGGCGCAGATGATAGCGCTGTGCGACGCCATGGTGCAGTCGGCGGCATTGTCCGGCGAGGTGGAGGCCAAGGTGATCGCGCCGTTGCGTGTCGCCATGAACGCCGAACGCGCCCGCAAGGCCGCCGAGACCGCGGCGACGCGGGTCGATTTCTACACGATGGTGCGCGGTGAGGGGTGATGCAATGACGACGATTGCCGAAATGCCCGCAGGCTTTGCCGACAAGGTGCTGTCGGCGCAATCCACGTTCCGTTCCGTGATGGATGCGATGGCGCGTCCGGGCAGCGTGCAGCGGGTCGCCGCTGATGTCGGAACGCCGGCCGGCATGATGCGCGGCTCTGCCGCGATCGCGCTGACGCTGTTCGATCACGACACGCCGATCTGGCTCGATGCTGCGATGTCGGCGATGCCGGACGTCGCCCGCTGGCTGAAGTTTCACGCCAGCGCGCCGGTGGTTACGGATTCCGCGATCGCAAGCTTCGCGCTGATCGGCGATGCGGCAAGCCTGCCGGCGCTGGAGCGTTTCGCGTTCGGCAGCAGCGAATATCCTGACCGCTCGACCACGCTGATCCTGCAGGTCGGCAGCCTGACGCAGGGCCCGGCCTTCGAGCTGAAGGGTCCCGGCATCGACGGCAGCGCGCTGCTGCAGGCGATGATCAAGCCGAGCGACCTGTTCCAGCGGCTGTCGATCAATGAAGCGCTGTTCCCGCGCGGCATCGACGTCGTGCTGGTCCATGACGACAAGATTGTCGCGATCCCGCGCACCACGCGGCTGATCGCAAGCGGAGTGTGAGCGATGTATGTAGCCGTCAAGGGTGGCGAGCGCGCCATCGAGAACGCTCATCGGCTGCTCGCGCATGAGCGGCGCGGCGATCGCGATGTGCCCGAGGTGACTCTGGCGCAGATCTCCGAGCAGCTCGCGCTCGGCGTCGACCGCGTGATGACCGAAGGCTCGCTCTACGACCGCGAACTTGCGGCGCTCGCGATCAAGCAGGCGCGCGGCGACATGATCGAGGCGATCTTCCTGGTTCGCGCCTTCCGCGCCACGCTGCCGCGGTTCGGCGCCACCGAGCCGGTCAACACCGGCGCGATGCAGGTGCGGCGGCGCATCTCCTCGACCTTCAAGGACGTTCCGGGCGGCCAGATCCTGGGGCCGACCTTCGACTACACTCATCGCCTGCTCGATCCGCAGCTCGCGGAAGGTTTTGTGCCGGAGCAGCCGGCGACCGCGGAAGCATCGCAGGCGGCAACGCCGCGGGTCACCGACATTCTCGGCCGCGACGGCCTGATCGAATCGTCGCCGCAGGCAGATAGCGACGCGGCGGTCGGCGACCTCACGCGCGAGCCGCTGAGCTTCCCGGCTGATCGCGATCTGCGGCTGCAGAATCTGGCCCGCGGCGACGAAGGCTTCCTGCTCGCACTCGGCTATTCGACGCAGCGCGGCTATGGCCGCAATCATCCCTTCGCCGGCGAGATCCGCTTCGGCGAGGTCGAGGTCGAATTCTCAGCCGAAGACGTCGGCTTCGCGGTGCCGCTCGGCTCGATCGAACTCACCGAGTGCCAGATGGTCAACCAGTTCAAGGGCTCGACGACAGAGGCGCCGTGCTTCACACGCGGCTATGGCCTCGCCTTCGGCCAGAGCGAGCGCAAGACCATGTCGATGGCGCTGGTCGACCGCGCGCTGCGTGCGCGCGAGCTCGGCGAGGAGGCGGGAGCGCCGGCGCAGGACGAGGAGTTCGTGATGTCGCACTCCGACAATGTCCAGTCGACCGGATTCGTCGAGCATCTCAAGCTGCCGCATTACGTCGACTTCCAGTCCGAGCTCGGCCTGCTCCGCAAGCTACGGCAGGAATTCGCGGAAGCCAACGAGGCCGTGGAACTGCAGGAGGCCGCGGAATGAATGCGCCGACGTACAATTTCGCCTATCTCGACGAGCAGACCAAGCGGATGATCCGCCGCGCGATCTTGAAGGCGATCGCGATTCCCGGCTATCAGGTGCCGTTCGCGAGCCGCGAGATGCCCATGCCCTATGGCTGGGGCACCGGTGGCGTGCAGGTGACGGCGGCGATCCTCGGCCCCGACGACGTGCTGAAGGTGATCGACCAGGGTTCGGACGATACCACCAACGCGATCTCGATCCGCAAGTTCTTCGGCAAGACCGCGGGTGTCGCGACCACGACCTCGACCACGGATGCGACCGTGATCCAGACCCGGCACCGCATTCCGGAGGCGTCGCTGCACGCCGGACAGGTGCTGGTCTATCAGGTGCCGATCCCCGAGCCGCTGCGCTTCCTCGAGCCGCGCGAGACCGAGACGCGGCGCATGCACGCGCTCGCCGAATACGGGCTGATGCATGTCAAGCTCTACGAGGACATCGCGCGCTTCGGCCACATCGCGACCGCCTACGCCTATCCGGTGAAGGTGAATGCACGCTACGTGATGGACCCGTCGCCGACGCCGAAGTTCGATAATCCGAAGATGGACAATTGCGCGGCCTTGCAGCTGTTCGGCGCCGGCCGCGAGAAGCGCATCTACGCGATCCCGCCCTATACCACGGTGGTCTCGCTGGATTTCGAGGATCATCCGTTCACGCGCTACCGCTTTGATGCGCCCTGCGCGCTGTGCGGCGCCGATAGTTCCTATCTCGACGAGATCGTCACCGACGACAAGGGCGGGCGGATGTTCGTCTGCTCCGACACCGACTTCTGCGAGCAGCGCCAGGCCGCCGGCCATCACGGCACCGAGAGCGCGGCGCCGCACAAGGAGAAGGCGCATGTCTGAGCTCTCGAGCCTCGACAACGACCAGCCGCTGCTGGTGGCCGAGGGGCTTGCGAAGAATTACGGCCGGCTCCCGGCCTGCCGCGATGTCTCGTTCGCGCTCTATCCCGGCGAGGTGCTGGCGATCGTCGGCGAGTCCGGTTCGGGCAAGTCGACCCTGCTGCAGCTGCTTTCCGCGCAGCTCGCGCCGAGCGCGGGGCGGGTGTCCTACCGGATGCGCGACGGCGTGCTGCGCGATCTTGCCGAACTCGGCGAGGCCGAGCGGCGCTTCCTGTTCCGCACCGACTGGGGCTTTGTGCACCAGGACCCGGCGCAAGGGCTGCGCATGGGCGTGTCGGCCGGCGCCAACGTCGGCGAGCGGCTGATGGCGGTCGGCTGGAATCACTACGGCCGGATCCGCGACACCGCGTCGACCTGGCTCGATCGGGTCGAGATCGATGTCGGCCGCATCGACGATGCGCCGAAGACCTATTCCGGCGGCATGCGGCAGCGGCTGCAGATCGCGCGCAACCTCGTCACCGAGCCGCGGCTGGTGTTCATGGACGAGCCGACCGGCGGCCTCGACGTCTCGGTGCAGGCGCGCCTGCTCGACCTGATGCGCAATCTCGTCAGCGAGCTCGGCCTTGCCGCCATCGTCGTGACCCACGATCTCGCCGTCGCGCGCCTGCTGTCGCATCGCGTGATGGTGATGAAGGGCGGCCGCGTCATCGAGACCGGTCTCACCGACCAGGTGCTCGACGATCCCCGCGAGCCCTATACGCAGCTGCTCGTTTCCTCGATACTTCCGCCATGAGCTTGTCAATGACCGCGATGATCGAACTTGCCAACGCCGAGAAGACCTTCACCATGCATCTGCAAGGCGGCGTCGAGCTGCCTGTGGTGCGCGGCGTCTCGTTCCACGCCGATCCGGGCGAGTGCGTGGTGCTGTCGGGCCCGTCGGGCGCCGGCAAATCCTCGATCCTGAAGATGATCTTCGGCAATTATCGCTGCGACAGCGGCCGGATCGGCATCCGCCATCGCGGCAAGGTGGTCGACCTCGCGACCGCCGAGCCGCGCCAGGTGCTGAGCATCCGCCGCTCGACCATCGGCTATGTCAGCCAGTTCCTGCGCGCGGTGCCGCGGGTGGCGACGATCGATGTCGTCGCCGAGCCGCTGATCGTCAACGGCGTGGCGCGCGAGGAGGCCCGCGAGCGCGCCGGGCGCCTGTTGCGCCGGCTCAACATTCCGGAGCGGCTGTGGACCTTGCCGCCCTCGACCTTCTCCGGCGGCGAGCAGCAGCGCGTCAACATCGCGCGCGGCTTCATCTCGGACCTGCCGATCCTGCTGCTGGACGAGCCGACCGCTTCGCTCGATGCGGCGAATCGCGCAGTGGTGGTCGAGCTGATTGCGGAGAAGAAAACCAAGGGCGTCGCGATGGTCGCGATTGTCCATGACGACGAAATCCGTCATCTGATTGCCGACCGCATCGTCGATGTGACCTCGTTCGCCGCTGCTGCCTGAAGGACCGTTTGAAATGACCGCCAAGCAAGACACCATCATCGGCAACGCCCGGCTGGTCCTCGCCGATCGCGTGATCGAGCAGGGCTGGGTTGCGATCGTTGACGGCAAGATCGCCGAATTCGGCGAGGGCAGGGCGCCCGAGGCCGCCGAGGACGCCGGCGGCGATCTCCTGATGCCCGGGCTGATCGAGCTGCACACCGATCATCTCGAAATGCACTACGTGCCGCGGCCGAAGGTGTTCTGGAATCCGGTCGCTGCCGTGATCTCCTATGACGGGCAGCTCTCGACCTCGGGCATCACCACTGTGCTGGATTCGCTGCGGGTGTGGCGCGAGGACGGCGCCGAGGATGTCGACGGCCGCGCCGGTGTGCTGGCGGCGGCGATCTCGGCCGCGCGCGAGGAGGACCTGCTGCGTGCCGATCACTTCCTGCATCTGCGCTGCGAGGTGCCGATGCCTGATGTCGTCGCCGAAGCCAAGGAGCTGATCGAGCGGCCCGACGTGCGGCTGATGTCGCTGATGGATCATACGCCGGGCCAGCGCCAGTTCCGCGACGAGGTGAAGCTGCGCGACTACTACCGCGGCAAGGGCGGCGGCATGACCGACGCCCAGCTCGACGTGCTGTTCGCCCGGCGCTTCGCCTATCAGAAGGAATATGCCGTGGCGAACACCCGCGCGATCGTCGCGCTGGCGCATCAATACAAGATTCCGCTCGCGAGCCACGACGATACCACGGATGAAAACGTGGTCGACGCCGTCAACGACAAGGTCGCGGTCGCGGAATTCCCGACCACGATGGAAGCCGCGCGCGGGCTGCACGCCGCCGGCATCGACATCCTGATGGGCGCGCCGAACGTTGTGCGCGGCGGCTCGCACTCTGGCAATATCGCCGCCGTCGATCTCGCCAATGAGGGCATGCTCGATATCCTGTCGTCGGACTACATCCCCTCCAGCCTGCTGATGGCCGCCCTGCAACTGCCGCGGCATGTGCCGGCGATTGATCTCGCCTCCGCTGTCCGCACCGTGACCAAGACGCCCGCCGAGGCGGTCGGTCTGTCCGATCGCGGCGAGATCGCGGTCGGCAGGCGCGCCGATCTGATCCGCGTGCACGTCGCGCGCGATCTGCCTGTCGTGCGCAGCGTCTGGCGCGAAGGGGGGAGGGTCGCGTGACCGGTACGTCCGTCGTCGCCGAGCAGCGCGCCGCGATCGGTCCCGGCCGGTTGATCCTGGTGGTCGGCCCGAGCGGCGCCGGCAAGGATACGCTGCTGGGACTGGCGAAGGCGGCCTGCGCCGACGATCGCGACATCGTGTTTCCCCGCCGCCTGATCACACGTCAGGCCTCGGCCTCGGAAGATAATGAAGAGGTCAGTGCGGAGGCCTTCCAGCGCGCGGCCGCCGCCGGCGACTACGCCATGCATTGGGAAGCGCACGGCCATCGCTATGCGCTGTCGCGCGCGATCAATGATGAGATTCGCGCCGGGCGCACCGTGATCGCGAACGTCTCCCGCACGGTGATCGCAGCAGCGCGCCGCCACTACGCCAATGCCGTGGTTGTCTCGATCACGGCGCCGCCGGATGTGCTGGCCGCGCGGCTGGCTGCGCGGGCACGCAGCAGCGACGGCCTTCTCGCGCAGCGGCTGGCCCGCACCGTCGACGAAAGCACGTCGACGCCCGATTTCACCATCGTCAATTCCGGCACCGCCGAATATCACGCGCGACAGCTTGTCCGCATCATCAAGGGCGAGCGCTGGGACGAATAGCAAGAGACGAGTAGCCACAAAGGAGAACAGCACGAATGTCGGTGATCTCTACGATCGAGCAGCTTGAGGCGATCTACGGCTTCCCGAACGACGCGTCGACCGTGAAGGTCGCTGATCACGTGACGCCGCTCTACCGTGTGCTCATCGAGAAGTCGCCGTTCGTGTCGCTTGCGACGTCGGGGCCCGAGGGGCTCGATTGCTCGCCGCGCGGCGACTTGCCGGGCTTCGTGCGTATCCATGATGCGAAGACGCTGATGATGCCGGATCGCCGCGGCAACAATCGCTGCGACTCGCTGCGCAACATCGTTCGCGATCCTCGCGTGGGGCTGTTGTTCCTGATTCCGGGCTCGGGCAGCACGCTGCGCGTCAACGGCCGGGCCTACGTCACGGCCGAGCCGGAACTCCTGGCCTCCTTCAAGATGGAAGGCAAGGCGCCGCGCACGGTGATCGTGATGAATGTAGACGAGATCTACTTCCAGTGCGCCCGCGCGATCGTGCGCTCCGACCTCTGGAATCCGGACAAGCGGGTCGATCCGAAGGCCTTGCCGACACCGGGCCAGATCCTCGCCGAGATGAGCGAGCACACGGTCGGCGGCGAAAAATACGATCGCGAATGGCCAGAGCGCGCGCGGCAAACGATGTGGTGACGTCTCTTCTCCCTCGCCCCGCTCTTGCGGGGAGAGGGTTGGGGTGAGGGGGCGTCCCGCGATAATGCTGATAGTTGTGCACGCGGCAGCTCCCCCTCACCCGAATTCGAGCTTTGCTCGAATTCGACCTCTCCCCGCAAGCGGGGCGAGGTAACTTCCGATGGCTGCGTCGAAGTTGGTCTTGCGGCTCAGGCCTTCGCCTGCTCATCGAACGCCTTCAGCGACACCGCCGCGATCTCGCGGAGCGCGTTGCGGTCGGCGCCCGAGGAAGCCATCACGCACATGCCGGATGTGACCGCGGAGAGATAGCGGGCAAGCATGGCCGGATCGGCGTTTTCGTCCAAATCGCGTTCGGCCTTGGCGCGGACAAAGCGTTCGCGCAACTGATCTTCGGTGTGGGTGCGGCGCGCCGCCAGTTCGAATGGAACGTTTGCCGAGCCGGTGCCGCAGGCAAGGCCACCTTGGACCAGCAGACAGCCGGGCGGGTTGGCGGGATCGGTCTGGGCGTCCGCGTGCTCCATCAGAAATCGTTCGGCCACCTCGCGGGCGGTTGAGGCGCCCAAAACCTTTTCCATCCAGGCGTCGCGCTTTTCAGAGTAGCGGTCGAGCGCAGCCTTCAGCAGGCCTTCCTTGCTGCCAAAGGCGGCGTAGAGGCTCGGCGGATTGATGCTCATCGCCTCGGTGAGCTGCGCGATCGTGGTGCCCTCGTAACCGTGGCGCCAGAATACGTCCATGGCCCGGTCCAAAGCAGCATCCGCGTCGAAGGCGCGGGGGCGTCCCATTCCCATTTTCAGTTACTCCGTAAGCCCGGCGCCGTTTCTGTGACGGCTTGTCTCTGGCTTATCCTATTGTTGCACGTGATGTTTTTCCGCGTCTTCCCATTTCCCCACGAATGAGATAATAAATTCATAGTGCTCGATACATAAGTATCTTGCGAACCGGCGTCCAGCTCCACATCTGTAGCGAACACTACAGATATCTGGAGCGCGTGAATGCCCTCGTCAACCCAAAATCCCCGTTCCGGCCGTTTCCGACGAATCGTCGGCGGTGTCGTGATCCTTGGCGCCCTCGCGGTGGCCGGTTCGATCGCGACCGGCCACTATTTCCACGCTGCGCAGGCGACCGCGGCCGCCGCCGCCCCTGAACCGGCGGTGCCGGTGACCGTTTCTGTGATCCAGCCGCGGCCGACCACCCTGTTCGATGACTTCTCGGGCCGGCTCGAAGCCGTCGACCGCGTCCAGCTGCGGCCGCGGGTGGCCGGCGCGATCCTTTCGACCAACTTCACCGAGGGCGCGCTGGTGAAGTCCGGCGACATCCTGTTCAAGATCGACCCCGCGCCTTACGCGGCCGAGGTCGACCGGGCCCAGGCGCAGCTCGAGGCGGCCAAGGCCCGCGTCGTGTTCACCACGAGTGAAGTCGAGCGCGGTGCACAGCTGGTCGGCAACAACATCGTCACCAAGCGCGATTTCGATCAGCGCGACAACGCCAATCGCGAGGCGATCGCCAACGTCAAGGCCGCCGAAGCCGCGCTGCAGACCGCAAGGCTCAATCTCGACTACACCGAGGTCCGCGCACCGGTCGATGGCCGGGTCGGCCGGATCGAGATCACGGTCGGCAATCTCGTCGCGGCAGGTACATCATCGCCGGTCCTGACCTCGCTGGTCTCGGTCAATCCGATCTATGCGAGCTTCGATGCCGATGAGGAGGTCGTGCTGCGCGCGCTGAACTCGATCGCGGACGCGTCCGGCAAGCGCGGCAATCTCGATCAGATCCCGGTCGACATGGTGACGTCGGGCGGCCTCAGCGCCAAGGGGCACATCCAGCTGATCGACAACCAGGTCAATGGGCAGAGCGGCACCATCCGCGTCCGCGCCGTGTTCAAGAACGAAGACGGCCGGCTGATCCCGGGCCAGTTCGCCCGCGTGCGCATGGGCCAGCCCCAGCAGCAGACGCTGGTGCTGGTCGACGAGCGCGCCGTCGGCACCGACCAGGACAAGAAGTTCGTCATGCTGGTCGGCGACGACAGCCGCGCGGTCTATCGCTCCGTCACGCTCGGCGGCGCGGTCGACGGCCTGCGGATCGTGACCGCGGGCCTGAAATCCGGCGACCGCATCGTCGTCAACGGCCTGCAGCGCGTGCGTCCCGGCGCACTCCTGAAGATGGAAGTCGCCGAGATGGGCGCGCGCGGCATGCAACAGGCATCCTCTGAAATCAACCAGCACGTCGTGCAGCGCTAGGCGCTGCACGCGGGGGCGGAGCCATGAATCTCTCAAAATTCTTCATCGACCGGCCGATCTTCGCCGGCGTGCTATCGATCCTGATCTTCCTGGCCGGCCTGATCTCGCTGCTGGCAATGCCGATCTCGGAATATCCCGACGTGGTGCCGCCGTCGGTCGTGGTGCGGGCGACCTATCCCGGCGCCAATCCGAAGGTGATCGCCGAGACGGTGGCAACCCCGATCGAGGAGCAGATCAACGGCGTTGAGGGCATGCTCTATATGTCGAGCCAGGCGACCACCGACGGCGCGATGACGCTGACGGTGACGTTCCGGCTCGGCACCGACCCCGACAAGGCGACCCAGCTGGTGCAGAACCGCGTGCAGCAGGCCGAGCCGCGCCTGCCGGCCGTGGTGCGCCAGCTCGGCATCATCACCAAGAAGAGCTCGCCCGACCTCACCATGGTCGTGCATCTGCTGTCGCCGAACAACCGCTACGACATGACGTATCTGCGCAACTACGCAGTGCTCAACGTCAAGGACCGGCTGGCGCGGATCGACGGCGTCGGCGACGTCCAGCTCTATGGCGCCGGCGACTATTCGATGCGGGTCTGGGTCGATCCGCAGAAGGCCGCCGAACATGCGCTGACCGCAAGCGACGTGGTGCGCGCAATCCAGGCGCAGAACGTCGAGGCCGCGGCCGGCGTGGTCGGCTCCTCGCCCAGCGTCAAGGGCCTCGACCTCCAGCTCTCTGTCAACGCCGAGGGACGGCTGTCGACCGAGGAGCAGTTCGGCGACATCGTGGTGAAGACCGGTTCGGCCGGCGAGGTGGTGCGGCTGCGCGACGTCGCGCGGATCGAGCTCGGCGCCTCCGAATACGGCCTGCGCTCGCTGCTCGACAACAAGCAGGCGGTCGCGATCCCGATCTTCCAGGCGCCGGGTTCGAACGCGCTGGAGATCTCCGACCACGTCCGCGCCACCATGGCCGAGATCAAGAAGAACATGCCGGAAGGGGTGTCGTATCAGATCGTCTACGATCCGACGCAATTCGTGCGGTCGTCGATCGAGGCCGTCATCCACACGCTGCTCGAGGCGATCGCGCTCGTCGTGCTGGTGGTGATCCTCTTCCTGCAGACCTGGCGCGCTTCGATCATTCCCTTGATCGCAGTTCCTGTGTCGATCGTCGGCACCTTCGCGGTGATGCATGTGTTCGGCTTCTCGATCAACGCGCTCAGCCTGTTCGGCCTGGTGCTGGCGATCGGCATCGTGGTCGACGACGCCATCGTCGTGGTCGAGAATGTCGAGCGCAACATCGAATCCGGCCTGTCGCCGCGCGATGCCACCAACCAGGCGATGCGCGAGGTGTCGGGCCCGATCATCGCGATCGCGCTGGTGCTGATCGCGGTGTTCGTGCCGCTCGCGTTCATCTCCGGCCTCACCGGGCAGTGCTACAAGCAGTTTGCGCTGACGATTGCGATATCGACCGTGATCTCGGCGATCAACTCGCTGACGCTGTCGCCGGCGCTGTCGGCGCTGCTGCTGAAGGGACATGACGAGCCGAAGGATTGGCTGACGAGGGGTATGGAAAAGTCGCTGGGCTGGTTCTTCCGCGGCTTCAACAAGGTCTTCACGAAGTCTTCGGAGAACTACGGCCGTACCGTCACCAAGGTGATCTACGGCAAGGCCGTGGTGATCGGCCTCTACGTGCTGCTGATCGGCCTGACCGGCGTGCTGTTCAAGCAGGTGCCGAGCGGCTTCGTGCCGGGCCAGGACAAGCAGTATCTGGTCGGTTTCGCACGGCTGCCTGACGGCGCGACGCTCGACCGCACCGAGGAAGTCATCCGCAAGATGAGCGACATCGCGCTGACCCAGCCTGGTGTCGAAAGTTCGGTGGCGTTTCCCGGCCTGTCGATCTCCGGCTTCACCAACTCGTCCAACGCCGGCATCGTGTTCTCGACCCTGAAGCCGTTCGACGAGCGCAAGGATCCGTCGCTGAGCGGTCCGGCGATCGCGGCGGCGCTGAACAAGAAGTATGCCGGCATCCAGGATGCCTTCATCGCGATGTTCCCGCCGCCGCCGGTCAACGGCCTCGGCACCATCGGCGGCTTCAAGCTGCAGATCGAGGACCGCGCAGGCCTTGGCTATGAGGCGCTGAACGACGCGACCAAGGCGTTCATGGGCGCGCTCCAGAAGGCGCCGGAGATCGCCGGTGCGTTCTCGAGCTTCCAGGTCAATGTCCCACAGCTGTTCGCCGACATCGACCGCACCAAGGCGTTGCAGCTCGGCGTGCCGGTCACGGAGGTCTTCAATACGCTGCAGATCTATCTCGGCTCTTATTATGTCAACGACTTCAACAAATTCGGCCGCACCTATTCGGTCTATGTGCAGGCTGACGCACCGTTCCGCGCGCGCGCCGACGACATCAGGCAGCTCAAGGTGCGCTCGTCGTCGGGCGACATGGTGCCTTTGTCGGCCTTGCTGAAGGTCCGGCAGAGCGCAGGTCCGGAGCGTGCGATCCGCTACAACGGCTTCTTGTCGTCGGACATCAACGCCGCTGCGGCGCCGGGCTTTTCGTCCGGCCAGGCGCAAGAGGTGGCGACACGGATCGCGGCCGAAACGCTGCCGCCGGGCTTTGCCTTCGAATGGACCGACCTGACCTATCAGGAGTTCATCGCCGGCAACTCCGGAATCTGGGTGTTTCCGCTCGCGATCCTCCTGGTGTTCCTGGTGCTCGCCGCGCTCTATGAGAGCCTGGCGCTGCCGCTCTCGATCATCATGATCGTGCCGATGGGCCTCTTGGCCGCGATGTTCGGCGTCTGGCTGTCGAAGGGCGACAACAACGTCTTCACCCAGATCGGCCTGATCGTGCTGGTCGGATTGTCGGCCAAGAACGCCATCTTGATCGTCGAATTCGCGCGCGAGCTCGAATTCGCCGGGCGCTCCCCGATCCGCGCTGCGATCGAGGCCAGCCGATTGCGGCTGCGGCCGATCCTGATGACGTCGATGGCGTTCATCATGGGCGTGTTGCCGCTGGTGTTGTCGACCGGCGCGGGCTCGGAGATGCGGCGCGCGATGGGCGTCGCGGTGTTCTCCGGCATGATCGGCGTCACCGTCTTCGGCCTGTTCCTGACGCCGGTATTCTATGTGCTGCTGCGCACGCTCACCGGCATGAAGCCGCTGACGCAGCACGGCGAGGCGACCATCCCTGGAAAAGCACACGCGGCATGATGCCGCGTGTGTGTAAGCCTCGTGTCAGTTTGAAGAGGATCAAGCTGCGATATCGAGCAGCAGAAGTGACGAACCGCGGACCAGCACCTTGCGGCCCGCGGGCGTCAGTTCGAACGAATCTCCACGCACCGCAACATAACCGAGCGTGATCAGGCTTTCGACGGCGAACCGGTTCAGCCGTGAAGGGTTTGCTGCGGGAGCCCGCAACGCTTTCAGCGCATCCCACTGATCGGGTCTGAGTTCGAATTCTTCGCTCATTGGTCCAGGCACTCCAGAAGTTCTTGGGGTGCGAGATACAGAGCGCAGATGAATTTCGTGCGACCACAACGAGTCAGGATTTCGATTTATGTGGACGCGCCGTCACATCGCCGTGTCATTGGAATACTTCAAGTTTTTCGAATCATTGCGGCGCATTGACGCGTGATGCCGTCACAGTGATTAACCGCACATCGTCACACAGGTTAATCAGCAGGATTAACCTGCCGAATTCCTCGCTATTCGTTAACCGCGCCGCACGCTGGCGCCGCCATCGACCGGCAACGTCACACCGGTGACGAAATTCGCCTCATCCGAGGCGAGGAACAGCGCGGCATTGGCGACATCCCAGCCGGTGCCCATCTTGTGACGCAGCGGCACCTTGCTGTCTCGCTCGGCCTCGACTTCCGCGCGGCTCTTCTTGAATTCGCGTGCGCGCGTGTCCACCGCCATCGGCGTGTTCATCAACCCCGGCAGGATCACGTTGGCGCGAATGCCATATTGCGCATTCTGGTAGGCGAGCTGTTCGGTGAACGCGATCATCGCCGATTTGGTCGCCTTGTAGGCGACGTAAGGATAGGTCGTGATCGCGGCCATCGACGAGATGTTGATGATCGAGCCGCGTTGTTGCTGGCGCATGATCGGGATCACGTGCTTGGCGGCCAGGATGCAGCTCTTCAGGTTGATGGCGACGCAGCGGTCGAACGCTTCCTCGGTGATGTCGAGCAGCTCGGCATCGCCGCCGGAGAGGCTGACGCCGACATTGTTGTGCAGGATATCGATGCTGCCCCAGCGGCCATGCGCATCCGCCACCATCGCCTTGATGTCGGCATTCTTGGTGACGTCGCCCTTGAAGGCGACAGCAGTGCCGCCGTTGGCCGCGATCAGCTCGACGGTTTCCTGCGCCGACGCCAGATTGTGATCGACGCACAGCACCTTGGCGCCTTCGCGCGCGAAGGTCAGCGCGGTGGCGCGGCCGTTGCCGATGCCTTCGCCGGGGCTCTGGCCGGCGCCGACAACGATGGCGACGCGATCTTGCAGGCGCATGTCACTTCACTCCCGGGATCGGGTACTGCTGCAGTACCTCTTTGTAGGTTGGCTCGTTGTCGATCTGCATGGTGGCGAGCACGCGCACCACGGCGCAGTAGAACGCGATCGTCAGCACCAGATCGGTCATGTGCTCGTCGGAGAGATGCTGCTTGATCTCGGCGAAGGTCGCCTCCGACATCGCGAGCTCGCGCACCATTTCGCGGGCACCCTTGAGGATCGCCTTCGCCAGCGGTTCGAGCTTGGACGGCTTGCCCGCTGTCTCGGCGATCAGGCCCTGGATGTCCTCGTCGGTCACGCCGAACTCCTTGCCGATCTTCACGTGATGGGTGAACTCGTACTCGGATTTCTCGAGCCAGCCGACCTGCAGGATCGCGAGTTCGCGCAGCCGTGGGTCGAGCTTGCTCTTGAAGCGGATGTAGCCGCCGATGCCGTTGAAGGCGCGCGCCATGTCCGGCGAGTTCACCAAGAGCTTGTGCAGATTGGTGTTGCGCTTGAGCATGTCGCGATATTCGGGGGCGACCTGGTCGGCTTCGAGATAGGGCAGGCGGGCCATTGTTGTTGTCCTTGGTTCGGCGGCTTGCGAGGAGGCGGCTGTTGCTTCAGCCGTAGAGTGCTTTGTGCTCTTGCTCGTAGTTGGCGTAGGAGTCCTTCATGCTGGCGCCGTTGAGCAGCATGGTCGCGACCACGGCGTTGTCGGCATCGAACACGGTCGAGCGCACCCACATGCTCTCGGTGCGCTTGCTGCCCGAGAGCGCGACGACCTCGCGCTCGACCCAATAGGTCTCGCCCGGGAACAGCGGCCCGCGCAGCAGCCGGATCTCCTGATCGGCGAACAGCCCGACGGCCGGGCCGCGGACCGGCAGCCGGTCCTCGCGCGCGCGGTACTGGAACAGCACGCTCAGCATCTCCATCGGGATGATGGCGCGGCCCCAGGGATTGTACTCCAGCGAATAATAATCCGACGGCTCGGTGATCACCTTGAGCTTGTCGGCCAGCGAGAACGGATAGAGATCGCCCATGTTCTGGTCGAAATCCATCCTGATCGCCTGCCGCGGCGTCTTCATGCCGACCTTGATGTCGGCGAGGATCACGGGATCGGTCAGCGGCTTCAATTCGCCAAGCCGGTTGCTCAGCGCGGTCTCTGTGCCGTTGCCGTCGATCGATGCGGTGCCGCGCAGGATCTCGGTGCCGTCGGGCTTGATCATCCCGATCGTGCAAACGGTCTGGCCCGGCTTCGGCTTCTCGATCTGGGCCTGCACCTCTTCGCCCTCGAACACCGGATTGCGGTAATGCGCGGACAGGCACCCGGTCATGAACCAGGCGCGGCCCCAGATCCGCTCGCACAGCGGCGCGAACTGGCTGAAATGGGTCGGTCCCTCGATCGTGCCGCCGCGGAAGCCGAGCTTCTGCGCGGTTGCATCGTCGTGAATCGAAGCGTGGGCGTCGTAGGTCTGGGCCTGAAGCATCTGCTTCGGGCTGCGCCAGGGACCCACCAGCAGATTGCCGTTCTCCACGATTTCCGTCGTGAATGCGGATTCGACTTTAATCATCCTTGGTCTCCCTTTGCGCGCCACCGTTTCAAAGAAGCCGGGGTTCGGCAAGCCTCGCAGAGCGACAAGGCCTCGCATGCGCAACATGAGATATGTGCTGCGGCCATGGAACGGGGCTGTTCATGCATAGCAAAATCAGTTCATGCTGATGCATGATCAAGCGCAGAATAATGAGACCGGTTCGGACCGGCGCGACGTAACCGGCGGGGAGCCTTTACTGATGGCGTTGATGGAAGTTGGACTGGACGACAAGTACCGGTTGGATACCAAACGAATCTTCCTCTCCGGTACCCAGGCTCTGGTCCGATTGCCGATGTTGCAGCGCGAACGCGACCGCGCGCACGGGCTGAACACCGCAGGTTTCATCTCCGGTTACCGCGGTTCGCCGCTCGGCATGTACGACCATGCGCTGTGGCGGGCGAAGTCCTTTCTGAAAGAGCATGACATCGCCTTCGTTCCCGGCCTCAACGAGGACCTGGCGGCGACCGCGGTGTGGGGCAGCCAGCAGGTCGGCATGTTCCCCGGGGCCAAGGTCGATGGCGTGTTCGGCATCTGGTACGGCAAAGGCCCCGGCGTCGACCGCTCGCTCGACGCGCTCAAGCACGCCAATTCCGCCGGCACCTCGCCGAATGGCGGCGTGATTGCGCTGGCCGGCGACGACCATGGCTGCCAGTCCTCCACGCTCGCACACCAGAGCGAGCAGGTGTTCGCCTCGGCGCTGATGCCGGTGGTCAATCCGGCGACGCTGCAGGATTATCTCGATCTCGGCATCCTCGGCTTCGCGCTGTCGCGCTATTCCAGCTGCTGGGTCGGCTTCAAGGCGATCTCGGAGACCGTCGAAAGCTCGGCTTCGATCGTCAGCGATCCCGATCGCATCAAGATCATCATGCCGGATGATTTCGAGATGCCGCCGGGCGGGCTGTCGATCCGCTGGCCCGATCCGCCGCTCGAGGCCGAGCGCAGGCTGCACGGGCCCAAGATGGAGGCGGTCGCGGCCTTCGCCCGCGCCAACCGGTTCGACCGCATCGTGCTGGATTCGAAGCCGGCGCGGCTCGGCATCATGGCGACCGGCAAGGCCTATCTCGATCTGCGCCAGGCGCTCGCCGATCTCGGCCTCACCGATGCCGAGGCGCAGGCGCTGGGCCTGCGCATCTACAAGGTGGCGCTGACCTGGCCGCTCGAAGCGCGCGGCGCGCGCGACTTCGCCGAAGGTCTGCAGGATGTGCTCGTGGTCGAGGAGAAGCGCGGCTTCATCGAGGACCAGCTGGTCCGCATCCTCTACAACACGGACGCCTCCAGGCGCCCCTCGGTGGTCGGCAAGCGCGACGAGAGCGGCGCGCCGCTGCTGCCGAGCGAGGGCGAGCTGACGCCGACCATGGTGGCGGCCGCCGTCGTCGCGCGTCTGCGCAAGCTCGGCCACCGCAGCCCGCTGCTGGAGCAGAGGCTGGCAAAACTTGAGGCGTTCGATCGCCCGGCCGAGGGCACGGGCACCGCGAAGCTGCAGCGTACGCCGTATTTCTGCTCGGGCTGCCCGCACAACTCGTCGACCAAGATTCCGGAAGGCAGCCGCGCCATGGCCGGCATCGGCTGCCACGGCATGGCGCTGTCGGTGCCGAACCGCAACACCCAGACCATCTCGCATATGGGCGCCGAGGGCGTGAGCTGGATCGGGCAGGCGCCATTCACCAGCGAACAGCATGTGTTCCAGAATCTCGGTGACGGCACCTACACGCATTCCGGCTTGCTGGCGTTGCGCGCGGCGGCCGCGGCCGGCGTCAACATCACCTACAAGATCCTCTACAACGACGCGGTGGCGATGACCGGCGGCCAGCCGGCCGAAGGCGGCTTCACGGTGGCGCAAATCGCACACCAGGTGGCGGCCGAGGGCACCAAGCGGCTCGCGATCGTCTCCGACGATCCCGACAAATATCCCGCCAACTATTTCCCGTCCGGCGCCACCATCCATCATCGACGCGAGCTCGACGCCGTGCAGCGCACCTTGCGCGAGATCGAGGGCCTCACCGTCCTGATCTACGACCAGACCTGCGCCGCCGAGAAGCGTCGTCGCCGCAAGCGCGGACTGTTTCCCGATCCAGCCAAGCGCGTCTTCATCAATGAGCGGGTCTGCGAAGGCTGCGGCGACTGTTCGGTCGCGTCGAACTGCGTCTCGGTGCAGCCGCTGGAGACCGAGCTCGGCCGCAAGCGCCGCATCGACCAGTCGAACTGCAACAAGGATTTCTCCTGCATCGAGGGCTTCTGCCCGAGCTTCGTGATGGTGCAGGATCCCAAGCTGCGCAAGGCCGACCGCACTGCCGCCGATCCCAAGGCGCTGTTTGCGGACCTGCCGGCGCCGCCCGCGGCCGCGTTGAGCAGCCCCTACAACATCCTGATCACCGGCATCGGCGGCACGGGCGTCATCACCATCGGTGCGCTGCTCGGCATGGCGGCGCATGTCGAGGGGCTCGCCTGCTCGACGCTCGACTTCACCGGCCTGTCGCAGAAGAACGGCGCGGTCATGAGCCATGTCCGGCTCGCGCCCGCGTCCGACATGCTGACCACGGTCCGCATCGCGCCCGGCAATGCCAATTTGATCCTCGGCTGCGACCTGGTCGTGGCCACCAGTGTGCCGGCGCTGAGCCGCGCCGAGCGCGGCGTCACCCGCGCCGTCGTCAACGCCGACCTGCTGCCGACCGCGAGCTTCGTGATCGATCCCGATATCGACTTCGAGGCCAGCTCGATGCGCGATGCGCTGAACGGCGCGGTGAGACCTGACGATCTCGACATCCTCGATGCCACGGGCCTAGCCACCGCGCTGATGGGCGACAGCATCGCCACCAACGCCTTCATGCTCGGCTTCGCGTTCCAGCGTGGCGCGATCCCGCTGTCGCTCGAGGCCATCCTGAAGGCGATCGAGCTCAACGGCGCCGCGATCGAGATGAACAAGACCGCGTTCTCGTGGGGCCGGCTCGCCGCGCATGATCTACCGCGCGTGGTCAGCGCCGCGCGCTTCAAGAACGCAGGCGCAGCTCCTGCGAAGAAGACGCTCGACGAGGCGATTGCGTTCCGCACCAAATTTCTCACCGACTATCAGGACGCGGCCTATGCCAAGCGCTATCTCGACGACGTCGCGCGCGTCCGCTCCGCCGAAACTGCGGCAGCGCCGGGCTCGCAGGACCTGACCGAGGCCTTTGCAAAGGGCCTGTTCAAGCTGATGGCCTACAAGGACGAATACGAGGTCGCGCGGCTCTATTCCGATGGCGAGTTCAGCAAGGCCTTGAGGGAGCAGTTCGAGGGCAATTCCGGCTTGAAGGTCTTGCTGGCGCCGCCGTTGCTGGCGCAGCGCGATCCCGTCACCGGGCGTTTGCAGAAGCGCGAGTTCGGGCCGTGGATCTTCAAGGCGTTCGGCCTGCTGGCGGGGCTGAAGGGCCTGCGCGGCACCGCGTTCGACATCTTCGGCTACACCGCCGAGCGCAAGATGGAGCGCGCATTGCCGGTCGAGTATTCGTCGATGATCCTGCGTCACCTCGACGGCAAGAAGCCGCTCGATTTGCCGCGCCTGGTGGCGCTGGCGAAGGCCGCGGATCTCGTGCGCGGCTACGGCCACATCAAGGAAGGCAACGTCGCCCGCTACCGCACCGAATGCGCGCGGCTGGAGCGCGCGATCGGCCAGCCGTTGGCGCAGGCCGCCGAGTAGGCTGGAGCGTTTTCGAGCGAAGTGGCTAACGGTTCGCGTGAAGAAAACGCGTTCAAAACACCAACCTAGAAACCCGCTCCGATACCATCGGAACGGCGTTCCAGGTGGTAGGCAGCGGGAACTTTCCACGGCCGCATTGGTTGACCGGTAACCCTGCCCGCGAGCCGCGGCTGGATTCGCGCGGTCGGGCTCCTACATGATGGCTGTTCTGTTCGAGTGATTTCAGGAGGCCCATTTATGGTCCTGAAAACTGCTTTTGTTGCAACTGTTTGCACTGCGTGCCTGGCATTGGGTGGCGTGGCGTTGGCTGACGACTACCGCCCAAGCGAGTTCTTCAGCCTCGATCTCTCGCGGGCCGTGCTCTCGCCGAAGCCGCTCGGCCCGCCGGCGCAGTTCGAGCCGGTTCCGGTCGAGGCGAAGACCGACCACGGACCTGATCAGCGCGCCAACGTCGAACCGAAGGTCGAGCAGCCGAAAGTCGAGCCGCAGAAGGCCGTGCGGACCAGCAGGGCAACGGCACCGCGTGAACGCAAGCGCGCAGTGGCGCAGGTTCCCGCCCGCGCCAAGCTCGCGCGCCGGCATTCGAACCCGCTCGATGCGGAAGCCCGCGATACCAGGATCCAGACCTGGCCGTGCCGCACCGGCGGCATCTGCAACTGGCAGCGGTGAGGGCGGTTCGGCGGTTTCACGCCGGCTTGCGCGCGTTCGCACCAATACCAAACCCGTCATCCTGAGGAGCGCGCTCTTGCGCGCGTCTCGAAGGATCGACGGCCCGTCTGTGGCCGATTCATCCTTCGAGACGGCGCTACGCGCCTTCTCAGGATGACGGGTGTGGCGATTGAGCGCTTGGCGCCTGACGACACAGTTCCGATCTAGATCTCCCCCCGAGTCACACCGCCGTCGCAAAACCGTCGGCGCAGAGTCAAGAAACCGTAAGGGCGGAGTCAAACAGCGCAGGCAAAACCTTCGTTGCGATTCGACGAAGGTTATTCGATGCCGACAGCGATCTCCGCGAGGGGGCGAGGCCTCACCAGGCGTCAGCTTCTGGTGCGCTCGGCATCGACGGCCGCGCTGGCAGGATTGGGCTCGCTGGCAAGGCCCTATCTGAGCCGCGCTGCGGATCGGCCCGCGATCGCGGGCATCCAGTCCGGCGACGTCGCCAGCGATTCCGCGGTCATCTGGGCCCGCGCCAATCGCGCCGCGCGGATGCAGATCGAATGCGCCGCGGTCGAAAGCTTCGCCACTATCCTGCGCACCGCGTTCGCCGACGCGCTGCCCGAGCGCGACTTCACCGCAAAGCTGCTGCTCGATGGGCTGCCGCCGGGACAGGACCTGTTCTACCGGATCCACTTCGAGGATCGGGACGGCGTCGCCGGTGAAAGCCGCATTGGGCACTTCCGCACCGCGCCGGTCGACCGCCGCTCGGTCTCCTTCGTCTGGTCCGGCGACGTCGTCGGGCAGGGCTGGGGCATCGACCCCGCGCGCGGCGGCCTGCGCAGTTACCGCACCATGCTGAACGAACGCCCGGATTTCTTCATCCACTCCGGCGATCACATCTATGCGGATTGCACCGTGCCGTCGGAGCAGACCCTGCCGAACGGCGAGGTCTGGCGCAACATCGTCACCGAAGAGAAATCGGTCGTCGCGCACAGCCTCGACGAGTTTCGCGGCAACTACAAATACAACTGGCTCGACGAGAATTTTCGCGCCTTCCACGCCGAGGTGCCTGTCTTCGCGCAGTGGGACGACCACGAGGTGGCCGACGACTGGTCGCCGATCGGCACCGCCGATGCGACCGGCTACGATACGGACGGCACCTCGCGCCTGGTGGCGCGGGCGCGCCGCGCCTTCCATGAATTCATGCCGATGCGGCTGATGCCGGAGCGCGACGGCCGGGTCTATCGCAAGATCGCCTACGGGCCGTTGCTCGACGTCTTCATCATCGACATGCGCTCCTACCGCGATTCCAGCTGGAACAAGCAGGGCGATCCGGACCAGGCGTTCATCCTCGGTCGGGATCAGCTCGCCTGGCTGAAGCGGGAGCTGGTGGCCTCGGATGCCACCTGGAAGGTGATCGCCGCAGATCTGCCGATCGGCCTCGTCAGCCTGGACGCCGTCGCGCTCGGCGACGGCCCGCCGCAGCGGCGCGAGCACGAGATCGCCGATCTCTTGTCCTTCATGAGGCGCGCCGGCATCCGCAACACGGTGTGGCTCACCGCCGACATGCACTACACCGCCGCGCATCATTATGATCCGAACCGCGCCGTGTTTCAGGAGTTCGAGCCGTTCTGGGAATTCGTCTCCGGCCCGCTGCATGCCGGCACGTGGTCGCCGGGCGAGCTCGACAACACCTTTGGCCCGAAGGCGATGTACCAGAAGGGCTGCTCGGCCGAGCAGGGCGACAATCTCGCGCCGTGCTTCGGCCTGCAATTCTTCGGCCGCGTCGACATCGACGGCAGGACCAGCGTGATGAGAGTGACGTTGAAGGACGTCGACAACCACGATCTCTGGTCGGTCGACATCGAGCCGCGGCCGGACGCGCGGCCCGGCCAGATCATGGCGCAACACATCTAGGCTCGCGAAAGCCGTCGCGACATCTTGATTGCGGGCGCCTTGCCCGAAGGGCCGGTTTGCGGGCAGACTGCGTGCTGGCATTTCTGCCAATTTCATTCCCACCAGACGATTTGCTGGCGTGACGTCGTCGATGACATCGGCGTCCCACGCGTCAGGAGCTATCCATGGACAATCTGCAGACACAGGGCATCAGCCTGCCGCAGCTCGGGCTCGGCACCTTCCGCATGCAGGGCGATGACTGCCGCGCGGCGGTCGAGAGCGCGCTTGGGCTCGGTTACCGGCATATCGACACCGCCGAGATGTACGGCAATGAGGAGGCGATCGGGGCGGCGATCGCAGACGCGAAGGTCGCGCGCACGGACCTGCACGTGACCACCAAGGTTTGGCACGAGAATTTGGCGCCGGATGCGATCCGGAGATCGTTCGACACCAGCCTGGAGAAGCTGCGGCTCGATCACGTCGACCTCTATCTGGTGCACTGGCCGTCGCGGAACATGAAGCTGTCTGCCGTCTTCGAGACGCTGATGCGGCTGAAGCAGGAAGGCCGCACCCGCGCGATCGGCGTCGCCAATTTCACCACCGCGCTGCTCAAGACCGTGGTCGAGGACATCAAGGCGCCGATCGCCTGCAACCAGATCGAATATCACGCCATGCTGGACCAGACGCCGTTGCGGAAATATCTCGCGGCGAAATCGATCCCGCTGGTGGCCTATTGCCCGCTCGCCCAGGGCCGTTTCGCGACCGACGAGACGCTGGCGAAAATCGGCAGCAAGCATGATGCGACCGCAGCGCAGGTGGCGCTGAAATGGTTGCTCGACCAGGAGGGCGTTGCGGCGATCCCGAAGGCCTCGCGCGCCGAAAGCCAAAAGGCCAATCTCGACGCGCTGAAGGTCAGGCTCGACGATGATGACCGCAAGGCGATCGCTGCGCTGCGCAAGGACATGCGCTGCGTCAACCCGGGCTTTGCTCCGGCGTGGGACTGAGTCCTGCGAGCACCCGATGAGGACGTAGAACAAAAAAATGGCTCCGCGAGGAGCCATTTTCCGTTGTGTCGGTCTATCGTATGTGTCGGCGCTTAATAGCGGTCCCGCCTGATCACCACCGTGCGGTCATGGTCGTGATGCCAGCCGCGATGCCAACCACGGTCGTGGCGCATTTCGGCCCGCGAGCCCCAGCCACGATCCCAGTGATGATGGCCGCGCTTGATCACGACGGTCTCGGCGCTCGCGATCGACGGAATGGCCACTGCAAGGGCACCAATCGCCGCAAGAACAAAACCAATCTTTTTCATCTCATCCTCCTCAAATGATGCGTGGGGGCAACCGTGCAGGCATCGGAACGTTCCTCTGGAACCGGAGGAGCTTTCTGAACACCTGTTCAGCAACGGTCCCAGCGCAACGTTCGCCGCGCGTTCGCTGCACATCCGATGCGTGAGCGTGGCTGCATCTTTCGGTGGCCTTGCCTAACCCCGGCGTCCGACGCATCATCGCGCCATAAATATCAATGTTCGGGGGGACGTTGCCGTGGGTGAATTTTCACGCCGGGATTTTTTGAAAGGTACGGGATCGGCCGCTGCTGCTGTGATCGCAGGGCCGGCCGCTGCGGCGATGGGGCCGGACGACAAATTCGACCTCGTGATCAAGAGCGGCGACGTGATCGATCCCAGCCAGTCGCTGCGCGGCAAGCGCGACATCGGCATCCGCTGGGGTCTGATCGAGGCGATCGAGGACGAGATCCCGGCCGCGCGCGCCAGCAAGACCATCGACGCCTCGGGCAAGCTCGTGATGCCGGGCCTCGTCGATCTGCACTGCCACGTCTACCCCTATGGATCGGCGATCGGCATTCCCGCCGACGAGCTGGTGCAATTCCAGGGCACCACGACGGTGGTCTCGGCCGGCGATGCCGGCGTCAACAATCTCGCGGCGCTGCGGCGCTTCATCGTGGCGCAGTCGCGGGCGCGGATCTACGCCTTCGTCCATATCGCCAATAACGGCCTGTCGGCCTTCCCGGTGGCCGAGCTCTACAACATCGACAACGCCCAGGTCGAAGCCTGCGCCATGGCGCTCGCCGAGAACCCGGACTTCCTGATCGGGGTCAAGGTGCGGATGTCGGAGAACATCATCTTCAAGCATGGCATCGAGCCGCTGAAGCGCGGCATCCAGGCCTGCGAGATGTGCGGCTGGCCGGCGCGGATGATGGTGCATATCGGCGGCGTCGAGACCAGGGAGTTGATGTCAGACATCCTCGATCTGCTGCGGCCGGGCGATATCCTCACCCATGCTTATTCCGGCGCGCCGAACATGTCCGGCGCCTTCACCAACATCGTGCAGGACGGCAAGCTGCTGCCGGCGGCGCTCGCGGCCAAGCAGCGCGGCGTGCTGTTCGATGTCGGCCATGGCGGCGGCAGCTTCGATTTCACGGTGGCCGAGATCGCGATCCCCGCCGGCTGCACGCCCGATACGATCTCCTCCGACATCCACGTCTTCTCCGGCAATTCGCCCGGCATCCCGTTCCTGCCGAATGTGATGAGCAAGTTCCTGGCGATGGGCTCCTCGCTGGATCAGGTGGTGGCGATGGCGACCTCGGTGCCGGCGCGGATCATCAACCGCGCCCCCAAGATCGGCACGCTGCAGCGCGGCGCCCCCGCAGACGTCGCGATCATGGACCTGATCGAAGGCCCGGTCTCCTTCGTCGACACTCGCAACAACAAGCGCGACGGCAATCTGCAACTGAAGCCGGCGCAGACCGTGGTCAACGGCGTGCCGTTCGGCCGGCCCTATCAGGCGCCGTTTTCGGTGCGGTGACTCAGTCTCACGATCACCTCTCCCCACCGGGGAGAGGTCGGCGCGGAGCGCCGGGTGAGGGGGGCAGGTTCCACGAGAGAGCGCAACCCCTCACCCGGATTGTATCTGATGATACAATCCGACCTCTCGCACAAGGGGAGAGGTGGATTGCCAATGCCGCGGGAGCCGCAAGCGGGCGCTTACGCCCGCTTCTCCACATTGCTGCTGCGCGCCGGCACGCCGAACTCCTTGCGGCACACTTCGGCCAGCACCGCGACGCCTTCGCGGATCTGCTGGTGCGAGGGGCTGGCGAAGCAGAGGCGCAGCCGGCTGCCGGAATGCGCCTTGCTGGTCGACCATTCCGGTCCCGGATTGATCGAGACCCCGGCGGCGAGCGCCGCCTGATAGAGCTTCATGGTGTCGACATGATCGGGCAGCTTGACCCAGAGGAAGATGCCGCCCTTCGGCGCCTCGAATTCGGCCGACGTGCCGAACTGCTCGTTCAGCGCCTCCATCAGCGTGTCGAGCTTGGCGCGCAGGCCACGGGTCAGCCGCGGCACATGGGTCGCAAAATGCGGCGCGCAATATTCCGACAGCACCATCTGCTCCAGCGCGCCGGAGCCGGCGTCGGTCTTCAGCGGCAGCATCCGCGACATGATTGCCCAGGGCGCGACGATGAAGCCGACCCGCAGCGCCGGCGCGATCGACTTCGAGAACGAGCCGATATGGATCACGCCGCCATGCTGGCTCATGGCGTAGATCGCGGGCGGCCGCTCGCCGCTCCAGATCAGATCGGCATAGCAATCGTCCTCGAAGATCGGCACGCCGTATTCCCTGGACAGCTTCAGCATTTCGGCGCGGCGGGTTTCGGGGAGGATCGAGCCGGTCGGGTTCTGCACCGTCGGGATGGTGTAGATGTATTTCGGCGTGATGCCGCGCCGCTTGTGATCGGCGAGCGCTGCGGCCAGCGCATCGATCCTGATGCCGTCACCGTCGAGCGGAATGCCGACCGCGTTGACGCCGAGCCGGGTTAGCCGGTTCAGCGAGCCCTGATAGGTCTCCTGTTCGATCAGCACGGTGTCGCCCTTGGCGAGCAGCGTGTGATTGACGAGGTCGAGCGCCTGCAGCGAGCCGGAGACGATCATGATCTCGTCCGGCGTGCAGGCAATCCCGGCATCGCGCTTCAGCTTCTCGGTCAGGAACTGGCGCAGCGGCAAATAGCCCTGCGGTCCGTGCGCGAGGTTATAGGTCGCGAGATTCCTGCCCTCGCGCTTCAGCACCGCATTGACCGCCTCCAGCAGTCCGTCGACCGGGACCTGGTCCGGGTCATTGTTGCCGCCGACGAAGCTGTATTTGGCAAGCCCGGTCCAGCGCGCGGCCGGCGCAGGCAGGCCGGCAGGAAGCAGCGGTGCAAAGTCGAACTGGGCTGAGGTGGACATGGACGTTTCGCTCCGTGTTGTTGTCGTTGAGAAGGCCTGTGGGAGGCGGCCTTCCATGAAGTCAGTTCTTGCTGGTCAGCCTGATCGGGCGGCCCTGGCTGATGAAGGCATAGTGCCCGGCGCCGACGCTGCCGACCATCAATGCCTCGACCGCCGGTTCCGCGATCTCGCCGGCCGCCGCCCAATCGACCACGAAATTCGCACCGGTGCCGCCGCGGGTATCGGTCGTGGCGATCGAGACCTCGACGGTCGCAAACGGTTTTAGCGCGACCGGCGACTTGAGGTAGCTCTCCACCATCCTGCCTGATGTGTCGAAATAGGCGATCCGCTTCAGCACCAGCGGCCTCGTCTCGGAGGCATTGTGCACGCTCAGCGTCACCGAGAAATCGGCCCTCAGCTTGCCCTGGCTCATCGACACGCTGGAATAGACCGGCACGTAGAATGCACCGGAGGCCGTGAGGCCTTCCGATGGCACCGCGGTCAGCGAGTTCGCAAAATTTTGTTCAATACTTGCCGAGGATTGTGCTAGCGCGTCAGCCATGCGCACGGTGAGCAGGCAGAGCAAAACTGCCAGAAAAATGCCGCCTGCGCGGATGTGACACATTGCTCGGTTGATCCTCACGCCCGGCCCTCTAGGTTGCGGCAACAGGAAGTCTTTGACGCATGCATGAACTCATTCGCGATATCACGCTCTGTATCCTGTTTGCCTGGGGAATTGGGCTGCTCGCCCATTTCTCCCGGCAACCGCTGATACTGGCCTACCTTATCGCCGGCTTTTTCATTGGTCCATTCGGCATGGGCTGGGTCAAGTCCCAGGAGTCGATCAGCGTCATCTCCGAGCTTGGCCTGATCTTCATGCTGTTCATGATCGGGCTGGAAATCGACCTCAAGAAGATCATCCGTGCCGGCAAGGTCATCCTGTTCGCCGGCGCCGGCGAGCTGATCGGCGGCTGCCTGATCGGCGTGGCGTTCTTTGCCGGGATCGGGCTTGCGATCGGCGGCGGCAAGTTCGATGCGGTCTATCTCTGCGTCGCCTGCGCGTTGTCCTCGACCGTGATCATCGTCAAGGTGCTCTACGAGAAGCGCGAGCTGGACACGCTGCCGGGCCGCATCACGCTCGGCGTGCTGGTGCTGCAGGACATCTTCGCGATCCTGTTCCTGGCGGTGCAGCCGAGCCTCGACAACCTGCAGATCAGCGTCGTGCTGCTGTCGATCGCCCGCGTTGCGGTGCTGGTCGCGACCGCGCTGGTGCTGAGCCGCTACGTGCTGCCGCGGCTGTTCCACCAGATCGCGCGCCGGCCCGAGCTCGTGCTGCTCGGCGCGCTCGCCTGGTGCTTTCTGATCGGCGAGATCGCCGAGCGGCTGCATCTGTCGCGCGAGATGGGCTCGCTGGTCGCCGGCGTCTCGATCTCGACCTTTCCCTACGCGCTCGACGTCACCGCCAAGGTCACGACGCTGCGGGATTTCTTCATCACGCTGTTCTTCGTCGCGCTCGGCATGACGATCCCGATCCCGGGCTTACAGGTGATCTGGCTCGCGCTTGTGATCGCGGCCTTCACGGTGGTGAGCCGCCTGGTCACGACATTCACGCCGCTCTATCTGATGAAGCAGGGCCTGCGCGCCAGCCTGCTGCCGGCGATCAATCTGGCGCAGATTTCCGAGTTCTCGCTGGTGGTGATCCAGACCGGGGTCGCCGCCAACCATATCGGGACCGAAACCGCGAATGCGGTCTCGTTCGCCTTCGTGGTGCTGGCGGTGCTCTCCACCTTCGCGATGGCCCGCAGCGATCAGATCGTGCGCGGCCTGATCGGTCCGTTGAAGCGGATCGGGCTGCGTGATCTCGACCATCGACGCGCGGGCGGCGGCGCATCCGGGCAGGAGGCGGAGGAACATGGCGAAATCCGGCGCATCGTGATCCTCGGCTTTTTCCGTGCCGCGAGCGCGCTGATCAGCCAGATCGAGCGGCAGAACCAGTCGCTGCTCGAGCAGATCAGCGTCATCGACTTCAACCCGCTGGTGTTCCGCACGCTGACCGACCGCGGCATGCACGTGATCTATGGCGATATCAGCAATGTCGATACGCTGGTTCATGCCGGCATCGGCAAGGCCGAGATCATCATTCTGAGCGTGCCGGATTTTCTCTTGGTCGGTGCCGACAATGAGAAGCTGGTGCGCCACGTCCGCGCCCTGAATCCGACCGCGAAGGTGGTTGCCACCGCCGATCTCCTGACCGGTGTCGACGACCTCTACGACGCCGGCGCCGACTACGTGACGGTGACCCGGCTTAGCGACGCCGGCGAGCTCTATTCGGTGATCGAGGCCGCCGACGCCGGCCTGCTCGACGACAAGCGCGCGGAGCTGGACGTCCAGCTCAGCGACCGGCGCGAGGTGCTGCCGTAAGCGAGATCCGGCTCAAACAAGGCAGCCTTGTAGCCCGGATGGAGCGAAGCGAAATCCGGGGACTTTGCCTGCGGGGATGCCCCGGATTTCGCTTCGCTTCATCCGGGCTACGGGCCGCTGGTATGCCTGCCGGACGCATGGCGGGTTGCATAATGATACTGGCGCTGACATCGGAACCCGGCTAATCCACTGCCTGCATAAAGCGAGATGTCAGGACAATGGCCGATACGATCCAGGAAGTGCTGCAAGCCTTTGCGAAGGGTGAACTCGTCGTCGTCACCGACGATGACGATCGGGAAGGCGAGGGCGATTTGATCGTCGCGGCGTCGTTCTGCACGGCGGAAAAGATGGCCTTCATCATCCGCCACACCTCCGGCATCGTGTGCGCGCCGATCACCACCGAGGACGCCCGCCGGCTGCGGCTCGACCCGATGGTGGCGCATAACGAGTCCAACCACACCACGGCCTTCACCGTCTCGATCGACTACAAGCCCGATGGCGGCACCGGCATCTCCGCCGACGAACGCGCCTCCTGCTGCCGCGCGCTCGCCAATCCCAACGCCGGCGCCAACGATTTCGCACGCCCCGGACACATCTTCCCGCTGATCGCGCGCGACGGCGGCGTGCTGCTGCGCTCCGGTCACACCGAAGCCGCGGTCGATCTGTGCCGGCTCTCCGGCCTGCCGCCAGTCGGCGTCATCAGCGAGCTGATGAACGACGATGGAACCGTGATGAAGGGCGAGCAGGTCGCGAAATTCGCTGCTGCCCACAAGCTCAAGCATGTCACGATCGCGGACATGATCGCCTATCGCCAGGCACGCGAGAAGCTGATCGAGCGGGTCGCGACCTTCACCACCGAAAGCCCGATCGGCCCCCTGCAGGGCTATGCCTATCGCTCGCCCTTCGACGAGATCATGCATGCCGCGTTCGTCTATAACGGCATCGGCGATGGCCGGGACGTGCTGACCCGGCTGCACAAGCCCAATATCGTGACGGACCTCTTCACCGGTCCGGCGCGCATGGAAGCCGTGTTGCGGCACTTCAAGGCTGCCGGCCGCGGCGTGCTGGTCTATCTGCGCGACGGTGCCGCCGGTGTTCCGGTCCAGCCGGTGAGCGAGCAGAAGTCGGCGGAGGCCGATCGCAACAAGCAATGGCGCGAGGTCGGCGTCGGCGCGCAGATCCTGCGCGATCTCGGCATCACCTCGATCCGCCACCTGACCTCTTCGGTGCACGACTACAAGGGTTTGTCCGGTTTCGGCATCGAGATCGTGTCGAACGAGAGGCTGGAGTGCTAGCACCCGTCATTCCGGGGCGATGCGTTAGCATCGAACCCGGAATCTCGAGATTTTACGCTCTCGCGTGCCCCGGAATGACAATGGTCCCAATTCAATTGCGCTTCGCAGCATAGCGCTTTAATTTATCCGCCAATTTCCGAGAGACGATGCGAAAGGATGTTTCATGAGCGTGCGCCCCCAGTCCAAGGACAAGCCGGCTGCCGCCAGCTTCCAGTGGGATGATCCGTTCCTGCTCGACGACCAGCTCACCGAAGACGAGCGCCTGATCCGCGACACCGCGCGGGCCTATGCGCAGGACAAGCTGTTGCCGCGGGTCACCAAGGCCTATCTGGAAGAGAAGACCGACCGCGAGATCTTCAACGAGATGGGCGAACTCGGCCTGATCGGCGTGACGCTGCCCGAGGAATATGGCTGCGCCAACGCGAGCTACGTCGCTTACGGCCTGGTGGCGCGCGAGATCGAGCGGGTCGATAGCGGCTATCGCTCGATGAATTCGGTGCAGTCGTCGCTGGTGATGTATCCGATCTACGCCTATGGCGACGAGAACCAGCGCAAGAAATATCTGCCCAAGCTCGCGACCGGCGAATGGGTCGGCTGCTTCGGCCTGACCGAGCCGGATGCCGGTTCCGATCCCGGCGGCATGAAGACCCGCGCTGAGAAGGTGGCCGACGGCTACAAGCTGAACGGCTCCAAGATGTGGATCTCGAATGCGCCGATCGCCGACGTGTTCGTGGTGTGGGCCAAGTCGGCCGCGCATGACAACCAGATCCGCGGCTTCATCCTCGAGAAGGGCATGAAGGGCCTGTCGGCGCCGAAGGTCGGCGGCAAGCTCTCGCTGCGTGCCTCGATCACCGGCGAGATCGTGCTCGACAACGTCGTGGTGCCGGAAAGCGCGCTGCTGCCCAACGTCTCCGGCCTCAAGGGCCCGTTCGGCTGCCTCAACCGCGCCCGCTACGGCATCTCCTGGGGAGCGCTCGGCGCCGCCGAGGACTGCATGCACCGCGCGCGGCAATACACGCTCGACCGCAAGCAGTTTGGCCGGCCGCTCGCCGCCACCCAGCTGGTGCAGAAGAAGCTCGCCGACATGGAGACCGAGATCGCGCTCGGCCTGCAGGCCTCGTTGCGCGTCGGCCGCCTGATGGACGAGGGCAAGATGGCGCCCGAGATGATCTCGATCGTCAAGCGCAACAATTGCGGCAAGTCGCTCGACATCGCCCGCATGGCGCGCGACATGCACGGCGGCAACGGCATCCAGATCGAGTATCACGTGATGCGTCACGCCGCCAATCTCGAGACTGTCAACACCTATGAGGGCACGCACGACGTCCATGCGCTGATCCTCGGCCGCGCGATCACCGGCATCCAGGCGTTCTCGTAAGGGGCGCCATCCCCGACAGCGTAGGATAGGTAGAGCGAAGCGAAACCCATCCTACTGCCCACCATGCGGCTCGCATGATGGGTTTCGCTGCGCTCTACCCATCCTACAAGATCGCATTCGGGGCACCTCCCATGGTCGACAACGACGACATCCCGTTCAACCGCGATTTTCCGCTGAAGCCCGGCGTGGTCGAGCAGGTCCGGCCCGGCGTGCGCCGCGTCCTCTGCAACAATCCGAGCCCGTTCACCTTCACCGGCACGGTCAGCTACATCGTAGGGCAGGGCAAGGTCGCGATCATCGACCCCGGTCCCGACGACGAGGCGCACGCGAAAGCGCTGCTCGATGCGGTCAAGGGCGAAACGGTGACCCACATCCTGGTCACCCATACCCATCGCGACCATTCGCCGAACACGCCGCGGATCAAGGCCGCGACCGGCGCGCCTGTTTATGCTGAGGGGCCGCACCGCGCCTCGCGCCCGCGCTTCGAGAGCGAGAAGCACAATCCGGAATCCGGCGCCGACCGCGATTTCCGGCCCGACATCGAGGTCAAGCACGGCGACGTCATCGAGGGCAGTGGCTTCGCGCTGGAGGCGGTGGCCACCCCCGGCCACACCGCCAACCACCTGGCGTTCGCGTGGGCCGAGCGCAGCATCAATTTCGTCGGCGACCATGTGATGGGCTGGTCGACCTCGATCGTGGCGCCGCCGGACGGTTCGATGATCGACTACATGGCCTCGCTGGAGCGGCTGGAGCAGCGGCCCGAGCAGCTCTATTTGTCCGGCCACGGCCCGGAGATTCCGGAAGGCCCACGCTATGTCCGTTTCCTGGCGCGGCATCGCCGGGCACGCGAGGCGTCGATCCTGCATCGTCTCGGCAAGGGCGAGGCCGACATCCCGACCATGGTGCGGGCGATCTATATCGGGCTCGACCCGCGCCTCGCCAATGCCGCCGGCTATTCGGTGCTGGCGCATCTGGAGGATCTCGTCGCGCGCGGCATCGTGGCGACGGATGGCGATCCCGTGATCGGCGGCACGTACCGGATGGCCTGATTGTCATTCCGGGGCGTGCGAAGCACGAGCCCGGAATCCATCGCACAGCTAACTCTGAGGTTCAATGGATTCCGGGTTCTCGCTTCGCGAGCCCCGGAATGACGAGCTATTTCTTCACCGACTTCGCCGGCGGCGCCTTCGGTGCGACCGGGACCGCCTTCTTCGCCGGCTTGGCGTTCTCGTTGTCGGCGGCGGTGTTGAGGTCCTCGATCAGCTTCTTAACCCGCGCGGCGTTACTGCCGAGGTCGGCGTCGAAATAGCGCGAGGCGGAGCGGATATCGACGCGCGAGTCCTCGTCGTCAGGCGTGACCCGGATCGAGACGTCCTCGCGGAAGCCCATGATCGGCGTGCGGGCCACCGCCTCGATGCGGCCGATCCGGCGCGGCGGCTGCGGCGCGCGTGCGTCGATGACGAGCCATTTGCGGCGGTTCACCAGCCGCAAGGTCATCTCATAGGCACGGTCGACCGGGGTTTCCAGTTCGACGGTTTCGATATCGGGATAGGCGGCGCGCTGCTTCTCGGCCGAATAGAGGCCGGCATAGGCGGCCGGGTTGGTGCCTTCGCCGGTGCGCAGCCGTGCCAGCGCCTCGAATTTCGGCGGGTCGATCGCGTCGGTGGTGACGTCGTAGATCCGCGGCAGCTTGCGGTACTGATAGGTGAGATAGGCCGGGTAGCCGAGGATCGCGGCGTCGATCAGGAACGCGAGCAGGATCCGGCCCATGCCGCGGGTGCCGTTCTGCCAGATCGCGGCGAAGGCGGCCAGCCCGAGCAGGATCGACAGGCCGGCCAGGCCCAGCGCGCCGAAGAAGGTCGCCAGCGCCGGCTTGACCTCCAGGAACCCGAACCGGACGATGATGATCGAAACCACCACCGCGACGACGGAGAAGATGGCGAGGTTGCGCGACCAGGTGGCGAGACCGGACACGGGCTCCTGCTGGTAGGGAGCGGAAAACCTGCGCGCCATCGTCGAAAAATCTGCCGGTTGAGATGTCCTTGGGCGACCTCAGCCGCCGCCAATGTTCGTGTGAGACCACGGACCTGCGGCGAATTCAAGGGTCTTACCCTCCCCTGGAGGGGGAGGGTCGACGCGAATGAAATGAGCGGCGGGGCGGGGTGATCCCTCAGCACGGGCACCTGTCTCAGTGGAGGGACTGTCATCCCACCTCGATTCGCATTTCGCTGCGCTTCATGCGAACCGATCCTCCCCCTCCAGGGGAGGATGACAGCTCGCCTACGCCGCGGCGGTCGGGAACGTGTAATCCTTGAACTGGTCGCGCAGCGCTGTCTTCAAGATCTTGCCGGTCGCGGTGTGGGGAATGCCGTCGACGAAGGCGACGTCGTCGGGCATCCACCATTTGGCGATCTTGCCATCCATGAATTTCAGGATGTCCTCGCGCGTGGCGCTCTCGCCCTGCTTGAGCTGCACGATCAGCAGCGGCCGCTCGTCCCATTTGGGGTGATGGACGCCGATCACGGCCGCTTCCGCCACCGCCGGGTGGCCGACCGCGAGGTTCTCGAGATCGATCGAGGAGATCCATTCGCCGCCGGACTTGATCACGTCCTTGGAGCGGTCGGTGATCCGCATGTAGCCGTGCTCGTCCATCGTCGAGACGTCGCCGGTGTCGAAAAAGCCGGCCTCGTCGAGGATGTTGCTATCGATCCGGAAGTAGGCCTTGGCGATCGCGGGGCCGGAGACCTTGAGACGGCCGAAGGTCTTGCCGTCCCACGGCAGCTCCTTGCCGGCATCGTCGGTGATCTTCATCTCGACGCCGAACGGCGGGTAGCCCTGGGTCTGCAGGATGTCGAGCCGCTCCTCGCCACTGCGATCGGTGAACGGCGGCTTCAGCGTGGCGAGCGTGCCGAGCGGGCTCATCTCGGTCATGCCCCAAGCGTGGCGCACCTGGCTGCCCATGTCGAGGAACGCCTTGATCATCGAGCGCGGCATCGCCGAGCCGCCGCAGATCACCATCTGCAGATCCGGCAGCTTGACGTTGTTGGCCGCCATGTATTGCAGCAGCATCAGCCACACCGTCGGGACGCCCGCGGTATGGGTGACCTTCTCGGTCGACAGCAGCTCGTACACCGAGGCGCCGTCGAGCTTCGGGCCGGGCATCACCAGCTTGGTGCCCATCGACGGTGCGGAGAACGCGATGCCCCAGCTGTTGGCATGGAACAAGGGCACCACCGGGAGCATTGTGTCCGCGGCGGAGGTGCCGAGCGCGTCCTTCGAGTTGGCCATCAGCGCGTGCAACACGTTGGACCGGTGCGAATACAGGACACCCTTGGGATCGCCCGTCGTGCCGGACGTGTAGCACATCGCCGCAGCGGTGTTCTCGTCGAAGGTCTTCCACTCGAATTTGCCGTCGGATGCCGCGATCCAGTCCTCATAGGCGACCGCGTTCTTCAGCGTGGTCTGCGGCATGTGCGCTTTGTCGGTCAGCACCACGTAGCGCTCGACGCTCGGCAGCTGGCTGGCGATCTTCTCCAGCACCGGGACGAAGGTGAGGTCGGTGATGACGATGCGGTCCTGGGCGTGGTTGACGATCCAGGCGATCTGCTCCGGAAACAGTCGTGGATTGACCGTATGGCAGATCGCGCCGATCCCCATGATGCCGTACCAGACCTCGAGGTGGCGCCAGGTGTTCCAGGCGATGGTGGCGACGCGGTCGCCGAGCTTGATGCCGTCGCGTTCGAGGCTCTGCGAGACCTTCAGCGCGCGGGCGTGGATTTGGGCGTAGTTGGTGCGATGAATGGGGCCTTCGACCGACCGGGTCACGACTTCCCGCGTGCCGTGATATTTGGCGGCGTGCTCAATAATCTTGTGACATAGCAAGGGCCAATCTTGCATCAAGCCAAGCATACGCAAATCCCTCCTCGATCCTCACGCATGATCCGCCGGCATCTTGGACGGCCGGCAGTAAGATCATGGAACTGACATGAACTGTAGCGCGGAGAAAGCAAGCCGAAAATGGCCTGATGGCGCGTTTCGTCGCGGTGGCGCGGCAATGGTTACCGCTGCCGCCGCGCTGCTTTGCCTTGGCATGCAAGCGGGGCCCGTGCAGGCCGCCCGCGGCGCGCCTGGCTTTCCATGGGACGATCTGTTCGGCACCCGGCCGCACAGGGCGCACAAGGCGGTCCGCCGCTCAGCGGTGCCGCTGCCGAAGCCACGCCCCGCCGAGGCGCCAGCAGCAGCTGACGCGCCTGCGGCAGCTCGCGCGCCTGTGGCCGCGGAGCCCGAGCCGCCGGCGGCTGCGGCACGGCCACAGGCTGCGCCTGCCGAGGCTGCCAGGGCCGGCGAGACGGCGAGGCCAGCCGAAGCAGCCAAGCCCGCCGAGCCGCCCAGGCCGCAGCTCTCGGCCTGCCGGCAGGCGCTGACCGAGGAGATCGCGATCGCGCCGAGCATTCCGGATATCCACGGCGCCGGCGGCTGCGGCGGCGAGGATCTGGTGCGGCTCGAGGCCATCGTGCTGCCGGACAAGCGCAAGGTCGCGGTCAAGCCCGCGGCGATCCTCCGCTGCAAGATGGCAAGTGCGGTCGCCGGCTGGGTGCGCACCGATATCGCGCCGCTGGCGCAGAGCCTCGGGGGCGGGATCAGCAATCTCGACAATTTCGACTCGTTCGAATGCCGTGGCCGCAACCGCATCGCCGGCGCACAGCTCTCCGAACATGGCCGCGCCAATGCGCTCGACGTGCGCGCCTTCGGTCTTGCCAACGGCAAGTCGATCTCGCTGACCGACCGCAGCGTGCCGCGCGATCTGCGCGAGACCGTGCTGCATTCGGTCTGCGCCCGGTTCTCCACCGTGCTCGGCCCGGGCTCGGATTGGTACCACGAGGACCACATCCATCTCGACCTGACGGAGCGTCGCAACAATTACCGGATCTGCCAGTGGAACGTTTACGATCCGCTGCCGCATGTCGCGCCGCTGTTGCCGGCCGAGCGTCCCGAAGAGGCGCCGCCGCGCGAGGTCGCCGCAAAATCGGACGCGTCCAAGCCGGACTCATCCAAGCCGGACCGATCCGAAGCCGACCGCGGCAAGGCCGATGAGCCGGATGCGGCGAAATCGGATGATGCGGCCGCGCCCGACGGCGCTGCCGAGACCAAGCCGCAGCCAACAAAAAAGCGCCGGCAGAGCCGGCGCCTTTGATCGCGATTGCGACGTGTTTGGGATCAGTAGGGGACGTTGCCGCCGCCCTGCAGCGCCATCTGCGGCTTGTAGGGCGAGTCGCCGTGCTTCGGCTCCAGCACGACGACGATGGTGCCGAGCTTGACGCGGTTGTAGAGGTCGATGACGTCCTCGTTGGTCATGCGGATGCAGCCCGAGGAGATCGACGAGCCGATATATTCCGGCTGGTTGGTGCCGTGGATGCGGAACAGCGTGTCCTTGCCGCCCGAGTAGAGATACATCGCGCGCGAGCCCATCGGATTGTCCGGGCCCGGTGCCACGAAGGTCGGAACGCCGAGGCGCGAGATTTCGCCGGGGGTGGGATGCCAGGCCGGCCATTCGGTCATGCTGCCGACCTTGGCAATGCCGGACCAGGCCATGGCTTCTTCGCCGACGGTGATGCCGTAGCGGATCGCTTTGCCGTCGTTCAGCACGTAATAGAGGTAATGGTTGTCGGAATCGACCACGATCGAGCCGGCGGCTTCCTTGCGGTGATACTCGACGATGGCGCGGCGGAACGGTTCGGCCACCGGCGTCTTGACGTAGGTGGTCTTGGCCAGCAGTTCCTTGTCATGCGGCTTGAAGGCGGCGGTGTTGGTGGCCTCATAGGTTGTGGCCTGCATGCAACCGGACAACATCAGGCCCGCGGCCAGGATCCCAAAGGTAACTTTGAACGACGACATGATTACAAGTTCCAATCGAAAATCCGCGTCTCAAAGCGCCACGATTGCGCCCCAAAACGCCACGATTCCATGACGGGCATTATTGCCGAAACGTGCCATTATTCCCAGAGTTTAGATGCCTTTCCCGCATCGCGGGACGTCGCCTGTGGCTTTTTTGCCGCAAGTCTTCTGGTGTGGGGCCAGTTTTTGTGCAAACAGGCAACGGTTGTTCAATCGAAGCTGCTTCAACGTCACATTCACCGCCGCCTTGCCGCCACAAAGGTGGATGTCCGGTTAATCGCCCGGTCATGAAGCGCCAGCCAGAATCGCGCTAGATCGACGGGTCTTGCCAGCCCTGTTTCCAATCCTGTGTCTCGGAGTTCGTGATGCTGTCGGTGTTCGTTCCCTCCGATTTCTCCCTCAAGAAGGCCGCCGTCACCGACCTCGGCGTGCTGCCGGAGGGCGCGGTCTGGGTCGACCTGGTGAACCCGACCGTCGAGGAGGACCGGGCGGTCGAGAAGCTCGCGGGGATCGCGGTTCCGACCCGGGAAGACATGCAGGAGATCGAGATCTCCAGCCGGCTCTATATCGAGAACAGCGCGCGCTACATGACCGCGACGCTGATGTGCCAGTCTGACACCGATATGCCGCGCACCACGGCGGTCACCTTCATCCTGACCAGCCATCGGCTGGTCACGGTGCGGTACGACCTGCCGAAGCCGTTTGCGCTGGTCGAGAACAAGCTGGCGCGCTCCTGTGCGCCCGGCATCACCGGCGAGCAGGTGCTGATGGAACTGCTGGATGCGGTGATCGACCGCTGCGCCGACCTCCTGGAGCGCTGCGGCGCCGACATCGACCAGGTCTCCCACGACATCTTCGAGCCGGAGAGCCAGCGCCACGGCCACGCCAAGCAATATTCGCAAATCCTGATCGCGATCGGGCGCAAGGGCGACCTGACCTCGAAGGTCCGCGAAAGCCTGGTCTCGATCGGCCGCCTCGTCACGTTCCTTTCGGCGATCGTGGAGGGCGTCAAATGGTCCAAGGACATGCGCGAGCAGCTCAAGACCATGCAGCGTGACGTGGCTTCACTGACCGACCACGCTTCCTATCTCTCCAACAAGATCACCTTCGTGCTCGACGCCATGCTCGGCGTGGTCAATCTGGAACAGAACAACATCATCAAGCTGTTCTCGGTGATGGCGGTGGTGCTGATGCCGCCGACGCTGATTGCCTCGATCTACGGCATGAATTTCAAGATCATGCCGGAACTCGAGTGGGCGCACGGCTATCCGTATGCGCTGGTGCTGATGCTGATCGCGGCTGTTGTGCCGTACTGGATCTTCAAGTGGAAAAAGTGGCTGTAGCACCAGTTCCACACGTCGCGTTTTGGGACGCGTTTTCTGCCTTATTTCCTCTGCTAAAATTTGAGCGTTGCGCTGAACGTTTGGGCGAAACTTGTCTGCGATAACGCCCGCCTCGAAGCCGGAGGACAGCAATGGTTGAGAAGATCATAACGCCACGGCGTAACGTCATCGACTTTGCGCGCTATCAACACGACCGCGCAGCAGGCAAGGTGCAGGCGATCTCGCCGAGACTTTGCCGTTACTGTGGCGCTGCGTTGCTTGATGGTGAAGACGAAGACGATTGCTCCAGCGCGTTGAATGACATCGCGCTGCAGCCGCTTGAGAAGAAATCTCGTCGGTTTTATGCGGACTAGAGGCTGAGGCCTTTTGGAGGCAGAAGCCTCGTCTGCGTCGTTACGCCTGCAATCGAAGCAATCCTTGGAGTACGGCCGCGGCGGCGGCCGGGATCGCCTCGAACCTCTCTCCCCTAATTCCCATCCAAGCCAAAGCTCAGACGTGCTGGCCACCGTTGATGTGGATCTCGGCGCCGTTCACATAGGAGCTGGTTTCCGTGCACAGCACGTAGATGATCTTGGCGACCTCGTCCGGGGTGCCCAGGCGATGCATCGGGATCTGCTGGTCGACGATCTTCTCGGTGCCCGGCGACAGGATCGATGTATCGATCTCGCCCGGTGCGATCGAATTGACGCGCACGCCGACGCGGCCGAAGTCGGATGCCATTTCCCGCGTCAGTGACGCCAGCGCGGCTTTCGAGGTCGCATAGGCAACGCCGGCGAACGGATGCACGCGCGAGCCGGCGATCGAGGTGACATTCACCACCGCGCCCTTGGCGTGCCTGAGCTCGTCGATCAGTCCGCGGGCCAGCATGATGGGCGCGAAGAAGTTGACGCGGAACACGTGCAGCCACGTCTCGATATCGGTGTCCATGGTCCCGAGCCGCGCGCCGCCGGCACCCTTCGGCGAGATGGCGGCATTGTTGACCAGCGCGTGCAACTCGTCGTTCACCAACCGCTTGCGGATCTCGCTGATCGCGCGAACCGTGTCGTCATGGTCGCCGAAATCGACCTCGATGTGATCTTCCGGTCCAGCGCCCCAGGGGCAGACTTCCGGGAATGCATGCCGCGAGCAGGTGATGACGCGCCAGCCCGCGGAAGCAAACCGGATCGCGGTGGCGTGACCGATGCCGCGGCTGGCACCGGTCAGGAGCAGGGTACGGCGCGGCGCGTTGGAAGGAGGGGACATGGTGTCTTTCAGGTTGGCGTCTTTTAAGCTGTCGTCATCACGGATAGAGCCGCACCTTCGACCATGCGCTGCCGGCGCCGTCGCGGCGGAATTCGATGCGGTCGTGCAGGCGGTACGGGCGGTCGTGCCAGAACTCGAAGCGCTGCGGCGCGATCCGCCAGCCGCTCCAGCCCGGCGGACGCGGCACCTCGCCGATGACGTATTTCGCGCCGGCCTTGGCGATCGCCTGCTCGAAGGCGAAGCGGCTCTCCAGCGGCTGCGATTGCTTGCTGGCCCAGGCGCCGATCTGCGCCTGCTTCGGCCGTGTGGCGAAATAGGCGTCGGCCTCGGCGTCCGCGACCTGCGTCACCGCCCCGCGGATGCGCACCTGACGGCGCAGCGATTTCCAGTGAAACAGTAAAGCGGCCTTAGGGTTTGCGGCCAATTCGCGGCCCTTGGCGCTGGCAATGTGGCTGTAGAACACGAAGCCGTCGGCATCGAAGCCCTTCATCAGCACCATCCGGACGTCGGGCAGCCCGTCGGCATCGACGGTTGCGAGCGCCATCGCGTTCGGATCGTTCGGCTCGGACTTGACCGCTTCCGCAAACCATTCGCCGAACAGGGCGAATGGTTCCTCCGCCGCGGTGAAATCACCCGATGTTAACGGTGTCGGGTGTTTGATGGAGGTCGTGTCGGTCATGTCAGGAGTCCCGATTTGCATTCGCCCGCGTCCGAGAGCGCGTTTCTAGCCCTATATAGGGCATGGGGGCGCGTTGGCCTATCGGCGATCCACCCCGCGGGCGCGGTGGTGACCTTGATCCTGATCGGCGTCGGCGCGAGCGGCTGCAGCCTGTCGCGCACCGATGCTTTCGCCAGGATGGACGACAAGGATGTGACGGGCTCGATCAACCCGACCCAGGTCAGCGCGGTGATGCCGACCGACAGCGATCTCGCGTTTGCCCGCAACGCTGCCTCCGACGTGCTGACCAAGGGCGACAAGGATTCCAGCCAACCCTGGGAAAATCCCCGGACCGGCGCGCGCGGCTCGGTGACGCCGCTGGCCCAAGCCTATTCGGGCGAGGACGGCAAGACGTGTCGGGATTTTCTCGCCAGCTATGTGAATGGAGCCACCGAGACCTGGCTGCAAGGCGCCGCCTGCAAGGCTGGACAAGGCAGGTGGCAAATCCATAGCCTGAAGCCCTGGAGTAAGTCCTGATAGTCCCGGCCGATGCCGGCACCAAGCTAGTTGCAAAAATGCCACTGAGCCCCCACATGAAGGCAAAGTGGGCCCGGATGGGTTCCCGGCCACAACTGATTTTCCCGTGAAGGAGACGTGACGGATGCGCGACCCCTATGAGGTCTTGGGGGTGCAGCGGAGCGCCAGCGCTGCGACGATCAAGAGCGCCTATCGCAAGCTCGCCAAGAAGCATCACCCTGATAACAACAAGAACGACCCGAAGGCGGCTGCCCGCTTTGCGGAGATCAACACGGCCAACGAGATCGTCGGCGACGAGGACAAGCGCAAGCAGTTCGACCGCGGCGAGATCGATGCCGACGGCAAGCCGCGCTTCCAGGGCTTCCCGGGCGGCGGCGCCGGTGCCGGCGGCCGTGCCGGTCCCGGTGGCTTCGAGTACAGTTTCCGTGGCGGCCCCGGCCCCGGCGGCGGCGTGGGCGGCGGCAGCTTCGAGGACATCCTCAACAGCATGTTCGGCAACGCCGCGCGTGGCGGCGGTGGCGCGCGCGGGGGGCGGGCCAGCCCGTTTGAATTCGAAGGCGGCGGGGTCGGCGTCGACCTCGATCTTTCGGTCGCCATGACGGTGTCGCTGGAGGAATCGGCTGGGGGCGGCGACAAGCGCGTGCGCCTGCCGACCGGCCGTGAGCTCAACGTCAAGATTCCGCCCGGTGTCACCGCAGGCCAGCAGATCCGGCTGAAGGGGCAGGGCGACACCGCGCAAGGCCACCCGCCCGGTGACCTCCTGATCACGATCTCGATCGCGCCGCATCCGTTCTTCAAGGTCGACGGCAACGATCTGCGGATCGATCTGCCCATTACCCTCTACGAGGCGGTGCTGGGCGGCAAGGTCCGGGTGCCGACGCTCGGCAGCGCCGTCGAACTGTCGATCCCGAAGAACACCTCGAGCGGCCGCACCTTCCGCCTCAAGGGCAAGGGGCTGTCGAAGGCGGGCGCCGTCGGCGACCTCTATGTCACGACCCGCATCGTCCTTCCCGACGGGAACGATGCCGAGCTTGAGGCATTGATGCAGACGTGGCGGGAGCGAAATTCCTACAATCCGCGCAGCGATCTCGGCTGACCGCCGAGATCGCGCCCCAAAAGACGCGAAAGACGCGAAACTGCAACTACCCCGGACTCTATCGGGGTAGACGCGGGCGTTGCGAGGGCGTCAAAGGATGACCGGCCGTCCGAAGTCCAAAATCTGCGGCGTGCAGATCGGATCCGGAAAAAGAGTGCGGCCTCGAGAGGGGGACCAGCGCGGTACACAAAACCCCAATCGAGGCCGCGTGCGCCGATCGGCGGATCGGGCGCAGATCATCTTCGCGTGAGCATCCGGTACGACAATGAGACGCGTCCATGACGCGAATCGAAATTTTCAATGTCGGAATTGGGACACTGAGTGAGGCTGGATTCACTTACTCGAAACGGCACAATGGCGGCAGCTGATCTCCCGTAAATCTACGGGAAATCAGCCGCCGTTCTTCTCCATCTGATCGTAGACCGCCTGCGCGACCTGGGTCAGGCGCGTCCGGTCGGTGCCGCCGCTGACGACATAGGCGACGCCGCGATCGGCCCAGAACAGCGCGCCGTCGCTGCCCTGGACGGCATAGCGCATCTGGGTCGCCTCGGTTTTCGCCTTGGCGGTGTAGACCGTGAAGCGCTCGCCGGACGTGCTCTCATACATCAGGAACGACGCCGGCCCGCTCGGCCCCGGCAGCAGGCGGCCGCCGACCAGCTTCAGCCCGGTGAGGTCGGGCGCGCGGACGTCCCAGCCGCAGCGCTTGGTCAGCCATTGCTGCAGATGATCGCGCTCGCTGCCGGGCACCTCGACGGGATGACGGACCTCGACCACGTAGAGCCGATGCGCATCCAGCGCATCCAGCGTAAAGCTCTGGAAGGCCGACGGCGTCGCCGCGGCGCCGCGCGCGATCCAGCCGACGCCGCCGCCGGCGATGAAGGCCATCAGCGTCGCCGCCACCGCGCCATAGACCCAGCGGCGCGGCTGGCGCACCAGCCGCTCGAGTTCGAGCCGCTTCGGCACCGCCTCGTCGAGCACCGTGTCGTAGCGCGCATGCAGCGTCTCGGCCATCGCGCGCCATGACTGCACCCGCGCCGCGTCGTCAGGATGCGTGGCGAGCCACGCCTCGACATCGCCGCGGCGTTCGGCCGGCAGCTCGTTGTCGACGTAAGCGTGCAGCTCGTCTTCGGTGACGGGGATATTCGGGTCGGTCATATCAATGGTCTCTGCCAAATCTTGTTCGAAAAACGTTCATGCGTAACGCCTGTCTTCGCGCACATTATCATTTCACCCGCCTCAGGGTTGGGCGCTGGCCCTCGATCGAGGCCCGCACATGGGCGCGCGCGCGGGCGAGGCGGGACATCACCGTGCCGATCGGCACGCCCTGGATGTCGGCGACCTCCCGGTAGCTCATGCCCTCCAGCATCACGAGCAGCAGCACCGAACGCTGCTCCTCGACCAGCGTCGACAATGCGCGCTCGATGTCGCGTCCCTCGGCCTCGGTGCCGCTGGCGTCGGCATTGTTGTCGAGCAGCGGCATGAAGGCCGGCCGCCGCGCCAGCGAGCGCCTGCGGTTCTTGTTCAGATTGGTCAGGATCGTGTACAGCCAGCTCCTGACGTCGCCGCCGAGAAACAGCCGCTCCGAGCGCAGCGCGCGTACCAGCGTGTCCTGCACCAAATCATCGGCGATATCCGAGTCACGCACCAGCGCGCGCGCATAGCGGCGGAGCGCTGGAATCATGGCTTCGACACTTTGACGAAACGCGGTCATGCATCCCAGTCTTCGATGGTTGCGGCGATAGCCGCCTTGCTCAACATAACACCCTAACGGCGTGGCTATTCCGGTTGCGCCAAGCTGCGCGCATAGCGCCTCGGCTGCGACCGATTTGGGCTTGTCGCCTGCCAAAGTGCTGGTGTACCTCCGGGCCAGAAAAATTCGAAGCGAATGCCGGTGCCAACGATCTACTACATCCGCCACGGCGAGACCTCATGGAACGCCGAAGGCCGGCTTCAGGGCGTGCAGGATATTGCTCTCAACGAGCGCGGCCGCGCCCAGGCGGCACATGCCGGCCGCATCCTCGCCGATCTCCTGGCGCGCGACGGCCGTGACAAGGCGACGCTGCCGTTCGTCGCAAGTCCGCTGCTCCGGGCGCGCGCGACCATGGAGCTGGTGCGCACCGAGCTTGGCCTGCCGCCGGGCGACTACGCCCTCGACGCGCGGCTGCGCGAGATCGCCTACGGGTCGTGGGAAGGCTCGACGCTGGCAGAGGCGCAGGCCGCCGACCCCGCCGTCTATGCCCGCCGCCTGGCTGAGAAGTGGACGGTGTCGCCGGAGGGCGGCGAGAGCTATGTCGACGTGCAGGCGCGGATGACCGAGTGGTACGGCTCGGTGACGTCGGACACCGTCGCCGTCGCACATGGCGGCACGGCGCGGGCGCTGATGGTGGCGCTCGGCTTCGAGACCCCGGCCTCCGCCGCCGACCTCGCCATCGAGCAGGGCGCGGTCTACGTGTTCGGCGCGGCGGGCCTGCGGAAATATAGTTAAGGCCCGTAACTCTCTCCATCGTCATTCCGGGGCGACGCGTAAGCGTCGAGCCCGGAATCCATCAGGCCGCGTGTCCCGTGGACCAATGGATTCCGGGCTCTCGCTTCGCGAGCCCCGGAATAACGAGTTGGATGGCTATGCCCGGGCGTGACGAAGTCGAGGTTTGACCCCGCTGCCTGCGCGCGTTACGACACGCCATGTCCTTCAATACTTTCGGCCATATGTTCCGCGTCACGACCTTCGGCGAGAGCCATGGGGTCGCGATCGGCTGCGTGGTGGACGGCTGCCCGCCGCTGATCCCTCTGACGGTGGAGGAGATCCAGCACGACCTCGACCGCCGCCGGCCCGGCCAGTCGCGCTTCACCACCCAGCGCCAGGAGCCGGATGCGGTGAAGATCCTGTCCGGCGTGATGGCGCATCCGGAAAGCGGTGTGCAGGTGACGACCGGCACGCCAATCGCGCTCCTGATCGAGAACACCGACCAGCGCTCGAAGGATTATTCCGAGATCAAGGACAAGTTCCGCCCCGGCCATGCCGACTTCACCTATGAGGCGAAATACGGCCTGCGCGACTATCGCGGCGGTGGGCGTTCCTCCGCGCGCGAGACCGCGACCCGCGTCGCGGCCGGCGCGATCGCGCGAAAAGTCCTGCCCGAGGTGAAGGTGCGCGGCGCGCTGGTGCAGATGGGCCCGCACAAGATCGACCGCGAGAAGTGGGACTGGGACGAGATCGCAAACAACCCGTTCTTCTGTCCCGACAAGGACAAGGCGACGTTCTTCGAGAGCTATCTCGACGGCATCAGGAAGAGCGGTTCCTCGATCGGCGCTGTCATCGAGGTCGTCGCCGAGGGCGTGCCGGCCGGGCTCGGCGCGCCGATCTACGCCAAACTCGACAGCGATCTCGCTTCCGCGATGATGAGCATCAACGCGGTCAAGGGCGTCGAGATCGGCGCCGGCTTCGGCGCCGCCGAGCTCACCGGCGAGGAGAACGCCGACGAGATGCGGACCGGCAACAACGGAACGCGTTTCCTGTCCAACCATGCCGGCGGCGTGCTCGGCGGCATCTCGACCGGCCAGCCGGTGGTGGTGCGCTTTGCGGTCAAGCCGACGTCCTCGATCCTGACCACGCGCCGCACCGTCGATCGCAAGGGCGCCGATACCGACATCCTGACCAAGGGCCGCCACGACCCCTGCGTCGGCATCCGCGCGGTGCCGGTCGGGGAGGCCATGATGGCCTGCGTGCTGGCCGACCATTTTCTGCGCGACCGCGGGCAGACCGGGCGCTGATCCCCTATATAGTGATCACCGGATCGGGTGCTCACCTGGGGAATGCCATGAACGCGTCGGAGCTTCGGGACATCATCGCATGGATGATCGGCGGCGCGCGGTCGGCGCCGACCCCGGCGCAGATGATGGCGGAATGCTGCGAACGCCTGGTACGGGCCGGGCTGCCGCTGTGGCGCGTCGGCGTCTTCGTGCGCACGCTGCATCCCGAAATCTACGGCCGCCATTTCATCTGGAAGCCCGGCGCCGAGGTCGAGACCGGCACGGTCGATCACAACATCCTGGACGCCCCGGAATTTGCCGTCAGCCCGCTAGCGATCGTCCTCAAGCAGGGCGTTGAGGTGCGTGCGCGGCACGACGACCCCGCCAGCTCCCGCTTTCCGATTGTCGTGGATCTGCAGGCGGAGGGCGTCACCGACTACATCGCGGTGCCGCTGATCAACACCGCCGGCCCCCCGAACGCGTCGAGCTGGACCACCAGGCAGCCGGGCGGCTTCACCGACGAGCAGCTGGATGCGATCCGCTCGATCACCATCCCGCTGTCGCGCTACATCGAGATCGTCACGCTGCGCCGCACCGCGACGCTGCTGCTCGACACTTACGTCGGCAACCGTGCCGGCGAGCGCATCCTGGGCGGGCAGATCAGGCGCGGTAGCGCCGACACCATGGATGCGGCTATCTGGCTGTCCGACCTGCGCGGCTTCACCGCGCTGTCCGACCGCTTGCCGTCGGAAACCGTCGTGGAGATCCTCAACCTCTACTTCGATTGCCAGGTCACCGCGATCCGCGACCATGGCGGCGAGGTGCTCAAGTTCATGGGCGATGGCCTGCTCGCGGTGTTCCCGGTCGACGAGTATCTCGGCGACGAGGTGCAGGTCTGCTCGCGGGTGCTGGAGGCGGCGCGCGCATCCCGCGCCGGGGTCGAGGCGCTGCAATTCCCCAATGGCGACGCGGTCGAGCGCTTCCGCTTCGGCGTCGCGCTGCATCTCGGGCGCGTGCTCTACGGCAATATCGGCGGCGGCAACCGGCTCGACTTCACCTGCATCGGTCCGGCGGTCAATCTCGCCGCGCGGCTCGAGAAGATCGCTGGCCGCCTCGGCCGCACCGTCGTGGCCTCCGAGCGTTTCGCCGGCATTCACGACGGCGGCTGGAGCGATCTCGGCGAGTTTCCGATCGCGGGATTTGCCAAGGCCGAACGGGTCTACGGCCTGTTCGACGAGGCGCCGGTCGCCGCTGCGAGCTAGTGTCGGTGCGACGTGACTGACACGAACGCGCAGCATCGCATCGGGATCGCGCTGGTCGTCGCGGCTGCCGCGGCCTGGAGCACTGCGCCGTTTTTCACCCGGCTGCTGCACTTCGATTCCTGGACCATCCTGTTCTGGCGCGGGCTGTTCGGTGGCGGCGCGATCGCGCTGTTCCTGGTCGCCACGCAGGGCTGGCGCGGCGCGCGCGATCTCGTCGTGATGCCTTTGAGCGGATGGCTGGTGGCCGGCCTCTCGACCTTCGGCATGGTGACGTTCATTCCGGCGCTGCAACTGACCAGCGTCGCCAATGTCGCCATTCTCATCGCGATGCAGCCGTTCGTGGCGGCCGCGATTGCCTGGCTTTGGCTCAGTGAGCGGGCGGGGCCCGGCACATTGCTGGCAAGCCTTGTCGCGCTCGCGGGTGTGGCGATCACCGTCAGCGGCGCCGGCGGCATCACGGATTACCGGGGCATCGGCCTTGCCTGTGTGATGGTGCTGGCGATTTCGCTGATGACGGTGGTGATCCGGCGGCACAAGGGGACGCCGATGATCGCCGCCGCGGCGCTCTCGAACTTTCTCGGCAGTGCCGTGAGCTTGCCGTTGGGGCAGGGCATCGGCGCGGTCACCGGCGCCGATCTCGGCGTGCTCGCGATGTTCGGCGCGTGCCAGGTCGGTCTCGGTCTCACCTTGTTCACGGTCGGCTCGAGGTTGCTGCCGTCCGCGCAGGCCTCGCTGATCGCCACGCTCGAGACGCCGCTGATGCCGTTCTGGGTGTGGCTGGCGTTTGCCGAGGTGCCGTCGCCGCGCGCCCTGATCGGCGGCGCGCTGGTGATGGGGGCGGTCGTCGTCGACATTGCGCTGAGTCAGCGGGCGCAGCTCGCACGGCCCGAGGGCGGGTGATGGCCGTTATTCCTCGGGCTCGGTGGTGAACAGCAGCGGATAGCCCTTGGCGCGGCCGGCGTCGGTGGCGCGCGTCGCCTTGGTCTCGGCGACATCCCTGGTGAACACCGCGACCACGCAGACGCCGCGCTGATGCGCGGTCAGCATCACCTTGTAGGCCTGGTCGTCGGTCATGCGGAATTCGCCCTTCAGCACGGTGACGACGAATTCGCGCGGCGTGTAATCGTCGTTGACCAGGATCACCTTGTGCAGGCGTGGCCGTTCGACCTTGGTCTTCGTCCTGGTTTTCGGTTTGACGACGGTATCGGGCATTGCCCGGCACTCCCAAGCGATTGCCCCGTAAGAATACCGTCTTCTCGTGCGTGTTGGAACCGTTCGGTTCGCACGGCGTCATTGCGGCAACCGCACGGCGCGTGTTGCCGCATTCGCGGCAAGCGACGTCCAACCTGCAAGCGTCTAACTTGCAGGCCTCTAGCTTGCAGGCCTCTAACTTGAATGTGAAGGACAGATGATATCTGCGCTTTTCGCCGCCCGATTTGCGTGTCACCATGACAGGACACGACGGGAGGGCCGCAATGCGCTGGTATGTCTCGATCGGAGCGGTGCTTGTCGCGGGCATGTTGGCCAGCGGCGATGTGGCCGGTGTTGCCGCGCCCGGCCCGGGAACACAGACAGGCCGGCTGGCCGAAAAGGAATCCACGCCGAGCGTCGACATCGAGCTCATCATTGCGGTCGACGTCTCCTATTCGATGGACATGGACGAGCTCGCGATCCAGCGCGAGGGCTATGCGCAAGCGATCGTTTCCAAGGAGTTCCTGCAGGCGCTGAAGGCCGGCCCGAACGGCAAGATCTCGATCACCTATTTCGAATGGGCCGCCTCCAACGACCAGAAGGTCATCATTCCCTGGCGGGTGATCGACGGCCCCGAATCCGCCGACGCGGTCTCCGCCGAGATCATGAAGACGCCGGTGCGCCGCGCCTCGCGCACCTCGATCTCGGGCGCGATCTATTTCGCGATCCCGATGTTCGACGAGAATCCGCATCGCGGCCTGCGCCGCGTGATCGATATTTCCGGCGACGGCCCCAACAACAACGGCACGCCGATCACGCCGGCGCGCGATGCTGCGCTCGACAAGGGCATCGTCATCAACGGCCTGCCGATCATGGTGAAGGAGCCGTCCTACTCGACGATGGATATCGAAAATCTCGACTATTACTACGAGGACTGCGTGATCGGCGGGCCCGGCTCCTTCGTGGTGTCGATCAAGGATCGCGAGAAGTTCAAGGAAGCGATCCGCACCAAGTTGCTGCTTGAGGTCGCCGGCCGCACCCCCGAGCGCCCGATCGTGCGGACTGCCGAGAAGGAGCCACGGGTCAGTTGCACGATCGGCGAGAAGATCTGGCAGGATCGCTGGGGGCGGTAGCCTTGTAGGAACCCATCGTCGTGCCGTGAGATGTGATGGGTTTCGCTGCGCTCTACCCATCCTACGGTTGTTCGCGAACCCCCGAGGAAATATCTCGAACGTCGCTTTCGAGTTCGCGGAGCGTCTGCATCGCGGCGGCGTGCTCGGCGGCGCCGATCTGCCGCCAGACCTCGGCAACGCGCCCGGTGAGGTCGCGAACCGTCACCGGAAAATTCGCCGCCTGCGTCAGCGCGCCCTTTTCGTTGATCAGATACTGCCCGTTCAGTGCAAACAGCACCTGTGCGATGCAGGCCAGCGCGCGATAGGCGCAGCCGGCGATATGCGTGCTGTCGCCGCGCGGCACGGCAAGCTCGGCATTCTCGATCGCGAACAGGGCTTCCCATTGAAAGCGCCGCACCAGCGCATCGCGCAGGGCGGGCGGGTAGGGCGCGGTCTTTGCCTTCAATGCGGCGACGAGGCCGTCGGGATCATGCAGGGCACGGCACAACGCCACCTCGCCCATCCAGATCGCCGAGCAGAAGCCGTGCGGATGGCCCGGCTGGTAGTGCACGCTGATCTCGCCGTTCCGGCAGGCATCGATGACGTCAGTGACCTGGTCGATGCTGCGGTAGAGCAGGTCGACCTTGTGGCCGCCGATCGTGAGCCAAGCGCCGCCGACGATCCACCGGCCCCATTCGCCGACCGCCGTCACATGGGCAGCGGTGGGATCATCGACCAGGCCGGTCACCACCGCGCGCAGCCGATCGATATCCGGAGCGGCGTTATCCCGATAGTAGAGGCCGAGATCGGTGTCGGAGGCGTCATGCGCCGTGCCGCGCGCCCGGGAGCCGCCGAGCACGATGGCGGCGACGCCCGGGACGCCAGCAAGGACGGGAATGATGCGCGCGAGCAGCGGATCGTGGGACATGCGATGCGAATTATAGCGAGAGCGCCGCGGGCTGCGATAGTCGCAGCAATGTCTCAGCGCGCAAACCGCGCCACCAGCTCGACATGCGCCGTGTGGCGGAACTGATCGACCGGGGTGACGCCAGCGATCTTGTAGCCGCCATCGATCAGGATCTTTGCGTCGCGCGCAAACGTTGCGGCGTTGCAGGACACCGCGACGACCACCGGCACCTTGCTCGCCGCAAGCTGGGTGACCAGCGCCTGCGCGCCTTGCCGGGGCGGATCGAACACGACGGCGTCGTAGTCGCGCAACTCCTGCGGCATCAGCGGGCGTCGGAACAGATCGCGCGCCTCGGCCTTGAGCGGCTTCAGCCCCGGCGTCGATTGCGCAGCCTTTTGCAGCGCCGCGATCGCGCCGGCGTCGCTGTCGAAGGCCGTGACCCGCGCCTTCTCGGCGAGGCGGAGCGCAAACGGCCCGACGCCGCAAAACAGATCGGCGATGTGCTTGGCGCGTCCGCAATGCTCGCGAACCAGCGCCGCAAGCGTCTCCTCGCCCTTGACGGTCGCCTGCAGGAACGAGCCCGGCGGCAGCACGACCTTCACCTTTCCGATCGCAATTTCGGGAGAGCCGCGCTGCAGCACCAGCTCGCCATGCCGTGTCAGGCGTGTCAGCCGGTGCTTCTCGGCGACCCGCGACAGAGTGGTGATCAGGCTGGTCGGCAGCGCACCGGAGCCACGCACATCGATGTCGAGACCATTGAGGGTCGCGGTCACCTGGATGTCGAGCGGCTTGCCGATCGAGATCAGCGGTTCGGCTGTGGCCCAGGCCGCCTCGAGCGCGCCGTCGAGCGCCGGATCGAGGATCGGACAGCGGTCGACCGGGATGATGTCGTGCGAACCGGCCGCAGCGAAGCCGACCTTGAGCACCTCATGGGTCCCCATGCGTCCGTGCAGCGTGATGCGGCGGCGGCCCGCGCCATGGGCGTCGAGCAGCGGTGCGACTTCGGCCGCGACCTTTGCCTGCGCTAGCGTCTCGACCACGATGTTGCGTTTCCAGGCGCGGTAGGGCGCGTCATTCCAATGCTGGATCGCGCAGCCGCCGCAGACGCCGAAATGCGGGCAGAACGGGGCGATCCGCTCGGGGCTTTCCTGCGTCACCCGCACCAGCCGCCGCCGGTCGGGATGATTGCCCGGAACGTCGTCGACCTCGACCGTTTCACCGGCCAGCGTGGTGGGCACGAAGATCGACTGCGCGCCATCGATCGCGACGCCGTCGCCGCGATGGCCGACATGGTCGATGGTGAGAAGCTCAGCCACGGCGCGCGCCGAGGAAGAATTCGATGTTGCCGTCGCCACCGGTGATCGATGACGGGAACACCTGAATGTCGGTGCAACCGAGCGAGGCGACGAAGGCGGCGATATCGTCGCAGATCTCCTGGTGCACCATCGCGTTGCGGATGACGCCGCGCTTGGCGTGTTTCCGGGCCGCCTCGAACTGCGGCTTGATCAGCGCCAACAGATGCATCGGCGCCGCCGCCAGCGACAGCGCCACCGGCAGCACCAGCTTCAGCGAGATGAAGCTGACGTCGATCACGACGACGTCCGGCCGCGCCGGCAGGCGTTTGCCCTCGAAATTCCTGATGTCGGTCTCCTCCATGGACACGATCTTCGGATGCCCCTGCAGCGAGGGATGCAGCTGGCCGTGGCCGACATCGATGGCGAACACGAGGCTCGCACCATTGGCGAGCAGCACTTCGGTGAAGCCGCCGGTCGAGGCGCCGACATCGAGGCAGACATGGCCCTCGACGTCGATCGGATAATGTTCGAGTGCGCCGGCGAGCTTGACGCCGCCGCGCGAGACATAGGGATGCGCCGGCTCGGCCGTGAGTGCGGCGCCGGGCGCCACGAGCTCGGATGCCTTCGCGATTGGCTTGCCGTCGGCGGTGACGAGGCCGGCGTCGATTGCGGCGCGGGCCCGGGCCCGGCTTTCGAACAGGCCGCGCTCGACCAGCAGCACGTCGATGCGCTTGCCGGCGGATGCGTCGTTGTCGTTGTCGCCCGGCCTGGTCACTTGCTTGGTCACTTGGCGGCCTGCCGGCGCTGCGCGGCGGCGAGCCGCACGCAGGTCTCGAAGGAGGTGAGGTCGTGCCAGAGGTCGGCCGCAGGCTCCCTCGGCGTCACCAGCGGACTGCCGTGCAGCTCGAGCGCATGCATCATCATCAGATTGTCCGGCAAGCCAAACTCTTCCACCGTCAGTCCCTCCGCGTCGATCAGGCGTCCGTCGGATGCCGGCACGACCTGCTGCAGCCGCGCCACCCGATTGGCGTAGGACGTGGGATCGTTCGAATAGGCGAGGCACAGCTTGCCGCGTCCCGCCATGTAGCCGAGTTCGTAGACGGTGCCTGCGTCGGCACTGGGGCCGCGAAACGGCGTCAAATTGGCGATGACGGCGTCGGCCGACTCCATCATCGCCTCGTTGCTTTTGAAGATGGTGAGTGAGGCGCCGGCGGCTGTGGGATTGATGCTGTTGTCTAGCGGATAGAGCCCGGTCAGCCCGTGATAGGCGCACACCTCCGCCTTGCGGCGGCCGATCTCCACGGCATCCGGCAGGAACACGTCAGGACCTGCCAGATAGATTTTCATGGACTTGCCGGCACCAGGGGTACCGCCCGAGCAATGAGAGCGTTTTCAAGCGAAGTGGGTATCGACTTCGCGTGAAGAAAGCGCGTCAAAACAAAAATCCAGAGCTCCGTTCCGATTCAATCGGAACGGAAAGGCTCTAGGCGAGCTTGACGGTCTCGGTCTTGTAGTCCTTGCCGAGGGTTTCGAAGACCTTGGTAACGATGCTCTTGGCGTCGAGACCCGCGCGGGCATACATCGCCGCCGGCGAGTCGTGGTCGAGGAACACGTCGGGCAGGATCATCGAGCGGAACTTGAGCATGCCGCTGTCCAGCATGGCGTTGTCGGACAGGAACTGCATGACATGCGAGCCAAAGCCGCCGATCGAGCCTTCCTCGATGGTGATCAGAATCTCGTGGTCGCGGGCGAGCTTCATGATCATCTCCTCGTCGAGCGGCTTCATGAAGCGCGCGTCGGCGATCGTGGCGGAGAGGCCGTGGGCGGCGAGCTCGTCGGCGGCCTTCTCGCACTCGGCGAGGCGGGTGCCGAACGACAGCAGCGCGACCTGCTTGCCCTCGCGGACGATGCGGCCCTTGCCGATCTCCAGGGGAATGCCGACTTCCGGCATCTCGACTCCGCGGCCCTCGCCGCGCGGATAGCGCAGTGCGCTCGGACGATCGTTGATCGCAACCTGCGTCGCCACCATGTGAACCATTTCCGCCTCGTCGGAGGCCGCCATGATCACGAAGTTCGGCAGGCAGCCGAGATAGGCGTTGTCGAACGAACCGGCATGGGTCGCGCCGTCGGCGCCGACCAGGCCGGCACGGTCGATCGCGAAGCGGACCGGAAGGCTCTGGATCGCGACGTCATGGACCACCTGGTCATAGCCGCGCTGCAGGAAGGTCGAATAGATCGCGCAGAACGGCTTGTAGCCTTCGGTGGCGAGGCCGGCGGCGAACGTCACCGCGTGCTGCTCGGCGATGCCGACGTCGAAGGTGCGGTCCGGGAACGCCTTATTGAAGATGTCGACGCCGGTGCCCGACGGCATCGCCGCGGTGATGGCGACGATCTTGTCGTCCTTCTGCGCTTCCTTGACGAGGCTCTGGCCGAACACGTTCTGGTAGGCCGGCGCATTCGGCTTGGCCTTGGCCTGGGTGCCGGTCGCGACGTCGAACTTGACCACGGCGTGGTACTTGTCGGCGGAGGCCTCGGCCGGGCCGTAGCCCTTGCCCTTCTGGGTCACGACGTGAACCAGGATCGGCCCGGTCTCCATGTCGCGGACGTTCTTCAGCACCGGCAGCAGATGGTCGAGATTGTGGCCGTCGATCGGGCCGACATAATAGAAGCCGAGCTCCTCGAACAGCGTGCCGCCGTCCATCATGAAGCCGCGGGAATATTCCTCGACGCGGTTGGCGCGGTTGGCGAGGATCTTCGGCAGGCGCTTGTTGATCTGCTTGGCCGCCTCGCGCAGCGAACGGTAGGTCTTGCCGGAGTAGAGGCGCGACAGGTAGGCGCTCATCGCGCCGACCGGCGGGGCGATCGACATGTCGTTGTCGTTGAGGATCACGATCAGGCGCGAGTTCATCGCGCCGGCGTTGTTCATCGCCTCATAGGCCATGCCCGCCGACATCGCGCCGTCACCGATCACGGCGATAACGTTGTTCTTGCCGCCGGAGAGGTCGCGCGCCACGGCCATGCCGAGGCCGGCCGAAATCGAGGTCGAGGAGTGCGCGGCGCCGAACGGATCGTAGTCGCTCTCGGTGCGCTTGGTGAAGCCGGAGAGGCCGCCGCCGGTGCGCAGGGTGCGGATGCGGTCGCGGCGACCGGTCAGGATCTTGTGCGGATAGGCCTGGTGGCCAACGTCCCAGATCAGGCGGTCGCGCGGGGTATCGAAGATGTAGTGGATGGCGGTGGTCAGTTCGACCACGCCGAGGCCGGCGCCGAAATGGCCGCCGGTCACCGACACGGCGTCGATGGTTTCCTGGCGGAGCTCGTCGGCAACCTGCCGCACCTGCTCGACCTTCAGCTTGCGCAGGTCATCCGGCGTGTGAATGGTGTCAAGAAGCGGCGTTTTACTAAATGTGGTCACAGCGAATTTCCAATTTTTGCCTGTCGGAACGAACGGCCCGACGCGAGATGGGTTGGCGCGCTCACCGCGCAGCGAATTCCAGACACTGGGTGCCGTCCCGGCAGGCCCTGCCTGGTTGTAAGCCTAGATTCACTCCGGATTGGACCACGTGATATGCATCACCTTGGTCGCTCTTCACCCGTCCCGGTTCAGTTTTGTCGAACCATTTGAGATGCATGCCGCCCGAATAATTCGGGCCGCCCGCCACCCTCAAATGCCCATAGAACTGGAAGCATTACACCAAAGCCGTAGTCAAAGCCAACCCGATAGGGGGTGCAGGGTTCCTATGCGCTGTCCTGAAAAGCCTAGACTTTTCAATGCTTGGTCTGGGGACGGGTTCCATTTTTGCTAATTTAACGGGAGCCGGGAGGGTCCGGATCGGCCCGATTCGCAGCTGCACCCGATCGCGGCGGTCGCCGCGCGGCATGGTCGACCAACGGAAATGCACAGCAATAATCGCCCGCCGGTGGCGGACATCGTGTCGCGTGATCGCGGCGTATCGGCGCTATTGCACGTCGAGCGGCTCGGTGCCGGTCGGCTGGCCCGAGGCGTCGGTGGTGATCTTGTCGACGCGGGCTTCGGCCTGGCGGAGCAATTCCTCGCAGCGCCGCTTCAGCGCCTCGCCGCGCTCATAGATCGCGACCGATTCCTCAAGCGGGACCTTGCCGTCCTCGAGCCGCTTGACGATCGATTCGAGTTCCTCGATCGCGCGTTCAAAGGAGAGCTTCTTGACGTCGGCTTGAGCGTTTTCGGCCATTATGTGTTCCCGGTGCGCCGATCAGACCGTGATCGGATCTTGTCGTCCAAACATGACCTGCCGCAGGCCATGCTTGCCCCGGCGCAGAATCAATCGAATTTTTGCGGGGGTATTGTGGCGGGGATTTACCTGCCCATCAATGCGGTGACGTGAGATGCCACCGACTCTTTCAGGCCCTCGAGGTCGTAGCCGCCCTCCAGCACGGAGACGACGCGGCCGCCGGCGCTCTTGTCGGCGAGGTCCATCAGCTTGCGCGTGACCCAGCCGAAATCCTCGCCGGTCAGGTTGATCGAGGCCAGCGGATCGCGGTGATGCGCGTCGAAGCCCGCCGAGATGACGACGAGCTCGGGGGAAAACTTCTCGAGTTGCGGCAGGATCAGGTTTTCGAAGGCGGAGCGGAATTTGGCGCTGCCGTCGCCGGGCGCCAGCGGCGCGTTGACGACAGTGTCATGCTCGCCGCGCTCGCCGACCGCGCCGGTGCCGGGGAACAGCGGCATCTGATGCGTCGAGCAGTACATCACGGTCGGATCGGCCCAGAAGATATCCTGCGTGCCGTTGCCGTGATGGACGTCGAAATCGATGATCGCAGCGCGCTTGATGCCGTATTTGCGCTGCGCGTGGCGTGCGGCGATCGCGACATTGTCGAAGAAGCAGAAGCCCATCGGCGTCGACTTCTCGGCGTGATGCCCGGGCGGGCGGACCGCGACGAAGGCGTTTTGGTGCTTGCCCTCCATCACCGCATCGGTCGCCGCCACCGCGCCGCCGACGCCGCGCATCACGGCCTCCCAGGTGCCCGGCGACATCGAGGTGTCGCCGTCGATATAGATCATGCCGGAGGTCGGCGCGATGTGGCGCAGCTCGCCGACATAGTGCTCGCCGTGACAGAGCAGCACGCTGTCGAGGTCGCCTTCCGGCGCCAGGTCGCGCACCAGCGCCTTGAAGCGGTCTTCGCCGAGCACCTCGGCAACCGCGCGCAGCCGGTCGGGGCGTTCGGGATGTCCGGGTGGGGTCAGATGGTCGAGGCAGGCGGTGTGCGTCAGAAGCAGTGTCATGCAAATTCCCGGCGCATTGGGGGCGCGTGCGAGGAGCGTCTAATTTAGGCCGTTACCGGCCCGCCGGAAAGGCCTGTCTCCGCCCCACGGATGTTCCATGCCCGCACTTCAATTGATCCGCTCGATCCGCTTTCCGGCCGCCGGGCCGACCGGGCTGTTGGCCTTGAAGTAGGCATAGAGCGCATCGACATCGTAGATGCCGAATTGCTGCGCCGTGCCTTCCTTGAACACCGTGAAGCCGTCGCCGCCCTCGGCGAGATAATGGTTTACCGTAACGCGATAGCCCGCGGCCGGGTCGATCGGCCTGCCGTCGAGCGACATCCGCGCGGCGATGATGCGCGCGCCGTCGGGCTTGCTCGCATCCCACGCATAGGCAAAGCCCTTCGAGACCTGCAGGGCGCGCGGCCGTTTCGGGTCGGCCCATTGCTGCTCCAGCACGTCCTTGAGCTGCTTGCCGGTCAGCGTCATCGTTACCAGCTGGTTGCGGAACGGCTGGCTGGCGAAGATGTCGGCATAGGTGACGGCGCGGTCCTCGCGCTTGACGATGTCGGTGCGCACGCCGCCGGGATTGGTGAAGGCGATTACCGCGCCGCCATTCGGCTCCGAGCTGGTCGCAAGCAGCTGCGCGTCGGCGACGATATCGCCGAGCGGGCTTTCGCCGGTCTCGGCCGGCGTGCGCGACAGCGTTTCCGCGACTGAGCCGGCCGCGCGGTTGGCGATCGGCGCTGCCAGCCGGTCGTAGGATTCCAGGAGCGCGCTCTGCTCCGGGTCCTTGGCTGTACTGCTGATCTTCACGATGGTGTTGTCGGCCTTGGCGCTGATCACGTCATGGCTGTTCGGATCGAGCTGAAGATCGATCGCGGTGACCAGCGTGCCGTATTTGTCGCCTGATGTGACGAGCCGTCCGTCGATCTCGCAGACATAGGCCTGGTGGGTGTGGCCGGAGATCACGACGTCGACCGCGTGATCGAACTTCTTGACGATATCGACGATCGGCCCGGAGATCCCTGGGCATTCATTATAGTCGCCGGTCGGAAAGCCGCCTTCGTGGATCAAGACCACGATCGCCTCGACGCCTTTCGCCTTCAACTCGGGGATCAGCGCATTGACGGTCTCGGCCTCGTCGCGGAAGTCGAGGCTGGCGACGCCGGCCGGCGACACCAGGTTCGGCGTGTTCTTCAGCGTCAGCCCGATGAACCCGATCGGTATGCCGTCGAATTCCTTGATCTCGTAGGGCGGAAACACCGGCTTGCCGGAGGTCTTGTCGATCGTGGAGGCGGCGAGATAGCGGAATTTGGCCCCCAGGAAGGGATGCGGCCCCTGGCACTTGTCGACCGGGTGGCAGCCGCCGTTCTGCATCCGCAGGAGCTCGTCCTTGCCCTCGTCGAATTCGTGGTTGCCGACCGACGAGATCGCAAGCCCCATCATCGAGAGCGATTCGATGGTCGGCTCGTCGTGGAACATCGCCGACAAAAACGGGCTCGCGCCGATCAGGTCGCCGGCCGCGACGAAGATGTTGTTGTTGTGGCCTTCACGCAGCTGCTTGACGACCGTGGCCAATCGCTCGGCGCCGCCGACGGGCACCATGATCTTCTTGCTCGCGTCAGCGGGATCGGTGATGCGGATGCCGCCCGGCGGCGGCCGCAGATAGCCGTGGAAATCGTTGATCGCGAGAATGCGCAGGTTCACCGGCGCTGCGGTCTGCGCCAGACAGGGACCTGCCGCGGCCAGTCCGAGTGCGCAGAGCGCGGTGAGGGGCGCAAGAGGCTTAAAGCGGGGGCGGAGCTGTCTCATGACCTGTCCATGGCGTGCGCGATCATGGAACACACGATCATGGCGCGACGCCACTACAATTTTGCGACGCTTCGTTTCAATCCTTCGTGCGCGCCATGAAGGCCTTGAAGGCGCTGACCGCCTCGTTGGAGCGCATCCGCTCGCTGAACAGATGGTTCTCCTGCTCGATGCGGCGGGTGACATCCTCGGGCGGCAGCCGGATCAGGCGTCGCGAGATCGCCACCGCCTCGGCCGGCAGCGCGCAGATCTCGCGCGCCACCTTGTGCGCCTCGACCTCGGCATGTCCCGGTGCCACCACGGTGTTGACGAAACCGGCGACGCGGGCGTCGTCGGCCGACATGGTGCGGCCCATCACCAGCATCGCAAAGGCGCGCTGATGGCCCATCGTCCGCGGCATCAGCAGGCTGGAGGCGCCTTCCGGCACCAGGCCGAAATTGGAGAACGGCGTCGAGAACAGCGCGGCCTTGCTCGCCAGCACATAGTCGCAGTGAAACAACATCGTGGTGCCGATGCCCATCGCGACGCCGTCGACGGCGGCGATGATCGGCTTCACATTGTGGGCCAGTGAATACAGGAACTTGACCAGGTCGGAGGCGGGCGGCGTCTCGCCGGTCGAGGTGCCCTGCGCGAGCAGGTCCTCGATGTCGTTGCCCGCGGTGAACACGCCGGAGCCGCCGGTGATGATCAGGCAGCGGATCTTCGGATTGTTCTGCGCCTTGTCGATCGCATCGCTGATCGCGCGAAACATCTCCTGGGTGATCGCGTTCTTCTTCTCGGGCCTGCGCAGCCGGATCACGCGTGTGGCGGCTTCGTCGGTGACTATGACATGCGCGGTCATCAAGCAGTCCCAGAGTAAGCGGTCCGAGTGTCGGCCGGCAGCGTCGCCGGCGGAGGTCGCGACCGCTATCCTACATGATCCCGTGCAAGCCCCAAGGGCTCCAGCGTGTTCTGCTCTGCTTTTCCCCGTGGGCGAGCATGAGAACGGCGCAATGCAGTTAACCGGATTTCGCGATTTCCGGGGCGCCGGCTGCGCAAGCCGAACCGGCGCCGTCGCACGTAACCCTGCATCGTGCTCCGCTCAGCCGCGCCCGACGAACGAGCCGATGCCGCGGCCGACCTCCACGCCGTGATGAAGCAGGGCGCCGAGATGATCGCCGGGGACCGACATCGCGTCCAGGCCGTTCTCCGCGGCAAAGCGCTGCATTGGCACATGCGGTGCGTCGTCCTGTCCGTTCCAGAGCAGCACCGGCACGCGTGAAGACAGCACGGCGTCCCTGGCGCCGTCGATCTGGCCCAGCGCATCGAAGCAGGCGCGCACGCCGCCCTCGAGCTCGGACGTCACCCATCCCGTGAGCTGCGGCGCGGTACGGCGCGCAAACGTCATGAAGGCGCCATACGTCAGCGGGCCGGCATTGCCGCGCGGCAGCCCGGTGAGGAAGTCCCAGCCGCCGATCGCCAGTGACGCCAGCCGCGCCGGGAAGAACCGGGCGACGCCGACCGCGACCCAGCCGCCCATCGAATGTCCGACCACATGGGCGCGCTCGTGGCCGAGATCGTCGATCACGGCGATGATATCACCGGCACGTTGCTCCTGATCGTAGAATTCGGGATCGGCGGGCTTGTCGCTCAGGCCGTGTCCGAGCGAATCGACGCAGACGACGCGGAAGCGATCGGCGAGCGCGTCGACCACGCCGCACTGCTTCCAGCTGGCGGCGTCGAGCAGCAGGCCGTGCTGCAGCACGATCAGCGGCCCGGACCCTTCAACGGTGTAATGGATGCGCTGGCCCCGATGATTGGCGAATGGCATGTCTGGAATTCCCCACGTTTCACCTGAGGTGAGCGCGGAGGCGTCGGGATTCAAGACCTTGTTCCGGATCGGGAACCGATCCGCGCCGCCCGATCGCGTGCGGAACCTGGCGTTCAGCCGCCCCAGACGGTGGCTTCGCTCCAGCCAAGGTCCTTGAACTCGGCCGCCCGGAGCGGCGCCTCGCCGGCGGCGAAGAATTCGTCGAGCTGCGGCGGCTTGACCGTGGTTTCGGAGAGCATGGCGTGGGCCTGGCCGCGATGGTGGATCTGGTGCTGAAACAGATGCATCAGAAGGCGGTCGCGCCGCTCGGTCTGCACCGAGCTGTCGCGATTGACCTTGACCACATCGTCGAGCCGTTCAGGCGTCAGCGCATCGCAGTGAGCGATCAGGCGCTGGTCGATCGCGCCTTGCGCGGCTTGCAGCGCCGCGACCAACGGGTAGGGCACCTCGTTCGCCCAAGCCTTCGGCCCGAGCCAGCCACCTTCGAGCGCGTCGACGTAGAACAGATCGATGACATGGATGTGGTTCAGCGTCGCCTGAAGGCTCGGGAAGAATCCGGTCCGCGCGGCGGCGAACTCCGTCTGGCCGAGACTGCCGCATGCTGAGAGCAGGCGATGATTGGCCCAGGCGTTGTTGTAAGCAAAGGCGCGAAAGGTCTGAACGAGGCCTGCGGGCATTTCGGTCCTCACTGGATTGAAGGGATCAGGCCGGCGCCGCGGCCAGCCGGCCGACCCGCGACAGCAACAGTTTCAGGATCGGCGATTTGTTGGCCTTGTGATAGGCGATCACGAGATCCAGCGTCGGCGCCTCGCCCTGCACCGGCCGCGTCGTGATGCTATCGGGCAGATAGCGCGCCGTGTAGGCCGGCAGCAGCATCACGCCATGCGTCGAGGTGATCATCGATATCGCGTGCACGACATTGTGCACCTCGTGCTCCGGCCTCGGATCGATCCCGGCGCGGTTGAAATAGTCCAGCACGACGCGGCGCACCGCCGGCGCGGATTTGGACGGCAGATAGAAGGTCTCGCCCGCGATGTCTTCCGGCGCGACGGCTGACTGCGCCGCCAGCCGATGGTTGCTCGGAAACACGAACACCAGCGGATCGGTGCGCACGCGCTTGTGCGCCAGATCCTCCATGCTCTCGTCGGCGCGCATGAAGGCCGCATCGAGCTTGCGCCGCATCAGGGCCTTGGCGAGCAGGGGCGAGTAGTCGCTCGACAGGCGGATGTCGATGCCGGGAAATTCCTCGCGCAACACGCGGGTCACCTCGGGCAGCAGATCGATTTCGGCGCCCGACAGGAAGCCGAGCGAGAAGACAGGCTTCGGCGGCTGGGCTGCGCGCAGCGCCGCTTCCTTGGCGGCCTCGGCCTGCAACAGCGCCATGCGGGCATGGTCGAGAAACGCCCTGCCTGCCGCGGTCAGCTCGATGCCCTGCGCGCCGCGATTCAACAGTTGCACGCCGACCTCCTCCTCGAGATCGCGGATCTGCCGGCTGAGCGAAGGCTGCGAGGTGTGGAGCTTCTGCTCGGCGGCAACCGTCAGGCTGCCGGCATCGGCCACGGCAACGAAGTAGCGGAGATGCCGGAGCTCCATCGCAATCTCCCAATCACGGCCTGCCAAGTCTCGTTGCCATCTCTCATAGGCATCTCTCGCAGGCATGGGGCCAGCTTACAAAGTCTTTTTCAAGCCGGCCAGCGCCCTCTATAGCGAAGCGTATTCCCAGTGCGCGCTCTGCCTCGCAGGCAGAGGGCCCGCGCGAAAACCAGGCCGGAGCTTGCGCATGCGGATGAGCCTCGGAGCATTGCTGTTGCCGCTGCTGGTGTTGACCGGGTTCGGCAGCGCCGTCGCGCAATCTTCCGGCAATCAAACGAGGGCAAGTGCCATGGATGCGGACGTCGCAACGATCAAGCAGGCACTCGCCGGAAACTGGGAGAGCATCGCGCCCGAGATCCGGCCGAGCAAGAATCCGGACGGCTCGATCAAGCCGTTCTATCTCAAGCGCGCCTTTACCTATCAGTCCTCCGACTGGTTCGAGCTCGTGGTCGTCAACTCGGCCGATCCGTACGGCAAGGTGCCGCTGGCGCGGATCAGGATCGTCGGGCACATGCAGTGGCAGGGCGCGCATCCGATCGCACCGGGCGCGCAGAAGGTCGATTTCGTCGCCGACGAGGCCTACGAGGTCACGCCGCTGGCGCAGGGTTTTGCCGATGTGCTCAACAAAATCGCCTCTGCCGGCTACGCGCCGTGGGTGGTCGACGCGCCGCAGAGCATCTTCGGCAAATCCTTCGCGCCGTTTGCGCTGAAGGAAGGCACCGACTTCATGGAATACGACCTGGTCTATCTCAGGGGCGACCTGCTGTTCTGGGGCGCCCGCAATGTCGACGGCCGCGGCTTCGACACGGAGCAGAACCGGCCGACCAATCTGCAGATCCCGTTGGTCCGCAAGTAACCCTGATATCAGGAACGAAGCGATGAACGCGTCGAACCAAGATCGCCGCGTCCAGTTCGTGCTGGACGCGTTCGATACCCTGTTCAACAAGCGCGACTATGCGGCCGCTGAGCGGCTCTGGTCGCCGCGCTACATCCAGCACAGCGCGCACATCGCGCCCGGCCGGGACGGGCTGTTCGATCTCGTCAAGGGCTTGCCCGCGACGCTGCGCTATGAGAACCATGTCGGCGCGGCGAGCGGCGATTTCGTCATTCTGCACGGCCGGTTCAGCGGTCATGGACTGCCGGCGGCATGGGTCGTCGCCGACATCGTGCGCATGGAGGGTGATGTGCTCGCCGAGCACTGGGACGTCATCCAGGATGAGGCGACGCGCGAACAGTCGCGCAGCGGACTGCCGATGTTCGGCGATCGCTTTCCCGGCTGAGCCGGTCCAGCGAGCGTGCACGGCGGCTGGGGAGACCGGACATGCAACTCGCGAAGAATGTGATCGACGTCGGCCTTTCCACCAACAATCTGGAGCCGATGCTGCGGTTCTGGCAGCAGGATGCCGGCGTTCGCTTCGACCACATGTTGCCGATCCGGCGCGGACAGAAGCAGTACCGGTACGACGCGCATGGGTCGGTCATCAAGCTCAACCACCATGTCGAGCCGCTGCCGGATGCGGCGCCGAGCGGCTATCGCGAACTGATCGTTGCGCGGGACGGCGTTGGAGCGCCGCAGCGGATGGCCGATCCCGACGGCAACGGCGTTTGCCTGGTGGCGCCCGGACATGACGGCATCACCCAAATTGCGGTATCCATGGCCGTGCGCGACCTCGCCGCGCATCGCAATTTCTACGGCGACATTCTCGGCTTCGCCGAGCAATCCTGGTCGGGCGGTCCGGCGTTTCGCCTCGGCGAGAGCCTGATCCTGCTCAGGGAAGATCGGGCCGCGACCGTCGATCCGGTTCGGGGCGCGCGCGGCTGGCGCTACATCACGCTGCAAGTCGCCGATATCGACGCCGTGCACAACGGACTGCGCGCCAAGGGCGTGCGCGAGGGCCTCGCGCCGGTGACGCTTGGCGAGGTCGCGCGGATTTCCATGATCCTCGATCCGGACGGCAACTGGATCGAACTGTCCCGCCGCGCATCGATCGTCGGCAGCCTGTCCGATCACTAGACGTCAATGCATCCGACCCCCGGGGCGACGCGGCGGAACGGCACCTCCGGGCGCTTCGCAGTCCAGCCCGGGCCATGAGATGCAAAATTCGAAGAGCAGCACCGGGCCCGGCGCGTCTGAATACAGCCCCCGGGATCGTATGCATGACAAAGGCACGGTAGGCCGGGCAAAGGGCGCATCTGAATATACGCCGGGCGATCGCATGAACGACAAGCGCAAGTAGAGGATCAAGCCTGCATCGAAGTCGCCGGTCTACCCGGCGACTTCAAGATTTGGCCCCTTGGTCGCAACTCCCCGACAGCTTCAGTGACGGTGCTTCCAGTTGCCCCGGCCGCGGTACCATCCGTAGTGATGACCGCGATTGCCGTGCCAACCGCCATGTCCGTGGCCGTGTCCATGGCCGCCCCTTACCTGAATGACGGCTGCGTCCTGGGCCGCAATCGGCGCTATTCCCAACCTCGCGGACGCAGGGCTGACAAACGCCAAAATCAATAACGACACCCCTGCAGTAATCCACTGAACATATCTCACCGAGATATTCCTCCTGCGCGGAATTGCGCGAACTCACAAGGCGAGCATAGCTCCGTTTGTTCCATCTACCTGCCGAAAATGTTCCGGATTTAGGTCAAGACAACCCCGACGAGGTCCGCATCCCAGATTTCTGCCTGCTAGGCGGTGCTGATGCTATGATCGGGTGAACAGATACTCCCTTTGATGATCGCTTTCATGCAGTCGATTTTCAGGCCGCAGCTGGTTCATCGATTTCCACGAGCGGCGATCGGCTCGGTCTGCCTTCTGCTGTTCGTCCGCTTGGCAAGCGCCGAACCCGTCGGCGACCCAGCCGTGACGCCGGCCGCGCAAGACGCAGGGCCAGCGCAAGCGGAAACGTCTCGTCCGAATACGAATATCGGAGAGCACAATGGTCAGGCCGATCGGTCGGCGTCGGACCATCAATCCTCATCCGTTCCGTCGCCACCGCCTTCGAAGCTCGACGGGCCGCAACAATACTGCAAGGCGTTGGAGCAGGCCGCATTGGAGAACGGCTTGCCGCCGGATTTCTTCGTCCGGCTGATCTGGCAGGAAAGCAATTTCGATCCCGGTTCGGTCAGTCCGGCCGGCGCCCAGGGTATTGCCCAATTCATGCCCGGCACCGCGCGCTGGCGCGGCCTCGCGGACCCGTTCGAGCCGTTGCCTGCCTTGCAGGAATCCGCCCGCTGGCTCCGCGAGCTGCGCGCGCAATTCGGCAATCTCGGCCTTGCGGCGGCTGCCTATAATGGCGGCCCGCGGCGCGTTCAGGATTGGTTGGCGGGACGTGGCAACCTGCCGGGCGAAACACGCGCTTATGTCAGGATCATTACCGGCAAGTCTGCCGAGGAATGGGCGCAGGGTTCAGTAGAGGACAGGGTCCACACGGACGCCGCCATGGCCTGCGGTGACATCGTGCGCGGCATGCTGATCAGGGCGCTGCCTGCGGCCCCAAGAGAGCCCGTGACAATTGCACAGCAAGCGGCGTGGGGACCCTGGGGCCTCCAATTGGCCGGCGGTCCGTCGCAATCCAGGGTTCTCGCCGATTACCAGCAGCTCCAGAAACGCTTCGCGCCCGTGCTGGGCGATCGCGCGCCGCTCATTCTGAGATCGCATATGGCCGGGCCAGGCTCGGCCACCTGGTATCTGCTCCGGGTCGCCGAGACGACCCGTGAGCGAGCCAACCAGCTTTGCGCGCGACTTGAGGCAATCGGCGGGCGCTGCCTCGTGTTTCGAAACTAGTGCCTCGTTATGCCCCGGTTGAGGCTGACCTGAAACAATGGCCCTTCGTCGGTGCGGACCTCGAACGCCAGCAAACTGTGTTTGTCCGAGGGCGGGTTGTCTTTCGCCATGCTGAGCAACGACTGCATTGCTTCGTGAGCGGCGGTTTCCTCGTCGCGCAGCTCGATACCCTGCCTGTCGGCATAGAGTTCCTCGCCGTTGCGGATGTCGAAATAATAGCGGGTTGCCAATTGCGGCTCCCTCTTTGCGATGGGAGCTGCCCAGGCTCTCGAGTGCCGGCGCGCTGAAATCACCCGGCAGCGCCGCACTCTGCGTCAGGAGGTCCGAATTTGCTACTCAACAATGATATCGATTCAAGGAACCGCTCACGCGCTCGCTCGGGCGGCCCGCCTATCGTCTTCCGGCAACGATCTCGAACGCTTGAAGCGCGGCAGATAAATCCCGGAACTGGCAATTGCACCTTGCATAGCTGAGATAAGTGTATACTTGTGTTGCATCGACTGGCCTTGAGCCTTGTAGATCGGTCCCAGAGGACCCTTTTCCAAAGACATCGTCGGATGAAAGGGCAGGCGCAGTGCTATCAGCATTGCAGCCGAAGCTTTCGTCACCTTGTTGATCGGCTGCCGTTTCACGGATGTACTGGAATGGCAGTGCGGCCCGCTCTGTCACCGATAGAGCGGGCATTCGTATTTGTGCGCTTGACGTGTCTTCTACCGCGAGAGGTGATCTGTTGCAGGTTCTTGTCAGGGACAACAATATCGACCAGGCACTGCGCGTCCTAAAGAAGAAGATGCAGCGCGAAGGCGTCTTCAGGGAGATGAAGCGCCGTCGCTCGTTCGAAAAGCCTTCGGAAAGAAAGATTCGGGAGAAAGCCGAGGCCGCGCGGCGAGCCCGCAAGCTTGCCCGCAAGCAGGCGATACGGGACGGATTGATTGCGGCTCCGCCGAAGAAGCCCAGATTGCTGGCGCCGAAATTCCCGGCACTCAGTCAATTGGCACCGCGAACCAGCGGCCCCCGAGAGAGTTAGTCCTCCGTACCGCAATCCTGTTGGAGGGAGCGTGCAAGATGAAGCAGCGACCTTATCGAGGCGATGGATGTCTCCAGGAACGCATCTCTGACGAACTCTGTCGTCGGCGAGCCGTAGACCGGGATGTTCGATCGAAGGACGAGATGCGACGGCAGCGTGCGCAGAATCTCGCCGGCACGGCCATCAACGCCATGACGGATCATTCGGCCAGCCGGATCGATCAGTCTGCCCGCAAGCATGATCTGCTGGACGGTCCCAGGGAGTTTCGCTCGTCTCGCCGGGATCGTTGACAATACGGCCGTGCGGCGGGTCGTGCGGCTATTTGCCGTGGCTGCGAAACCGGTTGGCAGGCGACGGGAGTCCTGGTCGGTGTCGACGGGATGGCGGAAGCCCGATCACTGATTTGCCCGACGGCGCAAGCCCCCGTCCTCATCTTCAGCTGTCATCGCCGGGCTTGCCGCCTCCGCTAAAGCTTCGGCACGCCACGGATCTGTGGCCTCGTCGAAGCCTTGGCGTAGACGGGACCGGGCGATCCAGTACGCGAGATCCTACCCCGCCAGCACCGCATCCGCGCCGGTCACGGCCTCGGCGCTCTCCGTCACGGTCTTCTCCAGCGACGGCGCCTGTACCGAGATGTTCTCGGCGAAGAAGCGCGCCAGTGCGACGTAGCGCTGCGGCTCGGCTTCGCCGTTCGCCTTGGCGGCCAGCGCCTCGCCGGCAAGCATGCAGCCGCCGAGCGTGGCGCCGAACAGCCGCAAATAGGGCGTCGCGCCGGCCAGCGCCTCGTTCGGCGCGGAGGCCAGCCGCTCGAGCAGCCATTTGCTGGTGCGTCCGAGCGCGGCATGGGCGTCGCGCAGCTTGGTGCCGGTGGTGCCGAATGCCGGATCATTGGAGGTTTCGACCTGCTTGATGGTGGCGGCGAGCTCGTCGAGCAGCGCCCATACCGAAGCGCCGCCATTGGCGCCGAGCTTGCGGGTGACGAGGTCGATCGACTGGATGCCGTTGGTGCCCTCATAGATCGAGGTGATGCGGGCGTCGCGGTAATGCTGCGCGGCGCCGGTCTCCTCGATGAAGCCCATGCCGCCGTGGACCTGCACGCCGAGATAGGCGACCTCGTTGCCGATGTCGGTGGAGAAAGCCTTGGCGATCGGGGTCAGCAATGCGCCGCGTGCTGCGGCGTCCGCGCGCACCTTGGCGTCCTTGGCGCGCACCGAGACATCGAGCGCGACCGCGGTGGCGTAGCAGATCGTGCGTGCCGCCGCCGTCATGCTGCGCATCTGCATCAGCATGCGCTTGACGTCGGGATGCACGATGATCGGATCCATCCCGTCGCCCTTGTGGTCGATCGCTTTGCCGATAGCTTTTCCTTGGCGACGCTCCTGCGCATAGGCCAGCGCCTGCTGATAGGCGCGGTCGGCAATGCCGACGCCCTCGAGGCCGACGCCGAGCCGGGCCTGGTTCATCATCGTGAACATGCAGCGCATGCCCGCGTTTTCCTCGCCGATCAGAAAGCCGATCGCGCCGCCCTTGTCGCCCATGGTCATGGTGCAGGTCGGCGAGGCGTGCATGCCGAGCTTGTGCTCGACGCCGCTCGCATGGATGTCGTTGCGCTCGCCGAGCGAGCCGTCGGCATTGACCATGAATTTCGGAACCAGGAACAGCGAGATCCCCTTGGTGCCGGCGGGCGCATCGGGCAATCGTGCGAGCACGAAATGCACGATGTTGTCGGTCATGTCGTGCTCGCCATAGGTGATGAAGATCTTGGTGCCCTTGATGCGGTAGGTGCCGTCACCCGCGCGTTCGGCGCGGGTGCGCAGCGCGCCGACGTCGGAGCCGGCGTTGGGCTCGGTGAGCTGCATGGTGCCGGTCCATTCGCCGGTGACGAGCTTCTCGAGATAGACCTTCTTCAACTCGGCGCTGCCATGGGCGTCGAGCGCCTCGATCGCCGACAGCGTCAGCAGCGGGCAGAGGCCGAAGGCGACGTTCGATGCGCTCCAGATCTCGGTGCAGGCGGCGTTGATCGCGAGCGGCAGGCCCTGGCCGCCGAATGCCTCCGGCCCGGACACCGCGTTCCATCCCGCGGCGGTCCAGCGCTGATAGGCGTCGGGCCAGCCGGGCGCAGTCGTCACCTGGCCGTTGTCGAGCTTGATGCCGTGCTCGTCGCCGACCTTGTTCAGCGGCGCCAGCACATCGGAGGCGAACTTGCCGGCTTCTTCCAGCACGGCAGCGGTGATGTCGCCGTCGAAATCGCCGTAGTGGCCGGCCGCCACGGCGGCAGCGAGCCCCGCGCCATGATTGAGGGACAGCAGGATATCGTTGATCGGCGCACGGTAGGTCATGGCGTTACTCCCGACGAGGCGTTTGGAAATTGTCTTCCCATGAAACCGGCGGCCTCTCAACTGTCCGAGCGGACATCGCCCGGTCTGTTTCGGCCACCGCAGCGTCGCCCTCTATAATAAGAGGTGCCGGTATCAACCTGCGGCTTTCGCGTCTTTTCGCGCGCCGCCCTGTTGAAAAGGCCGGACTCACCCTATAGACCGGCGTGGCCTTCGATCGGCGCGTTGGGGCGTAGCCAAGCGGTAAGGCAGCGGATTTTGATTCCGCCATTCGGAGGTTCGATCCCTCCCGCCCCAGCCATTCTAACGCGTTGATTTATCAGATCGTTCTTCCTTTGTTCGGTCCGGCATTCTGAATGCGGTCCGCCCCTTATTCTGAACATCTGTTTCCGCTTGGTTCGCAAGCATGTGCGCGTGACGTTTCCGAGTCGCCGACAGCATCCGGGCTTCGGTTCGTTTGGCATACCCGGCGTAGCTTTCTCGGGTTCGGTGTGCCGATAGGGCGCGGCCTTGTCCCTCGGTAAGTTCCGCCTCCTCGAGCTCAGTCATGCCGCCGTGCCGGCAAGCGTCCAGGGTGAACTCTTCGGGTAGGCCTATCTCTTTCCGCATGCGCTGGACGATCTTCTGCATGCCAGAGAACGAGTAGGGCTTGAAGACGGTCTTCTTACCCTCGTCCGAACCGCGGCGTTTGGGGACTATCTCCCGCAGGATCATCGGCACGCCACGGCGCGTCAGCTTGGCGAGCACTGACTCGGCCTCCTCATAGAATTTGACGATCTCCCCGGAGGGCAGTTGGTCCTCCAGGGGATGGTCGATTACGGCGCCGGTCTTGTGGTGCTCGATCCGGATCGTCGGTTTCGGGCCCGTCCGGTAGTCGGTCCATTTGATGTGGCCGGCAATCACGTTCTCTGGGCGCTGCAGCCACTCGAAGCAGATGACCGCCGCAGCGCCACACTCCGGCTCGCCGCGCTCCACGCAGCCGTGTGCGAACTTGTAGGCCTGTTCCCGCGTGACGGCATGCTTCACCAACTTGACCCGGGTCGCCATCGTGACGCCCAGCCAAGGGTTCGGGATGTCTGATGGAAACTCGGCCGGGTGCAGCCGATGCACCACACGCCAGGCTTTGCGGCAGAGTACGACCAGCTTTTCGGCGGTGCGCAGTCGATTGCCTTTGCGGCCCTTGACGAACGTATCGTACAGCTTGTCCGCGCCAAGCGGCGTCACAGACTTAATCGGCCAGGCGCCGACACGGTCGCCACGCTTGGTCAACGTGTCGCAGATCTCGCGCATGTTCCATTCGTAATTCCGGCGCGATCGCGGCTTGACCTTCTCGAGGTAGGCGCGGCTCTGTCTGTATTCTCGGAAGAGCCAATCGATCGTGCCGATCCGGGGTGCGGCTTCGCTCGACACGGGGAGTCCCTTGAGGGCGTCCATCCATTCATCGAACAGACCGTTCAGCGTCGCCGCCCGGCCCTCTGCGCCGCACGCTTTGGCGTAGTCGGAACCCAACGGTTCGTTCGGCACCGGACAGTCCATCTTCCGATATCGCGTGGGAAGGTTGTAGTAGAACGCTGTCTTTCCGGACGCCAGTTTCTTCGGGATGACGTGGCGGGGCAGCTCTACGTTCACAAATCCGCGGCGATGTCGGTTGCGAGGGCCATTTCCCGCGGCAGAATTGCCGCGTCCAGATCGTCCCTGAGCCATAGCTGCCGGCGCCCTTCCTTTACGCGGGGCAAAGGATACTCCTTCCCGACACGCTTGAGGAAGGCCTCAGCGGTTGGTTCGCCGCAATACCCGGCTGCGACTGCAGCTGACATACGACGTGGCCAGGAACCAGCAGGAATTACCGCAAAACGTGGCATGAACCGTCGAGACTTGAGCTACTGGAACGGCGTCCAGTCGTGTGGTGCCGATGCATCTTGCAGATCGCCGCCGACGCTCGAAACCGCGATGGCAGCGAGATCGCGCAACAAGATAGTAGATCGTATTAAAGGGATGGATTGCCGAGCCGCGTCGGGGTCGCAGCAAGCGCTTATGAGCTTATGATAAGTATTCCTGTGGCTGCGCGCCGCCAGCGAACAAAGCGTTTGTCTCAAGTAGGGTAGGGACCAAACCCTTTCGAGAGACTGTACCAAAGCACTCCGGATCACGACATCTAGAAAGTTCCATCGAGGACATGAACGTCGTTAGACAGGATGCAAGACGTTGCTCATCATGCGGACGTGGTTGTCGATTCTCCCGAGCACGGAAGCTGGCACGACGCTTCGCTCGGGCAGCTTCCACCAATGCTCGTTTACGGAAGTTACGACCTCTTCTACAGCCATCAGTACGACTTTTTCCGGAAGCCGCGCGCGGTTGCTGAATTTACGCCAGACGATCGGAGTGAGCGCCTTGAATGGCTTCTCGCCACCCAAGGAAAGCGCCATTTGGTCTTTCGGAAGATATGGCACTGAGGACAGCACGTCATATACGGGCGCGAGCGCAGGGGTTCGCCCGTCACCCGGATAGATTGTCGACCAATTCTTAAGGTGCATGTCGCCGTTTCCGATGAGTGCGGTAAATGCCAAGCGACGTACGAATTCAATCGCAGCGTCCATGGAGACTGCTGCGTTCAATGCACTAGCGATATCGTGGTACGAAGCTCCGTCGTACTTCCGTGAAGGCGGGAGACCGAAAATTTGAGCGAAGTCTTCAATGTGGATGCGTGCGCCTTCGGAGCCTCGGTCGAAGCGTTTGACGAGAAGCACTCGGCCGGTAGAGAGGGTATTGAACTCTTCGGGAATTCCCTCGAAAGCGGATTTCTCGACCAGCTCGCGTTCTGGCACGCTCATTCCTAGCGCCTCAGAAAGAGCCAGCATCGCAAATTCGTTTTCCGACAGCCCTATGTGATTGGTGGACGGGAATTTCGCGATGTATTGTGATCTTCCCCCGAAAAAGTGGACAGGGTTAAGTTGCTTTTAGCTCCATCTCGATCGGGGCGGTATATCCGATGGCGGAATGGAGTCGGGTTCGATTGTAGAAGCCCTCGATGAAGGCGAAGATATCGCGCAGGGCTTCGGCACGGGTCTTGTAGTTGCAATGATGAACGAGCTCGGTCTTCAAGGTATGGAAGAAGCTCTCCATCGGGGCGTTGTCGTAGCAGTCGGCCTTGCGGCTCATCGATGCGGTGATGCCGGCGGCCGACAGGATCGCGCGATAGTCCTGTGAGGCGTACTGCACGCCGCGATCGGAGTGATGGATCAATCTGCCTTCCGGATGCTGCTGCTGGATTGCCATCTTCAAGGCGGACGAGGCGAGTTCGGCCTGCATGTGATCCCGCATCGCCCAACCGACGATCTTGCGGCTGAAGAGGTCCATGATGGCCGCCAGATAGAGCCAGCCCTCCGCAGTCGGAATGTAGGTAATATCAGCGAGCCAGATCCGGTTTGGGGCCGCGGCTGCAAAATGACGTTCGACGAGGTTCGGCGCGATCGGCAGGCCGTGGCGGCTGTCGGTGGTCCGAACGCGACGCGGTGATGCCATGATGGCGCGGATGCCATGCCGATGCATCAAGCGTTCGATCCGGCCACGGCTGGCGCCACGTCCCTGTATCCGCAGAGCGGCATGGACCCGCGGACTGCCATAGCGTCCGCCACTGTCTTGATAGACCTGTCGGATCGCAACCAGGAGCGCGGCATTGGTGGTTGCGCGTGCGCTCGCTGGGCGTTCACGCCAAGCGTAATAGCCGGCCGCCGAGACCCCGAGCACGGTGCACATCAGCCGCACCGGATAGGCGTCGCGATGGTCCTCAATGAAACAGAAGCTCATGTCCGGGTTCCGGCAAAGATCGCGATCGACTTTTTTAAAATGTCCCGCTCCATGCGCAGCCGCTCGTTCTCCTCGCGCAGCCGGGCGATCTCAGCAGCCTGGTCCGCCGGCATCGGCGTCGCTTGCGTCGTGGGGCGCCGCGCCGCCGCTGCCGGCTCCTGCCGGAGCTTCTCCACCCAGCGCCGCAGCACCGAGTCACGCAGACCGAGTTCCTTGCCGACCGACGTGATCGACCGGCCACTCGACACCACGAGTTCAGCGGCCTGCCGCTTGTACTCCTCGGTAAACGACCGACGTTGACGCTCTTGCATCCGACACCTCCGGGCTCTCTGAGCCTACTACAGGTGTCCACTCATTCGGAGGAGGTTCAATTGACCCTGCCCGTCGCCGATGGACAGCGTCAGTCCTCCCTCCTTACCGGTGTTTTTCATTACGGAGAGTTTCATTTGGACGCCGGCTAGGGAGAAGCGTGCTTTGGCGGCGTCTGCGGCACCTGGAGGTGGCGACGTGACGCTCCCATCGCTCGGCAGTACGCGCACTGCACCCGGCAGATCGCCGCCGAGTGCCGTCAGCAAATCAAAATCGTTCCCCGATCGGACTTTGCCGGCGTGGTGCTTCTCCATCGCTTCGCGGAGCCTTTCTTCGGGGAGCATATTCGCGAAGAATGCGGGGAGGGCGTGTAGTGTGGGTTTGGGATCGCTGCGGAGCCCGCCGTTTGCGGACCTGAAGGATAGGCTCACGATGGGTGGCCTCGCGAGCTTTCGATATCCCGCCTCGAGGCTGAATGCGTTGAAGTCACCAGGAGTTCGGACGATCGTGCCGACCTTCAGGTCCTGCAAGAATACGTCCAGCGATTGAATTTCGTTCGGGGCACGGACTTTAGGCATGATCGTCGTCGTCAGGTTCAGCAGTGAATGCAGGGCGGTCGTCGTCTTCAGAAGGGCGGAGTAGCGCTTGCACTCCAGGCACCATCGCTTGCGGGATCAGCATCAATTCCATGCCTAACGCGCGCGCGACGTTGATAAGTGTTGTTGCGCGAGCCGCAGCTCCCCCCTTCTCGATGTCGCGATAACTGGGGCGGGAAATGCCCGCGCGCTTGGCCACCTGCTCCTGGGTCAGTTTCGACTGCCGTCTCGCATCGTGCAGGAGCTTTCCTAGATCACGAAGAGCATCGGGGGATTTCATGGTTGGTTTTCTTATCTTTTTGGAATTAATGATATTCAAAGTTACCATTATCTGGGACGATCAAGGATAAGGTAAGTTTACCTATCTTAAAGTCAATAATGATATCTAAACTTATCAAAACGTCTCGGCGCCGGAAGCGGTACATTGCCCCATTCGGCCCTAGGGGATTAGGTTCAAGGAACGGATTCTGGCGCGCACCGATCTAGACGGAGGCCGGATGGCGATGCCGGAGCTTGACGCGCATTGGCGCGAACTTGCAGCGGCTGGGCGAAGAGAACCTCACCTCTTTGAAGATTTTGGGACGCGTTTGCCAGCCAATCGTCGCGGGCACCGACGATCCCGACGCTGCACCAGAGTCGCGGCCCGCTGGATCACACCGGCGGGCTCAACGCGGGTTAGCCTACAGGGGGCGTGAGCCCAGACGACGGTGACGAAGGATCCTGCAAAATCCTGACATGTGGGAGTCAGCACAAAGCGTACCGTGGTTCATATCTCAAGCGGATGACTAGCTCGGGATTACGTCTGGGCGCCTTTATGCGAACAGATGATCTGTCGCGGGCGTTTCTCCGCGACTCATAAACTTGAGCATCTCGATCGCGAAACGCTCTTCGGATAGGCGCCGTTCGATGAAGTGAGTCTCGACGTCGCTAAGTTTGGTACGCAGCAACCCTTGGTAACGCTCGATGTTTTGCTCGTGCACGCGCAGCATCGCAATCTTTCGCTCTTCCATGTACGCCCCCTATGTTATCGGAGGTGCTTTCGCGCCGGTACCGTCACCGATTACATGCAAGAATCTACGCCACGATGACGGTCACTTCGCCGCGACCGTCAAATTCGGAGTATGTCTTTCGCCAAATGAGGCGGCCCCAACGACCTTGTGTGTGGGGGACCTGTAAGGTCGGTCACCGGGGCCACCTGGCCAGTCCCGCGTCAGTCGAGATTGGTCGACCTAATCGCACACCCGAACCGCAGCTAAGGCAAGCGCGAACTGAACAACATCGGGAAGAAATGGCAATTTGTTTGGACGCGATTCACTTATGCTCGCTGACGGGCGCGTGCCTCAGCGGGGTGATACTCAGTCGCCGTTTTTCTGTTGCGGGAGCAAGTGGCAATTCACGCCGCGCTGGGGCCGTTTATTTTTGAGCGGGCACTTTCTGCAGATATCAAGGACGTTTGTGGGGCGATCAATTTCTAACAGGAACGAAGGGCGTTCGGAGGCGCTTGTTGCATATCCGGTGCACATCAAACCCTCCCGTTCACCAAGGCGGAAGCGCGCAGCGCCTCTCAGTCACCGATAGCGGCCGGACCATTTCGTGGATCGACGCCGGTGCATGGGCCAGATGATGGCGCGGATCGCGTGCGAACAGAAGCCGCTAGGAATCGGTCGCCTATGGGCGGCGATCACCAATGGCGGGTCAATCGTCTAGCGCGGTTGGTCCGGATTTTCCTTCCACGTCGTCGAGTGCTCAGAAATCCACTTGGCCGCGTCGTGCTCCGTAACAAAACCCTTGATGACTTCTGTTTCGCCATCGGGCCATAGAATATCGATCCTCCAGCCGGTGCCGGGATTCTTGCAAGCCATGAAAGCTGGTCGCTGCTCGATCATCGGGGGACTATGCGCCGACGGTGGCCGGCTACAAGCCAGTGATCCTGCCACACTTCGCTTTCTGGCCCCGCAATCCTATTGGCGCTGAAATCCCGATCGACGCCGATCCTTTCCGTGATCGGGAGCTCCGGTAGTCATCCCTCGATAATGAGGCGACCCAGGAACGCATTGCAGGCCCGCTCGGCTTCAGCGAACGTGCTGAAGGGCGATCCGGACACTTGAGCCGCGGGCATATTCAGAAAGTCTGGGCGATATGACGCAACAAAACCGGGCTCTCCATGTAGGCCAGGTCCACTTCGGCTCTCGCTGCTGATAACGAATGAATAGTCGTCGCTGCTTGCGATCCAAATTTCCAGATCCTCAGCAGTATCCACGCGGCGAAAGTGCAGGGCCATTTCACCCTCCACCAGGCAGAGGTCCAGGCTTGGTCCTCCGCGGTCATCCAGATGACGCTTAACCTGCTTTTGTGCGGTTGGCCGCTTCAGCCTCCCGCGCCAGCCGCTCCACCTTTAGGCGCTCTCGATTGTCGTGGAGTGCTTTTTGCGCTTTCGCGTATTCGGTCATAGTTTCCTTCGTCCTGACCGCTTTAAATATCTTATGGGCTTCGCGTTCTGCAGCTGTCGACGCCCGGCGGTTTCGGTCGTTAATCATTGGTTGACCTCCCATTTGGGCTCGATGAGCTAACGCATAGATATGGCTTTCGATCCTGTCGGCTAGCGGGCAACTCGAGGTCTCCGGTTGCTGTCCACGACTACGAAACCGACCTCGTCCATTATGCCTATGCCCCATTTGGGCTCGAAGTGACCGCCAACGGCACGATCCTGATCGCTACCAAGCCAAGCGGTGGTGTGCCAGCGGCGGGGCGAATCTATTATTCGAGCGTCAGCGCGCCAAGCACGATTTCCTCGATCGATACCACCATCAAGTCCGGGTACTCCACCTGCCTGGCCGACGTTGCCTATTTCCTCGAGGAGGAGGACGGGAACGGTATTGCCAACCGCAGGAGCCAGGTTGCGGTCGTCGATTGCTCCGGCACACCAAGCGTGACACTGGTAGACCTTGCCACGCAGGAGGCCACCATCGTGTGTATCGCGCAGGGCGGACCTCCGGCCAAAATCTGGAACTCAGGCTCACACATCTTCGTGCTGTGAAATTCGACCAACAACAACACGACGGATCAGAACGAACACCAGTATCTCGGCCGCTTTGACCCCGTGGCGCTGGACGCTGCGGGCGGCAAATTCTTCTCTGAATTCATCTACGCCGAATGGGAGTATTTCTGCGAAAACGCGCGCTATTTCGGTGGCAAAAACTACATTATCATGTTGCAGCCGGGCAATTCTGACGGGCGCCTGCTCGTGATCGACGAGGATCTATCACCGGCCAGCGCGACGCTACTCCCGCTTGGCACGTTCCCCGTGCGGACCAACGACGATTGTGCCTCGGCCCTCAGTATCAACCTCGGCGAGATCAAGACGGGCAACCTATTCTACGGATCGACCGAGCCCAGCGAGCCGCGGCCCACCTGGCTGTCCTCCAGTGATGTCCGCAACAATGGCCATTCTGTCTGGTACAGTTTTGTCGCGCCCGCAACGACGACCTACACTCTTTCGGTCTCGGATTTGTCCGGCAATTCAACATTCAGCGTCGACGCCTAATACTGGGACGCCGCTCGGCTCGCTCACGCATGAAGCGGGTGCCGGAGCGACCTTCACATCTTCGCCATTGACGTCTCGCTCTCCGCCACGGCTGGGATCACCTACATGCTGTCGGTTCACCGTGAAGGCGGATCGTGGAGCGAAACCGAGGGCAGTTGCAGGCTTACGATAACCTAGCGCGGGATTCATCAGGTCGTGCGTGCAAATCCGGAGGGCAGTGCAAGGAGCGTTATGATGCCGAGACTGTTAATCTCCGCGTCACTTACGCCCCTTGCTTCCCCTTCGGGGGTTTTGCTGGGGCTGCCGGTCGGCTTCCTTGGGTCGGCTGCACCGGGGGCATCGGCACCTTGACCGGTTTCGGCGGCAGAATGGAGCCCTGGTTAATCCGATGACCGGCTAAATCGGGACCGATATTGATCGTCTTCTTCTCATCGCTCATTTTTAGACCTCTTCGCTTTGGTTTTGATAGATCGAAAAATATGCCTGAACCTCTTCGTCAGCTTGCTTCTCGAGGCGTTTATTTACCGGCAGCCCAGCTGCTGGAAATGCCTTCTGTAATGCGGCGGAAATTCTCTTCTTAAAAGCAAAGCGGAGATCGTGGATGTCTTCGTCATACACGAGCCCCTTGGATACGCGATACCAATTGTCCTCTGCCGCTAGACTTATTGCGTTCAAATCTTGAGACAGTCCCGCGAGTGCTCGCAAGCGAGTCTTGTAGGGTAGATACTCTTTCACCACCTGCAGAACCTGCGACCCGGCGACGATAAAGGCCCAAACGAAGGAATAATCCTTGAAAATGGCCCAACCGCCGATCGACGAACTTGCTGCGATTGCAAGCGTGGCCTTGATGGTGCGATCAATCGTTTCGGTTCTTCCGAGGCAAAGGTCAATGTAACGGGCGTCACGCTTGAGCGTCACCAACTCCTGCCAATAAATGCGTTGCATGTCCATGAGTGAACTTTCTACCTCCGCTCGGATAGTATGAGTCTGCATCTTTCCGGATCGGGATTGCTGGTCCGGCAGATCTCCCTCATTTTTTCGATGCTACAGTTCATCGAAATCGTGCTCGCCTCGATCTGGCTGCTTGCGATCTTAAGCGTTTTGGACGAAAGGCATGTGGCCCGTATATCCGCCGAAACCATTCTTCGAATTGACGGTGCCGCAGTCGCCGCGGCTAGTGCCGCTGCTGATAATCACGTCATCGCCGAAACGCGCGGAATCTGGCTCTCGCAGTCGCCTTACGATTTCGCTGTGGGCGGTCGCAATAAGGGCCGCGGTTGGATCTTTTTCTGATGACAAAAGATGGGGCAGTATGAAAACGGCCACAATGCCCGCGGCAAGCCCAAGGCAGCAATTGCCCGAGATCGGCTCATTGAAAATGCCCCATAAATAAAGCGAGCAGCCTACTGCAACTTGGGCGGGCAGGGAAGTGACGGCCGCGCCTCGGAGGCTGCCCAGTAGTTCTACGGTATCCGACGTTCACGCAATACGGCGTGCAGGTCCGCTACGAGTTTCATCAGGAGATCGCGTACCGATCGATTATGACGATCGAAAGCGATCTCATTCCGGAAACCGCAGGTCCTTGGGTGATTATCCGCATCGACTATAGCCTCCAAGCGAACACGCCGCACGGTGACTGGTTCGCGATTCTCGACGGCACCAATCTCGGCGCACCGGTGTTGCCGATACCGTAACGCGAATTCTGAATATGGAGCGCGCTGGCTTGCACAGACCACCGCGCTTCATCCTCGGCGTAGTCATCTTGGCGTCGGGGCCGCCCAGCTGGAGGTGATGGAATTAACAACACCAGCAGTGCGAGTCGCGATTTCCATTTCGCGGTGATCGCGCCAGTGCCACAAGCCCGTCGCCGCGGATATACCGGCGGCGGGCTCGTTCTAACTTTGTCAGTTGCCTGCGCCACCACAGCCTGCCAAGACGAGCGGTCACCTTCGGGAAATTGCAATGTGGAACGGGATCGCAGCGTGGGGAACGCTCATCGAGTTTATTGGCTTCGTGACGCTCGGTTACGAGGTGTGGCAGACAACCAAAATCACGACTATTGAAGCCGTTGATATCGCGCAAACGAAGACGGCGTTCGAGCAACTGATCATTTCGGACGGCCCCGAGGGGCGCGTCGATATTACAGGTGGCGTGCTCGGCAAGCAGATCGATGCCCGCCGGAAAGCCGTCGACGAACTGCGGGAGCGGATGACCCTCATCGTGCGCGGGCTGGTCATCAGCGCAGCCGGCGCCGCCCTTCAGGTGGTTGGCAACTTCGGCCAAGCGATGAACGCTAATTGAAAGCGCTCGAAGGTGCCGGCCGCAGTAGCCGGCTTAGTCGGGGAAACGGAGCGCCTTGCCAACAGCGATACTGAATCTCGCCCGCTCTTCATTGTGCGTGCTCAAGTTGTTCGACAGGCCAATGAGGGAGCTGCCCGCTCCGTGAGGATCATAGCCGAGCTTGCGCAGCACGACCGGGGCAAACCTTTCGCCTTCAGCATAGGCCAGCATCCGCGCGCCCAGCTCTAGTCCGGCTCTTATCCCGCCTGGCCGATACCATGTCGCCGTATCTCTTGCGGCTTCGGTCTTCCAGGGTGACAAATGGCTTCGGCAATTCCGTCTGGACATTGGCGAGGAACAACATTTGACGGCAAACTTCCATTCGTAAATCAAAAAAGGTCCTGATCGGTCGTCCAATAAATTCGGCAGCGAACCAGACCATCACACCGGTCGCTGCCAACCCCAAATAGGAAAGAATCGGGCCCATGATCTCCTCTTGGTGATGCCGTGCCAGCGGTCAAGTGAGCCGCTTCGGAGTTACTGTCGCGTCGGCTTTTCGATCGGACCTCTGTCCTGCTCGATTACCCCAATGATTTGCCCGAGCGATTGCCACACCAGCTTGGCGCCGATCTTGTCCATCACAAACGCGAAGGTTTGGCCGGTTGAGGTGGTGAAATCAAAAACGACGCCGTCTTCGTCGGTCTTCCGACGGCACCTTCTTTGATGTTATAGACACGTCGCGGATTGCCGCCGGCGTTGCGCCGGCGCTCGCATTCGCCGGCGATGTTCATCAGCGTAGGCATCATCTTGTCCAGAACATCAGCTGCAAGTTGGATGGGAAGTTCTGTCGTCAGGTCCTTGCCGACGAAAACGATCCGGGCAAAGTTGCCGTCGTTGCTGGCACCGATATCCTTGAAACCGAATGCTCTCGGCTCACCACGAGTGTTGATCCGCTTGCGGTCAAAGGCCATCGCTATTTCCTCTTTTCTTTCGACAGGCGCTTTCTCAGCGTTTCGATGGTCGCTCTGCACGCGGCCGGTGCCGATTCTCCGCTGTCCACGGTGACAGGCGCCGAGCTTTGCAGCTTCGCCGAAGGGATCTGACACAGCCTCCGCATTTCACGAATGGCGGCGAGCGTGGTGACATCCTTGCGGGCGATCCGCCAGATCTCAAGGCGTCCTCGCGACGCTTCCAGCCGGAGCCCGCTCACCGTCATGCCGCCACCATGGAACGCCAGCTCGGCGGCCACCGCAAGGCGCAGCGGTGTGTCGTCGGTGATAGAAGCGTCGTCGCTCACGACCTGTCACGAAGGCGATCGGCCTCATCAGGATGTTCGGTCCAGCGCGCGGCATACGCGTCCTTCGGCGCGCGCCGGACGAGCTCGAGACGAGCCGTCGACACTCCACGCCTGGCCGTTCGCACGTCAAAGTTGGTGCAAAACGTACGACCACAGCGGCAAAGTCAAGAAAGAGAGGGATATGCCGAGACCGACCATCAGAGACACCAAAGGTGGGTTGAGGCCATGCTGCACGGCGACGATCGCACCGCCAATTTGCGGACCCATTGCCGCCTCGAACAGTGTCACTCGCGTCGTTTCTTCGGGCGTAGACCAGCGCAAGCGCGGCCGGCGCAAGAGGCAGCTTGAAGCCACGGCCAGTCGCCAATGCGGTCCTAAGTCCGCCAGCTTGATCGAACCTGAGTTGCAGCCCGACCGAGACCAGCGCCAGCGGCGCGAGCGTGTCACCGAAACGCTTCAATACGTCGCCAAGCCAGCCGGGAAACTCAAACGGCATAAGAGCAAAAGCGACGGTCAAAGCGATCAGCGGCGGGACGCGGATAATCCGCTTGACGATCTCACGGTAGCGGTCGAAGTGTCGTCCAAGCGTGGTTACGAAGGATAGTTGGCTACCGCCGAGGGTGTAGCGCAGCCTGCGCTGCAACTATGCGCATCGTATACGAGCGAGCGGTTGGCCGCTCGAGAACACAATCAGCATTTTGATTGACAGGCGGTCAAACTTAGGGAACCTGAACTGTGGGACAAGAGAATCAAGCCGTCCGCTTTTGAGGCAACGTATTCCTCGGGTGGTATCTAGCTGCGTATCAGCGATGGGTTGCGACGGACAAAGTCGCGGCGCACAGTATCGTTCTCGCCCTTCTCTCGGTCATTGGTCTTCTAACCGGATTTCTCGTCTATTGGTTGGAGCACGTTCGATCGATGAGGAGCGAAAACCGGTCCTAAGTCTCAATCGTGGACCTGCCAGAGCCGTCCGCGTTCTCCTTGCTGATCGCGACGAAGATTGCGGTCGCTTAGCTTATCGAAAGGTTGTCCCGCGAGCAACCGATAAGGGATTCTCAACGTTCGCTGTTGTCAAGATCCGTGGCCCTGCAACTTTGGCGTGGCCCGCTCACAGATCCTGCAAAGCAAGGAGCCGCTCGCGCCATTCATGCGGTCGACGACTTGGCGAAAACTTGGCCCCTCGAACAGATCCTCGTATTCGTCGCGCAGCAGGTTTCCCAGAACGTGGCGTCTCTCGAAATCCATGCAGCAGAGTGTCACGTCGCCGTTTGGCAGAAGGACATTGCGATACTCTCGCTTTTCGGTACATGCGAGAGGCCCCCGGATTGGCGGCCGTGGCTTTGCGATTTTGGGATCGACGCTTCCTGCCCGGCTGATCAATGATCGTGAGCGAACGAGCGCTTCGGCGGGGATAATAGGGGCGAGATCGGGGTGAATATCACCCAAGACCAGGAACCGAATCGAGGGAATATCGGCGTTGATCAATTGACGCATCAAGTTGAGATACGGCTTCGTCACCAAGCGGCTATTCATGTATTGGCCGCTATCGAAAACATGGACCATGAAAGCTCTAAAGCGCAGCGCTTGTAAACGTCGCAGCTCGTGCTCGTCCATTCCAATGAGTGTCGTGTAAATCCGGATGCCGTGGCCGCGCGTGTAAGCGTGCTCGACCATTTCGGTGCAATCCCGATTGAGCCAAGGCTCGGAGTAGCCAGAAAAATGTATGTCGACGTCTTTGGGTACACGCGAGAGACATTGCTTGAATTCTTCAAGCCCAAGATCGCCGGCGTCGGACACGGTTCTTTGGCGCTCGGCAAACTTCTGCTGCGGGCAATATGCGCACCTGATAATGCAGTTGGTGGCCGTCGTTATCTCTAAGACCCTGCCGCGGGGAATATACGAGCTGGATGGATGTGAAGCGTCCATTTTCGTGCTTCTCTTTGCGGCGCGCCAAAGCGGAGGTCAGCCACTTTGGGAGCATGGCGCGCCTACGCTTGTGTACGCCTTTGAATACGCCACATATGGCGATGCGCAATTGTGAGTCGATTGGGCGTTCCCTGACCTTTGAACTCTCGCTCCATCCGATCGCTTACCGATACGCCGCGAACTGCATCTCGCGATCGTCGTGGACGACGGCGTTCGAAATATGCGCTGTCGGTGGCCAGTCGGGCTCCGGGAAATCAAATTCGATCTCAACTGTTTCCCCGTTGCTCTGGATCATGCGCGCCAACGCGCCGGTCACGGCAGCTGTGGGTAAGTGAGACTCCAAGTCGCTGTAGGTCTTTTTTCCGTCGATCCAATCGCGAAACAGCGTGGATTCAGCCGCATACGAGAAGGAATTGCCGTAAGGTTGCGTGATGCGCTCCTCGGTCGTGAATTCCTGCGTACCGGTCACGAGCGCATTCGACCGTGACGTCACGATCCCAATATTCCTCCCTCGTAAGTCCGCTTGGCCTTTCCGCGACGAAATGGGGATCTTCGTCACATGCCCGTTCATGGCGACAAGAGTTCCTAGGCGGACATCGACATCTGTGCAGTGTAGTCTGCCATTGATGTTGTAGGGCACCTCCGGGAACGCGCCCCATGACCGCATACCCGGCGTGGTCTGCTCGAGAGCGATGGTTCCCAGGCACAATGTTACCTGGCTTCGCCGAAAGCAGAGCGCAAACGATGCCACGATATCGGTCTCGCCATAAGGAAGTCCTGAATCGAAGCTCGCCATGTGTTCCAGATAGTTGTCGAGACGGCTCAATACGCCGAGAGGTAACCGCTTCTCTTGATCCTTTGGAAACGCAGAGAAGCCGGTGATGCGGAGGCAGAGTTCATCCTCTGCGTATATCCGACGGTTCATTTGGAGGAGCCGGGTTATGAGATCAACATAGTGGTAGGCGCCGTGCATGAGCATGCCATAGCCGTATTTATAGGGATGATCCTCTCTAAGCGCGTATTCATAGGGAAGATTCCAGACCCCGGAAGCGGTCTTCAGGTTGATCGATGTGATCGGAACGTTCAACTTCTTCATCATCACTGCAATTTGGGAACGAATGCGGTTTTCATAGATCTCGTGATGACGGTCCAGCACGATCAGGCTATGTTGGCCTCTGGCTCGGTCGGTGCATTCGAGTAGGTTCTTGGTGCGTTGATAGATCGAGCCGCCGTCGAACACGCCATCCCGCATCGGTACCAATAACGGCTTCGTCGTCAGCGTGTCGTAACCCTCCAGCATGCAATGACGCAAATAGCTCTCATGTGCCTGGGGCTCTGTTGCGATCACGATCTTTAGAGGACCGTTGCTGTCTGTGGCGCGGTTCCTAAGGAATGGAGCAATATAGATTAAGGACGCTTCGGGATCGTCAAGCAGGAGCCGATCGGGGATGAACACAGTATGGGTTGGCTGCGCGGGCAGGCCGGCCAGTCTACGCAGGACGGTTTCTCGTTGAGATTCGAGATCGACAACGGAATACCCCCCAATCGCGCCTAGTTGCATTGCGGCACGGATGCATCGCGAGTATTTGTAGCCCGAGACGGGGCCAAAACCCACGATTACAAGATGGCGGGACATCAACAAGGGCCCGTTGAACCGAGATCTGCTCGCGTCATTCGTGGTTCAGGAGACGCCATGCCGCGAGGTGGCAACAGATATGGCGCGCAAACGGCAATCCGCAATGCATGATGAGCACCGTCGACTTCGTAATTCGTTGCATGTGTCATCCATTGTAGCGGCGGAAGCCCTCGTCCGAGATGGGCCGCGCAGTGTTGCTCATCGGACTCTCAGTGCTTTCATGGATCCGGTTATGCAATAAGAGTCTCTTGGGGCTCCCTTGTCCAGCTACCAAGAACAGCAGCTTGTGTGCGCCGTGCGCCTGTCCGACTGTCGATGCTGAACATCGTGTCGCAGACCAGAACTGGAATCGTCCACGCTGGATCACGGATCGATCTCGTCCCGGCCGCTATTGGAGTTGCATTGTTCCAACTATACCCTGATGGCGTCACGATAGCGGTCGCGTGTTACAACGCCGGCTCCTATTTGGCCGAGTGCATCGCATCCATTCTTGATCAGCCATTTCAATTGCCACATGAAGTGATTGTCATAAACGACGGCAGTGACGATCCGACGACTTTGCGGATCGTCAGGCGCTTTGAAGACAACAAGGCGATACGTGTCATTCATCACGATCGAAACGTGGGTCTGCCGTCGGCGCGCAACTCCGGTCTGTTTGCCGCGCGTTGTGATTATGCGATGTTCGTCGATGCCGATGATTGTCTGAACACGGCGGCGACCGTGTTGAAGGAGGGATCTTACCTCGATCGCGCAGTGACGGCGTTGCAATCCAACCCCGCGCTCGCCTTCACCCATTGTGCAACCCTCATGTTTGGAGATTGCTGCGGCTTCACGAGCTCTGCCTATCCGCTAACCGAGGAACTGGTCGCGGCCAAGCATCATGTCCCGGCGTCGATCGTCTTTCGAACCGAGGATGCCATCGAACTCGGTGGGTTTAAGCCGAACATAGTCAAATGGACTGACTGGAGCTTCGGGGCATCGCTCCTTTCGCATCGGCTAAGCAAGGGGTTGACCAACGAAATCGCTTACTTCGCCACTCCCTACTATCTGTACCGCACTTATCAGGCATCCCATAGGGTATCCCAACAATCCGTCTCGGAGCTCGAGATGATTCGAAGAACAGTCGAGAGTTTCCGGCCGCTATTTACCAAATACTACCCCGGTTTGGACGATACAGAGGTGAGCGAGCGCGTTTGGGCGGCGAAGCCCTCCCTGCTTGAATGTCTCGCCCATATGGCCAAATCGGACTTGGCTCGCGCGATCCAGCTCATCCGTGAGCGCGATCTCGATCGTCTGGCCGGCGACCGCAGTAGCGCGCTTGCCCCGTGAGTGTGGCGAGGAAGCGAAGAGCGATTGTCGCATCGGCGGTCGCGTGTCGGTTCAGTCATCGCGTTGTGGTCGATTCACGATCGACATTCGGGGGCTCGCTCGCAAGGCAGGTTCTGTCATCGACGAGCGGCTCGCTGTTTGGCGTTACATCTGCTATGCATACGCGCTTTGGAACAGAGCCCGGCTCTCACGCTTTGCACGATGACAGAATCAACGTTCATGAAGACCTCGGGCGCCAGACTGGCGCTCCTGTTATATTTGTACGTCTCCTTCATGCTTGTCGGAGCGGGCATCGTCCTTTCGTCCTGGGTTGCCTTTCACTACGGCGGGACTGGGTTTGTTGGCTGGGTCCTCATCTTTACCAGTGGCTCAACTCTCGTTCTGGCGCCGGTCGCTGGCCATATCGTGGACAAGCACGACAAACGCGTCGCTGCGACCGCCGGTCAAGCGTTACGTGCGGCTGGGTTCGTGACGCTCGCCTTGCCGGAGCTGGTCGGCCACGGCATCTCTCCACGCATCGCCTTGATCGCCTCGGGCGCCATCGGAGCGTTCGGGTTTTCTCTGCAGATGGGCGCGATTACCGGGCTGGCGCGGATGAGTGTTACCGCGCAGGACAGACCGAGACTGTCATTTCAGATGTCGCTCGCAAAGCAGATCGGGATCGCGGCCGGCACGGGTCTCGCCGGTCTGTCGATCGACAAATGCGGCTCGTCCGCAACGGCCCTGTTCTTATCGGTGCTGGCGCTGTGCGCGGCCTTATGCCTGGAATTGATGCGTTCCCCTGCGTCGGGTACTCCTGTGGTCACAAGCACGCTTGGACTGTCCGGCGCCTCTCGGCAGGCGCTCGGATATCTTCGGCGCGACGTCGGAGCACTGACGGCGGCGATCGCGGTTGGTCTGGCATTCGCGATCATTCAGACGACGAACCTTTTGCTGCCCGGGTTCGTGGTGAACAGGCTTGGGGGCAGCACCAGTCTGTTTGGAGCCTTGGAGATGATCGCGGCAACAGCGGGATTTGTCGCCGTTGCGATTTCTGCAAGTCCCTCCTCAGCAGAAAGACTGAGGCAAAGGGTTATCCCATTGCTTGTTGCCGCCGGCCTGTCACTTCTCCTGTTCTCATTTGCGAAGCAGAAGGTGGCAGCAATTGCAATCTACGCCTTGGTCGGAGTTCTCTGGAGCCTTTCTCGCGCGGCGGCAGATGCCGCGCTGCTGACAGTCGTGGAGGCGGCATTTATTGGTCGGGTGCAAGCTCTAACAACACTAGTTACCGCAGCCGCCGGCGCGGTCGTCTACAGCCTGCCAACGATATTCGGGAAGCTTACCGAGGCGCAGCTCTATGCGCTGTGCGGCTGTGTGATAGCGGCAAGTGCCGGGAGCCTTCTGCTGTTCGGACGCTCGGCAGGGAAGGGGTGCTGTTCAGAGTAGATCGCTGGAAGACATAGCGACGGGGGCGGCGAGGGTGAAGATCAGATCCGGACATCTCCTTGCAAGCAGGATTAAGAGGTCATCAACGGCATGCATTCAGACGGAGTTGCTCGATCGGTCGCCGATGACAATCGCACGTTGCGCGTCGTGGTCATGTGAGTGGAACTGAAGCGACTTGTATATGCTGCCAAGATGCGCTAGTCGGAAGCATGGATATTCATACACAATGTAACGAAGTTGTAGGCCGTCCTCTCCCGGGGACGTGAGTCGCGGTTACCGAACACCGCCTTCCGATCCTCGCTTTGCGGATGGATCGGGATTCTCCATCTGCGGTAATGATGGAGAAAACCATGCTTGAAAAGACCTTCGATCCCAAGAGCGCCGAGCCCCGCCTGTACTCCAGTTGGGAAGCTTCGGGTGCCTTTGCGCCCACGGGCGATCCGGGCGCGGAACCGTTCTCTATCGTCATGCCGCCGCCGAATGTGACGGGATCGCTGCACATTGGCCATGCGCTCAACGGTACTCTGCAAGATGTGCTGATCCGCTTCGAGCGAATGCGCGGTAAGGCCGCACTCTGGTTGCCGGGCACTGATCACGCCGGTATCGCGACGCAGATGGTCGTCGAGCGCCAACTCGCGCAGGAGGGAAACATCGACCGCCGCGAGATGGGCCGAGAGGCGTTCCTCGCCAAGGTCTGGGAGTGGAAAGCCAAATCCGGCGGCAAGATTGTTCACCAGCTGCGCAAGTTGGGCGCTTCCTGCGACTGGAGCCGGGAACGGTTCACGCTCGACGAGGGCTTCTCGCACGGGGTGCGCAAGGCATTCGTCAGCCTCTACAAGGAAGGCCTGATTTACCGCGACCGGCGCTTGGTGAATTGGGATCCTCAGTTTCAGACGGCCATCTCGGACCTCGAGGTCGAGCAGCGAGAGGTTGACGGACAGCTCTGGCATTTTGCCTATCCGTTGGCAGATGGCTCCGGCGAAATCACTGTTGCCACCACCCGTCCCGAGACCATGCTGGGTGATACTGCCGTGGCAGTGCACCCGGATGACGAGCGCTACAAACATCTCGTCGGAAAGCTGGTCATCCTGCCGATAGTCGAGCGGGTGATTCCGATCGTGGCCGACGCATATGCGGATCCGGAAAAGGGATCTGGCGCGGTCAAAATCACGCCGGCACATGACTTCGATGACTTCGAGGTCGGCAAGCGCCATGGCCTGCCGATGATCAATATTCTCGACGCGTTTGCGCGCATTAACGAGAATGCTCCCCAGGCGTACCACGGGCTCGACCGCTTCGCTGCGCGCAAGAAGGTGATCGAGACCCTTCAAGGGCTCGGTCTGCTGCGCGGAACCGAGAAGGTTCGCCACATGGTGCCCCACGGCGACCGTTCAGGAGTGGTGGTTGAGCCTTTTCTGACCGACCAGTGGTTCGTGAACGCCGAAGTGCTGGCCCAGCCCGCTATCAAGGCCGTGCTCGAAGGCGATACGGTCTTCCTGCCCAAGCCGTGGGAAAAGACCTACCTCGACTGGATGCGCAACATTCAGCCCTGGACCATCTCGCGCCAGCTCTGGTGGGGCCATCGCATTCCGGCTTGGTTCGGCTCGGATGGCACCATCTTCGTCGAGGAAACGGAAGAAAAAGCCAGGGCTCAGGCCCGCGCGCACTACGGCCGCGACGAGCCGCTCACTCAAGATGAGGACGTGCTCGATACCTGGTTCTCCTCAGCGCTATGGCCATTCTCGACCCTCGGTTGGCCCGAAAAAACAACGGATCTAGAGCGCTTCTATCCCACGAACACTCTCATCACAGGTTTCGACATCATACCTTTCTGGGTCGCTCGGATGTTGATGCAAGGCCTGCAGCTGACGGGCGAGGTCCCGTTCAAGCGGGTGTTCATCAACGCGCTTGTGCGCGATGCAAGTGGCGCGAAGATGTCGAAGTCCAAGGGAAACGTGTTGGACCCGCTGGAGCTCGTGGACGAGTTTGGAGCCGACGCCTTGCGCTTCACCTTGACCGCCATGTCGGGAGCTGCACGCGACATCAAGCCCTCGCGGCAGCGCGTTGAAGGCTATCGCAATCTCGGCACCAAGCTATGGAATGCCACGCGTTTCGCCCAGTTGAACGGCTGCGCGCGCGAAGCGGGATTTTCGCCGGATCGGGCGACGATGCCGCTGAACCGCTGGATTGTTGGCGAGACGGTCCATACGGCGAAAGCCGTGACCGACGCGCTAGCGGAGTGCAGCTTCGGTGAGGCTGCGGACGTGCTCTACCGCTTCATCTGGAATGTGTTCTGCGACTGGTACATCGAGCTGATCAAGCCGACGCTGAGCGGTGCAGACATTGCAGCGCGCGACGAGACCCGCGCGGTCACCGCTTGGGTGTTGGACGTCACCTTCAAACTGTTGCATCCGGTCATGCCTTTCCTGACTGAGGAGCTTTGGGCCCAGACGAGCGATCTTGGCGCGCCGCGCGAGCACCAGGGCTTTCTCATGACCGCAGCCTGGCCCCAGCTTGCGGAGAGCCTGATCGATCGGGCTGCCGATGCCGAAATCGGGCTGATCATCGACGCCATTTCAGAAGGCCGATCAGTGCGCCAGGAGCTGAATGTCCCTACCTCAGCGCGTCCGCCGCTTCTGGTCGTCGAGGCCTCCGAGACGCAACGCAAGGCGATGAAGGCCAGCGCGCCGCTCATCGCGCAGCTGCTCCGCGTCTCCGAAGTGCGGTTCGTCAGAGCGGTGCCCGCGGGAGCGATTTCCTATGTGATCGCCGGCGCCACGCTGGCGCTCCCGGTCGCGGAATTCATAGAGCTGACGGCAGAGCGTGAGCGCCTCGCTAAGGAGGTGGCGAGCCTGGGCGTGGAGGCCGACAAGCTTTCCAGGAAGCTCGCCGATGTAGACTTTGTCGTTCGCGCTCCGGAACGGGTCGTTGAGGATACGCGCGAACGTCTCGCGGCGACCGAGGCCGCCAAAAGCAAGCTTGAGGCCGCGCTCGCTCGACTGTTGGACGTCCTCTCCTGACTGGAGGACTCTTTGATCTTCCCCCGAAAAAATGGACAGGGTTAAGCTGCTTTTAGCTCCATCTCGATCGGGCTGACATGGCCGATGGCCGAGTGGCGCCGGGTTCTGTTGTAGAAGCCTTCGATGTATGTCGTGCATGCCCGGTCATCTGGCCGTCTGCGGTGATGTCAGCCACTCGGTCATGTGAGCGGCGGCATCGTCCTGCCGCGCTTTCCTGAGCAAGGCCTCCCGCTCCCGCCATGGCGGAAACTTGCTTCGCTCGCTGGCGTAGTTTCTTGGCTTCCTGAGCAAGGCGTTCTTCAAGGGGGAAAACTTGCCTATGCTGGCGGCGCTTCATGGTCGCTCCACACACAGCGATCCTGCAGGGTACCGAGTCGAAATCCGCGGAAAGCGAAAAAGTCCCCGATGGACGGCCAGCCAGGCACCAGGCGCCCTCAGGAGTGCTCTGCGATGCGGCGATTACCAAGGCATGGTGCCGCTTCCACCCGGCTCCTTCGGACAAGCCTGCGACGCCTTGAGACGAAGCGGGTCGCTCTCTCGTTCAGTGGCGGACGCCATCCCAGCATATTCTGCCCAGCCACCTTCGCGACACAGATCGCGTCAGCTTCTCGAAAGGTAGCCCCGCTATCCAAGGGTCCGAAATGGGCTGTGGGGGTTCTTAATTGGAGACCAGCTATGGACCTTAACACTATCGATCGGTTGTCACCAATCCGCGAAGAGGGGACGAGCCGGCAAGACGGTTCCGGTTCTACGGGCTTTCAGCAACAGCTGAGCGCGCTAAGGACGCCCAGCGGGGCGGGCAATTCGCAGGGCAACCCGTCGTCGGTCGGGGCGCAAAGGCCTCTGCCGCGCGCTCGCCTGAACCTTCCGTATCGTGAGTCCGCGTTGCGGGATGGTCCTGACTTTGTGCGAAGGGACGCCCCGTCGGCGGAGATCGTCGCGGCGCTGGCAGGGGCGGAGACGCGCCTCCCGCGCACTCGCCTGAACCTTCCGTATAATGAGTCCGCATTGCGCGACGGTCCTGACTTTGTGCGCGATCCGTCGCAGGACAACCCGTCGCTGGACTTCAGCACGCCGCCCGGCGCGTTGCTGTCCGGGATAGCGACAGGTGACCTGGAGTCTCGCATGAATCGTCCCTATAACGAGTCCGCGCTCCTTGTCGATGCTCGCTTTGCGCCGCTTCATGAGACGATCAACAGAGCCGTCCAGGAGAAAGCCGAGGCATCGTCGCCGGCAACCTCATCTGAACCATACTCAAGGCACCACTGGCGAAATATATAATCGCCAAGCGCCGCATCTGAGGCAGCTAATCAAGCGATCTGCACAAGTCAGTTTCCCAAGGCCAGCGCTCGCCGCGGTGTCCTGCGACGGCGAATGCTCACCCTTGCGCTCGCGTGAGTAGCACATCGCCCCCGATGGGCACGCGCCACCAAACGGCCGATCGTCTCGGACGTAGATCCAGCATCGCCTCGTGTCAGTCTTTCCCTTGGCCAGGACCGGCACCGTCATATCATCGGGATGCTCGGCCGCCACGACATGGGCTTCGATCAAGGCGAAGCAAGGGATCAAGCGCCGTGCAGACCGACCCTGCGGCATCGGCCATTGTCGATAGCGCGCCCGGCGCACCTTCGAGAGCGCAGCGCTCGGCCTGTCGGTTTAAGGGTAAGACCGTATGTCCGCCTCTGCCGATGAGGTGGCTCGCCCTACACTGCGCGTCCGAGGATTACTCGGGCGAACCGAGCCGATCCTCATCACAGGACGAGCCGTGGCAGATTATAGGGAAGCATTTGTCGGAATCGATGTGGCCAAGCTGAGAAATGCCGTCGCAATTGCGGATGCAGGCCGGGAGGGGGAGGTTCGGTTCTTCGGCGAGGTTGATGCTTCGGCCACCAACATGCGCCGCGTCTTAGGGCGGATCGCCAACCGGTTTGACCGCGTCCACTTCTGTTACGAAGCCGGCCCGACTGGCTATGGTCTTTATCGCCTGATCTGGTCGCTCGGCCACCAATGCACGGTGGTGGCGCCGTCGCTGATCCCAAGGAAGCCGGGTGATCGTGAACACGAACCGCCGGGACGCCGTTTCTCTCGCGCGGCTGCTACGCGCCGGCGAGCTGACGGCTGTGTGGGTTCCCGATGAAGGTCACGAAGCGATGCGCGACCTCGTTCGCGCTCGATCGGCAGCGGTTGAGACGCTGCGGATCCACCGGCAGCAGGTGAGCGCCTTCATGCTCAAGCATGGCCGCACCTATCCCCGCAAAAAGGGCTGGACGATGCGCTATTTTCGTTGGCTCCAGGAACAACAGTTCGACCACCCCGCACATCAGATCGCGCTACAAGAAATGGTCGAAGCAGTTCGCGTCGCCAGGGACCGGGTCGACCGGCTCGAGCGCACGATCGAAGAGTTCGTCTCGACCTGGTCTCTGGAGCCGCTCGTGCGGGCGCTTCAAACATTGCGCGGCGTCGATCTGGTCGTCGCAGTGACATTCGCGACCGAGGTCGGTGACGTGAGCCGTTTTGAGGGCCCACGTCAACTTATGGGTTACCTCGGTCTGGTGCCAAGCGAGCGATCGACGGGAAAGGCTGTCAGGCGTGGCGGCATCACCAAGGCCGGCAACGGCCGTGTTCGCCACATGTTGGTCGAAAGCGCCTGGACGGCACCGTCAAGTTAACGAATTAGAGCGGCCGAGGGGGTAGACGACGGGCATGCCGACCACCCGGGACCCTCTTTATCGGCGCCATCGCTTCCCACCGGAAGTGATCAGCTATGCCGTTTGGTTGTATTGCCGGTTTCTCTTGAGCTTGCGCATGGTCGAGGAAATGCTGGCGGCGCGTGGCATTGGCCTGACCTATGAAACCGTGCGCCAGTTGGGACGGAAATTCGGCAAGGCGTTCTCCGATCGGATCCGCCAGCGCGCTCCCGCCCGCGGTGACAAATGGCATCTGGACGAAGTCGTTATCTCGATCGCGGGCGAACAACATTGGCTCTGGCGCGCTGTCGACCAGAATGGCTTCGTTCTCGACGTCTTGATCCAGCGCCGAAGAGACTCGCGCGCTGCGCAGCGGCTCATGAAGAAGCTCTTGAAATCCGCCGGCACGCCGCCGCGCGTGATGATCACGGACAAGCTCCGTTCGTACGGCGCTGCGAGGGCGAAGATGGGCTTTCACGTCGAACATCGGCAGCACAAAACTCTTAACAATCGGGCCGAGAATTCTCATCAGCCGACGCGGCGACGCGAGCGGATCATGAAGCGTTTTCAAATCGTCCCGTCAGGCTCAACGGTTTCTGTCAGTTCACGATCAGGTCGCGAACCTTTTCCACATCCCCTATCCCGGAGCCGTCACTGCCGACTTCCGTCGCGCTTCGCGCGAGCGAGCCTTTGCGACTTGGCGCGAGATCTCAACGACAAGCGCTATCGCCTAATCTCGAACCTTTGAGAAGCGCCTCCTTCAGCTCGGCGGTCGATTAAGTTGACGATGCCCTAGGCACATGCCGGCCGTGAAGCTGCTCTGCGACGCCCATACAGCCCTTGTGGCTGCCAAGGAGGCCGTGGATACGCAGAAGGACACAGCACGCGCGGCGCTGGACGCACACACCAACGGCGTCGTCAAACCGTACGAAAACCGCATCAATGCGTTTCTTGACGCCTTCAACGCAGGCTTCACGATCACGGAGACCAAGCACGGATATCCAGGCGGTATCGCGACCTCGAGCTATCAGCTCGTGATCAATAACGTCCCGATCGATATCGGCGACGGGAAGACCTCTGCCGGCGAACCGAGTTTCAAGAATACGCTCAGCGCCGGTGACCGGACCACGTTGGCGCTGGCGTTCTTTCTGGCCCATCTGGAACGCGACCCCGAGGCTGCCAATACAATCGTGATGTTCGATGATCCGTTCAACAGCCAGGATGCTTTCCGCCGCCGCCAGACCGTGCACGAGATCATGAAGATGGCCGCCAGTTGTCGCCAGCTCGTCGTTCTGTCGCACGATGCAACGTTTTTGAAGGAGTTGTGGGATAAGGCGCCGCACTCCGAACGCGCCTGCCTTGGCATATCGGACCAGCGGTCCTTGGGCTCGAAGCTTTCGGAGATCGATCTTGAAAGGGCCACTCAGGGCAGAACTGCAACCGATATTGATGACCTGCAAACCTATCTGATGAACGGCGCCGGCACGTTGATTGATGTGATCAGAAAGATGCGCGGCGTGCTTGAGACCTATTGCCGAACGACCTACCCATCGAGCTTCCTTGCCACTGACTGGCTAGGCGACATGGTCGGCAAGATTCGGACAGGCGGAGCCTCGCATCCGGCCCAAGCGCTTTATGATGAACTTGACCAGATCAATGGCTACACGAGTCAGTATCATCACGGGGAAAATATGGGTGATATCACGCCGGATCAGATCGACCCGGTAGAACTGACAGGGTATGTGCGGCGAACCCTCCGCATCGTAAATGCTCTGCAGGCGTGACTGGCTACCGACACCTGGATCGCGTTAAAGCCCTGCCTGCGGCTCGACGTATTCGCCTCGGCGCCCGTCGGGCAGCGGGATTGAGCGCCCGCCATGCGCCGGCAATTGGCTTGGCATACCCTAAGCCGGATGTCCGGCTTAGGGAGCCGAAGGACTAACAAGCAAGGCGAGGATACGATGCGGTTCACGAAGTCGGAGGGACTGACTGCGTCTGAGAAGATGCTCGCACAGTTGTGCGACAAATCCTTCCTTTTCTGGGCACGCTCGAGGGCGGCGCATTCTGTAACTATTTGATTTTTCGAAGCTAATGGTGGACGCGCAAGGGATCGAACCTTGGACCTCTCCCGTGTGAAGATCAGGCGGCAAGTAGGTGCGGATCTCGTCAGCGTGATTACGGGCGCCATCAGGCGAATGCATTCGATCAAGACCGCAGGATGATCCTTTACGCCCGTTTTCCCATCGGCACCACGTTTCCACCACTTCGCGGCACCAGGGACACGACTGCCGCCCTTGCGAGGTCTTCCAAGGCGGTCGCAATGTATTTCGCGTAGTGCCGCTCGATCATTTTGACTGAGGTGTTGTGCAGTTTGGCGACCTGTTGGATGGGCAAGCCCTTTCGGAGACCGCGCACGATGCTGGAGTGCCGCAAAGCATAGGGAATCACCTGCGGCATACCGGCGCGCTCGCGAATGGCCTTCCAGGGACGTGCCAGTTCGCCTCTTTTCCACGGACCGCGTTCAGCTTTCTTCCACGCGATACCCCTCGGCTCCTGTTCATGGATCCATCGCTCGAAAAGAGGTGCATCGCTTGGCCGCCCGGCGATTGCGGGCAAAAGCACCTCAATCACATCGTCGCCCACGGGGACCGGGTCTGAGCCGCCATTGCCGCCACGCCCTTTGTAGGAGCCCGGCACCATCAGACGCCGTGCAGAAACCTGTACGTCGCCCACGCGCATTCGCCTGACCTGGGCATACCGCGCGCCGGTCGCGGCCAGACATACGACGATCCGATATAGATCGCCATCAAATCCTTGCTCCTGATCGACTTCACACGCAGCTTGAAGGATGGCGCCAACCTCCTCATCCGTGAGAATCTGGTTATCCCGAGCAATCGCCACATCATCATCATCATCGATCCGCTCTGCTTTGAAGCCGGCCTTCACAATGGCAAGGAACGTCGGGTTTAGTTTCTTCCGATCTGCGGAAAGCCGCGACCACGCGGCATTTAGTGCGGCCTTGAGGTCATTGACGAACCGCTGCTTGGTCGTGACCTTTAAGTCCTCTGGCAAACCCTCACGCCACGTTATCAAGTCGTCCTCTTTCAAGGCATGCAGATACACCGATGCGAGAGCAGCAGCTTCAGCAGCTTCCTGATTGCCGCGCTTTTCTTGACCAAGAACGTAGCGCCGCAGCTTGGTGCCGGCGTCGGATCGGACGTCGCGACCTGTTCGACGTCTTTCTCGAGCGTCGCGTTCCTTGACGTAGGATTCAACGGCCGATCGCACGGTGGGAGCCGGGCCCGCCGCGTGCGACGCGGCTTCTGTTCTGGCTCGGGCTACGGCCTCCCGTGCCATTCCCGCGGCCTGTTCGAAGGTCAGGATCCCGTCGGCGGGCTTGTCATTGATGTCGTTGGCGATGCCGACTTGGGCCTGCTTGTAGTTGCCGCCCTCGTAGTGATTACGCCAGCGGACAAGCCAGATGCCGCTCTGTCTTCCTTTGCGATAGCCCAGATGCGCTTCCGCATCGAGGCGACGCCAATGCACGCCAAACTCGAGCCTGGAGCGTGCTTTAGCCGTCGTAACTTGAGCCTCGGAGAGTGTTTTCGACATAGCGTTCGTCAGTTTACGTTGAATATCCGTTGAATATAAACCCATGTACATTAGCGAACAACACCGGACGACTGGCACTTAACTTATTGATAATATTGAACGTGTGCGAACGGTGGCGAACGGAGAAGGACCCATTATTTGGCCCTCTCAAGGCCTAAGCCACCTGCGCAACTTCCTGATAGCTCGCCGGTGGCCAGCGATCCGCCCAGGGGCGGGCCGCCTCGAGCTGATAGGCTAGGCCGAACAGCGTGGCCTCCGCGCCTGCGCGCGCGGCGAAGTGGGAGCCGATCGGCAGGTTGTTCGCGCTCCAGTACAGCGGAATGCTCATCGCCGGTATGCCCGCCGCGTTGATCAGCGGGGTGAAGTCCGAATCATCGACGGCGCGCTCGAACAGAGTGTCGAACGGCAGGTCTGTTGCGTGTTCGCCCAGAAGCTTCGCCGGATGACGCGCCACAGGCGACAGCAGCACATCGTAGGCTTCAAAAAATGCGTCCAAGGCTCGGCTGGCTTGCGTCAGCTCAGCGACCGCACCAGCGATCCGCTCCGGCGAAAGCGCCGCCCCTCGGCTTGCGAGCCCCAGCGTCCAGGGCTCAAAGTGTTCGGTGTCGGCGTCGCATCCGATCCATGCGCAAGTCGCTTGGACTGCGCTGGCGGCCAGCACCATCCATGCGTCGAGGAAGGCTTCGATCGCTGCCGGGCCGGAGAATGGCCACGCCGTCGGCTCCACATGGTGGCCCAGGCTCTCGCAAAGTCGGGCAGTGGAGACCAGCGCGTCATCCACGTCGGTGGCAGCGCGGTTGCCGCTGAAGCCCTCCTGTATCAGACCGACGCGAAGCGGTTTGCTGATCGGATCGCGCACGAACCCCAACGGGCCGAGCTTGGTGTCCGGGTCTTCCGTGAGGCTAAGCATGAGCGCGCTATCGCGCACCGACCGGGTAAGGACATGATTGACTGCGACGTCGGGCAAGTCGAATGGCATGGGTGGAGCGCCATCGCTTCGATTGCGGCCACGGCTCGGCTTGAGGCCGAAGACGCCGTTGTGGCACGCGGGATGACGGATTGATCCGCCCCCATCGCTGGCATGCGCGATCGGCGTCATCCCGGCCGCGACCGCTGCTCCAGCACCTCCCGAAGAGCCACCGGGCGAGCGCGTAAGGTCCCACGGATTATGGGTAGCGCCGAACAGCTTGGGTTCGGTCGCGTCGATCAGCGCGAACTCCGGCGTGTTTGTGCGCCCGACCGTGACCAGACCGACAGCCTCCAGCGCCAGCGCGTAAGGGGAACTGGTCGGCGGGATGAAGCCGGCGAGCGCGCGGCATCCAAATGTGTTCGGCGTGCCCGCCACCGACAGCACATCCTTGATCAGAAACGGAACACCAGCGAGAGAACCTGACAGAGCGGGGCTCGCAGCGCGCTTGCGCGCCTGGGCGTAGAGTTTGTGGGTGACTGCGTTGAGCGCCGGGTTGGTCGCCTCGATCCTTGCGATGGCGGCTTCAACAAGCTCGCTTGCGCTGATCTGGCCGGATCGAACCAGATCGGCCTGGGCGATAGCGTCCAGCCTTGCGAGCGCGTCATTGCCGCCCGAGTGAACCTGGCTCTGCGACATGCGTGCCCACTCATTGTTCTTGCCGAGGCAGTTCAGACTATCGGCCCATGCGGGGCGCGGGCAAGTCCGAGTTGGCGGAATGGCCAAATGACCGCTTGTCCGCCAGGCCACGCGGCGCGCGGCGCACGCTTCAAAGGCAACCGCGCCCGCCTCGCGCTCGGCCGTCTTCAATGTCTTCCGACATGTTGAGAGGAATGACTTGTCGCAATATCCTCACTCGCTCCAGAGGGGCTCAAATGATGCGAATTGCGAGCTGCCAATGCGAACAGTTTAACGTTAGAGGGGCGACCCTGCCTTAGTTTCAGTGTGCAATTGCATACGATGGTCTGTCCACACGTAGGACTTATGCCTCTTCCGCCGCACGCTCATGCGCCGAGCGTCATCGCTGCCAGCCTTTGCCGTTACGCCACGGCATTCTTCTTCGGCTTGCTCTTGGCCGGTTTTGCCGTAAGCCGGATTCCCATTGCCCCGATGATCCGCAGGATGGTTGCGAACTCCGGGTTGCCATTCTCGCCAAGCGTCTTGTAAAGCCCCTCTCTGGTCACGCCAGCGGCCTTGGCAATCTCGCTCATGCCCTGTGCTCGGGCGACGAGATTGAGGGCGTCACGAACCTCTGCAGGATCGCCATCGGCGAGAACAATGTTCAGATACTCAGCTCGCGCCTCCGCTGTCCGAAGGTATTCGGCGGCATCGAACTTCTTCAGTTTGCTGACTTTCATCCTCAGTCCTCCAATGTCTCCGCGATTTCCTTGGCCTTCCGAATGTCCTTGCTCTGGGTCCGCTTGTCGCCGCCGCAGAGCAGGATAACGACGACCTTGCCGCGCCGAGTGTAGTAAACCCGGTATCCCGGTCCGTGATCGATGCGAAGCTCGCTGACTGCGCCTCCGACCGATTTAGAGTCTCCGAAGTTTCCAGCGGCAACCCGTTCGATCCGGCGAACAATCTGCAAGCGGGCGCGCTGATCGTTCAGCGCCGCAAGCCAGTTGGTGAAGTCAGACGTTTGGCGAACGTCGATCATGTAGTGATTGTAATCCATGGATTACAAGTGCGCAACCGAAGATGTAATCTATAGGTTACAAATGCGATGTGCCTTTTCCCGGCATAGGCCCATATGTGCTCGCCGGTGCAAAGTTCGGAAATGGCATAACCCATTGATCCGGCTTGCGCCGGCTACTGTGCATGGGGTTGTTTTCGACATTTTTGATGAGGCGGTCCCCGAAGGGCACCGGAATGTCGACAATCGTCCGCGCCCGGCGGTTCACGAAGGGGAATGGTGGACGCACAAGGGATCGAACCTTGGACCTCTCCCGTGTGAAGGGAACGCTCTCCCGCTGAGCTATGCGTCCGGGATCTGACGTTCCAAAGGCCGCTGGTCGGCGGCCGGTCGAAAAGTGGCGCTTCGTCAGAGCGTGCGATTTACGAAGTGCTGGGTAGGGGTGTCAAGCCAAACCCTGCGGGAATCAGGCGCCTTGCTGGCGGGCACGGGAGGCGTGTGACTGCAGGGCCCGGATGCGCTCGGCGAGCGTGCCGCCGCCTTCGGGCATCCCGCTGCCCGGCGGGACGCCATTTGCGACACCGTTGGCGGGCTTGGCGGCCGCCTTGGCCGGCACGGTCGGCTCCGCGGCCAGCATGGCCTCGATCGCCGAATTGGGGCCCTCGAGCTGGATCGCGAGCTTGGCCACCTCGGCGGCGATGTCGTTGATGCGCTCGCGCAGCAGCGCGTTCTCCATCCGCTCGGTCGCCCAGGAGCTCTCGGCCTGCTGCTGGATCGCGTTGATGTCGCGCTGCAGCTTGCCGCGATCGTCGCGGGCGATGCGCAGCTGCTCCTCGACCGCCGCCTTCTCCTGGCGCAGCCTCTCGAGCACGGACGATTTGCCGCCGCTTGTCGCAGCGATCTCCTCGCGCAGCTCCTGCATCGTCCGCTCGGCGGCGGCGTTGGCCTGCTTGAGCTGGCCGTTCTCGAATTCGCGTTCGGCAAGCAGCTTGCCCTGGGTCGCAAGCCGGGTCTCGAGGTCGGTGACGCGGTTGCCGAGCATCTCGGCTTCCTTGACCTGGACGATCAGCTGGCGGTCGAGATCGGTGACGCGCTGGCTCAGATTCTCGACCCGGCCGCGCGCGTCGGCGAGATCGCGCGTTGCGGTCTCCGACTGGTTGCGCTCCTGGGCGAGGCGGGCTTCGGTTGCGGCAAACTCCCTGGCGGCATCGCCGACACGGTTCTTCAACTCCTCGACCTGGGTCCGCACCGCGACCAGTTCGATCTGGCGGCTGTTCGCCGTCATCGAGCGGTCGCTGAGCTCGGCGTTGATCTTGCCAAGCTCGCCCTGCTTGTCGGTCAGCGCCTGCTCGGCGTTGCGCAACAGCTCGGTCTTGGCGGAAAACTCTTCCTCGGTGGCGCGAAGCTGCTCCTTCATCGCCTTCTCGCGCGCCTCCAGCGCGAAGATCGCGGCGTTCTTCTCGCCGAGCTCGATCTTCATGCGGTTGATCGCATCGGTTTTCTTGCCGAGCTCGGCGAGCTGGCTCGTGGTCTTGCTCTTGAGCTGGTCGACGCTCATCTCGAGCCGGCGGGCCGACATGGCGAACTCGGCGCGGAGCTGGTCCTTGTCGGCCTGGATCTCGGCCATCGACAGCGGGGTGGCCGCCTCCATGCGGCGCGTGGTCAGCCGCACCGCCCGGTTATGCACCAGCGGAACGATCATCAGGCCACACAGCATCGAGATCAGGAAACCGATCGCCGCGTACATGATCGGCTCGATCATGAAGGGTCACTCCAAAGAAAGCAGAAGGAAAGAAGGATTTGTTAATCACAATGCCACGGCGGGCCGGCCAAAGGCCAGCCCGTTTGCCGCGTTAACCTGAATCGCTAACCGTCCCGGAGCGCCCGGCACAATCACCCGATCGGCGCAGCGACCTAGAACGGGTTCCAGGTCGCGCGCGGGGTGAATTTGAGATAGCCGACGCTGGCACCGAGCCGCAAGCCGATGCCGGAGCGAATCGGCACCAGCACGATGTTGTTGGCGGTCAGCGCCGTCATGCCGAAGCCGCCGACGATATAGGCCGAGCCGTCGATGCCGACGAAGCGCTGATAGATCGCCTGCGTCGAGGGCAGGTTGTAGACCAGCGTCATGGTCCGGGCGCCGTCGCCGCCCCAGTCGAAGCCGACCGAAGGACCCTGCCAATAGACCCGGAGGTCGCCGGCGTTCTTGGTGTAGAGCGTGCCTTCGCCATAGCGTAGCCCGGCCACGAAAGCGCCAGAGCCTTCCTCGCCGAGCACATAGCCGTTGGGCAGGCCCCATTGGCTGACCGCGCGCTCGATCACCGAGGCGAGCCCGCGCGAGACGTTGCCGAAGAACTTGTGTCCGGCGCCGACCAGTTCGTCGGGCCCGTAAGTATACGGGGTCTGTTCACGCTGCGGCGGTGGATATTGCGGTGGTGGGGGCTGCTGCGCGGACGCCCCTGCGCTCCAGCACATCAGCGCGGCAAACGCGACCGCGGCAAGGCGTGATGCGAAAGTCATTAAGAACCCCTGCTATCGAAATCCGGGCGTTGCCCTTTAACCTGATGCCAACAGGCACGGCTCTAGGTTGCGCCCGGTGTCCCCTCGACTCGGATGTTATCGGTATCAACTATGACGGCACAACGGCAGGAAAGATATGGATCGTGCCGGGGCATGGCGTTTTTCGGCCTGTTGGCGGGCATTTTGACGGCCATCGGGCCCTCTTTGCCTGTTCAGGCCACGACGACCGAGCGCGTGGTGACGAACCGCTACTCCGGCCTCGCGATCGAGGGATTCGATCCCGTCGCCTATTTCACCGATGCCGCCGCCACCCAGGGGCGGCCGGAATACGAGGCCGCCGACAGCGGTGCGATCTGGCGTTTCCGCAACGAAGGCAACCGCGCCTCGTTCGTGGCGCATCCTGAAATCTACGGCCCGCAGTTCGGCGGCTATGATCCGACCGATCTGGTGCGGGGCGTGACTTGCGCCGGCAATCCGCGCTTCTGGGCCATCGTCGGGAACAGGCTTTATCTGTTCAACCGGGAACACAGCCGCGACGCCTTCGCTACCGATCCCGCGCGCTTCCTGAAGGAAGCCGCGGCCCGCTGGCCGGAGCTGGAAGAAAGTCTCGCGCAGTAATCACAATGCTGCGGACGGGTCGCCCCACGCAATGAATTCGGGCACCAGAAAGTCTTCGCGGCCGAGCCCGAAATGCAATTGGCGCCCCTTCGAATCGGTGACTTTGCCGCCGGCCGCAACCACGACCGCGTGACCCGCCGCTACGTCCCATTCTGACGTCGGCGAGAGGCGGGGATAGATATCGACCTCGCCCTCGGCGACCCGGCCGAACTTGACCGCCGAGCCCAGCACGGCGCGGACCGCGCCGCCGCGTTCGTCGATAAAGGCTTCGGTGCGCGCATCGCCGTGTGAGCGGCTGACCGCAACGGTCCAGGGTGCGCCGCGTGGCGGGCTGGGACGGGTCTTGATCGGCACCGCCTGCGAAACCTTGCCATTCTGCAGCGTCAACCGCTCCGCACCCTTGCCGACGATGCCGCGCCAGATCAGCCCCAGCGCGGGCGCACCGACGATGCCGAGCAGCGGCACGCCCTGCGTGACCAGCGCCACATTGACGGTGAACTCGTTACGGCCGGCGACGAACTCCTTGGTGCCGTCGAGCGGATCGATGAGGAAGAAACTGTCCTTGTAGGGCGGCGTCGCCAGATGGACGCGCTCCTCCGACAGCAGCGACACATGCGGCGTCAGCCGCGTCAGCCCTTCGACGATGATGTGGTCGGCGGCGAGATCGGCCTCGGTGACCGGCGATCCGTCACTCTTGCCCGTGACGTTCATGGCGGATCGGTTGACCGCAAGGATAGCCTCGCCGGCCTGGATCACCAGTCCGGTCAGCGATTCGAGCAGCGTGGCGGCGGCTTCGCAGCCGATCAGGGACGGCTGTGCCTTATTCATGGGCGGGTCTCATATCCTGTTTGTATTCCCTGAGATCGTGATGCGATGCAAGGCATCGCATCTCGATCTCATCCCCTTGTTTGAGCATAATCTTTTCGGAAAACCGGTTTCCACTTTGCGCTAACGCGGCCGTTCCGGTCCGGATCATGCTTTATCAGTCCCGCCGCAAGCTGGCAGCATCCGTCTGCGCGGTGTATCAAGCCGACAGGCATGCGTGATTCGCACTCCTCCCGCGGCGTGCGGCTTTCCAGGAAACAATTGATGTCTGGCACTTCGTCTCCCGGTCCCGCTCCCGACGCACTCGAACTCGCGGCGCTGTTGTGCTCGCGGGTCTGTCACGATCTCATCAGTCCGGTCGGCGCGATCGTCAATGGGCTTGAGGTGCTTGACGACAATCCCAAGCCCGAAGACCGCGATTTCGCGCTCGATCTGATCCGCAAGAGCGCCAAGACCGCTTCGGCGCGGCTGCAGTTCTGCCGGCTGGCGTTCGGTGCCGCGGGTTCCTCCGGCGCGCAGATCGACCTCGGCGATGCCCAGAACATGGCGAAGGGGCATATCGAGGACGGCAAGGTGACGCTGACCTGGAATTTGCCGCGGCTGCTGCTGCCCAAGAACCGGGTCAAGCTGCTGTTGAACATGCTGGTCATTGCGCAGCAGACCATCCCGCGCGGCGGCACGCTCACCATCGATCCGGTCGGCGAGGGCGAGACGATGAGCTTCCGCATTCTGGCCGCGGGCCTCCATGCGCGGGTGCCGCAGAACATCGTCGACCTGCTCAATGCAAGCTCGTCGAACACGGTCGATGCGCATGCCGTGCAGCCGCATTACACGCGCCTCTTGGCCGAAGCCTGCGGGTTGAAAGTGACGCTCGCGCTCGACGGCGACAAGGTCGTTATCTTGGCGTCCTGAACGCGGCCGCGGGAACATCATTAAGCAAAGGTTACGTCCGGCCGCGCGATTCGATCGTGCGGCCTTATCTCTTTGTTGATCCCGTTCTTTTCCAATTACTCAACCAAACTTAAACGCTTTGCGGAGAAGCTGACCTAAGTTCCGGCCGGCGCGTCGATGTCGCGCGCCGCAGCGTTTTCGGCGTTTTTCGAAGGTTGGTTTCATGGACGATCTGTTGCGCGAGTTCCTGACGGAGAGCAGCGAGAGCCTGGACACGGTCGACAACCAGCTGGTGCAGTTCGAGCAGGATCCGAACAACGCGAAGATCCTGGATAATATTTTCCGCCTTGTGCATACGATCAAGGGCACCTGCGGCTTCCTCGGGCTGCCGCGGCTGGAAGCGCTGGCGCATGCCGGCGAGACCCTGATGGGCAAATTCCGCGACGGCATGCCGGTGAAGGCGGAAGCCGTGACGCTGATCCTGTCCTCGATCGACCGCATCAAGGAGATCCTTGGCGGGCTCGAGGCGACCGAGGCCGAGCCTGAGGGCAACGACCGCGATCTGATCGATCAGCTCGAGGCGATGGTCGAGCGCGGCATGGCGGCCATGGCGGCCGGTGAGGCTGCTCCTGAAGACATACCTGTCGTTGAATCTCCATCCGTGCAGGCGGCGATGACAGAAGGCACGCTGGTGGTGCAGACGCTGGAGCGCCCGCTGCGCCCGGGCGAGGTCTCGCTCGACGAGCTCGAGCGCGCCTTCCGCGAGACCGAGGCCGAAGTCGCAGCACCGGCACCCGCGCCGGTCGCGAAGCCCGTGGCCACAGCCACCGCAGCCGAGCCGGCCGAGGCCGCAAAGAAACCGGCCCGCAAGGCCGCCACCGAGGATGTCCAGGAAGGCGACAAGATCGCCAACCAGTCGATCCGGGTCAACGTCGACACCCTCGAACACCTGATGACCATGGTCTCCGAGCTGGTCCTGACCCGCAACCAGCTCTTGGAGATCTCAAGGCGCAACGAGGACACCGAGTTCAAGGTGCCGCTGCAGCGGCTCTCCAACGTCACCGCCGAGCTGCAGGAAGGCGTCATGAAGACGCGGATGCAGCCGATCGGCAATGCCTGGCAGAAGCTGCCGCGCATCGTCCGCGACCTCTCCGGCGAACTCGGCAAGCAGATCGAGCTGGAGATGCACGGCGCCGACACCGAGCTCGACCGCCAGGTGCTCGACCTGATCAAGGATCCGTTGACGCACATGGTGCGCAACTCCGCCGATCATGGCCTCGAGACCACCGCCGAGCGGGTCGCTAGCGGCAAGCCCGAACAGGGCACCATTCGCCTCTCCGCCTATCACGAAGGCGGCCACATCATCATCTGCATCGCCGACAATGGCCGCGGGCTCAACACCGAGCGGATCAAGGCCAAGGCGCTCCAGAACGGTCTCGTCACCGAGGCCGAGCTCGAGAAGATGACCGAGGCCCAGATCCACAAGTTCATCTTCGCGCCGGGCTTCTCGACCGCCGCCCAAGTGACCTCGGTGTCCGGCCGCGGCGTCGGCATGGACGTGGTGCGCACCAATATCGACCAGATCGGCGGCACCATCGACATCAAGAGCGTGGCCGGCGAGGGCGCCTCCGTCACCATCAAGATCCCGCTGACCCTGGCGATCGTCTCCGCGCTGATCGTGGAAGCCGGCGGCGACCGCTTTGCCATCCCGCAGCTCTCGGTGGTCGAGCTGGTGCGGGCCCGCGCCAACTCCGAGCACCGCATCGAGCGGATCAAGGACACCGCAGTCTTGCGGCTGCGCAACAAGCTGCTGCCGCTGATCCACCTCAAGAAGCTGCTCAAGATCGACGACGGCGCCACCTCAGATGCCGAGAACGGCTTCATCGTGGTCACCCAAGTCGGCAGCCAGACCTTCGGCATCGTGGTCGACGGCGTGTTCCACACCGAGGAGATCGTGGTCAAGCCGATGTCCACGAAGCTGCGGCACATCGACATGTTCTCCGGCAACACCATTTTGGGCGATGGCGCCGTGATCATGATCATCGACCCCAACGGCATTGCCAAGGCGCTCGGCGCGTCCGGCTCCTCGGCCCATGACATGGCCGACGACAATGCCGCGGCGCATGCCTCGAGCGGCGAGCAGCTCACCTCGCTGCTGGTGTTCCGCGCCGGCACCTCGCAGCCCAAGGCGGTGCCGCTCGGCCTCGTCACCCGGCTGGAAGAGATCGCAACCGACAAGATCGAGCTCTCCAACGGCCGCTACATGGTGCAGTACCGCGAGCAGCTGATGCCGCTGGTGCAGATGGCCGGCGTCGAGGTGCAGACCCAAGGCGCGCAGCCGATCCTGGTGTTCGCCGACGACGGCCGCTCGATGGGGCTCGTGGTCGACGAGATCATCGACATCGTCGAGGAGCGGCTCAACATCGAGGTCGCGGGCTCCCAGGACGGCATTTTGGGCTCGGCCGTGATCAAGGGCCAGGCCACCGAGGTGATCGACGTCGGCCACTTCCTGCCGATGGCGTTTGCCGACTGGTTCTCGCGCAAGGAGATGCGGCCGTCGGCCTCGGCGCAGTCGGTGCTGCTGGTCGACGACTCAGCGTTCTTCCGCAACATGCTGGCGCCGGTGCTCAAAGCCGCCGGCTACAAGGTGCGGACCGCGCCGAACGCCCAGGAAGGGCTCGCCGCGCTGCGCTCGGGACAGGCCTTCGACGTCGTGCTGACCGACATCGAGATGCCCGAGATGAACGGCTTTGAGTTCGCCGAGAACATCCGAAGTGACCACAACCTCATCGGGCTGCCGATCATCGCGCTGTCGGCGATGGTGTCGCCGGCGGCGATCGAGCGTGGCCGCCAGGCCGGCTTCCACGACTATGTCGCCAAGTTCGATCGTCCCGGGCTGATCGCGGCGCTGAAAGAGCAGACCGCCGAACTGCGCCGGGCCGCCTAGAGCATGATCCGGAAAAGTGGGAACCGGTTTTCCGATCGGATCATGCTCAAAACAAAGGGATGCAAGGAACAGAACTGATGACGAGCAAGATCGAGACCAGTGAAGGCGCGATGGCCGAATACGTCACCGCGGTGATCGGCGGGCAGCTGTTCGGCCTGCCGATCTCGCGGGTGCAGGACGTGTTCATGCCGGAGCGGCTGACGCGGGTGCCGCTGGCCTCGAGCGAGATCGCCGGCGTGCTCAACCTGCGCGGCCGCATCGTCACCGTGGTCGACATGCGCGCCCGGCTCGGCCTGCCGAAGGCCGACGACGGCAAGCCGCCGATGGCGGTCGGGGTCGACCAGCGCGGTGAATCCTATGGCCTCTTGATCGACCAGATCGGCGAGGTGCTGCGGCTGCCCGACGACAGCCGCCAGGACAATCCGGTCAACCTCGATCCCCGCATGGCGAGGCTCGCCGGCGGCGTTCACCGCCTCGACGGCCAGCTCATGGTCGTCCTCGATGTCGATCGCGTGCTCGAACTGGTGCCTGATGCCAAAGCGGCCTGAGACGGGCCGACTGAATCGAAGAACTGAAACATCCCTCCGGGGATGAGGAAGTAGAGGTCGCAGATGAGAACGTGTCTTGTTGTCGATGACTCAAGCGTCATTCGCAAGGTTGCCCGCCGTATCCTGGAGGGGCTCGATTTCCAGATCGTCGAGGCCGAGGACGGCGCCAAGGCGCTCGAGGCCTGCAAGCGCGCGATGCCCGAGGCCGTGCTGCTCGACTGGAACATGCCTGTCATGGACGGCTACGAGTTCCTCGGCAATCTCCGCCGGATGCCGGGCGGCGATCAGCCGAAGGTCGTGTTCTGCACCACCGAGAATGACGTCGCGCATATCGCACGCGCGCTGCATGCCGGTGCCAACGAATACATCATGAAGCCGTTCGACCGGGACATCGTCACCGCGAAGTTCCAGGAAGTCGGTTTGATCTAAAGCATGATCGGAAAAGTGGGAACCGGTTTTCCGAGAAGATCATGCTGATTTAGGTTTCTACGTTCGATCCGGCGGCAGAAGCCTTCGGCTCAACGGTTGTTGTGCGTCGTGTTGCGTCGCTGGTGAAGTCATGAGTGTTGCGTTGACAAGTACTGCGGTCCCGACATCGACCCGTTCCGACAAGGTGCGGGTGATGGTCGTCGACGATTCCGTGGTCATCCGAGGGATGATCTCGCGCTGGATCGGCGCCGAACCCGACATGGAGGTCGTGGCCTCGCTGCGCACCGGCCTCGATGCCGTGAACCAGCTCGAGCGCTTCAACCCCGACGTTGCGGTGCTCGATATCGAGATGCCCGACCTCGACGGCATCTCGGCGCTGCCGCAGCTCTTGGCGAAGAAGCGCGACCTCGTCATCATCATGGCCTCGACGCTGACCCGCCGCAATGCGGAGATCAGCCTGAAGGCGCTCTCGCTCGGCGCGTCCGACTACATTCCGAAGCCGGAGAGCACGCGCGAGGCGACCGCCGCGGAAACCTTCCGCCACGACCTGATCCAGAAGATCCGTCATCTCGGCGCCAAGGCACGGCGCAGCATAGTGCATACGGCGGTGAGCCCGCCGCTCGCGCCCGGACACGACAAGCCGCGCCCGGGGCTGGCCCCCGCAGCAGCGCCCGCGGCGCCCGCCCAGATCACGCGCCGTTCGTTCGGCCTGCTGCAGCCGAAGGTGCTGCTGATCGGCTCCTCCACCGGCGGCCCGCAGGCGTTGATGTCGCTGGTCGCAGAGATCGGCCCGGTGATCGACCGCGTCCCGGTGCTGATCACCCAGCACATGCCGCCGACCTTCACCACCATTCTCGCCGAGCATCTGGCGCGCACCAGCAAGCGGCCGGCGCATGAGGGGATCGACGGCGAGAGCATCAGGCCGGGTCAGATCTATCTGGCGCCGGGCGGACGCCACATGCGGATCGTCCGCCACGGCATCGATGCCACGATCGCGCTCGACGACGGGCCGCCGGTCAATTTCTGCAAGCCCGCGGTGGATCCGATGTTCACCTCCGCGATCGATGTCTGGCAGGGCAGCATCATGTCGGTGATCCTGACCGGCATGGGCTCCGACGGCATGCGCGGCGGCAAGGACATCGTCGCCGCCGGCGGCAGCGTGATCGCCCAGGACGAAGCGAGCAGCGTGGTGTGGGGCATGCCTGGTGCCGCGGTCCATGCCGGCATCTGCGCCGCCGTGCTGCCGCTCAATCAGATCGGATCGAAGCTTGTTCGCGTGTTTGCGGGAGACCGTCCGTGACGCCGCTGGACTACGAGTATCTGCGCAAGCTGCTGAAGGAACGTTCCGGCCTCGATCTGTCGGCCGACAAGCAATATCTCGTCGAGAGCCGCCTGCTGCCGTTGGCGCGCCGGTCCAACCTCGCCGGCATTCCCGAACTGGTCCAGAAGATGAAGGGCGGCGCCGAGATGCTGACGTCGGAGGTGGTCGAAGCGATGACCACCAACGAGACCTTCTTCTTTCGCGACAAGATCCCGTTCGATCATCTGAAGGACGCGGTGCTGCCGGCGCTGGCGCAGGCGCGCGCCGCGCGCCGTAGCTTGCGCATCTGGTGCGCGGCCTCGTCGACCGGGCAGGAGCCTTATTCGATCGCGATGCTGCTGAAGGAAATGACCGCGCTGTTCACCGGCTGGCGCATCGAGATCGTCGCCACCGACCTGTCGCAGGCGGTGCTGGAAAAGTCGAAGGCCGGCCTGTTCAGCCAGTTCGAGGTGCAGCGCGGCCTGCCGATCCAGCTGCTGGTCAAGCACTTCGTGCAGAAGGGCGAGCTCTGGCAGCTCAACGCCGATATCCGCGGCATGGTGCAGCATCGTCAGCTCAATCTGCTGCAGGACATCTCGCATCTCGGCACTTTCGACGTGATCTTCTGCCGCAACGTGCTGATCTATTTCGATCAGCAAACCAAGGCAGGGATCTTCGGCAAGATCTCCCGGATGCTCGAGCCTGATGGCGTGCTGGCGCTTGGCGCGGCAGAATCCGTGGTCGGCATCACCAATCTGTTCAGGCCCTATCCGGACCGCCGCGGGCTCTATCAGTCCAGCACCGCGCCAGTCGCGCGCGCGGGCGCCGCGCATGTGCTGAAGGCGGTCGCGTCCGCGGCGCGTTGAGGCCGACTCTTTCCGGCGCGAAGCTGCCTGACCCGTCATCCTGAGGCGCGCCCCGCTCGCACCTCAGGATGACGGGCCGCGAGAGGCGTGTGCGGCTACAACCTTACAAAATCGCGTGCGGCAGGAAGCGCGATGTGTTGCCGGTGATCGGGTTCTCGTCCTCGCGGATCGACAGCCCGCAGGGCGTGTGGTCGACCAGCCAGCTGCCGAGCACGGGGTACTGTCCGGAGAAATTCGGCAGCGGCGCGAGGGCCTGCCGGATGAAGCCTTCGGCGCCGTAGGGACCTTGCTCCGCGACCAGCGTGATGCCGGCGCTGACCAGTTCGACATTGGCGCCCTCGCGCGAGTAGATCGGCTTGCGCACGAACGAGGTGCCGAGTTGCGCAGCCTGCGGATCGTCCTCGAAATAGGCCGGCAGCAAATTGGGGTGGTTCGGGAACAGCTCCCACAACAGCGGCAGGATGCCCTTGTTGGACAGGATCGCCTTCCATGGCGGTTCGATCCATTGCGTCGGCGCCGAGCCGAGGTTCTTGCCGAACGCGTCGTGGAACATCCACTCCCATGGATAGAGCTTGAAGGCGAGCGCGATCGGGCTTTCGTCGAGGTCGACGAACTGGCCGTCGCTGCGCAGCCCGATCTGCTCGATGTCGAGCAGCGTGGTCTTCAGCCCGGCCTGCGCTGCGGTGTCCTCGAGATAGGCGAGCGTGCCGGCATCCTCGGCATTGCCGGTCAGCCCGGTGAGATGCAGCGGGTGCGTCGCGCCGATCGTCTTCCAGGCCTCGATCAGCGCCTCGTGGATCGAGTTGAACTGGTCGGCGCGCTTCGGGATGATGTTGCGTTCGATCGCCTGTTCGAGCCAGGTCCATTGAAACACCGCCGCCTCGAAGATCGAGGTCGGCGTGTCGGCGTTGTATTCGAGCAGCTTGGCCGGGCCGCTGCCGCTGAATTTGAGATCGAGCCGGCCGTAGAGGCTCGGCTCCTTGCGGCGCCAGCTCGCCGCGATCAGGTCCCAGAACGCTTCCGGAATTTTCAGCCGGCGCAGATATTGTTCATCCTTGATCGCGCGTCCGGCGAGCTCGAGGCACATCGCGTCGATCTCGCCGGTCGGCGCCTCGATATCGCGCTCGATCTCGTCGAGCGTGAAGGCGTAGTAGGCGCGCTCGTCCCAGTAGCGTTCACCGTCGATGGTGTGGAAGGTGAATCCGGCGCTTTCGGCGGTTGCCTGCCAATCGTCGCGCTCGGAACATACGATGCGTTGCATGAAGGGGTCCGTGATCTTCAGACGATGCGTGTCGGCTCGGTGTCAGCCGCCGCCATGCGAGGGACCGTTGTCGTAGCGGGCGATGCTGCGTGGCGCACCGCCGAAGCCGCCGGAGGGTGATATCTGCTCGGGCTTCCGCTTGGCTTTGTGCCCGGCATGGTGATGACTGCGGGCCTGGCCTGGCGTCAGGCCGATCGAGGCTGCGCCGATCGCGACGCTTCCCATCAATTTCAGCCAGACCCGTCGCGAGCGTTTCATGGACGCGATCCTTGCCTTCTGCGGAGCCGCGCCGAGTGTCCATCAGCTCCGATCGCCGGGCAAGCGAAAGCGCATGACGACACGGCAAAGTGCTTCTCAGCCACCGCCGAAGCCGAACGCATGCGCGAACGAGCCGAAGCCGCCGCGGCTCACCGACGAACTTGACGATGAACTCGACGAGGATGAAGGTCCGCCGGACGAGGAGCTGCCGCTGTAGAAGCTGCTGCGCGACGAGCCGCCGCCACCACCACCACCGCTGCCGCCGGACCCGGACGACGAGCTGCGCGGCGCGCAATCGGCGCCGGGTTGCAGGGGGGCCGGCGCGGTGACGCCCGGTGGCGCCTGGATGGGTTGGCAATTCTGCCGCGGCATCAGCGCGTAGGCGCCGCCGCCGACCGCGAGCGTGCCCATCATCAGCAGCGCGACATGATTGGAGCGCTTGGAAGGCGGCTCCGGTCGCGTCGCCACCGCCGGCACGCTTGGCCGCCGTTTGCCGAATTCCGGGTTTGGTTTGCGCGCCATGGTTCGGCTCAATGGCTCAGTAGATCATGCAGGCCGCGTTCAGCGCGCCCGCGGCCAGCGAGGACAGCCCGAGCCAGATCGCCGCCGCCATTTCGCCGGAGGCGATCCGCGCCGACAGGTTCGGCACCGGGATCTTCACGATGTAATAGACGATGATCTGCACGATCAGCGCGATGATGCTCCAGATCAGGCAGTCCACCACGTTGGCGGAATGGGCGATGGCGCTGACCACCGGCAGCACGAAGCCGAGCAGGCTCAAGCCCAGCGCGATCGCCGCCGCCGGATCGTTGTCGCGGATCAGCTGGAATTCGTCATGCGGGGTGACGCGGGTGTAGACGAAGAGGTAGGCGACCACGGCAATCAGCGCCGTGCAGAAATAGACCAGGAACGCCGGCAGGCCGGCGAGGGATTGCAGGATCATGTGATGCGCCCGAACAGCCCTAGATGGTCATCCTATAGCTGATTGGTCGCGGTTCGCGAAGCTTCGGTTCGATCCAACCTGTGGGCGACGGTGTCCGTGGACGGCCGCCGGAAAATTGCTGCGCGAGGATGTGAGCCGCTTCACAGCGGACCTTGCGATAGTCGCCTATACGATATGCAACCAGAAGTGCATGTCGCGAATGGGTTCGGTGATCCCGATGACGACCAGCTTTGGCAACGACATCCTGCCGATGTTTCGACCGGGCGACATCGCCTGCATGACCCCAAAGGGCGTTCGGCTCGGCGACGCCGACTGGATCTGCGACCCGGCCGCTAATGATGACTTTGCCGATCACGCCAATGCACGGCGCGTCTTCGCTGCGCTGTCGTCCGGCTTCATGCCGCCCGGTCACCGATGGTCGCAGGACGCGCTCGATGTCTATGCGAGCTGGATGGGGGACGGATTCCAACCTTGAACGGATTCCAACCATGAACCCGATGTGGAGAGCAAGATGAGAAGGTCGATCGACACGCTGCTCGTCTGTGGTCTGCTGGTGCTTCCCGCGCTTCCGGCCGCAGCGCAATCGCCGCCGAATCCCGCGATGACCGCGCCGGATCAGGTCGCCTGGCAGCTCTTCATCCAGGCCAACACTCGCGCCGGCGGCAGCAATTCGACGTTCGAGACCTGGGCAAGCGATACCGATCTGTTCCAGCCCAATCCGCAGTTTCCGGCGGCCGCGACGCCGCCGTCGCTGCGCCCGCCGATCCTGCCGCAAGTGGCGCGCGAAGGCGTGCAGCAGAGCGGCGGATTGCTGCCGGCGCTGCCGCCGGGCGCCGCGCAGGGGCAGATGGAGGAGACCCGTCACAACAAGCCGACGTTCGACTTCATCGTCCAGAACAACCTCTACAAGCTGTCGGGTGTGAAAGCCGCATTCGGCAAGGCGCTGTCGTTTCCGGTCGATTCCATCGAGGTGAAGGGGAATTGGCTGCCGGTCAGCGACATTCCGCAATTCACCAACAACAAGGTGACGGTGGCGCAGGTGCCGCAGCTCTATCACGTCAACAGCGCGGCCGGCGTGCAGTACGCCCTGGTCTCGATGCATGTGATCAGCAAGCAGGTGCCGAACTGGACCTGGGCGACATTCGAGCACCGCTTCAATCCGGGCCGCTGCGACATCATCGGCTGTCGTGACAATTTCGGCGCGCAGACCGCGTTCGTGCCGTCGAACCGGACCGCCGGCCAGGGCTATCCGGATTGCGCGAAGACGGCCGCGCTGACGGCGATGCTGTCGAGCGCGGACATCGATCCGGTCTACAACAATTACTGCCTGAAGGGCTCGCAGGTGGATTTCGTCGACAATGTCGGGCTCGACATCAGGGTCGGCAATTCCGTCACCGAGGACGGCTTCGTCGCGACGTCGTCCTGCATCACCTGCCACGGCCGCGCGGCCTTCAAGGCCGACGGCACGCCGTCGTCGCAGGCGGGATTCCTGTCGTTCGGTCCGAATGGCCCGGTTGCTCCGCTCGGGCCGCTGCTGCCCGAATGGTACTGGAAGTTCTCGGGCCAGCCGCCGATCTTCGAAGGCAAGCCGGGACTCACCCGCATCGCGACCGCGGCAGACTTCGTGTGGTCGATCCCGTTCTGTGCCTACGACGATACGCAAACTCCGGCGCAGCCGACGCCATGTAGCGGCAAGTGAGATCGCATCGATGGCGGGCACCTCCGAGCGCAGGGTTCCGCTAGCCGGCAGCAACCGTGCCGCGCCTGTCGGTGCGACGCTGGTCGGTGATGTCGATCCCGACGAGCGGATCCCCATCGTGGTCTATGTGAAGCGGCGCACCCCCGACAAGTTTCCGACGGGCAGCGCCGGGGATCTCGCCCGGCTCGCCAGGCCGATCACGCGGCACCAGCTTGCGACGCAGCGCCATCGCAGCCATGCCCGCGCCGTCGCCCGCGTGGTGCGGCTGGCGGCAGAGCGGGGCTTGACCGTCGGCCGCAGCGATCCGGTCGCGCGCACGGTCGAGTTGGAAGGCACGGCGCGGCAGATGGCCGAGATCTTCGGCGCGACGCTTCGCACCTACCGCGACGGCGAGCGCACGTTTCGCGCGCGCGTCGGCGGCCTGACGGTGCCGGCCGAGATCGCGCCATGGACCCGGGCCATTCTCGGCTTCGATCAGCGGCCGCTGCGGACCAGGACGCCGCTTGCGCAGGCCCAGGCCGACACGGGCAGTGGCAGCGGGCTGTGGCCGACCGACATCGCGGCCCGCTACGGCATTCCGCTGGATCGCGACGTGTCGTCGATCTGTGTCGGCATCATCGCACTCGGCGGCGGCTATCTCGCGAGCGATCTCGCCATGGCGGTGGCCGGCATGAACCGGCCGCCGCCAGTGGTCGTTAACGTGCCGCCGACCGGCAATGATGGCAGCTTCGGCAGCAACGATATCGCCGATCAGGAAATCGCGCTCGATCTCCAGGTGCTCGCCGGCCTGCTGCCGAAGGGCAAGATCGTGGTCTACTTTGCCGAGAACTCCGCTGCGGGTCTGACCGACGCGATCCATCAGGCGGTGTTCGATGAAGAGCATGCGCCGCAGGTGGTCTCCGTCAGCTGGGGCAGTGCCGAGAAATATTGGACCGGGCCGGGGCGCGACGCGATGCAGGCCGTGCTGGCCGATGCCGCGCGGCTGCGCGTCAGCGTGCTGTTCGCCTCCGGTGATCAGCTCGCGACGAGCGGCCTGACCGACGGCAAACTTCATGTCTGGTTTCCCGCCTCGAGCCCCTATGCGACGAGCTGCGGCGGCACCCAGCCCGTATCTGCCGCTGGCAATGGGGCAGCCGCAGCGGAGGCGGTCTGGAACGCCGGCGCGGTCGGCACCGGCGGTGGCATCAGCGACGCGTTTCCCGTCCCCGATTATCAGTCGCATTTGACGCTGCCGAAATCGCAGAACGACGGCGCTATCAGGCGCGGCGTCCCGGATGTCGCCTGCGCGGCCGCGGCGACCCCGGGCTACCGCATCATGGTCAACGGACAGGCGATGGCGATGAGCGGGACCAGCGCCGCGACGCCGCTATGGGCCGCGCTGGTTGCGATAGCTGTCGCCGCCCGCGGCGAGCAGATCGGCTTTCTCAACGCTGCGCTTTACGCCAACCCCGGCGCATTCCGTGCGGTCGTGCAGGGCAACAACCGCGTCGGCGGCAAGGGCTACGATGCCGGCCCCGGCTGGAGCGCCTGCACCGGGCTCGGCGTTCCGAAGGGCGCGGATCTGCTCGCCGCTTTGACCGCGATCCCGGTGGCGTAAGCCCCAAAAACAAAAACCCCGCCATTTGCGGCGGGGCTCAAGTCGAAAGCGAAGTCGGAACGCTGCGGGCCAGAAGGTCAGGCGGGAATGCGCTCGTCGGCCTCGTGCGGCTCGCGCAGCACGTAGCCGCGGCCCCACACGGTCTCGATGAAGTTGCGGCCCTCGGAGGCGTTGGCGAGCTTCTTGCGGAGCTTGCAGATGAAGACGTCGATGATCTTCAGCTCCGGCTCATCCATGCCGCCGTAGAGATGGTTGAGGAACATTTCCTTGGTGAGCGTGGTGCCCTTGCGGAGCGAGAGCAGCTCCAGCATCTGGTATTCCTTGCCGGTGAGGTGCACGCGCTGACCGCCGACCTCGACCGTCTTGGTGTCCAGATTGACCACGAGATCGCCGGTCTGGATCACCGACTGGGCGTGACCCTTGGAGCGGCGCACGATGGCGTGGATGCGGGCGACCAGCTCGTCCTTGTGGAAGGGTTTGGTCATGTAGTCGTCGGCGCCGACGCCGAGACCCTTGACCTTGTCCTCGATGCCAGCGAGGCCGGAGAGGATCAGAATGGGAGTCTTGATCTTCGAAACCCGGAGCTGCTTGAGCACGTCGTAGCCGGACATGTCGGGCAGGTTGAGGTCGAGCAGGATGATGTCGTAGTCGTAAAGCTTGCCGAGATCGACGCCTTCTTCACCGAGATCCGTCGTGTAGACGTTGAAACTCTCGGATTTGAGCATCAATTCGATCGACTGCGCGACGGCGCTATCATCTTCAATCAGCAAAACGCGCATGCCAGTCCCCTATAGTCGCCGCTCCGGGCGTCAGGTCGGCCGCACTTGCGGCACTCACAAAACGCCTTTGAACAACTGATTCGGATCCTGACGAGATATGGTTAACAAAAACTGATTCCTCGACGCAAGCTCTAACCGTGCAATTTTTGTCGAATCGCCCTAAGATATTGCGTAGAAGAAGCTTTTCCTAACCGCGCTCGTTCAGTTTCCACATTAAGAGCCGGGCCTAACCGACTCTCGCGACTCGCCCTTCTTCTGATGGGCGAGCGACCTCAGTCACCAAAGACAGTGACGCAATGATTAATGATGCGGGTAAACACGAAGTTAAGCGGCCGGCGCAAAATTGCGGAAACTTAAGGTTTTCGCAATGAAGGCGCTCGCGGAGCAGATCGCGGACATCGACGGCGTCAATATTTATGGCCGTGTGGTCGGCGTCCGCGGGCTCATGGTCGAGATCGCCGGCCCCATTCACGCGATGTCGGTCGGCGCCCGGATCGTGATCGATGTCGGCGCAGGCCGCTTCATCCCGGCCGAGGTGATCGGCTTCTCCGGCGAGAACGCGGTGGTGATGCCGTTCGGCGGGCTTGAGGGCGTCAGGCGCGGGTGCCGCGCGGTGATCGCCAATGCGGCGAGCCAGGTGCGGCCATCGCCGGCCTGGCTCGGCCGCGTCGTCAACGCGATGGGCGAGCCGATCGACGGCAAGGGGCCGCTGCAGCAGGGCGCCTCGCCGATGTCCTACCGCAACTCGCCGCCGCCGGCGCATTCGCGCAGGCGGGTCGGTCCGCCGCTCGACCTCGGCGTGCGCGGCCTTAATACCTTCCTGACCTGCTGCCGCGGCCAGCGGCTCGGCATCTTCGCGGGCTCCGGCGTCGGCAAGTCGGTGCTGCTGTCGATGCTGGCGCGCAATGTCGATGCCGCGATCTCGGTGATCGGGCTGATTGGCGAACGCGGCCGCGAGGTGCAGGAATTCCTCCAGGAGGATCTCGGCGAGGAGGGGCTGGCGCGCTCGGTCGTGGTGGTCGCCACCTCGGACGAGCCGGCGCTGATGCGGCGCCAGGCGGCGTATCTGACGCTCGCCATCGCCGAGTATTTCCGCGACGAGGACCAGGACGTGCTGTGCCTGATGGACTCGGTGACGCGCTTTGCGATGGCGCAGCGCGAGATCGGCCTCTCGGCCGGCGAGCCGCCGACCGCCAAGGGCTACACGCCGACGGTGTTCACCGAATTGCCGAAGCTGTTGGAGCGGGCTGGGCCGGGCAGCGGCGTCGGCACCATCACCGCGATCTTCACCGTGCTGGTCGACGGCGACGATCACAATGAGCCGATCGCGGACGCGGTGCGCGGCATCCTCGACGGCCATATTGTGATGCAGCGGGCGATCGCCGAGCGCGGCCGCTATCCCGCGGTCAACATCCTCAAGTCGGTCTCGCGCACCATGCCGCGGTCCGCCGACCCCGATTTCCTGCCCTTCATCAACAAGGCGCGGCAGGTGATGGCGACCTATGCCGACATGGAGGAACTGATCCGGCTCGGCGCCTACCGGCCGGGTTCCAGCCCCGAGGTCGACGAGGCGATCCGGCTGCACGAGCCGCTGGAAAGCTTCCTGCGCCAGGCCAAGGACGAGGCCACCAGCCTCGGCGACGGCTACCGGCAACTCGCTCAAATCCTGTCGGGTTTGGAAACGGAACGCTAACTTTGTCAGGCCATCATCCCCGGCACACCATAGTTATGCCGGCGGGGCCCAGGGGGGAGCCGGTTCTGTCCCGCGTTCAGAATTGGGACTTCTGGGGAGTATGAGTCGATGAAGTCACGTGAAACGCTGATCCGCCTGAA